>NZ_JAOSZE010000002.1 GCF_025630775.1 Actinoplanes sp. KI2
GGCCGGGCGGGTGGTGCCGGCCGCGGTCATCAGCATCGGGAAGAAGCCGGGGTACGCCTCGGCGGCCAGCAGCGCCGCCTTGTAGCCGGCCACGTTCGCCTGCGAGGTCAGCGCGTCCATCGACTGCGCCCGGCTCAGCGTGCGCGGCAGCAGATCGAGACTCACCGCGGTCACCCCGGCGGTGGCCAGCCGCTGGGCCAGACCGGGGTCGCCGAGCGGGCCGAGCAGGCCGACCAGCAGCTGGCCGGGGCGGCACGACCCGGCGTCCTCCGGCGGATGCAGGCAGAGCAGGACGTCGCTCTCGGCGTACACCCGGGAGCGCGGGACCACCTCGCCGCCGGCGGCGGAATAGTCCACGTCCTCGAACCAGGCCCGGTGCCCCGCGCCCGGCTCCACCAGCACGTCGACGTCCTGTTTGCGCAGCCGCGCGGCCCCGTCCGGGGTGAGCGCGACCCGCCGCTCCCGCCCCGCCGTCTCGAGCAGCACCCCGACCGTAGTCATGTCCACCTCGTCGTAGATCCGACCGTCAACCTCGATGCTGTCCCAACAATGCGCGCACGGCCACCCGATGACCTGACCAAGATTCAGGCCAAGATGGACGGGGGAGGTGGGGCCGATGCTGGGATGGCAGGTGCGGGCGCCGGGCGCCGACATCGCACGGGCGCTGACCCGGACCGAGATGGCGACGCCGCGGCCGGGTCCGGGGGAGCTGCTGGTGGCGGTCGAGGCGTGCGGGGTGTGCCGGACGGACCTGCACGTCGCGACCGGTGAGCTGCCGCCGCACCGGCCCGGGGTGGTGCCGGGGCACGAGGTGGTCGGGCACGTGGCCGGGCTCGGCGAGGGGGTGCACGACTTCCGCGCCGGCGACCGGGTGGGCGTGGCCTGGCTGCGCTCGACCTGCGGGATCTGCCTGTTCTGCCGTTCGGCGCGGGAAAACCTGTGCCCCCATTCGGGGTACACCGGCTGGGACGCGGACGGCGGCTACGCCGAGTTCACCACCGTACGGGCGGACTTCGCGTACCGGCTGCCGGTCGGGTACTCGAACGAGGAGCTCGCGCCGCTGCTGTGCGCCGGGATCATCGGCTACCGCGCGCTGGAGAAGGCGTCACTGCCCACCGGCGGGCGGCTCGGCATCTACGGGTTCGGCGGGTCGGCGCACCTCACCGCCCAGGTGGCGATCGCGTCCGGAGCCCGGGTGCACGTGTTCACCCGCTCGCCGCGCGCCCAGAAGCTGGCCCTCGAGCTCGGCGCGCTCTCGGCCGGCAGCGCCGACGACGGCGTGCCCGAGCCGCTCGACTCGGCGATCATCTTCGCGCCGAACGGTGACCTCGTGCCGGTCGCGCTGCGTGCCCTCGAACGCGGCGGAACGCTCGCGGTGGCCGGCATCTACCTCACCGACATCCCGTCGCTGAACTACGAACGAGAGCTGTTCCAGGAGCGGACGCTGCGCAGCGTCACCTCCAGCACCCGGTCGGACGGGCGGCGGCTGCTCGGCTTCGCGGCCCGGCACCGGATGCGGGTGCAGGTCGACCCGTACCCGATGGAGCGGGCCGACGAGGCCCTCGCCGACCTGGCGGCCGGGCGGGTCGACGGCGCCGCTGTGCTGACGACGTAGCAACGCCAAGGTCTCGTCCGGCGACTCGGCGGACGCTAAGGTCTCGGCATGGCGGAGCGGGTCAGTGCGGGCACGTGGACGATCCAGGGCGAGACGGTCACCCTCCCGGTGACGATCACCGATGCCCGGCTGACCGCCGCGGTCTTCACCGCGCCCGCCGCCGGTGCCCGCGAGGTGCTCGCGGAGGTGCCGCTCGAGCCGTTCGTGCTGTTCGGCCGGGCGATCACCCTGCTGATGACCATCCACTACCCGCAGTGGGCGCTCAAGACGTACGACGAGGTGGGCGTCGGGCTGCTGGTGCGCGGGCCGCGCGGGGCGCCCGGCCTGCACATCGTCGACCTGCCGGTGACCGGGGCGTTCACCCGGGAGGCCGGGCAGGACTTCTGGGCGCTGCCGAAGTGGCTGATGTCGGCGGACCTGTCGTTCGGCGACGCGGCGACCGAGGTGGCCGTGCGCGACGGCGACGCCGAGGTGCTGCGCGCGACGATCCGCAACGGCTCGTGGCGCCTGCCGTTCCGCACCCGGGTGTCGCTGCCGGCCTGGTCTTATCTCGACCACGGCGCGCAGGCCGGCCGCCTGCTGCGCGGCCGGCTCCCGATGCATCTGTCCGGCGCGCGGGTGGGTCGCGGCGGTTTCGACGTACGGCTCGGTGAGCACCCGATGACCCGCCGGATGCGCGCCCTCGGGATGCTCGGCCGGCCGTTCCTGACCGTGACCGGCGCCCGCCTGCAGGGGCAGCTGGGCGAGTTCCGGCAGGTCTGACCGCTCGCCACTTCTCATGCGAACGGCCTCCGGTGCCGATCTTTTGGGCACTAGTCTGTGACAGGAGGCAGGAGCATGGGGCTCACCAGGGCGTTCGACGACCGTTCGCTAGGTGTCAAGATCGGTACGGCGGTGCTGACCGCGACGGTCAGCGGGCTCGTCGTCGGCGGCGTCGCGGTCCTGAAGCTCCACGACCAGAACGCCGACGCTGCCGCGGCGCAGCGCAAGGCCGTGGCGGTCGGTGCGGCGAGCGCCGCCTTCGCGAAGAACGTCGAGGGCTTCGCCGAGGGCATCTTCGCGCTCCAGCTCTACCCCACCCTGGCCGACACGATCATGCCGAAGCTCGCGGAAAACAAGACCGCCGTCGAGGGCGCCCTCGGCAGTCTCGGGCAGAACCTGGCGGCCGACCCGGCGGGCCTCGCCGCGGTGGCCAAGGCGAAGACCGACTGGCAGGCGTTCGCCGAGTTCGCCAGCTCCCACACCAACCAGAGCAGGGCCGAGCTCGCCCAGTCCGTCCCGAAGTTCAACGCGCTCGCCGCCGCGCTGGCGGCCGACGAGGCGACCCTGCAGGCGCGGGCGGAGGCGCAGTCCGAGCAGACCATCGCGGCCGCGCACCAGGCCAGCGTCAAGGCGGGCTGGGCCCTGACCGGGCTGCTGGTCGTGGGCGTGCTGCTCAGCCTGCTGATCGGTTTCCGGGTGGCGAGCCGTCTGCGCCGCGCCGTGCAGCGCGTCTCGCTGGTCGCCGAGGGCCTCGCCGAGGGCGACCTGACCCGTACCTCCGGCGTGTCGTCCGGCGACGAGGTGGGCCGGATGGCCGCCGCCCTCGACCAGGGCCTGAGCCGGCTGCGCGAGGACCTGGTGCAGCTGGCCGGCAACGCGGGCACGCTGAACGCGGCCGCCGGCCAGCTGACCGCGGTCTCCGGCCAGGTCGACGCGGCCGCGTCCGAGGCCTCGGCGCAGGCCGGCTCGGTGGCCGCCGCCGCCGACGTGGTCTCCAACAACCTGAACGTGGTCAGCGCCGGCTCGCAGGAGATGGGCTCGGCGATCGGGGACATCGCCGTGTCGACCTCCGAGGCCTCCGAGGTGGCCGTGCAGGCCGTCGAGATGGCCGCGCAGACCAACTCGATCGTGGCCCGGCTCGGCGACTCGTCCAGCGAGATCGCCAGCGTGGTCAAGACGATCACCGCGATCGCCGAGCAGACCAACCTGCTCGCCCTGAACGCCACCATCGAGGCCGCCCGCGCCGGCGAGTCCGGCAAGGGCTTCGCCGTGGTCGCGGGCGAGGTCAAGGACCTGGCCCAGGAGACCGCGAAGGCGACCGAGGACATCTCCCGCCGGGTGCAGGCGATCCAGCTGGACACCGACGGCGCGGTCACCGCGATCGGCGAGATCTCCGCGATCATCGAGCGGATCAACGGCATCCAGCTCAGCATCGCCTCCGCGGTGGAGGAGCAGACCGCGACCACCCAGGAGATGAACCGGACGCTGTCCGAGGCCGCGGCCGGCGCCGGGAACATCGCCCAGACGATCGGCACGGTCTCCGACGCGACCCGGCGGACCTCCGGCGCGGTCGGCGACACCCGGGCGGCGGCGGACGATCTCGCGCTGACCGCGAACCAGCTGCAGACGCTGGTGGAGCGCTTCCGCTACTGAGTCCGGCTCGGGGATCAGCGCTCGAAGGCGCGGGCCATGGTGGCCTGCTCTTCGAGCACCTCCCCGATCCGGGCCTGCACCGCGTCCATCTGCCCGATGGTCTCGCTGGTGGTGCGGATCCCGGCCGCCACCGACTCGGCGGTGGCCTGCAGCGCGGCGATCTGCTCGGAAACCCGCTTGGTCGCCTCGGCGGTCTCCCGGGCCAGCTCCTTGACCTCGCCGGCGACCACCGCGAAGCCCTTGCCGATCTCCCCGGCCCGGGCCGCCTCGATGGTCGCGTTCAGCGCGAGCAGGTTGGTCTGGTCGGCGATCGAGGTGATCACCTTGATCACGTCGCCGATCGAGTTGGAGGCGTCGCCGAGGGCGGCCACGTCGCCGGTCATGTCCGAGGCCCGGCTGACCGCCTCGTCGGCGACCCGGGCCGCGTCGTCGGTGGCCGCGCGCAGCCGGTCGACGGTGTTCAGCAGGTCGCGGGCGTTCTGCGCGGAGAGCGCGCTGCCGCGCACGATGTCCAGCCGCAGCGAGACCAGCTGCTGCACGTAGCGCAGCGCGGACGCCCGGGACTCGGACAGCTCGATGAACTCGGTGGTGAAGAAGTCCATCGTGCCGACGATCCGGTCCATGCTGGTGATCGGGAAGCTGACCGCGGAGCGGATCCCGGTGTGCACCGCGGCCGCGGCCCGTGCGTCGTCGGCCAGGTCCCCGACGTTGCGGACGAAGACCAGGTCGCGCTGCCGCCAGGCGCGCCCGGGGAGGCCGGCCCCCTCGGCGAACGACGCGGCGTGGGTCACCTTGCGGAACTCGTCGCCGGCCGAGCCGGACTCCATCTGGTACCGGAGGACGCGCTCGTCCTCGTCGATCTCCCAGTACGAGCCGTAGGCCCAGCCGAACACCTTGCGGACCGCTTCGAGCGTGGACCGCAGCGCGATGCCCGAGTCGCTGGTGGTGCCGAGCGCGTCGACCACGGCGGTGACCGCCAGCCGGTCGTCGGCCAGCTGCTGGGTGGTGAACTGGACCAGCGCGGCCCGGCGGGCCTGCTCGGCGACCCGCATGATCGCACCCCACTTGCCGATCAGCGCGTTGTCCACGGCGACCTCGGTGCGGCCGTAGAGCTCCAGCACCGCGATGACCGTGCCGTGCAGCACGATCGGCAGGGCGAGCGCGGAGCGGCAGCCGGCCCGGAGCGCGGCGTCCATCCGCGGGTCGCCGGCGCGGGAGCTGTCGGCGTACACCGCCTCCCGGGCGCGGATCGCCTGCTGGACCACGGCGGGCTGCCCGGCGGTGCCGCTCAGCTGCTCGACGATCGGGCCGACCTCGTACTCCAGCCGCGGCACGCCGCCCTCGACCAGCCAGGCGCCCGCGTAGTCCATGTCGTAGAACTCGACGTAGGTGGACGCGAAGATGCGCCAGGTGCTGGCCTCGTCGGTCGCGCTCTCCAGGTTGGCGACCAGCTCCTCGAGCGCCTCGATGTCCCGGGGTTCCCGCTGCCCCGCGGGACGGTCGGCAGCGGCTCGGCTTCCGAACACACCCATGGAAACAGGCTACGGAGTAAAGAGCCGCTTCATCCGGTAATCACCAGGTTGCCCCGGCGGGCTGGGCTAACCGTCCGACCGCAGCTCGGCCAGCGCGGCGGCGAAGATCTCGTGGTGGCGGGCGACGTCGTCCAGGGTCGTGGCGGGCGACATCAGGGCCATGTTGTGGAACGGCGTCAGCAGGACGCCCCGGTTGGCCAGGTAGACGTGCAGGAAGTCCTCCAGCTCGCCGTCCGCCGAGGCCGCCGACTCGGTGCCGGTGCGTGGTGCCGGGTCGGCGAAGCGGTACTCGACCCGCGCGCCCAGCTGGGCGACCGACCACGGCAGTGCGTGCGCCTTGATCAGGTCGCGGATGCCGTCGGCGAACGCGGTGGCCGTCGCGATCATGCCGGCGAAGGCCTGCTCGGTCAGGACCGAGGTGAGGGTGGCCCGGGTGGCGGCCATCGAGACCGGGTTGCCGGCCAGGGTGCCGCCGACCCCGCCCATGTCGACCAGATCCAGGTCGGCGCGGCCGAGCAGGGCGCCGGCCAGCTCCTCGGACAGGCCGTACGCGCCCACCGGGATGCCGCCGCCGATGGCCTTGCCGATGGTCACGACGTCGGGGGACAGGCCCCACGCCGCGGTCGCGCCGCCGGGCCCGGCCGAGAAGGTGTGCGTCTCGTCGTTGATCAGATAGGTGCCGTACCTGCGGGTCAGCTCGCGGACGCCCGCCAGGTAGCCGGGGGCCGGCAGGACGATGCCGATGTTGGTGAGCGCGGGCTCCATCAGCACGGCCGCGACGTCGCCGTGGGCGAGCTCGCGTTCGAGGCCGTCGAGGTCGTTGTACTCGGCGACCCGGCTGGTGGTGGTCACGTCGGTGGGGGCGCCGACGTTGCCCTCGCGGCTGCGGCCCGCGCCGTCCGGGCCGGTCACGATCAGGGACTCGTCGACCGAGCCGTGGTAGCAGTAGCTGTTCACCAGGATCTTCGACCGGCCGGAGACGGCGCGCAGCAGGCGGATCGCCCAGCGGTTGGCGTCCGTGGCGGTGAGCGCGAAGCTCCAGTACGGCAGGCCGAACCGGCGGGCCAGCTCGTCGCCGACCGCGGCGGCGTCCTCGGTCGGCAGCATGGTGCTCGCCCCGCCGAGCTCGGCCAGCCGGCGGGTGACCGCCGCCACCACGGGTGCGGGGGAGTGGCCGGCCATCGCGCCGGTGTCGCCGAGGCAGAAGTCGACGTACTCGTGGCCGTCGAGGTCGGTGATCCGGGCGCCGCGGGCGCCGGCCACGTACACCGGGAAACCGCCGGCGGTCTTCTTCATCCAGGTCATCGGGACCCGGCCGAAGAGGTGTCCGGCGCCGGCGTACGCGGCGGCCGACCGCGGGTGCCGGTCGGCGTAGGTGGCCCGCTCGCGGGCTGCGAGGGAGGCGAGGCGGGCGCGGTCGACCCCGGAATCCGTCGGCATGGCGCGACGTTACCAACGATCACGGCAGGGCGGGAGGGGCGCCGCTACTGATTCCGTGTCAGCAGCCGGCGCAGGATCGCGGGCCCGCCCGGCTCGGCGAGGGCCAGCACCACGCGGACCGCCGACGGGGCGGACGGGTCCTCCCGTACCGCGCCCTCGGGATCGACCCGCAGCGGCAGTCGCGGGGCGTCGGAGGGGGACAGGTCGCCGACCGCGATCGCCGCCGCGAGAGGATCATGCAAAGGAATTTCCCGTACGCCGAGCTCGGGCTCGTACCAGTCGAAGTAGACCGGGACCATGTCGGCGAGCGCCTCGTGCAGGGCGGTGCCGCCGGCCCGGAGCGCGGCCCGGTCGGCCTCGGTCCAGCGGTGGTTCATCGTCACGTCCAGCGGTACCAGCGTCACGGGCCAGCTCGCGCCGAGGACGGCCGCCGCGGCGGCGGGGTCGCCGGCGATGTTGGCCTCGGCGTGCGGCGTGACGTTGCCGGGGCGGCGGACCGCGCCGCCCATCACCGTCACGCTCGCGATCATGTCCGCGATTCCGGGTGTCTCTCGCAGGGCCTGCCCGAGGTTGGTGCACGGCCCGGTCGCCAGGATGTGCAGCTCGCCCGGATTGTCCTGTGCCAGGTCGCGAAGCAGGTCGGTCGCGCTCCGCGGATCCGGCTCGCCGCCCCGGGGGAGTTCCACACCCCCGACGCCGTTGTCCCCGTGGACCACCTCGGCGCCGCGGCGATGGACACCCGAGCCGATCGCAACGGGTATGCCGGAAACGTGCGACAGCTCCAGCAGGCCGAGCGTGTTGCGGGCGGCCTGGACCGCCGAGGTGTTCCCGTTGCAGGTGCCGATGCCCAGCAGGTCCACCGAGGGGGTGGCCAGGAGGTACGCGATCGCCAGGGCGTCGTCGACGCCGGTGTCGCAGTCGAGGTAGAGCTTCAGGACGCCGCCGCCTTCGTGCCGAACGCCGTGAAGAACCGATCCCGGAACGCGTTCATCGGCCATACCGGCGTATCACCGTGGGGCCGCAGCCCCTCCGCCCACTGCCAGTCGGTGATCCGCTCCAGGACCGCCCTGTCCTTCGTCACGATCGAGATCGGGACGTCGTGGCTCGCGCCGGCGCCCGAGGCGATCGGCGAGGGCTGGTGGTCGCCGAGGAACACCATCACCAGGTTGTCGTCGCCGTACTTGGTGATCCAGTTCACCAGCGACGTCACCGAGTAGACGATCGATTTCCCATACTCCGGGCGCACCTGCACGGGATCGGCCCAGAGCGCCTTGGGCTTCTTGCCGTCGGCCGCCATCGGCGCGTAGACCGAGCCGTCGCCGATCTGGTCCCAGTCGTCGAGATAGGTGGGAATCGGCGCCCACGGCGTGTGGCTCGAGACCAGCGGCATCTCGATCATCAGGTTCTTTCGGTCCGGCTTCTTGTACTCGACGGTGTTCAGCTGCTTGAGCGTGTACTGGTCGGGCATCGGCGCCCAGCTGAACTTCGGACCCCGGTAGCCCAGGTTGCGCGAGTCCCACACCTGGTCGTACCCGTAGAAGGCGGCCTCGGGCCAGGCGCTGGTCGCCCCCGGCATGACGCTCACCGTGCGGAAGTCCTCGCCGTGGAAGGCCCGGGTCAGGGTCAGCCGGTTGCTGGAGACCAGGTTGCGGTAGCGCTGCTGGTTGTTGATCCAGAGGCCGGACTCGAAGGTGGAGTGGGCGAGCCAGCTGCCGCCGCCGAAGGTCGGTGAGGTCAGCCAGCCGCTGCGCGACTGGAAGCCGGCGGTGGTCAGCCGGCCGGTCAGCTGGTCGAGAACCGGGTCGACCATCGGGGCCAGCTGCGGGTGCTCGATCGCGCTGCGGCCGTAGCTCTCCACGAATGTGAAGATCACGTCCTTGCCCTTCAGGGCGGTGAGCAGCTGGCCCGCGGGGACGTTGGCGAACGCGTCCTGCTTGACCTCCTTGGCGAACTCGGCGGAGTCCCGGAAGCCGGCCTGCGCCTGGTGGGCGCGGTCCCAGGCGTAGGTGGCCGTGCTGCGGGCCGCGATCGGCACCGCGGCGATCGAGAGGCCGAGCGCGAAGCTGGCCGCCCACGCCACCGCGATGCCGCCGGCCGCGATCAGCGATCGGCGCTGGTTCCGGCCGATCAGCGCGCCGATCCGCAGCACCGCCCAGATGGTCAGGGCCAGCACCACCGCCACGAGGGCCACGATCGCCGCGATCGCGCCGATGGCCGCGCCCTTGCCGTACGAGTCGACCACGAAGTGATACGCGTCGTCGAAGAGCACCCAGTCCAGCACCGGGTCGAACGGCCGGTTGAGCTCGGCGAAGAAGCCCATGTCCAGGCACTTCTCGACGACCAGCAGGCCGAGCAGGACGCCGACCACGATGCCGGCGATCCGGCGCGGGCGGGGCGGGACGAGCAGCAGCGCGATGAGGAAGGCGCCCTCGACCGGAATGCGCAGGAAGCCCAGTGGGGTGAGGCGTTCCAGGACGTTCGGGAAGATCAGGGCGGCGAAGACGATGAACCCGGCCAGAACCGTCAGGGTCCGGGCGGTGGCGGGGTGGGCGAAGAGGCGGCGCACGAAAGGTTTCACGGAAACGTCACCGCGACGGTTCAAGTTTTTCCACCGGCTCGAACGACTCTTGTACGGGCGGTGCCCGGGCACCGTAAGTTGGGCAAAAGCCACGAACCGGGAAAGGACCTCGCCGTGAGTCTCGATCTCGCCCCGAACCTGGCGACGCCCGACCAGGCGGAGCTGGACCAGCTGGACGCCTGGTGGCGGGCCAACAACTACCTGACCATCGGTCAGATCTACCTGCTGGACAACCCGCTGCTGCGCAAGCCGCTCGCCGCCGACCACATCAAACCGCGCCTGCTCGGGCACTGGGGCACCAGCCCGGGCCTGTCCTTCATCTACGCGCACGTCAACCGGCTGATCCGGCACACCGGGCAGCAGGCCATCTACCTGGCCGGCCCCGGCCACGGCGGCCCGGCGCTGGTCGCGGCGGGGTATCTCGAGGGCACCTACACCGAGGTCTACCCGCTGGTGTCCCAGGACGAGCGGGGCATGCTCCGGCTGTTCCGCCAGTTCTCCGCCCCCGGCGGCATCCCGAGCCACGTGTCGGTGACCACGCCCGGCTCGATCCACGAGGGCGGCGAGCTGGGGTATGTGCTGGTGCACGCGTTCGGTGCGGTGATGGACAATCCCGACCTGCTGGCGATCGCGGTGGTCGGTGACGGTGAGGCGGAGACCGGCCCTCTCGAGGGTTCGTGGAAGGGCGTCTCGTTCATCAACGCGGCCCGCGACGGCGCGGTGCTGCCGATCCTGCACCTCAACGACGGCAAGATCGCCGGCCCGACCGTGCTCGGCCGCAAGGACCCGGCACTGGTCCGCTCGCTCATGCAGGGCCACGGCTACCACGTGATCGAGGTCGAGGGAAACGACCTACCCGGCATGCACACCCGCTTCACCGCCGCGCTGGCCGACGCGTACCGGCGGATCCAGGCCAAGAAGGAGGGCAGCGCCGAGCCGTGGCCGATGATCATTCTGCGCTCGCCGAAGGGCTGGACCGGGCCGCACGAGGTCGACGGGGTCCTGGTCGAGGGCACCTGGCGGTCGCATCAGGTGCCGCTGTCCGGCGTGCGGGACAACCCCGCGCACCTCGCGATGCTGGAGCGCTGGCTCAAGTCGTACCGGCCCGAGGAGCTCTTCGACGGGAACGGCGCGCCGATCGCGATGATCCGGGAGCAGGCGCCGGAGGGCGATCTGCGGATGAGTGCGTCGCCGCACGCGAACGGCGGGCTGCTGACCAAAGATCTGGACATGCCGGACTTCCGCGACTACCGGATCGAGGTGAAGAGGCCCGGGGTCGAGCGGGCGGAGTCGACCCGCAAGCTGGGTGAGCTGATGCGTGACATCTACCGGTCGAGCCCCGATCGGTTCCGGTTGTTCTGTCCGGACGAGACCAACAGCAACCGGCTCGGCGCAGTCTTCGAGGTCTCCGAGCGGGCCTTCATGGAACGGACCGTCCCCGACGACGTGAAGCTCGGCCCGGACGGCCGGGTGATGGAGGTGCTCAGCGAGCACAACTGCCACGGCTGGCTGGAGGGCTACAACCTGACCGGCCGGCACGGCATGTTCGCCACCTACGAGGCGTTCGCCATGGTCAGCGCGTCGCAGACGGTGCAGCACGGCAAGTGGCTGCAGGAGGCCGCGCACCTGCCCTGGCGGGCGCGGGTCCCGAGCCTGAACATCCTGCTCACCTCCACCTGTTGGCGCAACGACCACAACGGCTTCTCGCACCAGGGTCCGGGCCTGATCCAGGTGGTGCTCAACCAGCGCGGCAACGTCGCCCGGGTCTACCTGCCGCCGGATGCGAACTGCCTGCTCTCGGTGGCCGACCACTGCCTGCGGTCGCGCTCGTACGTGAACCTGATCGTGCAGGACAAGCAGCCGCAGCTGCAGTACCTGACGATGGACGAGGCGATCGAGCACTGCACCCGCGGCGCCGGCATCTGGGAGTGGGCCGGCACCGACGACGGCACCGCCGAACCCGACATCGTGCTCGCGTCGGCCGGCGACGTCGTCACGATGGAGACGGTGGCGGCGGCGCAGATCCTCAAGGAGCGGCTGCCCGGCTTCCGGGTCCGGGTCGTCAACGTGGTCGACCTGATGACGCTGATCCGGCCGAAGGACCACCCGCACGGCATGAGCGAGACGCTCTTCTCCGAGCTGTTCACCGACGCGGAAGACGTGATCTTCGCGTTCCACGGGTATCCCGGCGCGATCCACCAGCTGGTGCACGGCCGGCCGGACGCCGACCGGTTCCGGGTGCGGGGCTTCATCGAGGAGGGGACGACCACCACCCCGTTCGACATGACCGTGCGCAACAAGGCGGACCGCTACCACCTGGTGATGGACGCCATCAACAACGCGAAACGGTTGCCCCGCGGCGCCGCCGACCTCAAGGCGTGGTGCGAGATGCAGCTGGCCCGGCACGAGGCGTACGTGGTGGAGCACCTCGAGGACATGCCCGAGGTCCGCGACTGGGTGCTGTCCTCGTAGGACCGGTCGGCTCGCCGGGGCGCTCGCTGGGCGCTCCGGCCGGCCGACGCCGGTGACCGGTCGCCGGGGCCGGACTACGTTGTGGTCATGCTGGAGAACGCCGAAGAGATCGCCGCGCTGCAGCTCCTCCTCGACCGGTCGCACGCGGGTGCGACCAACCATCTGCGCAACATCGTGCACGCCGGCCGGACCCTCACCGCCGAGGATCTGACCGGCCTGCTCACCGGCATGAAGGTGCTCAGCGTCGCCACCGTGACGGCCCGCGGCGAGCCGCGGATCAGCGCGCTGGACGGGCATTTCCTCCACGCCACCTGGACCTTCAGCACCTCGGGGGCGGCCGCCAAGGCCCGGCACCTGGAACGCCGGATGGCGGTGAGCGTGGCGCACATCGACGGCGAGGAGTTCGCCGTGTTCAGCCACGGGCGCGCCGAGCGGCTGCTGCCCGGCGACGACGACTGGAAAGAGACGCTCGAGCACTGGACGGCGTACTACGACAGTTCGCCGCTGAGCTGGGGCGAGGACGTCCGGATGTACCGGTTGCGCCCGCATTGGATGGTCGGCTACGCGTCCGATCGGCTGGAGGTGCTGAGCCGGCGCGGGGTGTCGCCGTCGTGACTATGGACCTTTGTTGATGTGGTGCAGTAATCTCCGCTCGCCGGTGATCTTCAGGAGGCGGGGATGGCGGAGCTGGTCGACCTGCTGGTGCCGGCCGAGGTCGTGCCGCTGCTGCCCATGACGGACGGTGCGCCGGGCACGACCGCGCCGATCCGTGGTGGCGGCGTCTACCTGCGCGGGGTGCCGGTGTCGGTCGCCGAGCAGTGGATGGCCCAGAACCCGGGCGTGCACACGATCAAGCGCCGGCCGGCCGCGCGGTGGTTCCGGCCGCGGGTCTACACGTACGCGTCGGTGGTCTGCCTGATCGCGGCGGTGCAGGTGGTCATCGTGCTCGCCGTGGACGGGGCGGCGAATCCGTGGTGGCTCTGGGTGGGCGGGCCGCTGGCGCCGGCCGCCGCCGGGGTGGCGCTGGCCTACAAGTCGATCCCGTTCCCGCACGTCCGCTTCGCCGGCTGACTGCCCGGCGCCGTCCCGGATGGCTCGGGACGGCGCCTGTGCCGGCCCCGGTGCCGGTGCCGGTGCCTTGCCGGTCAGCCGGTCAGCCGGTCGTGCGGGTCGTGCCGTGCGCCGCGAACGACCGGCGGTCTCCGGTCCACGCCTCGCGGGGCGCGGCGGCCGCCAGCGCGGTCAGATCGTCCTCGGCGAGCGCGATGCCGGCGGCGGCCGCGTTCTCGGTGACCCGGGCGTGGTTGCGGGTGCCGGGGATCGGCACCACGTCCGGGCCGCGGGCCAGCAGCCAGGCCAGGGCCAGCTGACCGGTCGTGACACCGAGCCGGCCGGCGATCCGGGTCAGCTCGGCGACCAGGGTGAGATTCCGGTCGAGCGCGTCCGGCGCGAACCGGCCGTCGGCGGCCCGGAAGTCACCCGGCGCGAACGGCCCGGCCGGCAGCTTCCCGGTCAGCAGCCCGCGGCCGAGCGGACTGTAGGGAACCAGGCCGGCCCCCGCCGCGCGCGCCGCCGGGACCACGTCGTCCTCCGGCTCCCGCCACGACAGCGACCACTCGAACTCGACCGCCGCGATCGGATGGACCGCTCGCGCCGCATCGATCTGCGCCGGGCTCACCTCCGACAGCCCGAGATGGCGAACCTTTCCGGCCTCGACCAGCGCCGCCATTGCGCCGATCGTGTCCGCGAGGGGCACCTCCGGGTCGACCCGGTGCAGGTAGTACAGATCGATCACGTCCACGCCCAGCCGCTTCAGCGAGGCGTCGCAATAGCCGGCGACGCGATCGGGGTGCGCGTCCAGGCTCACCCCCCGATCGCCGCGCACGATGCCGAACTTGGTCGCCACCACCACCTCGTCGCGGCGACCCGCGATCGCCCGGCCGACGAGCCGCTCGTTGTGGCCCCCGCCGTAGCTCATCGCCGTGTCGAGCAGCGTCACGCCCGCGTCGAGCGCCGTGCGGATCGCCGCCACCGAGGCGTCCTCGTCCGCGGGCCCGTAGGCCTGCGACAGCCCCATGCAGCCGAACCCCATCGCCGAGCACGTCAAACCACCAAGAATCCGTTGCTCCATGCGGTCCAGCGTGATCGATCGGCGGGGCAACTCCCAATGCGTTTCGCGTACGCATTCAGCGCGGTGCACGATGAATCCATGGAATTACGGCAGCTGGACACGTTCGCGGCGGTGGCCCGGCAGGGCGGTTTCACCCGGGCGGCGGAACACCTGCGGCTGGCGCAATCGGCCGTGTCCGCCCAGGTACGCGCGCTCGAGACCGAGCTGGGCGTGCCGCTGTTCGCCCGCACCACCCGCCGGGTGACGCTCACCCAGGCCGGCGAGGCGCTGCTGTCCCGATACGACCGCATCCAAGCGGAACTGGCCGGCGCCCGATCGGACCTGACCGAGCTGACCGCCGTGCTGCGCGGCCGGGTCACGATCGGCGCCACGGCCGTGCTCGGCGACTTCACGCTGCCGGCGGCGCTCGCGTCCTTTCACGACCGTTATCCGGGCGTGGAGCTGTCGCTTCGATCCGACCTGATCGCGGGGCTGCTCGCGGCCCTGGATGCCGGCGAGACCGACCTGGTGGTCGGCCCGCGGCACGAGGACCTGCCCGAACGGTTCCGCGCGCGCCGGATCGCCGACGAGCACCTGGTCCTGGCCCTGCCGCCGGGCCACCGCCCGGTGACGTCGCTGGCAGACCTGCGGGACGAGCCGTTCGTCTGCCTGCCGGCGGGCAGCGGCCTGCACCGGATCCTGCTCGCGGCGGCGTCGGCGGCCGGCTTCACCCCGCGGATCCCGTTCGAGACCCACAGCGCGATGGCGATCCGCGACCTGGTCTCCGCGGGCGTCGGGGTGGCGCTGCTGGCGCGGTCGGCCGTGCTCCGGCCGGGCCCGCCGATCGCCGTGCACGCACCGCACCCGGCGATCCCGCACCCGCCGATCGCGCTGATCCATCGGCGGGACCGGCCACTGTCCCCGGCGGCCCGGGCCTGCCGCAGCCACCTGCTCGACCAGGCCCGCGCGCGGCGCTGATGCTTGTCTGCTACGACGCCGGGCTCTTGGCGAGGCAGACCGTGGCGCGGCTGTCGACGATGATGCCGCCGGAGCGGTGCATGCGGGTCAGTTCGGCGAGCGCGCGCTGCTTGAACGCGGCGGCGTCCGAGGGGCCGAGGGCCTCGACGCGAGCGGCGAACCCGTGCGACATGTGGAAGTCCCAGCAGGTCTGCGGGTCCGAAACCGGCAGATGGACGGCGATGCCGACGGTGCGTACGTCCACGAAGCCGGCCGCGCGCAGCGCGGGCGGGACGTCGAGGTGGGCGGGGCGGGACCGGGCGGTGGCCCGTGCGGCGAAGTCGCTCCAGATCGCGTCGAAGGCCTGCCAGCGGCCGCGATCGTCGCCGGGGCCCGGGGTGGTCAGGGCGACGGTGGCGCCGGGCCGCAGCACGCGGCGCAGCTCGGTGAGCACCCGAGCGGGATCGGCGACGAGATGGATGACGAAGCCGGCGGTGGCCACGTCGAAGGTGGCGTCGGGCAGATCGAGCCGGTGGATGTCCATCAGCCGGACGTCGATCTCGGGGTGGGCGGCGGCGAGAAGCGCCACCATGCGGGGCGCGGCGTCGACCGCGGTGACGGAGCACCCGCGGGCGGCGGCCGCCGCGGCGATCGCACCGCGGCCACTGCCGACGTCCAGCAACCGCATGCCCGGGTGCGGCTGAACGACGTCGAGCAGCCGCGCGCCGAACTCGGCAAAAAACGGAACGACCTGGTCGTAGCCGTCGGCGAGCCGGTCGAACAGCGCCCACGTGTCGGTCATGACCGGAGAATGGCAGATCAGGCCGGGTGACCGCAGACGCCGACGGCGGACAGCGGCCCCGCGAGTCTCCCGCGGGGCCGCCGTCACGGCTCGCCGACGGACCCGATCAGGCCTGATCGGCTCCGGACGGGGCGGGCGCCCGGCCCAGGTGGCGGGGAAGGAACTCGTTGTCGAGGCCGATCCAGCGGATGCGGCGGTGGTCGCCCGGGTTGGCGTGCAGGGTCTTCTCCTCGGTGGCGAAGGCGTCGAACAACTCGACCGCGGACTCGCGGGTGACCAGCTCGTCGTCCCACGGGACCAGGTACTGGATCGGGACGGTGATCTGCCGCGCGGCCGCGAGCAGGTCCTCGTGGACGAAGAAGCCGGCACCGAAGATGGCGGCCGCGATGCGCGGCTCGACCGCGGTCAGGGGGATGCCGATCGCGGTGCCCATCGAGATGCCGCCGCCGTAGCCGATCGGAGCGCCGGCGCCGATCTCGGGGAGCCGCTGGAGGGCGTCCAGGGTGGCCTGCCACTCCGGGACCGCCCGCTCGGCCAGCGACGTGGTGTAGGCGATGCTGACCGACTTGAAGCGCTCGTGATCGCCGGCGGTCATGGCCTCGCGCATGTCGGCGCGGGCCCGGTCGTCGGCGGCCGAGCGCGGGCGGTCGCCGTGCCCGGGGGCGTCGATGGCGACCACGTGGTAGCCCCAGGAGGTGACGGCGTCGCGTGCCCGCGCGGCCAGGGCCGGGGTCTTCTTGTGCAGGCCGCCGCCGTGGCCCATCAGCACCAGCGGGGCGGTGCCGGGGGCGAGGTCGGGCGACCACAGGACGCCGGGGACCTCGCCGAGCAGGAAGTCGCGTTCGAGGACGCCGGCCGACGAGGACTGGGCGGTGAATCGTACGGAATGCATGGTTTGCCTTTCGGGAATGCCTCGGTTGTGGCGCTCCCGGCGGGCCCTATGCCGGCCGCTCGACCGTGACGTCGGCGGGGAGCACCCAGATGGGTACGGCGTGCATGGGTCTCACCTCCCGGCGTGAAGTCACGGTGCGCGGGCACGCTATCAGCCCGCCCGATGCCCGCCAACCGATTAATCGTCGAGGTAGCCGTGCAGTTCGGCGAGGGCTTCCTCGGCGTCGCCGCCCTCGGTGTGCGGGGCGCGCAGGTCGGCCGCGAAGCAGGCGATGTCGGCGAGGATCCAGGTCAGGCGGTAGAAGCTCAGCGCGGCGGCCGAGATCCGGTGGCCGGTCGCCTCGGCGTACCGGGTCAGGGCCGGGTCGTCGGCGGGGCCGGCCTCGGCGAACGGGTCGTCGGTCAGGTGCCACAGGTCGCGCTCGGGCGGGGCGAGGCGGACGGTGTCCCAGTCGATCAGCAGCTTGCCGGTGGCGGTGGTCAGGATGTTGGCGGGGTGCGGTTCGCCGTGCGTGACCACCCGGGGGGCCGGGGCCAGCTCGGCGGTCAGGCGGTCCAGCTCGGACAGCCAGTGGCCGATCTTCGCGGCATGGGCGGCGAGGAGGGCACGGGCGGGCTCGCCGTACGGCCCGGCGGTCCACGAGGGATCCGGCAGGGCGGCGGCCAACGTCTCGCGGCCGCGGAGTCGCAGGTCGTCGGGGGGTGCCAGGTCGCGGACCCGCGGGGTGGCGCGATGCAGGGCGACGAGCAGGTCGACCACCTCGGCGCGGTCCCCGCAGTGCGGCCCGAAGTCGCCGGCCACGCCCTCCACCAGCGGGAACACCGACAACGTGTGGCGCGGCCCGACCGGCCGGAGCGGGGCGCCGTGCGCGGCCAGCACGAACCCGAGGCCGGCGTCGCGACGGAGGGCCTGGGCCGTGCGCAGGGCTCGTTCGAGCGGCGCGGGTTCCGCCGCGGTGACCGTGAGGAACCAGCGGTCGTCGGCCCGCCAGTGGTAGCCGCCCGCGCCCACCGGCAGGTAAGCGATCTCGTGGGCGTCGATGCCCCATCCGTCCCGCAGCGCCGCGGCCAGCATCGCCTCGGTGACGCCCGTGGGCCTGTCCCGCATGCCGGGGATTCTGTCGGCCGGCGGGCGGGCGAGCCACCGGATTTCAGGACTTCGGGCGGTAGCAGGGTGAGGCGATCGACAGCCGCAGGCCCTGCTCGGCGGTCAGGTCGAAGCGGTAGTTGTCGTTCGTCGTGGCGCTGACCTCGGTGGGCGATGCCGCCGACGCGAGCGTGTAGCCGTTGCGCTGCCACTCATCGCGAATCTTGTCGAGGGTCGCGGTCAGCTGGGCGGCGGCCACCGGCAGGCGGTAGATGCCCTGGACGTAGTACTCCTCGTCGGGGTCGGACAGGCCGCGGCCGTTGTCCCGCGGGCAGCCGGTGACATTCGCCGCCGACTCGCTGAACGTGCCGGCTCCCGAGGCGGCGAGGGTGATTCCGGCGTACTGCTCGACCTGGGTCTGCACCGCGTCCTTCGGCAGCACCGGCAGATCGCTGCCGCCGCCACCGCAACCCGGCAGGGCCAGGACGAGGACCAGGGCGAGCGGTCGGAGGCGGCTCATCGGCTCAGCATCCATCGCCGGGCCGGCGGCCGCCTCGCCCGCAGGAGATGACTATCGCGCCGGCCGCGGAACGGCTGTCGCGTTTGCCCGCGGCAGGTCACTTTGGCGACGGCTGCGGAACGGCTGTCGCGTTTGCCCGCGGCAGGTGGCTATCGGGCGATCAGGACCGGGCACGCCGCCCGGCGCAGCAGGCCGCTGCCCACCGCGCCCAGCATCACCCCCTGGTAGCCGTGCCGGCGCGGGCCGACCACCACCAGCTGCGCCTGCTGGCAGCGCTGCACGAGCACCCGGTCGGGCCGGCCGGACGCGTACTCCCGTTCCACTTGCACCGAAGGGTATTTCTCGCGCCAGGGGTCGAGCCGCGGGTCGATCTCGGCGCCGAGGGCCTCCGCGGCGGCCGGTGTCGGGTGGCCGTTGGCGTGGGCGGTCACGGCCAGCAGAGGGGCGCCGCGCAGGGCGGCCTCCTCGAACGCCCGGCCGATGATCGTGGACGCGGCGGGGCCGTCGTCGACGCCGACCACCACCGGGCCGTCGTCGGGGCCGGGGCGGCCTCGGACGACCACGACCGAGGCGCGGGCGTGGGTGGCGACCTGGCTGCCGACCGAGCCCAGCGGCTGGCCCGGCAGACTGCCCCGGCGACGGTCGCCGACCACCAGCAGGGCGGCGTCCTCGGCGGCGTGCAGCAGCATCGGCGCTGCGTAACCGGGCATCGCCAGCCCGCGTACCTGGATCTGCGGGGCGACGGTGCGGGCCTGCGTCACCGCCTCGTGCACGACGGCGGACGCGTCGTCGTCGTGCTGCCGGCCGGGATCTCGCCGGTGGTAGGCCGTGAACACGCGCAGTTCCGCCTCGCGGAGCTGCGCCTCGGCCGCGGCCCAGCGGACCGCGAGGGTCGAGCCGGGCGAACCGTCGGCGCCGACCACAATTCGAGCCTTGAGCATGGGCCGCCTCCTCGTCAGCTGCGTGACGCATGCCGGCACAGCCCCAGGTTTGCTCGCCGGGGCGGCCGATGGCAACACCGATTTGGGGGGATCAACGCAGCAGAGCGTCCGTCCCGACGGCGATCAGGGCCACGTCCTCCTGTGGAGCGTGGACGAGCGCGGATTGCACGTCCCGGAAATGGCGTTCGAGGGGGCTGTCCCGGCTCAGTCCCGGGTTGCCGAGCAGGCGGGTGGCGAGGGTGACCGCCGCGACCGCGTGCCGGGCGGCGACGATCCGGGCGCCGGCCGCGTCCGGGACCGGCTCGCCGGCGTCGAAACGCTCGCTCGCGTCCAGCAGCAGCCGCTCGGCCGTGCTCAGCAGGACCTCGATCTCGCCGGCCGCGGTGCGGAACCGGTCGGTGGTGGCGACCGGCCGGCCCAGGCCGGCCGGCACGCGTTCCCGGGCGAACCGATGGAAGTGCTTCTGCGCGGCCCGCCCGACGCCCACGTAGAGCGCCGCCAGGGGCAGCTGCAGGGCGTGACCGGCCGGGCCGTCCGAGCCGGGTTCGGCCAGGTCGAGCACGTGCCCGGCGGGGATCTCCACATCGGTCAGCAGCACGTCGTGGCTGCCGCTCGCGCGCAGCCCCAGCTGGTTCCAGCACGGCACGATCGCGACGCCGGTGGCATCGGCCGGGATCACGAAGGTGCCGACCCTCGGTCGCGGCTCGTCGGTGGACGCGAACACCAGCAGGTAGGCCAGGCCGGCCGCGCCCGTCGCGAAGCGCTTGTGCCCCGAGATCCGCCAGCCCGTCGCGGTACGCGTCGCCGTCGTCGCCGGGCGGCCGCCCCGGCTCGGCGAGCCCAGCTCCGGCTCGACCCGCAGCGTGTTGAGCAGCGTGCGGCGGGCCGCCGAGTCGGCGAGCACCTGCCGGTAGAGCTCGTCCGGCCAGGACGGCCGGCGGGCCTGCAGCAGGTGCGGCAGCTGGGTCATCGCCGCGATCAGCGCCACCGACGGGTCACCCTGGCCGAGCGCCAGCAGGATCCGGGTGAGGCCCGCGACGCCGAGGCCCGGACCGCCGTACGCCGTGCCGACCGTGGCGGTGAGCAGGCCGGCCTCGTGCACTGCCTCGAGGCCGGCGCGGGGGAAGGCGCCGCTCTCGTCGTACGCGGCCGCGGTTTCGGCCAGCGCCTCGGTGACCGACGGCAGCTGCCGGAGATCGACGGGCTTCACGGGCGCACCCGGGCGATCAGGCGGCGTACCTGAGCGATCGCTTTTCACGGCCGGCGCACCTGGGCGATCGCCGGCAGGTCGGCGCCGAGCCGCAGGCGTTCGAGGAACAGCACGACGGTGGCGGCCACGGTCCGGTGGCTGACGTCGTTGAGCACGTCGTGCCGCCCGCCGGCGATCGTGACCAGGGTGCCCGGGTAGCGGCCGCGCGCCTCGCCGAGCGGGCTGATCGGATCGGCGTCGCCGTGCAGGCCGAGGGTCGGTAGGCGGACGTCGCCGGCGCCGAGAAGCTCGGCGGGAAGGTCGGTCTGCAGGCTGGCGCCGCCCTCGCCGAGCACCCGCCGGTGGTTCGGGCAGGCCGTGCGGGCCTCGATCTCGGCGTCCCAGCCGAGCAGGTCGATCGCCGGGCGGGGCACCGGCAGCCCGGCCAGGATCAGCGCGTCCAGGCCCGGGGTCTCCCGGGCGGCCAGGGTGAGGGCTAAGAGCGCGCCGGCGTCCGGCCCGACGATCACCTTCGGGGCGGGCAGGGCATCGTCGGCCAGCAGTTTCTCGGCGGCGGCCAGGGAGCCGCCCGGATCGGCGGTGACGTCCGGGAGGATCCGCACCCGATAGCCGTCGGCCGCGATGCGCCGGCCGAAGCGGGCGTAGATCTCGGCGGTCTCCCCGCGACCGGCGGCGACCAGGACGGTTCCGCGGGCCGCGATCCCGGCCGGCTCGTCGTACGCGTCAGTCATGCCCGCCAGCATCGCGGCCGGCGCCGGGTCGCGTCCAACGATGATCTCCGATCGGAATTGAGTAGTGTCGCTAATGTGTCCCTAGAAAAATGGACGCTCGTTCATTTAAGGTCGGGACATGCAGAACCGAGCCAGCCGGACCGCCGAGCAGGTGGCCTTGTTCCGGGCCCTCGAAACGGCGCGCGGGCACGACCGGGTCTTCGACGACCCCCTCGCGGTCCGGTTCCTGCACGGCGGTTATCGGGTGCTGGCCCGCGCCGCCCGGGTGCGCCCGGTCGGGCTGCGGCTGTCCCGGTTCATCGACCGGCGCTGGCCCGGCCCGCGGCCGTCCGCGGTCGCACGCACCCGGCTGATCGACGACCTCGTCGGCGAGGCGCTGGCCCACGGCGCGCGGCAGGTGCTGCTGCTCGGTGCGGGCTACGACAGCCGGGCGTACCGGCTGCCCGGCATCGACCGGGCGGCCGTCTTCGAGGCCGACCATCCGGCCACCCAGGCGGTCAAGCGGCGGCTGGTGCGCGGCGCGGTGCGCCCCGAGCGCCGCCGGCACGTCCACTACGTGCCGGTCGACCTGCTGCGCGAGGACCTCGGCGACGCGCTGCTCGCGGCCGGGTTCGCCGCGCTCGAGCCGACCGTGGTGGTCTGGGAGGGCGTCACCAACTATCTCTCCGAGCCCGCCGTCGACGCCACGCTGCGGCGGCTCGCCTCGCTGACCGCCACCGGAAGTTCATTGATCTTCACGTACGTGGATCGCCGGGTCCTCGACGGTTCGCTGGACGCGGGGAATTGGCCGGCGGCGGTGCGCCGGGCGGGGGAGCCGTGGACGTTCGGCTTCGACCCGGCCACGCTGCCCGCCTACGTGGCCGCGCGGGGGCTGCGGCTCGCGCTCGACATGTCCACCCGGGACGCGGCCGTGCGATACCTGGAGCCGCTCGGCCGGGACGAGAACGCGGCGACGTTCTACCGGGTCGCCCGGGCGGAGATCCAGTAGTGCCCAAGGTCAGCGAGGCGCACCTGGCCGCCCGTCGCCGGCAGATCCTCGACGCGGCGGCCACCTGCTTCGCCCGCGACGGCTTCCACCGCACCAGCATGCAGGACATCGTGCACGAGTCCGGGATCAGCGCCGGGCTGGTCTACCGGTACTTCGCCGGCAAGGACGATGTGATCGCGGCGATCGTCACCGAGTGGCACGACCGGCGGCAGGTCTTCGCCAGCGGCACGGTCGCCGAGCGGTCGGCGGCCTACCTCGACTATCTGCGATCCGTGGGCACCCCGGAGGCCGGGCCGACGCTGCGGCTCGGGGTGCAGATCTGGGCCGAGGCGATGCGCAACCCGCGGATCCGCGACCTTTCCCGGCGCAATGTGGACGATCCCCGGGCGGCGGTCGCGGCGGCCCTCGCCGGGGTGCCGCTCGCGCCCGGGGTCGATCCCGACGCCCTCGCGCGGGTGCTGATCGCCGTCTATCAGGGCCTGGCCCTGCAGACCACGTGGGACGAGACCCTCGACAACGAGGCGTACGTCTCGACCGTCGCCGCCGTGCTCAGGGCAGTGGTCGATCCCCGACCACCTGCTTCATGACCAGGGTGGACGTCAGCCGGCGTACGCCGGGAAGGGTGGCCAGACGCTCGTCGTACAGCCGTTGGAACGCGGGCAGGTCGGCACTCACCACGCGCAGCAGGTAGTCGGGGTCGCCGAAGAGCCGCTGCGCCTGGACGACGTGCGGGATCGCCGCGACGGCCGCCTCGAACGCGGCGACGGTGTCCCGATCGCCCCGCTGCATCGAGGCGAAGACCACCGCCTCGAAGCCGAGCCCGAGCGCCTCCGGGTCGACGATCGCCCGGTAGCCGCGGATCGCGCCGGACCGTTCCAGGTCGCGCAGCCGGCGGTGGCAGGGCGAGAGGCTGAGCCGGACCCGGGCGGCCAGCTCGGTGACGGTCAGCCGGCCGTCCTGTTGCAGCTCCGCAAGAATCTGCCGGTCGAGGTCGTCCACGAGACAGATTCTTCTCCTGCAGGACGCTTCCGGGGAAATAGTGGGAAGCACCTTCCGCCGGGATTTGCCTAATCTTCCCGGTATGGCGGTCGGGGCGGCGCTCGGATTCTGGGCCATGTCGGCGCTGCTGGTGCTCGTGCCCGGCGCGGACTGGGCGTACGTGATCGCGGCCGGCCTGCGGGACCGGGCGGTGTGGCCGGCGGTGAGCGGGCTCGCGCTCGGGTATCTCGCGCTGACGGCGGTGGTGGCCGGCGGGGTGGCGGCCCTGGTGGCGCGCACGCCCGTCGTGCTGACGGTGCTGACCTTCGCGGGGGCGGGCTACCTGATCTGGCTGGGGGCGGGGGTGCTCGCCCGCCCGCCGGCCATCTCGGCGGGGCAGTGGCGCGCCTCCTCGGCCGGGCGGGCGGTGGTCCGGGGTTTCGGGGTCAGCGGGCTCAACCCGAAGGGGCTGCTGCTGTTTCTCGCGTTGCTGCCGCAGTTCACCGACCCGCGGGGGAGTTGGCCGGTGGCGGCGCAGATCGGGCTGCTCGGCGTGCTGCACACGACCAACTGCGGCGCCGGCTATCTGGGGGTCGGGGTGCTGGCCCGCTCGGTGCTGCGGGCGCGCCCCGGCGTCGCCCGGCTGACCACCCGGGTGTCCGGCGCGGCGATGGTCGTGCTGGGTGTCGCGTTGCTGGCCGAGCACTGGCTCTGAGCATTCGTCCCGCCGGCGCGGCGAGAGGTTGCCGGTTCTCAGGCGGCCAGCGCGGTCTTCAGGGCCGCGGTCAGCTCGGCACTGGAGAACGGCTTGGCGAGGATCGTCCGGCCCGGTTCCAGCGAGCGCCCCTCGTCGTCGATGAGCGCCTCGGCGTACCCGGAGATGAAGACGACCTTCGTGCCGGGCCGGTCGGACAGAAATCGGTGGGCCAGCTGCCGGCCGTCCATGCCCGGCATCATCACGTCGGTGACCAGGCAGTGGATGACGTCCGGGTGGTGCTCGGAGACCTCCAGGGCCTCGGCGCCGTTGGCTGCGGTCAGCACCTGGTAGCCGGCCTTCGCGATGAACCGGGCCGTCACCTCGCGCAGGTCGCGTTCGTCGTCGACCAGCAGCACCGTCTGAGCGCCGCCGGCCGGGGCGCCGCCGGCCGCGGTCGTGCCACCGGCGCTCGCCGCCGCGCTGGCCGCCGCCCCGTTGCCGGGAGCGGCCGCGGTGCCGGGGGAGGCGGTGGTGGCGGGGGCTGCTGCGGTGCCGGGAACCGCTGAGCTTCCTGGGGCGGCCGTGACGGGCGCCCCCGAGGACGCGGCCGGGAGGCTGATCAGCACGGTGGTGCCCTTGCCGGGTGTCGAGGTCAGGTCGAGCTCGCCGCCGGCCTGGGCGACCACCCCGTGCGCCGTGGCCAGTCCCAGGCCCGCCGACATGCCGCCGGTCTTGGTCGAGAAGAACGGCTCGAACGCGCGCGCCTGCACCTCCGGCGGCATGCCGTGGCCGTTGTCGGCCACGCTGATCGTGGTGGTGACGCCGGCCCGGCCGGTGGTCACGGTGATCGTGCCGCCGTCCGGCATGGCGTCGCGCGCATTCTGTACGAGGTTGTGCAGCAACCGGTCGAGCAGGTTCGGGTCGATCAGCACCGGGGGTGCGCCGCCGCGGCGCAGGTCGAGCTTGATGCCGGGGCCGGCCGCCGCGGTCAGGGCGTCGACGGCGCCGATGAGGAAGGCGTCCACGTCGACCAGCACCGGGTTGGTGATCTCGCGGCGGCCGAACTGCAGCAGCTGCCCGGTCAGCTGCGTCGCCCGCTCGCCGCCCTTGGTCACCTGGCCCAGGTCCTCCAGCAGGGCCTCGCCGACCGCGGCCGACAGCCGGCCGGCCGCGGTCTCCTCGGTGATCTGCTCGATCGCCAGGGTGACGAAGCCGAGCATCGCGCCGAGCAGGTTGTTGAAGTCGTGCGCGATGCCGCCGGCCATCCGGCGCAGGCTGTCCAGCCGCTCGGCGTCGCCGCGGCGGGCCTCCTCCTGCCGCTGCCGCATCTCGCGGGCGGCCCGCTCCTCGGCGGTGACCAGGTCGGTGACGTCGTCGACCGTCACCACCGCGCCGGCCGGCTCGGCCTCGTCGCGGATCGGGCGCAGGTGGATGCGCAGCCAGCGGGCGTCGCCGTCGTCGCGGACGAACCGGTTGCGGTAGCGGTGCTCGACCGCCCCGGCCGCGCCGGCCCGTACCGCCTCGACCGCCTCGGCATGGGTGCCCGGCTCGAGGCAGGCCAGCCAGCCCCGCAACAGCAGGCGCGCGGCGCTCATCCCGGTGATCTCCGAGAGGCGGGGATTGGCGTACGTGGCGAAGCCGTCGGCGTCGAGCAGCACGATGCCGACCGGCGAGGACGCGGTCATCGCCTCGAACCGGCGCTCGGTGTGCCGCAACGCCCGGACCTTCTCCAGCAGCTTGGCGTTGATCGCGCGGGCGTGCACGGTGGCGAACTCGTCGGCCGGCCGGGGGGTGATCTCGACCGGGCCGTTGCGCAGCGCCACCTCGACGGCGTCGAGCAGCTCGCGCGGGTCGGCGCTGCGCAGCACCACCTGGGAGACGCCGCACGCCTCGGCGATCGGGCGGGTCTCCGGCTCCAGGTAGTTGGCGGTGTAGAAGATGACCGGGGCGTGCGCCGCCTGCTCGTCGGCGGACGACCGCAGCCGGTGCACCATCTCCAGCCCGTCGATGCCGGGCATGAGCACGTCGGAGACGACCACGTCGGGGTGCCGGCTCTGGGCGAGGACGAGCGCGTCGGCCCCGTCGGCGGCCTCGATCACCTCGTGCCCGCGGTAGCCGAGCAGGATCGAGACCAGCTCACGGTTGGCCGCCACATCGTCCACGACCAGTACCGTCGCCACGACGTCCTCCTTCGGCGGGTATTGCCTCCTGGAAAATTACCGCCACGAATGGCATATGAAGGTGATATTCCGGATATATGTCCTCGTCTCCCGATGCCGGCGACCGGGCGGCGCCCCGGTTCCTCACCCGCGTGATGGGGTCGCTGGCCGCGGCCCTCGGCGTGTTCCTGCTGGCGTTCGGGGCCGTCGCCGCCGGTCTCTCCCTCATCCTCCTCGGCGGGGGTGCGGTCGCGCTGGCCGATCGCCATCGCCGGTACGCGCGGCGGGTGGTGCCGATCGCCGCCGTGGTGATCGTCGCGATGACCGGGGACCTGATCCTCCCGCTGACCGGCCGGGGTGGCGCGGCCGGCGCGTTCCTGCTGCTGGCCGCCGCGCAGCTGCTGCTGCTGGGCGACCGGCACTGGACGGCGGCCGGGCAGGCGGCGGCGATCGGCGGCGGCATGATCGGCCTGCTCGCGATCTACGGACTGGTCGTCCCGGCGTCCGGGCCGGTCGGCACGCCCGCCGACCGGGCGCTGGGGCTGACCGCCGCCCTGGGAATCGTGGCCGTCGCGGTCGCCGCGCTGCCCGCACCGGCCGGTACCGGGTTGATCTGGGTGCTCGCCGACCACACGGAGAGTGCCAGGCTGACCCGCCGGACGCTGGTGGCGGCCCTGGTCGCGCTGCCGCTGACGGCGCGGCTGATCACGGCCGGCCGGTACGGCCCGCAGCTCGAGGCCGCCCTGCTGGTCGTCGCGAACGCCGGGATCATCGTCGTCGTCGGGCTGGTCACCGGCTCCCGCGCGGCCCGGATGGAGCGGGCCGGCGCCGCCGCCCGGGCCGCGCCGGCGGACACCGGGCCGCAGCGCGACCCGGCCGCGTTCTCGATCAAAGGGCCGGACGGTGAGACCGGCGAGATGACCCCGGCGCGGGCCGCCGCCGAGGCGCAGGCCCAGTCGTACGCGCAGCTCGCCGGGATCGTGTTGGCCTCCAACGACGCGATCGTCAGCAAGACCCTGGACGGCACGATCCTCACCTGGAACCCGGGCGCACGGCGGCTCTACGGCTACACCGCCGAGGAGATGATCGGCCGGGACGTCACCGTGATCCTGCCGCCGGACCGGCCGGACGAGGAGAAGCGCCTGCTCGCCCGGGTCCGGGCCGGCGAGCTGATCAAACACCACGAGACCCGGCGGGTACGCCGCGACGGCACCACCATCTACGTCTCGCTGAGCATGGCGCCGATCCGCGACCCGGACGACATGATCGTGGGCGCCTCGACCATCTCGCACGACATCACCGCCGAGGTGGAGGCCGAGCGGCGGCTGCGCTTCGAGCGCGAGCAGTTCCAGACCATCATGACCGCGGCCAGCGACCCGTTCGTCAGCATGGACCACAACGGCCTGATCACCGAGTGGAACCGGCAGGCCGAGCAGGCCTTCGGCTGGAGCCGGCAGCAGGTGCTCGGCCGGCACGTGGTGGACACCGTCGTGCCCCGCCGGTACGCCGCGGCGCTGGACCGGGTGCTCGAGGGCCGCTGGACCTGGCTGCTCGACCGGCCGATCGAGATGGACGCCGTCCGCGCCGACGGCACCGAGTTCCCGATCGAGCTGACCATGTGGCGGATCCGCCGGGACGGCCCGTCCACCTTCCACGCGTTCGCCCGCGACATCAGCGCCCGCCGGCAGACCGAGCAGGCCCTGGCGCAGGCCCGGGACCAGGCGGTCGAGACGGCCCGGCTGAAGTCGCAGTTCCTGGCCTCGATGAGCCACGAGATCCGGACGCCGATGAACGGCGTGATCGGCCTGTCCGGCCTGCTGCTGGGCACCGAGCTCAGCGAGACCCAGCGCCGGTACGCGCACGGCATCAACAGCGCCGGCGTGGCCCTGCTCGCAGTGATCAACGACGTGCTGAACTTCTCCAAACTGGAGGCTGGGAAGGTGCCACTGGAACGAGCCGACTTCGAGATCTGGCGGCTGCTCGACGAGGTGGTCGGCCTCGTCGCCCACGCGTCCGGGGCCAAGGAGCTGACCGTGTCCCCGCACTGCCACCCCGATCTGGCCGGCCCGGTCAGCGGCGACGCCGGCAAACTGCGTCAGGTGCTGCTCAACCTGATCGGCAACGCGGTCAAGTTCACCGGCGACGGTGGTGCCGTGACGATCACCGCGGGCCCGGCCGAGGGCGACTTCCCGCCCGGCAGCGTCCCGGTCCGCTTCGAGGTCTCCGACACCGGCATCGGCATCGACCCGGACCAGCAGGCCCGCCTGTTCGAGCCGTTCGTCCAGGCCGACGCCGGCACCACCCGGCGGTTCGGCGGCACCGGGCTGGGCCTGGCGATCAGCCAGGAGCTGGTCGGGATGCTGGGCGGGGAGATCGGCCTGACCAGCGCGGCCGGCCAGGGCAGCACGTTCTGGTTCACCGCGGCGCTGTGGCCGGCCGTGGCGGACGCCGACTCCCCGCACCGGCACGCGCTCGGCGAGCTGCGGGTGCTGCTGATGGCCGGCGCCGACACCGCGGTGATCGCCGAGCAGCTGGAGACCTGGGTCGCCGGGACCACCGCCGCCGCGGACGAGACCGCCGCGGTCGGTGCGCTGACCGCCGCCGCCGAGGCCGGCCGGCCGTTCGACGTGGCCGTCGTGGACGACCCGGCGCTGGTGCCGATGATCGTCGCCGACCCGGCCCTGCCCGCCCCGAAGCTGGTGCTGATCGGCGGCGGGACCGGCCGGTCGGCCGGGTTCCATGCGGTGCTGTCCCGGCCGGTGCGCCGGTCCGAGCTGCTCGACGCGCTGGCCGGCCTGTTCACCGCGCCCGCCGACGAGCGCGCGGCGCGCGCCGCCCGGTCGCCGGCCGGTCACGGGCGCGTGCTGCTGGTCGAGGACAACGAGATCAACCAGACGGTGGCGTCGGGCATCCTGGCCAACCTGGGCTTCACCACGGACGTCGCCGGCAACGGCCGGGAAGCGGTCGAGAAGGCGGCCGGCCGGGACTACCGGGCGATCTTCATGGACTGCCTGATGCCGGAGATGGACGGCTATGAGGCGACCGCCGCGATCCGCCGCGCCGAGGGGACCGGCCGGCACGTGCCGATCATCGCGATGACCGCGGGCGCGCTGCCCGAGGACCGCGAGCGCTGCCTGGCCGCCGGCATGGACGATCATCTGACCAAGCCGCTGATGCCGGCCACCGTCGGCGCGGCGCTGGAACGGTGGGTGCAGGTGCCGGACGTGCGGCGGGAGATCCGGGAGCGGCTCGACATGCTCGGCGGCGCGGGCGGGCCGCTCGGGCCGGCCGAGCTGTCCGGGCTGCTGCGCAAGCTCAGCGCGCACGCACCCGGCCACGTGGAGGAGATCCATCAGGCGGTCGCGATGGACGACCCGGCCCGGCTGCGCGACCAGGCCCATCAGCTCAAGGGGGTGGCGGCCAACCTCGGCGCGCGGGAGCTGGCGGCGGTCTGCGAGCGGCTGGAACAGGCCGCCCGCGACTCGGATCTGGACGCGGCGATCGAGCCGCTCGCCGAGCTGCGCCCGCGCACCCGGGAGATGCTGGCCGCGGTCGAGGAGATCCTGTCCGGCCTGGACCCGGCCCGGACGGCGGAGAGCGACCCGGCAGCTCCGCCCGGCGGTCGCGGCACGGGCGCGACCAGCGACGGCGATCGCGTGGTGCGGCCGGGACCGGGCTGATCCTCGTACGGTATGGGCCTTGGTCTTTTGCTCCTCGGCCGCTCTCCTATGGTGGTGGTCATGGCAGATGATCCGGTCGAGGGTTTCGCGGGGCTGGGGTTGCGGGCGGAGCTGTTGCGCGCACTGACCGTGCTGGGCTATGAGGAGCCGACGCCGATCCAGCGCGAGGCGATCCCGCCGCTGGTCGCCGGGCACGACCTGGTGGGGCAGGCGGCCACCGGCACCGGCAAGACGGCCGCGTTCGCGCTGCCGGTGCTGCAGGTGCTGACCGGCGGGCGGGAGGACGGCGGCCCGCAGGCGCTGGTGCTCGTGCCCACCCGGGAACTGGCCGAGCAGGTCTCGCAGGCGGTCCACCGGTACGGCCGGGAGCTGGGCGTGCGGGTGCTGCCGGTGTACGGCGGGCAGCCGATCGGACGGCAGCTGCAGGCCCTGCGGCGCGGGGTGGACGTGGTCGTCGGCACGCCGGGCCGGGTCCTCGACCACATCGAGCGGGAGACGCTGCGGCTCGGCGACGTGCGCACGGTCGTGCTCGACGAGGCCGACGAGATGCTGGACATGGGCTTCGCCGAGGACATCGAGGCGATCCTGGCCGAGACGCCGGCCGAGCGGCAGACGGTGTTGTTCTCGGCGACGATGCCGCCCCGGATCGACAGCATCGCCCGCCGGCACCTGCGCGACCCGGTGCGGATCACGATGGGCCGCAAGGCGGTGTCGCCGGACGAGCTGCCGCTGGTCCGGCAGAGCGCCTACCTGGTCGCCCGCGCGCACCGGACGGCCGCCCTGGGCCGGATCCTGGACGTGGAGGCGCCCACCGCGGCGATCGTCTTCTGCCGCACCCGCGAGGAGGTCGACCAGGTCACCGAGGCGCTCAACGGGCGCGGGTACCGGGCCGAGGCGCTGCACGGCGGGATGAGCCAGGACCAGCGCGACCGGGTGATGGGCCGGCTGCGCGCCGGCAGCACCGAGCTGCTGGTCGCGACCGACGTGGCGGCGCGCGGCCTGGACGTGGAGCAGCTGACGCACGTCATCAACTTCAACGTGCCGGCGGCGCCGGAGGCGTACGTGCACCGGATCGGCCGGGTGGGCCGGGCCGGGCGGGAGGGCTGCGCGATCACCCTGGCCGAGCCGCGGGAACAGCGGATGCTGAAGGCGATCGAGCGGCTCACCGGGCAGCGCATCACCCTCGAGAAGCTGCCGACCGTGACGGACCTGCGGGCGAGGCGGCTGGAGCTGACCCGGGCGGCGCTGCAGAGCAGCCTGGAGACCGACGACCTGGAGCGCTACCGGGTCGTCCTGGACTCGCTCACCGGCGAGTTCGATGTGGAGGACATCGCCCTGGCGGCGGTGCGGCTGCTGCACGAGGCGGCCGGCGGCGACGCCGACGAGAAGGAGATCCCGTCGCCGGCGCCGGTTCCGGATGCGGATCGGTCGCAGCGCGGCGCCCGGGGGAAGGCGCGGGCGACGGAGTCCGGGGTGACCCGGCTGTTCTTCGGGATCGGGCGGCAGGCGGGCGTGCGGCCGCAGGACCTGGTGGGTGCGATCGCCGGGGAGTCCGGGATCAGCGCCCGCGAGATCGGAGCCATCCAGATCACCGACCGGTTCTCGCTGGTGGAGGTCCCCGCGTCCGCCGCCGACGCGATCATCCTGGCGATGCGCCGCAGCACGATCCGCGGCCGTCGGCCCACGGTGCGACGGGAGCGCTTCACGCCCCGCTGACCCGTCTGAGTGGGTACCCCCGAGGTATATACGCGGTGTATACCCTTGGGGTATGGTCGTCGGCATGAGTGTTCCCCTGACGCTGCTCGGGCTGCTCGAGCGGCAGCCCAGCCACGGCTACGACCTGAAGCGCGACTACGACCTCTGGTTCGGCCACGGCCGGTCGCTGCCGTTCGGGCAGGTCTACTCGACGCTGGGCCGGCTCGCCCGGGACGGCAAGGTGGTGATGGACGAGGTGACCCCCGGTGAGGGGCCGGAGCGCAAGCGCTACGTGATCACCGAGGTCGGCGCCACCGAGGTCGACACCTGGCTGACCGAGCCGGTCGCCCCGGAGCCGCACCAGCAGACGGTGCTGTTCGCGAAGGTGGTGCTCGCCCTGATGCTGGACCGGCCCGCCGAGGAGTATCTGGACACCCAGCGCCGCGCCCACCTGGCCCGGATGCGGGAGCTCACCGAGACCAAGCGCACCGGCGGCCTGGTCGACGGCCTGCTCGCCGACCACGGGCTGTTCCACCTCGAGGCCGACCTGCGCTGGATCGACACCACCTCGGCCCGGCTCGACCAGCTGCGCGCGCAGGTGAAGCCGTGACCGCCGCGCTCGAGGCCCGCGGGGTGGCCCTGTCGTTCGGCGAGACCCCGGCGCTGCGCGGCGCCGACCTGACCGTGCAGGCCGGTGAGATCGTCGCGGTGATGGGGCCGAGCGGCTCCGGCAAGTCGACGCTGCTGCACTGCCTGGCCGGCATCCTGGCGCCGGACGCCGGCGAGATCCACGTGCTGGGGGAGCGGATCGACCGGCTGAGCGAGGCCCGCCGCAGCGAGCTGCGCCGCGACCGGTTCGGGTTCGTCTTCCAGTTCGGGCAGCTGGTACCGGAGCTCACCGCCGAGGAGAACGTCGCGCTGCCGTTGCTGCTGTCCGGCGTACGCCGCGAGCCGGCCCTGCGGCGGGCCCGGGAGTGGTTCGCCCGCCTCGGCCTGGACGGCCTGGAGAGGCGCCGCTCCGGCGAGCTCTCCGGCGGCCAGGCCCAGCGGGTCGCGCTGGCCCGCGGCCTGGTCGGCGAGCCGGCGGTGCTGTTCGCCGACGAGCCGACCGGCGCGCTCGACTCGCTCACCGGCGAGCAGGTGATGGACCTGCTGGTCGACTCGGCCCGGCGGCAGGGCGCTACGGTCGTGCTGGTCACCCACGACGCCCGGGTCGCGGCGTACGCGGACCGGGAGATCATGGTGCGCGACGGCCGGATCACCTCGCCCGCGGTGGCGTCGTGATCCGCCTCGGGATGCGGCTCGCGCTGACCGGCGGCCGGGCGGCGCTCGCCCGGCTGGCCCTGGTCGGCGGGGCGGTGGCGGTCGGGGTCGCCCTGCTGCTGTCCGTGCTGGCCGGCCTCAACGCCGTGCAGGCCCAGAACCTGCGGTACGCGTGGCTGAACAGCGCCGCCACCTCGGCGGCGACCGGCCCGGAGGCCTCGGACCCGGCCGGCTGGGCGCTGCGCGAGGACTACTTCGCCGGTCGGCGGATGGCCCGGATCGACATCGCGGCCACCGGCCCCGACGCGCCGGTCCCGCCCGGGATGACCCGGCTGCCCGCTCCCGGCGAGTACTACGTCTCCCCGGCCCTGTCGCGGCTGCTCGCCGCCACGCCGGCCGGCGAGCTCGGCGACCGGTTCCCCGGTCACCAGGCGGGCGTCATCGGCGACGCCGGGCTGGCCTCGCCGGACTCGCTGATCGCCGTGGTCGGGCGTACCCCGCAGGAGGTCGCCGGCATCAGGGGCGCCACCACGATCACCCGGATGGTCAGCGTCTCGCCGCGGGACTGCAGCGCCTGCTACGTGGGCACCGGCCGGGAGGGGATCACGCTGATCCTCTCGGTTGTGGCGGCCGCCATGCTGTTCCCCCTGCTGATGTTCATCGGCACCGCCACCCGGCTGGCCGCGGCCCGGCGCGAGCAGCGGTTCGCCGCGATGCGCCTGGTCGGCGCCACGCCGCGGCAGGTCTCGGCGATCGCCACGGTCGAGTCGACGGTCGCCGCGGTCGTCGGCACGCTGCTCGGCTTCGCGCTGTTCCCGCTGCTGCGGCTCGGCCTCGAGCGGATCACCTTCACCGGGGAGCGGTTCTTCCTCGGTGACCTCTCGCTGACCTGGGCCAACGTGCTGCTGATCGGGATCGGGGTGCCGCTGGGCGCAGCGGTGGCCGCCCGCGCCGCGCTGCGCCGGGTGCGGATCACCCCGCTCGGCGTCGCCCGGCGGGTCACCCCCCGGCCGCCGCGCGCCTGGCGGCTGATTCCGGTCCTGGCCGGGCTGGGCGAGCTGGCCTGGTTCGTCGGCCGCCGGCCGCAGACCACGAACGGCCAGACCTGGGCGTACCTCGGCGGCATCTTCCTCACCATGATCGGGCTGGTCATCGCGGGGCCCTACCTGACGATGGTGGGCTCCCGGGTGCTGGCTCGGCTGGCCCGGCGGCCCGCGACGCTGATCGCCGGGCGGCGGCTCGCGGACGACCCGCGCGCGGGGTTCCGCGCGGTCAGCGGCCTGATGCTGGCGCTCTTCGTGACCAGCGTCGCGACCGGCGTGATCACCTCGATCGTGGCGTACCGGGGCGAGACGCCGGCCGGCACCGCGGCCTACGACAACCTGTCCATCGGCTGGTACCCGGAGAACGGGGAGAAGCTGCCGGGCCCGGACACGGCCATCCCGGCCGGGCTGGCCACCACCCCGGGCGTGCGGGACGTGCTGGTGGTCCGCTACCAGGGACAACTCGGGAATCTGCCCACCGGCGCAATCGGCTGCGCCGAGCTGGCCGAGCACCCGGAGCTGGGCCAGTGCGCGCCGGGAGAGCTGGTGGGGTCGGTCTACGCCGACCTGTCGCGCCCCGACTTCGGCCCGGCGTACTACGAGCCGTCGCCGCTGACCCCCGCCGAGCTGGCCGGCAAGCCGCTGCAATCGATCGTGGTGCTCACCGACGGGTCGCGGGCCGCGATCGAGCGCTCCCGCACGGTGCTCGAGGCCGCCTTCCCGACCGGCTATCTCCCGGCCACCGAGAACGAGTGGCGCAGCGACTTCGCCCGCACGCTGGTGCAGTGGCAGCGCCTGGCCGACGTGGTGATCGTGGCGAGCCTGGTGATCGCCGGATGCAGCCTCGCGGTCAGCCTGGCCGGCGGGATCAACGAGCGGAAACGGCCGTTCGCCCTGCTGCGGCTCACCGGGGCGCGGCTCGCCGAGCTGCGCCGGGTGATCACGCTGGAGAGCGCGGTGCCGCTGCTGGCCGTCTCGGTGGTGGCGATCGCCGCCGGGTTCACCGCGGCCGCGTTCTTCCTGCGATCCCAGCTGCAGTACGACCTGAAGGCGCCCGGCGCAACGTACTACGTGATGGTCGCGCTCGGCCTCGGTTTCTCGCTGGCGCTGATCGCCTCCACCATGCCGCTGCTCAAGCGGGTCACCGCGCCCGCGACGGCCCGCAACGACTGAGCAGCCGCCGCGCCCTCGGCGGCCCGCAACGACTGAGCAGCCGGCGGGCTGAAGCGGGTCGCCGCGCCCCCGGCGGCCCGCAACGACTAAGCACCCGGCGGTTTGCACAAGTCGCCGGGTCCGCGACCGAATGTGCGGTCGTGCGAACCGAACTGCTTCTCGACCAGGCCGGCGATCTGCTGCATCGCGGGCAGGCCGGTCAGGCCGTAACGATGCTCGCCCCGTTCGTCGGCGAGCAGCCCGGCAACGTCGACGCCTGGCTGCTGCTGGCCCGCGCTCATGTCGAGCTGGGCCGCCCGGCCGTCGCGCTGGACTGCGCCCAGGCCGCGCTGCGTCTCGACCCGCACAGCGTCGAGCCGCTGTACTGGGTGAGCGCCGCGTACACCGCGACCGGCCGGCACGAGCCGGCGATCGCCGCGGCGAGCCGGGCCTGTGTCGAGGACCCGGGCAACCCGCGGCTGATCGAGCGGCACGGCCGGGCCCTGCTCGCGGCCGGCCGACTCACCAAGGCCGAGCGGGTTCTCGCGGCCGGCGTGGAGTTCGCCCACTACGACCCGGGGCTGCATGTCGCGTACGGGATGGCCTTGTTCGCGGGCGGCCGCCCGCTGAGCGCCCGGGAGGCGTACGGCCGCGCGGTCGCGATCGATCCCGGCTACCTGCCGGCGAAGGCGCAGCTGGACCTGCTGGCGGAGGCCGAGCGGCGGATCGTCGACGCCGAGACGCTGATCGAGGTGACCGACGAGTACGCCGAGTCGCTGCGGGTACCGGCCGGCGGCCATCGCCCGGCCACGGCCGGCCGCGGCGCGCTCGCCCACGTGGCCACCGTCGCGGTCGCGGTCTGCCTGGCCGCGGTGCTCGGCCTGGCCGTGCTGGGCCGGCTGGCCCCGGGCGACGTACCGGTCTCGCTGACCCTCGGCGTGCTGTGCGCGGCCGGTTCGGCGGCCTGCGCCGCCGCGCTGATCCGCCGCCGTCGTCCTTCTTGACTCGTTCCAGGATCGTTTCAGGATCGCTTCAGCACTGTTGGTCATGCTCCCCGCGACGGCGCGGCACACCGCCGCGCCGCTAGGGGGAACACGCGCATGCGCAGAATCACCATGCTCAGGTCGGCGGCGATCGGCTCGGCCGTGGCCGCCGTGCTGGCCATGACCGCGGGGCCGGCCCGCGCCGACGCCGTGCCGCAGCTGACCGCGTTCTCGGTGTCCACCGCGGCGGTCGATGTCACCAACGCCGCCGCGCAGATCACCGTGACCATGACGGTCAGCGACCCGGACGCCACCGGCGTCGGGAGCGGCTCGGTCACCGCCTACAGCCCGCTCCCGGTACCGACCCACCCCTCGGGCGGGCAGCTCGTGCAGGTCGGCGGCACCGCCACGAACACCCGATACCGTGCCGACATCACCCTGCCCGCGGGCACGGCGCTCGACTACCAAATGATCATCACCTTCCGGCCGGCCGGCGAGGCCGCGGTCGACCTGCAGTCCCAGCTGGTCGCCTCGGGCTGGGCCAACCACACGATCACCTCGGTCACCGCCGTCCCGGACGCGCCGGTGAACTTCACCTTCCGCCGGGACATCGGCCGCGGCGGCCGGATCATCAAGGTCAACTGGGCCGAGCCGGAGCCCGGCCGGCCGATCGCGACCGGCGCGACGGTCACCAGCAGCGGCTGCGGCATCGCGGAGAGCATCACGTACAACAGCGTCTGGTTCATCGGCCCGCCCGCCGACACCACGACCTGCACGGTGACCGTGCGCGTCACCAACAGTGCCGGCGCCTCGCCGCCGACCACCGCATCGGCCACGCTCTGAAAGGGATATCGATCATGAACAACCGATTCCTGCGGCGTGCGGCGGTCGCCGTGCCGGCCGCGGGGGCCGCGCTCGCGCTGGCCGCGCCGGCGCTCGCCGCGCCGGCCTGGGTGATCACGCCGATCCCGAGCCCGGCCGACGGCCTGCTGAACGCCGTCACCGCCCGCACCGCCACCGACGCCTGGGCGGTCGGCGTCTTCCCCGGCCCGAACGACGACGACGGCGGGGTCATGCTCGCCGAGCACTGGAACGGCACGGCGTGGACGCAGACGCCGACCCCGAACATCGTCCGCGTCGACGAGATCCTCAACGCGGTGTCCGCCTCGTCGGCCACCGACGTGTGGGCGGTCGGGTCGCAGAACCCGACGGGCGCCGCCCATCACGACCCGATCACCGCGCACTACGACGGCACCGCCTGGACCATCGTGCCGACCCCGGCCACCACGGGCGGGTCCAAGTCGATCCTGTTCGGCGTTGCCGACCTCGCCCCGAACAACGTGTGGGCGGTCGGCCGCAGCGAGGGCAACCGGGCCCTGCTCGAGCACTGGACCGGCTCGGCCTGGTCGATCGTCACGGCGCCGGTGCCGTCGGTGCCGGCCGGCGAGACCTTCGTCGGAACCACCCTGAACGCGGTCTCGGCGCGATCCGCGACCGACATCTGGGCGGTCGGCTACACCCAGGCGGCCAAGGGCACGGCCAGCATCAAGTACAACCTGACCATGCATTTCAACGGCACGTCCTGGACGGTCGTGCCGAGCCCGAACCCGGCCGTACGCAGCCCGCTCAACGGGGTGCAGCAGCAGCTCAACGGGGTCGTTGCGAGCTCCGCGAACGACGCCTGGGCGGTCGGGAACACCGTCGACACGGTCAGCGGCAGCTTCCAGCCGAACGGGCCGGTCGCGATGCACTGGAACGGCACGGCGTGGTCGCTGGCGACCCTGCCGGCCGGCGTCACCACGCGGTTGTCCGCGGTGAGCGCCAACTCGTCCGGCACGGTCTGGGCGGACGGCGACGGCGCGATCCTGCGCTTCAACGGCGCCACCTGGACGACCGAGACGGTCCCCGGCACGCCGATCCTGCGGGGCATCGCCGCGGTGCCCGGCACGGCCACCGAGGCCTTCGCGGCCGGGTCCGCAACGGGCCCGTACGTGGCGCACCACCAGTAGAAGGCAGCGGCGTACCGGGTGGCGGCCCGGTACGCCGCTCTACTGCAGTTTCCGCAGCAATCGCCCTAGTTCATCCCGCTCGGTCGGCGTGAGCCCGGCGAAGAACTGCTCGCCCTCGTTGCGGCGCGCAGCGCGGATCGCCTCGGCCGTCTCCCGGCCCTTGCCGGTGAGAACGAGCAGCGTCGCCCGGCGGTCATCGGGGTCGGGACGCCGTTCCGCCAGCCCGCGCGAAGCAAGATCGTCGGCGACCTCGGTCGCCGACCGGGCCGCGATCCGCAGATGCTCGGCGAGCCCGCTCAGCCGCATGTCACCGTGCCGGGACAGCACGCTCAGCGCCCGGCCCAGCGAGGGGGACAGGTCCCACGGCTCGAGCGCGGCCTTCGTCCGGTGGCGCAATCGGTGCGCCACCGACCAGAACGCCTCGGAGAGGGTCGCGTCGTCCACCGGAATACGGTAGCAGGACTTGCTGTTGTTCCCTCATGATGAGGTAACCTCAGTAAACCCCTACCGAGAGAAGGCGCCCTTGCCGAGGCCCGAACGCAAACTCACCCCGGCCGAGAAGAAGCAGGCGAGCGAGGTCTCGCTGCGTCGCATCGGCGGCCTGTTCACCGGCCACCGCTGGTCCCTGTCCCTGGTCGTCCTGATCATCGTGGCCTCCTCGATCATCAGCATGGCCTCCCCGTTCCTGCTGCGCGCCGTGATCGACCGCGCGCTCCCGCACGCCGACCTGACGTTGCTGGTCTGGCTGGTGCTCGGCATGGTCGCCGTCGCCGCCGTGACCGCCGCCCTCGGCGTCGTCCAGACCTGGATCTCCACCTCCGTCGGCCAGCAGGTCATGCACCGGCTGCGCGCCGACGTCTTCACCCACCTGCAGCGGCAGTCGATCGGGTTCTTCACCCGCACCCGCACCGGCGAGGTGCAGTCGCGCATCACCAACGACATCGGCGGCATGGAGGCGGTGGTCACCTCCACCGCCACCTCGATCGCCGCGAACCTCACCACCGCGATCGCCACCCTCGTCGCCATGGCCGCCCTGTCCTGGCAGCTCTCCCTGGTCTCGCTCGCCGTGCTGCCGCCGGCGATCTGGCTCTCCCGGCGGGTCGCCCGGATGCGCCGGGAGATCACCGCGCAGCGCCAGCGCGAGCTGGCCGACCTCAACGTCACCATCGAGGAGGGCCTGTCGATCAGCGGCGTCCAGCTGTCCAAGACCATGGGCACCGCGCCGGCCCTGATCGACCGGTTCACCGCCTCCTCCCGTCGCCTGATCGACCTCGAGCTGCGCTCCGAGCTGGCCGGCCGCTGGCGGATGGCGTCGATGAGCATCGTCTTCGCGGCCATCCCGGCGGTCATCTACCTGGCGGCCGGCCTGCCGTTCAGCCACCTGTCGATCGGCACCCTGGTCGCGTTCACCGCGCTGCAGGCCGGGCTGTTCCGGCCCCTGCTGGGCCTGATGAGCGTCGGTGTCCAGCTGACCAGCTCGCTCGCGCTGTTCGCGCGCATCTTCGAGTACCTCGACCTGCCGGTCGAGATCCAGGAGCCGGCCCAGCCCACCCCGATGAAAAACCCGCGAGGCCACCTGCGCTTCGAGGACGTGACCTTCGCGTACGGGGGAAGCGAGATCGCCGCCGTGGCGGGAGTGACGCTCGACGTGCCGGCCGGCACCTCCCTGGCCCTGGTCGGCGAGACCGGCTCGGGCAAGAGCACGATCGCCGCACTGATCGCCCGCCTCTACGACCCCACCGCCGGCCGGGTCACCATCGACGGCGTCGACCTGCGCGAGATGTCCCTGGCCGACGTCGCGTCCATCGTCGGCGTGGTCAGCCAGGAGACCTACCTGCTGCACACCTCCGTCCGGGAGAACCTGCGCTACGCCCGCCCGGACGCCACCGACGAGCAGATCGAGGCCGCCGCCCGGGCCGCCCGGATCCACGACGTGATCGCCGCGCTGCCGGACGGCTACGACACCACGGTGGGCTCCCGCGGCCACCGCTTCTCCGGCGGCGAGAAGCAGCGCATCGCGATCGCCCGGACGCTGCTGCGCGACCCCCGCATCCTGGTGCTCGACGAGGCGACCAGCGCCCTGGACAACCGGACCGAGCGGGCCGTGCAGCGCGCCTTCGACGAGCTGTCCCGCGGCCGCACCACGGTCACCATCGCGCACCGGCTGTCGACGATCCGCGACGCCGACCAGATCGTGCTGGTCGACCGCGGCCGGGTCGTGGAGTCCGGTACGCACGACGCTCTGGTCGGCGCCGGCGGTCGCTACGCGGCTTTGGCCGCCTGATCCCTCATCCGGCCGGGCCATTTGCCGATACTCGCTGCACGACCCTCCGCTTCCCCCCAGCTGGAAAGGATCCGCCGATGGCGCAGACCATCCGGGACATGCCGGTCCGCTCCGACGGCTGGCGTCCCACCGACCCGGTCGTCGAAGGCATCATCAAGCGGGGCCTGGCCGACGCCGAGCACTCCGCGTCCCGCGACGGCGTCCGCGAGATCATGGCCGGCGCGGTCATCCTGGTCGTGCTGGCGGCGGGTCTGCTGAGGGCCGGCGCGTCGCCCGTGCTCGCCATTCTCCTGCCGGCGGCGCTGTTCATCGTCGGCGTCTACTACGTGGGCTCCCGGGCCGTGCCGGGCCCGGTCGACCACTCCCGGGCCCTGGACGTCGTGGTGGGCGGCCCCGGCAGCCTCCCGGCCGGCTACCTCGTGCACCCCGGCGCCTGGGTGGGCGGCATGGCCAAGTACGTCGCCTACGTCCCCGAGTCGCAGCTGCGCGCGGCCGCCGACATGTGCGCCAGCTTCCCGGGCACGGTCGACCGCCTGCTCCAATTCACCGGCAACATCGCCGCCCAGTTCCCGCCCCTGCCGCGCCCCGTCACGTCCGAGGTCGTGGTGCACCGGGCCAACGAGCTGGTCGAGACCGGCCTGCCGATGCTCCGGGCGTTCAACGAGACGCACCCGCAGGACAAGCCCGCCGGCAAGAAGGGTAAGAAGAAGTAACGCCCGGCCGTTACGGGGCGGTGTACCGGTCGTGGAAGACGACCTCGTCGAGGGGCCGGCGCTTCGGCTCGGCCCACCGGCCCCGGCTGGGATAGCCGAGCGGGATCAGCGCCATGGTGAGTGCGTCCTCGGGCAGGCCCAGCAGCTCCCGGGTCTCGGCCTCGTGCCCGGTGTGCAGCGTGGTCAGCGTCGACCCGATGCCGTAGGCGCGGGCCGCCAGCATCAGCTGCTGCGCCGCCCCGTAGATCGAGGCGCCCAGCCGCGGGTTGGTCGACCTGGCCGCGCCGAGCAGCACCGGGAAGATCCAGACCGGGGCGTCCTCGAGGTGGGCGGCCAGGTGGTCGCCGGCCCGGAAGTTGGCCGGGCCCAGGCCGTCGGCCGACTCGGGCTGGGCCAGCATGACCTCGCGGTGCACGCCGTACAGCTTCTCCCAGCCCTCCCGGTAGAAGGCGGCGATCCGCGCCTTGACCTCCGGGTCGCGCAGGACGATCCAGGCCCAGCGCTGGGTGTTGCCGCCGTTGGGCCCGCGGATCGCCGCGTCGAGCAGCTTGCGGACGATGTCGTCGCCGATCGGCTCGGGCGACAGGTAGCGGCGCGCCGGGGTGGAGTGCAGCGCCTCCAGGACGGTGATCTCCGATTCGGACATGGACCCACCCTAGACGGCGCCCTCACGGCTGGTAGCGGTAGCCCATTCCCGGCTCGGTGAGCAGGTGCCGCGGCCTGGTCGGGTCGTCCTCGAGCTTGCGCCGCAGCCGGGCCATGTACTGCCGCAGGTAGTTGGTCTCGGTGCCGTACCGCGGCCCCCACACCTCGTGCAGCAGCCGGCGCTGGGTGATCAGCTTGCCGGGGTTGCGCAGCAGCTGCTCGAGCAGCTGCCACTCGGTCGGGGTGAGCCGTTGATCGGGGGTGATCGTGTGATCGCTCAGGTCGATCGTGTACCGGCCGACCGTGGCGGTCACCACCGCCTCCTGCGGATGGACCCGGCGGGTCACCGCCCGGATCCGGGCCAGCAGCTCGTCCACCCCGAACGGTTTGGTCACGTAGTCGTCCGCGCCCGCGTCCAGCGCCGCCACCTTGTCGGTGCCCTCGGCCCGCCCGGACAGCACGATGATCGGCACGGTGCTCCAGCCGCGCAGCCCCCGGATCACCTCGGCGCCGTCCATGTCGGGCAGGCCGAGGTCGAGCACGATCAGGTCGGGCGGGTGCCCGGCCGCCGCGTGCAGCGCGCCCGCGCCGTCCGCGGCGACGTCCACGTCGTACCCGCGGGCGCGCAGGTTGATCCGCAGGGCCCGCAGGATCTGCGGATCGTCGTCGACGACGAGGACGCGGGTCATCCGGCCGCAACCCCCTTTCCGGGTACGGGCAGCGCCAGGATCATGGTGAGACCCCCGCCGGGCGTCTCGGCCGGGCGCAGCGTCCCGCCCATCGCCTCGGCGAGCCCGCGGGCGAGTGCGAGCCCGAGGCCGACCCCGTCGTGCGAGTGCCGGTCGCCGAGCCGCTGGAACGGCAGGAACACCTGCTCCCACTTGTCCGCGGGGATCCCCGGGCCGTGGTCGACCACCCGCAGCTCGACCAGGTTCCCGCAGGCCGCCCCGCCGATCTCCGGCGGCCTGCCGGCCGGCGAGTACCGCAGCGCGTTGCCGACCAGGTTGACCAGCACCCGGTCGAGCAGCCCCGGATCGGCCCGGACGGCCGGGAGGTCGTCGGGCAGCCGCACCGCGACGGTCCGCCCGGCGGCGCCCAGCTCGTCGAGGGCGCGCGGCAGCACCTCCTCCAGGCCCACGTCGGCCGGCGTGATCCCGAGCGCCCCCGCCTGCAGCCGGCTCATGTCGAGCAGGTTCGCGACCAGCCCGGCGAGCCGGTCGATCGACTCCTCGGCGGTGGCGAGCAGCTCGTCGCGGTCCTCCGGGTCGAACTCCACCTCGGGGCTGCGCAGCCCGGCGACGGCGGCCTTGGCCGAGGCGAGCGGGGTCCGCAGGTCGTGCCCGACGGCGGCGAGCAGCGCGGTGCGTACCCGGTCGCCCTCCGCCGCCACCATGAGCCGCTGCTGCCGCAGGGCCACCGCGGACTGGGCCGCGAAGGCCCGCACTATGCGCTGGTCGGCGGGGCTCAGCGGCGGGCCGCGCAGGACCAGGGTCACGCTCTGCCCGGCGGTGACCCGCAGCTGTTCGCCGGCCGGCTCGATGTCGCCGACCGTGGCCGCCGGCTGCCAGTCGTTGCCGACCCGCTCGAGCAGGGTGACCGAGGTGAGGCCGAAGGTGTCCCGGAGCTGGCGGAGCAGGGCGTGCAGCGGGTCGGCCGACCGCAGCACCGCCCCGGCGATCGTGGCGAGGGTGTGCGCCTCGGCCGCGGCCCGGCCGGCCTGCCGGGTGCGCCGGGCGGCCAGGTCGACGACCCAGGACACGGCCAGCGCGACCACCACGAACATCGCCACCGCGACCAGATCGGAGCGGGTCGCGATCGCGAGGGTGTGCAGCGGCGGCACGAAGAAGTAGTTGAGCAGCAGGACCCCGCCGACCGCCGCCACCAGCGCCGGCCACAGCCCGCCGACCAGGGCCACCCCGACGACCGCCGCCAGCAGCAGCGGGATGCTCCCGGTCAGGTCCAGCCCGGTGGCGTGCGCGACCAGCGCGAGCAGCGGCGGCCCGGCCACGGCGAGCCCGAACCCGGCGAGCTGCCGCCGCCGCGACAGGGGGCCGCCGGGCGCGGACATCAGTCGTGCGGGCCGACGGCCGTGACCGTCACCGCCGCCGCGCCGATCTCGTCCGAGGCCGCCAGGTCGACCGTCGCCGAGATGCCCCAGTCGTGGTCGCCGTCCGGGTCCTCGAAGACCTGCCGCACCGTCCACATCGCCGGACCCACGTCGAGGTGCAGGAACGCCGGCCCGCGCGCGGCCGGGCCGGTGCCGATCTCGTCGTACTCGTCGAAGTACGGCGCCATCGCGTCGGCCCAGGCGTCGCGGTCCCAGCCGGCCTCCGCGTCCAGCTCGCCCAGCTCGTCCCAGCGGCGCAGCGCGGCCAGCTCGACCCGGCGGAAGAGCGCGTTGCGGACCAGCACCCGGAACGCCCGCGCGTTGCGGGTGACGGCCGGCGGCTTGTCGTCCAGGCGTACCTCTTCGGGCTGGTCGGCCGGATTGCGCAGGCGTTCCCACTCGTCGAGCAGGCTGGAGTCGACCTGCCGGACCAGCTCGCCGAGCCACTCGATCAGGTCGGTAAGCTCCTCGGTGCGGGCGTCCTCGGGCACGGTCTGCCGCAGCGCCCGGTACGCGTCGGCGAGATAGCGCAGCACCAGGCCCTCCGAGCGGGACAGCCCGTAGAACGACACGTACTCGGTGAAGGTCATCGCCCGCTCGTACATGTCCCGTACGACACTCTTGGGTTTGATCTCGTAGTCGGCGACCCACGGGTGGCCGCGCCGGTAGGTCTCGTAGGCGCCCTCCAGCAGGTCGAGCAGCGGGCGCGGGTGGGTGACCTCCTCGAGCAGCTCCATCCGCTGCTCGTACTCGATGCCCTCGGCCTTCATCGCGCCGACCGCCTCGCCGCGGGCCTTGGTGCGCTGCGCGGACAGCACCTGCCGCGGGTCCTCGAGGGTCGCCTCGATCACCGACACCACGTCGAGCGGGTAGTCCGGCGCCTCCCGGTCGAGCAGCTCCAGGCAGGCGAGGGCGAACGGGGAGAGGGCCTGGTTCAGCGCGAAGTCCAGCTGGAGATCCTCGACCAGCCGGTAGACCCCGTCCCCCGTACGCTCGATCACGCCCCCGGCGACCAGGGCCCGCGCGATGGCGATCGCCCGGCGGATGTGCCGTCGCTGGGCGCCCGGCTCCTCGTGGTTGTCGGTGAGCAGGTGCCGCATCGCGGCGAACGGGTCGCCGCCGCGCGCGATCACGTTGAGCAGCATCGCGTGCGACACCTGGAACGAGCTGGTCAGTGGCTCGGGGTCGGCGGCGACGAGCCGGTCGAAGGTGGGCTGGCCCCAGCCGATCGTGCCCTCCGGCGGCTTCTTGCGGACCACCTTGCGCCGCTTCTTCGGGTCGTCGCCGGCCTTGGCCAGGGCACGCTCGTTGTCGATGACGTGCTCGGGCGCCTGCACGATGACCGTGCCGAGGGTGTCGAACCCGGCCCGGCCGGCCCGGCCGGCGATCTGGTGGAACTCGCGGGCCTTCAGCAGGCGGGTCTTCACACCGTCGTACTTGGACAACCCGGTGAACAGCACCGTCCGGATCGGCACGTTGATGCCGACGCCGAGCGTGTCGGTCCCGCAGATCACCTTGAGCAGCCCGGCCTGCGCGAGGGTCTCCACCAGCCGGCGGTATTTCGGCAGCATGCCGGCGTGGTGCACGCCGATCCCGTGCCGCACCAGCCGGGACAGCTGCCGGCCGAAGCCCGCGGTGAACCGGAAGTTGCCGATGGCCGCGGCGATCGCGTCCTTCTCGGCGCGGGTCGCCATGTTGACGCTGGTCAGGGCCTGCGCGCGGTCCAGGGCGGCGGCCTGGGTGAAGTGCACGATGTAGACCGGGGCCTGGTGCGTCTGCAGCAGCTCCTCGATCGTCTCGTGCAGCGGCGTCATCGCGTACGAGAAGATCAGCGGAACCGGCCGCTCGACGCTGGCCACGACGGCGGTCTCCCGCCCGGTGCGCCGGCTGAGGTCGTCGACGAAGCGGCTGGTGTCGCCGAGCGTGGCCGACATCAGCAGGAACTGGGCCTGCGGCAGCTCGATCAGCGGCACCTGCCAGGCCCAGCCGCGGTCCGGCTCGGCGTAGAAGTGGAACTCGTCCATCACCACCAGGCCGACGTCGGCGTCGGCGCCCTCGCGCAGCGCCAGGTTGGCGAGGACCTCGGCGGTGCAGCAGATGATCGGCGCGTCCGGGTTGACGCTGGCGTCGCCGGTGAGCATGCCGACGTTGTGCGCCCCGAACGCCGCGCACAGCGCGAAGAACTTCTCGCTGACCAGCGCCTTGATCGGCGCGGTGTAGAAGGTGGTGCGCTCGCCGGCGAGCGCGATGAAGTGCGCGCCGGTGGCGACCAGGCTCTTGCCGGAGCCGGTCGGGGTGTTGAGGATGACGTTCGCCCCGGTGGCGAGCTCGATGAGCGCCTCCTCCTGGTGGGTGTACAGGGCGAGGCCCTGCTCGGTGGCCCACTTCTGGAAGGCGTCGAAGACCGCGTCCGGCTCGGCCGTGCCCGGCAGGCGATCCGTCAACGTCATGCTGTTCAACCCCTGGTGTTCTGGTCCGGCTTTCACCCCGGAACAGTACGCGGGCAAGGTCGTCGGGGACCTTCCGGGCGTTTCCCGTCCGGTCAGGTGCGGGGCCACTGGGCGAGACGCGTCCGTAATTCGGTGATTTGCGGCGCGTTCAGGCCGTACAGCGCAAATCGGGCGTCGTCCAGCCGGTCCAGGTAGCGTCCCGCGTCCGCGACGTCCTCGGGGTCGATGGCCGGGTCGGCGCGCGCGGCCAGCTCGAGCAGGCGGGGCAGGGGATAGATCTCCAGCGCCGCCGCCACGTCGATGTAGTCGCGGACCTCACGCCGGTTGACCAGTGCCGCGACCTTGGTGGCGACCAGGTCGTCCAGGTGCATGACCGGCCCGACGTCCATCACCACCGGCGCCCGCTGCCGGTCGAGCCGGCACAACGTGAGCCGCAGCGCCTGCCCGTCCCGGCTGACCACGAATTCCTGCAGGTCCTCGTCCATCCCGGCGAACAGCTCGTCGCCCTCCTCGCGCACCACCCGGTAGCCGGCCGTGGTGAGCGCCGCGGTCACCTCGCCGGCCGCCGCGGCGACCCCGCCGGCCGTGTCGGTGAACAGGTCGACGTCCTCGGTCGGGCGGGCCACCAGGCCGTTGACCAGCCACGCGACCCCGCCGCCGAGGACGAAGCCGTGCTCGGCGGCGACTGTCAGCGCGACCTTGGCGACGTCCCGGTAGAAGGTCTCGAAGCTCACCGAGCGTGGCGCAGGCGCGGGTGCCGGGCCTCCCATGCGGCCCGCACGGCGCGGGGAAGGTTCAGCTGCGGCCACACCCGGACCAGGGTGGGACCGTCCAGATAGGTCTGCAGCTCGGTGACCCGGATCGCCTCGCGCAGCACGTTCTCGTACATCCACGCCAGCATCGTCGGCTGGCACAGGTCGAACGTGCCCCGCGGACCCCACCACAGCCGCAGCGGCAGCTCGACCAGCCCGCGGGTGGGCCCGGTCAGCTCGGCGAGGGTGCCCGCGACCAGGACCGGCCGGTGCGGCCGGGCGAGGTGGACGACCGGTGCGTCGCGGGTCGGGACGGGCATGTGATCAGCGTAAACCGACAACCCGCCCGAACCACAAACACCTAGGTTCCTAGGATGCTGTACGCGAGGTGCCCGGGGTCTCGCCGGTTGCGGGAACGGGTCACGCTGGGCCCATGACGGCAACGCGTCGGCAGGTGGTGACGACCGGGCTGGTGGTGGCCTTCGTGACCCTGGCGTCCGGGCTCGTCAGCGTGCTGGTGGCGTCGCGGGTGCTGTGGGTGCTGGTCTTCGCGGCCGTCTGCTACCCGGCGTTGCGCGCCACACACCGGGAGGCGCCGGGCTTTGACGCCCCGCGCAGGCAAGGCACCGGCCGGGGAAGCGAGGCGCGGGCCCCGCAGCCGTGGCGAGCCGAGGTGGTCGCCGGGGTGGTCAGCGTGCTGGGCTGCCTGCTGCTGGTGCCGTTCGTGCCTGGCGGCCTGGCTCCGTACCTGCTGGCCGCCGCGGTGGTGCTGGTCGTCTACCTGCTCAGCGCGTGGTGGTTCGGCTGAGGATGCGCCGCCCCTCGTCGGTGAAGCCGCGGCCGCGGTAGATGGCGAACAGGTGGGACACGTCCTGCCCGTTCGGGGCGATGACGATCTCCAGCTGCGCGGCACCGAGCTCGGTGGCCCAGCGAGCGCTGTCCTCGATCAGTTCGGCGGCCAGCCCCCGGCGGCGGAAGGCGGGCGCCACGTAGAGGTCCTCCAGCTCGGCGATCAGCCCGTTCTCCAGGCCGTACGAGGAGGTGGAGAGCGCGAACGCCACGATCGTCCCGCCCTCCTCGATCACGGCCGCGTGCGCCGCCGCGCTGCCCAGCAGGTGCGACAGGTGCTCGGCGAGCTTCTCCCGGGGCGTGGTGAAGCCGTCCTCGGCGTAGAAGTCCACCGCCAGCGCAAGGATCGCCGAGTGGTCGGCGGCGTCGGCGGTGCGCAGGCGGCTCATGCGGTTGACGACTCCCGTCTCCGTACGCGGTGCGGCTGTTGATCGATATGGGTCAGAGGTCGAGCGCGGTGGCGTCGATCTCGCCCAGCTCCTCGGCGGTGAGCACCAGGTTGTCCAGGGCGGCGACGTTGTTCTCCAGCTGGGCGACGCTGCTCGCGCCGATGATCAGGCTGGTCATCCGCTCGTCGCGCAGCGCCCACGCCAGGGCCATCTGGGCCAGGGACTGGCCGCGGCGCTTGGCGAGGTCGTTCAGCGCGTGGATCCGGGCCATCGTGCGGTTGTCCAGGTCGCTCTCGTTGAGGAAGACGCTGGTGCGCACGCGCGAGTCGCCGGGGATGCCGCCCAGGTAACGGTCGGTGAGCAGGCCCTGCTGGAGCGGGCTGAACGCGATGCAGCCGGCCCCGGCCACCTCGAGCTCGCCGAGCAGGTTGTCCCGCTCGATCCAGCGGTTGAGGATCGAGTACGAGGGCTGGTGGATCAGCAGCGGGGTGCCCAGGTCGCGCAGGATCGCGGCGGCGCGGGTGGTCTGCTCGGCCGAGTAGTTGCTGATCCCGACGTAGAGGGCCTTGCCGGCGCGGACGACGGCGTCCAGCGCGGCCATCGTCTCCTCGAGCGGCGTGGCCGGGTCGGGCCGGTGGTGGTAGAAGATGTCGACGTAGTCCAGCCCGAGCCGGGTGAGCGACTGGTCGAGCGAGCTGACCAGGTATTTGCGGGAGCCCCACTCGCCGTACGGGCCGTCCCACATCAGGTAGCCGGCCTTGGTCGAGACGACCAGCTCGTCCCGGTAGGGCTTCAGGTCGGTGGCGAGCAGCCGGCCGAAGTTGCTCTCCGCGCTGCCCGGCGGCGGCCCGTAGTTGTTGGCCAGGTCGAAGTGGGTGACGCCGAGGTCGAAGGCGCGCCGGACGATCTCGCGCTGCCGGTCGAACGGGCGGCCGTCGCCGAAGTTGTGCCACAGGCCGAGCGAGATTGCCGGGAGCCGCAGGCCGCTGCGGCCGGCCCGCCGGTAGGTCATCGAGTCGTAGCGGTTCCCCGCGGGGGTGTAGGTCACAACCACACCCTAGAGACACCTGTTTGAAACGTTGTCACTGGTAGCTTGGTCGGCAGCCATGCGGGAGAGTCCGCCGGCCCCCGTTTCCCGACGGGTGGCTGGGTGGCGCCGAAGGGGCAAATCCTCCCCGGAACCTCTCAGGCAAACGGACCGCGTGGGCAAGCGACTCTGAAGTGCTCCGTCCCACCGGGGACGGGGTATGACAGAGGGGGAGGCCGCCTTGTCGACCTTCCGCCTCTGGCTTGGAGCCGCCATGACGTTCGCATCCCGGCACATCGGTCCGGATCCTGACGAGCAGACCCACATGCTCAAGACCATCGGGTACGCGTCGCTGGACGCCCTGATGGACGCCGCGATCCCGGAGGTGATCCGCTGGCACGGCACGCTGTCGCTGCCGCCGGCCGCTTCCGAGCAGGAGACGATCGCCGAGCTGCGGTCGATCGCGGCGAAGAACACGGTGGCCACGCCGATGATCGGCCTCGGCTACTACGGCACCCTGACCCCCGCGGTGATCAAGCGGAACGTGCTGGAGAACCCGTCCTGGTACACCGCGTACACGCCGTACCAGCCGGAGATCAGCCAGGGCCGCCTGGAGGCGCTGCTCAACTTCCAGACCATGGTCACCGACCTCACCGGGCTCACCACCGCCAACGCCTCGATGCTCGACGAGGGGACCGCGGTGGCCGAGGCGATGACGCTCGCGCGGCGTTCCTCGAAGAGCAAGTCGTCCGTGTACGCCGTGGACGCCGACACGCTGCCGCAGACGTTGTCCGTTCTGCGCACCCGGGCGGAGCCGCTGGGGATCACGGTCGCGCTCGTTGACCTTTCCGAGGGTGTCTCTTCGCTTCCGGCCGAGTATTTCGGGCTTCACCTGCAATATCCGGGCGCGTCAGGCGCGGTGCGCGATATTTCGGACTTCGTTTCGGCCGCCCACGGCGTCGGGGCGCTGGTCACCGTGGCGGCCGACCTGCTCGCGCTGACGCTGCTGCGGCCGCCGGGCGAGTTCGGGGCGGACATCGCGGCCGGCACCACCCAGCGGTTCGGGGTGCCGCTCGGCTTCGGCGGGCCGCACGCCGGTTACCTCGCCGTCCGGGCCGGGCTCGAGCGCTCGCTGCCGGGCCGGCTGGTCGGCGTCTCCAAGGACGCGGACGGCGCGCCCGCGTACCGGCTCGCGCTGCAGACCCGGGAGCAGCACATCCGCCGGGAGAAGGCGACCAGCAACATCTGCACCGCCCAGGTGCTGCTGGCCGTGATGGCCTCCATGTACGCCGTCTACCACGGTCCCGACGGGTTGCGCGCGATCGCCAGGCGGGTGCACCAGCACGCCCTGACCATCGCCGGCAGCCTCGCCGCCGGCGGGGTGACCGTCGCGCACCGGGCGTTCTTCGACACGGTGACCGCGGTCGTGCCCGGCCGGGCCGCCGCCGTGGTCGCCGCGGCCGCCGAGGCCGGGATCGACCTGCGCCTGGTCTCCTCGGACGAGGTGTCGGTCGCCTGCGACGAGACCACCACCGAGGCGCACGTCGCCGCGGTCCTCGCCGCCTTCGGGGTCGCGCTCGCGCCGGCCGCCGAATGCGGGGCGAAGTCGCTCGGCCGCACCGGCGACTTCCTCACCCACCCGGTCTTCCGGACCCACCACTCGGAGACGAGCATGCTGCGCTACCTGCGCAAGCTCGCCGACCGGGACTACGCGCTGGACCGCGGCATGATCCCGCTGGGCTCCTGCACGATGAAGCTCAACGCGACCACCGAGATGGAGCCGGTGACCTGGCCGGAGTTCGCCGACATCCACCCGTACGCCCCGGCGTCACAGACGGTCGGCTACGAGCACCTGATCGCGCAGCTGGAGGCGTGGCTGGCCGAGATCACCGGGTACGACGCGGTGAGCGTGCAGCCGAACGCGGGCTCGCAGGGTGAGCTGGCGGGTCTGCTGGCGATCCGCGGGTATCACCGGTCGCGCGGTGAGGTGCACCGGGACGTCTGCCTGATTCCGTCGAGCGCGCACGGGACGAACGCGGCCAGTGCCGTGATGGCCGGCATGCGGGTCGTGGTGGTCGCCTGCGACTCCCTGGGGAACGTGGATCTCGACGACCTGGACGCCAAGATCGCGGCACACGCCTCCTCGCTCGCGGCGATCATGGTGACCTACCCGTCGACGCACGGCGTGTATGAGACGTCCATTTCCGACTTGTGCGCGAAGGTGCACGAGGCCGGCGGCCAGGTGTACGTCGACGGCGCCAACCTGAACGCGCTGGTCGGCTTCGCCCGGCCGGGCAAGTTCGGCGCCGACGTGTCGCACCTGAACCTGCACAAGACCTTCTGCATCCCGCACGGCGGCGGCGGTCCCGGCGTCGGCCCGGTCGCGGTCCGCGCCCACCTCGCCGGCTTCCTGCCCGGCAACCCGGTGCTGCCCGGCGACCACCACGCGGTGTCCGCGGCCCCGCACGGCTCGGCCGGCATCCTGCCGATCTCGTGGGCGTACCTGCGGATGATGGGCCCGGACGGCCTGGCCGCGGCGACCGGCGTGGCGGTGCTGACGGCCAACTACGTCGCGGCCCGGCTGCGCGACCATTACCCGGTCCTCTACGCCGGCAACAACGGCCTGGTCGCCCACGAGTGCATCCTCGACCTGCGCCCGCTCACCAAGGCGACCGGCGTCTCGGTCGACGACGTGGCCAAGCGCCTGATCGACTACGGCTTCCACGCGCCGACGATGTCGTTCCCGGTGGCCGGCACGCTCATGGTCGAGCCGACCGAGAGCGAGGACCTGACCGAGCTGGACCGCTTCTGCGACGCGATGATCGCCATCAAGGCCGAGATCGACCAGGTGGCGGCCGGCGTCTGGCCGGCGTCGGACAACCCCCTGGCCAACGCGCCGCACACCGCGGCGGCGGTGACGGCCGACGAGTGGGCGCACCCGTACTCGCGGACGGTCGCGGCGTACCCGTCGGGCGTCGACCGCGCGGCCAAGTACTGGCCGCCGGTCCGCCGCATCGACGGCGCGTACGGCGACCGGAACCTGGTCTGCTCCTGCCCGTCGCCCGAGGCGTTCGAGGACTGACATTCGCGTTTCGGCAGGTCAGCGACCACCCTTGAGGAGCACTTGAGGGTGGTCGCTCACCCTCTACCTCAGGTTGAGGGTTAGGGCGACCGGGGGCGGAGTCACCGCTGAGTTGGGGCGCGCTCGGCTGAGCGCAGGCGCGCTCGGTCGGCCACGGGCGTGCTCAGGCTGAGTTGGGGGCGCGCTCGGGTCGGCCGCGGGCGCGCTCGGCTGAGCGCAAGCGCGCTCGGGTCGGCCGCGTGCGTTCGGGCTGACCGCGGGGCTCGAGCTGGCTGCTCGCGCTGACCGGCCGGGTGCGTGCTCGGCCGGCGGTGAGGGTGTTCAGGCCGGCCGTGAGTGCGCGTGGGGCGTGGGCCCGGATGAGGGCGCGCGGCACCCGCGTCCGCCGCGAGTCGTCGTCGTGCGCGGCGGGCGGGGAGTCGTGGGAGTGGCAGGCTCGGCGTTGAGCTCTGGGGTCACGCGGCTACTGTCGGTAGCGGCGGTGGCTCGGTCGGGGCGGCGCCGATGCCGTCACGAAGGGGCTCGCCGGGTCAGGCCGCGAGGGCGTGCCGGGCGGGGCCCCGGTGGGGCTCGATCATCGTGCCGTCGGGGAGGATCTCACCGGTGTCCTCGAAGACGATCACGCCGTTGCAGAGGAGGCTCCAGCCTTGCTCGGGGAACGTCGCGAGAATCCGCGCCGCTTCCCGGTCGACGGCTTCGGAGCTGGGACAGGGGGTTTGGTGCTGGCACATCGGGGGTCTCCGGTCGGGGGGCTGTGTGTGACGATTCACAACGACGGTGACGGACGTTACCTCAATCCGAACGACTTCGGGCGGAGTGGGTGACGGCGTCCCCTTGACAGAATCCTCGGTTCATATGGTCCACGGAAGTGCGCTCGCCGACCACTACCCGACACCTCCTTCGGGGCGTCCGCCGGGCGCTCCGGCGTCCTGCCAGCGCCGTCACCGTGCGTTAGCTTCGTTCGAATGGTTCAGGTGGGACGGTGGTGACCCCGCCGAGCTTGTCGCCGATTTCCTCGCCGGTAACGGACTGTGCGTGCGCAATATCGGCCGAACGGACGACCAAGTCCGCCCGACCAGCGCCGGCAACCTGTGTGGCGCCGCACTGTACGTATCCGCCGCAGCCGGTTCCGTAATGGCCGGCGGCCCGGTGGCCGCCCCCTCTCCGGTTCCGGCGATTCCGGACGTCTACGCCGTCATCTACGAACATTCATGGCCCGATGGTGACGGCACCCCGCAACGGCCGAGCCGGCCGCGGCCCGGTTCCCGGTGGCCCGACGGTGAGGGGTCCGCGAGTGCGGGGCCCGTGGGCGGGTGGTCCGCGGGCGTGGGATCCGTGGGCGGGTGGTCTGTGGGTGAGTGGTCTGTCGGTGGGTGGACACCCAGCTGGACGCGCGTGGAGCACGCGGCGGCGGTCGAGGCGGTGCGGGCGGCGATCGGGCGGGGCGACGTCTACCAGGTGAACGTCGTAGGGCACGCCAAGGCGCCGTATACCGGAGATCCGATGCCGGCCCTGCACCGGGTCGCGGCGCTGCCCGGAGCCCGCTACGGCGGCGTTCTGGAGGGCAAGGGGTGGGCGCTGGCGACCGCCTCCCCGGAGACGCTGGTGGAGGTGCGGGACGGCCGGGTCATCACCCGACCGATCAAGGGGACCCGGGCGGCCACCGCGCAGGGACGCCGGGAACTGCTCGCCTCGGCCAAGGAACGCGCCGAGCACGTGATGATCGTCGACCTGGAGCGCAACGATCTGTCCCGGCTGCCCGGGGTAGGCCCGGTGACGGTGGACGAGCTGTTCGCCGTCCGCCGGTGGGTGGACCTGTGGCAGGCCGAGTCGGTGGTCTCCGCGCCGATCGAGACCGAGATCGACCTGGCCGACCTGCTGCGGGCGGTCTGCCCCGGCGGCTCGGTCACCGGCGCGCCCAAACTCGCCGCCCTGGCCGAGATCGCCCGCCTCGAGCCGGTCGGCCGGGGCGTGAGCATGGGCGCCGTCGGCTGGGTCGGCCCCGACCACCTCGACCTGGGTCTGAGCATCCGCACGGTTGCCGTGGACGGCACCCACGTGCACACCTGGGCCGGCGGCGGCATCACCTGGGACAGCGACCCCACCGCCGAGGTCGACGAGGCAGCCGCAAAAGCCGCCCCGATCCGAACGGCCCTGGCGGGCGCCTGAGACCGCGACCCGGTCAAGGCGGTCCGGGCCGGGCGCCGACACGGGGCCGGGCGCCGACGCGGGGCCGGGCCGGCGGGCGGCCGGAGCGGCCCTCAGGCGGCGGTTGGGGCGACCGTGTATGTCAGGTAGGCAAACTCGCCGCGGCGCTCGAGGGTGGACAGGGATAGGCGCGACGACGGGAGGCGGCGGGGGAGCAGCGGCGCGCCCGCCCCGAGCGTCACCGGGGCCACGCCGAGGATCAGCTCGTCGAGCAGGCCGGCGTCGGCGAAGTCGGCGGCCAGGGCGCCACCGCCGACGATCCACAGATTTTTCCCGGCGGCGGCCGTGGTCATCGCGGCGTGGACCGGGCCGACGTCGCCCTGGACGAACTGCACCGCGGCGCCAGGGATGACGGGCAGATCGCGGTGGGTGAAGACCCAGGCGGGGACGTCGCCGTACCAGGCCTTCCACTTCTCGGGGTGGTCCAGGAGACCCTCGTGGTCGAGCACCCACTGGTAGGTCGTGGCGCCCATGGCGAACGCGCCGACCCCGGCGAAGAAGGCGGCGAAGGGGTTCGACTCGTCGTCGGCGGCGGCCTCGAAGAGCCAGTCGAGCGAGTTGTGCTCGTCGGCGATGAAGCCGTCGATGGTGGTGGCGGTGTAGTACTGCGTCTTGGGCACGGCACTCACCCTGCCACCGGGGTACGACAAGAAATCACACTTTTCGAGGGTCGCTGTCACCGAACGGCACGCCCGGCCCGTCTTTTGCGTAAGAGGGCGCGGGAGAGGTTTGTGACGGAAGATCTGCGGGCGTTGCTGCGGGCCGATCTGAGCTGCGAGCGGCCGCCGCCGCTGGGCGATCTGGTCGGTGCCGCGATCCGCGACGGGCGGCGAATCCGTCGAAAGCAGCGTATCCGGCGTATCGGGGCAGGTCTGGTGGCGATCGCCGCGGCGGCGGCCGCCTTCGTTCTCGTCGGTGACGGCGGGGTCGCGAACCGTCGGTATCCGCCGGCCGGCGCCGTCGATGTGATCTCTCCCCAATCCGTGCCACCCGCCCTGCCGGTTCCCCCGAACACAGCCGAAGCGCGTACGTTGACCATCCGCAGCGGCACGACACGTGCCGACGGCTCGCGGGAGAAAGCGACATCAGCGGCGATGCTTCATCTTCTGACTCAACTGCTCCCTCCGGGGCGGACCAGCCACCCCGGGGTGGCCGCCGAGGACGATCTCCAGGTGCAGCTCTACCTCGACGACGGCTCGGGCCCGGGCATCGTACGCGTGGGCGTCGGGAGGAACGGCCCGATCGGTGACAATTCGCCCCACGGGGCGACGGTCAGGGTGACAATCAGCCACGTGCCGGACAACTGCCTGCAGGGCACCGTCGTGGACGCCGCCTGGCCCGACGGCACCCTCGTCCAGGTGGACGTCGGCTCCTGCCTCGACCCGGCCGGCCCGCCGACGATGCCCGCGCTCACCGAGGAGCAGGCGGTCCGCGTCGCCGCCGACCCGCGGTGGGGCGTGACCATGGACACCGCCCTGGTCGAGGACGGCGCCAAGCAGTTTCCGATCCTGCCGGTGCTCGGCTGACATGACCGACGACGACGAGTTCGCGGAGTTCGCGAACGCGCACGCCGAGCGCCTGCGCACCACCGCGTTCATGCTGTGCCACGACTGGCACCTCGCCCAGGACCTCACCCAGACCGCGCTCACCAAGCTGTTCCTGAGCTGGCGGCGGGCGACCCAGGCCGACAACCTTCTCGCGTACGCGCAAAAGATCCTGCTCCGCGCCTACCTGGACCACCGTCGTCGCCGGTCGTCGACGGAGTCGACGCCGGGGGTGCTGCACGAGCCCGCCTACCGGGAGAACCCGGAGCTGCGGCTGACCATGCTGGACGCCCTCGCCGGCCTGCCGGCGCGGGACCGGGCGATCGTGATCCTGCGGTACTTCGAGGACTACAGCGTCGAGCAGGTCGCCGACGTGCTCGAGATCCCGGTCAGCGTGGTGAAGAGCCAGACCCGCCGCTCGCTCGGCAAGCTGCGCGAGCTGCTGGCGGCGGAGCAGCTCGCCTTGTTCGCCTGAATTGAGCCTTCAGTCCGGTTATGGGCGGCGGTGGGGTGGTTGGACGGGGTAACGAGCCGCTAGCCTTTAGGTCATGACAGTTCGGCCTATTCGGATCTTCGGCGACCCGGTGCTGCGCACCGAGGCCGACCCGGTCACCGCGTTCGACGCGGAGCTGCGGCAGCTGGTCGCCGACCTGGAGGACACCGTCCGGGTGCCGGGGCGGGCCGGGGTCGCCGCGCCGCAGATCGGGGTGAGTCTGCGGGTGTTCTCGTACAACGTGGACGGCCAGGTCGGCCACCTGGTGAACCCGGTGCTCGCCGGCTTCGAGGGCGAGCAGACCGACGACGAGGGATGCCTGTCGCTGCCGGGTCTCGGCTTTCCGACCACCCGGGCGATGTCGGTCACGGCGCGCGGCTTCGACCAGTACGGCGAGCCGCTGGTGATCGCGGGGACCGGGTTCCTGGCCCGGGCGCTGCAGCACGAGACCGACCACCTGGCCGGGACGCTCTACATCGACACGCTCAAGGGCGACGCGCGCCGGCAGGCACTGCGTGAGCTGCGCCGGGTGAGTCCGTCGCCGCAGCGTCGCTGACCACACCGAGCTGATCCTCGAGGACCCGGGCGCCGAGGGCGGTCAGCTTGACCGCCCGGCCGGTGCCGATCCGCACGATCCAGCCGGCGTCGAACGCGTGCCGGCACAGGGCCGCCCCGACCTGCCCGGCCAGGTGCGAGCGCCGCTCGGTCCAGTCCAGGCACTCCCGGATCACCGGGCGCTTGCCGGATCTGTCGAGGACGATGCCGAGCGAGGTCAGCCAGGAGCTGCCGCGCGGGGTCACCACCAGGCCGTGTGACCGGCTGACATAGCCGTTGGCGGCCAGGCCGTCGGCGAGCGCCACCCCGACGAACCCCGCTATATGGTCATAACAGGTGCGGGCGTACGCAAGGTTCTTCCGGCGGTGGACGGCCGACATGGACACCACCGGTTCCGGCCGGCCGGGCGGTCCGGCCACGGCCACCGTCTCGATCAGCGCGGCCGTCTCGGCGGAGGCCAGTTGCAGGTAGCGGTGCCGGCCCTGCTTGCGCTGGATCAGCAGGCCACCGGCGACGAGGCGGTCGGCGTGCTCGCTGGCCGTCGACACGGCGACGCCGGCGTGCCTGGCCAGCTCCCCGACGGTCCACGCCCGGCCGTCGAGCAGGGCCAGGCAGAACGCGGCCCGGGTGCGGTCGGCGAGCAGGGCCGCCCACCCGGCCAGGGACTCGGCATTGTCGTCCATGCCCCGATCATGTCCCGCCGACGGTTCGGCGCCCACCGAAGTCCGCCGGCGGACCGGCCGAGCGGGTGTGCCGGCGGACCGGCGGCGTTGCAGAATCGGAGCGATCAAAGCATCGGAGGAGGTCGATCATGCATCGCATCACCCGTCGCTTCGCCGTGGTGGCGGCCGTCGTGCTCCTGACCCTGGGCACCGCGGTCGGGGCATCCGCCGCCACCGTCCTGCACTTCGGCTATCACCAGGTCCGCGCCGGCCTGCCCACCGGCATCAAGCACTTCAAGCTCACCAGCACCGACATCCGGGCCGGCAAACCCATCCCCGCGCGGTTCTGGGGTTGCGCGGACGCCGGCGTCTCGCCGCAGCTCAGCTGGTCGGGGGCGCCGGCCGGCACGCAGAGCTTCGCCATCCAGGTGTTCGACCGGGACGCGCCCACCGGCAGCGGTTTCTGGCACTGGGTCGCCTGGGACCTGCCCGCCGGCACGACGTCGCTGGCCACCGGGGCGCTGCCGCCGGCGCCGGCGGTCAGCGGCACGAACGACGGCGAGACGTCCGGATACACCGGGCCGTGCCCGCCGGCGGGGGACGTCACGCACCACTACACGTTCACGGTGGTCGCGCTATCGGTGCCGAGCCTGGGGCTGCCGGCCAGCACGCACGGCGCGGTCGCGGGCTTCGTGATCGGGCACAACGCGCTGGGCTCCGCCTCGTTCGAGGCCACGGCCAGGCAGTAGGTGCGCCGTCACCTGCCGTCGAGAAGGTCGGCGGCAGGTGACGGGCGGACCCTCAGACGATCACGAAGACCGGCGGGTCGTGGCGCAGGAACTCGTGGTGGGAGATGTCCCAGCCGTACGCGCCGGCCCGGGCGAAGACGAGGATGTCGCCGGCTCGCAGGCGGGTCACGTGCCGGCCGCGGGTGAGGACGTCGCGGGGCGTGCAGAGTTCACCCACGGCGTCGACCTCGGTGTCGGTCACCTCCGGCCGGGGGTACGGGTGCGGCCAGTCGTCGACCGGGACGATCGTGAAGGGGTGGCTGTAACCCCAGGCCGCGGGGAGCCGGAAGTGGTGGGTGCCGCCGCGCAGCACGGCGAAGGTGCGGCCGTGGGTGGTCTTCAGATCCAGCACCGTGGCGGCGTAGGCGCCGGCGTCGGCGGCCAGGTACCGGCCCGGCTCGAAGATCAGGTCGAGGCCGGCCGGCACCACCACACTCGACAAATCCGATAAATCCATTTCGGCGCGGCTCTGGTAGTCGATGCCGAAACCGCCCCCGACGTTGACGACGCGCAGGTCGACGCCGTTGCTGCCGGCCGCCCGCAGAGACCAGTCGAGCGCGTCCCGGACGAAGGCCGCATGCGCCGTACCGTCCAGGTTGTTGGAAACGGCATGCAGGTGGAAGCCGACCACCTCGACGCCCGGGACCCGCAACGCCTCGCCGAGCCGGCTCTCGTCGATACCGAACGGGGTCGGCGCGCCGGTCATCGTGTGGCTGCCGCGCAGCCCGCCGCCGGGACGGTTGACCCGCAGGCACACCTGCGGCGGGCGGGGCGCGATCGCGGCGAGCCGGCGCAGCTCGTGCTCGCTCTCCACGTTGATCAGGGCGCCCGCCGCGACCGCCGCGCGCAGTTCCGCGTCGGTCTTGGCCGGGCCGCCGAAGACGATCCGCCGGGCCCCGGCCGTCACCGCGAGGGCCAGTTCGCCGCCGGAGGCCACCTCGAGACCGTCGCACACCCCGGCGAGGGCCTCGACCACGGCGGGATGGCCGTTCGCCTTCACCGCGTACAGCAAAGTGGCCTTGGGCGGCAATGCTCGCCGGACCATCGCGGCCCGCGCGCGCAGCGCCGCGGTGTCGTAGACGTAGGCGCAGGCCGGCGCGGGCAGCGCGCGGAGCAGATCAGCGTGCATGCAGCGGGTTCCGAACCGGGATGTACACGTCGCCCTCGCCGGCGATCCGCATCCGGACCAGGGCCTTGTGCGGCACCATCGGCGCGGTGAACGCGGCGTGGTCGTCGCCGGCGCAGCACTCGTCGAGCACCTCGCGGACGATCCGCCACGCCCGGTCCTCGTCGATGTCCAGCCGCAGGATGATCTCGCCGAGGTGCGCCTGGAACAGCGTGTACCCGATCTTCGCCCGGAAGATCTCCAGGTCGTCGGTGCCGACCACCGAGCCCGGCCACAGCGTGATGTCGTGCCCGGCCGCGCGCAGCCGGGGCAGGTGCAGCCGCAAGCCGGCGAAGTCGCGCAGCGCCACCCGGTGCGGCCATCCGCCGACGAAGGTGGGCAGGCAGTTCTGCAGGTGCGCCTCGAGCGCGACGCCCTGGGCGGTGAGTCGCAGCAAGGGCGGGAGAAGCATTTCCGCGTACGCCCGCAGCCAGGCGCCCGGATCGCCGGTGACCAGGTCGCCGAGCAGGAACGGCAGCGCCCCGCCGGGGATGACCCGTTCGCCCGGCCGCAGCCGCCGGCCCAGCCCGTCGCGCCGGATCGCCGACAGGTCCCGCCCGGAGCCGACCGGGACGGCCGCGCCCGCGGTCTCGGCCATCAGCATGACCCGGTCGTCGGTCACCAGACGGTGCAGCAACCGGGAGACGGCCGGGCCGTTGCGGGTGCTGGCGACGCTGATGCTGCGCCGGGTCGAGGTGACCTGGATGTCCAGCGAGACCTTGAAGTACTCGCCGAGGCTCGGCACCCAGAGCGTGCGCAGCGCGGCGGTCGGCACCGCCTCGAGCTCGTCGTCGAGGATCGTGATGGTGCCGTCGCGCAGCAGCTCGCGGTAGCGGGTCGGCAGCACCGTGTCCCGCTGCCACGGGTGGACCGGATGCACGCCGCCGGGGAACATGCGGTCGCCGATGCGCAGGTCACCCTCGACCGCCACGAAACCGAGCCGGGTCGTCGGCGTTTCGAGGTCGTACGCGAGCACGTCGCTGGTGTCCCAGCCGAGCCGGGTGCGCCCGCACGGGTGCAGGTTGTGCCCGGCGACGGCGAGCCGTTCGAGGCCGATCGCCTGCCAGTCCGGGTCGTCGCCGACCGGCGCCGGCGGGCGGGCCATCGCGATCGCCAGGTTGACCACGGCGTTGCGCAGCTCGGCCGCGAACCCCGGCGCGTCGATCCCGGCCAGCAGCTCGACCGGGTCGGCCACGCCCGCGGCCGGGTACTCGACCCGGTTGAAGCCGTGCCGCGGTCCCGGCCCCATGTCGCGGATGCCCTCGCGGGTCAGCGCCCCGCGCAGCCGGCGGCCGACCGTGTCCGCGGCCTCCGGCAGCGCCGCGAGGAAGCCGTCGATCAGCTCCGGGGCGTGCACGGCGAGGGCCGCCTCGATGTGGGCGAGGCGTTCCGGCGAGAGGCTTCTCGTCATGCGTGTACCGCCAGGGGGTTGTCCAGACCGGCCCAGATGTCGTCGAGCGGGTCGGCCGCGAGCCGCATCGCGGTGGTCGCCTTGACCGGCAGCGGCTCGCGCAGCAGGTGCGGCACGTCCGCGGTGCCGGTCTCGGTCAGCGCCGCCGCGACGATGCCCCACAGCCGGTGCGGGTCGGCGCCGCGCCGGGTCAGCGCCGCGACGAGCTCGGCGGCGACGGTGCCGAGGGCGGCGGCGGCGAGCTTGGTGCGCAGCACGGCGGGGTCGTCGCTGGGCAGGTCACCGCGCAACGGCGGCGCCTCGAACCCGTGCCCGGCCAGCCGTCGCGCGCTGACCCGCACGCCGCCGAGGTCCCGGTACAGGATCCGGACCGGCCGGCCGTCGCGCAGCACGACCAGGGTGTTCTGCCCGTGCGCCTCCAGCGCGATGCCGCGGTCGAGCACTCTCGCGAGGGGCGCGAACAGCAGGCGGCCGAGCAGACCCATCATCTCGTACGGGTCGGGCACCGTCCCCAGCAGCGCCGGGTGCGCCCCGAACAGGGCGATCGGCACGACGACCTCGCCGGGTGCGAGCCAGGGCGCCTCCCGGACGAGGAAGGCGAGGTGCCGCTGCGGCAGGCCGTCGATCAGCACCACCCCGGCGGCGGTCTCCGCGAGCACGTCGATCGGCAGGTCGTGCAGGACGAGCCGGAGCAGCCGGGACAGGTTCGGCCCGTTCTCCACCGCGGCCGGCGAGACGGTGCGCACGGCCGAGGTCATCTGCACGTCCACGGCGGTCTTGACGTGCGGGCCGCCGCCGGCCGTGGCGACCGTGCGCAGCGACATCAGCGGCCGGACCGGGCCGGTCTCGCCGGCGTCGGCCAGCCACGGGTAGGCGTCCCGGATCCGCTCGGCCTGCCACGGGTGGGCCAGCAGGACCGGCTCGGCGGTGCCGTGCCACCGGTCCGCCGGGACGCGCAGGCGGCGCAGCCGGATCGTGGGGGAGTGCTCGGGCGCGTAGGCGAGCACATCGGCGACGCTCATCCCGCCCCGGGTGCGGCAGCACGGGTGCAGCGGATGACCGTCGACGATGGACTGCTCGGCCCGGGCGAGGCCGTCCGGGTCCGGTGCTTTCAGCAGGGCGGCTGGGTCGTGCCGGGTGGCCGCCGCTCGGGCCAGCGCCAGGTTGGCGACGCTGTTGTCGATCTCGGCGGCCAGGTCGCTGCCCGGCCAGAGCACCCGCACGAGCGTACCCGGATCGGTGATGAACGCCCCCGGCGACAGCTCGTGCACCCAGGCGTCACTGTCCAGCCAGGCCGGTTGTCGGCCCTCGTCCGGCTCGTCGCCCGGCGCGGTGTCGGCCCGGACGGTCACCTCCAGGCCCGCCCCGGCCGGCGCGAACGGTGCGGCCGCCGCCCGCGGGTACCGCACCGTCACCCCGGGGAACGACACCTCCCCGGCGCGGCGCCGGCCCAGCCCCGGCAACGGCTCCCGGTCCAGCGCCCCGAGCAGCCGCCCGAGCACCGCGGCCCGCGCCCCGGCGAGCTCGGCGTCGTACGGCTCGACCAGGTCGGGCCGCAGAACCGCGAGATCCTCGCGGGTCTGCGTGGGATCGGCGGTGTGCCGGATGGGCGGTGATTCGGACGTCGGTCGCGGCACGCCGCCCATTGTGCGCTCCTTTTCCCCCGGTTCCTGCCCCGCTCGCCCCCGCACGTGAGCGACGACGCAGTAACCAAGCAAACATCCAAGGATGCTCTACGGGGTGTGCGCCGCGTCGCCGACGGGCGCCCACCTGAGGCCAAAAAGGAATCAACGACCCTGACCCCTCCGGCGGCATCGGCAATACGGCTGGCCCTTCAGGAGAAAACCGCCGGCCCGGGGGCGCAGGCGAGCGCGATGAGCTGGTCCGCGGTGAGAGGCGGATCCTTGCGGGTGGGCTGGAGGTCGTCGGCGTTGATTGCCTCGCCGGGGGCGGTGACCGGCGGCACCGCGTTCGAGGCGCTCGCCGTGATCATCGTGTTTCCGCGGTAGGCGTGCACCTCGACCTGGTGGTAGCCCGATGCCGCGGTCGTGTCGAGGACGATGACGGTCTCGCCGTGCGGCCCTTGGCGCACGGCGCAGCCTCCGGCACAGTTCGCGGTGGCCTCGGCGGTGCTCTCGTACGCCGGGGTGGCACCGAATCCGATCTCGCCGACGCCCCGGTCGTCGGCGACGGTGGCGCCGGCGGTGATGAACGGCGGTGTGGTGTCGGCGGGGTGGGAGGGGTCGAAGACCCGTGCCGGATACGCCTGGAGGGGCGCGATGTCGTCCGGCGTCGTCGGGGACCGGTGGTAGGTGACATCGGGCAGCAGCGGTGGCACCGCCGTGGCCAGGTAGCAGCTGATCCGGGCGGCGGCGTGGTCGGCCGGTTCCGCCGGGATCCGGATCGGGTAGCCGTTCTTCTCGCTGGTGACGGTGGTGGGCTTGACCAGAGGGCTGGTCGGCCTGGCGCTCGCCGTCCGGCAGTAGGGCGCCGGGTCCAGGGTCGACCAGGACGGCCCGGCCACCGCGTCCGGGGCCGGTGCCCGCTCGGGCCCGCGGTGCGGCAGGCCGAGCGAAACACCGATGGCGGCCACGGCGGTCACGGCCGCGGCGGCGCCGGCCACGACGAGCCGGCGGTGGCGCCGCACGCGGCGGCCGCCGGCCAGGACCTCGTCGAAGGTGAAGGAGAGCGGCGGTTCGGTGCTGGTGTAGGCGACGAGGGCGTCGTGGATCTGGGTGTCGGTGGGGTCGGGCACGGTCTCACTGCTCCTTCGGCTGGGCGGAGCGGCTCATCGCGGCGCGTAACGCGGCGATGCCCCGGGCGGACTGGCTCTTGACGGTGCCTTCGGCCAGGTGCAGCACCTCGGCGACGTCAGCGATCGACAGGTCTTCCAGATGCCGCAGGACTAGGACGGCGCGCTGCTGCGCGGGCAGCCGCCGCAGCGCCTGGCTCAGGTCCTCATGGGTGTCGGCCTGCGGGGCCGGTGTGTCCGGCAGCTCGGCGAGGACCGTCTCGCGCCGGTGCTTGCGCAGGTGGCTCAGGTACGTGTTGACCAGGATCCGGCGTACGTAGGCGTCGACCGACCCGTCCCGCACGCGCCGCCATCGTGGGTACAGCTTGATGAAGGTCGTCTGCACCAGGTCGTCGGCGGTGTGCCAGTCCCCGCACAGGGCGTAGGCGACACGGCGCACGGAGCTCACCTGCCCGGCGAAGTACGCCGCAAAGTCAGCGTCCGGGTCGGTCACTGTCGGCACCTCATTTCTCTCGGCGAAGTGTCAACTCATGCCGGGGGCGAAAAGGTTCAAGCCTTCTCCCTGTTTTCTTCGGTGGCGGTCTCGTACCACGGTCCGATGCGCTCCCGGCCGGGCCGGGCCAAGATGCCGTCATGGCGTTGACAACGGGGTTCACGGAACTGTTCGGCATCCGGCATCCGATCGTGCTCGCCCCGATGGGCGGGTCGGCCGGCGGCGCTCTGACCGCGGCCGTCTCCACCGGGGGAGGGCTGGGGCTGCTGGGCTCCGGCGACGGCGAGCGACAGTGGCTGCGTCGCGAGCTGGCGATCCTGACGGCGGGCACCGAGCGTCCGTGGGGCGCCGGCTTCCTGACGTGGGCGGTCGAGCCGGGCGCCGTCGACCACGTGCTCGAGCGCGGCGCGCGGGCGGTGATGTTCTCGTTCGGCGATCCGAGCCGCCTGGTGGGGCCGGTGCGGCAGGCGGGCGCGGCGCTGATCATCCAGGTGACCGGTCTCGACGAGGCTCGACGTGCGGTCGATCTCGGCGCCGATGTCATCGTGGCCCAGGGCACCGAGGCCGGCGGTCACGGTGCGCGCCACGGCCGGTCCACGGTGTCGTTCGTGCCGCTGGTGGTGGATCTGGCCGCGCCGACTCCGGTGCTGGCCGCGGGCGGCATAGCCGACGGCCGGGGCGTGGCGGCGGCCCTGGCGCTGGGTGCGGCGGGCGCGTTGCTGGGCAGCCGGTTCCAGGCCACGGCCGAGTCGCTGGCCGATCCCGCGGCCACGACGGCGATCGTGGCGGGCAGCGGCGCGCAGACCGAGCGCCACCGCATCCTCGACATCGTGCGCGGCTCCCGCTGGCCCGCTCAGTACACGGCTCGCACCCTGCCCCACCCGCATCTGGACCGGTGGCGTGGCCGGGAGGCCGAGCTGGCCGCCAGCACCCGGGCACGCGCCGACTACAACGCCGACGTGGCTCGCGGCGCGATCCCGCCGCTGCCGGTCTGGGCCGGCGAGGCGATCGACCTCATCACCGATCTGCCGCCCGCAGCAGACCTGGTGGCGTCCCTGGCAGCCCAGGCGGAGGTCGCCCTGGCCCGAGCCGGACGCCGGTGAGTCACGCTCCTCCACCAGCATCCTAGGACGGCTTACAGACGGTGCGCCAGCTCACCGGCGCACCACAAAGTCAAAGGCCAAACCAAAAAGGAATCAACGACATCCCCGCCCGGCTTGGGCTCGCCACCGACCGGGCGGCTCGTCCGGTCTTCGGCTACCGCTCGCGGCAGCCGGTCAGCCTCGCCGACGAGCTTCGTAGGCGCCGATCACCCGGGGCGTGGGATCCGCGCTTTCCGGCGTCCGCAAACGGTCGGCAACAAGAAGCCGGGCAGGGAGAACCGGGCGGCATGCTCGCGCTCGGACAGCAGGAACGTTGGGCCGCGCGTCGACTCGGATCTGCCGCAGCCGCGTCCGCACGTCAGTCACACCCCGGGGCCCGTCCGTAGTTTCCAGACCAAAAACAACGCTAAGAACTGAGGGTTGATCAAGCTCTGTCCCGCGCCCTAGCGTGCCGTCCGTTTGGTGACGGTCGATGCTCAGGCGGTGAGTTCGTGGCGACTCAGGACGTGTTCTCGGCGGAGGAACTGGCGAGGCTTCGGGGCTTCCCGGAGATCAACCGGGCCGAGCTGATCCGGTACTTCACGCTGACCGGTGCGGACGAGGCGTTCGTGCGCCAGTTCCGTACCGGCCGCAACCTGCCGGGCGTGGCGGTCCAGCTGTGCACGCTGCCGTGGCTCGGGTTCGTACCGGACGAGGTCGCGGCGGCGCCGGCCGCGGCGGTGGGCCGATTGTCGCAGCGGCTCGGGATCGCGATGGGTGAGCTGCGCGGGTACGGCGAGCGGGAGCAGACCCGTACGGATCATCTGCGTGAGGTGGCCGGCTACGCCGGCTGGCGGTCGATGGACACCGCCGAGTGGAAGGACCTCGACGAGTTCCTGTTCGCCCGGGCCATGGAGCACGACTCGCCGAAGCTGCTGTTCCGGCTGGCCTGCGAGTACCTGCTGTCGGCGCGGGTGATCCGGCCCGGGGTGATCCTGCTGCTGCGGCGGGTGGCCGCGGCCCGGGCCCGCGCTCGGACGGAGACCTGGACTCGGGTGAAGCACCTGCTCACCGACCGGCGGTGCGCCGAGCTGGACCTGCTTCTGGTCCCGGACGCCTACCTGGGCCGGACCCCGTTGGCCTGGCTGGGCGTGGGCCCGACATCGTCGAGCCCGGCCGCGGTGAAGGCGGAGCTGGAGAAGCTGGCCTACCTGCGCCGCCTTGATGCGCACACCCTGGACCTGTCGATGCTGCCGGCCGAGCGCCGCCGGTTCCTGGCCGGGGTCGGGCGCCGGTTGACCGGGCAGGCGCTGCAACGCCGGGAGCCGGAGCGCCGGTATCCGATCCTGCTCACGCTGCTGGCGCAGTCGGCGGTCGATGTGCTCGACGAGACGCTGCTGCTGTTCGACCAGGCGATCAGCGGCCGGGAGTCCGCGGCGAAGCAGAAGGTCGCCGAGGCTCTCGCGGAGCGGGCCAAGGGCGGGGAGAACCGGCAGGCGCTGCTGGACGAGATCCTGACCATCGTGCTCGACACGGCGATTGGCGACGAGCGGATCGGCGGCCTGCTGCGCACCAGCATCGGCATGGACCGGATGCGGGCGGCGTGGGCCGAGCGCGGCGAGCGGCTGCCCCGCGATCACGGCCAGCTCAGCATGCTCGACGCCTCCATGTCGTACCTGCGCCAGTTCGCCCCGGCCGTGCTGGCCGCCGTCCGGTTCGCCGGAGGGCCGGGCACCGAGCAGCTGCTGCAGGCCGTCGGGATCCTGGCCGGGCTGTACGCCACCGGCGCCAGGAAGGTGCCGGCCGGCGCCCCGGTCGCTTTCGTGCCGACGAAGTGGGCCGGCTATCTCGCCGCCGCGGCGGAGGCCGGTGACGTCACCGCGTACCGCCGGTACTGGGAGCTGGCGGTGCTGGTCGGCCTGCGCGACGGGCTGCGCTCCGGCGACGTCTTCGTGCCCGGCTCGCGCCGGTATGCCGATCCGGCGTCGTTCCTGCTCACCCCGCAGGGGTGGGCGCCGCGGAAGGTGGAGTTCTGCCACCTGGTCGGCAAGCCGGGCGACGCCGTCGATGCGCTCGCGCAGGCCGACGACGAGTTGCACACCGCGCTGGCCGACCTGGAGAGCCAGCTCGCGAAGGGCAACCCGGGCGAGGTCCGGCTCACCGACGATGGCGAGCTGATCATCCCGCCGTTGACCGCCGAGGACGTGCCGGCCGAGGCCGACGCGCTGCGTACTGAGTTGGCCGGGATGCTGCCGCGGGTGCCGATCGCGTCGGTGCTGGTGGAGGTCGACGCCCGGACCGGGTTCACCGACCACCTGGTGCACGCCGGCGGGAAGGTCGCCCGGCCGGCCGAGCTCAAGCGCAACCTGCTGTACGTGATCATCGCGGAGGCCACGAACATGGGCCTGTCCGCGATGGCCGAGTCCTGCGGCGTGCCGTACGACGTGCTCGCCTGGACCGCCGAGTGGTACTTCCGCCCGGAGACCCTGGAGGCGGCGAACGCGGCGATCGTGAACTACCACCACCGACTCCCGCTGACCCAGGCATTCGGCTCGGGCACCCTGTCGAGCTCCGACGGGCAGCGGTTCCCAGTCAAGGGCAAATCCATCACCGCCCGGCACCTGTCCCGGTACTTCGCCCGTGGCCAGGGCGTCTCCACCTACACCCACGTCTCCGACCAGCACTCGACGTTCGACACGAAGGTCATCGTCGCGACCGCGCCCGAGTCGCACTACGTGCTCGACGGGCTCCTGGGCAACGAGACCGACCTGCCGGTCTTCGAGCACGCCACCGACACCCACGGCGCGACCCTGGCCAACTTCGCGCTGTTCGACCTGGTCGGCAAGCAGCTGTCCCCGCGGATCCGGGACCTCGGGAAGATCACCCTGTACCGGACCGGGCCGAACGCCGACTTCCTCGCCCGCTACCCGCGGGCCGGCGGCCTGCTGACCCGGCGCCTGAACACCGACCTGATCACGAGCACCTGGGACGACCTGCTGCGCGTCGCCGCCTCGGTGCAGGGCGGCCATGCGACCGCGGCCCTGGTGGTCGGGAAGCTGTGCTCCTCCAAACGGCAGCAGAACGCGCTGACCAGCGCGATCAAGGAGTACGGGGCGCTGCGCCGCACGGTCTACGCCGCCCGATACCTGGCCGACGAGACCTACCGGCGGCGCATCGCCCGGCAGCTGAACAAGGGCGAGAACCTGCACGCCCTGCGCCGCTCCCTCGCGTACGCCGGCGAGGGCGCGCTGCGGCGCCGGCACCACGAGCAGCAGTCCGAGCAGATGTGGTGCCTGACCCTGGCCACCAACGCGATCGTCTGCTGGTCGACGGAGTACCACGGCCTCGGCGTGGCCGCCCTGCGCCGGGCCGGCCGCGACGTCGACGATGAGGTCCTGGCGCACATCTGGCCGACCCACCACGAGAACGTGCACTTCTACGGCACGCACTCGGTCGACATCGACGGCGAGCTCGCCCAGCTCGACACCGACGGCTACCGGCCGCTGCGCGTCACCGGCTCGGTCACGGCCGGATAAATGACGGGCAGCCGCCGGCGCTCTGCAAGAACACCGACGCTGCCCGCCGTACGAAGGTGGTGCCCGGTCTTAACCGAGTGCGACGATTTCCGGCGCAACCCGAAAGCCGATCGCTCGGCCGGTTACCTGGTCATACGCCGGCACGAACGGGTCGACCGCGTCGCTGGGGATCTCGCCGCTGGCCCGCATCTCGGCAACGATCCGGTTGATCGGCCGGGTGAAGCCCTTCAGGACTCGGTCCGCCGGATAGTTCCCGAGCTCGTACACCTTGTCCCGGGTCACGTATCCGCCCGACGCAAGGGCGGCGGCGAAACTCTGGGCCACCACGTTCGCGCCAGCTGCGGTGAGCCGGCTGAGCAGCAGGGTCCGGCTGGCGCCGGTCCAACCGCCGTGGGCGGCCTGCTCGTCGGCCGCCGCAGCGGCGGCCCGCTTGTTCTGCACCGCGGTGTGGGCGGCCAGCAACTCGGCGCGCTCCGACTCGGTCCAGCCGGTTACGTCGAAGACGATCTGCTCCTTGAAGGAAGCCATGGCAAACTCCTACTCGCTGTGGCCCGAGGTGCAGGTTTCCAGGCTGGGTACCTCGGGTCCGGTTTATCTTTCCGACTGTAACTCTACAGTCGGAAACTGGAGCTCGCCGGCGTGGACCCCCGGTCCCGGCCGGTTGGTCACCAGTCCAGTGGACCCTCGCGCTGGTGGTTCAGTAGCCGTGTTCGCCGGCGTCGGCCGCCCGGGCGCAGGTGGTCGAGCAGATCTTGATCTCCCGAGGGATCGTCGTACCGATCTGCAAAATGCGGCGACGTCGGCGCCGACCACGCGCCCGCAGATCTCGCAGGTGATCTCCTCGCCCGCGGGCCCGCACATCGGGATGCCGTACGGGACCGGCTCCAGGACGACCTCGCCGAGCGTCTGGCCGAGCTGGTGCAAGTGGTGCGAGGCGCGGAACAGGGTGTGCTCGCGCGGCTGCGGGGCGGCACCGCGATCGGCGGTGACCAGCACGCTGCGGTGCAGGTCGGCCTTGATCGTCACGGTCAGGGTGTGCGCTCGGTTTCTAGGAAGTCCGGCGGGGTGAGCTCCACGACGCCGGCATACGCGCGGGCGGTGTCGGCCACGTCCTGCACGAGCGAGTCGTGGTCGAGCAGCCGCTCGCTGGCCTGCTGCAGGTTCAGCCCGTCGGCGACCACGGTTAGCGCCTTGTCGGTGACGAGCGCGGCATCGGCGGCGACCTCCGGTTACCGGACACTACGTCAGCGATCCGCAACACCACCCGCGGCTCCACCCGTGTCACCACCCGCAACGGTATCCACCATTTACTGATGGCGAAGGCCTGCCCCAACAACCGGCGTGCCCTCGCGGTACTTGCCGTTCTGGCCAGGTTGACCAGCGCATATGCCTGCCGGTCCGGGTCGGCGATGGCTCGGGCGATCCGTACGGCCCGGTCGTGATCGCCGGCGGCGGCCACCGCAGCGGCCACCGCGGCCAATGCCTGCTCCTGTCCGTCTGGGTCGGTGATGGACCGGGCGATCTGCTCAGCGTTGACGGTCAACTGCTTAGCCCGGTCGTAATCGCCGGTGGCGGCCACCGCGGCGGCCACCGCGGCCAGCGCCAGCGCCTGCGTGTACGGGTCGGTGATGGCCCGGGCGATCTGTTCAGCGTTGACGGTCAACTGCTCGGCCCGGTCGTAATCGCCGGTGGCGGCCACTGCGGCGGACAGCGTGGCCAACGCCTTTGCCTGACAGTATGGGTCGGTGATGGCCCCGGTGATCTGCTCGGCCCGGTCGTGAGCGCCGGTGGTGGCCAGCGCGGCGGACAGCGCGGCCAGCGCCTCTGCCCGCCATCGCGGGTCGGGAATGGCGTGGGCGAGGGCTTCGGCGCGGGCGGGTTGTCCGAGCTGTGCCCAGACGGCGGGCAGATCGGTGGGCATGGCGGTGTTGCGGTCGGCCAGGTTGTTGCGGTGTATCGAGAGCAGGGCCATGGCTTCGAGGTCGGGTTCGGCTTGGGCCAGGACGAGGTCTTGGCAGGTGGTGATCTCGGTGATGGCGGCGGCGTCGCCGCCGGACAGGTCGAGCATCCGGTCATGGCGGTCCGGGTCGGTGACCAACTCGACCAGCCGGGAGACCTCGCCCGTGGTGGCCAGCATGCGGGGGTAGCCGCGGAGCAGGTATTCCGGGGTGTCGGCCGGCCAGGGAGGGCCGCCGTCGGTGGGGGTGCGGTAGGTGTCGGCCCAGGCGTGCAAGCGGGTGCGGTATTCGGCCAGCCGGGTTCGATCGAGGTAGCTGGTGGCGGCCTGTTGCAGTTCCTCGTGGCCGAGCAGGTACACCTCGGGCCCGGTGGCCGGATCCCACTGCGCGGTGCGGCGGGTGAAGGTCCGCCCGGCTACGGTGTGCAGCACGTTCTCGATTTCGACCAGATCGGCGCTGGTGAGCTCCCGCAGATCGGGCCCGGACAGGCCACCACGAGCCGCGGTCAGCAGCCCGAGCAGGTCCTGCTCGATCGGGCTTCCGTTCACCAGGCGTTTGATCTCGGCCCTGCCGAGGTGCTGCAGATCCTGCGCGTACGCCGACGCGGACAGCCGGCGCACGATGCCCGGATCGCGCAGCGGATGCCAGTGCGGCACGTCGTCCGGGATCGGCGGGTTCGGCCGCCCGGCCACGATCACCCGCATCCCGGCCGGCGGTTCCGCCGGGAGCAGCCCGGCGATGCTGTGCGCGTGGTCGCCGCTGGCCGTGCTGCGGTCCTCGTCCAAGCCGTCGACCAGCAACACCAGCCGCACCTGCCGCTGTCGGCAGGCTTCGGCCGCCTGGGCGAGCAGGTCCAGCAGCCACGCCTCCCGCAACCCCTCGTCCGGTGTGCTCGGCGCCGGTTGCCCAGTCAACGCGGTCAGCTGCTCGGTCACCGCCGCGACGAATGCCGCCCGCGTGTCCTGACCGGCTAGGCGGGCGGTGATGAAGAACGCCACCACCTGCACCTGCGCCCGGACCTCATCCGGCGGATGCAGCACGAACGTCGACAACAACGCCGACTTACCCGCCCACGGCCCCGCCTGCCACCACACATACGGGCCCCGCTGCTCCTGTAGGCAGAACCCGGCCAACTCGGCCAACTCCAGGCCCCGGTCCTGCAACCGGGGCGGGGCGATCCGGCGGACCTGCGCCAGATACGCCGACCGCGGTGTCACCAGCGGCCCCGTCCCGTACAGGAACACGTTCACAAGCTGGGCCATGCCGATCCCGACCCCGCCCTGCTCACCATGCCCGAGCACCCCCGACCCCGGCACGGCATGCCACCCCGGCGCCTTCGCAGAAGCACCGTCGTCGCCGGGTCCGGTCAGTGGCCGGGCCGACCCGGCCGGTGAGGGTCCGGCTCCTCCCGGCGCCGGTTGCCGATATTGACTGTGCCGGCCTGCCCGATCGCGGTCGCATCGTCTTGCGCGGTCGCGGTTACCCCGCCGGTGAACACCGTCGACCCCGGCGCGGCCAGCACCTGCGTACCCGCCGCCCGCTCGGCCTGGCGGATCTGCTCCAACAGCGCGGTCACCGTTTGCGCGAACGTCTCATCCCGACGCGCGGCCGCCGCCACCGCCAACTCGACCTGTTGCCGGGTCAACTCACTGACCTGCCCCGACTCGCTTGCCGCTTCCTCGGCCAGATCGTCCTGAACCGGTCGACCCAGCTTGGCCAGCACCACCTCGTGCAACCGGTCCGCGCCCGCGTCGATCGCCGCATCGACCGTCTCATCCACCCGGCCGCCAGCCCGGCGTGCCTTGCGTACCGCCCACGCGATCACCATCCCAGCGACCACCGACGCCTCCACCACCGGCACCCAGCACCTCCCAGAACAATCCGTCACACTGTGGACCAGACCCGCACCCACCGTAGCGAGCCGCCAACCACCTGCCGTCCCCTGAACAGACGACCGAGTCCACACACCTCAGTGCAGAGGACGTGAGACATCCCGTGCCCACGACTGCGGGAAACGCCAGTTCTAGCCTCTGAGTGTGGCTGCTGACAACGGGGTGACCGCACTGCTGACAACGAGGCGGCCGTTGAGCGCTGACAACGGCGCGGCCGTTCTTAAACAGCACCGTTCCACGCTTGTGACATAGAATCCCGTATTCTGTGTCACATAGCCGCCGGGCGACCCTGTCTGGCCTGCGGTCCGCCGCCGCAGCCGCGGCGGCGACTCGGCCATATTCTCTGTCACATCGCCGCGAGGAGCCCGTTCGAGTGTCCGTGATCCCGCTGCCGACCGCCGGACGCCCCGTGCCGCTCGTCGTCGCCGTCGACGCCTTCCTCGAGCGCTTCCGCGACGACCCCGGCACCCGCACCACCTACACCGAGACCCTGCGCCGGCTGCGCGGGACCGCCGGCGACCAGCTGCCGGTCGCCGCACTCACTCCCGAGCTCTACGCGCAGACCATGGCGCGCTGGGACGAGCGGGCCGCCAACACCTGGAACAAGCACCTGTCCGCGCTCACCTCGTTCACCGCCTACTGCGCTCGGCAGGAGTGGCTGACCGTCGACCCCGGCCGGCGCCTGGAACGGCGCAAGGCCACCCGCCGCCGCGACAAAGCGATCCCGCGGGCCCGCCTCGAACGGCTGTTCACCGACGACCGCAACCCGCTGCGCGAGCGGGTGCTCTGGCGGATGCTCTACGAAACGTGCGCCCGGGCCGAGGAGATCCTCGGCCTCGACGTGCCCGACCTCGACATGGAGTTCCGCCGCGCCCTCGTCACCGAGAAAGGCGGCGACCGCGCGTACGTGCACTGGGAAACCCCGACCGCCCGCCTCCTACCTCGGCTGCTGGCCGGGCGCCGCGACGGGCCAGTGTTCCTCGCCGACCGACGCGCCCCCGCCGCCGGACGGCGGGCGCCGGCGACCGGAGACATCTGCCCCGAGACCGGGCGGGGCCGGCTGTCCTACCCGCGCGCCGAATACCTGTTCAAGCAGGCGTCCAAGCTGCACGACCCCCACGGCGCCGGATTCACCCTCCACCAGCTGCGCCACAGCGGACTGACCCACCTCGCCGCCCGCGGCCGCAGCGCCGCCGAACTCCAGGCCAAATCCCGCCACCGGCACCTGGCCACCCTCGGCATCTACGTCCAACTCGGCGAAGAGACCTCCGCCCGCATCACCGCCGAGAACGACGAGCACCACCGACGGCACCGGCGCTGACCCTCCATCCCACGTAGCGGGATCGCGAAATCGGCGACCGGCGCCCGGCAACCCGGCCGCTCTGCGGCAGCCGCCCCCAGATGGCGCCCTAGATCAACTGCTTACCGTTGTTTTTGGTCTGAAAACTACGGGCGGCCCCCGGGCGAGGATCCTTCAGGGCAGGCGGCCGGTGAGGCAGGGGTCGCCGGGGTCGATCGTGGCGAGAATGCGTCGGCCGATCTCGCCGAGTTGGCGCTGCTGGGCCTTGGTGAGGGCGTCGAAGATCAGCCGTTGGACCTCGGCGACGTGTCCCGGGGCGGTGGCCACGACCGTGTCCCAGCCGGAGTCGGTCAGGATCGCGAGGGTGTAGCGTCCGTCGGCCGGGTCGGGGGTGCGCTCGACCCAGCCGCGTTTCTCCAGCCGGGAGACGACCTGGGAGAGCCGCGGCAGTGACCCTTCGACGAAGCCGGCCAGCACGCTCATCCGCAGGGTGCGCTCCGGTGCCATCGACAGCCCGGCGAGCACCTGGTACTCGAAGTGGCTGAGCCCTGCATCACGCTGCAGTTGGGCGTCCAGCGCCGCGGGCAGCCGCATCATCAATGCGGCCAGCGCCAGCCAGGTGCGGCTCTGGTCCTCGTCCAGCCACCGTGGTTCCTGAGCATCTGCCATGGGTCGAGCATAACTTCACAGCTGAAGTGATCCCACCGCGGAATGACTTGCACATTGAAGTAATCGCGGGCTACGGTTCGACTTAACGCTTGAAGTCATCGCATGCCTGGAGAACCTGGTGAACGTCGTCTTGTGGATCATCGCCGGCCTGCTTGCCGCGGCTTTCGCGGCCGCCGGAGTGATGAAGCTGTCCCAGTCGAAGGAGAAGCTCGCCGCGTCCGGCATGGCCTGGACGGAGGACTTCAGCCCCGGCATGGTCAAGCTGATCGGCGCACTGGAGCTCCTTGCTGCCGTCGGGCTGATCCTGCCCGCGCTGCTCGGCGTCGCGCCGGTGTTGGTCCCGCTCGCCGCGACCGGCCTGGCCCTGGTCATGGTCGGCGCGATCGCGACGCACGCCCGGCGCAAGGAGCACCAGGCCATCGCCGTCAACGTGGTCCTGCTGGTCCTCGCCGTCTTCGTGGCGTGGGGCCGGTTCGGCCCGTACTCGTTCTGACCCGGCACCGGGCCGCCCCCCGGCCATCGCGACGACAGCAGGTGCATCTCGTGACCAGCCACACCGTTGACCCGTTCCGCCCGGCCACCCCGGCCGGTGCCTACGACGACCTGCTCGCCCGGGTCCTGCCGCAGGCGCGTGACCAGCGCATCTGGGAACCGGCCGACGGGCCGCTGCCGGCCCTGTTCGTCAGCCACGGCGCCCCGCCCACCCTCGACGACCCGCAATGGCTCGCCGACCTGTACGCCTGGGGCCGGTCCATGCCCAAACCCCGCGCGATCGTCGTGGTCTCCGCGCACTGGGAGAATGCCCCGGCCGCGGTCACCGGATCCGCGGCCGGTACCCCGCTGTACTACGACTTCGGCGGCTTCCACCCTCGCTACTACACGCTGCAGTACGCCACCCCGGACGCCACCGACCTGGCCCGCCGCGTCGCCGGCACGCTGGGCCGGTACACCCCGGTGCACCAGTTCACCGGCCGGGGCCTCGACCACGGCGCCTTCATCCCGCTGATGGCCATGTACCCGGCCGCGGACGTGCCGGTCGTGCAGCTGTCCATGCCCAGCCTCGACCCGCAGGCCCTGCTGACCCTCGGCCGGCGTCTGCGCGGCCTGCGCGAGGAGGGCATCCTCGTCATCGGCTCCGGGTTCATGACGCACAGCTTCGCCGTCATGCGTAACCCCGCCCTCGCCGGTCACACCGAAGCCTTCGACGGCTGGGCCGCCGACGCGCTCGCCCGCGGCGACCTCGACGCCCTGACCGACTACCGCGCCAAGGCACCCGGCGCCGCGGTCGCCCACCCCACCGCCGACCACTTCGTCCCGCTGCTGCTGACCGCCGGCGCCGCCACCGACCCGGCCACCGCCACCAGCGCCATCGACCGCATCTGGTACGGCAACTCCATCCGCTCCCTCCAGATCGACTGACGCGAACGAGTCGACCCGGGAAGAGGAGATCGCCGGCGCCTCCGCGCGGGTCAGACCGTGAGGGTCGCCCGCGTTGCCTGCCGTACCGCGCGCTCCGCCTCGGTGGGATGGCCGGACGTCGCGGTCTGCGCGACCGCGAAGAGCTCGACGACCACCTTCACCGCCGCGGCGTGCGGTCGGCGGCGGCGAAGAGCTCGCTGAGCAGGATGGCGGCGACGACCTCGCTGAGCAGGATGGCGGCGACGACCTCGCTCAGCGGCAGAGCCGCGCCCTTCAGCGCGCTGCGGGGGGCGCTGACCAGGGCGCGGGGGTGCCGCCCGGCCGGGCGTGACAGAGGTACATCGCCGGGTGCGTGAACTCTGTCGCCGCAGAGCCGGCAGCGTGGTCGACTCGTCGCGGGCGAGCAAGCCCCGGGCGGCGGGTCGGCTACGGGTGCCGGGTTTTGCGGTGCTGGCGGTCGGCGCTGCGGGTGCGTGCCTGGGTGAGCAGCCGGTCCACCTCGTCGGCGGTGGTGGGGCCCGGGTTGACCACGCAGGCCCAGCCCTGTACGGCGTAGGCCGGGTGGGGCAGGAGGCGGTCGGTTTCGGTGAAGTCGAGTTTGTCGCTGTGGGTGGCGAAGTCTTCCGGGCCGTAGCCGAACAGGTTCTGGAACTCGGCGCGTCCTACCTCGATGTTGAGCCGGTAGCGGCCGGGTTCGGCGAGGCGGGATCGTTCGTCGAAGTCGGGGACGTCGTGCCCGACGATGGTGGCGAACGGGCGTTTGCGGTCGTCGCCGGCGAAGAAGAAGCGGTCGCCCCAGGTGAAGGGGGGCATGTCGGAGCCGGGTGGGATGCGGGTCTCGGTGACGCCGGGGAGGCCGGTGATCCGGGCGGCTTGGGCCGCTCCCGGTGCGGTGCCGATGTGCAGGATCGCGTCGCTGGTCTCGATCGTGGCGGTGTCCAGGGGGAAGTGGCCGAGCAGGTCGGTCGTGCGTTCGCGCAGGTCGCTTGCGGTCGGTGGCGGGTAGATGCCGGTGTCGGGGCCTAGGTGGTGCTCGTAGGTGCCGGGTTCCGGCCGGTCGAGGCCGATCGGGCCGCTCGCGCCGAGGCTGCCGGCCACGTAGAGGTATTTGTCGCCGAGCAGTGGGGCGACGATCGAGCCGGCGCCGTTCCACTGTGCTGCCAGGTCCTGGCCGTCCCAGTGGCTGGCCCATCGGCTCGGGTGGCGTTGCAGGTGGGCGTTGTTGGCGGAGACGAGGATCGGCCCGCGGTCGCGTTCGAGGGCGAGGATGTCGAGCAGGTTCTGTGCCATCAGGGCGTCCCGGGCGGCGAGCAGGCGGCCGATGCGCTGCGACTGGGTGCCCGGTTCGGCCATGGCGGCGTGGTAGCTGAGCAGGCCGATGGCGGTGGTGGCGAGCACTCTGGCCCGGTTCCAGGCCGGTGTGGAGGTGTCCTGGATGAGGCGGGGCGCGTCGGCGTACAGCTGGGTTCGGAAGTTTTCGGCGAGGGCGCGCAGGGCGGCGGCCTGCGGTGTGCGGCCGGGGGAGCGGCCGGCGTCGTACATGATTTCCTGGTTGGTCCAGGTGTTGTCGTCGCCGACGAGGTGGTCGAGGTCGGTGGCGGGGGTGCTGAGGTAGTCGCGCAGTTCGCGCAGGATCGGGCCGGGGCTGGGGGCGCCGGTGATCTCGGTGGGTGCGTCGAAGCCGTGGAAGGTGATGCGGTCGCCGGGTGGGTGCTCGGCGTTGTGGGCGCGTAGCCAGTCGATCAGTTCGCGGGTGGCGGGGTGGGTGCCCCAGCCGTGGCTGATGCCGGTGGTCAGGTCGATGTCGTCGCGGCGGCCCTGGACGTAGTCGTCGACGGCGAGGGCGGCGGCCCGGTCGGATTCGATGGCGATGGCGCGGAAGCCGTGTGCGGCGAGTGTTTCGAGGATCCGGTTGCGCAGGCGGGGGAACGCCGGTTCGCCGTGGTAGGGCTCGCCGAGGGCGAGCAGGTGGGGCCGGTGGGTGGCGATGAGGGTCTGCAACGCGGTGTCGAAAGCCATGGCCTCAACCGTATCGTTGAACCGCCCTTTGAAACTTTGGCTCGCTTCTGCTGCTGGGGGGTCCGTTGAAGTCTCAATCCGGGGTGTATCGGCCGGTGGATCTGGCGCGGGCGCACGGGTTGTCGGCGCAGGCGGTCCGCAACTACGAGCAGGGTGGGATGATCCCGCCGGCCGCGCGGACGGCGAGTGGTTATCGCGTCTACACCGACGAGCATGTGGGCGCGCTGGGCGCTTATCTCGCGCTTGTTCGGGGGTACGGCTATCGCGCGGCCGGAGAGATCATGCGGGCGGTGCTGCGGGGTGACCTGCCGGCGGTGTTGGCCGTCGTGGGTGCCGCCCATGTGCGGTTGCAGCGTGATCGGGAGACGGTGGATCGGGTCGCGTCGGCGGCGGTGGTGCTGGCCTCGCACCCGGTGGGTGCTGCGGGGCCGGGTGGCCCGGTGTCGATCGGTGTGGTTGCGCACCGGCTCGGTGTCACCCCGGCCACCTTGCGTAAGTGGGAGCGTGCGGGTGTGCTGGCTCCGGCGCGGTCGCGGGCCGCGCGGGCTTATTCCCCCGATGACGTACGCGACGCGGAGCTCGCTCATCTGTTGCGGCGCGGGGGTTATCGGCTGGAGCACATCGCGGCCGTGCTGGAGCAGGTGCGGGCCGCGGGTGGGCCGGGGCCGCTCGCCGCGTCGATCGAGCAGTGGCGGGAGCGGCTCACGGCTCAGGGCCGGGCGATGCTCACCGGGTCTGCGCGGCTGGCGGATTTCCTGGAGTTACGGTCGCCGCCAGATGGCTTCCCATTGGGTCCATCGGCCGGCGCCGGGTGACGTGCGCGGGGTGTGGTGTGCGCGGAGGCCGAGCAGGGGCGTCCAGTCCTCGAACAGGGCGGCGAGTTCCGGTTCGCTGAAGAAGTGGATCGTCAGTCCGTTCTTCGGGCCGGCGGTGTAGCGGACGGAGAGGCTGCCGTCGGGGTCGCGTTCGACGAGTTCGTGTTCCGGCCGGATGTCGGTTGCGGCGGCGTTGACGCGGACGCACAGCAGGCCGCCCGGCTGGACCCGGGCCTGGGCCGCGCGGATGTGGTGCTGCGCGGTGTGCCGGTCGCCGTGCTGGAAGACCTGGATCGCCACGATCAGCGGCCACCGTTGTCCGGCGGGCAGGGCGGTGAGGTCGCCGTGCACGAGGCGGCCGGCGCGGTCGGGCCGGGCGTGCGTCAGTTGGCGGATGGCTTCGCCGGAGATGTCCAGGCCGAGCAGGTCGAGTCCGGCGTCGACCAGCGGTAGCAGGTTGCGGCCGTTGCCGCAGCCGAGGTAGAGGCCGGCGGTGATCCCGGCGGTGCGGGCGGCGGTCAGGATGTCGGTGACGAAGGCGACCGGGGGTTCGCCGACGTAGCGTCCGCGCCGGTATTCCTCGTTCCAGGCCTCGGCGGCGGTCATGGGCTCAGTCTGGCAGAGCCGCTAATTCGGTTGCCGGTGCCGGGTGGGCGCGGCAGGGTGGGGGTTGCACCTGACACCGCGACAGCGAGGAGTGGTCTCTTCATGTGATAGCGACGCCGGCTCCTGTTTGCGCCTGGTGAGTGCTCCGGGCGTACCCCTGTCGGTTGTCGCCCTTGGAGATCTCCTTGCTGAAAGTTGTTTCGCTCGCCGCGACCCACGACGGTGATCTGCTCTTTTCCGGTTTTGACCTGGTTCTGGGTGCGGGTGACCGGATCGGGGTGGTGGGTCCGAACGGGGCCGGTAAGACGACGTTGCTGCGGCTGCTGGCGGGGCAGTTGCGGCCGGCGGCGGGTTCGGTGACGGCCGGGCCGGGCGTGCGGGTCGGGTATGTGCCGCAGCAGATGCCGGATCCGGACGGGACGGTGGCCGGCTTCCTGGAGGGCGGGCTGGGTGAGCTCGCGGCGGTGACGAGTGAGCTGCGGGTGCTGGAGCGGCGGCTGGCGGCGGGGGAGGACGTCCTCGGCGAGTTCGGCGTGGTGCAGGAGCGGTGGACCGCCCTGCAGGGGTGGACGGCGCAGGCGCGGCTGGCGGAGGTGCGGCAGCGGCTGGGGATCGAGCACCTGCCCGATGATCTGCCGGTGCGCGCGGTGAGCGGTGGTGAGCAGGCGCGGCTGTTGCTGGCGCGGGCGCTGCTGGCTGCGCCGGATGTGTTGCTGCTGGACGAGCCGACCAATCATCTGGATGCCGAGGGCGCGGCGTGGCTGCGGGAGTGGCTGCGGGGGTTCGCCGGTGGGGTGCTGGTGGTCAGTCATGACCGGGCGTTCCTGGATGCGGTGGTGTCGCGGGTCGTGGAGCTGGACGGTATTCACGACGAGCCGCAGGACTTCCCCCATGGCGGATACACCGCGTATCGGGCGGAGAAGCAGCGGCGGTGGGAGCGGCTGTTGCTGGATTTCGAGGCGCAGGAGAAGGACCGCCGGCGGTGGGAGGCGGATATCGAGCGGACGAAGCAGCAGGCCCGCGGGGTGGAGCTGACCACCGGGCTGGGGGTGGCGGCGCCGCACCTGAAGCGGGTGGCGCGGCTGGTGGCGCGCAAGGCGAAGGTCCGCGAGCGGCGGCTGCGCCGGCAGATGGAGTCGGCGCGGTGGATCGCGCGGCCGCGGAGCCGGCCGCCGCTGACCCTGGCCTTCCCGGGCGACGAGGAGCAGGCGGGCGAGGTGGTGCTGAAGGTCCGGGAGCTGACGGTGGCGTTCGGGCAGCGGGTGCTGCTGGACGGTGTGGAGCTGGATGTGCGGCGCGGTGACCGGATTCTGGTGACCGGGCGTAACGGGTCGGGCAAGTCGACGCTGATGCGGGCGCTGGCCGAGGCCGGGGGCGGGGACGAGGTGGCGGTGTTGCCGCAGACCTCGGACGGGATGCGCTCGGAGGCGACGGTGCTGGAGTTCTTCCGGGCGCGGGTGCCGGTGTATGTGGATGATGCGGAGCGGCTGCTGGCGGGGCATCAGTTCGGGCCGGATCAGTGGGATGTGCGGACGCGGAGCCTGTCGGCGGGGGAGTTGCGGCGGCTGATGCTGGCGGTGCTGGTGAACAGTCCGGCGCGGGTGCTGGTGCTGGACGAGCCGACGAACTTCCTGGATTTCGATGCGCTGGACGTGGTGGAGGAGGCGTTGCGGCGGTACCGGGGGACGCTGCTGACGGTGACGCACGACCGGTATTTCGCGGACGCGGTCGGGCACACCCGCCGCTGGCACGTCGAGGCGGGCGCGGTGACCGAGAGCTGACCTGTCTGGCATGTCGCGGACAGTTGCGGCGGGCGGGAGCTGAGACGATGGGCGCCATGCAGGTGGTGCCGAGGCAGGGTGGCGGCGCGCTCGCCGGGTTCGGGGCGGCGGAGCAGGTCACCGAGGCGTGGCTGGCGAATCGGCGGTTGTCGGAGCACACCCGGGCGGCGTATCGGCGGGATGTGGCGGCGTGGCTGGCGTATTGCGCGCAGCGGTCGGTGGAGCCGTTGCAGGCGTCGTTCCTGGAGGTCAACGCGTACGCGCGGGGTCTGGAGGCGCAGCAGCTGGCGCCGGCGACCGTGGCCCGTAAACTGTCGGGCCTCTCGAGCTGGTACGACTTCCTGGTGAAGGTCCGGGCGGTGGAGGCGAACCCGGTGGGTGGCGCGGACCGCCCGTACGTGTCCCGGGATCATTCGGCGACGGTGGGGCTCGCGCCGCAGGAGGTGGATGCGCTGCTCGCGGCGGCCCGGGCGGCGGGTCCGCGGCACCGGGCGGTGGTGACGCTGCTGGCGGATCTCGGGCTGCGGGTCGGTGAGCTGGTCGGCCTGGACCTGACCGACGTCGGCTGGGAGCGCGGTCACCGTACGGTCCGGTTCGTCGCGAAGGGCGGCCGGTCGCGGCGGCGGGTGCTGACCGCCGAGGCGGCCGCGGCGCTCGACGACTACCTGGCCGTGCGTGGCGCCGGGGACGGGCCGCTGTTCGTGACCTCGACGGGCGCGCGGATCGACCGGCACGGCGTGTTCCGGCTGATCCGGCGGCTGGCGCGGGAGGCGGGGATCCCCGCCGCGGAGCAGTTGTCGCCGCACTCGCTGCGGCACGCGTTCGCGACCACGGCCCGCTCCGAGGGCGTGCCCCTGGAGGATGTGCAGGACGCGATGGGCCATGCCGACCCGCGGACCACCCGCCGCTACGATCGGGACCGGCACAACCTCGACCGGGATCCGGCGTACACGATCGCCGCCGCCCGTGCCCGCCGCGCCGGGGCGGGATAGCTGCCCCTATGCTCATCCGCGGTCGGGGTTCGTGACAAAGGCGGTCGGGTGTGAACATTTTCGAGGCGGTGCTGCTGGGCGCGGTGGAGGGGATCACCGAGTTCCTCCCGGTGTCGAGCACCGGTCACCTCACCATCGTGGAGAAGCTGCTCGGACTCGACATCGCCGCGCCCGACATCACCGCGTTCACCGCGATCATCCAGTCCGGCGCCGTGTTCGCGACCGTGATCTTCCTGCGGAAGGATCTACTGCGGATCGTCGCGGCCTGGTTCAAGGGCCTGGTCGGCGCGGACGCCCGTAAGGACCCCGACTGGCGGTTCGCGTGGGCGGTGATCCTCGGCTCGATCCCGATCGGCATCGTCGGCCTGGTGTTCCAGGATGCGATCGAGACGACGCTGCGCAGCCTGTGGGTGGTGGCCGGCGCGCTGATCCTGTGGTCGGGGGTGATGGCGTTCGCCGATCACGCGGCCACGCAGGTGCGGCACGAGGACGACACGACCTGGAAGGACACGCTGATCATCGGCGTGACGCAGTGCCTGGCGCTGATCCCGGGGGTGTCCCGGTCGGGTGCGACGATGTCGGCGGGTCTGCTGCGTGATTTCGACCGGGTCACCGTGACGAAGTTGTCGTTCTTCCTGTCGATCCCGGCGCTGCTGGGCGCGACCGTGCTGCAGATCCACGACGAGGCGGGCAACATCGCCGCCGGGGTCGGCTGGGTGAACACGCTGGTCGCGACGGCGGTGAGTTTCGTGGTCGGGTTCGCGTCGGTGGCGTGGCTGCTGCGGTACGTCGCCAAGCACTCGTACGCCATCTTCATCGCCTACCGGGTGGTGCTCGGGGCGCTGCTGATGGTGCTGCTGGCGACGGGGACGATCGCCGCGAAGTGACCGGGCTCGGCTAGGCTCGGGGACCGTGGCGTGGCGCCGGATCCAGATGAGCCGTCAGCATCCGTGGCGGGCCGAGCATCCTGACGCGGTCCGGGTCGACCGGTCGACCCGGTGGGGCAACCCGTTCTCCATCAAGGAGGAGGGCGGTCGCCCGGCGGCCGTGGCGAAGTACCGGCAGGCCCTGGATGCGGGGACGCTGCCCGGGATCGGCAGGCACGAGCCGGTCACCGTCGACGACATCCGCGCGCACCTCGCCGGGCACGATCTGGCCTGCTGGTGTCCCCTCGACGGGCCGTGCCACGCCGACCACCTGCTGACGATCGCCAACGGCTAGAGGGCGTACGGGTCGCAGAGTCCCGCGGGCGGCGGCGCGCCCGGCGCGGCGAACCAGGCGTCCGGCGAGTCGAGCCGCAGCCGCGACCACTCGTCCAGGCCGGGCAGGGCCGGCCGGTCGAACCAGCCCACCTCAAGCGACTCGTCGCCGTCGGCGCGGGCCGCCCCGCCGACCGGCCGGCAGTGGAACCACACGTGCAGGTAGTTGCAGTCGTCGCCGTTCGGGTAGCGCACCGGGTGGGTGGCGACCCCGCCGAGCCGCTCGACCGTGACGTGGATGCCGGTCTCCTCGAAGACCTCGCGCACCACCGCGTCGGCGGGCTGCTCACCGGGGTCGATCATCCCGGCCGGCAGCGACCAGCGCCCGTTGTCGCCGCGGCGCACCAGCAGCACCCGCCCGGCGTCGTCGTGCACGATCGCGCCGGCCCCCGGCAGCAGGAGCAGGTCATGACCGACGTGAGCGCGCAGCTTCGTCACATACGGGGGCACCGGCACGGCCGCAAGATTAGCCGGGACAACGACCGTACGATATCGTAGTATCCGATATCGTGATACTGCTCGAGCTGCACCGCGCCACCCACGCCACCCTGCACGCGCTGCACGCCCGGCTGCACGACCTCGGCCTCACCTCGGCCGAGATCAACGCGCTCGGGGTGCTCGCCGACGGCCGCGAGCGCACCGCCGGCGAGCTGGCCGGCGAGGTCGGCAGCCGCCCGACCACGCTGACCAGCGTCCTGGACCGGCTCGAAGGCCGCGGCCTGCTCGCCCGGGGCCCGCGCCCCGGCAACCGGCGCGTCGTCGCGCTGACCCTCACCGAGCCCGGCCGGGCCGCCGCCGCCCGCATCCGGAAAACCATGACCGATTTCGAGTACGAGGCCCTGGCCGCCCTCGACGACACGGCCGTCACCGCCTGCCGCGCGGTGCTGCACGCTCTCACGGAGGTACCCCGATGACCACCTTCGAGCAGTTGTCCGCCACCGTCGGCGGACGCTTCGACCATCGCGCCCACGTGCACGTCACCTGGCTGGCCGTCCGCGCGGCCGGCATGCCCGACGCGATCGCCCTGGTCAGCGACGGGCTGCGGGGTACGGCCCGCTACGCCGGGGTCCCGCAGAAATACCACGCCACGGTCAGCCGCGCGTGGGTCGAACTGGTCGCCCACCACACCGCCGAAGACCCGGCCGCCGACTTCGACACGTTCGCCGCCCGCAACCCGGCCCTGCTCGACAAGCGGCTGCTGACCCGCTTCTACCGCAGCACGACCCTGGCGGGCGCGGCGGCACGCAGCGGCTGGGTCGAGCCCGACCTGGCGCCGTTCCCCTGGCACGCCGCCTGACCGGGGCGGGCCGCCTGACCGGCTCGCGCCGGCTGACCGGCTCGCGCTGGCTGACCGGCTCGGGCCGGCTTGAGCGGGGCGGGTTCCCGGCGTACCGGGAAAGCGGTTTTCAAGTGGTCGACGGGGGCGGGAACCAGGCCGGCCCGTCCGGCGCCGCGGTGGTCTCGATGCGCAGCAGGATGCTCTCGCTGAGGCCGGGCGGCAGCGCCGCCGGCTCGAACCAGCCGACCTCCAGGGACTCGTCGCCGTCCGGGCGGGCCTGGCCGCCGACGGCCCGGCACCGGAACCAGACGCTCAGGTACTGGCAGCGGTCGCCGTTCGGGTAGACCGACTCGTGCACGGCGACCCCGCCGACCCGCTCGACCTCGGCGTGCACCCCGGTCTCCTCGAAGATCTCCCGCACCACCGCGTCGGCCGGCTGCTCGCCGGGCTCGATCATCCCGGCCGGCAGCGCCCAGCGCCCGTTGTCGCCGCGCCGCAGGAACAGGATGCGCCCGGCGTCGTCGCGCACGACCGCGCCGGCGCCGGGCAGCAGAAGCAGGTCGTGGCCGATGTGCGCGCGCAGCCGGGTCACGTAGGGGGAAGCAGGCATCCGTCCTTTATAGGAGGTTCGGCTTCGTTCCGGGCCGATCGACACCCCCGCCGGGGCGGATCGACCGGATCGCCGTTCGGGCCGCCCGGGCTGCGGTAGCGTCGCGTCGGGCCGGCCCCCATCGGTGCGGCGCTCGGCGGGCGCTTCGCTGCCAGGCCGCCGACGGGCTGCCGTCCGGCCGCGGGGCCCGCTGGCAGCCTGCCGGGCCGGCGCGGTCGCCGGCTCCCGGTGTGACTGTCGCGAAGCGGAGAGGGCGGATGACCACTGAGGAGACGGCCGATGGCGGCGGCGGGCCGCGGATGCCGGGGCTGGCCGAGCCGGCCCTGGTGCTGCTGGTCGGTGCGTCCGGCTCTGGCAAGTCGACCCTGGCGCGCCGCCACTACCGGGCTTCGCAGATCGTGTCGCTCGACGGGCTGCGGGCCGTGGTGGCCGACGACGAGTGCGACCAGGACGCCACCCGCGACGCGGCCGGCCTGCTGAAGGCGATCATCGCGGCCCGGCTCGCCCGGCGGCTGACCACCGTCGTCGACGCCACCAACGGCGTGCCCGCCGAGCGGGCCGAGCTGATCGCCCTGGCCGCCGCGCACGCGATGCCGGTGGCGGCCGTGGTCGTGGACACCGACCTCGACGTGTGCCTGGCCCGGCAGCACGCCCGGCCCGGCCCGCTGCCCGGCCGCCGGTGGGGACGCGCCGTGCCCGACCCGGTGGTGCGCAACCAGCACGCCCGCACCCGGGCCAGCGTGCCGGCGCTGCCCGGCGAGGGCGTCACCACGGTGCTGCACCTGACCGGCTCCGATCCGGACGGACCAGAGCCGGCCGAAGCGGCAGGACTCGGCGGCTAGCCAGGTCCGAGCTGCGGTCAGCTGCCGCCGGCGGCGACCGCGATCACCAAGACCGGCACGACCGGTCAGCTGCGGCGGCCGCGATCACCAAGACCGGCACGACCGGTCAGCTGCCGCCGGCGGCGACCGCGATCACGAAGACCAGCACGATCAGCGGGATCGCCAAACCGGCGTAGGTCGCGGGGCGGGCCAGCAGGCTCGGGCCGGGGTTCATCGGGGGCCGGCTCGGGCCGTGCGGGTTGGGCTGCGGGGGTGCGAGGCGGGCGACCTTGCCGCGGCGGATGAGATTGATCAGGACCGTGATCGGCGTGATGATGACCGACGCGTAGCCGTACCAGCCCTGCAGCAGGGTGCGGGAGGTCATGTGGCGGTAGACGCCCAGGCCGCAGTCGCGGCAGAACGGGCCCGGGGTGCTGAGGAACCGCATCATCACGATCATGCCCTGGTGCCCGCGGAAGGTGGTGTCCACGGCCGGGACGCTTCCGCAGAGGCGGCACGCCGTGAACTGCATCTGCCCGGGATGGGGCTGCTGGCCGGGGAAGGGCTGGCCGGGAGCGGGTTGCATGGCGGGGGCAGGTGAGTACGGGGCCGGCGGCGCGGCAGGGTACGGCTGTGTGGCCGGGACCGGCGGGCCGGCGTAGCCCTGCGCCGCAGGGCCGGCCGGCGACTGCGGACCGGCGAAATAACCGGGGGCGGCCGGCGCCGGGCCGTGGCCGGCGGGTGCGCCGTAGGCGGGGGCGCTGAAGGCGGGCGGCACCGGGGCAGTCTGGTAGGGGGCCGGCGGCGGGGCGGCGGCCCAGCCCGCCGGCGGGCCGTAGGCCGGGGGAGCGGCCGGCGCGCCGGGGACGGGGTGGGGCTGGGCCGGCTGCTGCGGCTGGGACATGCGGGCGCACCTCGGGAACTCGTCAAGATCAGGGGAAGACGCGTCAGGGTACTTGGTGCGTACGGTTGGCGCTGCCCCGAACGGGGGTCGTCAGCGCAGGGTCATCGGGATCTCCTGATCCACCCGCCTCAGTTGTCTCGGGGTTGCGCACGTCGCACAGCCCGACGTGACCGGCCGTGAGCCAGGTCACCGGCCAGCGCCCGGCGGCGTCCGGGCGTACTGTCGGAGGCCGACGCGAGGAGTCCTATGCCGCTGACGCCGGCCGACATCCACAACATGTCCTTCAAGAAGTCCACGCTCGGGCGGCGCGGCTATGCCGAGGAGCAGGTCGACGCCCTGCTGGACGAGGTCACCGCCGAGATGATCGAGCTGCTGGACAGCAACGACGCCCTGCGCGCGCAGGTCCGCCAGGCCGACGCCGCCGGAAAGCGGGCCGCCTCGGACGAGCTGGACCGGGAGCGGCAGGCCTGCGACGCGGCCGAGACGGCCGCCCGGGGGCTGCGGGGCCGGCTGGACGACGCCCGCGCCGCCGCGGCCGCCGATCGGGCGGGCGACGATGGCGGCCCGATTCTCGCCATGGCCCGGCGCACCGCCGGCCGCGGGGTGGACGACGCCGACCGGCAGGCCCGGCAGCTGCTGGCCGACGCGCGGGAGCAGTCCGAGCGGATCGGCCGGCAGGCCCAGGCGGCCGCGCAGGACATCGCCGAGGAGTCCAGGCGCCGCGACAGCGCCGCGCGGACCGCGCTGCGGGAACGGCACGCGTCGCTGGTGCGGGAGATCGGCGAGCTCACCGAGTTCGCCGAGTCCTACCTCGCCGCGCTGCGCGATCACGTCCGCCATCAGGCCGGGCTGTAGCCGCCAGACCCTTGGCCGGCGTCCTCAGAGGCCGAGGGCGGCCCGCACGAGAGCGAGGGCGGTCTCCGGCGGCACGCCCAGCGACCGGGTCGTCGCGGCGTAGGAGTCGGCGGCCTGCTGGGCCCGGACCGAGGTGCCCGCGGCCCGGGCGGTGATCACCGTGCCGAGCCGGCCGCGGGTCTCGACCAGCCCGGCCGCCTCCAGCTCCCGGTAGGCGCGGGCGACCGTGTTGACGGCCAGCCTCAGGTCGGCGGCCAGGGTGCGTACCGGTGGAAGCTTGTATCCCGCGGGCAGGTCACCGCCGGCGGCCAGCGCGGCGATGCGCAGCCGCACCTGCTCGTAGGGCGGGGTCGGCGAGTCCGGGTCGACGCGGATGTCCATCAGCGCAGTCTGCCGCCGGTGCGGGCGGATCCGCTCGACGACCCGCGGCCGCGCGTCACAGCAGCCTCGGCGGGGTGTTGCCGGCCGCGGTGATGGCGCGCCTAATCGGGACCAGCGCCAGCAGCACGCCGCCGACCAGGAAGAACACGATCAGCGAGACGATGCCGAACCGGTAGCTGTTGGTGATCTGGAAGACCACGCCGAACAGCAGCGGCCCGAGCCAGCTGGTGCCCCGGTCGCTGATCTCGTAGAAGCCGTAGTACTCGCCCTCGCGGCCGGCCGGGATCAGCTGGGAGAACAGGCTGCGGCTCAGCGCCTGGCTGCCGCCGAGGATCAGGCCGATCGCGACGCCGAGCAGCATGAACGGCAGCGGCTCACCGGCCGGCAGCCAGTACGCGGCGATCACCACGGCCAGCCACAGGGCGAGGCTGAGCAGGATGGTCTTGCGGGCGCCGATCCGGGTGGCCAGGTAGCCCAGCAGCAGCGCGCCGCCGAACGCCAGGAACTGCACCAGCAGGATCGTGACGATCAGCGTGGACTGGCCGAGCTTGAGCTCCTCGGTGCCGTACTGGCTGGCCAGCGCGATCACGGTCTGGATGCCGTCGTTGTAGATCAGGTACGCGCCGAGGAAGAACAACGTCAGCGGGTACGCGCGGATGCCCTTGATGGTGTGCCCGAGCTGCCGGAAACCGTCGAGCAGCACGTTGCCGCGCGCCGCGGTCGACTCCTTGCCCGGGTGGTTGCGCAGCCAGGCGAGCGGGACCAGGGTGAACAGCGCCCACCAGACGCCGGCCGAGACGATGCACCAGCGGGCGATGTCCAGGGTGCGCTGGTCGTCGCCCTCGACCTTCAGCACGGTGACGGCGACCAGGTTGAACGCGAGCAGCAGGCCGCCGCCGAGGTAGCCGAGCGCCCAGCCGCGGCTGGAGACCTTGTCCCGCTCGTCGGGGGCGGCCAGCTGCGGCAGGAACGAGTTGTAGACGACGATCGACGCGCCGCCGGAGATGTTCGCGACCAGGAACAGGGCGCCGCCGAGCAGGTACCGGTCGCCGGTGACGAACGCGAAACCCATGGTGGCCGCGGCGGCGATGAACGCGGTGACGGCCAGCAGCAGCTTCTTGCGCGGGGTCCGGTCGGCCACCGCGCCCATCACCGGCAGCACGAACACGGTGAGAAAGACCGAGAGCGAGACGACGTACGGGTAGAACGAGCCCGGCGGGATGGACAGCCCCAGCGGGTGCACCCGCCCGGTGCAGTCGTCAACGTCGGTCGACAGCCGGCACCCGGCGGCGACCTTGGCGATGCTGGTCAGGAACGGGCCGAGGAAGACCGTCAGGACCGTGGTGGCGAACGCCGAGTTGGCGAAATCGTAGAAGTACCAGCCGGTCCGTTCCCGGCGGCCGGCCGCGGGGACGTCGGTGGGGGTGCCGGTGGCTGCGGCCATCGTGGCGGCTCCTGCTCGTCGATCGGGACGGCGACACTATGCCATCCGCGACCTTCCGCCGGGAGGTGGCGCGCGGGGTCAGTTTTGCTGCCACCACTTGGCGAGCGCCGCGGTGGCCGGGTCGTCGGAGTCGGCGAGGGCGGCCCACGGGTCGGCGCCGGGCGGCAGGTCGGTCGCGTTGTACTCGGCCAGCTCGGCCGGGTGCACCGGGTCGGTGGTGTCGAGCTCGGGGTGCAGGTCGGCGACGCCGAGGCTGCCGGTGTCGATCCAGGGGAAGCCGTCCACGGGTTCGGGCAGGTCACCGACGTCCACGGCGGGCGGGAACGGCGGCTCCTCCGGCGGATCGGCGAGCTCGGGTGCCTCGGTGTGTGCGGCCTCCGGCGGCGGCGCGTCGTCGGCGTCGTGCACGGCGTCGTGCGGGACGGTGTCGTGCGGCACCGCCTCGTGCTCGGCGTCGTGGCCGAGGTCGTAGTCGTGCCCGTCCTCCCACGCCAGATGGTCGTCCGGCGGGGTGTGGTCGTCGAACGGCATCGGGTCGTGGCCGTCGAAGTCGTGATGGTCGAAGCCGAAATCGTGGTGATCCGTCATTGAAACTCCTCGTCGTGCGGGACGGGCGTCAGCGCCCGCGCCCGGATCAGCACGTCATCCACCTGTTTGAGCCGCTGCTGCGCCACCGCCAGCTCCGCCTGCGCCCGGGCCCGCAGCTCGGCCCGCCCGGCCGCGTCCTCGGCGGCCGCCGCGTCGATCTCCGCGATGTGCGCGTCGAGGTCCCGCAGCCGCCGCTCGACCGCGTCGTCCACCGCCACCGACAGCGCGTACTGCAGGTCGGTGAACCGGTTGACGACCTCGTCGGCGAGCGCGGCCCGGGCCTCGCCGAGCACGTCGCGCAGCCAGATGCGGGCCTGCTGCCGGTCGGTCTGCACGCGCCGGCGCCACAGCACGTATCCGCCGGCGGCCAGCCCCAAACCTATGCCGGCCACCGGGATCAGCAGCCCGCCCGCCGCGAACACCGACGCGCCGAGGATCGCCCCGCGCCCGGCCATGAACGCGATCCCGCCCGCGGAGAGCGCGATCAGCGCGTTCTCCCCGGAGCCGTCGCGCGGCGGCGCCGCCGACAGCGCGTGCCGCAGGGTGGCGTTGAGCCGGCCGAGCATGCCCGCGCGTTCCTGCTCGTCGAACACCTCGGCCAGGACCTTCTCGGCGACCTGCCGGAAGGTCGCCTCCAGCTCGACCGACATCTGGGCCGCGAGGGCCTGCAACGCGGCGTCGACCGCGTCCGGCAGCCCGGTCAGCGTCTCGCCGCGGCCGGTGTCGATCCGCTCGGAGAACTGCTGCTGCAGGGTGGCGATCCTGGTCCGCAGGTGGCCGGTGGTCTCGACCCGGGCCCGCTGCGTCTCGGTGCTCAGCAGCAGCGTCCACTGCCGGGCCTCGGTGCGCTTGCGGGCGGCCACCGCGGACCGCTCGGCGCGGACCGCGGCGTTGCGGGCCGGGTCGGCCTCGGCCGCCTGCACCCGGGCGGTCGCCGCGGCGGCCAGCCGCTGCAGGTCGCCGCGGGCGGCGCGCAGCACGTTCGCCAGCTGCAGCTGGTGGCCGCGCCCGGCCAGGTCGACCAGGGCGTGCTGCAGGTCGGCGATCTTCGAGGCGTCGACCAGCGCGGCCTGCTCGCCGGCCGGGGCGTCCAGGGCCAGCTCGGCCAGGGCCGAGGAGACCGGGAACCACGGCGCCGCGCCGAAGCGGGGGGCGTGCGCCTGCAGCAGGTTGCGGTTGTCGTCGGCGATGCGCCGCCACCCCGGGTACGCGTCGATCTTGGTGAGCGCGAACACGACCGCGTCGACCCGCTCGCTGGCGGCGACCAGGAAGTCCAGCTCCGGTTTGGACAGCGGGGCGGACGCGTCGGCCACGAACAGCAGCGCGGTCGCCCGGTCGACGGCGGCCAGGGCCACCGTGGCGTGGGCCGGGTCGAGGCCGCCGACGCCCGGGGTGTCGAGCAGGCTCAGGTAGCGCAGCAGCGGCGCCGGGTGGCTGACCTCGATCCGGCGGGCCCGCTGCTCGCCGGTCGCCCACGGGCGCAGGTCGTCGACGTCGATCGGGTCGGCGGCGCCGGGCAGCCAGGCGCGGGCGGCCGGCTCGCCGGGGACGAACTGCAGGTAGGCGGCGGTGGCCACGGCGGCGTCGACCGGGGACAGGCCGGGCACCCCGAGCAGGGCGTTGACCAGCGAGCTCTTGCCCCGCTTGGTCTCCCCGACGATCACCACGGAGGGCCGGACCAGCTGCCGGCGGTGCAGCTCGGCCAGGTCGGCGCCGGCGTCCGGGTCGGTTTTCTTGACGTACGCGAGGGTGTCGCGCACCGCGGTGTCGAGAGCCCGGGTCAGGTCGGCGGTCATCGGCGCACCTGCTGGGCGAGCAGGTGGAAGCCGCGGTGCGCGACCTGCGCGACCCGGGACTGGGCCGGGCCGGCGCCGGCGACCGCGTAGACCCGCCACCGGTTCGCGGCGGCCATCGCGGCGGCGGCCAGCTCGTCGGCGCCGGCCTGCGGCAGCCGCAGGATCCAGCGTGGATCGTCGGAGGTCGCCAGGCGGGTCAGCTCGGCCTCCCAGCCGGCCGGCAGCGGCACCGCGCCGGTCGCCACCCGCTGCGCCGCGTCCAGCAGCCGCAGCCGATGGTAGGCGGGGTCGCGCAGCAGCAGCTCGACCGCGTCGCGCAGGGCTTCCCGGTCGTGGTCGTCGCGGGCGTGCCCGGCCATCCGCTCGAGCCGGCCCAGCGCCCAGCCCGCCTTGATCGCGTCGGCGCGCCAGCGGAACGCCTGGTCCAGGGTGTGCCGCAGGCGCGGGAAGCCGGACGCCTCGCCGAGCCGGCGGACCAGCTCGCCGGTCGCCAGCTGCGGGTCGGCGGCCAGCTGGGCCAGCGCGAACCCGATCCCGTACAGGTCGAGGCGGGTCAGCAGCCGTTCCCGCTGCTCGGCCGGTACCGGCCCGGGCCGGGTGCGGAACAGGTCGGCCGAGGCCAGCATCAGCCGCAGCTCGCCGGCCGGCAGCCCGGCCAGCTCGCGCAGCGCCGCGCCGTCCGCGGCGGTCAGCCGGCCGGCCTCGGCGGTCTCGGCCAGCAGCCCGACCACCGGCACCACGTCCGAGACCGTCCGGGCCAGCAGGCCCGCCTGCTGCTCGGCCAGCGGCCCGGCCACCGGCCACGGGTCGCCGGCCCCGCCGACCAGGGTGTCGACCTTGCCGAACACGCCCAGCGCGTTGATCGGGCTCGACGCCAGCCGGGCCGAGGCGTCCCGGAACGCGTCCAGCGCCCGCAGGTCGTCGGCCCGCACGGCCTGGGTGAACACGTAGACGACGGCCTCGGCCGCGGCGACCTCGGAGGCCGAGTCGGCGTCGATGTCGGCGTCGAACGGCGCGGCCGACACGCCGACCGCCTCCTCGGCGCGGGCCGAGACCACGGTGTCGGCCGAGGCCAGCCCGGGCGTGTCGACGACGGTCAGGTCGCGCAGCTTCTCGCTGGTCAGGGCGACGTCCACGTACGCGACCCGGCCGGCCGGGACGCCCAGGCGCTGCGGGATCATCCCGTCGTCGTCCAGCGGCAGGCTGTGCCGGCGCCCGTCGCGGGCCACCACGTCGACCCGGTCGGCGCTGCCGTAGCGGAACCGGGTGACCACGCGGGTGCATTCACCCACCGCCGTGGGCGCCACCCGGCGCCCGATCAGGGCGTTGACGAGTGTCGACTTTCCGGCTTTCAGACGACCCGCGATAGCAACCCGTAACGGCTCGCCGAGCCGGTCGGAGATCTGTCTGAGCTGGCCACCGGCCTCCGGCCCGAGACGGCCGGCCATCTCGTCACACAGCGTCGCTACGCTGGCGCTCAGTGGGCCGCTCATGACGACTCGTCAGCCGTGCACACTATCGACGACAATGTGACCACGGCTGTCGCCACCTTGCGACCCTCCCCGAGACGAACGGGCGGGCCGGGCGCCCGCCGCACCACAGCCTACGGACCGGCGCGTGGCACGGGATCCCGTGTTCGTGCCACGAGCGCACAAGGGGGAGTACGCAGGTGGCGCAAGCTCACGACCCGGTCGAGGCCGCTGCGCTGCTGCACCGCCCCGCCCTGGTCGTGCTGGCCGGCCCGCCCGGCTGCGGCCGCACCACCCTGCTGCGCCGCGTCGCCGGCCTGGCGCCCGGCCCGGTCCACGCCGGCGGCGGCCTCGCCATGCTGCGCACCACCCCCGCCCTCGCCCTGTCCCGGGCGGTGCGGGCCCGGCTGCCCGCGCACGACGTGCACCTGCTCGCCGAGGCCGTCCGCTCCCGGGTGCGCGGCGGCCTGCTGGTCCTCGACGACCTGCAGTACACCGACCCGGCCACCCTCGCCGCGCTGCCGCTGCTGGCCGCGCACTGCCGGGTCCTGGTGGCCGTGCGCACCCCGCACCGGCTGCCCGAGCCGGTCGCCGCGGCCCTGCAGCAGGCCGCCACGGCCTGGCTGACCGTGCCGCCGCTGACCCGCCCCGAGGCCCTCGACCTGGCCCGGCGCACCGCGGCGCAGCTCGACCCGGCGACGCTCGAGGCGGTGGCCGACCGGGCCGGCGGCAACCCCCTCGCGATCACCGCGCTGGCCCGGCAGGCCGCCGCGGGCCGCGCTCCCGGCGGGTCCGGCATCGACCAGGTGGCGTACGCGATCGCCGCCGCCCTCGCCGACCTGCCGCGTCCCGCCCGCACCGCGCTGGCCGCGCTCGGGCTGCTCGGCCGGCCGGCACCCGCGGGACTGCTCGGCCCGGGCGTGCCCGATCTGCGCGACGCCGGGCTGATCGTGGCCGGGCCGGGCGGTGACCTCGTGCCGTCCTCGACGTATCTGGCGGAGACCGCGGCCGGGCTGCTCGACGCGGCCGGCCGCGTCGAGCTGCACACCCGGCTGGCCGAGCTGACCCCGCCGGCCGAGGCGGCCCGGCACCTGGCCGCCGCCGGTGACCACGCCGCCGCGCACCGGATGGCGCTGACCGCGGCCGACCGGTCCGCCGGCGGCGACCGGGCGGCGCTGCTGCTGTTCGCCTGCGACCTGGACACCCCGATCGACCCGCGGGTGCGGATCGCGGCGGCCGACGCGGCCCTCGCGGCCGGCCGACCCGCCGCGGCCGCCCGGGTGCTCACCACCGACACCCCGCTGGGCGCGGAGGCGGACGTGCTGCGCGGCGAGGCCCTGCTGCAGGCCGCGGCGCCGGCGGCGGCCCGCGCGGCGGTCACCGGTGTGCCGGACGCGGCGCCCGCGCCGGTCTCCGCGGCCCGCGACCGGGTGCTGCTGCTGGCCGAGCTCGCGGCCGACCCGGCCGCCGCGCTAGAGCTGGCCGGGAAGATCTCGGCCCGCTACCCGCACCCGCCGCCGGGGGTGGCGGCCGCGCTCGCCGCCGTGCACGCCCGGCACCGCACCCCGGGCTGGGACCGTGACCTCGCCGCGGCGGCCGCCGCCGGGGACCCCCTCGTTGCCCGGTGGAGCGCCTGGCTGCTGGTCGAGGAGCTGGTCGCCGACGGGCGGCTGACGGAAGCTGCGGGCGCGGCGCAGACCGCGGCCCGCGAGTGCGCCGACGAGCTGGCCTACGGCTGGCAGACCCGGTTCGCGGCGGCCGCCGACTGGGCCCTCGCCCTGCACGGCGCCACCGGCGGTGAGGGCGAGCAGCCGGCCACCCACCGGGCCGGAAGCCGCGCGGATGCGCAACCCGACGCCGGGATCGGCGCTGCGCCGGGTGCGGCCGCACCGGCGGGGGAGCCCGCCGGCGTACGGTATGAGCGCGAAGCGCCCGATCGGCCGGCGCCGGTGCAGCAGGCCGGACCCGACGCGGTCCTGGCCCGCAGCGGAAATCTCGCCGACCGGGCGATCCCGGACGAGGCCCGCGGCTACGCGACGGCCGCGGCCGCGCTGGTGGAGGCCGACACCGGGCTGCTGGGTGCGGCGCGGGCCCGGCTGGACGCCGGGCCGCGGCATGCGGCGACCGCATGGGTGGCCCGGGAAACCGCGTGGCTGGACGGGCAGCCCGACCGGGCGTTGCGGGCCGACGACGCTGCGGACACCCGCGGGCTGATCTCCGGCCTGCACGCGATCACGGCCCGGTGGGCCGCGTTCGATCTGGGCGAGACGGGGACGCCGCCGATTCCGGCCGATCTGCCCGCCCCGGCCCGGCGGACGCTGACCGCCTGGGCCACCGGCACCGGATTCACCGCTGCGGCGCACGGGTGGCGGCCCGTCGCGGCGCGGGAGGAGATCCGGTGCCTGCTCGCCGCCGGGCTCACCGGCGGTGATCCGGCACGCGCCGTCGCGGCGCTGCTGGAGGCCGAACGGCTCGCCGACGCGGCGGGCCTGACCGTGCTGGCCGGGCGCGCCCGTCGCGGCCTGCGCCGGCACAACGTGCACCGCGACGTGCGCAGTCCCCGGTCCGGGGACCAGCTCACCCGCCGGGAGACCGACGTGTTACGTCTGGTCGCGGCGGGGGAACCCACCCGGCGCATCGCCGGGCAGCTCGGCATCTCGGCCGAGACTGTCGACACCCACATCCGCGCCGGCATGCGCAAGCTCGGCGCCCGCACCCGAACGGAAGCCGCCGCCCTCGTCTTCGCCACCTTCCCCTCCGACACGCTGAAGGACGGCCGGTGACCAGACAGTCCGACGCCCCCCGCCATGTCGTCGCCACTCCGGCGGACGCCGACACCGTGCTGCGCCGCCTGATCCGCGACGGCTGGGTGGCCCGCGACGGTTTCGCCCTGCCCGACCCGGCCTGGGACGTCAGCGGCAACCGCCTGGTGCTGCACGGGCGGATCACCGACCCGGAGGCGCTGCAGCTGGCGGTGCTGGCGGCGGCCCGGGGCGCGGGGATCGTGGCGATCTGCGACGCGGAGTCCCCGCTGGGCCGGGCGCTGATCGACGACCTGGCCCGGCTCGGCCCGGTGCGGCAGGGCCCGGCGCCCGAGCCGAACGACCACAGCGCGGTCGCCGACCTGGTGCCCGAGCAGCGCGCCCTGCTCGACCGGCTGGCCGCCGGGGACACGATCGCGGCGGCCGCGGCGGCCGAGTTCCTGTCGCTGCGCACCGCGAACCGGCGCATCGCCGAGGCCCGGCAGTTGTTCGGGGTGCGCACCACCCGCGAGGCCGTGTTGGCCTACCTGCGGCAGCGCGGCCCACAACCGTGATCGATATCGACTAGGGTGACCGGTCGGATCAGGACCGGTACGGGGGGCGGACGTGACCACGGAGGCATGGCCGACAAGCGCCCGGCTCGACGCGCCGAAGGTGCTCGAGCGGATCGCCTCGATCACCGGGGTGCGGCTGGTCCTGGAAGGACCGGCGCCCGGCGGTGAGGTCGGCGCGGCGTTCGTGCGCTGGCCCGACGGGCGGCGCTCGGTGCTGACCGCGGCCCGCACCCGCAGCGCGGTGCTGGTGGACCGGGCCCGCGAGGCCGGGGTGCCGACCCCGCGGCACGAGCTGACCGCCCGGGTCGACGGGGTGCGGGTCGTGGTGCAGCAGCGGCTGCCGGGGGCGCCGCCGTCCAGCGTGGACGCGGGTCTGGTGCGGCAGATGCTGCGGGTCAACGACCAGCTGGCCGGGGTGCTCGCCGGGGAACCGGACCCGCGCCCGGCCGAGCTGTATCTGACCTCGGACGGTCCCGGGTTCTGCCTGCACGAGCCGCTGTCGGCGTTCGACGCGCGCTCGGCGCGGCTGCTGGCCTGGGTGCACGAGGTCGGCGCGGACGGGTCGCACATGGTCGGCGACGACCTGACCCACATGGACTTCCACCCCTGGAACGTGCTGGTCGACCGGGGCCGGCTCAGCGGGGTCGTCGACTGGGACGGGGCGCAGCGCGGGGACCGGCACTTCGATCTGGTCACGCTGCTGTTCTACCTGCGGGCGCACGCGCCGGCGCTGGCGGCGCTGGTCGAGGAGCGGCTGAGGTTGCTGCCCGCGCGGCGGATGCGGGCCTACTGGGCGCACATGAGCCTGCGGCAGGTGGACTGGTCGATCCGGCACCATGACGCGGCGACGGTGCGGCGGTGGCTGACGGTGGCCGAGGAGGGCATCGCGGCGCTGTGAAGCCGGTGGTGGTGGTCGGCGGGGGGATCGTCGGGGCCTGTGTCGCCTACCAGGTCGCGCGGGCTGGAGTTCCGGTGACGGTGATCTTCCGGGACGGTGGGGTCACGCCGCTGTCGTTCGCCTGGATCGGGACCGGTCCGCCGTGGCCCGGCGGCGCCTCCGACCTGTCCGGATTTATCCTGACGGATTGGTTGGCGCTGGCGTCGTCCGTGCCGGGCGTCGACGTGCGGTGGTCGGGCGACGACGGGGCGGTGGACCCGGTCGCGGTGACCCGCGCGCTGCTGCGGGCCGCCCGCGGGCTGGGGGCGCGGACCGTGTCCGGGGCGTCGGTGAGCGCGGTGCGCGACGGCCTGGTGTCGTCGTCGGCCGGGCAGCTCCCGGCGTCGACCGTGGTGGTCGCGGCGGGGACCGGCACGACCGGGCTGTGCCCGTCGGTTGCGGTGCCGGCCTCGCCGGCCTTCCGGCTGCGGGTGCGTGCGCCGCGCGGCCTGGTGCCGGGCATCGTGGCGACAGAGCATTTCGACGTACGCGAGGCGAGCCCCGGGTTGTTGCTGGCGACCGCGCCGCTCGGGGCGGACCGGTCGCCGGCCGGGCTGCGGACCCTCGCCGGGCAGACGACCGACCGGCTGCGGGCGGCGTTCGGCGGCGGGCCGCGGCTTCCCGGCGGCGAGCTGCGGCTTCTCGACTGGGCGGTGGGGCAGCGGCCGATGCCGCCGGGCGGCCCGGTGATCGGGTGGGTGTCGCCCGGCGTGTACGTGGCGGTCATGCACTCGGCGATCTGCCTGGCCCCGGTCGCGGCCCGGCTGATCGCCGAGGAGATCGTCACCGGCCGGCCCTCGCCGGCGCTGGCCGCTTGCCATTCCCGGCCGGTGTGATGCAACCTTCCCGTCCTCCGCGGAGTAGATGCAGTGGTCGAGGAGAGGGGGCGTGGTGGTCCGAGCCGGCTGGGAAGACCAGTTCGTCGAGTATTTCCGCGCACGAGCGCAACCGCTGCGCCGACTTGCCTACGCGTTGTGCGGTGACTGGCACACCGCCGAGGATCTGGTGCAGCTCGCCTTCGTCCGGTTGTACCGGCGCTGGCCCGGCATCCGCGACGAGACGGTGGACGCCTACGCCCGGCGGGTGCTGGTCAACGCGTTCCTGACGCACCGGCGTGCCCGGCGGCGGGAGTCGCTGATGGCCGACCCGCCCGAGCGGGCGGCCGGTGGCGCCGACCCGACCGACCGGCTGGCGGTGCGCCGGGCCCTGGCCGGCCTGGCGCCGCGGCAGCGGGCCGCGGTGGTGCTGCGGTACCTGGAGGACCTGCCGGTGGCCGAGGTGGCCGCGCTGCTGCAGATCAGCGAGGGCACGGTGAAGAGCCAGACCGCGCGGGCCATCCAATCCATGCGGGGCGCGTTCGACGGCTCCGCGCTCACCAGGGAGTAAGCGATGCAGGAAACGGACATGCGCCAGGCGCTGACGGAGTACGTGAGCGACGGCGAACCGGCGATGGGGCTGACCGCCGCCGCGGTCCTGACGGCCGGCCGGCGGTCGCGCCGGACCCGCCGGCTGGCCGGGGTCGCCGGGGCCGGGCTGGCGGCCGCGCTGGTCGGGGCCGGCGTGGTCGTGGTCGCCGGCGGCGGTTTCCCCGGTTCGGACTTCGCGGCGGCCGCGCCGTGCCCGTCCCCGCCCGGATCCCGCCCCGCCGGGTCGGTCGCGGCCGACAAGCCGCTGTCACCGGAGCTGGCGCGGTGGGCGGCCACGAGCCTGACCTGCTACCTCAGGCAAGAGGTGCCGCGGCTGCTCCCGGCCGCGAAATTCGCCCAGGTGCCGGGGGCGAAGGCCGGCCCGCTGACCGGGTTCTCCCTCGGCGGCGAACCGCCCTGGGGCAACCGGGTGGACGCGCTGGCCCTGATCCGCGATGCCGCGGGAACCGGCGACCTGACCGTCACGGTCGGGGTGGTGGACCAGTCGGACGCGGCCCGGGAGAAGGAAAGCTGCCGGACCGAGAAGGCCGCGAAATGCACCGTCCAGCGCGGCCCGAACGGCGAAACCGTGCTGCTGGGCACCGAACGCGACCCGCTGCCCCCCGACAACCCGCGAAACTACGTCGTCCGGGTCTACCGCGGGCACAGCGAGATCTACGTGCAGGTCTCGAACACCGACCGCCAACCGGCGAACGGCGGGGCCCCGGCCGCGACCCGGCCGAAGCCTGTCCTCTCCGCGGACCAGGCCGTCCAGTTGGCCCTCTCGCCCGAGCTGTACCTCTTCCCGTAACGCCCGCCGGTTCCCGTAGTGCCGCCGGCTCAGTCCGCGCGCCGGCCCACCCGCAACACGCTCAGGTACCGGCGGGCCGCCCGGTCGCCCATGCGGGTGCGGATGCGCTCGGCGATAGCGTCGAGCAGCGGCTCACGGACGGCGGGATCGAGCTTGCGGCACAGCGACTGCGTGCGCAGCAGCTCGGCGAACCCCGCACCGTCGAACCACTGAACGGTCGGGTACCAGCGCACGATCGGCGGGTCGAACAGGCCGCCGGGGTCGTCGACCGCACCCCAGCCCCGGTCGCTGCCGCGCACCTCGGCCTCCGTCGGCGGATGACCCCAGTCGGGGTTGCCGGGGGAGAACTTCTCGTGCAGGTCGGCCGTCTCCGCGTACACCTCCGGCTCGCCGGGCCGGCGGACGACCACGTGGCCGAGCAGCACCATCCAGCCCCCGGGGCGAAGCACCTCCCGGGCCCGCCGCCAACCGACCGCCGGATCGACCCAGTGCCACGACGACGCGGCCACGACGACGTCGAAGCGCCGGCCGCGGTCGCCCCACTCCTCGAAGGTCGCCCTCTCGACGGTGACGTTGCCGAACTCGCCGAGCCGCCGGGTCGCGAGCGCGGCCATGCCTTCGCCCGGCTCGACGGCGGTCACCTCGCAGCCGAGCGCGGCCAGTGAACGGGTCGCCTGACCGGTGCCGCAGCCGATCTCGAGAACCGGCGACCCGGCGCCGATGCCGGTGACGGCGACCAGGTCGGCGAAGAGCTCGCCGGGATACCCCGGCCGGACCCGGTCGTACAACTCCGGCACCTCGTCGAACAGCCGGCCGATACCACGCCGGTCCGGGTCCGCCACCACATCACCCCCGCCGAGCCGGCCTGCCGGTATCGGACCAGCCTACGGACCACGCGACGGCGCCGAGAACCCTAGGCCGTGGTCGGGTTGCGGGGCCGGATCCGGGAGTTGTCGACCGCGCGGGTGTGGTCGACCTCGTGCGGCAGCTGCATCTCACCGGGCCGCAGCGCGGCGAGGGTCTCGTCGATCCCGTCCATGATCAGCCGGGTGGACTTCATCGCCCGCGCCCCCGGCGTGCCGGTCACCTGGGACAGGTCGACCGGGTGGTCGCCGAACCGGACGTGCACCACCGGCCGGCGCCGCACCGCCCGCAGCAGCGACCGGCCGATCCCCACCGGCGTCGTGTACGGCAGCACGGTGTGCGTGTTCCACTGCGCGACCGGCAGCACCGGCGCACCGGCCGCGGCGGCCATCCGGGCCACGCCGGTCTTGCCGCGCTCGGGCCACATCCACGGGTCGAGCCCGATCCGGCCCTCCGGATAGACCAGGACCATCGCGCCCCCGCGCAGCGCCTCCACGGCGGCCGGCAACGCGTCGGCGACATGCGCGGTGTTGCGGTCGACCCGGATGTGCCCGGCCGCACGCATCGCCGCCCCGGCGACCGGCGCGTCGAAGATCCCGCCGGTCGCCATGAACTTCGGCGCTATCCCCGCCTTGTGACACGCGGCGGTCATCACGACCGGGTCGAACGGGCTGATGTGGTTGGCCGCCAGGATCAGCGGCCCGCCGCGCAGCGACTCCGGCACCCGCCCGGACACCCGCAGCCGGCACAGCGGCACAATCCCGACCCGGGCCAGGAGCAGCATGAACCGCCACACGAACGGCGCCCGTTGTGCATCTTTCCCCATAAGGCCGCCCATGATGCCATGCCGGCACGGCCGGCCAACCGGCCTCCCCGAACTCGGCCGCCCGGGCCGCTACGGCTTCCCGCCGGCCTCCCCGAACTCGGCCGCCCGGCCGCTACGGTTTCCCGCCGGCCTCCCCGAACTCGGCCAGCCGGGCGCCACCCTCGCCGTTACGGCATCCTGCCGGCCGCCATCTCGCCGCTCCAGCCTCCCTCCGGCCAATCGCCGCTCGCCGCCACGGCTTCCTGCCGGCCGCCGCCTCTCCGCTACGGCCGCCCACCGGGCACTCGCCGCTACGGCTTCCCGCCGGCCTCCCCGAGCTCGGCCAGCCGGGCCTCCACCTCGGCGAGCTCGGCCCGTAACCGCTGGGCCTGCTGCTCGGCCTCGGCCCGCTCGGCGGCCAGGATGTGCTCGACCGCCTCCTGCACGCCGGGCACGTCGACCAGCGACACGATCCGCAGCGCCTCGGCCGGGCGCACCACATACGGCTTGGCGAGCACCTTCGACCCCTGCGACGCCGCCACCGTCCACTCGCCCTCGCCGTACGCGAGGGTGACGGTCAGCGCCGGGGCAGGTTTCGCCTTGACCGGCCGGGTCGCCTTGCGCTGCGCTGGTGGCGCGGTATCCGTCACGGGCCGTTCCTCACTTTTCGGCGCCGCCGGCGGCGCCGGCGGCTTGTCGATCACGAACTCGGGCATCGGGGGAGCGGGCGGCGGCGGGGGAGCGGGCACGGCCTTCTTCGCGGCCGCCCCGCGCGGAGCCACCCGCAGGTCGCCGGGGGAGAACGGCAACTCGTCCTTGCCGAACCGGACCACCACGAAGTCGTCGCCGGCCGCCGGATCCGCCAGGTCCACCACCTGGCCGATCTGCCCGGCGACCTGCCCGGCGGACTCGGTGAACTGCACCCGCGGCCGGCGCCCGGCGGCCAGCCCGGCACGGATCGTCGTCAGTTCTTCGGCGCTCAAACCCCGGGCCACGGCACCCACCCACTTCTCTCGTACGTTTGTGCGAATCTTTCTATCAGGCCCCACCGACAATTCGCTCGTCGCCACACCCGCGAAACCCCTACGGTGTCCACGAAGCCCGGCGAAAGGACATCATGGACATCCTCGCCCAGCAACGCGACTATTACCGGCAACGCGCCCCCGAATACGACCAGTGGTGGCGCCGCGAAGGCCGATACACCCTCGACGACCAGGCCAAGCAGGGCTGGGACGCGGACATCGCCGAGGTCACCCGGGCCCTGGCCGCGTTCGCACCCACCGGCCACGTGCTCGAACTGGCCGCCGGCACCGGCTGGTGGACCGAGCGGCTGACCGCGCACGCCACCCACATCACCGCCGTCGACGCCAGCACCGAGACCCTGGCGATCAACCGCGAGCGCACCGCCGCCACCGGCCAGGTCACCTACCGGCAGGCCGACATCTTCACCTGGACCCCGCCCGAGTCGACGTTCGACACGGTCTTCTTCGCGTACTGGCTGTCCCACGTGCCCGCCGAGCACCTGGACGCATTCTGGGCCAAGGTCGGCCACGCGCTACGCCCCGGCGGCCGGGTCTTCCTGATCGACAGCTACCACCCCGAGCGCATGCCCGACGACCTGCAGCGGCGCCGGCTCAACGACGGCCGCGAGTTCCAGGTCGTCAAACGCTTCTGGCAGCCGGCCGAGCTGGAGGCAACCCCCGGCTGGCGGCTGACCGCCCAGATCACCGCGCACCGCCACGTCATCCACGCCCACGGGGCGCCCGCCCGGTGACGCAATACTCCCGCCCGGCCGGATCCCGCAACGTCGTCCAGTCCCCGGGCACCCGCCGCACCACCCTCGCACCCAGGCCGACATGCCGCTCCACCTCGGCGTCAACCTCATCACAAGCCAGATCCAGATGTACGCCCGCAGCACCCGCACCCAGCCGCTGCAGCAGAAACCGCAACGGCAGCCCCGGCCCGCCGTCCAGGAAACGGAACTCCGGCAGATCCGAGTCACCCAGCCGCCACCCGGTCAGCCCCGCCCAGAACGCCACCTCCGCGTCGTAACCGCCGGCCGGCACGTCCAGGCTCACCTGGTCGACGACGCTGGCCTGCCCGCCCGGCCACCGCACCGCCGGCGGCGGCGTGCTCTCGCCGCGCCACGGCACGACACAGAACACGATCCCGGCCGGCGACCGCAGCACCACCAGGTCGCCGGCCTCGCGCAGCACGGCCGCACCCAGCGACCCGGCCTCGGCCGCCGCCGCCGGCACGTCGTCCACGTGCAGATCCAGATGCGCCCGCGGCGGACCGTCCCGCACCACCTGCACCCGCAGACACGCATCGCCGCCGGCCGGCAGCAGCGTCGCGAACGTACCGCCGTCGCGCCGCGCCGACAGCGTCGAGCCGGTCACCGCCAGCCAGAACCCTTCGGCCTCCCGGCCCGGCGTGTCGAGGAAACCCGTGATCCACCGAATGCGCATGCCGTGGACGGTAAACCAGCACCGTTGTCCACAGGCGCAGCACCACCGCCCCCACCCGACGGCACACCGGTGATAGAACGTCAGGCATGCCACGCCCATGGCGATCAGCGGAATGGCGGATGCTGTTCCACACCCTGCCGCGAGCCCACCCCGGGCTCGCCGCCACCTGGTGGGCGCTCGCCGTCGTCCGCGCCCTGCTGCCCGCCGTTCTGATCGTCGCCACCGGCCTGCTCATCGGCGCGGTCGACGCCGGCACCCCGATCGGCGGCCGGCTCACCCTGGTCGCCGTCTGCTTCGTGCTCACCCAGGTGCTCAGCCCGATCCACGACGCCGTCAGCACCAACCTCGGCGCCCGCGTCGCCGGCCTGCTGCACGAGCGCCTGATCACCGCCGCCACCACCGCCGAGGGCATCGCCCACCTCGAAGAACCCGACCTCGCCGACGACTTCAGCCTGGCCCGCGACTTCGACCTCGGCATCACCGCCCCGCCGATCTCCGTCGCCATGCCGTTCGTCACCAACGGGCTCGTCGAGCTGTGCAGCGGCCTGGCCGCCGCCGCGATCCTGTTCGCCTACCACTGGTGGGCGCCCCTCGCCCTGACCACCGCCTGGCTCGCCACCCACCACCTGCTCCGCGAGAGCACCGTCTGGCAGGCCTGGCGCGACGACGAGGTGGTCGCCCTGCAACGCCAGGCCGACTACGTCTACCGGATGGCCACCGACGCACCCGCCGCCAAGGAGATCCGCCTCTTCGGCCTCGCCGGCTGGGTCGTCGACCGATTCGGCGACCGCCGCCGCAACCTGCTCGCCATCACCGTCGAAGCCCTCCGCATGCGCCAGCGGTCCCTGCTGTGGGCCCTGCTGATCGTCGCCGCCGGCAACGCTCTGATCCTCGGCACCATCGCGCACGACGCCATCACCGGCCGGCTCGACCTCACCACCCTGACCATCTACGCCGGCGCCGCCATCGGCACCGCCGTCCTCGGCGTCGCCGACTTCGACTGGTGGTTCCACACCGCCGCCCGCCCCGGCCCGGTCGTCGACAGCCTCACCCAGAGCATGCCCGAGCACGGCCACCTGCCCACCGGCACCCGGCCCGCCACCGGCCTGCCCCGCCACGAGATCCGCCTGCGCGAGCTCACCTTCGCCTACCGCGCCGGCCCGCCCGTCTTCACCGGCCTCGACCTGACCATCCCGGCCGGCGCCTCCCTCGCCATCGTCGGGCAGAACGGCGCCGGCAAGACCACCCTCGCCAAACTCCTGTGCCGCCTCTACGACCCCACCGGCGGCGCCATCGAGATCGACGGCACCGACCTGCGCGACCTCGACCTCACCGACTGGCGCCGCCGGGTCACCGCCGTCTTCCAAGACTTCATCCGGTACGAGACCACCCTCCGCGACAACGTGGCACCCCTCGGCGCACCCGACGACGCCGTCGACTGGGCCCTGCACCAAGCCGGCGCCGACCGGCTGGCCGCACCAACCACCGTGCTGTCCAAGGCCTACACCGGCGGCACCGACCTCTCCGGCGGCCAATGGCAACGCATCGCCCTCGCCCGCGCCATGGCCGCCGTCCACACCGGCGCCGGCGTCGTCATCCTCGACGAACCCACCGCCCAGCTCGACATCCGCGGCGAAGCCGAGATCTTCCGCCGCCTCCTCGACGCCACCCGCGGCCAGACCACCATCCTCATCTCGCACCGCTTCTCCACGGTCCGCCAGGCCGACCTCATCTGCGTCCTCGACACCGGCCGGGTCGCCGAGCTCGGCACCCACGACGAGCTCATGCAGCGCCAAGGCCGCTACCACACCATGTACACCCTGCAAGCCGCCCGCTTCGAGGACCAGCCATGACCACGGCGACCATCCCCGAACCCCGCACCCTGCCGACGCTCTGGCGCACCCTGCGCCGCGCCTACGACGCCGAACCCCGCATGGCCCTGACCGCCATGCTCGTCACCCTCGTCGCCACCGCACCCGGCGCCCTGCTCGCCCTCTGGATGAAATACCTCGTCGACGGCCTCGCCCAGCACAACCCCACCCTGCTGCGGGCCGGCGCCATCGGCGTCGCCGCCTCCTGCGTCGCCACCTGGCTCCTGCGCCTGATCGCCGTCCGCGTCTCCCGCACCTTCCGCATGCGCATCGCCGTCGCCCTCGAAACCCACGTCGCCCGCATGCAAGCCACCGTCGACACCATCGAGCACCACGAACGCCCCGACTACCTCGACCGCCTGGCCGTCCTGCGCGAAGCCACCTTCCAACTCGACCACCTCTACCAATCCCTGTTCTCCACCATCAGCGCCATCGCCTGCCTCGCACTGACCCTCGCCGTCCTGGCCACCGTCAGCGGCTGGATGATCCTGCTCGCCCTCGTCGCCGTCCCCACCGTCGCCGTCTCCGCCTGGACCAGCGGCAAACTGCGCCAAGCCGAGGAAACCGCCGCACCCGCCAAACGCCGCCAGCGCCACCTGTTCACCCTCGCCACCACCGCCGGCCCCGCCAAAGAGCTCCGCGTCACCGGCAACCAGCACCAGATCGGCGCCGCCTGGCACACCGCCTGGCAAGACTGGTACGCGACCATGTCCCGCGCCACCTGGACCGCCGGCCGCTGGCAGGCCGCCGCCTGGGGACTGTTCGCCGCCGGCTACGCCGCCGCCGTCGCCTGGACCATGCTCGGCCTGCACGCCGGCCCCGCCGACGTCGTCCTAGTCGTCACCGCCGGCGCCCGCCTCGGCCAATACGTCGCCATGACCGCGGGGGAGGCCGACTTCGTCCGCCTCTGGCTCGACGCCTCCCGCCGCCTCGCCTGGCTGGAGGACTACGTCACCCGGCACCGCCGCGACGCCGACCGCACCCCACCCGACCACCTGCACGACGGCATCACCCTCGACCACGTCGGCTTCCGATACCCCGGCACCACCACCAACGTCCTGCACGACGTCACCCTCACCATCCCCGCCGACACCGTCGTCGCCATCGTGGGGGAGAACGGCGCCGGCAAGAGCACCCTCGTCAAACTCCTCTGCGGCCTCTACCCACCCACCGACGGCCGCATCCTCATCGACGGCACCGACCTGCGCCAGATCGCCCCCGACAAATGGCGCGCCAAACTCGCCGGCGCCTTCCAGGACTTCGCCCGGTTCGAGTTCGCCGCCCGCCGCAGCATCGGCCTCGGCGACCTGCCCCGCAGCGACGACCACGACAGCGTGCACACCGCCGTCACCCGGGCCGGCGCCACCGACGTCGTCGACCACCTCACCGACGGCTACGACACCCAACTGGGCGCCGGCTGGCCCGGCGGCGCCGAACTGTCCTTCGGCCAATGGCAACGGGTCGCCCTCGCCCGCGGCTTCATGCGCGACGACCCCCTGCTGACCGTCCTCGACGAACCCACCGCCGCCCTCGACGCCGAAACCGAGCACGCCCTGTTCGAGCGCTACGCCGAACAGAGCCGCACCGGCCGCCGCGACGGCCGGGTGACCCTGCTCGTCTCACACCGCTTCTCCACCGTCCGCATGGCCGACCTGATCATCGTCCTGCAAGGCAACCGGGTGGCCGAGTTCGGCACCCACGACGCCCTGATGTCCCACGGCGGCACCTACGCCGACCTCTACCGCATCCAGGCCCAGGCATACCGATGACCCCATCCACCCACACCCACACGCACCGAATGACGGCGGCCGCCCGCGCGCGGGCCTACCGGACGACCGTGCCCACTCGCGCGCGGGCCTACCGGACGACCCCATCCGCTCCCGCCCGGATGTACGGGGTGACCACATCCTCTCCCGCCCAGGCATGCCGATGACCGCGCCCGCCCGCAGCGCCCGAGCCGTCTACCCCGGAACGTTCGACCCGTTCACCGCCGGCCACCGCGACCTCGTCGACCGGGCACGACGCCTGTTCGACCACCTCACCGTGCTGGTAGCCGTCAACGGCGACAAGCAACCCACCAAACCGGCCGCCGAACGCGCGCTGGACATCCGCGCCGCCATCCCCGCCGACTGGCAGAACGTGACCGTCGCCGCCTGGAGCGGACTGACAGCCACCTACTGCCACCAGCACGACAGCGAAACGATCATCCGCGGCGTGCGCAACGCCGCCGACGCGGTGCACGAATACCAGCTGGCAACCATGAACGAGGCGCTGGGCATCACGACCCTGTTCCTCCCGGCCCGGCCAGAACTGGCAACCATCTCCTCGACCGCAATCCGCGCCGCGTCCCCACCGACGTGACAGAGGGGAGTGCGTCTGAAGGATCCGTCGGCACGGTGCCCGGCAAAGGGCAATCGTTCAGCCCTCGGCGACGAAGGAGCGGATCTCGTCGACGCAGGCCCCGGGCTGGTCCTCCGGCAGGAGGTGAAACCGTCGCCCACCTCGACGAGACGACCCCGCGCCAGCGCCTTGGCGAGGCGATGGCCGTTCTCCGGGCGCATCATCCGGCTTTCCGGGGCCACAGCACAAGCGCAGGCTTGCGAAGCCGGCGAGCCTCGCGGCGGCCTCCACGTATTCGTCACGCCGCGTCGTACGCAGGTATTCAGGAGGTCCCGGCGGACCTCGGCGGAACCCAGAGCCGGCGCCAGCCAACCGTCCATGACGTCGCGGGGCACCGCACGCTTGGACATCAGGCCGAAGTTGACCGGGGAGCGACGCAAGCGGGGCACCCGCAGCGGCTGCAACGCCAGCCACGTCATGCCGGGCACCTTCGACGACAGGTAGAGCGAACGGCCAGGCAACCCAGGCGGGAAGTTGTCGAAAGCCTCCTGGGGGAGCAGGACCAGGCGGGCCAGGCGCTCGTCGAGACCGTACGCGGCAACCAGCTGCGCGCCTCCCCAGTCGCAACCGACCAGCGTCACCTCGCGCAGGTCAAGCACCTGCAGGAACTCGGCCACCAGAGCGGCCAGCCCCCGCGAGCTGAGGTCGGCGTCCGGATTCATCGGCAACCGGTGCGCGCCCAGCGGCACCTCCAGCACCACGCACCGATGGTCGGCTCGCAGGCCGGCAACGACGTGCCGCCAGAGCGTCGCGGCCACGAAGATGCCGGTCAGAAAGACCAGTACCGGTCCGTCGCCGCCGGTGTCCTCGTACTCGACGGTGCCGGCGGACAACACGGCGTTCCGCATGCGTTCCCCCGCTCGCCGGAAAGGGACAGCCGACCCACACCCTCCGCGCAAGTGCAGGGTAGCCAGCGGCCGACACAGCCTCAAGCGGAGACGATCTAGAGTCGCTGTGTGCTGATCGGGGGAGATGACGGCGTCGCGGTACGGCTGCGGCCTCTGCGCTGGCAGTTCCCGGCGGACGCGGGGGCCTGGGACGACCGGTGGCTGGTCATCGGCGGGGCCGTCGAAATCCGCGACCAAGCGTGGTCGTTCACCGACCCCTGTCTGCTCATCGAGGAAGCCCACGAACTGGCCGACTGGCTGCGCACTGCCGCGGCGGGCCGCGGCGAACCGTCGCTCTCGTTCATGGAGCCGGCGCTCGGCTTCGCGATCGCCGGGCGGAGCGACACCGAAGTCGTCCTGCGCGTCCGGTTCACCGCCGAGGCGGCGCCGCCCTGGCTGCGCGCCGACAATCCGCATTCCGCCCAGTGCACGGCCGAGCTGCGCCTGCGACCCGCCCAGCTGCTCGCCGCCGCGACAGCCTGGAGCCGGGAACTGGAAGCCCTCCCGAGCCGGTCGTTCGCAGATCGGGGATGACCCGCGGTGCCCTCGATCCATCGACGTTCCGCCAGGTCGATAATTGACATTATGTCAAGTTGAATCGACGGAGGGGATCACGGCAGAGCGGCACCTGACGGCGAAGTTCCAGGAGCGGCTTTCTGACAGGAAACGCCCGCCCGCTGATTCGCGTGTGACGGCGTCCCTAGGCGCGGACCGAGGTGCTGACAACGCGGACCCGCGCGGGACGCCCGATGTTGGGCCACGCCGGCCGCGGAATCGGTCGCGCGACGACCGTCGTGCACGTCGGCAAGGTGTGAAATGCGTGGCCGGTGCGCCGGTCCGGAACTTCGCATACCGGTCTAAATCCTGCATAATATCACTTATGCAGGACGGACGGGATGTTGCGGTGCTCGAGCTCGTGGACGAGTTTCTGGCGGCTCGGGCGACGCGCAAGCCTTCGGTGCACACGCTTCAGGCGTACCGGCGGGATCTGGTTTTGATCGTTGAGTTGATCGGACCCGAGACAGTTACTCTCGGTGACCTCTCCCCTCGTTCGTTGCGGGGGGCGTTCGCGCGGTTCGCGGCCGGCCGGGCGCCGGCGTCGGTGTCGCGGGCCTGGTCGTCGTGGAATGCGTTCTTCACGTTTCTGGTCGCTGAGCAGGTGTTGCCGGGGAATCCGATGTCGGCGATCGACAAGCCGCGGATGCCGGCCTACTCCCCCAAGCCGTTGCGCGGTGAGGACACTCCGGAGCGGTTACTCTCCGCTGTCAGTCAGCGGGATGAGCGGCAGCGGGATCCGTGGCCGGAGCGGGATCTGGCGGTGCTGGCGTTGGCGCTTTGTGCGGGGTTGCGGCTGTCGGAGATGTTGGCGTTGCGGTCCGGGGACGTGCTGGGCCGGCCGGGTGAGCGGCGGGTGGAGGTGGCGGGCAAGGGCGGCCGGCCGCGGACGGTGCCGATCGAGCCGGAGCTGGACGCGCTGATCGAGCGGTATCAGGACAGCCGGCGGGTGCGGTTCGGGCGGTGTGATCCGCGGGACGCGCTGCTGGTGGATCGGGCCGGTGTGCCGTTGAAGCGGGGTGGGCTGCAGTATCTGGTGGAGTCCTGCTACCGGCGGGCGGGGATCACCGATCGGGTGCCGCGGGGTGCGCAGTTGCATGCGTTGCGGCACACGTTCGCGACGCGGCTGGCCGAGGACGGGGCGAACGCTTCGGAGATCATGCGGTTGCTGGGGCATGCGTCGTTGACGACGTCGCAGGGCTATATCGAGGTGACCGCCGAGCAGCAGCGGGCCGCGGTGCGTGCCAACCGCACGAATCGGGCGCTGCGGGGCCTCTGACCGTCCAGGTTGGAAAGCTTCGTTCGGTCGGGATGAGGAGGATCGGGTGGGTCCGGTGTTTGTCTGGTCCCATGGTGATTCTGTCCGGGCTGCTGGCGGCCACCGGCTATGCCCTCGGTACGGTGCTGCAGCAGAGGGGCGCGTTGCAGACCGGGGACGCGGTCTCCGGCTGGCGGTTTCTGGTGGTGCTGTTTCGCCGGCCGGTCTGGCTGCTCGGCGGGGTGGTGATGGCGGTCGGCTGGGTCTTTCAGGCCGTGGCGCTGCACACCGGGTCGCTGATGCAGGTGCAGAGCCTGGTCACGTTGAGTCTGGTGATCGCGTTGCCGTTCGGGGCGTGGCTGACGGCGCAGCGGATCACGCGGGCGGTGTGGGCGGGCGCGGCGGCGCTGGTGATCGGGATTGTCCTGTTCCTGTCGCTCGGTTCGCCGAGTGGCGGGACGGAGTCGCCGGCGGCCCGGGACTGGTGGATCGCTGGTGGGGTCAGTGCCGGTCTGGCGCTGGTGCTGGCGCGGTTCGGGGCCCGGCGGGGCGGGGCGGTTCGTGCGCTGGCGTATGGGGCGGGGTCGGGTCTGGGGTACGGGTTCGCGACGGCGGTGACGAAGGTGTTCACCGGCATCGTCGGCGGGGGCTTGTCGGCGTTGCTGGGCAGTTGGGAGACGTACGTGATGGTCGGCGCCGGGGTGGTGGGGATGGCGCTGAACCAGTCGGCGTTGCGGACGGGGGCGCTGGCTCCGGCGATGGCCGCGACGAATGCGATGACGCTGCTGACCTGCATCGTTCTGGGGTTGACCGTCTTCGGCGAGTCGATTCAGCACGGTGGCGGGCAGCTGGTGGTGGTCGTGGTGGGCCTGGGTCTCGCGCTGCTGGGCATCGTGCTGTTGGCCGCGGCTCCCGCCGCCCGGCCGGCAGCCGAAGCGTCGCGCGGTGAAGAAGCAAAGCGGTGAAGAAGCAAAGCGGTGAAGAAGCGAGGCGGTGACGAGGTAGAAGCGGTGACGAGGTATATGCGTTGCCGGGCGTCGGGCGGCTGATCGAGTATCGGTCGATGGAGACGATCGCGGCGATCAGCGGGTATTACGAGCGGGGCGGAGAGGTCGACCGGCTGAGTGTCGGCCGTGGCCGGTTGGAGTTTCTGCGGACGCGGGACGTGTTGCGGCGGTTGTTGCCGGCCGGGCCGGCGCGGGTGCTCGATGTCGGTGGCGGCGCCGGGGTGCATGCGCGGTGGCTTGCCGCGGACGGCTATCAGGTGCGTCTTGTCGATCCGATGCCGTTGCATGTCGAGCATGCCGGTGCGATCGCCGGGGTGGAGGCGGTGCTGGGTGATGCTCGGCGGCTGGATGAGGCGGATGCCGCGTATCAGGCGACGCTGCTGCTCGGGCCGTTGTATCACCTGCCCGAGCGCGGGGACCGGGTGACGGCGTTACGGGAGGCGGCGCGGGTCACGGCGCCGGGTGGCCTGGTGGTGGCGGCGACGATCAGCCGGTATGCCGGGTTGTACGACACGTTGGTGCGGGGCCGCTATCTGGAGCCGGACGTGCGGCGGATCACCGATGCCGAGGTCGTGACCGGGGTGCACGAGCCGTTCGACCGGGATCTGTTCACGCTCGCGTATTTCCATCATCCGGACGAGATCGTGGCGGAGTTCGCCGAGGCCGGTCTGGCCCCGGCGACGCGGTACGCGGTGGAGGGCGGTGCCTGGTTGTTCGCCGACCGGGACGGGTGGCTGGAGGGTGACGAGCGTACGGTCGCGTTGCTCGACGCGGTGCGCTCCGTCGAGCAGGAGCCGAGCCTGTTCGGGATCAGCTCGCACCTGCTGACCGTGGCCGTGGTGCGGTAGCGCGTTCCCGGGCGATTCGCAGCGCCCATCCGATCAGCGGGAGTTGCAGCGGCAGCCGGCCGTAGGCGATCGCCCGTTTCCCCGGGGTTGCCCGCCGCCAGTCGTAGGCCATCTGCACGTTGGCCGGGAAGACGGCCGTGAACAGGGCCGCCGCGGCGAGGCCGCCCGCGCGGCGGGTGCGTGGGTGGGTCAGCGCTGCGGCGACCGCGAGTTCGGCGGCGCCGCTGAGGTATGTCCAGGTGCGCGGTTTGCCCGGGAGGCTGCGCGGGACGATCGTGTCGAACGGCTCGGGCTTGGCGAAGTGCAGCGCGCCGGAGGTGGCGAGCAGGGCGGCCAGGCCGTGTGCTTTCTTCATCGGATCTTCCCTTTCGGTCAGTGGTGCAGGGTGCGCGGTGCGGGCGGGACGCCGTCGGCGACGAGGCTGGTCAGGTGGGTGGCGAGCCCTCGCGGGCCGAACAGGTCGGGGCCCGGGTAGGCGGCGATGTCGGCGAGGGTCCACCAGCGGCGGTCGACGATGTTCTCGGCCGCCAGTTGGGCCGGGGTCATGGTGCCGGTCGGGGTGAACCGGGCGGTGCGGATCAGGTAGTAGTCGTTGACGACGCCGTCGTAGCCGGGGAGGTGGGTGCCGGAGATGACGGTGCGGTGCCAGACGTGGGGTGGGTTGCCGGTGAGCGGCAGGCCCACCTCTTCGGCCAGTTCGCGGCGCAGGGCCTGCAGCGGGGTTTCGCCGGGTTCGATGCCGCCGCCGGGGGCGGCCCAGACGGCGGGGCCGGGTTGGCCGGGGGTCAGGTGGCGGCAGAGCAGGATCTGGTGGTCGGTGGTGAGGATGAGGGCGCGGACCGAGTGGCGCAGGTTCGGCGGGGACATGTGGTCATCGTGCCGCGCCACCCGAGAAAGACGCGCCAAACGCGGGAGCCGCACCACCCGAGAAAGACGCGGGAGCCGCGCTACCAGAGCGAGCCGCGCCACCGGAGCGAGCCGCGCCACACGCGAGAGTCGCGCTGCGGCCGCAACCATGCGGGAAGGTCGCGGGGAGCGGCGGGGACGGCCGCCGGTGCGGTCGGGGCGTTGCGGCGCGTACTTTCGGATGGTTTTGGGATGGCCGGTCCCCCGTGACCGGCCATGCCGAGCAGGGGGTCAGGCCAGGCTGAGCTGGACGTCGATGTTGCCGCGGGTGGCGTTGGAGTAGGGGCACAGCTGGTGGGCGGTGTCGAGGAGTTGGCGGGCGGTCGGCTCGTCGACGCCGTTGATCTCGGCCTCGATGGTGGCGCGCAGGCCGTAGCCGCCCTGGTCGTTGCGGCCGACGCCGACGTCGATGGTGACGGCGGTGTCGGTGAGGGTGACCTTGGCGAGGCGGGCGGCGGCCTTGAGGGCGCTGTGGAAGCACGCGGCGTAGCCGGCGGCGAAGAGCTGTTCGGGGTTGGTGTGGGCGCCGCCGGGGCCGCCCATCTCCTTGGGGACGGCGAGGTCGAAGTCGAGGACGCCGTCGGTGGAGCGGACGTGGCCGTTGCGTCCGTCGCCGGTGGCGGTGGCGGATGCGGTGTAGATGGCTTCCATGGGGGCCTTTCAGGTGGTGACGTTGGCGCGGAAGCGCCCGAGCAGGTCGTGCAGTTGGCGGAACTCGTCGAGGGTGAGCCCGGCGGCGCAGGCGACCTGCTGGGGCAGCGACGAGAGTTGATCTTGCAGGGTGTAGCCCGACGGGGTGAGGTGGACCCAGACGGTGCGCTCGTCGGCGGTGCCGCGCTCGCGGCGGATGCGGCCCTGGGTTTCGAGGCGTTTGAGCAGCGGGGACAGCGTGCCGCTGTCGAGGCTCAGCGCGGTGCCCAGGTCACGGACGGTGGTGGCGCCGCGGTGCTGGAGCACGCGCAGGACCAGGTATTGCGGGTAGGTGAGGCCGGCCGCGTCGAGGGCCGGCCGATAGAGGGCGGTCATCGCGCGACTGGCCGCGTAGAGCTCGAAGCAGATCATCTGCTCGAGCCCGGTGCCGGTGTCCACGCCAGAATCATTGCGCACAACTGAATTGCGCGCAACCGACGTGGCATTGATCACCACTGCGTGTGATCATGCGTGGCGTGCCGGAGATCCGATTTGTGAAGCTCTCCCCCGCGGCACTGTCCGCGCTGGTCGAGGGCGACCTGGCGGCCGCGAGCGCCGCGGCGGGCATCGCGCTGAGCCAGTTCATCGTCGACGAGAACTGGCTGTGGGAGATCCGGCTCGAGCAGATCGCCGGCGACCCGGCCAGCCTGGACTGGATCGCCCGGCCGGCCGTCGCCGAGCCGGAGGGCGTGGTCGTCGGGCACGGCGGGTTCCACGGGCCGCCGGACGACGAGGGCGTCGTCGAGGTCGCGTACTCGGTGGATCCGGCGTTTCGCCGGCGCGGGTACGCCAAGGCGATGCTGCGGGCGCTGCTCGAGCGGGCCGACGCGGACCCGGCGGTGACCGCGGTGCGGGCCAGCATCCGGCCGGACAACTCCGGGTCCCGGGCGACGATCGCCGGGTTCGGGTTCAGGAAGATCGGCGAGCAGTGGGATCCGATCGACGGCCTGGAGGACGTATATCTGCGTCCAGCTGCACGATGAGCGGCCGGTGATCGGAGACCGGCGGGTGCGGGGTGCACACCTGCACCACCCGGCCGAGCCTGGTGCGGCCGTGCGGGTCGGCGAGGATGTGGTCGAGTTGCGCGCGCGGCGACGGGCTCGGGAAGGTCGGTGCCTTGCCGAGGGGCTTCCAGCCGGTCACCGCGCGGACCGGGGCCGCGGGCATGTTCAGGTCGCCGAGCAGCACCCGCGGGCCGGGCAGCGACCGCAGATGGCGTACGGCGTGCCGCAGTTGCCGCAGATTCCAGCCCGGGACGAACGACAGGTGCGTGGTGGCCACGGTCACCGGGCCGAGCGGGGTGTCCAGGACGGCCGCGAGCAGGACCCGGGGCTCGTCCGCGAGCAGCCGGAACCCGTCGCTGCCGGTGTAGACCGGGGACCGGACCGGCGCGGCGGGCAGCGCGGTGATCTGCCAGCGGGTCACCGGGTAGCGGCTGACCAGGGCGATCCCGTACAGCGGGTGCACGTTGTCGTCGTCCGAGCGCCACGGCTGCCAGCCCTCCCCCGGCGTGCCGGCGATCGCGGCGGCGAACCGGTGGGTGGGCGCGCGCATGGCGTCCGCGGCGATCCCGGTCAAGTCGAGCAGGCCGCTGCGCGGCTGGGCCCGGTCGACCTCCTGCAGGCCGAGCACGTCGGCGTCGAGGTCCGCGACGGCGGCGTGCACCCGGTCGGCGTGTACCGTGCCGTCGGACAGCGACCGGCCGTGCAGCAGGTTGAAGGTCGCCAGTCGCACGAGTACCGACCCTAACGAACTGTGGGAGGTGACGGTGGTCGCCAAGTTCCTGTGCTGTTCGATGATGGTCTTCCTGGCCGGCGCGGCGTTCGGCCGCTGGCTGCAGAAGGTAAGGCGGAAATGAGCAAAGAACTGATCAGGGAGCTGGAGCGCCAGGAGCGGGAGCTGGTGTTCACGCGCTTCGACAACGAGGACGCGTGGCGGCTGGGGTCGCTGCTGGTGTCGCTGGCTGCCGGGAAGCCGGTCGCGATCGACATCCGGCGCGGGACGCAGCAGCTGTTCCACGCCGCTCTCCCCGGCGCTGTCGCGGACAACGACCGGTGGATCGAGCGGAAAGTCCGGGTTGTCGAGAGATTCGGCGCTTCTTCGTACTTGGTCGGACGACGGCTCGCGGCGAAAGGCCAGAAGCTCGACGCGGACCTGGGCGTGGACCCGGCCGACTACGCCGCGCACGGCGGAGCATTCCCGATCAGAGTCGGACATGTCGGGGTTGTCGCCGTGGTGACGGTGTCCGGACTCCCCCAGGCGGAGGATCACGCGCTCGTGGTGGCGGCACTGGAAACGTTCCGCTCTGAGCGATAGGCACTTCCGCACGGCGAAGCCATCGTGCATGGTCGATCGCCATGAAACTGCTGATTCTGGGCGGCTCCGGTTTCGTCGGCCGCGCGCTCGCCGGCGAGGCGGTCGCCCGAGGCTACGACGTGACCGTGTTCAACCGCGGCTTACGCGGCGCCCCGGCGGGCGTGCGGGTGCTCACCGGCGACCGGCAGGCCGCCGACGGGCTGACCGCGCTGCAGATCGACCAGAGCTGGGACCTGGTCGTGGACACCTGGGCGGCCGGGGCGGGCGCGGTCGGCCGGACCGCCCGGCTGCTGTCCGGCCGGGCGCGGCACTACACGTACGTGTCCAGCCGCTCGGTCTACCGGTGGGGCACCCCGGCGCCGCTCACCGAGGACGCGCCGCTGGCCGACCCGCGCGAGCCCGGTTACGCCGGCGACAAGGTGCGCGGCGAGCTGGCGGCCGCCTCCTTCGGCGGGCCGCTGCTGCTGGCCCGGGCCGGGCTGATCCTCGGGCCGCTGGAGGACATCGGCCGGTTGCCCTGGTGGCTGCACCGGCTGGCCCGCGGCGGCCCGACCCTGGCGCCCGGCCCGCGGATCCTGCCGCTGCAGTACATCGACGTCCGCGACCTGGCGATCTTCCTGCTCGACGCGGCGTCGGCCGGGCTGACCGGCCCGTACAACGTGGTCAGCGAGCCCGGCCACGCCACCATGGGCGAGCTGCTGGAGGCGGGTGTCGCGGTGACCGGCGGGCGGGCGAAGCTGCGCTGGACCGACCCGGCGGTGATCCAGCGGTACGGCATCCAGGCGTGGACCCAGCTGCCGATCTGGCTGCCGCCCGGCCCCGACCACGACTTCCTGCACCGCGGCGACGTCGCCAAGGCGCTCGGCGCCGGGCTGCGCTGCCGGCCGGTGTACGACACGGTCGCCGACACCTGGGCCTGGCTGCAGGGCCTGCGCGGGGAGCCACCCCGGCGCACCGACCGCGACGCCGTGGGCCTGGATCCCGTACTGGAAGCGAAAGTCCTGGCCGGTGAGCCGTAGCCGATGGTTCAGTCGGCGAGCAGTGCGGCCAGGCGGGCCGCGCCGACGTTGCCGCCCGAGATGATCACGCCGATCCGGGCGGGCACCGGCTGGATGCGGCCGGCGAGCAGAGCGGTCAGGCCGCTGGCGCCGGAGGGTTCCATGACCTGCTTGAGCCGGTCGACGGCGAACCGCAGCCCGTCGCGGAGCTCCTCGTCGGTGACCAGCACGATCTCGTCGACCAGCCGTCGGTTGATCGAGAAGGTCAGCTCGCCGGGGGTGGGTGCGGCCTGCCCGTCGGCGATGGTCCGCGGCACCTCGATGCGGACCCGCTCCCCGGCCGCGAGGGAGCGCCGGGTGTCGTCGCCGGCCGCGGGCTCGACGCCGATGACCCGGATCCCCGGGCGCAGGCCCTTGGCGGCGATGGCGCTGCCGGCGATCAGCCCGCCGCCGCCGACCGGCACGACCAGCGCGTCCAGCTCGCCGGCCTCCTCCAGCAGCTCGAGCGCGGCGGTGCCCTGCCCGGCGATCACGTCCGGGTGCTCGTACGGCGGGATCAGCGCGAGCCCCCGCTCGGCGGCCAGCCGCTCGCCGACCTCCTCCCGGTTGCCGGTGTACCGGTCGTACGTGATGATCTCGGCGCCGTAGCCGATCACCGCGTCGAGCTTCGCCGCCGGGGTGTCGGCCGGCATCACGATCACCGCGGAGCTGCCCAGCTCCCGGGCGGCCAGGGCGACCGCCTGGGCGTGGTTGCCGGAGGAGTACGCGGCGATGCCCCGCGCCAGCTGCTCGCGCGAGAGCCGGGCGATGGCGTTGTAGGCGCCGCGGAACTTGAACGCGCCGGCCCGCTGCTGGTTCTCCGCCTTCAGGTACACCCGGGCGCCGGTCAGCGCGTCGAGGGTGCGGGAGCGGATCACCGGGGTGCGATGTGCCACCCCGGCGATCCGCCGCGCCGCGTCCTGGACGTCCTGCAGGCTCACCACCGTCGTATCGGTCACGGGGAGATCCTAGGAGCGGCGGGCCACTGTCCGGCCCCCGCTGTTACGTTCGTCGCAGGACTGCACAAAACCGTCAGGCCGCTTTGCGCAGGCCCTGGACGTCGGTGGCGGCCAGCCGGGTCGCCATCGTGCTGCGGGCGGCGATCTGGGCGGCGTACACGGCACGCCGGCGGGCCACGCAACCGTCCTTGGCCGAACCGGTCGCCTGCTGCTCCATGTGCGTGCTCAGGCCGTCCTTGAGCAGGGCCAGGGCCTCGGTGCGCAGCTGCGACACCCGGGACTCGGTGACGCCCAGCTCGGCGGCGACCTCGGACAGCGGCCGCTCCTGCAGGAACGACGCCTCCACCACGAACCGCAGCCGCTCGGGCAGCACGGCGACCGCGTCGTGCAGGTAGCCGATCCGCTCCCGGTGCAGCAGCATCTCCTCCGGGTTCAGCTCCGTCTCGGTGACCATGTCCTCGGCGGTGCCGACCGCGAAGCCCTGCAGCGACAGGACGGCGGCGCGCTGCACGTCGTCGTCGACGGTCGACAGCTCGCCGACCGCGACGCCGAGCAGCTCGGCCAGCTCGGCCGGGGCCGGGGTGCGGCCCAGCTTGGTGGTCAGCTCCTGCCGGGCCTCCTCGGCGCGGCGGGCCCGGGCCCGGACCGAGCGGGTCGCCCAGTCCATGCTGCGCAGCTCGTCGAGCAGGGCGCCACGGACCCGGACGGCGGCGAACCGGCCGAACGGGATGCCGCGCTCGGCGTCGTACGCCTGGGCGGCGGTCACCAGGGCGGTGTAGCCCGCCGAGGCGAGGTCGTCTCGGTGCACGTGCGGCGGAACCTTGAACAGCATCTCGCGGACCATGTGGCCGACCAGTGCCATGTTCTCGCGGATCAGCCGCTCCTGCTCGCGGGTCACGCTCTTCGTACCGGCGCTCATGTTCGGTTCCCCCCTGTGTGGTTGCGGGGAGAACTATTTGGCGCGGCGGGTGCAACGGACGGTCACTCATGGTTGCCGCCCGGTTGCATCAGGGAATTTGCCTCAAGAAACAGGAAACTTGCCTCACGAAAGCAGCCAGCCGTTGTCCAGGGCCAGCCGGACCGCCTCGGCCCGGGTGCGGGCGCCGGTCTTGCCGATCGCCGCGGACAGGTGGTTGCGCACGGTCCCCTCGGACAGGCGCAGCGCGCGGGCGATGTCGGCCACCGTGCCGCCGTCGCGGGCGGCGCGCAGCACGTCGGTCTCCCGCTCGGTCAGCGGCGACTCGCCCTGCGCGAGGGACTGGGCGGCCAGGTCGGGGTCGACCACGCGCAGGCCCTCGTGCACCCGGCGGACCGCATCGGCCAGCTGCCGGGCGGGGGTGTCCTTGACGATGAAACCGCTGGCCCCGGCCGCCATCGCCTGGCGCAGGTAGCCGGCCCGGCCGAACGTGGTGACCATCAGCACGCGTACGGCCGGAAGGTGTCTGTGCAGCTCCCGGGCCGCGGCGACGCCGTCGATGCCGGGCATCTCGACGTCCAGCAGGGCCACGTCGACGTCGTGGTCGCGGGCCGCGTCGAGGACCTGGTCGCCGCGCCCGACCTCGGCGACGACCTTGATGTCGGGCTCCATGTCGAGCAGGGCGGCCATCGCGCCGCGCACCAGGGCCTGGTCGTCGGCGAGCAGCAACTTGATCATGACGGGACCTCCACTCGTACGCGAAATCCCTGCTGGTCCTCCCGGCCACCCACGGTGAGGCGACCGCCCAGCGCTTCCGCCCGCCGGCGCAGCCCGGCGAGACCCTGTCCGTTGTTCGGTGTTTTGTCCGGTAAATGGCCGACGCCGTCATCGACGATCTCCACGCTCGCCGGTGCGAGCAGCACCGCGACGTGCCGGGCCTTGCTGTGCCGCACGACGTTGGTGACCGCCTCGCGGATGGTCCAGGCGAACAGCTCCCGGTTGCGGCTGGGCACCTCGTCCGCCGCGCCCGGCAGGGTGGCCTGCACGTTCGCGGCCTCCAGCGCCTCCCGGGCGGCGGCGATCTCGCCCGGCAGCGAGATGCCGCGCATGCCCATCGCCGTGGAGCGCACGTCCGCGAGGGCGTCGCGGGCCAGCCCTTCCAGGTCGGCCAGCTCCTTGCGGGCGCGTTCGACGTCCACGTCCAGCAGCCGCTGGGCCAGCTCGGCCTTCACGGTGACGACGGTCAGCGAGTGCCCGAGGATGTCGTGCAGGTCGGCGGCGATGCGGGACCGCTCGTTCTGCACGGCCAGGTCGGCGATCTCCTTCTGCGCGGCGAGCAGCCGGCTCTGCCGTTCGGTCGCCAGCCGGATGCCCCAGGTGGCGAGGGAGCCGAGCACCACGGCCAGGCCGTAGCCGTTGTCGGTCCAGCCCGGCACGATCGCCGGCAGCGCCTCGGCGGTGGTGGCCAGCAGCGCCGCGAACGCGATCGCCCGCGGCAGCGGCAGGCTGACCATCGCGAACGCGGCGATGTACACCAGGCAGGTCAGCGCGTGGCTGCCGGCGCCGGGGACCATCAGCCCGAACAGCCCCAGCATGACGGCGATGCCGACGGTGGAGCGCACCACGTACTCGGGCGGCACGTTGTGCGGCGTGCGCCGCATGACGCTCGACATCTTCACGACCATCAGGTACGTGGCGCCGAACAGCACCACCGCCACCAGGCCGATCACGCGCCACGGCATGCTCGCCCGGGTGAGCAGCGCCGACACCGTGTCGAGCAGGTAGAACAGCCAGACGGCGGCGAAGATCCACCCGTACTTCTCGCCGCGGGTGCGGTCGTTCGCCGCCGTCGTCATGGCCATGAACCTATACCGGGCTCAGACGCGGGCGGTGTCGCGGCGGAACCGCCACATCGCGCCGGCCGAGAAGATCAGCGTCCAGGCCGCCACGTTCAGCACCGCCAGCCACAGGGTGCCGTCGTGGGTCAGCGGGTAGCGGGCCAGCTCGCCGACCCCGTACACCGGGGTGAACTTGGCGATCGTCGCGAAGGTGTGGCCGAAGGTGTCCAGCGGGGCGAACAGCCCACCGGCGAAGGCCAGCACCGCCAGCACCGGGCCGAGGATCTGCATGACGTTCTCGCTGGGCAGCAGATAGCCCATGAACAGGCCGAACGCCGCGAACACCAGCGCGCACACCCAGGCCAGCAGGGCGCACTCGATCCAGGCGTGAACCGGCAGCTTCGCCCCCGACGCCGACCCCACCGCGAAGGTCACCGCCACCGACACCGCACCGATGACCATCGCGAGGACGAGCTTCACGGCGATGTAGGCGGCCGGCTTGAGCGGGGTCAGCCGAAGCTGCCGGCTCCACCCGGCGGCGCGTTCGATGCTGACCATCGCGCCGCCGCTCGTGGTGGCCAGCATCGCGCCGTAGACGGCCATGCTGACCATGATGTAGCCGGTCACGTTCCCGGCGCCGACCGCCTCGTGCTTGGACGCGGCGTTGGTGCCGAACAGCAGGAAGAACACCGCCGGCAGGACCAGCGTGAAGATGACCGTGCGCTTGTTGCGGGACATCCGCCGCAACTCCAGCTTGATCATCCCGAGGTTGAAGCCGCCGAAGCGCGGCAGCGAACGTTGCTGGGCGATGACGGTCATTGTGCCGGCTCCGAATCATCCGCAGTCAGGGCGAGGAAGGCCTCTTCGAGGTTCCGCGAGGTGATCTCCAGGTCGCGGGCCCCGGTCTCGTTCAGCAGGTACCGGGCGATCGCGTCGGTGTCCCGGCCGTGCAGGTAGACCGTGTCGCCGCGGACCTCGACCTTCTCCGCGCCGGTACGCTCGCGAAGGTCCGCCTCGGCGGCGCCGGCCAGCGTCGCCCGCACGGTCCGGCCCGAGGCCAGGGCCTTGACCTCGGCGGCGGTGCCGTCCGCGACGATCCGGCCGCGGCGGACGAAGACCACCCGGTCCGCGTACGCGTCGGCCTCCTCCAGGTAGTGGGTGGCGAAGATGACCGTCCGGCCGCCCTGCGCGTCCCGGCGGATCGCCGACCAGAAGTCGTGCCGGCCGCCGACGTCCATGCCGGTCGTCGGCTCGTCGAGGATCAGCAGCTCCGGGTCGGGCAGCAGGGCCATCGCGAACCGCAGCCGCTGCTGCTGGCCGCCCGAGCACTTGCCGACCATCCGCTTGCCGATGTCGGCGATCCCGGCCCGCTCCAGGGCCTCGCCGACCGCGCTCTGCGGCTTGCCGAACAGCACCGCGGTCAGCCGGACGGTCTCCTCGACCGTGTAGTCCTTGAGCAGGCCGCCGGTCTGCATGACGGCCGAGACCAGGCCGAGGGCGACCGCGTCGTGCGGCTTGCGGCCGTACACCTGCACGGTGCCCGCGCTGGGCTGGGCGAGGCCGAGCAGCATGTCGACCGTGGTGGTCTTGCCCGCTCCGTTCGGGCCGAGCAGGGCCACCACCTCGCCGGGGCGGATCTTCAGGCTGATGCCGTCGACGGCCGTCACGGCGCCGAAGCGCTTGACGACACCGTCGAGGTCGACGGCCGGTTCGGCGGTACCGCGGGCCGCGGTGCCGGGTGAGGCGGTAAGCGTCATGCGACCATCGTGGACGGCGCGGCCCGGCCGGCCCGGGGCCGCGCGTCACGTCCCCGCCATGACATCCGTCAGGGGTGAGACTGTGTCGATGGAGCCGAGCCACAGCGCCCTGATCGTCACCGTCCCCGAGGCCGAGCCGGTCGTCGCGGCCCACCGGCAGCGGCTCGACGCGGCCGCGAGCTGGGGTGTGCCCGCGCACGTGACCGTCCTGTTCCCGTTCCTGCCGCCGGCCGCGATCGACGAGCGGGTCCTGCGGACGCTCGGCCGGGCCGCCGCCACCGTGCCGGCGTTCTTCGTGGCCCTGGAGCGGGTGGGCTGGTTCGGTGATCGGGCGGTGTGGCTGGCGCCGTCGCCGGCCGAGCCGTTCCAGCAGCTCACCGCCGCGGTGACGGCCCGCTTTCCCGGGGTGCGGCCGTACGAGGGCGCCTTCGAGGAGGTGGTGCCGCACCTGACCGTCGGGGCCGACCGGCCGGTCGGCGAGCTGACCGCGGCCGGCGAGGCGGTCGCGGCGCGGCTGCCGATCCGGGCCCGGGTCGACACGCTGCGGCTGATCACCGGCCGGCGCGAGCCCGGCGACTCATGGCTGACCCGCGCCCTGTTCCCCCTCGGCTGAGGCCGCTGACAGGTATTCGTCGACCGCGTCCTTGGCCACGCCCAGGCCGGCCAGGGCCGCCTCCTGCTCCTCCAGCAGCGCGAGCAGGATGTGCCCGGTGGTGACCTCCTGCTGGTTGAGCCGCAGCGCCTCGCGGAAGGTCAGCTCGAGCACCTTCCGCGACGCCGCGTCGTAGGGGATCAGCACCGGCTCCTCGCCCTCGGTCGGCGCCGCCGGCAGGACGGCTTTCGCCGCCGCGCGAACGGCATCGAGGTCGAGACCCTGAGCGGTCAGCGCACGCGCCGCCAGGCCGTCCGGCACATCGAGTACGCCGAGCAGCAGATGCGCCGGAACGATCTCGTGGTGGCCGCCCGCTTTCGCCTGCTTCATCGAGGCGACCACCGCCGAGCGGGCGGTGGCGGAGAAGCGCTCGAAGCCCTGGCCGCCCTTGGGCACGAAGCGCTTCTGCGCGGCCTGCTTGGTGACACCCATGCTGCGGCCGATGTCGGTCCAGGAGGCGCCGGAGCGGCGGGCCTGGTCGACGAAGTGGCCGATCAGGTGGTCGGCGAGCTCGCCCAGATGATCGCCGAGCAGCACGGCGTCGGACAGCTGCTGCAGGGCGTCGTCGGGGCGGGCCCGGTGGATGGCGGTGATCAGGTCGTCGAGGCGGACGGGCGGGTCGATCTGCGTCATGCCGTCAACCTTAGGTTGACGACTGGCTCGGCGTCAACCGTCGGTTGACGACGCGCAGCAGGTACTCCTTGCGGTCGAGCGGGTCCGGCCCGGTCCGCTCCCGCACCGGCGGCTTCCCCCGGACCGGCGCGTAGTGGTCGAACACGCTCTCCAGCACCCCTTCCCCGCGCGTCAGCCCCGGCAGCCGCCGCCGCAGCTCGTGCACCTTCGCCGCCGGGATCTCCCCGTCGATGCCGTGCGCGCCGGTCGCCAGCGGGATCGCCCCGAGCCGCGCCAGCAGCGGCAGCACCGCCGGCACCGTATCCGCCGGCACCTCGGCCGTGAACGCGTGGATCGGCTCGTGCACCACCGTTCCGGCGTCCCGCAGCGCCGCCATCAGCACCAGCGGGGTGAGGTTGCGGAAGTCCCCTGCCGTACTCGACATGCTCTTGTCGAAGACCGCGTGGGCGTGACTCTGCCGCGCCGAATACCCCGAGTGGGTCATGGTGACCGCGCAGTCCGGGACGGGCCAGCCGCGCAGCCCCTGCCGCAGCGTCTCGCGCACGGTCTGCTCGACCGCGACGAAGAACGCCGCCGGCATCGACCCGGGCTCCACCGCGAGCTGGAAGCTCACCCCGTCCCCCGGTCCGACCCGCAGCCCGACGGTGGCCAGGAACGGGTTGGGCGCGACCTTGTTGTACTCGACCGCCGCCCCCGCACCGGCCGGCCGTTCGATGTGCAGGGTGGTGGTCTCCCGGAAGCTGACGTCGAGGCCGTACTGCTCGGCGAGGGTGGCCTGGATGACCTCCTTCTGCACCTCGCCGTAGAGCGACACGTACACCTCGCGGCGCTCGTCGTCCTGCCGCAGGTTGATCAGCGGATCCTGCTCGGCCAGCTCGGCGAGGGCCGCGTGCAGCTCGGCCCGGCGGGACGCGAGCACGGCGGTTTCCAGGCTGGGCGGGGCGAACTGCGCTTGCTGCGCTTTTGCATCCCGTACGCCGATGGTGTCACCGATCCGGACGTGACCGAGCCCGCGGACCGTGCCGATCTGTCCCGCGGTCAGCTCGGCGCGCGGCTGCGTTCCCCCGTCGGTGAACACGCGGATGCCGGTGACCCGATCTTCGCCGACCGTGTCGCGCACCCGCAGGACCCCGTCGAACATCCGCAGGTAGGCGATCCGCTCCCCGGCCGGCCCCCGGTCGACCTTGAAGACCGTGCCGCCCCGGCCGGGCGCCCGGCCGGTCGGCAGCAGATCGACGATCCCGCCGATCAGCGCGTCGATGCCGGCCCCGGTGATCGCCGAGCCGAAGAACACCGGGTGCACGTCGTCGTGCGCGCGCACCGGCGGCGGGGTCCGCTCCTCGACCAGCGCGGCCAGCACCGCGTCGTCGTGGTCGGCCAGCCGCAGCAGATCCACCCGCTCGGTGACCGCCGCGTCCCGGGTGCCCAGGCCGTCGACCCGGCTCATCGGCACCAGCGCCGGCGACACCCGCGCACCCACCTCGTCGAGCAGCTCGTGGAACCGGGCGCCGGCCCGGTCCACCTTGTTCACGAAGATCAGCGTGGGGATGCGCAGCCGGTGCAGCGTGCGCGCGAGCACCCGGGTCTGCGCCTGCACCCCCTCCACGGCGGAGATCACCAGGACCGCGCCGTCGAGCACGCCGAGCACCCGTTCCACCTCGGCGATGAAGTCCGGGTGGCCCGGGGTGTCGATCAGGTTGACCGTGGTGCCGCGCAGCGGGAACGACACCACCGCGGACTTGATCGTGATGCCGCGGCGGCGTTCCAGCTCGAGCGTGTCGGTGCGGGTGCTGCCCGCGTCGACGCTGCCGAGCTCGTCGATGACCCCGGCGGCATACAGCAGCCGCTCGGTGAGACTGGTCTTACCGGCGTCGACGTGCGCCAGAATGCCGAGATTGAGCGTGGCCAAGCGTCCTGTCCCTCATGGTGAGCCGGAATCCTTCCTGGTCGGACAGAAACGCAGCTCGCATCGCAGGACCTCTCCACCGGGCAAACTCGGACCGGACCAGCTCACCAGACCCGCGGGCGCGGCGGCAACCGGTTTACCGGCGGCTTTACCGGCGGTTTTTACCGGCGGCGCTCGGCCTCCCGCTTGCCCCGCTTGCCCAGGGGCACCTCGGACAGGTCGACGGCCTGCGCGCTCAGGTTCTTCACCGGGTACCCCCGCTCGGCCATCCACCCGGCCGCCCGCGCCTGACAGTCGGCGGTGATCGCCGGGATCTGCTCCTGCTCCCCGGCGTCGGCCACGAACCGGAACGTGAAGAACGGCCGGGCCGGCAGGTCGTACGCGAGATACCCCTCCGGCGTGTACGCGGTCTTCAGAAAGTCGTGCTCCGCCCGCGCGGCGACCAGCTCGGCCAGCTGCTGCTCGCTCAGCCCGTCGAAGCTACCCCGCACGGTGACCCGGATCGTCCGGCTCATGTCCCACCCTCCCGATGACAGTTCCGCGCGCCAGTATCCGGCCCGCCGCCCCGCCGGGACACCGAAATACCCGCGCGGAACGCGCCCGGGCGCCGGGCCGTCGAAGCGGCATGGTGACTTCTCGTTCCCTGCTCTGTCTCGCCCTGGCACTCGCCGGCTGCGCCGCACCGCCCGCCGCACCGCCCACCCCGCCGGCGTCGGCAACCGCGCGGCCGTCCGACCCGGCCGTCGCGGGGAAGGCCGCGGTGCGGCAGCAGTCCTGCGGCACCCATGTCGTCGCCGGCGACGCCGACAACGGCGCGTCGGTGTGCGTCGTGGCCGGCAGCGACGTGAGCATCCTGCTGAAGACAGTCGCCGGCTCCCCGTGGGCGGAGCCGGCCGCGACCGGCCACGCCCTCGGCCCGGCGACGGGGCTGCCGACCCCGTACGGCCGGGTCGGTTGGGGGTTCGGGGCCCTGGCCGCCGGCTCGGCCGAGATCAGCACGACCCGGCCGGGCAGCCCGCCGGTGGGCTACCGGCTGCACGTCACCGTGCGCTGACCCGGACCGCCGCTGGGCTAACCTCGTGCCTGTGCGACTTCACGTGGGCTGCCCGATGTGGTCGCTCAAGGCCTGGCAGGGGCGGTTCGTCGACCGGGCGCTGCCGGCCGGCGAGCGGCTGCGGGCGTACGCGGGCTGGTGCACCGCGGTCGAGGGCAACACGACCTTCTACGCGACGCCGCCCCGCGAGACGGTCGCGTCGTGGGCCGCCCAGACGCCGCCGGAGTTCCGCTTCGTCGTCAAGCTGCCGCGAACGATCACCCACGAGCGGCGGCTGACCGGCGGCGACGCCGAGCTCGGCGAGTTCTGGCGGGCGATGGAGCCGCTCGGCGCCCGCGCCCACGCGTACTGGATCCAGCTGCCCGGGTCCTTCGGCCCCGGCGACCTGAGCGTCCTGGAGACCTTCCTGCGCCGGCTTCCGGCCGCCTTCCGGTACGCCGTGGAGGTGCGCCACCGCGGCTTCTTCGACGATCCGGGCGCACTGGAGGCCGTGCTGGCGAAGGCGGACGCCGAGTGGGTCCCGTTCGACACCACGGCGTTCTTCGCGAGCCCGCCGACCAGCGACGCCGAGCGCGACGCGTGGACGAAGAAGCCCCGGATGCCGCCGCGCACGACCGCGGTCACCGACCGGCCGATCGTGCGCTATCTGGGCCGCGACGACACCGCCGCGACGGTGGCGGGCTGGCAGCCGTGGGTCCCGATCGTGGCGGACTGGCTGCGCGAGGGCCGCTCGCCGACGGTGTTCCTGCACACGCCGGACAACGCGGACGCGCCCGAGCTCGCCCGGCGGTTCCACGACGACGTCCGGGCCCGGGTGCCCGCGCTCGAGCCGTTGCCCACGCCGGCGCCGCCCGCCGAGCCGCTGACCCTGTTCTGATCACCGTGTTACCGTTTTCGAGGCCGTGCGAGAGGACGAGGAGGTGGTACCCGTGACCGCAGTATCGACGTGGGTGCTCCCCTCCGGGTTCACGGCCGGGCGATAGGTCGTCCGGGAGCGCCGTTCACGAGCACTCCCGAAAGGCACGACCATGCGACTCACCTCCGAAAAGCGCCTCGACGGCGGCGTCCTCGAACGCGAGTTCACCCTCGGCGAGATCCCCGGCATCCTGTGGACGCCCGGATCCGCCGCCGCGCCCGTCCCGCTGATTCTGCTCGGCCACCCCGGCGGGCTCGCCAAGATGTATCCCCGGCTCGCGGCCCGGGCCCGGCACTGCGCGGCGGACGGCTTCGCCGCGGCCACCATCGAACTGCCCGGCAGCGGCGACCGGCCCCGTGACCCCGCCGCCGAGCAGGCCCGCGCCGACCTGCGCCGGGCGCTGCAGGCCGGCGAGCCGGTCGGCGCCGAGATCATCGACGCCCTCATCCTCCCGCTCGTCGAGAAGTCCGTCCCGGAATGGCAGGCCGCCCTGGACGCCCTGCTCGCACTGCCCGGGATCGCCGGCCCGGTCGGGTATTCGGGCGGGGTGATCTCGATCGGTGTCCGGCTGGCGGTGGTCGAGCCCCGCATCGTGGCCGCCGGCCTGTTCGCCGGCAGTTTCGTGCCCGCCGCCATCGTCGAACAGGCCCGCCAGGTCACCATTCCGCTGCACGTCCTGCTGCAGTGGGACGACGAGGGCAACGACCGGCAGGCCGCCCTGGACCTGTTCGACGCGTTCGGCTCCAAGGAGAAGTCGCTGCACGCCAACATGGGCGGGCACATCGGCGTCCCGGCGTACGCCGGTGAGGACGCGGCCCGGTTCTTCGCCCGGCACCTGGGGTAAGCGCCGGCCCGGGGACCTCAGCGTGACAGCGAGGTCCCCGGGTTCCGGCGGACGATCTCCCGGGCGACCGGCTCCGGCAGGTAGGAGAACCGGACGCCGTGCCGTGCCCGGCGCGGGTGCTGCAACAGCGCCGAGCGGGCGATCAGCTCGTGCAGCACCCACTCGGCGGCGAGGACGACGAGGAAGGCCGACAGCGTCCACAGGGTCAGGCCCCGGGGCGGGTGGTCCACGACGAAGGGCCCGACCGCGCCGGCCACCACCACGGCGGACGCGAGCGCCTTGGCCGGGCGAATCACGTACCAGAGGATCCGGGACAGTCGCTCGGTGCGGCGGGCGGCCACCGCGGACGCGCCGTCGAGCGGCAACCCCACGCGGATCGGCCGCCGGAACAGGCCGCCGCCGATGTCGTGGACGCCGACGGTCTCGACCGCCGCGGTGCCGTCGGCCAGCGACACATCGGGCAACGACAGCGACGCGATCAGCCGCGTCGGAACGGTGACCGACAGCCTGATCGTGGCCGTGCCGGGGACGGTCACGACGACGGCACGAAGTGGAACGCCACCCCGGGCGCCCCCGCGTGCTCGGTCAGCCCGTCGACATCGGTGAACGCCGCAAGGCGCGACAGCGCCGCGGCGGCCGAATCCGCGTCGCCGAGCTGCACCCGGATCCCCCCGAACGACAGCCACGCGTCCACCGTGATCGAGGCCGGCCCCAGCGCGTCGATGTCGCCGGAGACGGTCACCACCACCCGGATCCGCGCACCGTCCTGCTCGGCCACCCGCAGCGAGACCCGGTCGTAGCGGTGATGGCCGTGGTGGTGGATGCTCGCCTCGGCCGGCTCCGCGAACGACGCGCTCTGCGCCGCCTGCCCCGCCATGGCGCGCCAGCCCGGCGCCGCCAGCGGAACCCACTCCACCTCCAAGGCCGCCGGATCGCCGCCGATCGGCGCGAACGGAACCCGGAACGTCCAGGTCAGCGCCGGCGGCAGCCCGACGGCCTGGTTGTCGAACAGCAGCCCGTGCCACTCGCCGCCCGCGGCGGGCACGAGCTCCCGGGCGTTCAGCCCACCCTCGTCGTCACCCACGGCGGCGAGTCTCCCACAGCGCCTTCGGCCGCAGACCGGGCAGGTGGCCGTTCACCGCCTGGGCCTGCGCCGCGAACTCGGCCAGCTCCACCACCTCGACCCCGGCCGCAACCAGCAGCGCCACTCCCTCGCAGGTCACGAAGATGTCCGGCTCCCGCCAGGCGATCACCACCCGCGGAATCCGGGCGGCCAGGATCAGGCTCGTGCACGTCGCGTCGGGCCGGTGCGTGCGTTTGGAGCACGGCTCGAGCGTGCTGTACAGCGTGCAGGCGCCGAGATCCCGGCCGGCCGCCTTGAGCAGCGCCGACTCCTCGGCGTGCACGAGCGGGTCGGTGTCTCGCGACCAGCCGGCCGCGACCTGCCGCCCGCCCGGATCGACGATCACCGACCCGACCGCGAACGCGCTCGCCGACCGGGGGCAGCGCCCGGCCAGCTCGACCGCGTACCTCATCCACCGCGCATCGCCATCACGCATCGCGCCAGCGTAACGGTGCGCCAACCGCGGCAGGGAACAGTCGTCCCGCAGATGATCGGCACGGTGACCGCTCACCCCTCGGGGAGGATGCCCACGTCCCGCAAGATAAGCGGACCGGCATCCTGGCTGGTCTCGATCGGGCGCGGCCTGGCCGGCGCACTGGTCGGGTACGTCATCTTCACCCTCGGGCTGAGCATCGGCGACGACGACATCTTCGACTGGGGCGGAATCCTCAGCGCGATCATCGGCACGCTGATCGTGATCCCGATCGCCGGCTGGCTGCTGCGCCGCTCGGGTCGCGCCTCATAAACCCGCGGCCGCCGTCACGCCCGCACCCTCCGAAGCGCACAAAACCTGCAGGCGCCACCAGGATGACGACCATCGCTGGCCAAACGGAACCCAGCCCGGTAGCTCGTACACGTCGGCGGGAGCCAGGGCGAGGCGGGCCCGGCGGTCGGTGAGGAACACCGGCCCGCGGGTGCGGCCCTTGAGCAGGCGGGGCAGCAGCCGGGCGGTGCCGGTCTGCCAGTCGTCGCGAGCGAGTAGGTCGGCGATCTCGGCCCTGTCCAGGGCTCGGCCGCGGTCGGTGGCCCGGCTGCGGCGGCGCAGCGCGCGGGAGGGATCAGTCGCCAGCCAGTCCTGGTCGCGCCAGTAGCCGATCGCGGAGCGCAGGGTGTCCAGGTTGCGGTTGTACGTGGCCGGCGCCATGTCCGCCCACCGGCCGGATCCGGGTCACACTTCCCACCCGCGTCCACCCTCTACATCGGTTATCAGAAAAGCTGTGTCTGTCGCCCCGGCCGGCCGGTCGGCGGCCCCGTGGTGGCGGGCTCGATCAGGTCAGATCACCGCAGAAAATCATCCCCTTTCTGCGGCAGGGTCGTTGACCCACCGCAAGGGTTCAATCGACGGGTGTCGGAGTTCTGACCCAGGAGGCACCCGTCCGGGCCTTCCGATCATGGGCCGAGATCCCGAAGCTTGTCTCCGCGACGCTCCGTAACCGGCGAACGGGAGACCCCAGCGGTGCCAGACCACAGCCGAGCACTCTCCGTAGACGGCAACACCATCGGACAGTTCGTCACCGGTGACCACAACGTCATGGTGAGCGCCACCCATTCGACTGTCACGGTCATCGGCCAAGGCCAGCAGCCGAGGCCGCAACGCCGGAACCGAATCGAACGGCTGCCCTATCGCGGCAGCGGGCACCTGCTGGGCCGCGACGGCGAGCTGGGCGCCGTCGCCAGCGGCGAACCGGTCCAGGTGTACGGCCCGTACGGAATAGGCAAGAGCGCACCGCGGTCAAACACGGCACCAACACCATGACCGCACTCCGCGACGCCATCACCGGAAACCCGTGGATGCCACCGGCTGCCAACAGCCTCCAGTTCTGACACCCGCCCCGCAAGGGTGAATGTTTACCGCCGAAGGAGGCTAGGAGTGGGTCTTGAAGCTTTAGCTGCGATCACGGTCGCTTTTCTGCTACGGAAGGCTGCCCGTATTGGCGCCCGAGCGAATGTGATGGTCGATGAAGCGTTGGATGCTGGACTCGATCGGCTCGAACTGCTGATTCGTTCCCGACTGGGCAACGACCCTGCCCTTGCCCGCCTTGAGCAAGAGTCGCTCGCCGGTGAACCGGCGAGCGACCAATCACGTCAGGCGATAACAAGTGCCATTTTGCGGCAGGCCGAGTCCGACCCGCACTTTGCCTACCAACTCGAGAGCGCAGTGACGAACCTGCAGCAGATCGTGAGCGCAGCGCCCCACTCCACGACGGCCGTGGGTGGCCGGGATGCGTTCGCAGTCACGGGCGACAACAACTATATCAATTCCCCCGTGGACAAACGAAAATACTTCGGATTAGGCTTCATCGTCAACTTGTTCCAATCACATCCGGTGGTTTCGTCCATTGTCGGGGTGGTAGTCGTACTAGGCGCGACCGCACTGACCGTGCGTGTTGTCACTGAGCCAGATGCGCGTGTGTCCGGGGCTCCGTCCGCCGAAACGGCATCTATCCGGTCAACCGCTGCGGCAACATCAGCCGTCCCCATCCGCGCAGATGTCAGTCGAATGAAAGGAGAGTGGCGGGCAAGAAGTCAGGATCTCAACAAGAACGGCACCGTCTACAGGGACGACGTCGTTACAGTGGCCCCACCACGGGTCACATTCGTAGAGAATGCGTACAATTTAGTTGATAATGCGCATTCCGGCATCCGACTTACCTGCCGCTACCATATCAATACCAACGTCGGCAAGGTCGTCCTGCAGTACGACGGTGGCTCCGTCGAGCCGATCGGTGACTCCGAGAACTACCGCGGCACGTGCGCACAGGAAGTCACCCTAACGCTCCAGGAGAATGGAGCAGTACTTCTATTCGCTGAAGGCAGCAATTTCATTCTTCTGCATCGCAAGTAGACTAGCCTCAGGCGTAGGGGTCCCTCGATTGCCGGAGCGCGATTCCGCCGTCCACCGCGGCCAACTCGACGCAGTGTCCGGCAGGTCGGCCAGCACCGGCCGGTAGTCGAACCCGAGCAGGGTGACGATGCCGAGGACAACGTCCGAATATGAGCCCTGGTCGGTGATTAGCACCTCATGCCGGCGGTCGTTGTCCGGGTTGAACACCAGGTCCACAAAATGCAGCGTGTCCTTCGGCGTGCCCGACACGACCCTGCCGGAGAGGTCAGAAACGTACTCACGGACGGCCGTGACTAGGCCGAATCCACCACCATCACTAGATCATCCTTAACGCGACTTTCCCGAGCGATGGTCGCCAAGCCCCGGTACTCAGGAGCCGGGCACGACCAGGCCCGACTCGTAGGCGACCATCACGGCCTGGGCGCGGTCGCGCAATCCCAGCTTCGCGAACAGGTTGCCGGCGTGCGTCTTGACCGTGTGCTCACTCAGGTGCTCCCGGGCGGCGATCTCCGCGTTGGACAGCCCGGCCGCGATCAGACGCAGGACCTCGGTCTCGCGAGCGGTCAGCGCCGAGATCGCCGCGGCCAGCGACGGCGACGGATGCCCGCGCCGGTGCAGTTCGCCGAGCACCCGTGCGGTCACGGCCGGGGCCAGCAGCGCGTCTCCCGCGGCGACCACCCGCACCGCGTTGACCAGGTCGGCGCGGGGCGCGTCCTTGAGCAGGAACCCGCTCGCGCCGGCCCGCAGCACCGCGTACAGGTAGTCGTCGGTGTCGAACATGGTCAGGGCGAGGACCCGGCTGGCGGTGCGCTCGCAGACCTGCCGGGTGGCGGCAACCCCGTCGAGGATCGGCATCCGCATGTCCATCAACACCACATCGGGCCGGAGCTCGACGGCGGCCCGGACCGCTGCCGCGCCGTCGCCCGCCTCGGCCACCACCGCGATGTCCGGCTCGGCGCCGAGGATCGTGGCGAACCCGGCCCGGAACAGGTCCTGGTCATCGGCGAGAACGACCCGCAGCATCAGGCACTCACCGGCAGCATCGCCGACACGCTGAACCCACGCCCGCCGCCGCCCGCACCGGTGCGCAGCGTGCCGCCGCAGGACTGGGCCCGTTCCCGCATCCCGACGATCCCAAAGCCGGGCCGTCCGTAGCCGGGCCGGGCCGCGCCCCACCCGAGGCCGGAGGGCCGGAGCCGGGCCGGGCCGCGCCCGTCGTCGGTGATCGACACGGTCAGCGACCGGGCCGCGTAGTCGAGCCCGACCCGCACCGATCGGGCCTGCGCGTGGCGCACCACATTGGTCAGCGCCTCCTGCACGATCCGATAGGCGGCCACGCCGACGTCCGCGGGCGGGGTGACCGGGGTCCCCGACACGGCCAGCCGGGCGTCCAGCCCGGTCGCGCGCACCCGGTCGACGAGGGCCGGCAGCTGCGCCAGGCCGGGCTGATCGAGCGGCCCGTCGGCGGGCTCCCGCAGACTCCCCACCGCCCGCCGCAACTGCACCGCCGCGTCTCGCCCGGTCGTCGCTATCGCGGCGAAGGCGGCGTCCGCCCGGCCGGGATCGGCGCGGACCAGCAGCGGCCCGGCCTCGGCCTGCACCACCATCACCCCGACCGCGTGGGTGAGGATGTCGTGCAGGTCCCGCGCTATCCGGGTGCGCTCCCGCAGCACCGCCGCCTCGGCCCGCTCGGCGAAGGCCATCGCCTGGTGGCGACGCGCCCGAGCGCCGGTCCCCAGCGCGTACGCGAGGACGTACGCCACCGCCAGGTAACGCAGCACCTCGACGTCGGGGCGCGGGTAGAGCAGCGAGAGCACCAGGCCGGCCGCGGTGGCCGCGATGCCCAGCGCCCGCATCGGCAGGGACGCCCGGGCCGCGAAGGTGTAGACGCAGACCAGCGGCCCGACCGGCAGCAGCGGCGGCGCGCCGAGCGAGGCCGACACCGTCGTCGCCGTCCCGACCACCAGAGCGACCGGGATCAGCGCCCGGTCGCGCCACAGCACCGGCACCGACGACAGGATCGCCAGCGGCAGCACCCACCACGCGCGCGGCCCGCCGAGCAGCGCGGGCAGCACGGTCGCGGCCACGGCGGTCGCGGCGAGGGCGAGGTTGAGGTACCGGTTCACCCCGGCAGTATCGTCCGGGCCGCCCGCGCGACGCCTCCCTCCACAGGACCAGATGCGAATCCCGCCGCGGGCCGATCCGCCGGTCGTTCTTCCGGCCGAGGCTCGGTCGCATGCTGATCGTCGTCGCCGCGGCGCTGAGCGGCCTGCTGTGGCTGGGCGGGACGGGCCTGCACCCGGTCGCCGCGCTCACCTGGCTCGCCCCGCTGCCGCTGCTGCTGGTGTCCGTCCGCGTCCGCCCCGCCATCGCCCTCGCCGCCACGGCCGCCGCCTGGGTGACCGGCCAGCTGGGCGTGCTGCCCTACTACCACGACACCCTGCGGATCCCGCTTCCGGCCGTGGCCGGGGTCGTCGTTCTCGGTGCCGCCCTGGCGACCGGCACCGTCCTGGCGGCCCGCCATCTGCTGCTGGCCGGACGGACGGTGACCGCCGTCCTGACCGTCCCGTTCCTGTGGGTGCTGGGCGAGTACGCCGCGTCCCTGCTGCTGCCGCACGGCGCGTGGTGGAGCCTCGCCTACACCCAGGCCGCGGTCCGCCCGATCATCCAGGTCACCGCCCTGACCGGGGTCTGGGGCGTCACGTACCTGCTGCTTGCCGTCCCGATCGCGGTGGCCGCCCGCTCGCGGCCGGCCGCGGTGTGCCTGCTGGTGCTGCTGGCCGCCGGCGCGGGCTGGTCCCTCACCCGTCCGGCGGCCGGGCGGGAGACGGTGGCCGTCGGGCTGGTCGCGCTCGAACAGAGCGACGACGGCCTGCCGCTCGACCGGCTCGACGGCCAGGACCTGCTCGCCCGCTACCGCCCGAGGGTGGACAGCCTGATCGCCCGCGGCGCCAGGATCGTCGTCCTGCCGGAGAAGGTGTTCGGCGTGGACAGCGAGAACGACCTGGTCGACGCGTTCCGGCCGGAGACCGGCCGGGGTGTGCAGCTGGTTGTCGGGGCGGTCCTGCGGCAGGGCGCAGTCGCCCGGAACGTCGCGCTGGTCCTGGGTCCCGGCGGGACCGTCACGGCGTACACGAAACGGCATTTGATCCCGGGTTTGGAGGACTGGCTCACACCCGGGCACGCCGACCTGATCGTCGGCGACCGGTTCGGCGTGGCGATCTGCAAGGACCTCGACTTCCCCGGCCTGGTCCGCGGCTACCGGCGCCAGGGCGCGACCGTGCTGCTCGTTCCCGCCCTCGACTTCACCGAGGACGGCCGGCTGCACAGCCGGATGGCCCTGGTCCGCGGCGTGGAGAGCGGCCTGGTCGTGGTCCGCTCCGCCGCCGCCGGCCGGTTGACCGTCACCGACGCGACCGGCCGTGTCCGGGCAGAGGCGCGGGCCGGGAATGCCGACCTGCTCGTCGCCGCACCCCGGACGGAGAAGAGCACGATCTATGCGCGTACGGGAGACTGGTTTCCGTTCCTGGCCATCGCCGCCCTCATCGGGGTGTGCCGAGCAGTCTCCGGTGGTAGCCCTCGGCGACCGCGGCCGCCCGGTCGTTGACGTCGAGCTTCGCGTAGATGTTCAGCAGGTGCGTCTTGACCGTCGCCTCGGTGATGAACAGCCGGGCCGCCGCCTGGCGGTTGGTGTGGCCGGCCGCGACCAGGCGCAACACCTCCAGCTCGCGCCGGCTCAGCGGCCCGGCCGACGGCGCCGGCGTACGCAGCCGGCTGATCAGCCGGGCGGCCACCGACGGCGACAGCGCGACCTCGCCGCGGGCCGCGGACCGCACCGCGCGCAGCAGCTCGTCGCGGGGCGCGTCCTTGAGCAGGTATCCGGTGGCGCCGGCCTCGATCGCGGGCAGCACGTGGCTGTCGGTGTCGTACGTGGTCAGCACCAGCACCCGCGCCGGCACGCCGCGCCGGGTCAGCTCCCCGATCGCGGTCACCCCGTCCATCCCGGCCATCCGCAGGTCCATCAGGATCACGTCCGGTTGCAGCGCCTCGGCCAGCCGCACCGCCTCGGCCCCGTCGGACGCCTCCCCGACCACGCGGAGCTCGGGGTCGCGGGCGAACATGGCGCTCAGCCCGTCGCGTACCACCGGATGGTCGTCCACGACGACCAGCCTGATCGGATCGGTCACCAACCCACCTCCGCCGTCTCCGCGGGCAGGCAGGCCGAGATCCCGGTGCCGCCGCCCACCTCCGACTCGATCCGCACCGTGCCGGACAGCGCCTCGATCCGCTGCCGCATGGCGATCAGCCCGTAACCGCCGGGCCGGCCGTGGTCGAAGCCGGGCCCGTCGTCGCGGATGTCCAGGGCGGTCTGCCGGTCCAGATAGGACAGGGTGATGCCGACCCGGGTCGCGCCGGGCGCGTGCTTGCCCACGTTCGCCAGGCCTTCCTGAGCCGTACGCAGCAGCGCCACCTCCGCCGCCGGCGGCATCGCCCGGGTGTCGCCGACGACGGTGACCTGCACCGGGATGCCGTGCCGGGCCGACCACCGGGCGGCCACCTCGGTGATCGCGTCGGCCAGCCGCCCGGTCTCCAGCGGTTCGGGCCGCAGCTCGTGCACCGACCGGCGGGCCTCGGTCAGGCTCTCCCGCGCGAGGGCCGTCGCCGCCGCGTGGTGCCGCCGCCACGCCGCCGGGTCGCCGGCCGCGTGCTCGGCGGCCTGCAACTGGGTGACGATGCCGGTCAGCCCCTGGGCGAGGGTGTCGTGGATCTCCCGGGCCATCCGGGCCCGCTCGTCCAGCACACCGGCCGTACGGGCCTGCTCGACCAGTCTCTCCTGCAGCGCCGCGTTCTCGGCCAGCGCCGTCTCGAGCCGCGCGTTGACCTCCCGGGCGTCGTGCAGCGCCACCTCCCGGTCCGCGAAGTGCCGCGAGCCGATCTCGCCGATCCAGGCCAGCAGGCACATCGGCACGATGTTGATCAGCAGGATCGCGAGGAACTCGAGCCGGCCCGGCCAGGTGCCGACGTCGGTGCCGGTCGCCTGGGCGGTGCCGGCCACCACCGCGACACCGGCGATGAAGAACAGCTCGCGCGGCCAGCCGATGATCCGGAACGCGTAGAGGTACAGCACCACCGAGTAGAAGCCCCACCACGGATCGCGAACGGCCATGACCAGCCCGAAACCGATCAGCCCGGCCAGGAAGACACCCATCACGGCGGGCCGGTCCCGCCACGCCGGCCGCGCGGTGAACAGCACCAGCGTCCACGCCGCGGCGGCCGCGCAGAGCACCAGGTCGACGGCGAGCGAACCGGGCCGGTCGTGCTTGAAGGCGACGGTCTGGGCCGCCAGCACGGCCAGGAACGGGTACGGCACCACCGTGACCAGGGGCTTGAACCGATGGTCCCAGCCCTGCGGCCCGATCGCCTGCCAACTGTGCATCGCGCTCCCGCCCCCAGCGCCACAATCTAGTCGCCGCCCGCCCGGTCCGGTTGACCGAGCCGTGATCGTCGTCCGGTACGGTCGCCGTCGGCCGGACCCGGCGACGAAGGGAATCTCCACGGTGGCCCGTCTCCTGCTGGTCCGGCACGGCCAGGCGTCGTTCGGCGCCGACGACTACGACGCGCTGTCCCCGGCCGGCCACGAGCAGGCGCGGGTGCTCGGCCGCTCGTTCGCCGCCCGCGGCCTCCGCCCCGGCCTGGTGCTGCGCGGCGCCCTGCGCCGGCACGAGGACACCGTCGCCGGCCTGCTCGACGGGCTGGGCGCCACCCCGCCGGTGGTCACCGACCCGGACTGGAACGAGTTCGACTTCCAGCACGTGGTCGAGATCCACCGCCCGCACTACCGGGACCGGGCGGCGATGATGGCCGAGCTGGCCGGCACGGGCGATCCGGCACGGGCGTTCCAGGAGGTCTTCGAGGCGGCCACCGCCCGCTGGGCGGCCGGCCGGCACGACCCGGAGTACGCCGAGTCGTTCACCGCCTTCCGCGACCGCGTCGCCCGCGCCCTGGCCACGGCCACCGGCCTGCTGCGCGAGCACCGGGACATCGTGGCGGTCAGCTCCGGCGGCCCGATCGCGATGGCGGCGACGCTGCTGACGGCCGGCCCGGCCGCCGGCGCCGCGACCCAGGCGACGGTCTGGGCCGCCCTCAACCGGGTCACCGTCAACACCGGCGTCACCAAGCTCATCGCCGGCCGGCGAGGGCCGTCGCTGTCCACCTTCAACGAGCACCCGCACCTGGAAGCCGACCCGCGCCTGCTGACCTACCGCTGAACCGGCCTGGACCCGGTTTTGATGAGCGGGGCGTCCCGGGAGAGCTCCCGGAACCCGAGGCCGTAGTAGAGCGCCCGGGCCACCGGCCGCCCCGGCGCGCCCAGGCAGACGACCGTCGCGTGGGTGGCCCCGGCCGCCCGCGCCAGGTGCATCCCGTGCAGCATCATCGCCCGCGCCAGGCCGAGCCGCCGGTAGGCCGGATGCGTGCCGACCGGCTCGAACTCGACGGTGGCGTTCCGCGGGTCGAGCCACATGATCGTCGAGGCTGCCATGGTCCCGTCCGGCGCCTGCACCAGCACGTGCAGGTCGCTGCGGTAGGCCGCGGTCTGCCGGACACCGGCGTAGCTCTCGGCCGTGTAGCCCGAGGGTGCCCAGGCGTCCACGTGGGCCCGGACCGCGGCCTCCGGCCCGGCCTCGCCGGCGGTGCGGAACCGGAACCCGGCCGGCAGCACCGGCTGCTCCACGTCGGTGAGGTCCCGCTCGTTGAGCTGGGTCCAGTCGCCGGTGTCGCCGAGCGCCGCCACGTCGGTCGCATAGCCGTGCGCCGCCCAGCGCCGCAGGGCGACCTCGTCGGCGGTCGTCGGCACCGCCGTACGCTCGAGCCCGGCCGCCACCTCGTCGTACCACTCGATCAGTTCGTCGACCAGCCCGGCGTGGCCGGGATGGACCTGATGGCTCAGCGCCGCGCCGGTGACCTCCCGGACCGACCCGTCGGTGCGCCGCACCCGGTGCGGAAGGAAGGCCCAGGCCCACGCCACCAGCTCGGCGCCGGAGAACCACAGCCGGCGCGGCCAGGTCCCGCCGTAGGCGGCGTGCCCCTTACCCCAGATCCAGGACAGTTCCCCGTACGAGGCGCCCGCGCTGATCAGGTCGGGGCGGGCGGCCGTGACCCGCTGCGCCAGCCCCTGCATGAGCGGTATGTCGGCGGCGGTCACCAGCTCGTGGTCGGTCATGGTGTGCCACTGTGCCAGGACGCCGTCCCGGCCGACGAGCCGTTTTCCGGCGGGCGGCCGGCACACCGTCGATCCGGTACGGTCGTCGCCGTGACCTTCCTGCCGGATCTGCAGAGTCGTCTCGACGAGGCCGCCCGCCGGCACGGGGTCCCCGGCGCGGCGATCGCCGTCGGCGCCGGCCCCGACCTGGCCGAGGCGGCCACCGGCGTCGTCAACCTGGACACCGGCGTCAAGACCACGGTGGACAGCGTGTTCCAGATCGGCTCGGTCACGAAGCTGTGGACCGCGTCGCTGGTCATGCAGCTGGTCGACGACGGGCTGGTCGACCTCGACGCGCCGGTCCGGCGCTACCTTCCCGACTTCGCGGTGCCCGACGCGGCGGCGAGCGAGACGGTGACCGCCCGCCACCTGATGTCGCACACCGCCGGCTTCGCCGGGGACCTGTTCGAGGACACCGGCCGCGGCGACGACGCCCTCGACCGGTACCTCGCCTACCTGCACACCGGCGCCACCCAGGTCAGCGCGCCCGGGGAGCTGTTCTCGTACTGCAACTCCGGCTGGTGCGTGCTCGGCGCGCTGGTGGCCAGGCTGCGCGGCGGCACCTGGGAGTCGGTGCTGCGGGAGCGGCTGATCGGGCCGCTCGGCGTCACCCACATGGCCCTGTTCGCCGAGGAGGCGATCCTGTTCCGGACCTCCGCCGGGCATCTGAACGGGCGCGTCTTCCGGGAATGGCTGCTGCCCCGCTCCAACGCCCCGGCCGGTTCGATGCCCTGGGCGGCGCCGCGCGAGCTGGTCCGCTTCGGCCGCATGTTCCTCGCCGACGGCGTCGCCGGGGACGGCGCCCGGGTGCTGCCCGCCGGCACCTTCGCCACGATGCGCGAGCCGCAGGTCGCGCAGCCGCCGATGAGCGAGCGGGCCGCGACCGCGCAGGGTCTCGGTTTCGCGCTGTACGAGTGGGACGGCGTCCCGGTGGTCGGCCACGACGGCGGCACCCCCGGGCAGAGCACCTGCCTGCGCATCGTGCCCGATCGGGGCGTGGTGGTCGCCGTCAACACCAACGGCGGCGCGGCCGGCGCCCTGTTCGACGACCTGCTGACCGCGGTGCTCGCCGAGGTCGCGGGCCTGCGCGTGCCGCCGCGCCCGCTGCCGCCCGCCGAGCCGGTCCCGTTCCGCCCCGACGGCTTCGCGGGCCGTTTCGACGGGCCGCTGGAGGCCTACGAGGTGGCCGCCGACGACGCCGGCCTGGACGTCACCACGATCCCGAAACAGCTGCTCACCGACGCCGGCGAGCGACCGGCGACCACCCGGTACGTGGCGCTGGGCGGCGATCGCTTCATCGCCACCGAGCCGGCCGACGGCGTACACCCGATGCTGGCCTTCATCGACAACGGCCGGTACCTGTACAACTCCCGGCTGCTGCCGAGGGTGTAGTCCCGCGGCGGATGTGACCGATCCGGTGGTCCAGCCAGTCATGCAGAGAGGAAGGCACCACCGGATATCAGGAGAGCGAGCTGTGGAGCAAAACCTGCGAGTCCTGTTCGACCGGGCCCTCGACGACGAGCCCGTACTCCCGCCCGGCGATCCTGCCCGGCTGGCCATGGCCCAGGGCCGGCGGATCCGCCGCCGGCGCGGCCTGCTGGCCGCCGGTGCGGTGGCCGCGGCGGCCGTCGCCGTGGCGGTCACGGTGAACGCGGTCTGGGCACCGGCCGCACCGCCGCCGGGGTTCTCCGCCGCGGCGGAGAACCCCGCCTGCGCGGCTCCGGACGGCGCCTTCGTCGTTGCCGTCTTCCTGACCCAGGGCGTCACGGCGGCCCAGCGCAGCGATCTGCAGGCCGCGTTGCAGGCCTACCCGGCGGTGCGGGATCTGCAGAGGGAAAGCCGCCAGGAGGCGTTCGCCCGGTTCCAGCAACTCTGGAAGGACGATCCGAACTTCGTGCAGTCGGTCGACGCCGACTCGTTGCCGGAATCGTTCCGGGTGACGCTCGCGCCGGCCGCGTACCCGGATTTCGAGGCGAGGTTCCACGGCCGCCCCGGCGTCCAGGACATCGTCGCCCCCAGCTGCCCGGGAGCCGGCCGGTGACCGACATCGTGTCGTCCGAGTCGGGCTGGAGCTTCTCCTGGCGGCGCGAGCGGGCGGCCCGCGACGAGGACTTCGCCGCGTTCGTCGCCGCCGCCACCCCCCGGCTGCGGCGCACCGCCTACCTGATGTGCCGGGACTGGCACCTGGCCCAGGACGTCACCCAGCTGACCCTGGCGAAGATGTACGCGTGCTGGGGCCGGATCTGGCGTACCGCCAACCTGGAGGCCTACAGCCGCCGGGTGCTGCTGAACGCGATCTTCGACCAGCGCAGGCGGCGCAGCGACGCCGAGGTGGTCCTCGCCGACCTGCCCGACCGGCCCGGGCCGCCGCTCGCGCCCACCGCGGACCTGCACGTCACGCTGATGCAGGCACTGGCCACGCTGCCGGTCCGGGATCAGGCCATCGTGGTGCTGCGGCACTGGGAGGACCACAGCGTCGACACCGTCGCCGAGATCCTCGGCCTCTCCGCGTCGGTGGTGAAGATGCGCAACCAGCGCGCGCTGGCCCGGCTGCGGGAGCTGCTGGGCGCCGATTTCCCTGGCGAATGACTGGCGGTAGGCTGCGGTCCTCGCACCGGGGGGACGCATGTACTTCGTCAGTTGGGCCGCGGTGCGCGCGCGTACCGACTCCGCGTTGTCGGTCTTGATCCTGGCCGTCCTCGCCGCCACCGCCGCGGCGGCCGGCCCCTGGTACGGGCTCACCGTGGCGTCCCGGGCGGCCGGCGCCGAGGTCGCCGCCCGGGACGCCGCCGAGCGGGTCGTCACCGTGCACCAGTCCGATGTGGATTTCGCGGGCGACCCGCGCGGCGCGCTCGACCGGCTCGCCTCCCGGGTGCAGCAGCTGCTGCCGCTGCCGGGGGCGACGCCGGCCCTCGGGCTCACCGCGGACACCCAGCACGCCGATGCGCAGGGCACCACCGGTCTGCCGCTGGCCTACCGGGACGGTTTCTGCGCGCATGCCCGGCTCACCGGTGCCTGCCCCGACCAGCCCGGCACGGCGGCGATCAGCGCCGACACCGCCCGGCGCCTCGGCCTGCGGCCCGGCGCGACGCTGGTGGTGCGGGCCGGCGACGACGTGCGGCTGCGGATCACCGGGGTGTACGAGACGACCGGTGGCACCTACTGGACGGACCGGCTGTTCCGCTCGCACGGCGACCTCGACCCCGCGTTCACCTCGCTGGAGACGTTCCGGATGCCGCAGCTGAGCGGGCCTGCGACGCTCGGCTGCACCCTCGCCGTGCCGCTGCCGCTGCTGCGCGGTGACCGTCTCTACGACCTCAACGGCGTGCTCAACGCGGCGGGCGACCGGTTCGCCGCCGCCCAGCTCGACCTGGACAACGGCACCGGCGGGCTGTTCGACGCGGTCCGCGCCGACCGGGTCACCGTGCTGCAGGGCGTGCTCGTCCCGCTCGGGCTGTTCCTGGTGCTCGCCTGGTTCGCCCTCGCGCTGGCGGGGCGGCTCACCGGCCGCGACCGGCGCGAGGACGCGGGCCTGCTGAAGCTGCGCGGCTCGACCGGCGGCCGGGCGTTGCGGCTGGCCGCCGGGCAGCACGTGCCGCCGCTGGCCGCCGGCACGGTCCTGGGCCTGGCGGCCGGCATCGCGGCGGCCGGGCTGATCGGCGGCGCTCCGGTGCCGGGCGAGCGCTGGCTGGCCGCCGGGCTGTCGCTGGCCGCGGCGGCCGCGGCCGGCGTCGGCGGGCTGCTGGTGCTGACCGCCGGCGACGCCCTCGCCCAGCGCGCCCCGGTGGCCGCCCTGCTGCGCCGGGTCCCGGGCGCCCGCCGCGACTGGCGGTCCCGCTTCGTCGACCTGGCCCTGGCCGGGCTGGCCGCGGGCGCCGTCTACCAGGCCCGCACCGGCGGCCCGCGCAGCGGTCTCGGTGTCGCCGCGCCCGCCCTGGTCGCGCTCGCCGTCGGGCTGCTGGCCGCGCGGCTGCTGCGCGCGCTGGCCGACCGGGCGGGCGGGGTCGCCGTGCGCGCGGGGCGGCTGCGCTCCGGGCTGACCGCCGTGCAACTGTCCCGGCAGCCGGGCACCGACCGGGTCTTCGCCCTGCTGGTCGTCGCGGTGGCGCTGCTCGCGCTGACCATCGGGGGCTTCGCCGCCGGCCGGCAGGAGCGAGCGGCCCGCGCCGGCGTCGAGCTCGGCGCGGCCCGGGTCCTCACCGTCACGGCGCAATCCAGGACCCAGCTGCTGTACGCCGTTCGCCGCGCCGACCCGGGCGGCCGGCACGCGATGGCCGCCGTGCTCGACACCAACGCCGCGCCGCCGGTGCTCGCCGTGGACTCCGAAAGGCTCGCCGCGGTCGCCGCCTGGCGCCCCGAGTACGGCCCGATCGGCGCCCTGCCCGCCGCCGCGCGGCTGCCCGCCGCCCTCCCGCTGATCACCGGCGGCACCCTGGTCGTCCGGGTGCACCGTGCCCCGGACGGGCCGGCCCTGCTCGGCGCGGTCCTGCAGCAGGAGGGCACCGGCGCCGGCGTCCGCGTCGAGTTCCGCGGCCTGCGCCCCGGCGACCAGGAGGCCACCGCCCCCGTCCCGGCCTGCGCCACCGCCCCCGGCTGCCGCCTCGTCGGCTGGCAGCTGTTCACCGGCGCCCCCGGCGCGCTCACCGTCTCCGCCCTCGCCCAGCGCGACCCGGCCGCGACCATCCTGGACACCGCCGGCCTGGCCGACGTCGCCCGCTGGCACGGCGACTACGCCACCGTCGCCGCCCGCTACACCGGGTCCGCGGCGGGCCTGACCCTCGCCGTCGACGGGGACTCCGGCACCCGGGTCGACCTGGTCGACGCGCCGCTGCCGCTGCCGGTCGTGCTGGCCGGGCCCGCGCCGGCCGGGTGGCGGTTCGACGACGCCATGTCCGCCCGGTTTGGCGGCACGGTCACCCCGGTGCGGGTCGTCGGCGGCGCCCCGGTGCTGCCCGTGCTCGGCCGTACCGGCATCCTCACCGACCTCGACGCGGCCCGCCGCCTGGCCGGCGACGCGGACCTGGGCGGCACCTTCCAGGTGTGGCTGGCCCCGGCCACCCCGCCCGCGGTCCTGGACGCGCTGCGCGCCACCGGGCTCACCGTCCTCGACGACCGGTCCACGGCCGCCCGGGCCGCCGCGCTGGCCGCCACCGGCGCCGTCATCACGGCGCCGTTCGACCTGTTCACGGCGGCGATGGCGGTGCTGGTGGCGGCGGCCATGGTGTACGTCGCGACGACGGCCGGGCGCGAACCCCGCGCGAGCCTGCTGCAGGCCCTGCGCGCCCAGGGCCTGGCCCGCGACACCGCCGTGACCGCCGGGTACGCCGGCACCGCGGTGCTGGTGCCGGCCGGTGTCGCCGGCGGCGTGCTCGCCGCCGTGGCCGCCCGCCCGATCGCCGCGGTCACCGCACCGGCCTTCACCGACGGGTGGCGGGTCGTGGCGCCGCCGGGGGTGCTCGGCGCGGCGCCGCTGGCCGTCGCCGCGGCGGCCGGGCTGGTCACCTTCGGGCTGGCCGGGTGGCTCGCCCTGCGCGGCTTGCGCGGGAGCGTCCGATGATCGCCCTCGTCCTGCGTGGCTTGCGCGGGAGCGTTCGATGATCGCCCTCGTGCTGGCCATGGTGTGGGCCCGCCGCGGCCAGGCCCTCATTCTCGCCCTGCTCACCATGGCCGGGGTGGCCGCCGCGGTCGCCGCACCCGCCTACCTGCGGGCCGCCGACCGGGCCCTGGCCGACGGGCAGGTCGCCGTCGCCGCGCCCGCCGACCGCAGCCTGTCGCTGCTGGCACCGCAACCCGACCAGCGCCAGCAGCTCGCATCGCCCGGCGTTGCGATCAGCGCGGCCGGCGAGGGCCTGACCGGCCTGCCCGGCTTCGACTTCGTGTACGCGGCCGAGTTCAGCACCGCCGGCCTCGTGCCGGACGACCGGGTCGGCACGAGGCTCGTCTACCGGCAGGACGTCTGCGCCCACCTGACGATGACCGCCGGCCGCTGCCTGATCGGCGAGTCCGACGTGGTCATCGGCGAGCGGACGGCGCGGCAGCTGCGGATCGCACCCGGGCAGAGCATCACCCTCTCGTACGCCAAGCGGGTCAGCAGCCCCGAAGGCGCGCACTACGTGGCCGACGGGACGCCGAAGAGGTTCCTGGTCGCCGGCGTCTACCGGGTGCCCGACCCGGGCGCCGCCTACTGGGGAAACCACTTCTACTTCACGACCGGCTTCACCACCGGCTTCACCACCGGCTTCACCACCGGCGAGCCCGCGTTCGTCACCAACGCCTCGATCACCGGCATGGACCACGGCGTCAGCGAGCTCAGCCTGGACGGCTCGGCGCCGCCGGCCGCGCTGGCCGTGGACCGGCTGCCCGCCGTACGGGCCGGCCTCGAGCGGCTCACCGCCCGGGTCACCGCCCTGGGCCCCGGCATCGACCTGCACGTCGGCCTCACCGGCCTGCTCGGCCGCATCGACGACGGCCGCGCCGCCGCCCACCGCATCGTTCCCGTCCTGGCCGTCTGCCTGGTGCTGCTCACCTGCCTGACCATCTACCTCGCCGTCGGCTACAGCACCGAGGGCCGCCGCCCCGAGCTGGCGGTGGTGGCGCTGCGCGGCGCCCGCTGGGGGCAGCGCTGGTGGCTGGCCACCGGGGAGAGCCTCCTGGCGATCCTGGCCGGCACCCTCGCCGGCTGCCTGGCCGGGCAGCTGCTGGTCGGCGTGTTCGCGGCGTGGCGGTTCCCCGGCGTCGGCGCCGACCCCGGCCTGGCCTCGCTGCGCTGGGCGCCGGTGGCCGCCGCGGCCGCGCTGCTCACCGCGCTGGCCGCCGAACGCCACCAGCTCGGCCGGCCGGTCGCCGAGCTGCTGCGCCGGGTCGCGCCCGCACCCGGCCGGGCCGCCACGATCGCCGCCGAGGCCGTCGTCGTGCTGCTCGCCGTCGTCGCCTGCGCCCAGCTGGCCGTCACCGGCGGCGTCCTGACCGGGGTCGGCACCTTCGCCACCGGCCTGACCGTGGTCGCCGCGGCCCTGATCGCGGCCCGCCTGATCCTGCCCTGGGCCTCCGTCGTGGCCCGCCGGCAACTGCGCCGCGGCCGGGCCGGCGCCGCGCTGGCCGCGTTCCAGCTGTCCCGGCGGCCCGGCAGCGCCCGCCTGTTCGCCCTGCTCACCGCCGCCGTGGCGGTCATCGGCTACGCGGCGTGCGCGGTCGATGTGGGCGCGCACGGCCGCGCCGTCCAGGCGGTCGCCGCCACCGGCACCGCCCGGGTCGTCACCGTCGCCCCGCTCAGCCGGCAGGCGCTGCTCGCCGCGGTCCGCCGCGCCGACCCGGCCGGCACGTACGCGATGGCCGCCGTCCGGCTGCCCGCCCACGGCGGCGAACCGCCGATCCTGGCCGCCGACACGACCCGCCTGACCCGGGTCGCCGGCTGGGGCACCTCGGCACCCGACCCGGCCGCCCTGCGCCGGCTGCACCCCGCCGAGCCGGCACCGGCCGAGGTCCGCGGCCCGCAGCTGCCCTTCGACATCACCGCACCCGGCCCGGCGGTCAGCGTCACCGCCGTGCTCATCCCGCCGGACGGCACCGCGGACCTGGCCGTCCCGGTCGGCCCGCTGCGCGCCGGCCGGCACACGTACCCCGTGGCCGTGCCCGGCTGCGTCCCGGCATGCCAGCTGAAGTCCCTGGTCGTCGGCGCGGCCGGCGGCGCCGACCTGATCGTGCACACGATCGGCGGCACGACACCCGCCGCCGGCTGGCAGATCACCACCGGCAACCGGATCGTCGCCGGCCCCGACGGGCTGCGGATCGAGGCGATCACCCAGGACGCCTGGCTGGACGGCATCGTGGCCCGGCCCGCCGGCCCGCCCGCCCCGCTGCCGGTCGCCGCCGCCGGCGACGCACCGGTCACCGCGGTGACCGGCCTCGACGGGCGGCGGATCCCGGTCGCGTCCACGCTGCGGGTACCCGCCGTGCCCGGTCTCGGCGCCCCCGCCCTGCTGGCCGACCTCGACTACCTCGACCGGGCCGCCGGCGACGCCGACCCGGCCGCCGGGCCCGAGGTGTGGCTCTCCGCCGACGCCCCCGCCGACGCCGTCGCCCGGTTGCACGCCCAGGGCCTGACGGTGGTCGCCGACACCCGGGCCGGGCAGGCCCGCGCCGGCCTCGACCGGCAGGGCGCCGCGCTGGCATTGTGGTTCTACGTCATCGTCGCCGCCCTCGCGACCGTCCTGGCCGCCGGGATGCTGGTGCTGGCCGCCGCGGTCGACCGCAGCCGCGCGGTCGGCGACCTGTCGGCGCTGCGCGGGCAGGGCCTGGCCCGCGCCGCCGTACGCCGGGCCACCCTGTGGACCTATCCGGTGCTGGTCGCCGCCGCCGTCCTGGCGGGCACCGCGATCGCCCTGCTCGGCTGGCGGCTGACCGGCTGGGCGCTGCCCCTGGCCGGCGTCGACCCGCCCCCGTTCCCGCTGCCGACCCTGCCCCGCCCGGCGACCCTGGCGGTCACCGCGGTGTCCGCGTTCGCGATCCTCGCGGGCGCCGCCGTCCTGGCCGGGCGCCGCACCCTGCGCGCCATCCGATGACCTACCGCGGACGCGCGGCTATCTCATCTGGCAGAGAACGTCGACGGTGGTGGTGGAGCCGGCGGTCACCTCGACGGCACCGGTCGCCGGGCTGCACGCCTGCTTGCCGTCCTGGTAGCGGGGGCTGCTGCCGGCCACGGTGTAGCGGCCCGGGCCGAGCGCGATCGAGTAGCTGCCGTCGTCCTTGACGGCGACGTCGGCGTGCGTGCCCCCACCGTCGAACGACACGGTGCCGGTCCAGGCCTGACGCGTGCCGGGCGGGGGGCCGCCCACGCCGTAGAGGTGGCCCTGGACGACGCCCGAACCGGGTGCGGAACCGGACGGCTCGGCGCCACCGGCGCCCGGCGAACACCCGGCCGCGGCGAGCACAATCAGGCCGGCCGCGATCATGAGACGCGTGGAGAGCGACATGGCTCTCTGACGCACCCCGGGCCGGCCCGGTTCCGCGCCGCCTGTCGCAGTTCGGGCGTCTGCGGCGCGATCGACCGGCCGGTGAGCTCACCGGGCGCATCCCGGGACGTTTCTGGGACGGGTTTCTGCTGGTGATCGCGATGCGGTCAGGTGATTGTGGTGCTTGCCCCACATTGCGTGCACGCAATGCAGTCCGTCTCCGTCGCCCGCCCGTGCCCTGCCTTCCCGGCAGATCCGGGCACCAACGTCTCAAGGAGCGAACCAACGTGCGCAAGAATCGGCTTGTCTCGATCGCTATCGGCCTCGCTGCGATCGCCACATCGACCCTCGTGATGGCACCGGCTGCCTCGGCGACCGGCGTAGCTGCCGGCGCAGGCCCGGCTTCAGCACCTGCCGTGTCGACGAACCATCGCATCGCAAGCCTGACCGGTACGAAGCCCGTCCCGGGCTCCGGTGCGGCCCAGGCGGGAAGCGTTCAGCAGCGTGTCGACGCGGTCCTCGCGGCCATTCCCGGCGGTCGCCAGGTCTCGCCGACCAAGATCCAGTACGACGGCCTCGTCGTGACCGTCGACCCGCGGTCGGACGCCACGACCCGGGCCTACGCGCCGTCGGACATCATTTGCAGCCCCGGATGGTTCTGCATCATCGTCCGAGGCACGACCTTCTCCTTCTACGCGTGCAAGTACTGGGACCTGTCGAACTGGTGGGGAAGCTCGCCGTTCAAGAACAACCAGACCAAGGGCACGGTCTTCCGGGCCTACGACAACGACTACAACCAGGTGTGGAGCAACACGGCGTACTCGGACGGCTATGTCGACGTGACCCCGTGGTGGCACCTCAAGCCATGCTGACCTGACACGCCTCGCCCGGGCCGTCCCCGCACCGCGGGGGCGGCCCGCCCTGGTGCCGGTGGCAACCAACGGCCCGGCCCTCGTCAGTGCCGGAGGAGCCCAGCGACCTGGATCGGCTCCACGTGCCCGCTCGGCGGCGCACCGCGGTGCAGCTGAAGGCCGATAGCAACAGGTGTCCATCCCGCAGACACACCCCGTACGCGGCGACCCTCAGCCGTTGCGCAACCACTCCAACTTCCCCGTTGAGACCCGTTCGCAGCGCCCCCAGACCGGCCGCGCTGCTCCGCCATCCTTCCCCGACATCGGCGGTCTCCTAGACTCGGCGGAATGAGTGACCTGGAACGGTTCGTCCGGGCCCAGGACGGGGTCTACGAGCGGGCCCACGCCGAACTGGCCGCGGGTAGCAAGCGCTCCCATTGGATGTGGTTCGTCTTCCCGCAGCTCGCCGGGCTCGGCTCCAGCCCGACCGCGCAGGCGTACGCGATCAGCGACCTCGCCGAGGCCCGCGCCTACCTGGCTCACCCGGTGCTCGGCCCGCGCCTGACCGAGTGCGCGCAGACGCTGCTCGGCGTCGAGGGCCGTACCGCGGAGCAGATCTTCGGATTCCCCGACGACCTGAAGCTGCGCTCGTCGATGACCCTGTTCGCCGAGGCGGCGGCCGATCCCACCCCGTTCCGCCGGGTGCTGGACCGGTACTACGCCGGCCCCGACCCTCGTACGCTGGAACTGCTCGGTCTTTCCGGCCGCTGACGCCTACGGCGTTACCGGCTTCCTGCCGTGTTCGACGGTGCTGCCTACGCTGGGCCTGCCTCGGCCGGCGGTCCCCAATGCGAACGTCCGGGTCGCGGTGACCGCGGTCGACGCGAGCAACAAAACCGATCAGCGAGCCCGGCCGGTCGCCGGTGTTCGGCATCAACCTCCCGCCCAAGCCGGTCTTTGTGGTCAGGTTGCTGGGCGGGCGATGGCGTTCTCGATGAGGGTGACGGTGGCTCGGGGGTCGGCGACCTGGGTAATGAGCCGCCGATGACCTGACCCAGCTACGACCTGAGCCCGCTCGGATCTTGCAAGACGAAGACCCAGCGGCAGCCGATTGACGGCTTGTCGTAGGCGTCGGTCTGTCCGCCGTCTTCCGACAAGGTCGGCGGCGTCTGGGTTTGTCACCTCGGCGTTCTAGCGGTGCCGCTGGAACGGGAGTTCGAAGACGGCCGCGAACAGCCGGGCCGTCGCCAGACAGAGAGGGATCGCTAGAGCCACGGTCGTCCCGAAAGCGGCCAGGTGTGACCCGGTGTGGGGGATCACGATCAGGGTGCTGATCAAGGCGACGATCGGCATGTGCACCAGATAGAGGCTGTAGGAGAAACTGCCGAGAGTCTGTAACGGCCGGCCGTTGAGCAGTCGAATGAGTCGGGCCGGCCGGTGGGTGGCCAGCGCTGCGAGAAACAGGGTGATCGCCGGCCCGATCGTCAGATCCAGCCAGTAGTAGTGGGCAACCGTCCACTGCGAACCCTGAAGAGCGATCAGTGTCAGGACCGGGGCGCCTGCCAGGGCGGCCATGCCGAGCCAGGGTAGCCGCCGGATCCGACGGCCGGCGGAGACGATTCCGGCGGCCAGCACGCCGAGGGTGAACAAGGGCGCCAGTTCCCAGGTGTAACCTGTCGCCCTCGGATTGGCGGGCAGGCCCGGGCGGAGCAAGCCCGCTGCCACGATCGGCACGGTGACCACGGCTAGTGCCGTCAGTGCGCCAGCCTGCCGGCGGATGAACAGCAGCAGAGGGAATGCGAGGTACAGGGCGGCTTCCACCGCGATCGACCAGAACGCGCCGTTGGGTGCGGGCGCGGCGAGGACGTCCTGCAGCAGCAGGCTGTAGACGATCATCGACCGGAAGGTTGGTGGCTCGCTGAGTGGCAGGGCCGGTACAGCGGTTGCGATCAGGGCGCTGGCGGCCAGGGCGGCCCAGTAGGCGGGCAGGATCCGCCGGGCCCGGCGCCGGGCGTATCGCAGTGTGCCGCCAAGCCGCCAGCCGTGGCGGGCTGGTGACAACGCCAGGGAGAAGCCGGACAGGACGATGAACACGACGACTGCGAGCCGGCCGTGGACCAGCCAGCCGAGCCAGCCCGGTCCGGTGTTGACCGGATAGCCGGGGAAGGCCAGTAGCCAGCAGTGATGGATCACCACGTAGAGGGCGGCCAGCCCGCGGATCCCGTCGAGGCCGGGCACCCGGTGGTCGCCGTACAGTGGGCGGGTGCTGGTGGAGGCCGGGCCGGTTACGGGGACGACTGCCAAGATCTACTCCTGCGACGGAACCGGTTTGATACGGCTGCTCTGGGCGCACACCGCCACCGGGCACGGCCTGCGGCCGGCTCGTTGGGAGGTATGAAGTCGGTGAGGAGTTCCTGGTCGGACTAGGGAAGGTCGACCTGCCGCCAGGTCCGGCCGTCTTTGGACAGGTAGGGGCCGTTCTCCGACGTCACCAAGTACCGCGCGGTTGCGTTTTGCGAGTTGATCTGCGGTGTCTGCTCGGGCCCCCCGGGATATCCGGGCAGTTCTACCGGTGTGTATCGGTCAGTGCCGTGAGCGGCGACGAACCCGGTGCCCATCCCGACGACGTGCGCTCCGTCGGCGGTGACGAACGCGGCTGACGGAGCGGCGTCGCGGATGGTGTCGCCGGCACGCCAGGTCTTTCCGCCGTCGGCGGTGTAGTAGGCATCGACTACATCGTCGGCGTGGTAGGTCAGGACGTACGCCGCGTCACCCCGGCCCGCGGCCACATACGCAAGGTGGTCGGGTCCCGCCGGGACCGCGGCGGTGAAGACGTGCGTACGCCAGGTCCGGCCGGCGTCGGAACTGGTGGCCACCGCGGGCTTGTTCGTGACCGGATCGAACCCGGACACCCACAAGCGTCCGTCGGGCGGAGCGTTGACCGCACTCGTCTGCCCCGGCGCGAAAGCGATGCCGGTGGGCTGGTTGGCCAGTACGGCGAGATCACCCTGGGCGGTGAGGATGGCGACCTTGCAGGGTGAGGTCTGCAGAGCGCAGGCAGCTAATCTCGTGCCGTCGAACACGGTGGGAACTGTCGGGTGGAAGTCGGCGTCGTCGTGGGCGCGGTTCCAGGTCTTGCCGCCGTCACTGGTGATCCACGGCCGATCGCGAGAGTCCGACCCGTCGGTGCTCGCCGGGCTGGCCGAGCCGAGAACCTCATCGACGGAAAGGTTCCGGCGTTCGTACCAAGCGATCACCCCCGTGGCGAGCGGGGTGAGCCAGGCCGTACGCGGGTTGTCGGCTCGCTCCGGCGCAGGGGGCGTGGTGCGGCGCTGCCAGGTCGCGCCGCCGTCCGGGGACACGTACAGCTCCGCGTCGCAGTCATCGCAGCGCACCAGGATGCCGTACAGATCGGTGCCGGAGACTGTCACCGAGACCATCCGTGGAACGTCATCCGGCTTGACCGTCGCCGTTGCCGGGCCGGTCATGCCACGGTCATGCGATGCGCTTTGTACGGCATACCCGAGACCGGTCGTGGTCAGCACCGTTGCGAGGAACACCGCGCCCGAGGTGATGGCGCGGCGACGGCGGACCCGGCCGGCTCTGCTGCGTACGGTGCTGAAGTCGGGCTGGCGTACCGCGTCGCCGACTTCGGATCGCAGCCTGTCGAACTGTGACTCAAGCATGGCGTGCCTCCTCGGTCACCAGGACGGGTTCATCGTCGGAGAGGAACCGGGCGAGCGCGGCCCGGCCCCGGGACAGCCGGGCTTTGACCGTGCCCACTGGTATGTCGAGGGTGGCGGCGACCTCCGTTACCGGCAGGTCGGCCAGATGGTGCAGCACCACCACTTCCCTGGTCGGCGGCGCTAGCCGGCGCAACGCGGCGAGCAGCGCCACCCGGTCCCCGGATACTCCGGGTACCGCGGCCGGAGCGATCTCGACCCGGCCCGAACGGACCAGACGGTCGAACAGCCACCGCCGCCGGTAGCGGGTCCGAGCCACGTTGAGAGCCGCGGCCCGTAACCACCGCTCGGCGTCGTCGGCGCGTAGAAAGGATCCGGGCGACCCCAGCACCCGGGCGAACACCTCATGCACGGCGTCCTCCGCCTCGGCCAGGTCACCGACGAGCCCGGCGATCTGCGTCACCAACCGCTGGTAGTAGGCCTCATACGCCTGCCGCACCAAGCCCTCGGCATCCAAATCGCCCTCCCCGTCATGCAACGCTTGTCTTAGAGAGGACAAACAAGTCGACCGTCCGGTTGCATCGACTTCCACTTTTGATCCTAGGAAGGCTGCGATCACCCGGGCCGGTCGAGGCGTCCGCTTACTCTCCGTCGCTGGTCCCGGGGTCGCGGAACGTACGGGGAGTCGGGCGACCTCCTCGTCCAGGACCGGGGCGTCAGCCCGACCGGGAACCGGCCGTACACCGCTCGGGGTTATGAGGTTTCGCGCGACAACATAACAGTCATTATGGTGCGGTCGCGATTTGCCCGTTTCCGGCATTGTTGGATTGCCAGTAACGGTAATTCGATAATTTGCCACAGCGGAAACGCGCGACTGTTCCCCGCGGGTCACGTCCTGGACTCAGCGGCTGAGAGCGGCACTGATCTCGTCAATCAGGTCTGAGAGATCAACCTGCCCGTCCGTCGGGACCATGATCTCGGCGGCGACGCCGAGCGGCTGGGCTTCCGCAGCCCATCGAGGCCAGGACACCACGAGTTGGCGATCGTCGTCATGAAGGGCCGCTCGGCGGCGGTTCCGGTAGCGTTCCCGCGCCAGCGAGGCCGGCACGTCACACCAGATCTCGACGGCCGCGGGGCTGGCGCACCGGCGAAGGCCATTCTGGACGTAGCCGAGATCTCGCGGCTTGAACCACCAGGATTCGAGAATGACGAGACCCGATGTGGCGGCGGCCAGGTCCCACATGGCTTCGCTTGCCACGGCGCCGAACGCCGTCGTGGGGATGCCCGGCAAGGCGGCCGCCATCGCCTCCTTGAGGACGTCTTTACCGATGACCGGGACGTCCATGGCGGCAGCCAGCCGGTTCGCCAGCGTGGTCTTGCCGGAACCGGGCAGGCCGTTGACCAGGACGAGGTAGTCCGCCATGCGGAAAAGGATTCCACGGCCCGTGACTTAAGCGGCACTTAATCAAGCGGCAGCAGAACTAACTGGACCTCACCCATTCTTCCCGGCAGGTTGGTGCGCATGCTCTACGTCCCCGTCATCACCCCGTTCGGCGCCGACGGCGCCGTGGCCTGGCCGGCCCTCGAAGCCCTCGCCCACGACCTGCTCACCGGCGGCGCCACCGGACTGGTCGCGCTCGGCACCACCGCCGAGCCCGCATCGCTGACCCCCGGCGAGCGCCGCGACGTGCTCGACCTGCTGGCCGCGGTCTGCCGGGAACACCAGGCCCCGCTGATCGTCGGCGCCAACGACCCCGACCAGTTGCGCGTGCTCGCCGACCGCCCGGCCGTGCGGGCCGCGCTCAGCCTCGTCCCGCCGTTCCTGCGCCCCGGCGAGGAGGGCGTCATCGCGCACCTGCAGGACCTGGCCGCCCGCTCCCCCGTACCGCTGATCGTCTACCACGTCCCCTACCGCACCGCTCAGCCGCTCACCGCCGCCGCGCTGCACCGCCTCGCCGCCACCCCCGCCATCACCGGGATCAAGTTCGCGCCCGGCGTGATCGACCCCGAGGTGGTCGCCTTCCTGGCCGACCCGCCCGCCGACTTCACCGTCCTGGCCGGCGACGACGTGCTGCTCTCCCCGCTGCTGGCGCTGGGCGCGCACGGCGGCATCCTCGCCTCCGCGCACCTCGCCACCTCCTCCTACGCCGCGCTGATCACCGCCTGGCAGGCCGGCGACCTCGCCGTCGCCCGCCCGCTCGGGCACCGCCTGGCCGCACTCTCCGCCGCCCTGTTCGCCGAGCCGAACCCGACCGTGATCAAAGCCGTCCTGCATGCCGAGGGCCGCATCCCCACCCCCGACGTCCGCCTGCCGCTGCTCCCCGCCTCCACCCGGACGCTCGAGCGGGCGCTGGGCGTGCGCGAGTTCGCCACCACCTAAAAACCTTTTCCGGTACGGGTCGGAAAAGTCCCCGGTGAGCCGGACGGCCTGGCTGCAACACCGGCCCCGACCCCAGCCGCCGGGTGGGCCCGGCCCAAGACCTCGTCCACCTCGGTGAGCGCCGCGGACCAGCACCCGCGCCGGCACGCTGCGCGCGCTCAGCTCCCCGAGAGCGGTCAGTCCGTCCATCCCGGACGCCGTCCCGGGGTCGGCCGCCGAGGGAACGCACCCCGACGATCGCGCCACGGTAGACCCGCCGCCGGCGCCCCTGCGCCGTGCCGGCCCCGCTCCCGGTTCGCGCGCTACACCGCGCCCGGCCCGGCGGGCCGCCAGCCCCGGCTGCGGCCACGCCGCACGATCAGCGCCGCCGCGGCCAGCAGCACCACCAGCCCCGCCCCGCCCGCCGCGAACCACAACGCCATCCGCTGCGACTGCGCACGCCGGTCGGCCAGCGCCACCGCGGCCGGGTCGATCGGGTGGACGACCTGCGGCGCGGCCGGCGCCCGGGTGGCCGGCCCGAGCGTCTCGGTCAGCGCCCGGTACGGGTTGAGCAGCCCCGTGCCGTACTCCTTCGGCCCGCCCGGCGCCGGATCCGCCGTCGCCTGCAGCCGCCTGAGCACGCCCGCCGGCGTGATCCCCGGGAACCGCTCGAGCACCAGCGCGGCCGTCGCCGACACGAACGGCGCCGAGAAGCTCGTGCCCGCCTCGTCGGTGCGGTACCCCGACCCGGCCGCGGCGACGGTGACGTTTGTCCCGTACGCGGCGATCGTCAGGAAATCCCCGCGCTGCGAGAAGTCCGCCCGGGTCCCGTCCTGCTGGACCGCCGCCACCGCGATCACCCCCGGGACGGCCGCCGGCCAGGTCTTGTCCTCGTTGCCGTTCTTGCCGTGGTTGCCGGCCGCGGCCACCACCACGACCCCCGCGTCGAGCGCGCGGCGGACCGCGGCGTCGACCACCTGACTGTCGCCGGGCAGCACCAGCGACAGATTGATCACCTGGACGTGCGCCTGCTCGACGGCGAAGTCGATCGCCTGGGCGAACTTCTGCTGGCTCCCCGACTCGCCGATCAGGTTGCCCTCGGCGTCCTCGGTCTGCTCGCTGACCCGGATCGGCACGATCCGGGCGCCCGGCGCCAGCCCCCGGAACCCGGTGCCGCCCGCCGGGGCCGCCGCGATGATGCTGGCCACCGCCGTGCCGTGCCCGACGCAGTCCTGCTTGCCGTCCGGCCCGCCGTGCAGGAAGTCGGCGCCGTCGAGCACCTGGCCCCGCAGCTGCGGGTGGTCGGGGTCGACCCCGGAGTCGATCACCGCGATCCGGATGCCGCGGCCGGTGGCGAGGGGGGCGAGACGCTCCGGCGCATACACCCGGTCCTCGATCGGGGTGCCCTTGACCGTCTGGGACGTGGGCGGCGCCGGGTCGCACACCGCCTGGGCCGGGGCCGGCGCCACGAGCACGGCGAGCACCGTCACCGCCACAGCCGCCAGGCGAGCCCAGCGCATCCGACAACACCCCCGTCCTCCACGATTGCGATGGATGGTACCGAGGGGGTGCGACAGCCGACGCCCCACGGTGCTCAAGACGATCGGACCCGACGCCCCACGGTGATTCAGGACAACGCCTCCTGTCCCCACCGGGCGATCACGGCCAGAATCGGCGCCCGCCCGGCGAAGACCTCCGCCGGCGCGCGCCGGTCGTAGGCGGCCGCCCCGGCCGGCGCGGACACCGCCGCCACCATCCGCGGGGCCAGCCAGAAGTACTTCGCCGCGCCGGTCGCCTTGATCGCCCGGCGGACGGTGGCCTCGCCGACCGCCCCGGCCATCCCCCGCACGTAGCCGTCGGTCACCGCGTCGAGGACCGCGTCGAGCAGGGCACCGTCGATCAGCCCGTCCAGGAACGCGTCGAGCGCCAGGTTCGCCGCGTCCTCCCCGATCGCGCCCGGCCCGGCGAACGCCCAGTCGAGCAGCACCGGGCCCCGGGGAGCGAGGATCAGGTTCATCGGCCACACATCGTGGTGGCACAACGTACGCGGAAAGTCATCGGCGGCCGCCAGCAGCTCCGCCCGGCGCTCCCACAGTCGTCGCAGGCTGTCGCGCAGCGACGCCGGCCAGGCCGCCGCCACCGACGGGTGGTCCCAGTCCAGCCGCTGCTCGGCGACGGGCTGGGCGAGGGTGTAATCCCGCAGGAAGTCGCGCGCCAGCCACGGCTGCCGCAGCGGGGTCCCCAACCGGCCGGCCTGCCCGGCCCCGAGCCGGAACGCGACGTCGCCGAGCTCGGCCGGGGACGCGGTGATGCCGGGCCGGCCGGCCACGTCCTCGAGCCACAGCGCCACCGACCCGTCCGCGCACTCGGCGGACGAGCGCAGCGCCGGGGCGGAGACCAGCGGAAATGCGGTCGCGGGCAGCCCCGCCTCGTACGCGGAAGGCTCTCGCCGCCAATAGTTGAAGTGGCCTGGATCGTCGCTCGCGGCCAGGTGCGCGGCGGCACCCGCCCGGCGCGGCGTCGCCAGCTTGAGGATCGCCGTTCCGTCGCCGCGCCGGACCCGCCAGACACCGCCGGTGACCTCGTTCGCCCTGCTGTGCGTCAGCTCCGACGCCACCCACCCCGGCTCCAGCAAGTGATCCACGGCAGGCAGCCTAACCTCCGACCACAAATACAGCCTGGACAACTTTTGTTTTCGGTGGCACGCTCGGACCATGCACGACGTAGCCGTCATCGAAGACCCCGCCGCCGCCGAGGTCTCCCTCGACCCGATCCGCAGCCGGCTGCTCGCCGAGCTCGCCGAGCCCGGCAGCGCCACCATGCTCGCCGGCAAGGTCGGACTGCCCCGGCAGAAAGTCAACTACCACCTGCGCACCCTCGAACAGCACGGCCTCATCCACCTCGTCGAGGAACGCCGCAAGGGCAACGTCACCGAGCGCATGATGCAGGCCACCGCCGCCTCCTACGTGATCTCCCCCGCCGCCATGGCCGCCGTCGCCCCCGACCCCGGCCGCGCCCCCGACCGGCTCTCCGCCCGCTGGCTGCTCGCCCTCGCCGGCCGCCTCGTCCGCGACGTCGGCGCCCTGATCACCGGCGCCGGCCAGGCCCAGCAGCGCGTCGCCACCTACGCCCTGGACGGCGAGATCCGCTTCGCCACCCCCGACGACCGCGCCGCCTTCGCCGCCGAACTCACCGACAGCGTCGCCCGACTGATCAGCAAGTATCACCGCGAGACCGGCCGAAAACACCGCATAGTGGTCGCCGTGCACCCGGCCCTCGACTCCCAGGAGAAATGACCATGGGCAAGGAATTCGAGATCCGCCTCGACGCCGGCCTCGACGCCACCCCCGAACAGATCTGGGACGCGATCGCCACCGGCCCCGGCATCTCCACCTGGTTCATCGGCCGCACCGAGATCGACAACGGCGAGGTCCGCACCGCCTTCGGCGACGACTGGATCCCCGCCGGCACCATCACCACCAACGACAAACCACACCATTTCGCGTACGGGTCGCAGCCCGCCCCCGACGGCCGATTCATCGCCTACGACTACCTCATCGAGGGCCACGACCGCTCCGGCACCGTCCTGCGCGCCGTCACCAGCGGCTTCCTCCCCGGCGACGACTGGACCGACGAATACGAGGCCATGCAGTACGGCACCCAGCTCTTCTTCGCCACCCTCGTCGAATACCTGCGCCACTTCCCCGGCCGGCCGGCCACCCCCGTCACCGCCTTCGGCCCACCCGTCACCGACTGGCCCGCCACCTGGGCAGCCCTGCACAAGACCCTCGGCCTCGGCCCCGCACCCCGGCCCGGCGACCCACTCCCCGGCGGCGGCCAGGTCTACTTCGTCAACCCACACACCCTCGGCCTGCGCACCCCCACCGGCCTGCACCGATACCTCCGCGGCTTCCACGGCGCGCTGGTCGCCGGCCACGCGCTGACCGCCCCCGACGACACCGACTGGACCGCTCTCCTCAACCGCCTCTGACGCCGCGCGGCTCCCGAAAGGACACACCCGACATGCCCACCGTCACCTCCACCGACGGCACCACCATCGCCTACGAGACCACCGGCACCGGCCCGGCCCTGATCCTCGTCGACGGCGCCATGTGCTACCGCGACTTCGGCCCCGCCCGCTCCCTCGCCTCGGCCCTCGCCGGCACCTTCACGGTCTGCCTCTACGACCGCCGCGGCCGCGGCGAGAGCGGCAACACCCTCCCCTGGTCCGAGGACCGCGAGATCGACGACCTGGCCGCCCTCCTGGAAGCCGTCGGCGGCGAGGCGGCCCTGCTCGGCGTCTCCTCCGGCGCCGTCCTGGCCGCCGACGCCGCCAACCGGCTGCCCGGCATCACCCAGCTCGCCCTCTACGAGCCGCCGTTCATCGTCGACGCCACCCGGGAGCCACGCGAGGACACCTTCGTCGCCGACACCGAGGCCCTGATCGCCCGCGACGACCGCTCCGGCGCCCTCAAGAAGTTCATGAAGCACGTCGGCATGCCCGCCCCCATGGTCCACGTCATGGCCCTGACCCCGCCGTGGCGCAAGCTCAAGGTGGTCGCCCCGACGCTCCCCTACGACCTGCGCATCCTCGGCGACACCGGCCGGGGCGTCCCGCTCGACGCGGCCCGCTGGTCGAGCGTCACCGCCCCGGCGCTGGTGCTCGACGGCGGCAAGAGCCCGCAGTACATGCGCAACGCCGCCAAGGCGCTGAGCGAGGCGCTGCCCAAGGCGCAGTACCGCACCCTCCCCGGCCAGACCCACATGGTGAAGGCCGCGGCGCTCGCCCCGGTGGTGACGGAGTTCCTGACCGCCCGGCCCTGAGCCCCCAGCAAGAGGCGGGTCGTCGTTGATTCCTTTTTGGTTTTGACCTTGCCTTGTGCCGTGACCGGGTGACGCCGCGCACGTCGCGTAGGGCATCCTAGGATGATTCCTGGCAAGGGAAACGCCGACGGTGTGGTGGCGCCGTCCGGGTGACCGGCCCGCCTAGGGTGAGCAGTCGATGAGCGACAACGACACCACCCCGGACGCCGAGACCCGGCCCTGCGCCCACTGTGGACGCCCCGTGCCGCAGCGGGCCTCGGCCGGCCGCCCGTTCCGGTACTGCCGGGACAACGACGGCGAGTGCCAGCGCGCCTCCCGCAACAGCCGGATGCGGCACCGCGCCTCCCCCGGCCTGGCCGGCGAGGTGGCCCGCACCTGGGAGATCGTCGACCGCCTCGACCAGCTGGTCGGCACCCTGTCCGAGGCCCTGCACGCCGAGCTGTCCCCGGCCGGCGTCGAGCGCCGGCTGGCCGAGCTGCGCGCCGAGACCTCCGGCGCGATCGCCGCCGCCCACACCGAACGCGACGACGCCCGCCGTGACGCCGAACGCGCCACCACCGCGGTGGCCACCGCCCAGCAACTCTCCGCCGCCGCGGCGGCCGAGCGCGACGAGGCCCGTCACCAGGCCGAGGAGGCCGGCCGCCGGGCGAAGGCCGCCACCGAGAGCGCCACCCGGGCCGCCACCGACCGCGACGAGGCCCGCCGCGAGACGACCAGGGCGGTGACCCTGCGCGAACGAGCCGAGTCGGAACGCGACGCCGCCCGGTCCGAGCTCGCCGACGCCCGCGAAGCGGCCCGCGCCGAACTGGCCGACGCCCGCGCCGAACTGGCCGAACTCCGGGAGACCGCCCGCGCCGAGCTGGCCGACCTGCGGGAGACCGCCCGCGCCGAGCTGGCCGCGACCCGCGGCGAGCTGGCCACCGCGCAGGCCGACCTCCAGCAGGCCCGGCGCGACCTGGCCGCCACTGTCGAGCAGGCACAGGCCGCGGCCGCCCGCGCCGAGCAGCTGCGCCGCACGGTCGACCAGCTGAAGACCGCGCAGCGAGACCTGAGCGACCAACTCACGGCCGCCCACAAGACCACCGCCGCCGTACGCGAGGAGGCCGCCACCGCCGGCGCCGAGCTGGTCCGGCTCCGCCGGGTCCTGTCCGAGGCCACCACGGAGCGAGACGCCCTGCGCCGGGCCCGCGAGGACCAGACCCGAGCCGCCGAGCAGGACCGCGCCGACCTGGAACGCCGCCTCACCACCGCCCGCGCCGAAGCCGACGCCGCCCAGACGCGGGCCGGCCAGCTGACCGCCCAGGTGAGCGACCTGGCCTCGGCCCTGGCGGCGCTGGGCGGCACTCGCCCGGCCGCTGCCCCCGCCCAGCAGTCCCGCGCCCAGACCGCCGGCTGACCACCCGGTCAGCTACCCACTCTGCTCGCGGCGCGGCTGCCCAGGACGCCCCCGAGGATGACGAGCACCCCCATCACCAGGACGCCGGCCAGCACGACCCCGTCCGCCTTGTCGCCCTGCACCAGCCCGACGACGCCGGCCACCACCGCGGCGAGCCCGCCGAGGGTCACCACCGGCCCGGCCACCCGGTTGCCGACCGTGAAGGCCTGCTCGCTGCGCATGGTGCTCGCCGTGCGCACCCCGGCGAACCGGTTCCGGTGCAGCTTCCCGGCCCAGCCCAATCCTCCGCTGACCACCACCAGCACGCCGGCGACAACCACGACGATCGCTCCGACCACAACCGGCCCTCTTCCCTGGAGATCGACCCCCCCAGTGTCCGCCTCCGGCGCCGGGGACGCGGGTCAGAGGGGGCGTGCCGGGGTGGTCGATCGGGCGTCCTGCTGCGGGAATGCCCACTTCTTGAGGGCCCAGAGCCGGAACGCCATCGCGAGCAGCGTGCCGAGCAGGATGCCGGCGACGAAGTCGCTGATCTCCTGGGTCAGCTGGCTGACGGCCGGTGCCTGCAGGTGGAACAGGTAGCGCGCGACCCACATGGGCACGTCGTTGAGCACGACGCCGATGCCGCTGATACCGAAGAACAGCGCCGCTTCGTGGCGGCGTTTGCGGCCGCCCCGGGTGCGGAAGGACCATTCGCGGTTCAGGACGTACGACACGATGGTCGCGATGACGGTGGCGATGGTCAGTGCGGTGACCGGCTTGGTCGTCAGGACGGTGAGTTTGAGGGCGTAGTTGACCGCCACGGTGAGCATGAAACAGAAGCCGCCGACGGTGAGGAACTTCACCGTCTCGCGGTGCCGCAGCAGTTGCTGCCCCACCGGTGCCGGGAGGGCACCCACCAGTCGGCGGGTCACGCTGCCGGGCGCGTAGGCCGGGAACAGACCCTCGTGGGGTGCCAACTCCGTTTGGATCATCGCCTGCCTGCCTCGCCGTACGGATCACGTCATGATCAGCATCGGCTGATGCGGGCGCGGGTCGAGGAATCCTGTCCCGCCACTTTCTCGGCCGCCGGGTGCCGGGTGCGATGAAGCGCTCAACTCGCCGCCCGGCGCAACCGAATAGGGGCGGTGGCCACCGTTGCCGGCACGGCGGCCGACCTGAACGGTGCTGCTTCCCCCACGAGCAAGGGCGACGACGTGATCAAGCCGATCGGTGACCCGGTCACCAGCGCGTCGCCGCGTGCGGGGGCCACGATCATCGCCGGGGACTCGACGGGCCGCTTCGGGCTGCGGGCTGCCGTGGGAACGGTGTGGGCCCGCCTGCGCGGCTGGCTGGGTCCGGTGGCCGACCTGGTGCTGCTGATCGTGGCCACGGTGCTGATCGGCCGGTACTGCGGCGCGTTCACCGGCTTTCCGAAGGGCTACGACGTGTGGGGACACATGTCGAAGGTCCGGATGCTGGTCGACGGGTTCCCGCACATCGACTGGAACGACCAGTGGTACGCCGGGCAGCCGGCGTTCCTCGGCTCGTACCCGCCCGGCTACCACCTTCTCGTGGCCGGGCTGAGCTGGGTGACCGGCTGTAGCCTGCCGGACGCCATGCTGGTGGTGGGCGCGGCGGCGGTCATCATGCTGATCGCCGGCTGCTACCTGCTGGTGTTCGGGGTGACCGGCAGCCGGGTGGCCGGGTTGCTGTCGGCCGGGCTGCTGCTGGCCAGCCCGACGATGTGGGACCAGATCGTGGAACTGGGCCTGTATCCGCGGTTCACCGCGATGGCGATCGGCGCGCTGGCCGCCGGCTGTGCGGCGCTGTACCGGCGCTCGCCCAGCCGGTTGCGCGCTACGGCCACCGTTGTGCTGCTCGCCGGGTCGCTGGGCACTCATCCGATTTCCGGCGGCATCTGCAGCGGCGCGGTCGGCCTGGTCCTGCTGTGCGCGGTCGAGCCCGACTTCCGCGCCCGGGTACGCCGGGCCGTGGTGACCGTCGGCGCGGCGTACGCGGTCTGCGGGTTCTTCTACCTGCCGCTGGTGCTGATGAAGCGCTCGCAGAGCGCGTTCACCGACGTCGAGGTGCCGCTGCGCTTCGATGAGCTGGGCTGGCCGAGTCACGGATGGCTGGACACGCTGCCGCCGGTGATGCTCATCGGCTGGGCCGTCGCCGTCGTCGCGGTCGCCCGGGCGTTGGTGGTGTCGCGCCGGCTGGCGCGGCCCACCGGCATCGTCGTGGCCCCCACCGACCGCAGCGGGGGCAGTTGGGTGTCCGCCGGGGCGGCAGCAGGGTTCATCGAGCGGTCCGAGCGCCTCGCGCGGCAGGTGCCCGATGTGTTGATCGCTGCCGGCCTGACCGCCGCCGGGTTCGTGGCCATCGGCTACGGGTTGCTGGGCCATTTCCTCGACCGGTTCCCGTACTACGTCAACGGCCTGCAACCGCGAGACCTGCTGGTCTACCCGGCGTGGCTGCTGTCGGCCGCGCTGGGCATCCTCACCTGCGTCGCGGTGCACCACCGGCGCCGGCTCGCCCGCACGGCGGCCGCGCTGATCTCGACCGTGCTGGTCGGCGCATGCCTGGCCCAAACCGTTCCGCTGCTGCCGACGGGGGTGCGCGACAGCTCCGACGTCGCCACCGACGCGATGATCGGGCTGCTGCCGCCGGAGGCCTACCGCAGCCAGGACTACCGCATCTTCGGCGTGTCCGACCTCACCTCGCGGTGGATCAACGCGGTGACCACCACCCCGCAGCTGCGCGGTTACGACGACCACGGCAACCTGCACCTGGACTGGCAGTACTGGCTCGAACAGACCGTGACCGGCGCACCCACGGACACCAACGCCCAGCAGATGCGCTTCCTGCTGGACTACTACGCCGGCCGGTGGCTGCTCACCGACACCGAGCAGACCCGGTCGAAGCTCGCCGGCGACCCCGCGTTCATCCAGGCCGGTCGCGAACAGGTCTACGCCGACGTGAGCATCTGGGCCTACCGCGACGCGCACCCGATCGCCACCGCGGTGACCGCCCCGACCGTGCTGGTCATCGGTGACGACGTGCACTACGACCTGCTGCTGCGCACCCTCGCCCTGGCCGGCGTCGGCGCCGACCGGCTGCTGCCCGTACGGGGCCCGGCCACCCTCACCGATGTCACCGCCGCCCAGCTGCGCGACTACCCGACCGTGTTCGTCTACGGAGCCGCCCCCGGCAAGCGGCCCGCCACCGCCGCGTTCGCCGCCTACACCCAAGCCGGTGGGAACCTGGTCCTCGACATCGCCGACAATCCGGCCGCCGACGCCGTCGCCAAGGCGGTCGGCGCCCCGGTCGGCGGCACCCGCAGCTCCATCGTGGCCGACCGGTGGTGGTTCACCGGCATCCACGCCGCCACCACCGCGCACTGGTCACCACCGCTGTACGGCGGCAGTGCGCCCTGGGATGTCCTCACCTCCACCACGACCGGCAAGGCCGACGTGCTGCTGGCCTCCGGCGGCACACCGGTGGTCCAACGCGCACCCGTCGGCACCGGCCACGTGACCTGGTCCGGGCTCAACCTGCCCTACCACGCCGCTGCGTTCGCCAACCCCCACGAGGCGGCCTACCTCGGCCGGCTCCTCGGCGCGGCCGAGACCGCCGAGCCCGTCACCCCGGTCACCCGGGTCCGCCACAACGCGGAGCACCGCGACGTCATCCTGCCGCCCGGCGTCAACAAGGTCCTGGTGCGCGAGTACACCAGTGAAAGCTGGCACGCCACCGTGGCCGGCCGCAGCGTGCCGCTGGCATCCGCCGGACCCGGCATGATGTTCGTGCAGGTCCCGGAGCACAGCACCGCGGTCACCATCAGCCTGGAGTATCGGCTGTCGTTCTTCGAACAGGCCGGCATCGGGGTCAGCATCCTCGCCGTGCTCGCGATCCTGGGCTTCGCCGCCGGAGGCGCCCCGCTGCTGCAGAAAACGGTGGCACGCGTGCGGTCGACACGGCCGTTCCGGTCACGGTGGCGCTTCCGCCGGCTCCCACCCGGGACGCCACCGACCGGATGACCCCGCCGGTGACACCCGAGCAGGCCAGCAGCGAAACGCTCCGGGCCGCGGTCACTGCGCCGCCGCCAGGGTGCGGACGAGCCGACCGGCCACGGTCGTCGCGGCGCCGCCAGGGTGCGGACGAGCCGACCGGGCACGGTGACCAGGCGGGTGCGACCGCCGCGGGCGGCGACGACCTCGACCTCCGGCAGGGCCTCGCGGACCCCGGCCGCGGATGCGGCGGCGGTCGCCAGCGCCAGAAGATCCGGTCCGCGCGCGCTCGCGGTGAGGGCGGCGGGTACGAGCGCGCGGGCCGCCGCCCACACCTCGGCCGCGGCACCGGCGCGCAGCGCACCGGTGAGGAACTCCGGCGCAGCACGAGAACGCCGGCGTCGTGCAGAGCGACGAGCTGGTGGCCCACCAGAGCGCGCAGATCGGCGCCGGCCAGGTCGTCGCGCGCGGCGGTCATGACCGGCACGCTACCGGCAGGCACCGACAAATCCCCTTTGCCGCCGAGGTGGTCGGCCTCGGCATTCGGCCCACGGGCGGGCGGACTCGCTGCTACGGTGATTTCGTCGTCAACGTCCGTTTTGTCAGGTAGGGAGTAATTGGTGGCTGGGCTCGGAAATGCGCTGCGGCGCGCAACGGCACTGCTGGCAACGTTGACCGTCGTGGCGGCCGGCATGACGACGCCGGCGGCGGCGTGGGCCGGTGCGGGCAGTTCCCACTGCAGCGTCGTCGTGTACGACACCGGCGAGGACGGCTATCTCGCCGTGAACGCCCAGAACGGCCCGCTGGGTTGTCACGTCTACCGGGAGGACGCCGCGGCCGCGAGCACCCGGTGGGACCCCATCCGCAGCGGTGCCATCTATTGGAACCGGGCCGACGACGCAGACTCCAGCTGCTGACCCCGTCCGGGCCGGCCGGCGGCACCGGCTTCCCGGTCCGCTGAACCGGGGACCGGTGCCGACACGTACCTCCGGAGAAGCGGAACCATCACGCCCGGAGGGAGCAGGCACCGTGCGCGCTTCGCGGAACCGCCGTCCGGGCGCGCGAAAATGGCCGTCCCGGGGGCGGGACGGCCATTGCCTGCTGGAACGTGGTCAGCGGCCCCGGCGGGTGCGGACCTCCTGGAGCCGCTCGTTGAGGATGTCCTCCAGCTCCGAGATCGAACGGCGCTCGAGGAGCATGTCCCAGTGGGTGCGCGGCGGCTTCGCCTTCTTCTGCTCCGGCTCGCTGCCGTCGACCAGGCGGGCGACGCTGCCGTCGAACTTGCACTCCCAGGTGGTGGGCACCTCGGCGTCGACGGCGAACGGCACCTCGAACTGGTGGCCCTTGACGCACAGGTACTCTCGGGTCTGCCGGGGAGCCAGCTCGGTGTTGCGGTCGGACTCGTAGCTGACTGCGCCAAGACGGCTGCCGCGCAGCATGCGTTCGCCCATGATCGGCTTTCCCCTCGCTCGTGGTGCTGCTCTCGTTGGTGTAACGAAAGGCGCGGCCGTGGGATTCCACGGTCGCCAAAGGCTCCGGACCGCCGTTGTGACGGCAGTGTTAACGCTACGAGCGTAACCGGACCCCGCATGTTCCCGTCATCGCAGACCCTCGCGGAGATGGACCTTGGTCCACTTTACGCGATTATGGGTGTTCTGCGGGTGGTGCGATGTCGGTCACCCAGTCGGTTACCCGGCAATCGGCCGGAGGGTTTCCCCGGGCCGACGCAAGTTATTCGTCCGGCGGGCGCCGGACTTGAGGTGTCTCCCTCAGCGGAGCACCTCGCCCTCGATGACCTCGCCCTCGATCGCGGCGGCCCGCTCCGGCGCGCGGTCGGCCGGCTCCGGCTCGACCACGACCTCGACCGGGTCGCCACGGCGGACCTTGACCCGGCGCGGGCCGAACAGATCGCCGGCGACCATCGGGTCGATGCGGCGCGCCGCGAAGCTCTCGACGCCGCGGCGGGCGAACCCGCGCAGCGGCGGGACGAGCATCAGCAGGCCGGCGAGCGAGGTGAGGAAACCGGGGAAGGCCAGCAGCAGCGCGCCGCCCAGGCCGACCAGCGAGTTGGTCACCTCGGGACCCGGCGGGCGGCCCTGGTCGGCGGCGGCCCGGAACGCCCGCCAGCCGCGGGCGCCCTCGCGGCGCAGCAGCGCCATGCCGGCCACGGTGAACGCGGCGAGCAGCAGCAGCGCCCAGCCGCCACCGATCGCGTGCGCGACCGCCAGGAACACCGCGACCTCCGCCACGAACAGGGCGGCGAGCGCGAGCGGCAGCACGGCAAATCCTCGACGCTGCATGTGAGCCTCCGGTGTCACGCCTACCGAACCAGCATGACACGCCCCGGCCCGGTCACGGCCAGGTCGACCCCGGCCGGGGCTTGCGGCCGAGCGCCTTCAGCAGGCCGTCCCGGCGCGCCTGCACCCCCCACACGGTGACCCTGAGCAGCTGTTCCTTGAAGATGTTGCCGCTCATCTTGCTGACACCGTGTTCGCGCTCGGTGAACGTGATCGGCACCTCGGTCATCCGGAAGCCGTTCCGGAACGACCGCCAGGCGAGCTCGACCTGGAACGAGTACCCGGTGGAGGCGATCGTCTCCACGTTGATCGCGTCGAAGACCGGCATCCGGTACGCGCGGTAGCCGCCGGTCGCGTCGCGGAACGGCATGCCCAGCGCCATCCGGATGTAGATGTTGCCGCCGCGCGACAGCAGCAGCCGGTGCACCGGCCAGTTGTGCACGCTGCCGCCCGCGATGTAGCGGGTGCCCAGCACCGCGTCGTGGTCCTTGAGCGCGTCGAGCAGCAGCGGCAGTTCCTCGGGGGCGTGCGAGCCGTCCGCGTCCATCTCGACGACCGCGTCGTACCCCTTGTCCTTGGCCCAGGCGAAGCCGGCCTTGTACGCCGCGCCCAGGCCCTCCTTGCCGGCCCGGTGCAGCACGAAGATGTGGTCGTCGGCCAGGGCGAGCTCGTCGGCGATCCCGCCGGTGCCGTCCGGCGAGTTGTCGTCGGCGACGAGAACGTCGACGTCGGGCACCGCGGCCCGGACCCGCCCGGTGATCATCCGGATGTTGTCGGCCTCGTTGTAGGTCGGGATGACCACGAGCACCCGTCCAACTCCCGGGTAGCCCTCCGCCTCGCTCACCGTGCCTCCGCCTTCTCCGCACCGTCACCGGTGATCTCACGACGACCGCGCCGCAGGACGAACGCGGCAGCCAGCGCGGCCACCGCCAGGACAACGGCCGCGATCTCGGGCAACGCACCCAAGCGAGTGGCCAGCGTACGCGACGAGGTCAGATGCACGGCACGCACCTGCACCGCCGCCGTGTTGAACCCGGTCAGCTGGTGGACGCTGCCGTAGCGGTCGACGAACCCGGAAACCCCCACCGTCGAGACCATCATCGAGTCACGGCCGTGCTCGACCGCCCGCAGCCGCACCATCGCCATCTGCTGCCTTGCCTCGGCGGCGTTGAAGGTGGCGTTGTTGGTCTGCACCGCGAGCACCTGGCCGCCGCCGGTGACGGTGTCGCGGACGATGCCGTCATAGGCGACCTCGAAGCAGATCACATCGCCGAGGGTCAGCGGCCCGGTCCGCAGCACCCCCGGTGTGGCGCCGGGAACCATGTTGCGCACCAGGGCGACCTTGTCCGAGACCAGCTTAGCCACCGAGCGCAGCGGCATGTACTCGGCGAACGGAACCGGGTGGCGCTTCACGTACTGCTGGGTCGGGTCGGGGCCGGCGCCGGGCACCCAGAGCAGCCCGGCGTTCTTGATGTTGTTCGGGTTGTTGGTCCGCAGCACGGTGCCGACCAGGATCGGCGCCTTGATCGCATCGGCGGCCGCGGAGATCTCGCCGGCCGCGTCCTGGTTGCGCAGCGGGTCGATGTCGCTGGAGTTCTCCGGCCAGACCACCAGGTCGGGCTGCTTGCGCTTGCCGGCCGCGACGTCGGCGGCCAGCTGCAGGGTGGCCTTGACGTGGTTGTCGAGCACGGCGCGGCGCTGCTCGTTGAACTCCAGGCCGAGCCGGGGGACGTTGCCCTGGACGATCGCGATCGTCTTGACCGGGCCCTGGTCGCCGCCGAGCGGGACGGCGCGCGGCAGGACGACCAGCGCGAAGGCGATCACCGACAGGACGATGACCGGGTCACGCCACGGCCGGCGCCAGTCGAGCCGGGGCCGGGCGAGCCACGGCTTGCGCCGCGTTTCCGCCGGTAAGGCCCGCCAGGCCGGGAAAATCAGGTAATAGAGACCGACGAGGGCGCCCGCGGCGGCGGCCACCCCGAAGGTCACCGCGGGGGCACCGCCGAGCGCGGCGAGCCGCAGCACCGGCGCGTCGGCCTGGCTGAACGCCAGCCGCCCCCACGGGAAGCCGCCGAACGGGGCCCGGTCGCGCACCGCCTCCTGGGTGACCCAGAGCAGGCCGAGCAGCGGCGGCCAGAGCAGCCCCCGCCACCGGTCGAGCAGCGGCCGCAGCCACGCGGTGGCGAGCCCGGTCAGGCCGAAGAAGACCGCCTCGGCGGTGGACAGCAGCGCCCAGGGCAGCCAGCCGGCCGCGAAGCTCGTCCAGTGCAGCAGTGGGTAGAACAGCACCGCCCCGGCGAGCAGGCCGAGCCCGAACCCGGCGCGCAGCCGGCGCCGGTGGGTGGCGATGGCCAGCAGCGCCACCCCCACGATGGCGAGCGGCCAGAGGTCGAACGGCGGAAGCGCGAGCAGCAGGGCGGCACCGGCGGCCACCGCGAGGACCAGGGCCGTCCGGAGGCCGGTCGGCGCGGGGCCCTCGGCAGGCGGGCTGGCCTGCGGCGCGGCCGGGGGCTGCAGCGTCATTTCCACGCGCGGAAGGCTACCGGTCCCGGCTGGGAACGGAACAGGCGCTGCGGAGAACTGAAGAAGCCCGGCCCGGACAGGAAGAGGCGCCGCGGGGAACTGAAGAAGCCCGGCCGGGACGGGAAGAGGCGCGGCCGGGACAGCGGCCGCGCCTCTTGTACTCCTTTGCCTCCCGGGCACGGCCGGTGGGTCAGCGGGACGTCGCGGACGCCTTCGGACCGACGCGCCGCGGACTGGCTGCCCCCGTCGTGCCGTTGTCTACTGGCGCCGTCTCGCACCCCTGCCCCACCGACGGTCTGATCGGTCGACGGCCGCCCCGCCGGCCCCGGCCCACTGGACCTGGCTGAACGCGCGACCCCTGCGAGGACTGCGGCCAGTGGGATGGGGAACGAAGTAGACAACGATCGCTTGCCGTGCTCAGGACCTGAAGACGGTACGTCCGGCCCCCGCCCGCCTGTCAACCGCCACCCCCGCGCTTGGGCGTGTCGCGTTTTTCGGCGTGTCATGTCCCGTACCCGACCACGTCACAGCGTGTTCAACAGCCGGGCCGCGGCGGCACGATGATCGATGGCGAGCAGGCCGGCCGCGGCCAGAACGTACCGCTCGTCGACGACCGTCCGCGCGCCGGCCGGGGCCGCCCAGCCGCCGGCCGTGTCGGCCAGCACCGCTTCCAGCACATACGGCCCGCCGCCGTGCCGCAGCACCCCGCCCGAGCCGACCACGAGGCGGACCTCGCGCAGGTCACGGCCTCCGGTGCGTGGCCGGCCGGGACCCGGAGAGTGACCGCGGGCGTGCCGGCGAAGAGCCACGATCGCGGCCGCGGCGGCCAGATCACGATCACTCTCCGGCGTCGGGGGTTGTCCGGTTTCCGGAAGTGCCAACTTCTCCGCTGTGGCCGCCGCCACAGTGCCGGCCGCGCCGACCGCCACGCCGAGATCGCCCTCGACCGTCCGCGAGCGCCACAGCGTCCCGGCCACGTCGCGGCGGGGCCCGGCGGTCAGCTCGGCGTCCGGCACCAGGGCGGAGTAGACATCGGTGGTCGCGCCGCCGACGTCCACCACCAGCACCCCGGTGCCGGTGAGGTCGGCCAGCAACTCCACCCCGGCGAGCACGGCGTCGGGCGTGGCGGCCCGCACGAGCGAGGCGAACCGCCCGCCGCGGGAGAGCTTCTTGCCGCCGATCACATGCCGGAGGAACACCTCCCGGATGGCGGCGCGGGCCGGCCCCGGATCGAGCACCCCGATCTTCGGCAGCACGTTCGCCGTCGCGGTGACCGATATGCCACGGTTTTTCAGGAGAAGCGCCGCCTCGTCCCGGGCGTCCGCGTTGCCCGCCAGCACGACCGGCACTTTAAGGCGAGAAGTGCCGATTCGTTGGGCGTTATGGAGTAAAACGGACGCGTCCCCGCCATCCGTTCCGCCCACCAGCAGGATCACGTCGGGGCGGGACTCGCGCAGGGCGGCCACCTTGCCGCCGTCGAGGGGTCCCGCGGCCACGTGGACGACCTGGGCACCGGCCGACAGCCCGACCCGGTGCCCGGCCTCGGCGGTGACCAGCGACTCGTAGCCGACCACCGCCAGCCGCAGACCGCCACCGGCCGAGCTGCACACGTACCGCAAATCGCTCTTGGCACCGCGCAGAGCGGCCACCGCGGCATCCAGGCCCTCGAGCACGTCGCTCGCGGCCGTGGTCGGCACCTCGGCCCGCCCGGTCATCTCCCCGGTCGAAAGATCGATGCGACAGGCTTTCGTGTACGTGGACCCGACGTCGACGCAGACCGCGGCGGTCACGCTGAGCCCTTCTCTGGCATGCCCTTCTGGCCCTCGCCTGCGAGGCCGTCCGCCCGTGCAGCTGGGTGCCGCTCGGTGCAGGCGGTCATGCCTTCGGCGGCACGACAACCGTGCCGGTGGCGGTCACCGCGACGATCGGCTCGTCGAGAACGGCGGCCGCCGAGCCCCCGGTCCCCCGGCACACGACCCGCGACTCGAACGCCATCTTCCGGGAGCGGGTGCCCATCTTCACCACCGTCGCGGTGATCTCGAGGACGTCGCCGGCCTGCACCGGCGCCTTGAACTGGACGTCGTCGTACGAGGCGAACAGCCCCTCGTCGCCGTCCAGCCGGATGCAGACCTCGGTGGCGACGTCGCCGAACAGGCCGAGCGAGTACGCCCCGTCCACGAGGTTCCCGGCGTAGTGGGCATGCGAGTAGGGCACGTAGCGGCGGTGGGTCACGGTGATCATTTGGAGCTCCCGGTCAGGGTGTGGACAAGGTAGGAGGCGACCTCCCGCGGCGTGGTGCCCCGGCCGAAGATCCGGTCGACGCCGAGCTCGCCGGCCATCAGCTCGTCGAACCGCGGCCCGCCGACGATCAGCAGCGGGCGCTTGCCCTCGGGCAGCGCCTCCCGGAACGCGGCCGACATCGCCCGGGTGTTCTGAAGGTGTGCGTCCCGCTGGGTGACCACCTGCGACACCAGCACGGCGTCCGCCTTCTGCGCCCGCGCCGTCTCGACCAGGTCGGGCACCGACACCTGGGCGCCCATGTTGGTCACCGCGAGCTCCCGGTAGGACTCCAGGCCCTTCTCCCCCGCGATCCCCTTGAGGTTCAGGATCGCGTCGATCCCGACCGTGTGCGCGTCGGTCCCGATGCACGCACCGACCACGTTGAGCCGCCGCCGCAGCCGGCGCTTGATGACCGCGTTGACCTCCTTGGCGCTCAGCAGCGGGTAGTCCCGCTCGACCACCTGCACCTTCTCGGTGTCGACCAGGTGATGCACCTTCCCGTAGACCACGAAGAAGGTGTACGCGTCGCCCATCTGCTTGGCGTGCACGAGCATCGCCGGGTCCATGCCCATCTTGGCGGCGAGCTGCAGCGCGGCCCCTTCGGCCCGCTTGTCGTGCGGGATCGGCAGCGTGAACGAAAGCTGCACCATCCCGTCCCCGGTCGTGTCCCCATAGGGCCGAATGATGCTCATGACTCCAGGGCCTCCGTCACAGGGTTGTAGTAGTCCTCGTCGTGCTTCGCGACGCCGTCGAGGCCCTTGCCGCGGTTCGCGGGGCGTTTCATGATGCCGAAGGTGCCGTCGGCGATGGCTTCCAGCAGGGTGTCGTCGACGATCCGCTCGAGCAGGTCGACCGCCTCGGCCAGCACCTGGTGGGCCCGCTGCTGGATGAAGCCGCCCGGCGCGGGCACGAAGTCCTCGTGCAGGTTGCCGGCCCCGGTCAGGACGTACCGCACGTTCTGCAGAGCGATGTCGCGGTCGGACAGCCACGGCGTGACCACCGCCTCGGTCATCATGCCGACCAGCAGGATGCCCTGCCCGGTGAGCGCGCCGACCAGGTTGAAGAAGCCGTCGAGCAGGTTGCCGCGGAATACGTCGCCGGTCATGTGCTTGGTCGGCGGCATCCACTTGAGCGGCGCGTCCGGGAACAGCTCGCGGGCCAGCAGCGCGTGCGCGAGCTCCAGCCGGAACGACTCCGGCACCTCCGGGTTGATCTCGAAGGCGTGCCCCAGGCCCAGCTGCCAGTCGGCCAGACCGGCCTCGTGCGCGAAGTACTCGTTGAGCAGCTGGGAGACCGTGACCGTGTGCGCCGCCTCGACCGCGTCGGCCGTGGTCAGGTAGTTGTCCTCGCCGGTGTTGATGATGATGCCGGCGCGGGCGTGCACCTGCCGGGAGAAGCGCTGGTCGACGAAGGTGCGGATCGGGTTGATGTCGCGGAACAGGATGCCGTACATCGAGTCGTTCAGCATCATGTCCAGGCGTTCCAGGCCGGCCAAGGCGGCGATCTCCGGCATGCACAGGCCGGACGCGTAGTTGGTCAGCCGTACGTAGCGGCCAAGCTCCTTCGACGTCTCGTCGAGCGCCGCCCGCATCAGCCGGAAGTTCTCCTGGGTCGCGTACGTGCCGGCGAAGCCCTCCCGGGTCGCACCCTCCGGCACGTAGTCGAGCAGCGACTGGCCGGTCGAGCGGATCACCGCGATCACGTCGGCGCCGGCCCGGGCGGCCGCCTGCGCCTGCGGGATGTCCTCGTGGATGTCCCCGGTCGCCACGATCAGGTAGATCCACGGGCGCTGCGCCGGATCCCCGTACCGCTTGATCAGCCGGTCCCGCTCGGCGCGGCGGCGATCCACGACCTTGAGGCCGTCGTTGGTCGCCCTTCTCGCGGCCCTCCTGGCCGCGAGTGCTTCCGCTTTCTTGGCGGGTACGTCGAATCGCACCGCCCCGGCGGCCGCCTTCTGGGCGAGCACGGTGATGTCGTCGACGCCGCCGGCCCGCATCGCGTGGAAGACCGGAACCGCCACGCCGTGGCCCAGGCCGACGTCCGCGACGACGGCGTCCACCAGGCGGTTCACCCAGGGGATGCCGTCGGAGTCGGCGCCGCGCACGCCGGCCAGGCGCAGCACCGCCCGCTCGACCGACACGGTGGTGTGCGAGCGGGCCAGGTCGACGACCGGCCGGCCCGCCTTCGCGGCGAGCCGGCGGGCGGTGCGGACCACCCGCGGATCGAGGTTGAGCTTCCCGGCCACCGTGTTTCCTCCTGTTTCCTGCCCGGCCGGCGTCGTTGCCGGCCGGGATGTCACCCTTCGAAGATGGTCTCGCCGGCGAGGACCGTGCGGTGGCACACCGGGCGTTCCGGGGTCACGCCGTCCACGTCCGGCAGCAGCGTGGGCAGCCCGCCGGTGGTACCGGCCGGGGTCGCCCACACCGCGAAGGTCGCCTCCTTGCCGGGCGCGAGCACGCCGGCGTCGTCGACCCCGGCCGCCCGCCAGCCGCCCCGGCTGGACGCCGCGAACGCCGAGCGCACGCTCATCCGGTGCACCGGGTTGGTCGGCGCCGCCGCGGCCACCACCACCGACCACGGGTCGAGCGCGGTGACCGGCGAGTCCGAGCCGAACGCGAGCGGGACACCGGTGGCGTGCATGGTGCCGATCGGGTTGCTGGCCAGAGCCCGGGCCCGGCCGAGGCGCTGGGCGTACATCCGGCCGTCGCCGCCCCAGAGCGCGTCGAAGACCGGCTGCACCGAGGCGGTGACGCCGAACTCGACCATCCGGGCGATCATCGGCTTGTCGATCAGCTCGACGTGCTCGATCCGGTGCCCGGCCGCACGCACCTCGTCGACGCCCACGTGCTTGGCGGCCAGCGCGAACCCGTCGAGGACCGCCTCGATCGCGGCGTCGCCGATCGCGTGGAAGCCGCCCTGCACACCGACCGCCATGCACTCCAGGAGATGCTCGGCGGCCTGCTCGGCGGTCACGAACGCCTCGCCGACGCCGTGGTCGCCGTCGTGGTACGGGTGCCGCAGCGACGCGGTGCGCGAGCCGAGCGCGCCGTCCGCGTACAGGTCGCCGCCCGCGCCGACCGCGCCCAGCTCCCGGGCCCGCTCGGCGCCGCCCAGCTCGCCCCAGTAGCCGTACACCCGGGGAAGGCCCTGCCCGGAGAGCGCGAGCACCGACAGCAGGTCGGCCTCGCTGGAGGTGCCCGGGCCGCCGCACTCGTGCACGGCCGCGATGCCCAGCGACGCGGCCCGGGTCAGGGCGGCCCGCTGCGCCGCGGTCCGCTGCGCCGGGGTCAGCTCGTCCAGCGCCACCGCGCGTACGGCATGGTGGGCCTGCTCCCGCACCCAGCCGGAGGGATCGAACCCGGCGCTGCCCTCGGCGGCCGGCAGCAGCGCGGTCGACACCAGGGCGGAGTGCACCGAGGCCTGCGACAGGTAGACCCGCCGGCCGCCGGCCGCCGTCGCCAGCTCCGCCGCGGTGGGCGGGGTCTGGTCGGCCCAGGTCGACTCGTCCCAGCCGTGGCCGTGCACGACCGCGCCGGCCGGCCGGGTCGCGGCGAACTCCGCCACCCGGTCCAGAAGCGCAGCGGCCGACCGTACGCCGGACAGGTCGAGCCCACCGGAGGTGAGCCCGGTGTCGGTGGCGTGCACGTGCGCGTCGACGAACGCCGGGGTGACCAGCAGACCGCCCAGGTCCACCCGCCGGTCGGCGGAGGGAACGTCGGCGGTGTCGCCCAGCCAGACGATCCGGCCGTCGCGGACCAGCATGGCGGTGGCCCGCGGGTCGGCGGCGGAGTAGAAGCGGCCGTTGGTGAATGCAACCGAGGGGTGCTCTGTCATGCGCGTCAGTGTCCCGCGACGCGTGCCTCGAACAGCCGCCGGACCGCCGGTACGCGACGGAGCAGGTCCACCGCGAACTCGGCGTGACCGGGGAGGTACCCGTTGCCGATGAGCATCGTCACATCGGCGGCCAGGCCCTCGGCGCCCAGCGCGGCGGCCGGGAAGCTGGTCGCCATCGAGAAGAAGATCACCGTGCCGCCGGCCGCGGTGGCCAGGATCGCGCCGTGCTCGCAGCCGGGCACGTCCACGCAGACCACGGTCACCGTGGCGGGCGCGCCGAGCGCCTCGGTGACCGCCGCGGAGACGGCGACCGGGTCGCGGGCGTCGGCGATCGCCACCGCATCGGCCAGGCCGGCCTCGCGCAGCACGCCCGCCTCGGCCTCGCTGACCACCACGCCGCAGGTGCGGGCGCCGGCCAGCCGGGCCGCGGCCAGCGACAGCGAGCCGCTCTTGCCGGCGCCGCCGAGCACCGCGACGGTCACCTCGCCCCCGCCGTCGTAGTCGCGGACCACCCGGTCGGTCAGGGCGGGCGCGCCGCACACGTCGTAGACGGCCAGGGCCAGCTCGGGGGCGAGATCGTCGGGCAGGACCGCGGCCACCGAGCGGCCGAACAGGATGGCCGTGCCCTTGGCCGGCACCTGCTCGCCGAGGCCGTCCCAGCGGGCCAGGCCGTCGGTGATGTGCAGCGGGGTCAGCGTCAGCGAGACCAGGGTGGCCACCCGGTCGCCCACCTTGACGGGCAGCGTCGACTCGGAGCCGACCGCCTCGACCACGCCGATCAGCATGCCGCCGGAGCCGGTGACCGGATTGTGCATCTTGCCGCGCGTACGCACGATCTCCAGCACTTCGGCGCGGATCGCGTCGCCCCGGCCCTCGTGTTTCTCGGCCAACTGCCGATAGCTAGCGGCGTCGAGGTTCAACCGCTCGACCGCGATGCGCACCTCGTCGGCCGCGATCTCGGGGCTCGGATCGAGGCGCCAGGCGGCCTGCGGCAGCACACCGGCCGGGTCCAGGACCCTGGAAAGTCCCACAGAAGCAGACATCAACCCCATCCTCACCAAAAATCAAGAAGCTCTGGCAGCTGCTTCACCGTAAATCCTCCGGGCCAGAGGTTTCTAGACGAAAAATTATCCAGTACGTTGGTTCAGATCCTGCACCGACCCAGGGAGGCACCGATGACCGTTGCTGCCGGTCAGCCCTACGACTACCAGCGACGCCCCCTGGCCGAGCCGGATTGGACCCGATTCCCCGGCTGGCGTGATGTCACCGCGGCCCAGTGGGAGTCCGCGCAGTGGCAGCGGGTCAACTGCGTGAAGAACGTCAAGCAGCTGCGCGCCGTCATGGGCGACCTGCTCGACGAGCGGTTCTACGCCGACCTGGAGGCCGACCAGCAGCGCCTGGCCACCATGTCGATGCTGATCCCGCCGCAGATGATGAACACGATGGTGCCGGCCGCGACGCCGGACACCGAGTCGTTCTACGCCGACCCGATCCGCCGCTACATGATCCCGGTGGCCTCCGACCGCGACCCGGTCTGGCCGTCGCACCCGCACGCCACCCGCGACTCGCTGCACGAGCACGACATGTGGGTCGCCGAGGGCCTCACCCACCGCTACCCGACCAAGGTGCTCGCCGAGCTGCTGTCCACCTGCCCGCAGTACTGCGGGCACTGCACCCGGATGGACCTGGTCGGCAACAGCACGCCCACGGTCGACAAGCTGCGCCTCACGCTCAAGCCGGTCGACCGGTACGACGCCCACCTGGCCTACCTGAAGGCGCACCCCGGCGTCCGCGACGTGGTGGTGTCCGGCGGCGACGTGGCCAACGTCCCGTGGAAGCAGCTCGAGACGTACCTGATGGGAATCCTGTCGGTCCCGACCGTCCGCGACATCCGGCTCGCCACCAAGGCGCTGATGGGCCTCCCGCAGCACTGGCTGCAGCCCGACGTGGTCGAGGGCATGCAGCGGGTCGCGATCACCGCCTCCCGGCGCGGGGTCAACCTGGCCGTGCACACCCACGTCAACCACGTGAACTCGCTGACCCCGCTGGTCGCGAAGGCGGCCCAGACGCTGCTCGAGGTCGGCGTGCGCGACGTGCGCAACCAGGGCGTCCTGATGCGCGGCGTGAACGCGACCACCGAGGACCTGCTCGACCTGTGCTTCGGGCTGCAGGGCGAGGCCGGCATCCTGCCGTACTACTTCTACATGTGCGACATGATCCCCAACGCCGAGCACTGGCGGGTCCCGGTCTGGCACGCCCAGCAGCTGCAGCACGACATGATGGGCTACCTGCCCGGCTACGCGACCCCGCGGATCGTCTGCGACGTCCCGTTCGTCGGGAAGCGATGGGTGCACATGCTCACCGAGTACGACCGGGAGCACGGCATCTCGTACTGGACCAAGAACTACCGCACCTCGATCGAGCAGGACGACGCCGAGGTGCTCACCAAGCAGTACGCGTACTACGACCCGATCGACACGCTGCCGCAGTCCGGCCAGGACTGGTGGCGCAAGCAGGAGGCCAACTCCTAGGAGGGGGTGTGAGAGGGCCCCGGCACCACACTGTGCCGGGGCCCTCTCATCCCCTACCGCGGACCGTTGGTCTACCGGAAGGCGTCCTTGACGTCCTTGCCGGCGTCCTTCACGTGCTCGGCAGCCTTGCGGGCCTGCGCCTCGGTCTCCTGCGCCTCACCCTTGGCCACCAGGCTCTCGTTGTCGGTGGCCCGGCCAACGGCCTGCTTGGTCTTGCCGGACAGTTCCTCGGCCTCGTTGCGGACCTTATCGGTGAAGCTCATCGGGCAAACCTCCTTGGTTGTCGTCCAACAATCAGTTGCCCAGGGTCGAGCCGTCTGAAACCGGGTTAATCTCGCCGCCGTGGACGATCACTCTGCGCACGCGAACTCGTTCGGACCGGCCGCCGACATCTACGAGCGCGGCCGGCCCGGCTATCCCGCCGCCGCCCTCGACTGGCTGCTGCCGGCCGGCCGCCCCCGGGTCCTCGACCTGGGCGCCGGCACCGGGAAGCTGACCCGGCAGATCCGCGACCGCGGCCTGCAGGTCACCGCCGTCGACCCGTCCGAGCAGATGCTCGCCCAGCTCACCCGGGCCGTGCCCGGCGTACCGGCGCTGATCGGCACGGCCGAGCGGATCCCGGCACCGGCCGGCTCCGCCGACGCCGTCCTGGTCGCCCAGGCCTGGCACTGGGTCGACCCGGCCCGCGCGGTGCCGGAGATCGCCCGCGTCCTGACCCCCGGCGGCCGGCTCGGCCTGGTCTGGAACCTGCGCGACGAGTCGGAGCCGTGGGTCCGCCGCCTCGGCGAGATCATCGGCAACACGGAGAACGAGCGCGACACCACGGTCGGCGAGCCGTTCGGCCCGGTCGAGATCGCGCACTTCCGCTGGTCGATGACGCTCGGCCCGGACCGGCTGACCGACCTGGTCGCCTCCCGCAGCGCGGTCATCCTGCTCCCGGCCGCCGAGCGCGCCGCGGTGCTCGGCGAGGTGCGCCGGCTGGTCGCCACCCACCCCGACCTGGTCGGCCGCACCGAGTTCCGGATGCCCTACGTCACCGAGTGCGCCCGCGCCACCCTCCGCGCCTAGCGCAGGACATATCCCATGTACGAGTAGTCGCCACCGTGCTGCCGGCGGATCGCGATCTCCTCCCCCACCTGGTCGAGCAGGTCACCCGGCACGCCCTCGGCGCGCAGCTGCTCGATGCGGTCGCCGAGGGGGCCGTAGTACGCGTCCCAGTCCGCGTCGGGCAACAGGTAGGCGGCCTGCACCGTCCAGCCCGCGCGCTGGATGGCCGCCACGTTGCCGGCCGTGTCACGCATGGCCGGGTAGCCCTCGTCCCAGAAGGCCCGCGCGGCCGGCGCCGGCTCGGCGGAGAGCCACTGCGCCTCGGTGAGGACCAGCACGCCGCCGGGGGCGAGCAGCGGCCGCCAGGCGGCGAGGGCGTTGTCGAAGCCCATCAGGTACGCCGAGCCCTCCGCCCACAGCAGGTCGACCGACCCGGCCGCGACGGGCAGATCGTCCATCGAGGCGGCGAGGGTCTCGATCCGGTCGTCGACACCGGCGGCCCGGGCCCGGACGTGCACGGCTTCGAGGAACTGCTCCCGCAGGTCGACGGCGGTGACGTGCCCGCCGGTCAGCTGGGCGAGCAGCACCGAGGCCGGCCCGGTGCCGCAGCCGACGTCGAGAATCCGGGGCCGGTCGGGCAGGGCGCCGGCCAGCCGCAGCAGCAGCCGGGTGGTCTCCGCCGAGCCGGGGGCCTCCCGGGGCAGGCCGGTGTGCGCGAGCCAGAAGGCGTCGGTCAGCTCTGTCATAAGAGCGCAGCATGGCACGCGCCTCACCGGCGAGCACGCGAGTTTCCGATCACCGGCCGACAGCCCGTCGCCGTCGCCGTCGCCGTCGCTTGATCATGCCCGGACCTTGAAGGAGTGGCGTTCGGGGCGGACGGAAACTCAACGCTCTTCGGCGCTCGCTCGCCCTGCCGTGGTGGCCGGCACGTCCGCTACCGCATCCTAGGATGCTAGGTCAGTGGTCTCGGGGCGGGCGGGTACGGCCAGCCGTGGCGGGCGATTCTCGTAGGGCGTGGAGAGGACCACGGTGGTGCGGGTGGTGACGTTGGCGGCGGTCCGGATCTCCTGGAGCAGGCGTTCCAGGTCGGCGGGGCTCGCGACCCGGACCAGGAGCAGGTAGAAGTCCTCGCCCGCCACCGAGTAGCAGGAGTCGATCTCGGAGAGGTGGGCGAGGCGCTCGGGGGCGTCGTCGGGCTGGGACGGGTCGAACGGGCGGATCGCCACGAACGCGGTCAGCGGCAGTTCGAGGGCCTCGTAGGAGACCCGGGCCGTGTAGCCGGAGATGACACCGCGCTGCTCGAGCCGGCGGACCCGCTGGTGCACGGCGGAGACGCTCAGCCCCACCCGCTCGGCGAGGTCGGTGTATGACAGGCGCCCGTCGACGGTGAGGGCGCCCACGATCGCCCGATCGATCTCTTCCACGGCAGAGACACTACTTCCCCCGCCAAGACCATTTTCCCGGGATGAGTTGGCACTTTCGGACCATCGACGGGACCGCATGTCCGAGAGCATGGTGTGGCGATGTCCGCTAGTAGCCCGGAACCGTCCTGGCAACTGCCGCTCCCGCCGGACCCCGGCCCCGTGCAGCGGCGGGTCAAGCCGGTGCACCTGCTGCTCGGCAGCCTGCTCGCGCTGGCGCTGGTGTGCTGCGGCGGCGCGGCCGCCGTGGAGGTGTTCACCGGCGGCAAGGCCGGCAAGACCGGCGCGGCGGCCACGGTCTCGACCGATCCGACGACGCCCGGCGACGACCCGACCACGCCGGCAGCGACGGCGGCGGTGACGACCAGCCCGACGCCCGCTGACACCCCGAAGAAGACCCCGAGGCCGAAGCCGACCACGCCGAAGCCGACCACCGAACCCACGACCGGGCCGCCGACGAGGAGGCCGACCCCCACGCCGACGCCGACCGCGACCACGCCGACGCTGCCGATCGTGCGGGCCGGGGCGTTCTGTGCGCCGGTCGGGGCGTTCGGGATCACCGCCAAGGGCAAGCTGATGCGCTGCACCCGGCAGAGCGAGGACGAGCGGCCGCGCTGGCGGGCCGTCCAGTCGGCAGCCGACCTGTAGCCGGACCCCCGATCAGAGGGAGCCGACCTGTAGCCGCACCCCCGATCAGAGGGAGCCGACCTGTAGCCGCACCCCCGATCAGAGGGAGCCGACCTGTAGCCGCACCGCCGCCGTGGTGCGGGCCGTGTCGCCGGTGGCCAGCAGGTCCAGCAGGGCACCGCGCAGAACGGCCAGCGCCGCCGTCCGCCGGGCCACCGCGTCGGGCGTGTCGCGGGACGCGGCCGGCTGGGCGCCGGCCAGCACCGTGAGCCAGTCGGCCACCGTGCCGGCGGCGAACGCGGACCAGGGGCCGGCCGGGTCGACCAGGCTCCGCGCGTACGCCTCGAGCCACAGCCGCAACAGCGGACGGTGGGCCTCGTCGGAGAGCCACTCCCAGACCGCCGCGGTGGCGGACGGCAGCCCACCCTCCGAGGGCAGGCCGCGCAGCAGGGCGAGCTCGTCGGCCCGTGCCCGGTCGAGCAGCGCCCGCACCAGCCCGTCCTTGCTGCCGAACAGGAACAGCAGCACCCGCGGGCTGGACCCGATCGAGGCGGCGAGGGGCCGCAGCGACAGCTCGGTGATGCCGTGCGAGCGGACGTACGCGTACGCCAGCTCCAGCAACTCCTCTCGCCGCTCCCCCGCCATGGCCGCTATCATCGCACTGAAACGACTGTTTCAGTGGAAGGGCGGGAGGGGAAACGTGATTCGGGAACTGGGCCGGCCCGGGGACCTCGGCTGGGTGGTCAAGGCGCACGGCGAGATGTACGCGGCCGAGTACGGCTGGGACACCGACTTCGAGGCCCTGGTGGCGCGGATCGTGGCGGACTACGCGAACGACCACGACCCGGCCCGGGAGAACGCGTGGATCGCCGAGACGGACGGCAGGAGAATGGGCTGCGTGTTCTGTGTCGACGGCCGGGACGACGGTACGGCCGTGCTGCGCATCCTGCTGGTCGACCCGGCCGCGCGCGGGCACGGCATCGGCAGACAGCTGGTCGACACGTGCCTCGAGTTCGCGCGCAAGGCCGGCTACCACCGGATGCGCCTGTGGACCAACGACCCCCTCCAGGCGGCCCGGCACATCTACCTCTCGCGCGGCTTCCGGCTGACCGGGCAGGAGCCGCACCACAGCTTCGGCGCCGACCTGATCGGACAGACCTATGAGCTGGCCCTGCGGTGAGCGGCACCCGAGCCGGCCATCCGCATAGCGTGGAGACCGTGATGGACGACGACGCCGGCTACGTCTCGACCGGCAGGCTGCCCTCGGCGCGCCGGGTGACGAAAGCCCTGGACGAGGCGTACGAGAAATTCCGCCACGAGGACAGCGGCACGCCCTCCACGCTGTACCCGGCACTGGCTCGCGTCCCCCCGCACCTCTACGGACTGTGCGCCGCCGGGGTCGGCGGCGGCATCTACCCGGCCGGCGACGCGGGGCACGGGTTCGCGCTGATGAGCGTAGCCAAGCCATTCGTGTTCGCGCTGGTCTGCGAGGCGCTCGGCGCCGGGGAGATGCGCCGGCGGCTCGGCGCCAACGCGACCGGGCTGCCGTTCAACTCGGCCACGGCGGTCGAGCGGGCGCCGGACGGGCGCACCAACCCGATGGTCAACGCGGGTGCGATCGGCACGGTCAGCCTGGTCCCCGGCGCCGACGCCGAGGCGAAGTGGAAGTTCGTCCAGGAGGGCCTGTCCCGCTTCGCCGGTCGCGACCTGCCGCTCGACGAGGAGGTCTTCCCGTCGGCCTCGGCCACCAACCATCGCAACCGCGCGCTGGCCAACCTCCTGCAGACGTACGGGTTCCTGGGTTGCACGCCGGCCGAGGCGGTCGACCTGTACACCCGGCAGAGCTGCCTGCGCGTCACGGCCACCGACCTCGCCGTGATGGGCGCCGCCCTGGCGAACGGCGGGGTCAATCCGCGCACCGGCGAGCGCCTGGTCGGGCCGGCAGCCTGCCACCACACCCTGGCCGTGATGGCGACCGCCGGGCTCTACGAGACGTCCGGGGACTGGCTGTACGACGTGGGCGTGCCGGGCAAGAGCGGCATCGGCGGCGGCATCGTCGTGGTGTCCCCCGGCAAGGGCGCGCTCGCCGCGTTCTCCCCGCCGCTCGACGGCTACGGCAACAGCGTCCGGGGGCAGCTGGCCGCCGGCTTCCTCTCCCGGCGGCTGGGCCTGACCCTGTTCGCGTCCAAGCCGGCGCCCGCCGCTAAGCCGACCTAAGCGGGCAGGCCGCTGAGCGCGTCCACCAGCCGCCGCGCCGAGCCGGCCAGGTTCCACCGCTCGGCCAGCACCAGCAGGGCGTCCGGGTTTTTCGGCGCCCGCGGCAGGGCCGGGTCGAACTCCGGGAGCTTCGCGTCGAGGGCCACCTTGCACACCGGCAGCGCCTTGTCCAGGTAATCCCGGGCCGCCGCGAGTTTCACCCGCAACCCCGGCGCGAAGCCCGCGGCCGGATCGTCCAGCGCCGCGAGGATCTCCGGTACGCCGCCGTACCGGCTGACCAGGCGCGCCGCGGTCTTCTCGCCGACGCCCGGCACGCCCGGCAGGCCGTCGCTCGGATCGCCGCGCATCGCCGCGAAGTCCGCGTACCACCGGGCCGGCACCCCGTACTTGGCCTCGACCAGGGCCTCGTCGGCGTCCTCCAGCTTCGCCACGCCGCGGCCGCAGTACAGCAGCCTCGTCCCGCGCGCGTCGTCGACCAGCTGGAACAGATCCCGGTCGCCGGAGACCACCTCGACCGGGCCCGGCTGGGTGGCGGCGAGGGTGCCCAGCACGTCGTCCGCCTCGTACCCGTCGACGCCGAAGGCGGGAATCCCGACCGCGGCCAGGACCTCGAGCAGGATCGGGATCTGCTTCTCCAGGGCCGGCGGCACCTCCTCCACGTCGCCGTGCGCCACCCGGTGCTTCTTGTACGACGGGACCAGCGCCACCCGCCACTGTGGCCGCCAGCTCGCGTCCAGCGCGCACACCAGCCGGTTGGGGCGGCGGGTGCGGACCAGCTGAGCGATCATGTCGAGGAACCCGCGCACCGCGTTCACCGGCTCGCCGGCGGAGGTCTGCGCCGCCTTCTCCGGAATCCCGTGGAAGGCACGGAAGTAGAGGCTGGGCGCGTCGACGGCGAGCAGCGGCTGTGCGGTCACCAGGACACCATAGTCAATGGGGAGGAAAGCCATGCGCGCCGTCGTGCTCGACGCACCCGGACCGCCCGAGGCGCTGCGGATCCACGAGCGGCCCGTACCGCAGCCCGGGCCGGGCTGGGTGCTGATCGAGGTGCGGGCCAGCGGCCTCAACCGCTCCGAGCTGCACACCCGGCTCGGGCTGGCCGACGGCGTGGTCTTCCCGCGGGTGCTGGGCATCGAGGCGACCGGCGTGGTGGCCGCGGCGCCGGGCGGCGAGTTCGAGCCGGGCCAGCAGGTGATGACCATGATGGGCGGGATGGGCCGCACCTTCGACGGCGGCTACGCCGAGTACACCTGCGTGCCGGCCGGGCAGGTCATCCCGTTCCGCTCCGAGCTGCCGTGGGAGGTCCTCGGCGCGGTGCCGGAGATGCTGCAGACCGCGTACGGCAGCCTCACCGTCGGCCTGGACGCGCAGGCCGGCCAGTCCCTGCTGATCCGGGGCGGCACGTCCTCGGTCGGGATGGCCACCGCGGTGCTCGCCAAGCGGCGCGGCCTCACCGTGCTGGCCACCACCCGCGACCCGGCCAAGGCCGGCGCGCTCACCGAGATCGGCGCCGACCACGTGCTGATCGACGACGGTGACGTGGCCACCCAGGCCCGCGAGCTGTTCCCGGACGGCGTCGACCTCGCCCTCGAACTGGTCGGCACGCCGGCGCTGCCGGACACCCTGCGCGCGCTGCGGGTGCACGGCGTCTGCTGTTTCACCGGCATGCTCTCCAACCAGTGGCTGGTCCGCGACTTCTACCCGATCGGATACCTGCCCCGCGGGGTGCGGCTGGCGGCGTACGGCGGCGAGGCCGACGACCTCCCGGCGGCGGTCCTGCAGGAGTTCCTCGACGCCGTCGCGGCCGGCACCGCGACGATCCCGCTCGCCCGGGTCTACCCGCTCGACGAGATCGTCCGGGCGCACGCCGACCTGGAGGCGAACCGGGTCGCCGGCAAGTTGGTCGTGTCGATGACGACGCCTTCCTGAACGTTCGTTAAGATAACGGGGTGACGGTAGATCGAATCCTCCCCACCGACGAGGCGTACGACCTCCTGGACCTGACCCGTGAGCTCGCCGATCGTGAGCTCGCCGGAAAGGCCGACGAGCACGAGCAGCACGGGGTGTTCCCCCGCGAGACCCTCCGGACGCTGGGCCGGTCGGGGCTGCTCGGGCTCCCCTACCCCGAGGCCGACGGCGGGGCCGGCCAGCCGTACGAGGTCTATCTCCAGGTCCTGGAGGTTCTCGCCGGGCGCTGGCTGGCGATCGCCGAGGCGGTCAGCGTGCACACCCTGGCCTGCTATCCGGTCTACGCACACGGGACCGAGCGGCAGCGCAAGATGCTGCCGGACATGCTCGGCGGCGACCTGCTCGGCGCGTACGCGCTCTCCGAACCGCAGGGCGGCTCGGACGCCGCGGCCCTGCAGACCCGCGCGACCCACGACGGCGCGGGGTGGGTGGTGAACGGCACCAAGGCCTGGATCACGCACGCCGGGCACGCCGATTACTACAACATCTTCTGCCGTACGGGTGGGCCCGGCGCGACCGGCATCTCGTGCCTGCTGGTCGACGCCGGCACGCCCGGGCTGGTCCCGCAGAAGCCCGAGCGGACGATGGGCCTGCGCTCCTCCGCCCCGGCCCAGCTGGTCCTGGAGAACATGCACGTCGACGCCGACCGCCTGGTCGGCGTCGAGGGCGGCGGCTTCCGCATCGCGATGGAGGCCCTGGACGCCGGCCGGCTGGGGATCGCGTCGTGCGCGGTTGGGCTGGCCCAGGCGGCGGTCGACTACGCGGTGGCGTACGCGGCGGAGCGCGAGCAGTTCGGCCGGCCGATCGGGACGTTCCAGGGGGTCGGCTTCATGCTCGCCGACATGGCGACCCAGGTGTCGGCGGCTCGGGCGCTCACCCTCGCGGCGGCGCGCCTCAAGGACGCCGGCCGGCCGTTCTCGATCGAGGCGGCCAAGGCGAAGCTGTTCGCGACCGACGTGGCGATGCGGGTGACCACCGACGCGGTGCAGGTGCTCGGCGGGTACGGCTACGTCAGCGACCACCCGGTCGAGCGGTGGTTCCGCGAGGCCAAGGTTCTGCAGATCGTCGAGGGCACCAATCAGATCCAGCGAGTGGTGATCAGTCGCTCGCTGATCTAGCGGCGGTCTTCGCATCCGATACCCGCCCGAGAACACGATCGCGCAACATTGGACGGGACGATCCGATTATCGGAACCGCTTGCGGATGATCGCCGCGGAGGCGTGCGCGCCCGGGGGATCTCCGGGCTCTCGCCGGCGAATATCGTCGCTCGCCTATGAGCGAAGAGTTGATTCCGGAGCCCGCCTCCTTGCGGCGCCGGGCGATGGCCTGGGCGTTCGATTCCGCCGTGGTGGCAGTACCGGCGGCGATGCTGGTCGCCGCCGGGGTAGCGACCACGTGGCAGAGGTTTGAGGCCGACATGGTCGGTCGCACGGGGTTGACCGTCTTCGACTTATTACGAGGTCACGGCCTGAAGTTGGCCGGTGTCCACGATGATCGGTTTTGGGTCGTCCTGCCGCTGGCCGGTGCGCTGCTCGTGGTGCCGCTGATCCAGTTCCTCTACCAGTCGGTGCTGCTGTCCTGGCGGGGCCGCACCCTCGGCTCCGTCCTCGTCGACACCCGGGTCGGGACGGACACCGAGCCGATGAGCCTGCTCAGCCGCCGGGCCCGACGTCGGGCCTTCCTGACCGTCCTGGTCGAGTCGGGCCTGCTGTGTTTCGCCCTGGCCATCGTGGTCATCGGGGGAGCCGGCGCCGGCAGACTGCTCGTCGCGGCGGCCGTGGTCGTCTTCTGGCTCGACCGGCTGCCCCTCGTCGGCCCGCGCCGCCGCTCCCTGGTCGACTACCTGACCGGCACTGTTGTCGTGCGCACCTCCCACTACGCCGACATCGCCGCGAAAACGACCGTCCTCGCCCGGCGCCTGACCGGCAGCCCAGCGCCGCCCGTCGCCGGCGGATCCGAGGCGGAGGTCCGGCCCGCGCTCGCCGCACCCGACGCCCTGTCGTCCGACGTTGTCCTCGCCCCGCCCGATGGTCAGGCAGTTCCGGGTGTTGGGCAGCCGGTTGTCGGGCAACCGGCCCCCACCCAGTCGACCGCCGCGCAGGCCGCGGCCGCGGCGGCACGGCGCACCGCTGATGCCGCCGCCGTCGCCGGTCAGCTCGCCCGGGAGGGCGCCGACTCGATCGCCCGCAGCGCGGCGTTTCAGCAGGCGATCAACTCACGCGCCGCGCAACGGGCCCAGGACCTGGGCTCGCGTGCCTCCGGTTCGGCCCGCCGCCTCGGCGGCCGCGCCCAAGAGATCTGGGCCGAACGTCAGAGCCGCCGCGCCGACCAAGCCGGCGAGCACTCTCCCGGCGTGGATCGGCCCGACGTGGACCGGCCCGGGGCGGACCAGCCCGGCGAGGACCCACAGCGGTAACGCCAAGTGGGCCGCGGCCTGGTCGAATTCGCCGCGCTCCCCGGTCCAGGCGATGACGCCGTCCGGCCGGATCAGGACGGCGTCGAGTCCGAGCTTGTCGTGCGCCGGGCCGGCCGCATAACGGATCCGGCCCGCCCAGCCCTGTGCGGCGTGTTCCAGGTCGCCGCGGAAGTCGGGCAGAACACCGTGTCCGTCCTGAAGCAGGTGGCCCAGGCTGGTGCCGTCCTGAAGGCGGAAGTCCGGGGCGTTCCGGCCGGCAAGCGGGTGCTCGAACGCCGGCGGCAACGGTCGCGGGCGCAGCGGGCCTCGCTGTCGCGCTCGTACGTCGCGCTGGGGTAGCGTGCCGGGCGGCATGAACTGTTGCGAGGTGCCTCACCGGTGGGTGGGGAGAATCGGGAAGCCGGTGTGAGTCCGGCACGGGCCCGCCGCGGTAACCAGGGAGCTGCCGCCCACGCGCGTCCTGCGCGGCCACTGGCCTCACCGGCTGGGAAGGCGGGCGGACCAGTGCTGATCTGGGAGTCCGAAGACCGGCCTCGCGCTACCAGCCGCACCGCAGGTGCGGCGTGAGCGCAGCGGGAGCCTGCCCATGATCAGCGACATCTACGACGTGATCCACCGCCGCCGCGACGTCCGCGGCCAGTTCACCGGTGAACCCCTGCCCCCGGGCGCGCTGGACCGCGTCCTCGGGGCGGCTCACGCGGCTCCGAGCGTGGGGTTGTCTCAGCCGTGGGACTTCATCGTGATCCGCGACCGCGGGTTGCGGGAGTCGTTTCACCGGCACGTCGAGCACGAGCGGGACACGTTCGCGGCAACCCTGGACGCCGAGGCGGCCGACCGGTTCTCCCGCATCAAGATCGATGGTGTGCTGGAGTCGACCTTGTCGATCGTGGTGACCTATGACGCCGACCGGGGTAGCCCCGCGGTCCTGGGCCGACACTCCATCGCCGACGCCGGCCTGTACTCCGTGTGCCTGGCCATCCAGAACCTGTGGCTGGCGGCCACCGCCGAACACCTCGGCGTCGGCTGGGTGTCGTTCTACCGCGAAGCATTCCTGCAACACCTGCTCGGCATCCCGGCCGGTATCCGACCTGTCGCCTGGCTGTGTCTGGGCCCCGTCACCCACCTGCAAGGCGTACCCGACCTCGAAGGCCACGGCTGGCGCCGTCGCCGCCCGTTGCACGCCGCACTCCACGCCGACCGCTGGAATCCCGGCCCCACCACGACCCAGGACTGACCGGGGCGACTGCGGTGCCGGCCCGGGGCGAGGTGGTCGGCACCGCACACCTCCGGCTGTCGGCGTCAGTTCCCGAGGGCGGCGGGTGACTCGGCGTCCGGGATCAGTATCGACGGCTTGCCGGACCCGTCGGCGGCCACCGACCAGACGTCGGCCCGCTTCGGGCCGCGGCGGACGGCGTACATGACCGTGTCGTCGTCGAACCACGCGGCCTGATCGTCGATGCTGCGGGTCTCGGCCAGGTGGGTACGGGCCGTCGACCAGGCCGTAGACGGGCCGGCCCGAGGCCCAGCCCGATCACCAGGTACAGCGGGAGGATCGCGGTGACCATCTCGCTGGACACGTCGGTGACCAGGCTGACCGTGCCGAGGGCCAGCACGTTCGCGGCGACTTTAGCGGCTTTTGTCCGATCGACGACCGCGGGCCGCTCCACCGAGGCGAGGTACATCCGGATCAGCTCCAGACGTCGGTGATCGGCGAGACGCTCGCGGCACTGCCGAGCGCGGCCAGGCCGTACGCGGATTCGATGGTCCGCAGCACCGTGTAGTGGGTGATCTTCTCGGAGTACGTCCCGGCCGACACGCCGGCGCCCACGAACGTGGTGTGGATGTGGTTGAGCGACAGCGAGTTGTCCTCGTCGAAGGTGACGATGAGCAGGGCGATGTAGTTGGGCTGGCTGGGGTGGGTGATCGCGTAGGACTGCGAGAAGCTCGCGCCCTGCGCGGCGAGGGACTGGAAGTAGGGTGCGCTGGAGGCGGTGATCTGCGAGGACGCCTTGTTCTCGAATATCACCAGGACGATGTGGTCGAAACGGGGCACGCTGGTGGCGGCCTGGGCGGTGGTCGGGGCCGCGGCGGTGAGCCCGGCCCCGACGAGTGCGAGGGTCGCCGCAGCGACCGTTACACGCCGTACGGTCATGTAGGGGATCGTCGGCAGGGCCGGACACGCCGCGACGCACGGCACGTGGACGGCAGGTTAAGAATAGACGGCCGTCGATCAGGAGTCGCCGCGCGCCGGGCTCCTCCGGCGAACCACGAGGACGATGCCGCCGCCGATCAGGAGGACGGCGACGACCACCCAGACCCACCAGGCGCCGCCACTGCCGCCCTCGTCGCCGGGAAGGTCGGACACACTTGTCAGACTTGTCAGGTTTATCGGGCTTGTCGCGCTAAGGGTCGGCGACGGGCCGGCGGAGGACGGCGCGGACGACGGGCCCGGCTGCAGGGTGACCAGCGGCGCCGGGTGATCGGGCTCGGGCTGACCGGGCTCCTGGATCTCGATCCAGCGCACGACGGTGCCGTCCCCGTACGTCTCGAGGGTCTTGAAGCTCAGCCGGGTCTCGCCGTCGGGCAACTTCGCGACCTTGACCTTCCAGACCGCGTCGACGCCGATCTTCAGCGGGGCGCCCGCGACCGTGAAGCCGTCGGCCGCCCTGGTGAACGTCCAGCCCGCGGGCGCCTTGACCAAGGTCACACCGGCCGGGTCGAGGCCGGCCGGCAGCACCACCCGCTCCGACTTGATGCCGGCCTTGTCGTTCTCGGCCTCGCCGGTAAAGGTCAGCGTCACGTCCGACGCGCCCGCCGTGTGCTTGTCGGCGGACACCTCCACGTGCGCGAGCGCCGGGCCGGCCAGCCCCAGCACCGCGAGCCCGGCGACCGCCGCCACCGTCGCCATCCGCCTGGTCATCAATGCAGTTCTCCACGTCACGAGACCACAGTCGCGCTTCGGGACCCAAAAGTTCCGGTGAATCCTCCCGTCCCGCACCCGGGAAGGCTCAAGCGCTCGCCGGGTCGCCCGATCAAAGGCCTCGGACGGCAGACCACGCCGTGCATCCGCAGCCAGCAACGGAGAACGACATGACGACGCGAGCCGCACGCGCGTGCTTCGGCGCGTGGATTGCGGTGCTCACCGCCGTCTATTACGCCTTCCCCGGCAGCCACCTGTACACCTGGGCGCTGCTCGGGTACTCGAGCGCGGCGATGATCGTGCTCGGCGTACGCCTGAACCGGCCGTCCCGAAAGCTGCCCTGGTACCTGATCGCGGCGGCGCTGGTCTTCTTCAACAGCGGCGACAACCTGTACAACCTGGTCCTGACCACTGGGCACACCCCGGCCTTCCCGGGTCCCGCCGATGTGCTCTACCTGCTGGTCTACCCGCTGCTGACCGGCGGTTTCGTGCTGTTCGTCCGGTACCGCTCGGGCGGGGTCACCAACCGGGCGGCGCTGCTCGACGCGCTGGTGCCCACGGTCGGCCTCGGCCTGCTCCTGTGGATCTACTGGATCGCGCCGTTCACCCACGCGCACGACCTGACCCTGAAGGAGCGGGTGGTCTCGATCAGCTACCCGCTCGGCGACGTGCTGGTGCTGGCGATGACCCTGCGCATGATCGCCAGCCCGGGCCGGCGGTCGCGGGCGTTCACCGCGGTCGGCATCGCCATGGTCGGCCTGCTGGTCTCCGACATCCTGTACGGCCAGTCCCAGCTCAACAGCAACTGGTCGCTCGGCGGGCCGGTCGACCTCGGCTGGATCGTCTTCTACGCGGCGACGGGCTGGACGGCGCTGATGCCGTCGATGCGCCTGTTCTCCGAGCCGGCCGAGCGCTCCGGCGTCGACGGCCCGCAGCGGATCATCTGGATGGCCTCGGCCGCCCTAATCGCCCCGGCCGTGCTGTACTTCGAGTGGCTGCACGGCGGTGCCGTCGACGCGCCGATCATCGCGGGCGCCGCGGCCGTGATGTTCCTGCTGGTGCTCGGCCGGGTCAACGGGCTCGCGACGGCCCAGCGCCGGGCCCGGGCCCGGGAGCGGGCGCTGCGGAAGGCCGGCGAGGCGCTGTTCGCGGCGGCCACCGTCGAGGAGGCCCTCGTGGCGGCCCGCGAGGCCACCAAGCGGCTGATGCCCCCGGACAGGCCGCACGAGATGACGATGGTCGTGCAGGCGAACCCCACCCCGCAGCGGGCCGGGGTCCGCCGGGCCGCTGCCGGGGAGCTGCCGCCCGGCATGGCCCTGCCCGGGTACGACACGTTCCTGATCGCCAGGCTGCCGCTGGCCGGCAACCCGGCCCGGGAGGCGGTCGGCGTGCTGGGCGCGCCGGGCGAGGTGCTGGTCGAGCTGCTGGACACGTTCGAGGCGCTGTTCGCCCAGGTCGAGGTCGTGATCCAGCGGATACAGCTGACCGGCGAGGTCAACCGCCGGGACAGCGAGGCCTGGTTCCGGACGCTGATCCAGAACGCCTCGGACGTCATCCTGATCGTTACCGAGGACGACGAGATCCGCTACGCCAGCCCCTCGGCGGCGACCGTGCTCGGCCACGACGACCTGGCCGGCACGCCGCTGTCCGCGCTGGTCGTGGTCAGCCACCACCGGGCGATGCGGGACCTGCTGGCCGCCGTACGCCGGGGCCGCGGCACCGGCTCCGCGCCCGACCTGACCGTGCTGTGCGCCGACGGCCGGCTCGTGCAGGTCGAGGTGGACGCCCGCGACCTGCGGGACGACCCGACCGTCGGCGGGCTGGTGCTGACCATCGCGGACGTGACCGAGCGGCGGCGCCTCGAGGGCGAGCTGTCCCACCTGGCGTTCCACGACGGGCTCACCGGGCTGGCCAACCGGGTGCTGTTCCGAACCCGGCTCGAACAGGCCTACGCCGACTGCGCGCGGGACGGCCGTACGCTGTCCGTCCTGTTCGTCGATCTCGATGACTTCAAGGAGGTCAACGACACCCTCGGGCACGCGGTCGGCGACGAGCTGCTGGTGACCGTCGGGCAGCGGATCGCCGCGATCGTCGGCGACGGCAGCACGGCGGCCCGGATGGGCGGCGACGAGTTCGCCATCCTGATCGAGGACGGCCACCCGCACGGCAGCGCCGAGGACGTGGCGGCCGCGATCGTGACGGCCCTCTCGGTCGCGGTCGAGGTGAGCGACGGCCTCGGCGGCACGCACATCGTCAGCGGCGCGGCCAGCGTGGGCGTCGCCGCCAACACCGACGCGGCCGGCGCCACCGAGCTGCTGCGCCACGCCGACCTGGCGCTCTACCAGGCCAAGGGCGGCGACAAGGGCACCTGGCAGCGGTACCAGCCGGAGCTGCACACCGCGATGGTCGAGCGGCTGGCGGTACGCGCCGCGCTGCACGACGCGATCGAGGGCGACCAGTTCCGCCCGATGTACCAACCGATCGTCGACCTGCACACCGGCCTGATCACCGGCGTCGAGGCGCTGGTCCGCTGGAACCACCCGACCCGCGGCCTGCTCGGCCCGTTCCACTTCATCGAGGTGGCCGAGGAGAGCGGCGCGATCGTGGCGATCGGCATGTCGGTGCTGCGCGAGGCGCTCGTGCAGTTCGCCCGGTGGAAGGCGGACGACGCGCAGACAACGCTGAGGTACATCAGCGTCAACGTGTCGGCCCGGCAGTTCCGCACCCCGGGCTTCGTCGACCAGGTGCGCGAGGCCATCGCGGACGCCGGCGCGCGGCCCGAGTGGCTGCTGCTGGAGATCACCGAGAGCCTGGTGCTGCGCGACGCCGACCAGGTGTGGGCGGACCTGCAGGTGCTGCGTGCCATGGGCGTCCGGATCGCGATCGACGACTTCGGCACCGGGTACTCGTCGCTGAGCTACCTGCGCCAGATGCCGGTCGACGTGCTCAAGCTGGACAAGTCGTTCATCGACGACATCCTGAGCAGCGACCAGCAGCACACCATGGTCGACACGATCGTCACCCTGGCCCGCAACCTGGACCTCGCGGTCGTCGCCGAGGGCATCGAGGAGGCCGGCCAGCGCGACGCCCTGGCCGGGATGGGCTGCCCGTACGGGCAGGGCTACCTGTTCTCGAAGCCGGTCTGGCCCGCCGAGATCACCCCGCTCGTCCGAGGGGTTCTGACAGATATTCACTAGTGGCGGAAGCCGGCACACGGCAAGGTGTGAGCTGTGCTAGAGAACCCCGCGTGGGCCGCCCTCTCCGGGCCACAGGCCTGCTTCGCCGAGGCGTCCGGTGACGCCGCCTGCTACTCGTCCGACATCTCCCCCTTCGCCGCGATCGCCGACCCGGCCGACCCGTCCGGCTGGGACGACCTCGCCACGCTCACCGACCTGGCACTGCTCACCGGCCCGGCGGTCCGGCCCGGCCCCGGGTGGGAGATCGCGGTGTCGGTGCCCGGCGTGCAGATGATCGGTCAGAGCATGACCGGTGTGGAGGACAGCGAGGCGGTCGAGCTCACCGAGTCCGACGTGCCGGAGATCCTCGACCTGGTCGAGCGGGCCAAGCCGGGCCCGTTCCGCAAGCGGACCATCGTGCTCGGCCGCTACCTGGGCATCCGGGTCGGCGGACGGCTGGTGGCGATGGCCGGCGAGCGGTTCCGCCTCCCCGGCTGGACGGAGATCAGCGGCGTCGCCACCGACCCCGACTTCCAGGGGCACGGGCTCGGCGCGCGGCTCACCCTCGCGGTGGCGGCCGGCATCCTCGAGCGTGGCGAGTTGCCGTTCCTGCACGCGGCGGCCGACAACGCCCGGGCGATCCGGCTCTACGAGCGGCTCGGCTTCCAGCCCAGCCACGAGGTGGTCTTCGCGTCCTGCCGGCGCGTCCGCTGACCGTCCGGGCCCTCCCGTACCGTCCGGTTTGTCCGGGAGGGCCCCCACGGCCGCGGCGCGCGGGGAGACAATGGCACCTATGTGGAGCAGTCACCGCGGCGAGCCCGGCCGCGACCGGCCGACGCTCGAGGAGATCGCCCGCTGGCGCCGCCGGCACGGCGCGCCCGACAACGAGATCCCGGCCGGGGTCGGCGTGGCGGTGCTGCTCGGCCACACCGAGGAGGCGGCAGTCGGCATCACCCAGCTGGAGGCGTTCTCGGCCGGCTTCCGGTTCACCCTCGCCGTCCGGCTGCGCCGCCCGCGGGCCGGGCTCGCGCCGGGCGGGCTGTACATGCTGATCGGCGCGCACATCCGGCCCGACACCGAGATCCCGCCGGCCGACCGGCTGCTGCTCGGCCTCGAGTACGCCAACGGCGACCGCGCCTCCACCCTGACCGAGATGGACTTTCCCGGCTCGGCGACGGTGGACGACGGACAGCTCATCCTCACCTCGCAGTCCGGCGGCGGGGGCGATCTGACCGTCGACCAGAGCTACTGGGTGAGCCCGCTCCCGCCGGCGGGCCCGGTCACGTTCGTGCTGTCCTGGCCCGGTTTCGGCATGCCCGAGTCGCGTGCCGAGGTCGACGGCGCCCTCATCCGCGAGGCCGCCGCCCGCAGCGTCGAGCTCTGGCCGGAGGAGCCCCTGGCCGAGCCGCCCGAGCCCACGCCGCCGCCGCGACCGGACACCGGCTGGTTCTCCTACGGCCCCGAGCCCGACACACCGTGACCGCGCTCAGGCGCTCTGGTCGTTCAGCCTCGCCCGCGAGCCGCCGGCCGCCTTGCGGGCGATCACCACGCGGTCGATCTCGGCGCCGTCCTCGGTGACCGCCCGCAGCGTGAGCGTGCTGGTGTGGCCCTCGCGGGCGGGCTCGACGTCGACGGCCAGGAAGGAATAGCCGGTGTACCGGACGCGGGACCAGGTGACCCGCTCGGGGATCTGCTCCGGGACCTGCTCGGGGCTGCTGTCGGCCCAGACGTAGGACTCGATCTCGTCGACGGGGTGCCGGCGGCCGGCGTGGGAGTCGGGCGCGCCGAAGGAGTACAGGCTGCGCCCGCCGCCGCCGGCCGTGACGTAGATCGTGCCGTCCCGCCCCGGGTGGACGGTCTCGCCGATCTCGGCCTTCCTGGGTACGCCGAGGCGCAGGGCGTCGGTCCGCTCGTACACGTGGTTGTGGCCGTTGATGACCAGGTCGACCTCGTGCTTGTCGAACAGCGGCACCCAGTGGCGCCGGACCCCGCCGTCGGAGGCGTGCGCGGTGCTGGTCGAGTACGCACAGTGGTGGAAGAAAACCACGAGGAAGTCCACATCGGGCTGTTCGCGCAGGTGGCCGAGCCGCCGGTCGAGCCACGCGGTCTGCGCCCCGCCGGTGTAGCCGCGATTGCCGTCCAGCTCGTGGCAGACGTCGTTGGCGTCGAGCGCGATCACGCCGACGTTGCCGTAGAGGAACGAGTAGACGCCCGCCGCCAGGGCCGGCCCGTTGCCCGGGAAGTCCCAGCGGGCGCGCTGACCGTCGTAGCCGTCGGGCGAGTACAGCGCCTCCATGTCGTGGTTGCCCAGGCAGGCCATCCACGGCACGGCCGCCGCGACCGGCTCGTTCTGGGCGAGGAACTGATCCCACGACCGCGGGTCGTAGAAGTCGGTCATGCGGCCCTTGCCGCTGGTGTCGGCGTAGCAGAGGTCGCCGGCGTGCAGGTGGAAGGCGGGCCGCTGGGCGATCAGCATGCCGTCGTTCGCCAGGGCGTGCGAGCTGACCCCCTGGTCGCCGAACGCGGTGAAGGTGAACGGGCGGGCGACGCCGCGGCGGCTGGGCGCGGTGGTGAACGTGTCGACCCGGCCGTAGTCGGTCAGGTCGGTCGGGTCGTAGCCGGCGTGCCCGACCGCGTAGTAGTAGGTCGTGCCGGGCCGCAGGCCGCCGGCGGTGGCGTGCACGTAGTACTGCTCGGTCGCCGGCCGGATGCCGCCCAGGTCGGTGCGCAGCGGCCGGATCTCCGCGTCGATCCGCGGGCCGAGGGCGTCCGGCGACGCGCCGACCCGCAGGAACGGGCGCTTCACCCGGTGCGGGACCTGCCAGCCGACGCTGACCGTGGTACGCGGGTTGGCGCCCCAGGCCAGATGGCGGCCGAACGGGACGACCATGCGCCCGGGCAGCGTGTCGAGCTGGAGCCAGAACGCGGCGGCCGGGCCGCCGATCACCATCGACGCGGCGACCCGGGCCGCGCCGGTCAGCAGGGTACGGCGACTGACCAGCAGGGCGTGCTGCTCAGCAATGCTCAGCCGCGCGGCGAGTCGGTCCGGCACGCCCATGCGCGGGATGTCGGTCGGCACACTTTCGACCGTATCATCCTGTTTGTCCGGATCAGTAATTCCGCCGGAATAGGCTCCGCCCGGCCCGTTTCCGGCCGACAGTGGGGGTACACCTGAACTCTGGAGCCACCCATGTCCAACGGCGAGTTCTACGCCTTCGTCGGCCTGCTGGTCGCCTGCGGGCTGATGCTGGGTTTGCTCGCCGTCCTCGGCCTCGACCAGCGGCCGGCCACCCGGATCGCCGACGGGGTGGTCGCGGCCGGCTACCTCGGCGGCGCCACCTACCTGCTGGTCACGGAGACCGGCATTCCGATCTACTCGTTCGCGGTCGTGGTGCCGGCGTTGTTGCTCCTGATTCAGCTGTTGCGGGAGCGGGGCCGGGCGCGGCGCCGGCGACTCGCCGCCGGCCTGACCAGTATGTACGTGTCGCCGGCCGCCAGCACGCCGCTGACGCCGTTCCCGGCGCCGCCACCGCCGCTCGAGTCGTCGCGGCGGGACGAGCCCGCCCGGCCGGCCGCTCCCCGCACCTACCGGCCGATGCCGTCGGGTCTCCCGCCCCGGGGCGACGCCGCGCCACCGCCGCCGCCCTGGTCGTCTCCCTCGCCGCCGTCAGCGTCGCCTCCGGCGTCGCCGTCCCCGCCGCCTCCCGCGTCCCCGTCGCTTCCCGCGCATTCCGAACCGACCTGGCCGGGCACGTCTCCGGGGTTGTCGCCGTCTCCGGGGCCGGACAGGAGCGGCCTGCCGCGGCGTCCGGCGTACCCGGACGCGCCGGAAGGCCGGCACGGCGGCGGGCGGCACCAGTCGATGGAGGACTGAGCAGGCCCGCACCCGGGCAATCGTGACCGCCGCGGTCCGTGGCAGGGTGGCGGGATGGACTACCGCCGCAGTTACCGGTCCGCCGCCGTCGCCTACGCCGACCTCGTCGCCCGCCTGCCGACCGAGCGGTGGGACGAACCCGCCGCCCTCGGCGAGTGGACACTGCGCGACCTGGTCGGCCACACCGTCGGCTCGGCGCTGCGCCAGGTGCCCGAGGTTCTGGCCAAACCCGCGACCGAGCTCCAGGTCGCGACGCCGGAGGGCTATTTCGCGTATGGGCGGGGAGTCCCCGCCGACGTCCTGCGCATCGCGGTGGCCGCCTCCTCCGAGGACGCTCACGCCACCGGCGCGGCCCTGGGCGACGACCCGGCGACGATGGTCGGCGAGCTGGCCGGCCGGGCGACCCAGGCGCTGGCCGAGGCCGGCGACGACGACATCGTGACCACCCCGGTCGGCGGCATGCGGGTGCGCGACTGGCTGCCGACCCGCACCTTCGAGCTCGTCGTGCACGGTCTCGACGCGGCGGCCGCGGGCGGCGTACCGCATGGTCTTTCGCTCGAAGCCATCGCCGAGGCGACCACCATGGCCAGTCGCCTCGCGATCGCGCTCGGCGATGGCGAGGCGCTGCTGCGGGCGCTGACCGGCCGGGCCGAGCTGCCGCCGAAGTTCACCGTGCTGACCAGCTGAGCACCCGACCCGGCCGGGCGCTGACGCCGAGCGCGCGACCCTGCCCCGGGCGCTGATGCTGAGCACGCGAGCCGGCCGGGCGCTGACGCTGAGCGCCCGGCCGGTCCGCGCGCTGATCAGATGAGGCCGAGGCGGCGGACCGCGTCGCGCTCCTCGGTCAGCTCGGCCACCGAGGCGTCGATCCGGCTGCGGGAGAACTCGCTCACGTCCAGACCCTGGACGATCTCGAACCGGCCACCCTTCGCGGTGACCGGGAACGACGAGATCAATCCTTCCGGTACGCCGTAGGACCCGTCCGAGACGACCGCGGCCGAGGTCCAGTCGTCCGCCGCGGTGCCGTTCACCCAGTCGTACACGTGGTCGATCGCCGCCGAGGCCGCCGACGCGGCGGACGAGGCGCCCCGCACGTCGATGATCTCGGCGCCGCGCTTGGCGACCCGCGGGATGAACTCGTCGGCCAGCCAGGCCTGGTCGACCAGGTCGGCGATCGGGCGGCCGCCGGCCCGGCCGTGGAACACGTCCGGGTACTGGGTGGCCGAGTGGTTGCCCCAGATGGTGACCCGCTTGAGCTCGGACACCGGCACGCCGAGCTTGCCGGAGAGCTGGGCCAGCGCCCGGTTGTGGTCGAGGCGGGTCATCGCGGTGAACCGGTCGGCCGGGACGTCCGGCGCGTGCGAGCGGGCGATCAGCGCGTTGGTGTTGGCCGGGTTGCCGACCACCAGCACCTTGACGTCGTCGGCGGCGCCCCCGTTGATCGCCTCGCCCTGCGGTTTGAAGATGCCGCCGTTCGCCTCGAGGAGGTCGCCGCGCTCCATGCCCTTGGTGCGTGGGCGGGCGCCGACCAGCAGCGCGACGTTCACCCCGTCGAAGGCCGCCTTGGCGCTGTCGAAGACGTCGACGCCGGCGAGCAGCGGGAACGCACCGTCCTCCAGTTCGAGGGCGGTCCCCTCGGCGGCGCGGACCGCCGCCGGGATCTCCAGCAGCCGCAGCCGCACCGGCCGGTCGGCCCCGAGAAGCTGCCCGGACGCGATCCGGAACAGCAGGGCGTATCCGATCTGTCCCGCCGCGCCGGTTACGGTCACGGTGGCCGGTGCCTGTGTCATGCGTACTCCCTGAGGTCGTGGTCTGTTTCGACCCTATCGTCGCCGGCCCGGCGCCGACGGCGGACCGCCCGGCTTCACCTGGGTGGGGCCCCTGACCTGGGGCGGCGGCCCGCCCGGCTTCACTTGAGCGCGGCGGTCCATCGCCACGGGCCGGCGTCGCCGAGCCGGCCGGTCCGGCGCAGCAGAAGGTCGGCCGGATCGTGCCCCTCGACCGGAGCGTCCGGCATCAGCCGCGCCAGGACCGCGGCACTGAGATCCGCCGGCGGCCGCCAGCTCACCCGCAACCCCTGGCCGATGTCGTACGTGTGGACCAGTATTTCGGCCACACCGAGCGCCGCGAACCCGCCGGCGTCGGACGGCCCGAAGTGCCAGGCGCGCTCCCCGGGGCCGGCCGCCCGCAGCGCCAGGGCGAGCAGCCGGCCGCACGCCGTCGCGATCGTCAGCACCTCGGCCACGGTCCCGCTGTCGCGAACGGTCAGGTCCAGCGGGAGATACGCGTCCGCCGAGCGGCCGGCGAGCTGGGCCGCGTAGGCGAGCAGGTCGTGGGCGATGTGCGCGAGCGTCTCCCGGCACGTCCACTGCAGGGTGCCCGCCGGCACGGACCAGTCCGCGCGGTCCAGTGGTCCGAGGACGTCGCGCATCAGCCCGGCGGCGCGCTCCACGTCGTCCGCGTTCACGCGCCCGCCGTCCCGGAGGAGTCGCGCGCCGGCTCGTCACCGTCCGGTTCGGCGAAGTAGTCGCGCAGCCGGGCGATCCGACCGTCCCGGAGCCGGAAGATCTGCACCAGCGACATCGTCGTCCGCCGCCCGTCGGCCTGGTCGAACGCGACATCGATCTCCACGATGAAGACGTCGGGATCCGGCGTGTCGTGCAGGACGTAGGCGGATTCCTCCGGGTTCATCACGCCCGGCGGCGCCATGTGCTCGTGATAGGCGGCGGTGCCGGCTCGGATCTCGTCGTGGCCGACCAGGTGATGCAGCGGGTGGCCGTCGGGCACCAGCGGCGCTTCGTACACGCCGTCCTCGGTGAACAGAGCGGCGATCGCCGCCGGGTTCCGGGTGATCGCGCCGGCGTACACGTAGCGCTCGTAGATTTTCTTGTGCGTAAGTCCCACTCTCCAGCCTAACCCGCTACGGTGGGCCGGTACCGCGCGGTAGCGGGTCGTCCAGTGGTCTGCGCCTTTCCGGCGCCCTCGTGGAAGGTCCGCCCATGCTGATCCGTCCGTTCGCGCGTGGTGATCGCGAACAGGTCACCGCTCTGGTCAATGCCCACATCGCCGCGGTGGTGCCCGGCGTGTCGGTGTCCGTGCAGGTCCTGCTGAGTCAGCTGGAGCGGGACCCCGGCGAGTTCATCGTGGACCGCTGGGTACGCGACCGGGTCACGCTGGTGGCCGAGCAGCGCGGCCGGGTGGTGGCAGCCGCGCACCTGCTGCGCTACGGCGACGGCGAGGACACCGGGGAGAACTATCGCGGCGCCGGTGAGATCCGGTGGCTGGCCTGCTGGCCGGACGCCCCCTATTGGCCGGACGCGTCGGCGGCCGGGGACGCCCTCGCGGTCGCCTGCCATGCCCAGTTCCAGCGGTGGGGCGTCGGCCGCCGCCTCGCCGACGGGTCGCTGCCGGCTCCCGCGGTGTACGGCGTGCCGGAGCAGTGGCCGCACATCCGGGCCATCTACGAGCGGGTCGGTTTCCGGCACGACGGCACCACCGAGGTCGTTCATCTGGCGACGATCGAGACGCTGGCCCGCCCGGAAGCGCCGATGGCCGGGCTGACCACGCGCCGCACGGTCGGCATCAACGGAACCCGGCTCACCGCGGTCCTCGACGGCGCGGACACCGGCTACATCGAGGTGGACACCAACCTCGACGCCGGCCCGCGGGTGTCCCGCGCGGGCACCTGGGCGGACGTCGGCAACCTGTGGGTCGACCCGGCCCATCGCCGGCGCGGCCTCGGCCGGTGGCTGCTCGGGCAGGCGGCGACCTGGCTGGACCTGGGCGGCACCACCCGACTCCTGGATTACTCCGAGGCCGGCGAGCACGCCTACGCGGCGTTCCTGTCCGCGGCGGGTTTCACCGTGCTGACCCGAACCGCGCGCGGCTTCGTGGCAGCGCAACCCGACCGCTGATCGGCGCGCGCCGATCCGCCGACTCCGCGGCGCTGCACCGTCCGGCCGAGGATCAGACGTAGGTCAGCGGGCAGCCATGCCGGACCGAATGCTCGGCCGCCGACGCGAACAGCGCCACGTAGAAGGTGACCGCGTCCTCGATCGCGGTGGTCAACGCCATCGGGCCGCTCGGCAGGTCGGCGGCCAGGCCGACCTCGGCGGCAATCGGGGCGATCGCAGCGCGCAACCGCTGCGCGCTGAACACCTTCGTCACATCGTCGTACGCACTCTCCACCGGAAGCTCGATCAGGCCGCTGAAATCCACCGGCACGATCAGCGTGGCGTCGAGGAACTCGGCGGCGTCGTGCCGCGCGCAGATTTCGGCGAAGTCGTCCATCCGCAGGCTGAGCTTCTCCTCGAAGTCGGCGGCCCTGGCCGGCGGCCCCGGGTAGGGCGGCAGCCCGCGCGCGGCGAGCGCCTCGTCGAGCAGGGGCGCGCACTCGTCCTGCGCCCAGCTTGGTGCGCTGATGTCGACCAGATAGATGCCCACGCCGGGAACGCTACCGGCCAAGGTCATTCCTCGGCGCTCGAGGATCGGTGACGTCAAGATCGACGAGGAACCGCGGACCTCCCACCGCTGTGCGGGCAGCCGGTCGCGGCTCAGCCGGAAGTACTGCTCAGGACTGAGAAACTGGAGGGTGCCGGGCCCGGCCTGCGGATCAGGCGGCGTCCCGGCGCCGGACCAGTCGTCACGCAGGCGTTCGGGGCCGGCGTCGGGAACGTCCGTGAGGCGCACGTCCCCGGGCCGGCGCGTCCATCCGTCGAGACCTCGGTCGTACCGGTCGTGCACGACCCGGACCCGCCGGACCACACCCGTCGTGACCGGCAACGCCTCGATCAGTCCCAGACCGGCGTCGACGCCCGGACATCCGCCGACCGTGACAACACCGCCGCGATGGTCGCCCTCGCGGACCGCGCGCAGACCACCGGCCTCGACGACCTGCGCCCACGGCCGGCCGTCGGCGTCGAGCAACGGGTGAGCCCGCACAACGACGTCGCGCAGCACCAGATCGTCGGGCAGCTGCGGGTCGTCGAGCCACCTCAACCGGGTCGTGACCCGCTCGCCCACCGACCAGGTGGCATCGCGAGGATGAGTGTCGAGCGCGACCGGCCAGAGCATCACGCCATCGTTCCATCAACCTATCGACGACAGGAATGTGACCTTGACGAGTTTGAGGTTCGACAGCGAGGCGCTGGACGACTGGCGGCGCATCCACAACGAGATCATCCCGACCGCTCCGCTCTCCGCCGCGGAGGTCGAGGAGCGGGCGGGGCGCAATCACCTCGAGGTCGCCTACCTGGGCGCGTTGGCGGTCGGCTGCGCGACCGTGCGCGCGCCCGAGGACGACGCCTGCGTGGTGATCGCGCGGGTGTTGCCGGAACACCGGCGGCGCGGCTTCGGGGAGCTGATCTATCGGCGGGCGCTGGGCCGGGCCCGGGAGTCGGGCGCGCGGCATATCGACACGGTCGTGCTCGCGTCCAATGAGGACGGGCTGCGGTTTGCGCGGAAGCACGGATTTGTCGAGATCGACCGCTATCTCCTGCCGGGTGACGTGATCCCGTTCGTCGACCTGCGGCTGCGATAGCAGCAACGGCTAATACCGGCAGCGCAGCACCAGCAGGCTGTGGCCCGGTGCGTCGACCGTCCCGCCAGCGCGGGCCGTTCGGCGGCGGGTGGCGAGCAGCGGGTCGGCCGTGTTGACCACGACCTCCCACGTCCGGCCGAAGTCCTTCGGCGGGAGCGTGAACGCGACCTGATCGCCGAGCGGGTTGAACAGCAGCAGGAACGAGTCGTCGATGATCTTCTCGCCCAGCGCGTCGCGCTCGGGGAGGCCGTGCCCGTTGAGGAACACCGTCATGGTCATCCCGCTGTGTGCGGTCCAGTCGGCCTCGGTCATCGGCTCGCCGTCGCGGCGCAGCCAGGCGATGTCCGGCACCTTGGTGTCGCCGACCGGGTCGCCGGTGAAGAAGCGGCGCCGGCGGAAGATCGGGTGGTCGGCCCGCAGCCTGGTCAGTCGCCGGACGAAGCCGGTGAGCACGTCCTCGGTGCGGGCGGTTTCCCAGTCGACCCAGCTGATCGGGTTGTCCTGGCAGTAGACGTTGTTGTTGCCCTGCTGGGTGCGGCCGAGCTCGTCGCCGTGGGAGATCATCGGGACGCCCTGGGAGAGCAGCAACGTGGCGAGGAAGTTACGTTTCTGCCGTTCCCGCAGGGCCACGATGCCCGGATCGTCGGTCGGGCCCTCGACGCCGTAGTTCCAGGAGCGGTTGTAGCTCTCGCCGTCGTGATTCTGCTCGCCGTTTGCCTCGTTGTGCTTCTCGTTGTATGAGACCAGGTCCTCGAGGGTGAACCCGTCGTGCGCGGTGACGAAGTTGATCGACGCGACCGGGCGGCGGCCGTCGTGCTCGTAGAGGTCGGAGCTGCCGGTGAAGCGGGAGGCGAACTCGCCGAGGCCGGCCGGCTCGCCGTGCCAGAAGTCGCGTACCGCATCCCGGTACTTGCCGTTCCACTCGGTCCACAGCGGTGGGAAACCGCCGACCTGGTAGCCGCCGTCGCCGACGTCCCACGGCTCGGCGATCAGCTTGACCTGCGACACCACCGGGTCCTGGTTGACCAGGTCGAAGAAGGCGGCCAGCCGGTTCACCTCGTGGAACTCGCGGGCCAGCGCCGCCGCGAGGTCGAAGCGGAACCCGTCCACGTGCATCTCGGTCACCCAGTACCGCAGCGAGTCCATGATCAGCCGCAGCGACTCGTGGTGCCGCACGTTGAAGCTGTTCCCGGTGCCGGTGGTGTCGTAGTAGTACTGCCGGTCCGCGTCGACCAGCCGGTAGTACGCCGGGTTGTCGATGCCGCGGAACGACAGCGTCGGCCCGAGGTGGTTGCCCTCGGCCGTGTGGTTGTAGACCACGTCCAGGATGACCTCGATGCCGGCCTGGTGCAGGGCCTTCACCATGGTCTTGAACTCCTGCACCTGACCGCCGCGCCCGCCGAACGAGGCGTACTCGTTGTGCGGCGCGAAGAAGCCGATCGTGTTGTAGCCCCAGTAGTTGGACAGTCCCCGCTCCACCAGCACCGCGTCGTGCACGAACTGGTGCACCGGCATGAGCTCGACCGCGGTGATCCCGAGCGACCGGAAATGGTTGATCATCGTCGGGTGGGCCAGCCCGGAGTAGGTCCCCCGGACGTCCTCGGGCACCCCGGGATGACGCATGGTGAGGCCTTTCACATGCGTCTCGTAGATCACCGTCTGCCACATCGGTATCCGCAGCGGGCGGTCGTTGCCCCAGTCGAAGAACGGGTTGATCACCACCGACTTCTGCGCGAACGGGCCCGAGTCGTCGTCGTTGCGCGACAGTGGATCATCGAACCGGTACGCGAACAGCGCATCGTTCCAGTCGTTACGGCCGTCGATCGCCTTCGCGTACGGGTCGAGCAGCAGTTTCGCCGGGTTGCAGCGCAGCCCTTGGTGCGGGTCGTACGGGCCGTGCACCCGGTATCCGTACCGCTGACCGGGCACGACCCGCGGCAGGTAACCGTGCCAGACCAGCGCCTCCCGTTCCGGCAGATCGATCCGCGTCTCCGCGCCGGCGTCGTCGAACAGGCACAGCTCGACCCGTTCGGCGACCTCGGAGAAGACCGCGAAGTTCGTACCGCCGCCGTCGTACGTGGCGCCGAGCGGATAAGGGTTCCCCGGCCAGACCGTGATTCCCCGCATGGCCCCCGAGCCTAACCGGACATCGCGGCCCCCGCCCGGCTCGGCCGACGCAACCTGTTCGCACCCTGCGGGCACCGCTTCCCGCAATGCAGCGCGCCGAACCGCTGTGTAGGCCAAGCGGATCGCCCTTGATCCGGCCGATGACAGGAGAACGCTGCATGACGAACTCGCAGACCGCCACGACCGCTACCCCGTCCACCACCCGCCGCCGTCAGCTGACCCGGGTGCTCACCGTCGGAGCCCTCGCCGCGACTGCAGCCGTCAGCATGACCACCCCGGCCCAGGCCGCCGTCACCGGATATCGGGTGGCCGGCACGGCCGGCGCCGGCTCGGCCGTCCTCAGCGCCCCGGGCACCATCGGCGCCACCAAGGTCACCAAGCTCGCCGACGGCACCCGGGTCACCATCGACTGCGGCGTCCGCGGTCGCAGCGTCCACCACAACCCGGTGTGGCACCACATCACGTCGCCGGTCAACGGCTACATCGCGGACTACTACACCAACACCCCGAACTTCCAGGGGCTGCTGCGCGGCGAGCGGGCCTGCACCGTCACGCCGCCGGCGTCCAGCACGCCGAGCACGCCGCCCGCGTCCAGCACGCCGAGCACGCCGCCGGCGCCGCCCGCCGACGGCACCCCGGCCGCCACCCGCGGCGCCACCATCGACTACAACGAGGGCATCGGCGGCTCCTGCGTCTACTACGTGATGGACCGCTTCCACGAGAAGACCGGCGTGTACCCGAAGGCGTTCGGCGACGCCCGCCTCCTGGCCACCGGCGCGAAGGAGAGCGGCTGGACGGTCAGCAGCAAGCCGCGGGTCGACAGCATCGCGATCTTCCAGCCCGGGCAGAACGGCGCGGGCGCCCCGACCGGGCACGCCGCCTGGGTCGAGAAGGTCTCCGGCAACCAGATCACGGTCGCCGAGATGAACGCCCCGAACGCGTGGGAGATCACCCACCGGACGCTGACGCCCGCCTCCGGTGTGGAGTACATCTACGTCCCGTGATTCCCGGTCCACCACACCGCCGCCGGGCGTGCGCATCACGCGCACGCCCGGCGGCGTTTCGGCGTCGGCGGCCGAGACCCCTGGCAGGTGCGCGCGCGTCGTAGCATGGTCGCTGTCATGAAGAATTCTCGTTGGTTGCGGGTAGCGGCGCTCGGCATGGTTCTGGTCCTGCCGGCGGCCTGCGGAGGCGGCAGTGACGGCGGCAAGCCGGACGCGGCCTGGCATTCCGGGCAACCGTCCGCGGCGGGCCCGGCATCGGGATCGCCGGCCGCGGCCTCCCCCTCGGCGCCGGCCGGGAAGCCGGTGCACGTCCGGCTGTTCCAGGGCGACGGCTCGACCTGGGGCGTCGGCATGCCGATCATCGCGTACCTGTCGGCGAAGATCACCGACGGGAAGGACTTCGCGGCGGCGACGGCCGTCACGGTCAACGGCGAGCCGGCCCAGGGCGCCTGGTATTTCCAACGGTCCGCGATCTACAAGGGCTACCCGCTCGAGGCGCACTACCGCACCGAGAAGTACTGGCCCGCGCACGCCAAGATCCGCATGGACATGGCCGTGCAGGGCAAGCCGGCCGGCCCGGGCCTGGTCTTCGACAACAGCCTGACCCTCGACATGAGCACCGGCGCCGCGAACATCAGCCGCGTCGACGGCAAGGCCGAGCGCATGATCGTCACGTCGGACGGCAAGCAGGTCTTCAGCTTCCCGGTGTCGCTGGGCAAGGCGAGCACCCCGACGTTCAGCGGCACGAAGGTCGTCATGGAGAAGGACCGGGTGCAGCGCATGGTCGGCCCCGGCTACGACGTGAAGGTGCCCTGGTCGGTCCGGATCACCAACTCCGGCGAGTTCGTCCACTCGGCCAGCTGGAACGGCGGCAACATCGGCCAGCGCAGCACCTCGCACGGCTGCACCAACCTCCGGGACGCGGACGCCCAGAAGTTCTTCGGGTTCGCCCAGGTCGGCGACGTGACCGTCTACACGCGCACGGGCGGCCCGACGATGCCGAGCTGGGACGGCTACGGCGACTGGAACCTGTCGTGGAGCACCTGGCAGGCGGGCGGCGTGGTGCCCACCACCTGAGGAGGTGCGTGCGCCCATGGTCTACGACGAGTTCGGCGGCGGCGCCCTCGACGAGGCGCTGTGGCAGACGACGCCGCTGCCGCTGCCCGGCGGCGGCCGGCATCTCCCGCGCGACCCGCGCACGCAGGTCAGTGTCGGCGACGGGGAGGCCCGGATCACCATCCCGAGCTTCTCGCTCTCCTCCGGCCGGTTCCAGGCCGCGGACAGCGTCAAGTTCCTGGCGCTCTCCACCCGCGTCTTCGAGCTCGCCCCGGGCGGGGCCGCCACCTTCGCCGCCGACCTGGCCATCACCAGCCTCGGCGGTGACCCGGGCGACTACCGTACCGGGATCGCCTGCTTGCAGGTCGCCGACCTGACGGAGACCCACCGGGTCTTCTCGGTCTGCGGCACCTCCACCCGGGTGCTGGCGATGCACGAGCACCTGGCGCCGGACGACACCGGCGACCCGTTCATTCACGTGGCCGAATCGCCGTACCAGGATTTCGACGACGACTTCACCCGGTACCGGGCGTGCGAGGTGACCCTCGACCCGGGCGCCGGCCTGGTCGCCTGGCGGGTGGACGGGCGCACGATCTACCACGCCGGCGAGCCCCACCTGCCCCGGCGCGTGCGCCTCGGCCTGGGCATCTTCACCATGCTGCCGATCCGGGACGGGCACAGCCGGTCGCTGCACGGGCAGGGCATGAGCGTCCGCTACCGGCGGCCCCGCGTCCACGGGGTGCCGAAAGGGCATTGATGGTCAAGAATTGACTTCGGCGACGGCCGACCGGGCGGCACGCCACTAGAGTTGACGACCTGGCGTCGGCGCCGAGGATCCGGGCCGCCGCCGCGAAGGCGGGTGGTGGCCATGAGTTCTGAGGTGGACGGCCGGGCGACCCGGCGCTGGCCGGCCGTGCTCGGCTCGCTGCGGCGCCGGCTCGCCGGTGAGCAGCGGGCGAAACCCCCGGCCACGACGTGGGCGACCGTGGTGTCCGCCTCGGCCCGGCGGTCGCTCGGCCTGGTCGACCGGCTCATTCTTCGGCTCGACAAGCTCGAGTTCGGCGAGCCGGATCCGGCGCGGCTGGCCGATCTGTTCGAGCTCGACCATCTGATCACCCAGATCCGGCACCACGAGGAGAGCCTGCTGGTGCTGGCCGGCGCGCCGTCGGCCCGGGGGAGCCGGGGCGCGGAGAGCCTCACCGACGTGCTGCGGGCCGCCCAGTCGGAGATCGAGCAGTACACCCGGATCGACCTCGTGGTGACCGATCTCGACCTGTGCGTGGTCCCGGAGGCGGCCAACGATCTCGTGCACCTGGCCGCCGAGCTGCTCGACAACGCCACCAAGCACTCCACGCCGGACACCACCGTCGCGGTCGCGGCGGGCGGCGCGGACGGCGGCGGCGTGCTGATCCGGATCGACGACCGCGGCGACCCCCTCGGCGACGACGAGCTGGCCCGGCTCAACGACCGCCTCCGGCGCACGGGCGGCAGCGTCGGCGGCACGCTCGGCCTCGCCGTGGTCGCCCGCCTGGCCGCCCGGCACGGCATCACGGTCGAGCTGGGCCGGACCGGCGACGGCACGAGCACCGAGATCACCCTCCCGGCCGCGCTGGTCGTCACCGCCGACGACTCCCCCGAGCCGGTGCCGGCCACGCTCCCCCGCCGCCCGGTGCGCGAGCCGCACCCGCCGCTGGCCGACCGGGTGCGCACGGCCCTGGGCCCGCAGGCCGAGGAGACCGACGGCGACTTCCGGCTGCGCGAGGGTTCCGCGGAGATTCTGGTACGGGTGCGGGACAACCCGCCGATGGTCGACGTGCTGTCCCCGATCCGCTCCGGGATCCCGGCCGGCGAGCGGCTCTATGCGCAGTTGTCCGAGCTGACCGCGGGCATGCCGATCGGCCGGCTCTACTGGGCCGACGACACGGTCTGGTGCTCGGTCCCGGTGTTCGGCCACGAATTCCAGGCGTCCCACGTCAAGCTGGCCGTCCAGGTGATGACCGGCCTGGCGAAGGAGCTGGCCGACAAGGATCCCTGGCCGGCGAACACCGAAGCCGGCGACACCGACAAGCCGGAGAAAGCCGACAAGCCGGAGAAAGCCGAAAAGCCGGAGAAAGCTGAAAAGCCGCTTAAATCCGAAAAGTAGCTACGATCCCGCTCAGCTCGGTCGACATCCGGGCCAGCTCGGCGGTGGCCTGCTGCGTCTGGGCCACACCCTCGCTGGTCATCCGCGCCGCGTCGGCCACCCCGGTGATGTTCTGGGCGATCGCCCCGGACCCGGTGGCCGCCTCGGCCACGCTCCGGTTCATCTCCGCCGTCGTGGCGGTCTGCTCCTCGACCGCCGACGCGATCGTCGTCTGGAACTCGCTGATCCGCCCGATCACCGCGGAGATCTCCTCGATCGCCGCGACCGCACCGTTCGTGTCGGCCTGGATCGCCTCGACCCGCCGCGAGATGTCCTCGGTGGCCCGCGCCGTCTCCTGCGCCAGATCCTTGACCTCGGACGCCACCACCGCGAAGCCCTTCCCCGCGTCGCCCGCCCGGGCCGCCTCGATCGTCGCGTTCAGCGCCAGCAGGTTGGTCTGCTCGGCGATCGCCGTGATCGTCTTGATGACATTCCCGATCTCGGCCGACGAGTCGCCGAGCTTGCCCATGGTCGACGACGTGGCCGCCGTGACGCTCACCGCCTCGGCCGCGACCCGCGCCGCCTCGGCCGCGTTCTGCGAGATCTCCCGGATCGACGCGCCCATCTGCTCGCTGCCCGCCGACACCGTCTCCACGCTGCGGGAGACCTCCTCGGCCGCCGCGGAGACGGCCTGCGCCTGGACCGACGCCTGCTCGGCGGACGCGGCGATCTGGGTGGCCGTGCCGGTCATCTGCTCGGACGCGCCGGCCAGCGACGTCGCCGACCCCTCGATGGTGGCGATCGTGCGCCGCAGCCGCTCCATCGCCGCGTCGAGCGCGCGGCCCATCCGGCCGGGCTCGTCCCGGGTGTCCAGGCCGGTGCTGCGGGTGAGGTCGCCGTCGGCGAGACCGTCGCAGACGTACGTGACCTTGGTGAGCGACCGCACGATCCGCCGGCCGGTCCACACGCCGAGGGCCAGGGCCAGAGCGATCCCGAGAACCAGCGTGATGATCGCCGTGTTCCGGCTGGACTGGTAGCTGTCCTCGGCGGCCCGGGCGTTCTTGGCCGCGTCCGCGACCTCCAGGTCGTTCATGCTCTTCATCGTCGCGGTCAGTTGCCCGAGGAGCGGGATGACCTGCTGGTCGCGGGCCACCGACCACTGGTCGAGCTCGTTCTTCGCGCCGAGCGGGAGCAGCGTGTTGGTGCCCAGCTCGGTGTACTTGTCCCACTGGCCCTGCAGGGTGTCGATCATCGAGGCGGGCGCCGCCGGGCCGCTGGCCCGGTACGCCGCCATCGCCTTGTCGAAGTTCTCCAGGGCCTGCTTGTAGGCGGTCGTGAAGGTGGCGGTCGATGCGTCGGTGGTGGACAGCGCCTGGTTCGACAGGGCGACGTTGGCCTGCGCCACCACGTACCTGATGTCCCCGAGCGTCTTGATGCTGGCGACGTTGCTCGAATAGATCAGGTTCGCGGAGTCGGACGCCCGGCTCAGCGAGACCAGCCCCATGACGCCCACCACCAGCGCCACCAGCGCGGCCACCACCGCCGAGGCGAGGATCCAGACCCGGACGCTGAGGTCGGACACCGAACGCCCGCGTGTCCGTTCCGCCCCGCCGGACGGGACGCTCGGCGTCGTCGCGCTCATCAGCCCACTATGCGTTCTTTCGGGTCCGGTGGGTGCCGCATTCGCAAAGGTCAGATCGTGGGCGACCCGCGCCGCGACGGGCTCCTGGGAGGGCGGCAAAATGGCTCCGTGAAGTTCAAGCGCGTCGTTGCGGCCGCGGCGACCGTCGTGGTCCTTCTCCTCGGCGGGTACGCCGGGTTCCTGGGCCACCGATCGCGGCACGCGGTGTCGGTCGCGCCCGCCGGCCCGTACCCGGTCGGCCGCGGCGAGCAGGAGATCGTCGACCGGTCCCGGACCGACGAACTGGCGCCGCGCGGCGGCAACCCGCGGGTGCTGTCGGTCTGGTTGTGGTATCCGGCGGCGTCCACCGGGCGGCCGGCCGGCTACGCGCCCGGCGCCTGGGCGGGACTGCGAAAGTTCTGGTGGGGGCAGACCGCGCTCGACCGGGTGCGCACCGGCGCGTACGCGAACGTGCCCTTTGCCGCCGGGTCCTTCCCGCTGGTCGTGCTGATGCCGGGGCTGGGGTTCTCGGCACCGCAGTACCAGGCGATCGCGGCCGGGCTCGCCGGCCACGGCTACGTCGTCGCGGGCGTGACGCCGACCTACAGCGCCAACCTGTCGGTGCTCGGCGGCCACGCGGTGCCGGCGACCGCGGCCGGCGACCCGTCCGACCTGGCCGGTCCGCGCGGCAGCGGGCTCGCCGCGGTGTGGGCGGCCGACGCGCGGTTCGCGGCCTACCAGGTCGGGGTGCTGCTCGGGGCGCACGTCGACCGGCGGAAGGTGGCGTACGTCGGGCACTCGTTCGGCGGGGCGGCGGCGCTGGAGGCCTGCCGGCAGGACCCGGCCTGCACCGGCGCGGTGGATCTCGACGGGACGCCGTACGGTCCGGTGGTCACCGAGGGGCTGCGGCGGCCGCTGCTGATCCTGAGCTCGGGCCGGAACGGGGCCGACCGGGACGCGTCGACGCGGTCGCTGCTGGCGGCGAGCGGGACGGCGGCGTGGTCGTACACGATCGACGGTGCGGAGCATTTCGACTTCACCGACTACGCGGCGTACTGGCTGGCGGCGCCGGTGCGGGCGGTGCTGCCGCTGGGCAACCCGGACACGCTCGCCATCACCGGCTCGTTCCTGGCGGCGTTCCTGGCCGGCGGGGCGGCGTTCCGGGCGCCGGAGGTCGCCGGGGTACGGGCCAGCGATGCTGATCATCGTTAGCGGGGCGCCCGGGACCGGCAAGAGCACCCTCGCGCACGCCCTCCGCGGCGCCCTCGGCTGCCCGGTGGTCAGCCGGGACGAGATCCGCGAGGGTCTGGTGCTGGCCGGCACGCCCGACGACCGGTTCGCCCTGACCTATCGCCTGTTTCTCGACACGGTCACCGCCCTGACGGCGGCCGGCGTCACGCTGATCGCGGAAGCGGCGTTCCAGGACCACAACTGGCGGCCGCTGCTGGGCCTGGGCCCGACCCGGATCCTGCGCTGCGTGAGCACCCGGCAGCGGGTGGTACGCCGGGCCGCCCACCCCGGCAAGCCGATCAGCATCGCCGATTGGGTGCCGATCGACTCACCCGCGCCCACCCTGATCGTGGACACGACCGAGGGCTACTCCCCCGGCCTCGACCGGATCACCGCGTTCGCCGGCGGTCACTGACCGGCGGACCGGCTGGCCAGGACCTGCCTGCCGTGCGCCTCCCACCGGTCGTGCGCCTCGGCGTACTCCCGTTCCCAGGTCTCCCGCTGCGCCTCGAAGCCCTCCAGCCACTCGCCGGTCTCCGGGTCGAAGCCCTCCGGGTAGATGTAGTTGCCCTCGGCGTCGTAGGTGGCGCTCATCCCGTACAGCGTGGGGTCGAAGTGCTCCTCGCCCTCGACGAAGATCTCGTTGGCCTGCTTGAGGGACAGCGAGATGCGCCGCCGCTCGAGGTCGATGTCGGTGAGCTTGGCCAGCACCTCGTCGCCGACGCCGACGATCTGCTCGGGCCGCTCGACGTGCCCCTCGGCCAGCTCGCTGATGTGCACGAGCCCCTCGATGCCGTCGGCGACCCGGACGAACGCGCCGAACGGGACCAGCTTGGTGACGACGCCGGGGACGATCTGGTTGATCACGTGGGTGCGGGCGAACTGCCGCCACGGGTCCTCCTGCGTCGCCTTCAGCGACAGCGAGACCCGCTTCTTGGCGATGTCGACGTCGAGCACCTCGACCTCGACCTCCTGCCCGACCTGCACCACGTCGGACGGGTGGTCGATGTGCCGCCAGGACAGCTCGGAGACGTGCACCAGGCCGTCCACGCCGCCGAGGTCGACGAACGCGCCGAAGTTCACCACGCTGGAGACGATGCCCTTGCGGACCTGCCCCTTCTGCAGCCGGGCGAGCAGGTCGCCGCGGATCGCGGTGCGGTTCTGCTCGAGGTACGCGCGGCGGGACAACACCACGTTGTTGCGGTTCTTGTCCAGCTCGATGATTTTCGCCTCGAGCTCGCGGCCCACGTACGGCGCGAGGTCGCGCACCCGGCGCATCTCGACCAGCGAGGCGGGCAGGAAGCCGCGCACGCCGATGTCGAGGATCAGGCCGCCCTTGACGACCTCGGTGACCGGGCCCTTGACGAACCCGTCCTCCTGCTTGATCGCCTCGATCCGCTGCCACGCCTCCTCGCGCCGCGCCTGCGCAGGATCGACCGCCGGTGCGGCGTCGACCACCGGTGCGGCGTCGACCACCGGCTCGGCGTCGGCCGGCTCGGGCACGCCGTCGACCACCGGCTCGGCGTCGGCCGGCTCGGGCACGCCGCCGACCACCGGCTCGGCGTCGACCACCGGCTCGGGCGCGGCATCGACCAGCGGCTCCGCGACGGCCGGCTCGGCCACGACCTCGGCCACCGGCTCCTCGGTCGGAGCCGGATCGGGCGGCGCGGGAACGGCCGGGGCCGGATCAGGCGGTGCGGGAACAACGGTGGGCTCAGAGGAGGGGACAGCGGCTTCGGGCGAGCTCATCGACATTCCACCTTATTCTGCGAACATCAGAGCTTACCAATCGGCAGGCCCGCCTCGGAAGAAGCCGAAACCGGTCGGAAAACGCCGCCCAGGGCCAGATCGATTGACCGGCCGGCCGCGACGACCGCCTGGTCCGCGTCGGCGGCGCTCTCCACCACCCCCTCGACCATGCCGAACAGCAGCATGAGATCACCCGGAACCAGGTCGGCGCGCACCCACCCGGCCTCCTGCGCGAACCGCAGCGGGTCGGCCAGCAGCGCGGTCACCCGGCGCCGGAAGCGCCGGCGGGTCGCCGCGTCGAACCGCCGGGCCAGTTGCACCAGCGGGCGCATCGTCACCTGGATCCGCAGGATCTCGTGCAACGCCGTGCCGAAGGTGGCCGGCTGCTCCCGCCCGGCCGCCACGCACCGCTCGAGCTGGTCGATCAGATACCCCATCACGCCGGCGGCGAGCGCCGACCGGTCCGGGAAGTGCCGGTACAGCGTGGCCTGCCCGATCCCGGCCCGCCGGGCGATCTCCGGCATGCCCACCACCGGACGCTGACTGGTCATCACCTCGCACGCGGCCCGCAGGATCGCCGTGCGATTGCGCAGCGCATCCCGGCGGCGGGCCGGTTGGGCACCGTAGAGCACCGCGGCCTCCTCGAAGTGACCTACATTACTGGCCAGTAACGATAATGTCATGAAGTTCAATTTCTCGGAACCGGTTCGTAAGGTTCTGGCACCGGAGCGCTCCGGCCCTGCTCACCCCCAGCGCGAGGCGACGCCCGCCACCCAGGCGCCGCCTCGCGCTTCGGCATTCAGGAGTGCGCATGGCCCCACGACGCTCGACCGTGCTCGCCGGCCTGGTGTCCACCCTCGCCGCAACGGTTCTCCTCGGCGGCGGCCCGGCCGCGGCCGCCTCACCCACGGTCCGCTTCGTCGATCTCCCCGGCGACGGCGTGACGCTCAAGGCCAATGTCGTGGCCCCGGCCACCGGCGGCAGCCACCCCGCCGTGATCTTCCCGGCCAGCTGGGGGCTCAACGATCTGGAGTACCTCGCGCAGGCCGAGAGCCTGGCCGCCGACGGGTACGTGGTCGTCTCGTACACGCCGAGGGGTTGGTGGTCCTCCGGCGGCGAGATCGACACGGCCGGCCCCAAGGACATGGCCGACCTGTCGAAGGTCATCGACTGGACCATCGCGAACACCGCCACCGACCCCACCCGGATCGGCGCCGGCGGCGTCTCCTACGGCGCCGGCCTCAGCCTGCTCGGCTCGGCCTTCGACAGGCGGATCCGCGCGGTCGCCGTGCTCAGCGGCTGGACCGACCTGGTCTACTCGCTCTACGGCGACCAGACCCGGCACCTGCAGTCGTCCGGCCTGCTCGGCCTGGCCGCGCAGCTGGTCGGCAACCCCGGCCCCGATCTGAACGGCAAGCTGGCCGACTTCACCGCGAACCGCAACATCGCCGAGGTGATGGCCTGGGCCCGGGTACGATCCGCCGCGACCTACCTCGACCGGATCAACGCGAACGACCCGGCCGTGCTGATCGCCAACGCGTGGGGCGACTCGTTCTTCCCGCCCAACCAGCTGGCCGACTTCTACGCGCGGCTGACCACCCCGAAACGCCTCGAACTGCGCCCCGGTGACCATGCGATCGCCGAGCTCACCGGCCTGGCCGGGCTGCCCAACGCGGTGTGGAGCAGCGTGCACGGCTGGTTCGACCGCTACCTGCGCGGTGACGCCGGCGGCACCCCGCCCGGCCAGGTCCAGCTGACCACCAACAACCGGATCGAGACGTACGGGTCATGGGCCGCCCAGAACAGCAGCGTCCGCCGATACGGCCTCGGCGGGATCCGCTGGCTCGACCAGACCGGGCTGCTGGGCGGCGCCCCGGCCACCGGCTGGTCCCGGGCGGTGCCCACCGACCTCGACACGGTCGCGGACGGCGGGGTGGTGCTGCTGACCAACGGCGTGGCCGCCTTCACCGGCCTGCGGCCCACGATCTGGTTGCCCGCGGTCGACCGCTTCCGGGCCGGCGTGTGGGCCTCGACGAGACCGTCCTCGCCGGTGCAGATCCGCGGCATTCCCCGGCTGCATCTGAGCCTCACCGGCACGGCCGCCACCGGCTCGCTCGTGGCGTACCTCTACGACCTGGACAACCTCGGCGGCGCCACCCTGATCACGCACGCGCCCACCACCTGGATCTCCGGCGCCGCGGGCAGCCGGACGGTCGACCTCGACCTGACCGCGACGGCCTACGACGTCCCGGCCGGCCATTCCCTGACCCTGGTCGTGGACACGGTCGATCCCCTCTACTACGACGCCAACGCCCCCGGCCGGACCATCACCATCGCCGGCGGCTCCTACCTGGACGTGCCGCTCAGGTAGGAGACCGCGACTCCTGACAACCTCCGAACACATCCCGAACCGGGCCTGGACCATGGCTCGCCAGGGTGGCCGTCGGGGCAACACCTGCCCCGACGGCCGACCGGGGAGGGCGAGTCGATGCGACGCAGATGGACCGTGCTGGTGGCGGTGGCGGCGATGGTGACGACCGCCGGGTGCGGGCCGCTCGCCCGGCACCCGGTCGCCGCGGCCGGGTCGGCCGGTCCGACGGGCTCCACCGGATCGACGGGTTCCACCGGCCCCACCGCCTCCACCGGCCCCACGGGCTCGACCGGATCGGCGCCCCCGCCGACCGGTGCGCCGGGGCGGCTGTCGGTGTCCGGGTCGAGGATCCTTCAGCCCGGCGGGCAACCGATCGTGCTGCGCGGCTACAACTGGGGGCAGTGGGGCACGGCGCAGCCGCAGGACGCCGCCGACAACGCCGCCCAGGGCGCCAACTCCGTCCGCCTGCCGCTGCGCTGGTGGGGCGACTGGAAGAACAATGTGGACAGCCGGGACGACGCGGCACCCGGGCACATCGACCCGGCCCACCTCGCGCAGCTGGACAGGACCGTCGGCTGGGCCACCGGTCGTCACCTGTGGGTGATCCTCTTCGTGGATTCCAACAACGGCCAGGGCGCCGGCGACGCCCAGGACAACTTCTGGACCGACCCGGCGATGCGGCAGAAGTTCGTCGAGGTGTGGCAGTTCCTGGTCGCGCGGTACGCGCACACCCCGTACATCGGCGCCTTCGAGATCCTGCCGGAACCGCAAGCGCCCGGCGTCAGCGACGCGCAGGTCCGCCAGTTCTACGACGCGATCATCCCGGTGCTGCGCCGGATCGACCCGCGCACGCCGTTCGTCGTCGGGCCGAACCACAGCTACGACCTGAGGCGGCTGACCGCGGCGCACACCACGGTCGACCGGAACGTCATCTACACCGGCGACTACTTCATCTTCGACCAGCCGCTGGCCCGGCTCCCCGACATCACCCGCTTCGAGCAGCAGTTCGACGCGCCGGTCTACATCAACCAGGTGGGCATCCCCAGCGGCAAACCGGACAGCGAGGCGAAGGCCCGGACCGTGCTGGCCGCCCTGAACTCCGCCGGGGTCGGCTGGTCGTGGTGGACCTATCGGATCGACGGCAGCAACCCCGGCGAACACGGCATCTACTACACCGACCCGCACGACCGGAACGCCTGGATCGTCAAGCCGGAGTGGCTCGCCCTGGTCGGCAGCTACCTGAAGCCCTCCTAGGCCGATAGGCTGCCCGCCGACCTACCGCCGCTCGAAGAGGGATGTGTCACCGATGGCCACAGTCAGCGTCGAGGCGTTCATCGAGGCTCCGGCGCGCCAGGTGTGGGACGCGGTCGCCGACGTCGGTGCGGTACACCGGCGGCTGTTGCCGGGACGGGTGGCCGCCGCCCGGGTCGAGGGGGACGTCCGCATCCTGACCATGCCGGACGGCACCCAGGTACGCGAACTCATTCTGGCCGTCGACCACGACATCCGCCGGATGGCGTACACGGTGACCGACGGGCAACGACTGCCGCTGACCTATCACCACGCGGCGTTTCAGGTGTTCGAGGACGGCGATCGCAGTCGCCTCGTCTGGCTGACCGACGTTCTCCCGCACGCCATGGCCGATGTGGTGCGGGGCCGCGTCGAGCGGGGGATCCAAGAGATCAAGGAGATCCTGGAGCGGAAATGAGCACCCTGCACCTAGGCCAGGATGTTCACCGCGCGGGCGATCACCAGCGCCACCGTCGCGAGCGACACGCACGACTGGGTCAGCATGAGCAGCTTGGCCCAGCGGGTCATCGGCACCGTGTCGGTCGGGCTGAACGCGGTGGCGTTGGTGAACGACAGGTACAGGTAGTCGACGAAGGTCGGCTCCCAGTCCAGGTGAATGTCGTCGGACATGGCCATCTGGGTGAACTGGAAGTCCGGGTAGCGCTTGGTGGCGTTGGCCCGGGCGGCGGGACCGCCGCGGTCGAACTCCCAGTACCACAGCGCGAAGACGATCACGTTGGTCAGCCACACCGCGCCCCCGATGACCAGCAGCGGGCCGGCGCGCTCGCCCTCCTTGCCGTGCACCAGATTGAGGACCAGGCGCGCCGCGGAGTAGACGTTGGCCAGCGTGGCCAGGCCGACCAGGATCAGACTGAGCGGGCGCACCCACCGGTGCCTGGTGGAGATCCGCCGCGGGTTGGCCACGATGAGCAGGGCCAGGATCGCGGCCTCCAGCACCGGCAGCAGCCACTGTGGCTTGATCGCCAGCCGGCTGGGCACGCTGAGCTGCAGCCCGATGGCCACCATCACCGCGATCGCGACCGGCCAGCGGGGCTCACCGGCGGTGGGCCGCAGCCATGCGGGCGTGCAGACGTCCACCGCGTGGTCGAAGCGGCGGTGCCCGGTGGAGACGGCCTCCCGCAGGTGGCCGGCCATCCGGTGCTCGACCTCGTTGAGGTGCTCGGCGAGGTGATGGTGCAGCAGGTGCTCCATCGCCTGGACGAGATGACGGTGCTGGGCGTCGACCGGCGTTCCGTCGTCCGGCGGGGGCGGCGGAGCCGTCTGTTTAGTGAGGACGGGCTCCTTGTCGTTCACCGATCCATTGTCCCGCTGCCGCGCCACCGAGAAATCAGACGCCGCTCGGATAGGTCTCCGGCTCCCGGGTGTCGATGTGCATCGGATGCAGCGGCCTCAGGGCCCGCGTCCGGTCCACCCACAGGAACGCGTCGTAGCGGTCGCCCAGCGCCGACGGCACGTAGTTCGCCCAGTGGTCGCGCTCCGGCCGATAGACCACCCCGATGGCCCGGTGCGGCACCGCGTCGACCAGCAGGTCGGGCCGGTCGCCCAGCGGCGGGAACACGAACATCGCCGCCGGCGGCGCGACCGCGTGCAGCACGTCCTCGATCGAGCCGGGCCGCCCGGCCGGCACACCCATGACCTCCATCGGCGCGCCCCAGGAGCGGCCGGCGACCACCGTGCCCCGATGCGATCCCAGGCCGACGAGTACGACGTTGTCCGCGCCGAACCGCTCGCGGGCCAGCTCCCCCAGCGTCACCTCGCCGTGCAGGGACTGTTCGGTGGCCCGCCCGTCGCCCACGTGCGTGTTGTGCGCCCACACGACGGCCCGCGCGCCCGGCCCGTAGTGGTCGAACAGCCGGCCGAGTGTCGCGTCCATGTGCCGGTCGCGGACGTTCCAGGAGCGGGCGCCGCCCTGCATCATCGCCCGGTAGTAGTGCTCGGCGCCGGCCACCACCTCGGCGTTCTGCCACACCTCGAAGTCGGCGCCGCGGAGCTCGACGAGCATGCGTACCACCTGGTCCTCGCAGCTGTGCGGGACGAACCTGGTCGCGTACGCGTAGGCGCTGGGGTCTTCGTGGTAGGGCTCGAGGCAGTGGTACGCCCGCAGCGCCACCGGCACCAGCTCCGGATCGTGCGCACGCAGCCAGACCAGGATCTCCCGCAGCGACTCCCACAGCGAGTACACGTCGAGCCCGTGGAAGCCGACGGCCGCCCGGTGCCGGGCATTGTGGCCGCGCAGCCACTCGGCGAAGTCGACCAGTTCCTCGTTGGCCCACATCCAGGTCGGCCAGCGGTCGTACGCGAGCAGCGCCTCCCGCGGCGCCGGCCCGCCGCGCACCGCCGCGTCGACCCGCGCGCAGTCCGGCCAGTCGCCCTCGACCGCGACGAACGAGAAGGCGCGCTCCTCGATCAGCCGGGCGGTCAGCTCGGCCCGCCACGCGTAGAACTCGTGCGTGCCGTGGCTGGCCTCGCCGATCAGCACCACCCGCGCGTCGCCCACCCGGTCGATCAGCACGTTCAGGTCGCCCGGGTCCCGCAGCGGACGCGCGACCGCCGCCACCTCGTCCCCGTACCGGTGCATGACCTGCGAATACCCCGCCGTCCCCCGGGCATACGTCCGACCTCGTATCGCGCTGAGCCAGGGCGACTTGCTGTTGGCATCATATTGGTGCCATAGTGGTGCCATGGACCTGACGTCGTACGTGAACAACCTCGGCCGCGAGTTCGCCACCCTCGCCGAGGCGGGCGGTCCGGAGGCGCGTGCGCTGGTCGAGCGCCTGACCGGGTCCCTCGAATCGGCGATCCGGATGACGTTGCTGGATGCGTTGTCGGCGGCGGCCGACGAGATCACGCAGGATCTGGCGCCGGGGTCGGTGGCGGTGCGGCTGCGCGGGCGGGACCCGGATTTCGTGGTCAGCCTGCCGGCCGCGGAGGCACCGGAGCCCGCCGCCGAGGGTGAGCTGCAGGTCGCCGAGGACGGGCCGGCGGCGCGGATCAACGTACGCATGCCGGAGCATCTGAAGGCCGCGATCGAGGAGGCCGCCGCCCGGGAGGGCCGGTCGGTCAACGCCTGGCTGGTCCGGGCGGCCGCGGCCGGACTGCGGCAGCCGGCCGCGAGCACCGAGCCGCGCGGCGGCCGGCGGGCGCGGCAGGGCTTCACCGGCTGGGTCCGCTGAGCAGCGGAACGACCCGACGAGTCACTACGAGGGGATCATCGTGCCTACTTTCGACACGCCGGAATCCGTCACCGTCACGCTCGAGGTCGGAGTCGCGGAAGTGCGGATAACCGCGGGCGAGCGCGCCGACACCGTCGTCGACGTCCGGCCCGGCGACGACACCGACGAGTCCGATGTGCAGGCCGCCCGGCAGGTGCGGGTCGAGCTCGCGCACGGCGAACTGCGGATCATCGGGCCGAGGCGGACGTTCGACTTCTCCCGCAAGACCCGGGCGGTCGACGTGACCATCGAGCTGCCGGCCGGCTCAATGGTGAGCGCCGACATCGCCGCCGGGGACATCCGGGCCACCGGCCGGCTCGGGCAGTGCCGGCTCAGGACCGGCGCCGGGCACATCACCGCCGACGAGATCGACGGCAACGCGGACGTGTCGACCGGCAGCGGCCGGATCGAGCTCGGCGGCGTCGCCGGCACCGTGGCGATCAAGAACTCCAACGGCGCCACCACGGTCTCGTCGGCCGGCGGTGACCTGCGGGTCCGCAACGCCAACGGTGACATCACCGTCGGGCGGGCCGGCGCCGGAGTCGACGCGAAGACCTCCAACGGCACCATCCGGATCGGTGCGGTGGTCCGCGGCTCGGTCGTGCTGGTGACCCCCGCGGGCGATCTGGACGTCGGCATCGCCGAGGGCACCGCCGCGTGGCTGGAGGTGAAGACGGGCTTCGGACACGTACGCAATCTGCTCGAAAATGCCACCGGACCGGAGGAGGCGGCCGAGACCGTCGAGGTCCGCGCCCGCACGTCCTACGGCGACATCACGATCCGCCGCGCGTGACGATCGGTCGCGTCAGCGCCCGGCGGACGGTCGCGGCCAGGGCGGCCGTGTCGACCGTCCGCGCGGTGTCGACCTCCACCAGCGGTCCCACCCCGAGCGGCGGGACGTCGCTCCCCCAGAGCTCCTCCTCGGTGCGCAGGTCGTCCAGGTGCCGCCCGTCCCGGACCCGGCGCCGATAGCGCTCGCGGGCGACCGCCACGTCGACCTTGCACCGGACCTCGACGAAGGGACCGCCAAGGGCCTGCACCAACGGCAGGGCGTACGGATACCAGGTGCTGTCGACGACGGCGGCCGGACATCCTTTCGCGACCCGCAGAACGGCGTGCACCGCCGCCGCACCCAGGCGACGTGACTGTTCGACGGTCGCGGGGGCGCCCAGGGAGTCCATCAGCGCCTCCTTGACCTCGTCCTTGGCGAGGTACGGGAGCCGGAGGCCGGACGCCAGGGCACGAGCGATCGTGGTCTTTCCGGACGCGGGCCAACCGCCCACGAGCACGTATCCGGTCATGGCACGGTGGTGCCCGATCGCGGCCGGCCCGACACCGGGCGGCGCGTGGCGACCGGTCAGGCCAGGGCCGCGCAAACATCGGTGGAGTTGCCGTCCCGGTGGTAGCTCGTGGTCACTCCGGACGGGGTGAGGGTGAACTGCACGTGGCCGGTGGTGTACGCCAGCTGCGGAACGCCGGAGTAGCTGTTCGCCACCGTGGTGAACAGCAGGAACGGGCCGGTGTAGTCCGCGCTGACCGAGTTGTCCGGGTAGACCGTGGTCGTCCCGGGCCCGCTGATGTTGTAGTGAAGGGTCTTGCCCGAGCTCACGTTGGTCACCGTCGCGGTCGCGTTTCCGGTGAAGTGGAACAGGGTGGAGCCATCGGGCCCGGCGGTCTTGGTCGTCTTTTCGTGGCTGACATAGTCGAGGCGGACGTCGAACGGGCAGTAGCCGCCGGTACCCGCGGTTCCGGTACCGGTGAGCGGGATGGTCCCGCTGTCGTACGGCGGCGGGGCGGCCCCGGCCGGTCCGGCCACGCCGACCAGCCCCACGACGACAAGAACGAACGACAAGATCCGTTTCACGGCCAACTCCTCGGACGGCGACAAACCCGCCTGCGAGGATACGGTCCATTTCGGGCATTTCCGCCGTCGCCGGGTCGGCGCGTCCGGGTCGGTATCCTCGCAGTCGTGACGTCCGGGCAGAGCCCGGCGCCCGCACGACCCCGCGACGAAAGGGCGACCTGGGGCCGCGCCGGCGCCGCTGTCCGACTCACCCTGAGGTATCGAGAGGGGGTGAGCCGCATGACCGGAACCCTCCTGAAGCCGGGCGACGAGATCGACGTCGTCGTCACCTCGGCCAAGCCGTTCGGGCTCTTCGTCGAGTCCGATGCCGGTGTGCCAGGCCTCGTCCGCGGCGGCAGTGCCGCGGTCGGCGCGACGCTGCGCGTACGCGTCGTCGAGTTCGACGCCGCCGCTGCGCGATTCAGCGCCACGCTGATCGGCTGACAGCGGGGCCCGGCCGGCGCTGTCAGAGGCCGGCCGGGCCCTCCGGCGTCCCGGCGGGGAGCAGCCGCACGGTGTCGCCCGTTCCGATCGTCGCGCCGACGATCACCCGGGCGTTGAGGCCGCGCAGTCGCAGTCGTTTCCCCTCCTCGGTCCAGACGGCCTGGTGGGCATCGCGGCCGAACCGGGCGGCGAACTTGGCACAGCCGGTGTGCGGCTGGTCGGTCACCTCGATGACAGCCCGGTCGCCGATCGCCAGCCGGGATCCGGCCGGCAGGGCGTCGACGCTCAGGTCGAGATCGATGTAGAGCTGGTCCCCGGCGAGCGCCCAGGCATCATGATCGGAACCGGCGATCAGTTCGATGAAACGGGCGTTGATCACGTTCAGCTGCATGTCGGGGTGCGGTGACCGGTCGGCCGTTCGCGAGCTGGGCCGTCGGCTCCAGCTGTCGCCGATCAGCCCCGCGTCGGCGTCCAGCTCGGCCCGGGACAGCACCTCACGGGCATCGACGGCCGGCCGGCGTACGGCCAGTGCCAGGGTGCCGACGCCCCGGGGAGATCGCCGCACGAGGTGCAGCCCTTCCGCGATCTCAGCCGCAGACCGATGACGTACGGTGATCGAGTCGTCCATGGCCCGACTGTCCCCGACGCCCACGCACGCGTCCAAGCGGTTTCTCGCACCACGAGACGGGCGCAGGACCGGCTACAGGTGTCCCGTGTCGTTGAAGCTGATCAGCGCCGGGGGTCGGCCGGTTTCCCACTGCACGGTGCTGATCGCGCAGTTGTCCAGGTCGAGGCCGATCCACCGCCAGTGCGGGGCGTCCAGCACGTGGCGGACGAACCAGCCGATGACGAAGTTGTGCGTGATCAGCAGTTCGTTCCGGTCGTCGTCGCCGACAACGCCGAAGTGCGCGACGGCCGCCCGCAACGCGGTCGCGTCCTCGTCGCGTTCGGCGGCCGGCACGTCGTCCAGCCAGCGAAGCCACCGATCCGGGTACGCGTCGCGGTGGTCCGGAGAGGGCACCGGCGTTCGGTCCGCGACGAAGTCGCAGTCGTGTCGCGGCACCCGGGGCAGATGGCCGGCGACGATCTCGGCGGTCTGGGCGGCCCTGGTCAGCGGGCTGTGATGAATCGTCGAGACGGGCACCGTCCGCAGTCGCCGGCCCAGCCGATCGGCCTGCTCACGGCCGAGTGGCGAGAGCCACCCGTCGGCCTCCTGTTCGCCGTGGCGGACGAGGTACAGCCGGGTGCGAGCCATCGTGGCCACCTTCCGTGTCGTTGCCCGGCAGGATAGATCGCCGACGCACCGGGCAAATCCGGTGGCGCGGCCCGCCGGACCCGCATTACGGTGCCGATCGTGCCGCTGCATGAGGACGAGGTCCGGGTCACCGTCGAGCAGGTGCGCGACCTGCTGGCGGAGCAGTGCCCGCAATGGTCCGAGCTCCCCGTCACCGCCCTGCCGGCGGAGCTGGAAGGCACCGACCACGCCCTTTTCCGGGTCGGTGACGCCCTGGTCGCCCGCATGCCCAAGATCGCCTGGGCGGTGGACCGAGCCGGCTCCGACGCGCGGTGGCTCCCCGTGCTCGCGTCGCACCTTCCGGCGCGAGTCCCCGTTCCGCTCCACGTCGGCGAGCCGGGCGCGGGCTACCCGTGGCGGTGGACTGTGGTGCCCTGGTTCGCGGGCCACACGCCCGCGCGGCTGGGCTGCGATGACGTACCGCTGTCTCACCAGCTGGCCGCCTTCGTCCGCGCGCTGCACCGCATCGATCCGGGCGGCGGCCCGTCGAAGCCGCCGGGCGCCCGCGGCGCCGCCCTGATCCACGCCGACGAGGGCGTACGACAGGTGTTGCCGCGCCTCGCCCAGCATGACGACGGGTTCGATGTCGCGGCCGCCGAGGCCGCCTGGAACACCTGCCTGGCCGCCCCCGACTGGGACCGGGACCCGGTATGGATCCACGGCGACCTGCAGCCCGGCAATCTGATCACCAACGGGAACGGCCTGGCCGCGGTCATCGACTTCGGCGCGCCCGGCGTCGGCGATCCCGCCCCGGACGTCGCTCCCGCGCTGTGGACCTTCACCGGCGCGGCTCGCGACGCCTACCGCGACGCCGTCGGCTACGACGACGCGACCTGGCGCCGCGCCTGCGGCTGGGCGCTGGCCCCTTCGCTGACCGGCATCGACTACTACCGGCACACCTTCCCGCGGATGGCCGAGCACGGCCGCCGCATGGTCCGCGCGGTGATCGCCGAGTTGGCCTGAGTGCCGCCACCGGTGCGATCGCCCTGCTCACGAACCTGCGGGCTGCCGGGGTTCCACCGCCGCCTGTGGAAAGGATGACTCGTGCACGAGAGCGTGGTCGCGGAGCCACCGGCCCGGATCGTCGCGGTCACGGGCAGCTCGGGCCGGGTCGGCGACGCCGTCGCGGGAGCACTCGAGGCCGCCGGTTGGCAGGTTCGCGGCGTCGACCGTGCACCGGGCCGGCGGACCGGCATCGTCGGTGACCTCCGGGACGCGTACGTGCGCCGCGCCCTGCTCCGGACGGCCGACGTCGTGGTCCACGCGGCGGCCCTGCATGCTCCCCACGTCGGGATCGTCGACGACGCGGAGTTCCGGGCGGTCAACGTCGACGCCACCGCGGCCCTCCTCGACGATGCGGAAGCGGCCGGCGTGCGGCGTTTCGTCTACATCAGCAGCACCAGCGTGTACGGGAGTGCTCTGGTACCGACCGATCGCGCGGTCTGGGTCGACGAGGAACTGCCGCCGCAGCCACGTGACATCTACGACGAGACGAAACTGGCCGCCGAGCGGCTCGTCGCGTCCAGCCCGATCACCTCCGCCGCGCTGCGCATCGCCCGGTGCTTCCCCGAGCCCTTGCCCGTGCTGGCCACTCGGCTGCTGCACCGGGCCGTCCGCCTCGCCGACGTCGCGACCGCAACGGCGACCGTGGTGGCGCACGACGCCGTGGCCGGCACCTTCAACATCGCCGGGCGGTATCCGTTCCGCAAAGCCGACTGCGTCGCCCTGCACCATGGCGCGGCAAGCGTGATCGCCGAACGTGCTCCCGAGGTCGCGGCGGCATTCCGCGCCCGGGGCTGGGCACTGCCGGAGCGGATCGACCGGGTCTACGACTCCGGCGCCGCCACGAACGCTTTCGGCTACCACCCCACATCCGGCGTTCTCCGGCTGCTGCGCACCCGCCAGGACGGTAAGCCTTCCCATCCGGCGCAATAGCGAGGCGGCCCGCATGGACGGGCTGACGAGCGAGGCAAGCACCGGCCTCTCGACGGCGTGCACTCGAGGATGCCATGCTTCGCCGCGTGTTGATCAACGACGAGCAGCTACGGGCGAGCCGCTCACACCCTTCCTACCGCGCCGGTGTGTGGGCCCTTCGCGCGATGGTCGTGATCCTTGTCCTCTACATCGTCTGCGAGCTTGCGCATGTCCCGGGGGACGGTTGGCTCCTGCTGGCGTACTTCGTGGCGATGACCGCCGGATTCGTGCTGCTTGACCGTGCCGGGGTTCGGATCTCCGGGTTCTCGGCGGGAGTCTGGAGCCGCCGCAAGATGGTCTACCGCGACGTGTTCGCGCTAGGCCGGCGCGTCTGACGACGGGGGCGGATCGACCGTGAGAGTCAGCCGGCTGTGGTATCCGCCGGAGCGGTCGTCGTGGGTCGGTGGAGGATCCGGCGGCTCGGCGTTGCCCGACCAGACCTGCACCGCCCGATAGGCGTATCCGTCCTGGTCCGCCGCTTCGGCGCGGAAGCGGACCGGCTGCCCCGGCCGGAGCTCTCGAAATCCCGCCGTGGCGATGGCCGAGAAGTGCACCCAACAGCCGCCCGGCACGTCCGGGCCGTCGATGACTCCCCAGCCTTCGTCGGCGTCGAAGGCACGCACCGAACCAACGCTCGTCATCCGCTCAGTGTCCATGACACCCCCGCCGACGGTCAGGCCGCGGTGAGCCGGGCCAGGATTGCGCCGAGCTGGGTCAGCTCGGCTCGGGTCAGCTCGGCCAGGGCGGCCGGCGGCGTCTGGATGATCTGCGTCGCGGTCACGGCCGCGGCGTGGCCCTTCGGGGTGAGCGCGATCAGCTTGCGCCGGCGGTCGGCGGGATCGGTGGTCCGCTCGGCCAGGCCGTCGGTCTCCAACTGGTCGATGATCGCGGTCGCATAGGGACGGTCGATCCCGTGCGCCTCGGCGATCTCCCCGGCGGTCAGCGGGCCGGCCGCCAGCTGCACCAGCACCATGATCTTCTTTCGGCCCTTGCCCAGCCCCTCGCCGAGCTGGGCGCGTAGCTGGTGCCGGGGCGAGTGACGATCGACGAACTCCCGCATCTGTGCCCAGACCTCGGCGGGGGTCTCAGGCGGCCGCGACGCGACGCTCGGCATCGTGCACCTCCGCCTCCAGCAGATGGCCGGTGCGGGCCGCGGTGCGCTCCGCCGCTCGTCCCGTGGAGAGCAGGCCCAGCAGTGCGATCACCACGCCGCAGCCGACGATCAGCGCCCAGACCGCGTGGCTGTCGGCGGTGAACTGCGCGCCGGACGCGCCGGCGACCAGGGAACCGCCGACCGCCACGCCCAGCGAGATGCCGACCTGGCGGCTGGTGGACGCGGTGGCCGAGGCCACCCCGGCGCGGGCCCGCGGCATGCCGGAGGTTGCCGTATTCGTGATCGGTGCATTGACCAGGCCGAAACCCATGCCGATGAGGGTATACGCGACCAACAGCTGGGCGTGGGAGGTGGTCGGCGCGAGCCGGATGAGCAGCGCCGCACCGGCCGCGGTGAAGGTCCCGGCGAGGACCAGTGGCAGCCGAGCGCCCCGGGCCGCGACCAGCCGGCCCGATACCGGGGCGAACACGGCCGCCATCACGGCCATCGGCAACGTGAGCAGCCCGGCCATGACCGGCGAATAGCCCAGCACATTCTGCAGGTAGAGGGTGTTGACGAAGAGGAACGAGCCGAGCGTGGCGAACGCGGCCACCGCGGTCAGCGTCGCGGCGGTGAACGGCACCGAGCTGAAGAACCTGAAGTCGATCAGGGGCTCGCGGCGGCGCGGTTCGGCGACCGCGAGCCCGGCCGCGGCGGCCGCCGCGGCGCCGAACAGCACCAGCGTGCCGGGCGCGAGCCAGCCGGTCCGCGGCGCGTCGATGATGGCGTAGGTCAGCGTCCCGAGCAGGAGCAGGACCAGGACCTGCCCGATCGGGTCGACGGCGCGGGCGACCGCGGCCCGCGACTCCGGGACGAACAGCCGGGTCAGGACGAGCGCGGCCACGCCGATCGGCACGTTGACCCAGAAGATCGAGCGCCAGCCGACCCGGTCGACCAGCGTCCCGCCGAGGATCGGGCCGAGGGCCATGCTCACCCCGACGACGCCGCCCCAGATCCCGATCGCGCGAGCGCGCTGTCTCGGGTCGCTGAAGGTGTTGACGACGATCGCCATGGCGACCGGGTTGAGCATCGAGCCGCCGGCGGCCTGCAGGACCCGGAACGCGATCAGCCAGCCGAGGGTCGGCGCCAGGCCGCAGAGCAGCGAGCCGAGCGTGAACAGCGCCAGCCCGGCCTGGAAGATCCGCCGGCGACCGAGCCGGTCGCCGAGCGAGCCGGACAGCATCAGCAGCGAGGCCAGCACCAGCGTGTAGCTGTCGATCGTCCACTGCAGGCCGCTGAACGACGCGCCCAGGCTGGACCGGATCGCGGGCAGCGCGATGTTGACGATCGTGACGTCGAGGCTGACCAGCAGGATGCTCAGGCAGCAGATGACCAGGATCAGTCCGGGTCTGCTCCCGCGATTAGTTATGTTCACCCAACTATTGTAACCACATAACTAATGACCGGCGGCGTCGTGCACGAGCAGTGCCACCTGCACCCGGTTGGTCAGCTGCACGGCGGCGCGAGGCGAGGTCCTTGAACCAGGGAGCCATGATGTAACAGGTCTTGTTGCTTTTAAGGGAGAGGTGGTGAAGACTGTCGGGCGTGGCGGCCAACAGCAGAGTGACGATCGCCGCTCACGCCTTGGCGTGGCTCGAGCTGGCGCGGCGGCAGGGGCGGGCGGTGCTCGGCTCCGACGAGGTGGCGGCCAGCGTCAACACGAACCCGGTCGTCGTCCGGCGCAGCCTCGGCGACCTGCAGCGGGCCGGCCTGGTGACCGCTCGCCGCGGGCGCGGCGCGGGCTTCTCCCTCGGGCGGCCGGCGACCGAGATCACGCTGCTGGACGTCTGGCTCGCCGTCTCGCCGGAGCCGCTGCTGGCGCTGCACCACTCCGAGCCGAACCTGCAGTGCCCGGTCGGGCGGGGGATCCGTCCCGTCCTGACCGATCTGTACGAGGATGCCACCGAGGCGTTCCGGGCGGCGCTGGCGCGGCGGAGCATCCACGACGTACTGGAAAGGATTCTGGCGTGATCGTCGAGCTACGCCGCTACACCCTGCGCGAGGGGCGACGCGATGAGCTGATCGACCTGTTCGACCGCGAGTTCGTCGAGACGCAGGAGGAGCTGGGGATGGCGGTGCTGGGCCAGTTTCGCGATCTCGACCGGCCCGGCCAGTTCGTGTGGCTGCGCGGCTTCCCCGACATGCCGGCGCGCCGGGCCGGCCTGACCGCCTTCTACGGCGGCCCGGTGTGGGCGCAGCACGGGCCGGCGGCGAACGCGACGATGGTCGACTCGGACAATGTGCTGCTGCTCCGCGAGATCGTCACGGTTCCGGTGTACGAGCGCGGCAGCGCCGATCCGGCATCGATGCTGTACGCGACGATCTGGTACGGGGCCGGCCCGTTCCCCGATCCCGCCGGATGCCCACCGGACACCGTGGCCGTGCTGGGCACCGAGTACGCACCGAACGACTTCCCCCGGCTCCCGGTCCGCGAGGGTGAGCACGCGCTCGTGTGGCTCACCCGGTCGCCCCTGCACGCCGACCTCCCCGAGCAGGTCACCAGGGCCGAACAGCTCCGCCTCTCCCCCACGCGCCGCTCGAGCCTGCATTGACCCGACACGAGGTCCTGAGCTACGTCGCGCGCCGGATTCCCGCGTCCCGGGACGGCGACTGTCTCCGGGTGGCGGTCGACGGACCGGACGGCTCCGGCAAGACCGTCTTCGCTCAGGAGCTGGCCGCGGCGGTCCGGCATCTCGGGCGTCCGGTCGTCCGGGTGTCGCTCGACGACTTCCACCACGTCCGGGCCGTGCGGTACCGGCTGGGCCGCGACTCCCCGGAGGGCTTCTGGCGGGATTCGTACGACTACGAGCGGTTCCGCAGCGACGTTCTGGACCCGTTCGCCGCGGGTGGCTCGCGCCGCTACCGGCCCACCGCGCACGACGTCGCCACCGACGAGGTTCTGCGCCCGCGGCCGCGAACCGCCGCGCCGGGGACAGTTCTCATCGTCGATGGGCTCTTCCTGCAACGGGACGAGATCGGCGCGGGGTGGGACCTGTCGGTGTTCCTGGACGTCCCGTTCGCCGTCACCGCGAGTCGGATGGCACGCCGGGACGGCACGAACCCGGATCCGGAGCATCCGAGCATGCGGCGGTACGTCGAGGCGCAGCGCATCTACTTCGCCGCCTGCTCGCCGCAGCAGCGGGCCGGGGTGCTGATCGACAACCGGGACTTCGACGCCCCCCGGATCGTCCGGGGCTGACGGTTCAGACCGGCCGGCGCAGGTGATGGCGCAGGTCGTGGGTCCAGCCGGTGACCGGGCGGGCGGCCAGGATGCAGGTGTCGTCGTCCGGGTTGGCCTGCCGCAGGCGGGACACGAGCTGGGCGAGGGGCTGCTGCGGGCACGCCCGGACCGCCTCGTCGACCGTGCGGATCGCGTGGGCCAGGCCGTCGTCGGGGCCACGACGCCGGTGCTCGACCAGGCCGTCGGTGTAGAGCAGCAGCAGGTCGCCGATCCGGAACGGCAGCCGGGCGGTGGGGTAGACGGCGTCCTCGAGGACGCCGAGCATCGGGCCGGGCGGGCGGTCCAGCGGCGCCGTGCGGCCGCCGCGGGACAGCAGCGGCGGCGGGTGGCCGGCCTGGGCCCAGACGATCTCCTGGCGGGCCGGGTCGAACCGGGCGACCACCGCGGTGGCCGCCAGCTCCGGAGTCTCCCGTTCCAGCTCGCAGGTGAGCCGGTTGAGCTGTCCGAGCAGGACCCCGGGGTCGTGGGTGGTGACGGCGAGGGCCCGCAACGCGTGCCGCAGCTGGGCCATCGTGGTCGCGGCCGGGATTCCGTGGCCGGCCACGTCGCCGATCGCCAGCAGCACCGAGCCGTCGCGCAGCCGGGTCGCTTGGTACCAGTCGCCGCCGACCAGGCCCTCGGTGCCGGCCGGCAGGTAGCGAACGGCGACCTTGATGCCCGGGAACTCGATCGGGCCGTCCGGCAGCGGCAGGATGATCCGCTGCAGCCGGTCGGCCAGCTCGTGCTCGTCGGCGAGCCGGCGCTCCACCTCGGCCAGCCGGCGGAGGTGACTCTCCCGGTCGGTGACGTCTCGGAGGAAGTCGGGCACGGGACGCAGGCCGCCGGCCACTTCCGCGTATGCCCGAGCCACCGCGCCCTCCCCGTACCCAAAAAAGAATGCGGCCTCCTGCTTACGGCAGTCGCCGCATGAACGTCATCGGCCGTTCATCCGGGCCGGCGCCGACCTGCGGCCCGGGTCGGGTCAGATCACCTCGAACTGTGCACCCGATTTGCCGGAGTCAGAGCTCGAACAGGGAGCGGACCGCCTCGTCCAGCCGGACCATGCTCGACCCGGTGACCATGCCGATCCGCTCGGCGCCGATCGACGCGGGCAGGCGGCGCATCCGGTTGACCACGACGACGCCGGTGATCGGGTCCTGTTCGGTGAGGGCGACCGCGTACGGCGGCAGTTCGGTCGCGCCGCGCTGCCGGACGATCGGCGCGCAGAACGGCGCCGCGTTCTTCCGGTCGTTGTAGCTGTCGCCGGACAGCACGAGGACGCGATAGCGAAGATCCGTGCGGCTGCCGATGGTCCAGATCTCGCCACGCCTCATGTCAGGACGTCCCGCTCGGCATGGACAGCAGCCTACCGCCGGACGATCTTACGCGTCGCGCAGGTCACGGCGCGCCTTTTACTGCCCTTCGGGACGACTCCCATCGAACCAAGATCTGGCCGATCCCGTAGGTAAGAATGAGGGCGTTGCTAGTAGCAAGGGAAGGACGTCAATGATGTCGGAGAAGGCACAGATCGGGGTCACCGGTCTGGCGGTGATGGGGCGCAACCTGGCGCGCAACTTCGCCCGGCACGGCCACACCGTGGCCTTGCACAACCGCTCGTACGGCCGCACCAAGGAGCTGGTCGAGCAGTTCGGGCACGAAGGAAAGTTCATCCCGTCCGAGTCCGCCGAGGATTTCGTCGCGAGCCTGGAGCGCCCCCGCCGGGTCGTGATCATGGTGAAGGCCGGTGGGCCGACCGACGCGGTGATCGACGAGTTCGCGCCGCTGCTCGAGCCCGGCGACATGCTGATCGACGCGGGCAACGCGCACTACCTGGACACCCGGCGCCGCGAGGCCGCGCTGAAGGAGATCGGCATCCACTTCGTGGGCGCGGGCGTCTCCGGCGGCGAGGAGGGCGCGCTGCACGGCCCGAGCATCATGCCGGGCGGCCCGAAGGAGTCGTACGTCGCGCTCGGCCCGCTGCTCGAGGACATCGCCGCGAAGGTGGACGGGGAGCCGTGCTGCGTGCACGTCGGCCCGGACGGCGCCGGCCACTTCGTGAAGATGGTGCACAACGGCATCGAGTACGCCGACATGCAGCTCATCGCCGAGGCGTACGACCTGCTCCGTCAGGTGGGCGGCCACTCGCCGGCGGAGATCGCCGAGATCTTCAAGGGCTGGAACGACGGCCGGCTCGGCTCGTACCTGATCGAGATCACCGCCGAGGTGCTCAAGCAGGTCGACGCCGCGACCGGCAAGCCGTTCGTGGACGTCGTGCTGGACCAGGCCGAGCAGAAGGGCACCGGCCGGTGGACCGTGCAGGCGGCGCTCGACCTCGCCGTGCCGGTCAGCGGCATCGCCGAGTCGGTGTTCGCCCGGGCGCTCTCCGGTGGGGCCGACACCCGCAAGGCGGCGGCCGAGGCGGGCCTGCCCGGTCCGACCGCCACCGCGGCCGAGCACGCCGGTGACCTGCAGGCCGACGTCGAGCAGGCGCTGTTCGCCTCGAAGATCGTCGCGTACGCGCAGGGCTTCCAGCAGATCCAGGCGGCCAGCAAGGAGTACGGCTGGGAGATCGACCCGGGCGCGATGGCCAAGATCTGGCGGGCCGGCTGCATCATCCGGGCCAAGTTCCTGGACTTCATCAAGCAGGCGTACGACAAGCAGCCGGAGCTCGCGACGCTGCTGGTCGACGACTATTTCCTGGACGCGGTCAGCGGCGCACAGGACGCCTGGCGGCGGGTCGTGGCCACCGCGGCGGCGCAGGGCATCCCGGCGCCGGGCTTCGCGTCCGCGCTCGCCTACTACGACGGGCTGCGGGCCAAGCGGCTGCCGGCCGCGCTGATCCAGGGCCAGCGCGACTTCTTCGGCGCACACACGTACCACCGCATCGACAAGCCCGGCTCGTTCCACACCCTCTGGGCGACCGACGACCGTAAAGAGGTCGAGGCCTAGGAGATCGCGGGGACGGGGTCGGCAACCATCAGCCTGCCGGCCTCGTCCGCGGGCAGCGGCTTGGCCAGATAGAAACCCTGACCGAGCCGGTAGCCCATCTCACGCAGGCGCTCCAGCTGGGCCTGGCTCTCGATGCCCTCGGCCACCGCCGACAGCTGCAAGTACTCGGCCAGCTGGCCGACCGCCGCGGCGACCGCCAGGCGGCCGCGGTCGTCGCCGTCGGCGATGCCGTCGACAAACGACTTGTCCAGTTTCAGGACGTCGACCGGGAAGGCCCGCAGCAGCGACAGCGACGACTGGCCGGTGCCGAAGTCGTCGAGCGCCAGCCGGACACCCATCTCGTGCAGCGCGTTCAGCGTCTCGCGCACCTGCCGGCCGTCGGCCACCGACGACTCGGTGATCTCCACGACCAGGTTCTGCGGCAGCAGCCCGGTCTCGCTGAGCACCGCCGCGACCTCGTCGACGAAGCCCGGCTCGCGCAGCTGGCGGACCGCCACGTTCACGTTGATCGTCTTGATCGCGCCGTCGCCGTACTCGGCGTGCCAGCGGGCCAGCTGCTCGCAGGCCTCGCGCAGCACCCACGAGCCGAGCGGCACGATCAGCCCGGACCGCTCGGCGACCGGGATGAACTCGCCGGGCGAGACGAACCCGCGCACCGGGTGGTTCCAGCGGACCAGGGCCTCGGCGCCGTGCAGCCAGCCGGTGACGATGTCGAAGACGGGCTGGTACAGCAGGTACAGCTCGTGCCGGACGAGCGCGTTGTGCAGCTCGCTGGCGAGCCGGGCGTGGTTGACCACGTCGTGGCGCATCCGCGGCTCGAAGCGCACCCAGGCCGCCTTGCCGCCGGCCTTCGCTTCGTACATGGCGATGTCGGCGTTGCGCAGCACCTCGTCGGCGCCGTCGCCCTGCCCGGCGATCGCCACGCCGACGCTGGCGTTCGCGAGCAGCTGGTGCTCGCCGACCCGGAACGGCTCGGCCAGGGCGTGCAGGGTCCGCGCCGCGGCGTCCTCGGCGACCCCGATGTCATCGGCGTCGAGCAGCACGGCGAACTCGTCGCCGCCGAGCCGGGCCGGCAGGTCGCGGGCGGCGCCGCTCTGCCGCAGCCGCTGGGCGACCTGGTAGAGCAGCTGGTCGCCGAAGGCCGGGCCCATCGAGTCGTTGATCATCTTGAAGTCGTCGATGTCGATCAGCAGCACGGTGGCCGGCCGGTGCCCGGCGAGGCGCTCGGCGAGCGCGGTGCCGAACCGGGTGCGGTTGGCGAGCCCGGTCAGCGGGTCGGTCATCGCGAGCCGCTCGAGCTCGGTCTGCTGGGTGCGGATGCCCTGCACGAGGCGGTTGTTCTCGCGCAGGCCGAGCAGCTGGCGGGCCACCGTGCAGACCACGATCAGCACGCCGCCGATGATGACGGCGCGCTCGCGGCCGTCCATCTGCCGAGCGGAGACCACGACGACCAGGCCGGCCGTGGTGGTGACGGCGAGCAGCGGGAGCAGGTCCCACATCGAGCGGCGCTGCTTGACCGCCGCGGTCTCCGGGCGGGCCAGGACCATCCGCTGGCGGTACGCGGCCGCGCAGAACGCGACGGCGACCAGCGGGCCGGCCAGCAGCCTGATCGTCAGGCGGGGGCCGGACGCCGCGGTCAGCAGCATGACGACCACGGCCAACTCGGTGATCGGGGCGATCGCCAGCATCCGCAGCGCGCGCGAGTCGACCGGGCCGCCGCGCGCGGTCACCGCCTTCCCGAGGATCACCAGGGCGAGCAGGCCGGCCACGCCGACCGCGCCGGCCGCGATCCGGGTGGTGTGGTCCGTGCCCGGCGGCGTGAAGCTGAGCACCACATACCAGAAGAACAGGGTCCCGGCCACGACGACGACGGCGCTGTCCAGCAGGATGCGCACCCAGCCGACCGCGGACTTCTCGCCCAGCGGGAGCCGGACGAGCGCGGCCATCCCCCAGAAGATGCCGAGGATGTCCATCCCGGCGGGCAGCAGCGAGATGCCGGACTCGTCGTTGGCCAGCGCGAACGCGACGACGCCGGCCAGGAACAGGATGACCGAGGCATGCGCCATCTGCCGCCAGAACGCGCGGACCGGCCGCGCCACCATGACCGCCGAGCCGATCTGCCCGCAGGTGTAGGCGGCTGCGGCCAGCGCTATCGGCGAGCCGGCCAACCCGATCATCAGACTGCTGTGGCCGCGGAACGGCAGCCAGCAGAGCTCCGCCAGCACCACGGCGACCGCGACGAGCAGCGGCCAGAGCGCCCCGCGCGGTTGAGCCGGGGGCCGAACGGGCACGACGCGATCAGGCATGCGCTCCCCCGGCTCCCGAATAGGTCTGTCGTTGCGACTTACCTGTCGGCCGGGAGCCTGGGGAGCTGAGGCTCAGCCTTTCAGCGCGGCCGAGACCACAGCGCGGGCCTCCTCCTGGATGCGGGCGAGCGCCGCCGGGCCGTGGAAGGACTCCGCGTAGATCTTGTAGACGTCCTCGGTGCCGGACGGCCGGGCGGCGAACCAGCCGGACGCGGTGGCGACCTTGAGACCGCCGATCGCGGCGCCGTTGCCGGGCGCCGTGGTCAGCACCGCGGTGATCGGCTCGCCGTCCAGCTCCTCGGCGCTGACCTGGGCCGGCGACAGCGCGGCGAGCACCGCCTTCTCCTCGCGGGTGGCGGGTGCGTCGATCCGGGCGTACGCGGGCTCGCCGAACTTGGCGGTCAGGTCGCGGTAGTGCTCGCTCGGCGTCCGCCCGGTCACCGCGATGATCTCGGAGGCGAGCAGGTCGAGGATGATGCCGTCCTTGTCGGTGCTCCACGCCGAGCCGTCCCGGCGCAGGAACGAGCCGCCCGCGCTCTCCTCGCCGCCGAAGCCGATCGAGCCGTCGAGCAGGCCGGGCACGAACCACTTGAAGCCCACCGGCACCTCGTCGAGGCGACGGCCCAGGTCACCGGCAACCCGGTCGATCATCGAGGAGGACACCAGGGTCTTGCCGATCGCGGCGCCGGCCGGCCAGTCGCCGCGCTGCCGGAACAGGTAGGAGATGGCCACGGCCAGGTAGTGGTTCGGGTTCATCAGGCCCGCGTCGGGCGTGACGATGCCGTGCCGGTCGGCGTCGGCGTCGTTCCCGGTGGCGATCTGGAACCGGTCCTTCTGGTGGATCAACGACGCCATCGCGTACGGCGAGGAGCAATCCATCCTGATCTTGCCGTCCCAGTCCAGGGTCATGAAGCCGAACGCCGGGTCGACCCCCGGGTTGACCACGGTCAGGTCCAGCCCGTACCGCTCGCCGATCGCTCCCCAGTAGGCGACGCTGGCCCCGCCGAGCGGGTCGGCGCCGATCCGCACGCCGGCGTTGCGGATCGCCTCCAGGTCGATCACCGAGGACAGGTCGGCCACGTACGTGTCGAGGAAGTCGAAACCGCGGACGTGCTCGGACCGCCGGGCCCGGGCGGCGGGCACCCGGCGCACCTCCTTGAGACCGGCCGCGATCAGCGCGTTCGCCCGGTCCTGGATCCATTTGGTGGCGTCGGAGTCGGCCGGGCCGCCGTGGGGCGGGTTGTACTTGAAGCCGCCGTCGTCCGGCGGGTTGTGCGAGGGCGTCACCACCACGCCGTCGGCGAGCCCGGCGGTCCGCCCGCGGTTGTAGGCGAGGATCGCCCGGGAGACCGCGGGCGTGGGCGTGTAGCCGTCCCGGCTGTCGATCAGGGTGAGCACGTCGTTGGCGGCGAACACCTCGAGCGCGGTGACCATCGCGGGCTCGCTCAGCGCGTGCGTGTCGCGGCCCAGGTAGAGCGGCCCGTCGGTGCCCTGCGCCCGCCGGTACTCGACGATCGCCTGGCTGGTCGCGGCGATGTGGTCCTCGTTGAAGGCGGTCCGCAGCGACGAGCCGCGGTGCCCGGAGGTGCCGAACGCGACCCGCTCACCGATCTCGGCCGGGTCGGGGTGCTCGGTGTAGTACCGCGAGACCACCCTCGGCACGTCGATGAGATCGCGGGGCTCGGCGGGCGTCCCGGCGCGGGGGTCAACGGACATCGGGGGCCTCCTAGAGACACAGGTAACCTGCCTGGCAGCCTATCGATACCTGACCCCGCGGACATCTCGGGAGGTAACCCTCTGTCCGCGGGTTGAACCTTTCCGTTCCCCTATCCGAACTACGGGATGTGACGAGGCCGGTGCGCTTACTACTTGTGCTGTTCGTAGCGTTCGGCGCGCTCCTCGCCCCCGCCGGCCCGGCCAGCGCGCACGCCGCGCTGATCGGCTCCACACCCGCGCCCGGCAGCATCATCGGCAGCTCGCCGACCGAGATCGTGGTGACCTTCAGCGAGGCGATCACCCCGGTCGCCGGCCGCGTGCAGGTGCTCGACCCGGCCGGCAAGCGGATCTCCGGCACCCCCACGGTCGCCGGCGCCACCCTGCGCATCCCGGTCCGGCGCGCCGCCCAGCCGCTCGGCACCTACCTGGTCAGCTACCGGGTGATCTCGGCGGACACGCACCCGGTCGGCGGCGCCATCACGTTCTCGGTCGGTGCGCCGTCGGCCGCGCCGGCCGCCGACGACGACATCAGGACCCATCGTTCGGTTGCGGTGGCGACGCCGGTCGCGCACTTCCTTTCGTACGCCGGGCTCACCCTCGCCGCCGGCCCGGCGCTGTTCCTCGCCCTGCTCTGGCCCCGGCGGCGGACCCGGACGGGCGCGACCCGCGTCGCGTACACCGGACTGGTTTTGATCTTTGCGGCGACGCTGGCGGCGCTGTGGACGCAGGCGCCCGCCAGCAGCGGCTCGGCCCTGTGGGACGTGTCCCCCGGCGAGCTCGGCGCGGTGCTGACCAGCCCCTACGGCCTCGCGCTGAGCGCACGCCTCGCGGTGCTCGCGATCCTGGCCGGCCTGCTGCCCCCGGTGCTGCGCGGCGGCGGCTCACGGGCGCGCGGCCTGCTCGTGCTCGGGCTCGGCGTGGCCGGCCTGGTGACCTGGCCGCTGACCGGGCACGCGGCCGCGTCGCCGCTCTCCCCCGCGATCGTCGCCTCGGACGTCGTACACCTCGGCGCGATGTCGGTCTGGCTCGGCGGCCTGCTCACGCTGAGCGTGTTCCTGCTGCGCGGGACCGACCCGCGGGTGCTCGGCGTGCTGCTGCCCGCCTGGTCACGCTGGGCGGCCCTCGCGGTGGTCTGGCTGGTGGCCGCCGGCGCGGTGCAGGCGGTCGTGCAGGTCGGCTCGGTGCCGGCGCTGTGGCGCACCGACTACGGGCGGCTGCTGCTCGCCAAGCTCGCGGTGCTGGCGGTGACGCTGAGCGTGGCCTACGTCGCCCGGCGCCTGGTGAACCGGCGGCAGGTGGTGAGCTCGGGCCCGCGCGCGATCCGGCGCACGGTCGGCATCGAGGTCCTCGCCACGACGGTGATCCTCGGGCTGAGCGCCGTGCTGGTGCAGGTCAACCCCGGCCGCAGCGCCTCGGTGGACCAGGGCGCCGTCCGCGACGACGGGGTGTCCCAGACGCTGACCTGCCCGCTCTACACGCTGCAGTTCAACATCTACCCCGCAAAGCTGGGCGACAACAACACGATCCACGCGTTCGTCTACACCCCGGCCGGCGCACCGCTGCCGGCCGACCAGTGGACCGTGACCTCCCGGCTGCTCGGCCGCGACCTCGAGCCGGTGAGCCAGCCGCTGCTGCCGCTGCAGCCCCGCCACCACGCGGCCGGCGCGATCACGTTCCCCTACCCGGGCAACTACGAGATCAAGTTCACCGTACGGATCGGCGAGCTCGACGAGGCGACGGTCCAGACCACGATCTCGATCGGCTCCGACCCCGCGGCCAGGTGATCTCGCCGGGCGACACCCGGGCGAGTGGCCAAGCGGTGCGGACGATGCGGGGTCCCCGGCCCGCGCGTCGGGCGGACCGGGGACCCGTCTGTCACGACAGCTTGACGCGCTCGATGTAACCCCAGCGCTTGGCGTTCGGAACGTAGACGTACACCCAAGCGCCGTTCGATCGACTCTTGGCCGTCAGGTCGACATGCCAGCCGGACGGCACGTTGCCCACGACGAAGTTCGCCGGATCGCGCAGCATCGCGTTGTGCTTCACCAGCTGGTGCCTGGCCGTGACAGGTGCCGGCGGCATGCTGAAGCGTACGGTCCGCCAGCTCGCCCTTCCGGTTTCCTTTGCACCCTGCTGGCTGCGGCCCTGCAGGATGAGCTCGGGCTCGTCCTTGATGCAACGGCGCTGAGTGAAGCCCCACCACGGGTACGTCTTGTGCTTGGCGCGCACCGGATCGGAGACGACCGCCCAGTCCTTGTTGACGTTGTAGCGCCAGATGATCCGCTTCCGTCCGGCCGGCACCGCGAAAGTCTTCCCGCTGCCGATGACGCCCTTCTTCGGATAGTTCGGGTAAACGGTGCATTCGCTGGAGGTGTCGTACTTTACGAGAAGCTTCACGGTGTGCGACGCCGCGGTCGACTCACCCGCGTCCGCCGAGGTGACGGACACGAATGCAGCAATTAGTCCACCGACAATCACTGTCGCGATCACAGGTACGCGAAATCGTTTCATGGTTTCCTCTCGCATCTCGGCCAAATGCCGCGAGTCGGCATTTGCAGCAATCCAAACCGGTCGAGTAATATCCCGCCAGCATCGGCGGGGCAGTCGGGAAAGACGGGATATCCCATGCCCATGACCAGGGAAAACCACTCGTTGCGCGCTGAGCGGCGCGGGAAAAGGGAAATAGTGGGACGCCCCCGGAAGGCAATATCTCGACCACAGCCTGTCCACGAGTTCGCGGAGGCATTGGAAGCGGCACGGGAATCGCTGGACATGAGCCAGGCCGACCTCGCGAAGGTGCTGCATTTCTCGACGTCGACGGTGTCCCGATGGCTCACCGGCGCGACGGTTCCGGCAGCCGATCAGATCAAGCCGTTGGCAAATCGCCTCGAGCCCGGTGAGTTCGCGGAACTGGAGCGCTTGCGCGTCATAGCGGCGGTCATCGCCGTGCGGCCTGCGGTGGCGGAGACCACGGTGGAGCATTCCGCCGAGGCGCAGGTCGTGATGCTGCCGCCGGTCGGGCGGCGCCCGCGGTGGTGGATCGGCGCTGCTGCGGCTGCCGCGATCGCCGGCTCGGCAGCCGTCGTCGTCCCGATCGTCGGCGGTGGCTCGGAGGACGCCGACAGCAGCGACACCGGACGGACCACCGTCGTGCCGGTGGCCGGGAACCCGGTCTACTGGCAGTGCACCGACCGGAAACGCTCGATCCTCTCGGCGCCGGGCAAGAGCCGGGGCGGCGATCCGGTCGGCGCCCTGGATCGGGGCGCCGCCTTCGTGGTCATCGCCAAGACTGATTACTGGCGAAACGGTTATGTCCGGGACGACCCTCGCCACACCCGCGGGTGGGTCATGAACGACTATCTGTTCCCACACCCGTGCTGACCGCACACCACGATCAGGCCGTTGCCAGAACGAGCGCCTCCATGGGGTAGCCGTTCCTGGTGCGGCGGCGCATCAGACAGGTAGCTGCGGCCAGGCGGCGCAGCATGGCTGCGAGCGCTTCATCGTGGGCGTACATCGCCTCAGCGGCCAGGACCAGCGCAGGTACCCGGATCGCCAGGGCGGCATCGGCGGTCATCGGTTGCTGCCTGGCGAGGATCGGCGCGGCGCTGCTGTGCAACCGTCGAAGCACGGTCCTGGCCCATATCGGCGACGAGCCACCGAGCAGCACCGAATCGGGAAGTGGGCGAATCATCTCGGCGAGGCGGCCAAGATCGACCGGGATGGGCTCCGGCGTCGCAGCGGCTGAGAAGTGCAGCAGAGCCGCGGCGAGCCTGGTGACGGAATCGTGAGTCCTCTCCGTCGCCCGCGGCTCCAGCAGAGCAGTGACAGCCATGCTGAGACTGATGCCGAGCGTGTTTCGAGGCGGACTCCCGGAACCGTCGCCCTTGTCTCCGGCGAAACCGACCGGGTCCACGTCCATACCGAGGCGGTGCTCGAGCAGGGACGGCGGCACGGCCGGCCCGGAGCGGACCTCCCAGAGTTCGCGTAACCGGCGCCGGGCCCGGTCGATGTGGCCGCGGATGGCGCGGGCTTGTGGCAGCACACTGTCGACGCCCATGTCACGGTTCCACTCCTGCGCGATGGCGACATCGCGCCCCAGCGATGCCGCCTTCTCCAGGCTTTCGACAGTGCGCGCGATCGTATGGCGGGAGAGGATCCGGTCTATCTCCACGGCGACTCCCGACTCGATGCCGGGAACATCGCGCAGCGCGCGGTCCAGGGCCGTGGCAGCCTCGTGGGCGAAACCCAGCTCGCGCCGCAGATCGTCCAGTGCCGATGAGTTCTCCAGCCCGCCGGCATCACTGCCCGACCGGATGGCAACCGTGCTCTGCGCCAACTCGTCCGCGGCCGATTGAAGCGGCACGCTGCTCGACTGGAGACGCCGAACTGCCTCGGTCGCGGTCGCGCTGAGTAGCCGGATCAGCACTCGGGACTGGCGCAGATCGGCCACCGCACCGGACAGCAGCTCGCCGGCTGAAACGACGTTTGTCGATGGTTCGCCCGGCGGCGCCCAAACGGCAGGTGTGCTCGACGCATTCGCGCGGGCCCACACCCGCCGGCCACGAGACCGCAGCACCTGCGCGGACGGGCCCGTGGCGTGTGCCAACGCGTCCAGCTCATCCGGCGTGGGGAGCCGGTAGAGAACCCCGGTCCCTCGGTTTGCGGCACTGCCGACCGCGGCGCCGACGGCATTGATCCAGGTGACAAATGCTGCCGCGTCCGTGCTCCACAGGCCCCGGACCGGCGAGTGCTGCCCGCCCTCCGGGCGGCCGTCCGGTGGCGGCGTCCGAGTATCCATTCGGAAAAGCCAGTAGAGGTCGGACTCGACGGGATCCGGACAGATGTGCGTACCGGACGGAGTAGCAACCAGCTTCCGCAGGTATCGGTTTGCCAGTACGCCGGCGACCAAGCGGCGGCTCTCCGCGCTGGCGCCGGGCGCGAAAGCATCCTTCAAGACTTCGGCGAGTCGCTCCCTGAGCTCCGGCGCAAGTTCGGCGCCGATCTCGGCGCACTCGAACGCCAGGGACAACGCAGCGGGCGTTGCCGACCGCAATGCCGATTCAACGATCGCGTCGGCGTCGGCGCCGGCCAGGTAGAGCAACGTGGTCTCGCGCCACCACGGGTTGTCCACGGCGTCGATCAATACTCGTTCGAGGCCTTGATCTTGGATGTATCGGGCCGCGAGGTACTCCTGAAAGGTCAGATGGGCGAACGCGTAGAGGTCGCGTCCCCGTTCCACCAGCAGGCCGTTGGATCCGACATCGTGGACGAAGTCCTCCGCGGCCACCTCGGTGGAGATTCGCCGCAGTCGCGGCGAGATGCCGTCGAACAGTTTCCGCCGGCTGATGTCGCGGGTGCCGGACTTCATCATCTCGAAGGCCAGCCAGGCGAGCAGGCGCTCTTTGCCGATCCCGGGCAGGTTCAGGTCAATCCGTTTGGCCTCCTGGCGACGCCAGAGCATGACCTGGCACACCTCGCCGTAAAGGTCGGCTCGGCTGTTCGGCAGCGATCGGCGGTAACGGTGCACGTTCGCAATCATGGTGAGCAACAACGGGTTGATCGTCAGTTCGTACAGCGCCGGGGTCGCGGCCAAACGGTCGAGCAGGTCATCGGCCGCTTCTCGGGCCAGCATCTCCACCTCGCGCCCGGTGGTACCGGTGGCCCGGCGCTCGACTGCCAGGTACCACCCATGGAGGAAGCGATGGACCTGATCGGGGGTGAACGACAGGACCTGAAGGGTGGTCGCGGACTCGACGTATTCGTCCCGATAGCCGTGCGGGCGGGACGTCACGACGAAGTCGTTGCGCGGGAATATGGCCACCTGCTGATTGACCCAGGCCACGACGGCGCGTCGCTTGTCGGCGCTGGCCACCTCGTCCAAACCGTCGAGCAGGACGACACATTTACCGCGCGTCAGCCGGCTCTCCCACCACCCACCAGGTTCCGGAACCGGCAACGACGGGAGCCCCAGCCGGATGAGCTTGGACAGCGGCATGGTGGGTTCGCCGGCCACCGCATCGGCGTGGTCCCGCAGCTGCAGCAGGACGGGAATCGGTCGGCGGCGCTCCGCAGGCGTGCGGGCGGTGTGCCGGGCCACGTAGTTGAGCAGGGTGGTCTTGCCACTTCCCGGGGCACCCAGCACGGCCAGCACCACCGGCTCCGCCTGATCGAGGAAGTCCCAGATGGACTGCCGACCAGCGTCCTCGGCGGCGGCCGGGCCGAGCAGCCCTGGTGAAACCTGGCTCGGTGCACGCGCGGTGAGACGCACGTCCACGAACACCTCGTCCAGCTCCGGGCTGAAGGTACCCACGGTCGCCAGACCCTTGGCGTCCAGGAACCGGCGGGAAGCCATCACCCACTGGCTGTACTCCCGGCCGTACCGGGACAGACGCCGGTCCAGTATCCGGTCGAACGCTGTGCTCAACTCGCGGAGCCGGCGATTGATCGGCTCGGCCGCGACGCGCCAGAACAGCCAGGCGACCGTGACAATGGCAAGCCATGCCATGGCAAAGAGCAGCGCCAGCCAAGGATGCTTCTTGACCTGCCCGCCAACGACGATCACAAGCGGGGCTGCGTAGACCGCCAACAGTGCGAGCAAGGGACGCCACGCCCGTTCTATCGGGTTGGACGTCTCCGACTTCATCGGATCACCTCGCAAGATGGGCGATGTGATGACATCCATCAGTATCCGGGGCGACACGCGCTCCGGACAGCGGGCGCTGTGCGGCACCCGCGTGCGGTGGGCGGGCCGGGCGGTGTCTAGTCTCGCGGCGTGCTCATCCTGCTTCCGCCCTCCGAAGGCAAGACCACCCCGGGCTCCGGCACGCCGGTCGATCACGCGGGGCTGTGGCTGCCGCGGCTGGCGCCGGCCCGGCGGCGGGTGGCGGCCAAGCTGGTGAGCCTGAGCAAGCGGACCAGTGCCCGCGCCGTCCAGGAGACGCTGCAGGTGCTCGGGCTCAGCGACGGTCAGCGGGACGAGCTGGGCCGCAACGCCGTGCTGCAGGAGGCGCCCGCGGCGCCGGCGGCCGATGTCTATACCGGCGTGCTCTACGCGGCGCTCGACGCGAACTCGCTGGCCGGGGACGCGCGGGCGTGGCTCGACGAGAGCGCGGTCGTGTTCTCGGGGCTCTGGGGCGTGGTGCGGCCTGCCGACCGGATTCCGGCGTACCGGTGCTCGGTCGGGGTCACGTTGCCCGCACCGATCGGCGGGCTCACCGCGTACTGGAAGAAGGTCTTGAAACCCGCCCTCGACCCGGCGGCCGCCGGCGGCCCGGTGCTGGATCTGCGGTCCGGCGCCTACGCGGCGATGTGGACGCCGCCGGCCGGCAACTCGGCGACGGTGCGCGTGCTGCACGAGCGGGTGGTCGGCGGCGTCGCGAAGCGGTCGATCGTGAGCCACTTCAACAAGGCGACCAAGGGCCGGATGGTGCGCGCGCTGGCCGAGGCGACGGCGGCGCCCGCCTCGATCGACGAGGTGGTCGCCGCCCTGCGCGATCTCAAGTACCAGATCGAGGAGCAGCCGGCCGGGGCCGGCAAGCCCCGGCAGCTGGATGTGATCGTCCCCGAGCTATGACGCGGCCAGGATGTCCACGACGAAGCGCAGGTCGCCCTGCTGCTCGCCGTACGCGAGAGCGGCCGGCACGTCGATCTGGAGGCGGCTGCCGACGCGCTGGCCGGGGATGGCCTGGTCCCAGCCCTTGATGACCTGGCCGACGCCGATCGGGGTCCGGAACGGCTCGCCGCGCTGCCAGGACGAGTCGACGACGTCGCCGGTCCGGTAGGAGACCAGTTTGTAGTTGGCCGTGATCGTCTGCCCCTTTTTCACCTTGGGTCCGGTGCCCTTGACGATCGGGGTGACGACCAGCGCGGTGAGCGGCTTCTTGCCGCCGGCGAGGACGGCCGGCTCCTTGGCGAGCGCCGCGGGCGTATGCACGGCCGCCGGGGCCGACCGGGGCGCCGCCGAGGTGGCCTCCGGCGAAGCGGAAGCGACCGCCACCGGAGCCGCCGCCGTCGGCTTGTCCGACCCGTGCGGCCTCAACAGCAGGAAGACGGCCACCAGCACGACGATGATCGCCGCGCCGGCCGCGACGCCGAACCGGGCCTGCAGGCGCCGCTTGGCGGTGTCTCCGGTGCCGCTCGGCGCGGTCTGAGTGCTCATATGTCGTCGACTCTCCAATATCGGGCTCGGCGAAAACCTCCGACACGGTACCCGCACCGCTGCGTAACCGAGCCAACACCTCCCCCGAACCGACGAGGGCGGTGATCGGCCGTACGGATCGTCACGCAAATAGCTCTACACCGTCACTGCGCGAAATGAGATCGTTTACCGGCTCACAACGCGAGACACCATGAAAAACATTCACGGCCGGGCGGGGTCGTGCGTACGACCAGGGGAGGGTCGGTTTGCCGTCGACCAACAATGGTCGCCTACCCGCGCGTGGCCGGGGTCCGGACCGGCGCGCCACCGCACACATCGGACTTCGCCGCGCCGGCGGCTCCCCCTCCATGGAGCCGGACGATCGGCGCGGGTGGAACGAGATCGCCTCGGCGGCCGCGGTCATCCTGGCCGGCGTGATCGTCGTGGTGTCGTTCGGCTTCATCGCCAGCCGCGCCATTCGCTCGAACAACCACAACCCGCTGCCCGACCCGCCGCCGACCGTCGCGCTCGGCGGCGCCACGCTGCCCAACGCCAGCCCGGGGCTGATCCCGCTGGGCAGTCCGTCACCGTCGCCCACCACGTCCGCGCCGCCGCCCTCCTCCGCCGTGCCGTCGGCGACCAGCAAGAAGGCGACCACGCCGCCGAACAACGGCGCGATCGCGATCGCCACCGGCGGGGTACCGTCGACCGTGGACCTGACCGCCGAGGGCACCCGCGACTGGGTGCACTGGGGCGAGGAGGGCACCTTCTCCCTCGAGCGCGACCGGAACGGCGGCTTCGCGATCCTGGAGGGCACGCCGAGCGCGCCGCGGTTCCGGCACGCGTTCAGCCCGTCGCTGTTCCGGTGGACCGGGGGCGACCCGGTCGGCCACAGCGACGGCACCACGACCGGCATCCGCACCTGCGGGACCGGCAACGGCTTCACCATCTCGGCGCCGGCCGCGACGTCCGACCGGACGCTGCGGCTCTACATCGGGGTGCTCGCGGCGAGGGGCACGCTGTCGGCGCGCCTGTCCGCGGGCTCGGCCACCGCCTCGGCCACGCTCGAGCAGCGGGACGGGACGTTCCGGCCGGCGGTCTTCACGCTCACCTACCGGGCACCGAAGGCCGCGAAGATCAACCTGAGCTGGACGACGACGCAGGCGTTCGGGAACGGCTGCGGCGGGGTGGCCCTGGAAGCCGCCACCCTGCACTGATTCCACTGGAACAGACGAAAAAGGGGAAATGGTGTTCGCGGGCTGGGGATCGTGGGTCGCCCGTTTCCGATGGCCGGTGCTGATCGTCGCGCTCGTCGCGGTGATGTCCTCCGGCATCTGGGGGCTGGGCGTGTTCGGGCAGCTGACCGAGGGCGGCTACAACGACCCGAACAGCGAGTCCACCCATGCCGCCCGGCTCGTCACCGACACGTTCGGCGCGCAGGGCGGCGACCTGGTCGTCATCTACACCCCGGCCAAGGGCAAGATCGACGACCCGCAGCTGGCCAAGCGGGTTCAGGACTCGCTCGGCAAGCTGCCCAAGTCCGCGGTGACCGGCACCGTCTCGTACTGGTCGGCGAAGTCCGCGCAGTACGCCGCCAAGGACAAGTCCAGCGCCGTCGCCGTGATCACGCTGGCCGGGGAGGGCGACGCGGCCAAGCTCGACTCGTACCGGGCGATCGACGACAAGTTCGCCGTCGACGGCGCGAAGGTGCAGCTCTCCGGTGCCGTGACGCTGGCCGACGCCTCCTCCGCCCGCTCCACCAAGGACCTGGGCCGGGCCGAGGCGATCAGCCTGCCGATCACCCTGGTGCTGCTCGTGCTGATCTTCGGCTCACTGGTCGCGGCGTCGCTGCCGGTGCTGGTCGGCGGCGCCGCCGTGCTCGGCTCGCTGGGCATCCTGCACGCCATCTCGGCCGGCACCGACGTCAACTCGTTCGCGGTCAACGTCGCGAGCCTGCTCGGCCTGGGCATGGCGATCGACTACGGCCTGTTCATCGTGGGCCGGTTCCGCGAAGAGCTCGCGGACGGACGAACACCATCAGAAGCGGTTTCCCGTACGGTCGGGACCGCCGGGCGTACCGTGGTCTTCTCCGCCACCCTGCTGATGATCGCCCTGGCCGGCCTGCTGCTGTTCCCGCAGGGCTTCCTGAACTCGCTCGCCTACGGCGGCCTGGCCGCGGTGTTCCTGGCCGCGCTGCTCTCGCTCACCCTGCTGCCGGCCGTGCTCGCGGCCCTCGGCCCGCGCGTCGACAAGCTCCCGGTGCGCCTCCCGCGCCGGGCCGGCGCCGGCGAGCCGGGCAGCGGCTGGGCCAAGCTGGCCGGCGTGGTGCTGCGCCACCCGGTGGTCGTCGCCGTGCCGATCCTGCTGATCCTGGTGCTGTTCGCCTCGCCGATCCACGGCGTGCGCTTCGGCGAGAACGACGAGCGCATCCTGCCGGCCGGCGACCCGTCCCGGCAGGCGATCGAGACGCTGAAGGCCGACTACCCGCAGTTCACCGGCGACAGCGTGCAGGTCGTGCTGCGCGGCGCCCAGGACACCGCCGGCTTCGCCGTCCAGCTGCGGCAGATCCCGGGCATCTCGCAGATCGGCGCGGCGCGCAAGGACAAGGGCGTCACGCTGTTCACCGCGACGCTCGAGGCCAAGGACGCGTACGGGAGCGGGGCCCGCGACGTGGTCGACGCGATCCGCGCCCTGCCCGTGCCGGCCGGCGCGCAGCTGCTGGTCGGCGGGACCACCGCGCGCAACGTGGACAGCCTGGAGGCCACCGCCGACCGGCTGCCGTGGATGGTCGCGATGCTGGTCGGGGCGACGCTGCTGCTGATGTTCCTGGCGTTCGGCTCGGTGCTGCTGCCGATCAAGGCGGTGCTGATGAGCGCGCTCAGCCTCGGCGCCACCTTCGGCCTGCTCGTCTGGATCTTCCAGCAGGGGCACGGCGCGAGCCTGCTCGACATCACCCCGGCGCCGCTCGAGGTGGGCGTCGTCGTGCTGATGGCCGCCGTGGTCTTCGGTCTTTCCACCGACTACGAGGTCTTCCTGCTGTCCCGGATGGTCGAGGCCCGCACCCGCGGCGCGTCCACGAACGAGGCGGTCACCACCGGCCTGGCCCGCACCGGCCGGGTGATCAGCGCCGCCGCACTGCTGCTGATCGTGGTCACCGGCGCGTTCGCGCTCTCCTCGGTCACCAGCATGCGCTTCGTCGGCGTCGGCATGATCATCGCCCTGCTCCTGGACGCCACGGTCGTGCGCATGCTGCTGGTCCCGGCCGTGCTCCGCCTGCTCGGCGACGCGGCCTGGTGGGCACCCGGGCCGCTGCGGCGGCTGCAGGAGCGAGCCGGGCTTGCCGAGTACGAGACGCCGCTCTCCGAGTACGAGACGCCGCTTTCCGAGTACGAGACGCCCGCCGATCCGCCGGGCGGCCGGCACGCCGCGCCCGACGACACGGAGGTCATCCGGTACGCCCCGTACGGCGCCGACCGCCCGGCCCTGCCGGTCGGCGCGCGGCACGCGTTCCACTCTCCCGATGATCGGCACGCGTTGCCGTCGGGGGCGGCCGCCCTCGCGCTGCCGGCGGGCTCGCTGTCGGCCGACGACGCGACCCAGGTCTTCGCCCGCTTCGAGGACAAGGCGGTCCTCACCATGGCCGGGTCGCCGCCGCTGGAGGAGGTCGAGGCCGAGACGGTCGACGACTCCCCGGCGCCCCGCCCGGCCGAGGACGACTCGATCGTCGACGCGGAGATCCTGGACGACGAGCCGGACACGCCGGCGTTCGCGAAGGCGGCGTCGGCCCGGTCGTGGGAGCTGCCCGCGGGGGCCGCGCCGGCGTCGCCGCGAACGGACTGGACGGTCGCGGACGGCGACGGGTTCTTCTTCGGAGGGCCCGCCGAGCCGAGCCCGTCCGACACGGCGTGGATCCCGACGCCGAGTCAGGTGTCGGCCGACATGGCGGCGATGTTCGCGGATCCGGGTGCGCCCGGCGCCGCCGGCACCGCGGCTGAACTGGCTGCCGAGCCCGAATTCGAGGCGGCGGAGGTCGTCGCCGAGCCTGACACCGCCGCTCACGAGCCCGCCGACGACGAGGCAGTCGCGGTGGACGAGCCGATCGCCGTCGACGAGCCGGTCACTGTGGACGAGCCGGTTGACGTGGACGAGCCGGTCACTGTGGACGAGCCGGTTGACGTGGACGAGCCGGTCACTGTGGACGAGCCGGTTGACGTGGACGAGCCGGCCACCGTGGACGAGCTGGTTGACGTGGAGAGGGCTGGGCCGTTCGAGCCGCTGGCCACGGTGGACCTGCGCGACCGGGTCCGGCGGCCCACCTCGCTGGCCGACCAGATGCCCGCGCGGCGGTCGGCGAACACGGTGGGTAGTCCGGCCGAGCTCGAAGAACGAGACTTCGGCCAGGTCGCGGAAACTGAGGACCGCGACGTGCAGACATCGACGCCACGCCCCGCTACAGTCGGCGATCAAGCGCTGCCCCGGCGCCCCATCCCCTCGCTCTCGGAGTCGCAGCCGATGACCGAGCCAGAGCCGCTTGCCCCCGCCGCGCCGGCCACCTCCGCCCCGGCCGGCATGTTCACACCCGCCCCGGAGGTGCCGGCGCCGTACGTGGTGCACGAGCCGCCGCCGCTCCGAGCGATCCCGGACGTCGTCCCCCCGGCGCAGCCCGCGGCCACCCCGGTTCACGCCCCGCCCACGCCAGCCCAGCCCGCACCGGCCCAGCCCACGCCAGCTCAGCCCACACCGGCCCAGCCCGCACCGGCCCGGCCGACGCCGATCGCATCCGCGCCCCCATCGGCTCCGCCCGCGCCCATCGCACCCGCGCCCGCGGCGACCCCGGTTCAGCCCGAGCCGATGTGGACCACAGCGGCGCCGAACGCCATCCCGGCGCCGCCCCGGCCCACTCCCGCGGTGGCGCCACCGAACCCGATTCCCGCGCACCCGGTGTCCGGCGCCGGGACCAACGCGATGCCCGCGGCGGCGCGACGGCCCGCCGACCTCGCGGACCACCTGCGGGAGTCACGGCCGGCCGATCTCGCGGATCACCTGCGGGAGTCGCGCCCGGCCGACCTGGACGACTACACCACCGGCCGGACCCCGCGCCGGCGGCGGCCCGGCGAGGAGACGCTCCGGACGGCCCGGCGCCCGGCGACGCTCGCCGACCACCTGTCCAGCCGCAAACCGGCCGACGAATCCACGGCCGACCTGCGGGATCACGCCACCCAGGAATAGCGATGGCGGATCACCGGGCCGCCGGGCGGGCGCAACCATGCAGCTCTGCCCGGCGGTGGCGCAACGGCTCGGACCGGACGCCCAGGTCGCCTTGTGTGCCAGGGGACCTTTCCGGGCCCGTACGGTCAAAGCGGCGTAAGCGAAGCAGCTAGCGGAAGATGAGCCCGCCGCCGACCTCGATCACCTGGCCGGTCAGGGCGCCGGCGCCGTCGGAGATCAGCAGGCGGATGGTGGCGACGAGGTCCTCGGGGACCAGCGGGCGCGGGATCGCCTGCGTGGCGACCAGCGGGGCGTGGGTCTCGGCGTCGCGGCCGGCCGCCAGCTCCGCCTCGCCCTCGGTGCGGATCGCGCCCGGTGAGAGGGCGTTGACCGTGATGCCGGACGGGCCCAGCGACCGCGCGAGGGACCGGGTGAGGCCGATCAGCGCGGCCTTGCTGGCGACGTATGCCGGGCCGGAGGGGCCGCCCATCCGGACGGTGGGCGAGACGACGTTGACGATGCGGCCCCAGCCGCGTGCCGCCATGCCGGCGCTCAGCGACTGCGCGAGCAGCATGGGGGCGGTGACGTTGACGGCGAACGTCGACTGCCATTCGTCGAGCGGGAGGACGCCGAAGTCGACGTTCGACGCCCGCGCGGCGTTGTTGACCAGGACGTCGACCGGGCCGGACCGGTCGGCCAGGGCGTGCACGGCGGCCGGGTCGGCGAGGTCGGCCTCCAGCAGCTCGGCCGTGGCACCCAGGTCGCGGCAGAGGCGGGCGACGGTCTCGGCCTCGGCGGCGGCCGCCAGGTGGTGCAGCAGCAGGGTGTGGCCGGGCCGGGCGAGGCCGACCGCGAGAGCAGCGCCGATGCCCCGCCGGGCGCCGGTGATCAGGATGCGGTGACCCATGCCGTTCACCTTAGGACGACATCGGTCGTTCGCCGGGGAGCCCGGGCCACTTCATTCGTAGATTTCGATCCCTTGGCCGCGGAGTCACCCACCGCCCGGAACGTGACCGGCATGACGATGCTGCATCGACGCACGTTCATCCTCGGCGGGCTGGCCGCCGCCGGTTCCCTCGCCCTGCCGGCCCGGGCGGCCCGCCGCCACGCCCTTCCCGTTCCAGCTCGGCGTCGCCTCGGGCGAGCCGGCCGCGGACAGCGTGGTGCTGTGGCCGGGACCGCCCGGCACGCCGACGTGCAGGTCGCGGCCGGCGGCGCGGCGCCCTCGATCGGGATCGACGACCGGGCGAACGTGGCGGCCGGCTCGACGGTCGGCGGCCTCGACGGGTGGGCGCAGGGGCTCGAGCCGGACGGGACGCTCACCGGGCGGCTGCCGGCGCAGACGCTCACCCAGACCACCACCGGCCGGCAGGACCAGTTGCCGCCGGCCGAGTCGGCGTGGGGCGAGCTGGCCGTGGCGTACACCGACGACAGCGACGGAAACGGGTTCACCCAGGTGCTGCTCGGCTGGGCGCGACGAACGACGACGGGAGCTGGTAGCCGTTCTCTTCCGCCGTCAGGCCAGGCGGGGGTGCAGCCGGCAGTTCGTGTGCAGGTACCGCGCCCGCCGGGCGGCGGCTGCGCAAGATGGGCCAGTTCTTCGGCTGGCTGAGCGATCAGATGACCGGCACCGACGACCCGCTGACCGTGCTCGCCGCGCTGATGTACGCGGCTCGGCCGCTGACCGCCGGCGAGCTGGCGACCGCGCTCGGCTGGCCCCGCGAGCGGGTCGCCGCCTGCCTCGACCTCGACCGCCTCACCCCGGCGCAGCGCGCGGCCCTCCGGCCGTAGGCTCAGCCACTCGCCGGCGGCGGCCCTCCAGCCATGCCACCTCGCCGGCGGTATGTCACCGGTGGCATGTCACCGGTGACCGTCGAGGAACTCCGTGACGTCGTCGAGAACCCGGCGGACCTGGTTGTCCCGGAGGGAGGAGCCGCTGGGCAGGATGAGGCCGTGCCCGAACAGGTGCTCCGCGGCGCCGGTCAGGGCGGTCCGGGCGCCCGCGAAGACCGGCTGCAGGTGCATCGGCTTGAAGACCGGTCGCGTCTCCACGTTCCTCTCCGCCAGGTGGGCGGCCAGCTCACGGGCCTGCCAGCCGGTTCGCTCCGGATCGACGATGATGCTGGTGAGCCAGCAGTTCGCCATCGGGTCCTCGCCGCCCAGCAGGCGCACGCCGTCGATGTCGGCGAAGACCTTGGCATAGCCTTCGTGCACGGCCCGCCGGCGTTCGATCATCTCGTCCAGGCGGCGCAGCTGGGCCCGGCCCAGCGCGGCCAGCAGATTGCTCAGCCGGTAGTTGTAGCCGATCTCGGCGTGCTCGTAGTGCTCCGCCGGCAGCCGCGCCTGGCTGGCCAGGTGACGCGCCCGGTGTGCCAGGTCGGCGTCGGCGGTGAGCAGCATGCCGCCGCCGGACGTTGTCATGATCTTGTTGCCGTTGAAGGACAACGCCGCCGCCTGGCCGAAGGAGCCGGCCGCCCGGCCCCGGTGCAGGGCGCCGAGCGCCTCGGTGGCGTCCTCGATGAGCGGAACGCCGTACTGCTCGCACAACGGGACGATCTGCTTGTAGTCGGCACAACTCCCGAACAGGTCGACGGTCATCACCCCACCCACGGACGCGCCCTCGGCGCTCAACTCGGCGAGCAGGCCGGCCAGCACGAAGGGGTCGAGGTTGCCGGTCGTCACGTCACAGTCCGCGAAGATCGGCGTAGCACCGGTGTAGACGACGGCGTTCGCGGTGGCGGCGAAGGTGAGCGTCGGCACGACGACGACATCGCCGCGGCGGGCGCCGATGCCCAGCAGGGCCAGATGCAGCGCGGCGGTGCCCGAGCTGACCCCGACCGCGTGCGGGACGCCCACCCGTTCGGCCATCTCCCGCTCGAACAGGTCGAGGTCCGGGCCGACCGGGGCCACCCAGCCCGACCGCATGGCCGCCAGGACGTACTCCTGCTCCAGGTCTCCGACGTCGGGCGCGGACAGCGGAACGGTGTGACTGTTGGTGATCATCCCCCACCACCCAAAGCTGCGAGTTGCCACGCCCGGACCGGGACAGCGGGGGGAAGGAGAACGGCGAGACCGGCCGGCGGCTCGGCGCACTCTCCCGCCATGCTAATCGCCGGACCGTCGCGGAGGGCCGGAATTGCCGCCCCTCGGTAGCGTCGGGCCATGGCCACCGATCGGCAGAAGCGGGTGTGGGACGAAGCCGCGCCCCGGTACGACAGGCAGATCGCGTTCCTCGAGCGGCACTGGTTCGTCGGCGCCCGGGAGTGGGTGTGCGCACGGGCGCAGGGCCGGGTGCTCGAGGTCGCCATCGGCACCGGCCGCAACCTGCCCTTCTACCGCCCCGGCACCACGATCACCGGGATCGAGCTGAGCACCGAGATGCTGGCCGTCGCCCGCACCCGGGCCGCCGAGCTCGGCCGGGCCGCCGACCTGCGCGAGGGCGACGCGCACCGGCTGCCGTTCGAGGACGGCTCGTTCGACACGGTGGTGTGCGTGCTGTCGCTGTGCACGATCACCGACCCGGCCCGGGCGATCGGCGAGATGAAGCGGGTGCTGGTGCCGGGCGGCACGCTGCTGCTGGCCGACCACATCCGGAGCAGCTTCGGCCCGCTGCGGGTCGCCCAGCGGCTGGCCGAGCAGGTCACCATCCGGACCGCCGGGGAGCACTTCACCCGGCGGCAGCTGCCACTCGTACAGGCGCAAGGTTTTGAGATCGTCGAGACCGAGCGGCTCAAGGCCGGCACGGTCGAGCGCATCCGCGCCCGGAAACCATAGCGATGGTCCGGCGGCGGCCCGGTGGTGTGGTGCTGCGGGCGGACCGGTCGCGGCAACAACAGGACGCGCCCGCAGCACTTCGGACCGGGCGCCAGGGGCGTACAGTCCAGCGTCGGCCCGCCGAGGGCGGCGGCGGGCGCGACCGGAATCACGTCTCCAGAGCCGGAGCATATGCCCGGCCACCGCCGGTACACATAGGCCGGACGGGCCTCAGTCTGCTCCCCGCATGTTCCCCCGGTGTTACAGAATGCGCCATGACCTTCTCCATCGTCGCCCGCTCCGCCGACGGCCTCGCCCACGGTGTCGCGGTGGCCAGTAAGTTCCTCGGGGCCGGCGCCGCCGTGCCGGCCGCACAGGCCGGGGTCGGCGCGGTAGCCACTCAGTCGTACGCGAATCTCGCCTATCGCCCGCAGGCCCTTACGCTGCTGCGCACCGGGGTGAGCGCCGCCGGCACCGTGCGGGCGCTGACCGCCGGGGACGCCGGCCCGGTCGCCCAGCGCCAGGTCGGCGTGGTCGGTTCGGACGGCGCGGGCGCCACGTTCACCGGCGGCGAGTGCCACCCGTGGGCGGGCGGCACGGCCGGCGACGGCTACGCGGTGCAGGGCAACATGCTGGCCGGTCCGCAGGTGGTGGACGCGATGCAGGTGGCGTGGCAGGCGTCGGCGGCCGAGGCACGCCTGGCGTACCGGCTGCTCGCGGCGCTGCGCGCCGGCGATCTCGCCGGCGGCGACCGCCGGGGACGGCAGAGCGCGGCGCTGCTGGTGGTGGCCGAGGGCATGGGGTACGGCGGAACCAGCGACGTCTGGGTCGACCTGCGGGTCGACGACCACCTGGACCCGGTCGCCGAACTGACCCGCCTGCTGGACCTGCACACGCTGTACTTCGAACGACCGGACCCGGCGACGCTGCTGCCGCTCACCGGACCGCTCGCCGACGAGGTCCGGACGCTGCTCGCCGAGGCCGGCCACACCCGGCCGGACCTGGACGCGGCCCTCGCCGACTGGGCCGGCGTCGAGAACCTGGAGGAACGCCTGGTGGCCGGCGCGATCGACCCTCTGGTGCTGGCTCAGCTGCGCGGCCGGTAGCGGTACCTACATCCGGTACCCGCCGACCAGGCCGCGCAGGTCGGCGGCGAGCTGGGCCAGATCGGCGGCGGCTCGATAGGTCTCCTTGGAGCCGGTGCTGGTGAGCTCGCTCGACTGCGCGACGCGGGTGACCCGACCGGAGATCTCGGTCGAGCTGGTGGCGGCCTCGTTGACGCTGCGGCGGATCTCCTCCGACGTGGTGGTCTGCTGCTCGACGGCGGCGGCGACGGCGTTCTGGTTCTCACTGATCTGGCCGATGACCGTGGTGATCTTGCCGATGCTGGTCATGGCGTCGGCCATGCCGTCCTGGATGGTGTTGATGAGCGTGGTGATGTCGTCGGTGGCCTTCGCCGTCTCCTGGGCGAGCTCCTTCACCTCGCCGGCCACGACGGCGAAGCCCTTGCCGGCTTCTCCGGCGCGAGCGGCCTCGATGGTCGCATTGAGCGCGAGCAGGTTCGTCTGCTCGGCGATCGAGTTGATCAGCTTGACGACCTCGCCGATCTGAGCCGAGGACTCGCCGAGCCTGGTGACCGTCCGGTGGGTCTGGCCGGCCACCTCGACGGCGGTGGAGGCGATCTGGGCCCCTTCGCCGGCCGCCCGGGCGATCTCGTTGATCGAGGAGCCCATCTGCGCGCTGCCGGTGGCGGCCGTCGAGACGTTGGACGAGACCTGCTCGGCGGCCGCGGAGACGGCCAAGGCCTGCTCGGAGGTGTCGAGGGCGCCCTGGCTCATCTGCTCGCTCACGGTCAGCAGTTGGCTGGACGCGGACGCCACCGCATCGGCCTTGGCGCTGATGCTGGAGACGCTGTCGCGCAGGCTCGTCAGGAAGTGGTCGACCGCGGCGCCCATCCGGCCCATCTCGTCGTCCCCGCGCACGGTGATCTCCGGGGTCAGATCGCCGGTGGCCGCGGCCTCCAGGACGGTCAGGATCTTCGTGCCCTTCCGCAGGGTCCGGCGCACGACGTACCGGACGAACAGGCCGGCCGCGGGGACGCAGATCACCCCGACCACCAGGAGGAACAACAGCTGCCGCTGGGCCCGCGAGGTGTTCTTGCCGGCCTGGTTCATCACCGTGTCGGCGAAGCCGCTGACCGCCTCGGTGACCTCGTCGAAGCGCGGGTCATAGGCGTCCTGCGCGTCGGCGACCGCGGAGATCTTCTCGGCCACGGCGTCCGGGGAGCCACCGCTGGTGATCAGGTCGGCCACCGCCTTGGCGGCCTGCAGGTACGCGTCCAGCGGGGCGGCGACCGCCTCGAAGGCCTGCTCCACCTGGGCGCCGGCGCCCGCATCGGCCAGCAGCTCCCGGTTTTCCGCGGTGAGCGTACGCATCTGATCCTCGCGCTCGGACAGGTCGTCCAGCAGCTCCTGACGGTCGTCCGCCGCTGCCGTGCTCGCCGCCTGCAGGTCGTACTGGATCGCGTAGTTGGCACCGTCGATCTCGCCCTGGTTGGCCAGGACCGTACGGACGAGCCCCATGTGGTTGAGACGGCCGTGCAGGTCCTTCATCGAAGACCAGCCGACCAGGCCGACGACACCCGTGATCAGTAGACTGAAGATCGTCAATGCAACGATCCTCGCGCTGATCGAGTTGAGCCGTCGCATATGCGTCTCCCTTGACCGTCACCTATGCATCGGCCACCAATCGGACAGCAGGACCCCGACATGAGAGTTCGTGTCCACCCGAACACAGTCGCTGCGCACCAGCTCGCTACGCAAAGACACTCTTCACCGTTCGCCCGCCATGTCGCGATCATGAAGGAGGGGCGTTCGGAGCGAACGGAAGCTCCACGGGCTTCGTCCGCCGCGCCTCGAGCATGGCAAGTTCGCGTGTCATCGACAGCGTCCGGCCGGTCAGATTCGGCCGAGGAGGATCGCGGCGGCGGTGGCGAGCAGGGCGGTTGCCAGGAGCAGGCTGACGAGCTGTGCGGGCGGGACCGCGGGGCGTCCGGTCAGGCGGCGTACCACCGGGCCGTCGAGGGCGGCAAGAACCTCGATCGCGCGTACGGCGTTGCCGCGGCCCGGTGTGAGCCGTACGAGGTCGCCGGAGGTGAGGGCGCCCGCCGGAAGAGAGCCGTGCAGCCGGTAGGGCCGGGTGGTCGCGTCGTTCGCGCGCAGCGTGAAGTGGTGGACGGTCGCGGCGGCGCGCCGATCCCACCGGTCGAGAAGGACTGCGGCGGCCAGGAAGGCGAGCGGCATCGCCACGCCGGCCAGGAGCACGACGGGGTGCGCGCGGTCGCTGAGCAGGTGGCCGATCGTGCCGGCCAGGGTGAGCACGGCCGTGACGGCGACCGCGACCAGGCCGGGCTCGGCGCGGCCCGGAAGCGGCTCCCGAGCGGACCGGACCGGGCCGGCGATCAGGCCAACGCGGTTGTCCGGGGCCGCGCCGGCCGGCGAGCGGGCGCCCGGCGGGGTCGGTCCGGCCGGCGGCGGGGTTGGTCCGGCCGGCGGCAGGGCTCCGGCCGGCGGCGGGGCTCCGGCCTGCGGCGGAGCTCCGGCCGGTGGCGGGCGGCGGCCGGTCTCGGCCGCGGGGTTCGGGTGGGCGAGCCGGCGGCGTGGGGTCACCGGCTCGCCGGTGGGTCTGGGCAGCGCCCAGGGTGGCGTCTCCTCGGCCGGCATCAGGGTTCCAGTCGGCGGACCGCGCACTGGTCGGCCAGCTCGTCGGCGGTCAGGTCGCCGAACTGGGCGTTGCACCAGTCCACAACGGACTGCGCAGAGGGGAAGTCGCCGAGCGCGAACGTCACCCAGAGGAAATGGCCGTCCTTGATCTGGTGCTTGCCGTAGTCGGTGCTCTTCAGCAGCACCACGGGGTGGTCGGTGCTGCCGTGGGAGTCGCGCAGCCGCTCGAACTCGGCCAGGATGTCGGCCGCCTGGAACGTGTGCGAGCCCGAGTCGGTGGTCTGCAGCGAGTCGGTGATGCCCGGATACTTCGAGGCGATCTGGGCGGCGTATTGGCCGTCGAACGAGACCGACGACCGATCCTGGGCGTAGTAGGTTTCCAGCTGCGCGATCGGGTCGACGGTCGACTCGCCGGTGGGATCGGTGGTCGGCTCATCGGCGGGATCGGTGGTCGACTCGTCGACCGGGTCGGTGGCCGGCTCGTCGGCGGGGTCGGTGGCCGGATCGGTGGTCGTGACCGCGACCGGGTCGGCCGACGACGCGCCCGTCCCCGGCGACTTCCCGTTCGCGACCACGGCCACGACGACGCCGACGATCAGCAGCAGCACGACGGCGGCGACCGCGATCAGCCCGCCCCCGGACAGCGAGCGGCCGGGCGCCGGCCGGGCGATCTGCCAGGACAGCGGCGCGCCGCTCGACGTCACCCGCGTCACCGTTGCTTCCGGTGGCGTCGGCCCAGCAGGCGCAGCCACGGCCGGTGCCGGGGACACGGCCGGCGGCGGCGAAACGCCCGGCGGCGAGGACGCGGCCGGCGGCGGGGACGCGGCCGGCGGCGGCGAAACGCCCGGCGGCGGGGACGCGGCCGGCGGCGGCGAAACGCCCGGCGGCGGGGACGCGGCCGGCGGCGGCGAAACGCCCGGCGGCGGGGACGCGCCCGACGGCGGGGCCGGCGCTGCGGAGGTGAGGGAGCCGAGATTCCACAATCCGGCGGGTGGCTCGCGGTCGGTCATCGGGCTCAATCCCCGAACACCACGACACGACGGCTGCGGCTCGCGCCGCCGGGGGCCGACGCGGCCACCGGCTTGCCGGCCGGCACCGCCCGGTCCCGGCCCCACGCCCGGATCTCCTCGATCTGCTCGGGGTTGGTGCGGCTGAGCGGAAACGTGTTGGCGAACGTGTCGAGCACGAACTCCGGCCGCAACGAGTCCGGGCCGTGCAGGAAGAGCTGCTCCCCCACCTCGTGCAGCGCCGACTCGATGTCCGAACCGGCGAACCCCTCGGACAGGCCGACCAGCTTGTCGACCAGCTCCGGCGGCGGTTGCCGGCGCACGTAACGCCGGTAGTACATGTCGATGATCTCCTGACGGTCCCCGGCCTCGGGCAGGTCGACGAAGAACAGCTCGTCGAACCGACCCTTGCGCAGCAGCTCGGGCGGCAGCGCCCGCACGTCGTTGCTGGTCGCCACGACGAACACCCGGTGCCGCGACTCCTGCAGCCAGAACAGGAACTGCCCGACCAGTCGCCGGCTCACCCCGGTGCTGTCGTTCTGCCCGGCCAGTCCTTTCTCGATCTCGTCGATCCAGAGCACGCACGGCGCCACCCGGTCGGCCGTGTCGAGGGCCTCGCGCAGCCGGTTCTCCGACTGGCCGACGTATTGCCCCATGATCGCGCCCAGGTCGAGGCGATAGAGCGGGAGCCGCCACTCGGCCGAGATGGCCTTGGCCGACAGCGACTTGCCGCAGCCGGGCACGCCGACCAGCAGCACCCCGCGGGGCGGGCGCAGTTCGGTGCCGCGCAGGTCGGACACCATGATCGCGCGCTTGCGCTGCAGCCACGCGCGCAGGCTGGTGAGGCCGCCGACGGTGGTGTCGGACGCCTGGAGCTTGACCCGTTCGAGGCCGGAGAGCGACCCGAAGTGCTTGTCCTTGAACTCGGCCAGCCGTTCGACGTCCGCCTTCTCGACCGAGCCGCGGGCGACGAGCGTGGCCAGCACGTTGATCGCCGTACCCTCCGGAACGCCGACCAGGAACTCGGCCGCGCGGCGGGCATCGGAGTCCTGCCACGCGATCGGGACGACGCCGTGGTGGTCGCGGAGGAAGTCGACGATCACCTCGTACATCTCGTCGGCGTCCGGGAGGTCGAGCGTGACGCTCATGCCGAGCCGTTCCAGGCCGCTCCACAGTGGTGTGTCGGTGACGAGGATCAGGCTGCCCGAGTTGGCGTCGGCCAGCCGGGCCAGTTCGGCGACGTGCCGGCTGGCCGTGTTGTCGTCGCTCAGGTCCTCCGGGTCGACCAGGACGACCGTGGCCTGGGCCCGGCTGGTGAACTGTTGCGCGGCGAAGTCCATCGCGCCGGTGAGCGACCGGTCGTCCTGGGCCGGCGCGTTGGTGCGCAGGTCGCGCAGCCCGGTGGCCCGGGTGTAGATCCAGAACGGGAGGCCGGCCCGGCCGGAGGCGGCCTCCTTCACCAGCCGCAGCGCCCGGATCTGCTCGATGCTGCGCACCCCGATCACCGGCACCCGGGCCGAGATGTAGCTGTCCAGGTCCCGGAGGGATTCGGCGTAGTTGGTCATGTCGTGGTCTCCGGTCGTTCGAGGAGCACGCGGCGGCGCGGGCGGTCGACCGGACCGGCGTCCCAGCCGGCTCCGGTGGTGTGCGGTCCGGCGGTGACCGCGGTGAGCGGGTTGTCGCGGATGGTGCGCAACCGGGCCTCGATCGCGCCGCGCGGCACGCCATCGCGGCGCAGCCGCTGTACCGACTCGTCGAGCTGCCGCTGCGCCGCCGTGATCTGGTTGTCGACCAGGCCGATCAGCCGCTCTCGGAGGTCGTCCGGCAGCGCCGGCGCCCCGGCCAGTGCGCGGATCGGCGGCAGCCCCCAGCGCGCGTGGTTGAGGGCGCGGGCGGCCGCGAACTCGTCGCGGGCGCCGCCCAGCTCCCGGGTCAGCGTCTCGCCCCAGGCGACCAGCCGCCGGTCGAGCGCGCCGGTGATCCGGTCGGTCAGCCGGGCCCAGCTGTCACCGGCGAAGTCGGCCGGCGTCAGCGGGGGCAGCGTCGCCGGGTCGGCGGCCTCACCGGCCGCCCAGCGCTCGAGGAAACCGGCCCATTCCCGGTACGCCCCTCCGGAACCCCACATGGTCAGTCCCGCGCGTGCCGGCGTACGAAAACCTCACCCGGCGGCAGCGGGTCCCAGGCCGGCAGGTCCGGCACCGGCCGGCGGTTGCGGGCGGTGGCCGGCTCGGCGGCCTTGCGCCGGGCCCACGGGACATCGTCGTCCGCCATGGGCGCGTTCGGAACCGGTCCGGTCATCTCAGGCTCCCCTCTGCGCGCCGCCGCCGACGACGCGTCGCTCGTACGGCGTGGCATTGCTCCCCGCGGTCGCGAGGTCGGCGATCAGCGCCCGCACCGCGGATTCCTGCCGATCGGCCTGCTGGAAGGCGGTGGTCCAGTCGATCACCTCGGCGCCGGCCGCCCGGAGCTGCTGGATCGAGTCCTGCTTGGCCTTCTCCAGGAAGGTGCGCGCCTCCTGCTGGACCTGGGCCGCTTTCTGGGACTGGGCGTAGAGCACGCCGCCCCAGATGCCGGCCGCGATCAGCGCGAAGATGATGAGGACGGGCGACGTGTTGGCGCCGCAGATCGTGCCGACCACGGCGACCGCGATCGGGCCGATCAGGTTGGCACCCCATTTGTAGGCGAGTCCGTCGATGAACGGCTGCGCGGCCCGGTTCCAGTGCTGGTTGAGGTCCGCCTCGAGGTGCTCCATCGGGCGGGTGAACGAACCGGCCCACCGGGGCAGCTGGAACACCCGGCCGGCCGCGTTGTGGCTGCCCTCGAAGACCGCCTCGACGTTCTGCGGCAGCGCGGCGCGATACTCCGCGCTGTACGCCGCGTGGGCCCGGGAGAACCAGTCGTGGCAGGACGAGACGGCGGTGCGCTGGGTGGCCCGGCTGACCCCGAGCTTGCCGGGGTTGAGCGCGGCCTCGGACTGGATGGTCAGGTAGTCGAGGGTCTTGTCGAGGGCCAGCAGGTCCGTCTCGAGCGCCCGCTGCGCCGCGGCCCGGTCGCCGTTGTGCTCCACGATGGCCGCGAACTCGGCGTGCTGGCGGCGCAGCGGCAGCTCCTCGTCGTCGTAGCCGCGGACCAGGCTGTCGAGGATGTCGTCGACCAGATCCTCCAGCCGGTCCGGCGCGGTGATCTCCTCGTTCGCCATGGCGGAGTACGTGGCGATCAGCCGGTCGTGCGCGGCGGCCCGGCCGAGCCCGGCGTCCATCAGTGGCCACTGCGGCGACACCTCGGCCAGCCGGGGGAAGCGGGCCGCCGACGACGGGCCGACATAGCGCTCCAGCTCCTGCCGCCAGCGGGCGACCTGGGCCGCCTGGGCGCTCTCGTCGTTGAGCAGGTGCTCCCGCCAGATGTCCAGCCGCTCGGCGATCATGTGGACGCCGGCCGGGCCGAACGCCCCTTGCGACACGCACTCCAGCACCATCGCGAACTCGCGGCCGAGCGACGCCGGGTCGAGCGCGGCCAGGTAGTGCCGCAGCCAGCGCAGCGAGCTGTCGCCCCGGCCCTGACGGCGCAGCAGCAGCGCCAGGAACAGGGCGGTGTGCCGGGGCGAGCGCCTGGTCGCGTCGGCGATCGCCCGCTCGCAGGTCGCCGGGTCGTCGGACCACCAGGCGCGCATGGCGACCAGCACCGGCGCGAGCCAGTAGCCGGGGGTCTCCATCACCAGTTGCTCGCTGACCCCGCGCACCTGGCTGTCCGAGATGAGCCCCCGGTCGAACCCCTCGAGGATGCCGAGCGCCACCCGGCGTACGACGTTGTAGTGGCCGTACTGGTTCTGCAGCTTCTGCTCGACCCCGACGATCTCGGTGGTGGCCCGCTGCACGTTGCCGGCCCGCTCGTTCTCCAGCCGGAACGCGGCGATCTCGCGGGCCAGGTCGGCCAGCTGGGTCATCGTCTCCTCGGTGCGCTGGCCGACGTGTGCGACCTGGGCACTGACCTGCCGGACACCCACGTCCAGCGTGTCGACCTTGGTGAGGACCCGGTCGACCTTGTTGTTCAATGCGCTGTCGTAATCAGCCATCTGCTTCTGCTGACCTTTCAGGCGACGACGGAGCCGTCCTTGAGGACCGGCCTGAGTTCTCCGCTGGCATAGACCTCGACGAAGTCGTACGCACCGGTGCGCACGAGCATCCGGGCCTGGTTGAACGGCTCCGGCACGGGATCGGCCGGGGTGTAGTGCTCGACGATGGACTGCCAGAGGTCGAGCCGGTGGTCGACGTAGGGCGGCCCGAGGTGGCAGAGCGCGACCATGCCCAGCGGGATCTGGCCGAACTCGCTCTCGTACTGCCCGCGGATCCACTCGGCGAGCTCGGCCCGGGTGGCCGGGTCGAGGGACGCGTCGAGCCGGTGCACGGCCTCGAAGATCCCGCTGTGCCGCCGCTTGCGCAGTTGACGCTGGGCCGCACCCGGGACCGACCGGGACCGGCCGGTGGACGCGCTCCGGGAATCGAGTCCAAGCTCGACCCGGCGCCGCCGCCGGAACTCGTTCTCCATAGCCGCCGGCTCCCCATCTGATCATTAATGGCTGGCCGGAAGCGTAACCCCGGAATCGCGAGCGGCACCAGTGCAGAATTGGCCTCGATCATTCAGCTAAACGGATCGACGACAACCGTTGACCTACCAGTCCTCGGCCGATGCGACGCGTCCCTTTCGGACGATCGACGAGGCATGTCGGCCGAACGTACTAATCATTCCGGACCAGCTCACGGCCGTCCTGGCGGCAAACTTGCAGCTCAATGGGCGCATTCCGCGAGGGCGCCGGAATTCGCGGAATCGCCCGTTCCGCCGATCGGGCAGAAATTGCGGAACAAACGCGATTCTTGTCCAGCAGCAAAGCTTCGTGCGACGCTGTCGATCACCCTTATCCGGCCACCTCCGACGACAAAGCGGGGAAGAAGTCCGCATGAATCAGACGTACGCGCTGGTGGTCGGCATCGACCGCTACGCCGCCGTGCCGGACCTGCACGGCTGGCCGGGTGGGAGCTCGACCGGGCGGCGCGGCTGGTGCTGGTACCCACCGGGCCATTGTCGGCGGCGCCCTGGCACGCCGCCCGGGACGACGCCGGACACTTCGCGATCGAGGACGTCGTGGGCGGCCTTCGTCCATCGAGGTAGCTGACGGCCCCGTCAGCGGCCCTGGCCCAGCATCCCAGGACGATCGGGTCGGCGATCGTCACGCCTCCCATCGGGTCAGCGCCGCCACGTCGTTGATCACGATCCGGCGGTATCCGGTGGTCACGATCCCCTGCCTCCGCAACTCCTGAAGTCCCTTCTGGACGGTGGGCGCCTGCGCGCCGATCAGACCGGCCAGCTCGCCCTGGCTCAACGGCACCACCAGCCGTACGCCGTCCGCCTCCGGCACCCCGCACACCCCGGCCAGCTCGGCCAGCAGCCGGGCCAGGCGCGCCTCGGCGGGATAGGCGCCGTTGTCGGTCCGCCGCCGGTTGGCCCACGCCAGCCGGTCCCCCACCATGCGGGTGACCTGCTCGGCGACGTCGGCGTGGGTGCGCAGGAAATGCTGGAACGGCGCGTGCGGCACGGCGGCCAGCTCGACCGGCCCGGACGCGGTCACGGTGGCCGAGCGCGCCTGCCCGCTGAACTCGGCCAGCTCGCCGACCAGGTCACCGGGCCCGCGGATGGCCAGCAGCGCCTGATAGCCGCCGGGGGTGGTGACCGAGACCTTGCAGAAGCCGCGCAGGATGATCTCGACGTGCCCGCCCGGCTCCCCCTCGCTGAGCACCTTCTCGCCAGACTTGGCCGAATGCCGGCGGGCCACCTTGAGCAGATCCTGGACGGTCGTCTCGGTCAGGCCGCCGAGCAGGCTGCCGGGCACCCAGCGGGAGGTCACGGGCGCAGCTCCGCCACCAGCCCGCGGGCCTCGGCGACGTAGTGGCTGTCGGGCGGGAACGTCGCCCGGCGCACGTGCAGGGCCGCGCACGCGGTGTCGTAGCCGTCCGCGCCCCGCTCGGCGCGCGCCTGCACGAGCAACGGCCGGGCCGGGTCGAAGACCGGAAGATCGGAATGCAGCGCGTACGCCAGCCGGGCGACCCGGCGGGCCTCGGCGCATCGGCCGGCCTGCCGGAGGCCCTCGGCGAGCAGTACCTGGGCCGGGGGCAACTGGTCGTCGACGTCGTCCTCGCCGGCACCCCGGAGCAGCTCCTCGGCGATCGCCAGCGCCCGTCCGGCCGCCGCACCCGCCGGCCGCGTCTCCGCCACGGCGGACTGCGCCAGCAGGACCTCGGCCTCGATCCGGCGCGCCGTCCGGGCCGCCACCGGATCGGGCTGGTCGCGCACCTCGGCGGCGATGAGCGCACCCTCTCCGGGCGCTTCCCGATGCGCGTCCGGTCCCCGGAACCGGGCGAACCACGCCCGATCGCGAAGAGCCCAGGCCAGCGCGGCCCGCGCACCGCCGGGCCGTCGTCGCTGCTCCACGCGGTAGGCGTCGACCAGCGCGTCGAGATCCTCCGGGCGGCCGCGGGCCCGCCGGCTGCGCAGCTGCCCGTCCCGGATCGCGATCGTGACCGCCGCGTCGGGGCCGGCCGACGCCTCGGCCCGGGCGAGCAGATCGGTCCACATCGGCACCGAGGCCGACGGCGCCCGGTCCCGGTCGCGGCGGGACTCCAGGGCATATTCGATCTCGAGCGCCACCGGGTGGTCGGCCGGGAGCCGGCGCATGGCGTCGTCGTGCAGCGTGAAAAGTCCGGCCAGGTCGCGCCCGGCGCCGAGCAGGGTCTGCAGCCGGCCGCCGAGCCGCCCGGCAGTCTCCGGTTCCCGGTCTTCGTCAGGCCGCATCGGCCACCCATTCCGGGACCCCGCGGAGCTCGAGCTGATCGATCGCATCCTGCATGATCTCGACGGCCTGCCGGCGTACGTCGTCGGTGGCCCGGCCGTCCCGGGTCAGCTCGCCGATGGCCCGGGCCAACCCGCAGTTACCGGCCGCCACCGGCAACTGCGGGCGTATGTGGGGACGCAGGCGATGCAGGACGCCGGCCACGCCGTACCCGCCGAGCTGCCGCAACCGGATCGCCTCGCGCAGGAGTCCGTCGGCCTCGGCCGCCGAGACCCGACCGTCCAGGATCACCACGAGATCCTCGATCGCGCACGCGGGCGGCGCATGATCGAGCGCCGCGGCGACGGCGAAGAACGTCGTGCGCGAGCCGCGCGGCCGCACCTCGGCGACGACGTCCTGCCAGGACAGACCCGCGCCCCGGTCCAGCAGCGACTCGACGGCCCGGTAGTAGCTGACCTTGGTGGCCCAGTGCCGGCCGGGCGACGCGCCGGACCCGATCAGCTCGCGACGCCACCGTACGGCCGTGGTGTCATGCAGCTCGAAGAGGACGACAGACAAGATCACCTCGCATCGGACAGTGCTCACGTCCCAAGACGATGCCGACACCTTGGCACGCCAGAGCACCTCCGATCGCATAAAAATATGGCGTCCGGCGGACTTTCCCCCGTCATCGGTCGCCCGTTCGTGTCCGTTCCGCCGTCCCGTTCCGGCTCCTCAGCGGAGCCGCCACAGCCGCAACCGCGGGCCGAGGTCGCGCCGCAACCACATCGCGCCCCGGTCCGCCGACGGTCTCACGTTGTTGAGCGGATCGTCCTAACCTGGGCGTGGGCCCGGCGAACGGTGCAATGAGGACGGTCATGCCGTCGAGGTACCGCGGCCCCTCCTGCGGAACGGAGCACCCATGGAACTGTCCCCGTACCCGTTTCCCCAGCCCAGTGCGCTGGAACCGCCCCCGGAGTGGGCCGAGCTGCGCGGTCGGTGCCCGGTCGCGCCCGTCCGGCTCGCCAGCGGCGACCAGGCTCTGCTGCTGACCCGCTACGCCGACGTCAAGCAGGTGCTCTCCGACCCGCGGTTCACCCGGCAGCTCGACGCCGGCGACGCCGCCCGGGTCACCGAGAACGAGTCCGGCGGGGTGTTCGGCGCCGCGCAAACCTCCGCCCGGAACTCCGGCGAGGGCCATCTCCGCTGGCGGCGGCTGGTCGGCGGCTACTTCACCGCCAAGCGGATGGCCGCGATGCGACCACGGATCGCCGCCATGGCAGAGCAGTTGCTCGACGCGATGCAAGCCCAGGGCGCACCCGCCGACCTCGTGTCGTCGTTCGCCTTCCCGCTGCCGGTGTGGGTCATCTGCGACCTGCTCGGCATCCCGGACGGCGACCGCGACCGGTTCGGCTACTGGTCGGACACCATGCTGAGCATGACCCGCTACACCCAGGCCGAGATCGACGCCGCCCAGCGGGAATTCGGCCAGTACATCTGGGCGCACATCGAGCGCAAGCGCGCCCAGCCCGGCCAGGACCTGATCAGCGATCTGATCGGCGTCACCGACGGCGAGGACGCCCGGCTCACCCAGGTCGAGCTGATCGGCACCGCCCAGGGCCTGCTCGTCGCCGGGCACGAGACCACCGCCAACATGATCGGCAAGATGGTCGCGATGCTGCTGGCCGACCGCACCCGGTGGGAACGTCTGCTCGCCGACCCCGCACTCGTACGCCCCGCGGTGGAGGAGGTCCTGCGGTTCGACGCCAACCCCGGCTTCGGCATGCCCCGCTACCTGTCCGAGGCGGTCACGGTCGGCGGCGAGGAACTACCCGCCGGAACCACGGTCATCAACAGCCTGGCGGCGGCCAACCGGGACGAGTCCGCGTTCGCCGGCGCCGACGGGATGGACCTCACCCGTACGCCGAACCCGCACCTCGCCTTCGGCGCCGGCCCGCACTCGTGCCTGGGTCAGGCACTGGCCCGCACCGAGCTGCAGACCGCCCTGACCGTCCTGCTGACCAGGATCCCGACTCTCGACCTGGCGGTGCGGCCGCAGGACCTGCCCCGCCGCGAAGGGCTGATCGTCGGCGGCATCGAGCGCGTCCTGGTCCGGTGGTGAGCGACGGCGGCGGCGGATCAGGCGGCCCGCCACCGGGCCCGGTCCTCACCGGCCTTGAGGGTGCAGCGCATCCTGGTGCCCTTGCTGGTGTAGCCGATCGCTCCTTCCGGCGAACAGAACGCGCCGGGGTGCACGCCCATCTGCCCGGACGGCGGTTTCGTCGTCGGCTTGGGGCTCGGCTTCGGGCTCGGCTTGTGGGTGGTCGGCTTCGGGCTCGGCTTGTGGGTGGTCGGCGTCGCTTTCGGTATTGCGGCCGCGGTCTTGGCGGGCGCTCCGGTCGACTCGGTCGCCGGCGTGGCCTCGGTGGTGGCGTCGGCCGCCGGCGTGGTGGTCACGGAGTCGACGACGGGTCGCGTGGGCTGGTCGGTGGGGCCGCAGCCGGCGAGCAGGAGGGACAGGACGGCGAGGCCGAGGACGGCTGCCTTCGGGCGGACGAACGTCATCGGCACACCATCGGCGTTCGGCTATCCGGACGGGATCGGCTGTTCGCGTGGTTGACGGCGCCCGGCGGGCAGCAATACGGATCGGCTGTTCGCGTGGTTGACGGCGCCCGGCGGGCAGCAATACGGATCGGCTACCCGGTCGGCAGCGGCAGACCCGCCACCGTCTCGTGCAGCGCCGTCGACAACGCCGCCGCAAGCGGCCGGGTGCGGCGCGCGGCGGTGACGATGCCGACGAAGCGGGACGGGCAGGGTGGCGCCAGCGGCACGGTGGCCAGCCCGCCCTGGTCGGCGGTCAGCGCCACCTGCGGGATCATGCTGACCCCGACCCCGGCCCGCACCAGCGACTGCGCGAAGACGTAGTCGGTGCCCCGGCACGCCGTCCGCACCTCGAACCCGGCCATCGCCGAGTAGTGGTCGAGCAGGTCGACGATCGCCAGGCAGCCGTGCACCCAGCGCTCACCGGCCAGGTCGGCCAGGACCACCGACTCGCGGCCGGCCAGCCGGTGCCCGGCCGGCAGCACGATCCACATCGGATCGTCGAGCAGCGGCGTCCAGGTCAGCCCGGAACGGTCACCGCGGCGGATCGGCGGCGGACCGTCGAAGTGGTACGCCAGGGCCAGGTCCGCCGCGCCCGAGCGCACCAGCGGCAGGCTGTCCTCCGGCTCGACCTCCAGCACGGTCAGCTCGACGCCCGGGTGCTCGCCGGTGAACCGCAGCAGCGCCGCCGGCAACAGCCGCTGCCCGCCGCTGGTGAAGGTGGCCACGGTCAGCCGCTCGGTCCGGCCGGTGGCGAGCCGGGCGATCTCCTCCTCGGCGTTGGCCAGCTCGGCGGTGATCGCGTCGCTCGCCTCGGCCAGCACCCGTCCCGCGCCGGTCAGCTCGACGCCGCGCGTGCTGCGCCGCACCACCGCCACACCGAGCCCGCGCTCGAGCGCACTGATCTGCTGCGAGACGGCCGAGGGCGTCAGGCGCAGGGCCGCGGCCGCCCGATTGAAGCTGCCGTGCCGCGCGACCTCCCGCAAGACCGCAAGCCGGCGTACGTCGATCATCAGCGCTCCTTAACACGGCATAACGAAGTCACCACTACCGCTTACCACCGTAGAGCGCGATCGTCGACCTGTGAACCGACGCGCCTGGCTGCTGTTCCTGCTCGTCTCGGTCCTGTGGGGGATCCCGTACTTCCTCATCAAGATCGCGATCGACGACCTCTCCCCCGTCTTCGTCGTGGCCGGCCGCGGCCTGATCGCCGCCCTGGTGCTGCTGCCGGTGGCCGCCGCCCGCGGCAGCCTGGGCGCCCTCCGCGCGCGGTTCGGGACGGTCGCGATCCTCGCGGCGGTGCACATCATCGGCCCGTTCCTGCTCATCACGTACGGCGAGGTGCACATCACGTCCTCGCTGACCGGCCTGCTGATCGCGGTCGAGCCCGTCGTGATCGCCCTGCTGATGTCCCGGGCCGAGCCGCTGACCCGGGGCCGCGTCGCGGGCCTGGTCCTCGGCTTCGCCGGCGTCGCGGTGCTGGTCGGCCTGGACGTCTCCGGCGACCGCCTGGGCCTGCTGGGCGCCGGCATGGTCCTGCTGGCCGCGGTCAGCTACGGCGTCGCCACGATCTTCGTCCAGCGCCGGGCGGCCGACATCCCGCCGGAGACCCTGGCCGGCGGCACCACCGTGATCACCGCGCTCGTGCTGACCCCGTTCGCGATCCACACCTGGCCGGCCGGGCCGGTCCCCGCGGACGCCTGGCTGGCCCTGGCCGCGCTGGGCGTCTTCTGCACCGCGGTGGCGCTGCTGGCCTTCTACCGCCTGGTCGCCCTGGCCGGCTCCAACCGCGCCGGGCTGGTCACCTACGTGAACCCGGTGGTCGCCGTGCTGCTCGGCGTCCTCCTGCTGAACGAGCCGCTGAGCTGGAGCACGGTCGCCGGCTTCGCCCTGGTCGTGGCGGGCTGCTGGCTCTCCACCCGCCCCGCTCCCGCCCGGCAGGAGGCCGCCGAGCCCCTCCCGGTCTAGGCGGCGGGGTGGAACTGGATGATCTGCAGGTAGTTGCCGTCCGGATCGGCGAAGGTCGCGAACCAGCCGGACGCGCGCTCCTCGGCCGGCGCGATCCACTCCACCCCGGCCGCCCGCAGCCGGGCCTCGACCGCGGCGAAGTCGTCCACGTGGAAGTTGAGGATCACCCGGCCGGGCTGGTCGTTCTTCGGGGCGATGTCGTCGCGCGGCTGGATCACCAGCAGAAACCCGCCCAGGTCGATCGGCCCGTCGCCGGCCTGGCCGGGCGCGAGCACCCGCCGATACCACTCGCTCAGCTCGGCGGGCCGGTTGGTGCCGAGCAGGAGGCTGCCCAGTCGGGGCGTAGTAGCTTGCGTCATGCAAGTCACGGTAGAGGAGGCACTTTCATGACGCAAGCCCCGAGCTAGGCTGAGACGCATGTTGGGGAAGACCTATGACTCCCAGGTGTGCTCGATCGCCCGCGCGCTCGAACTGGTCGGCGAACGCTGGAGCCTGCTGATCCTGCGCGACGCGGTGTTCGGCGGCTCGACCCGCTACAACGAGTTCCAGCGCAGCCTCGGTATCGCCACCAACATCCTGAAGTCGCGCCTCGACGGCTTCGTCGCGGCGGGCCTGATGGAGCCGCACCGCTACGGCGAACAGCCCGCGCTGTACGAATACCGGCTCACCCGGAAAGGACAGGCGCTGGCGCCCACCCTGGTCGCCCTCACCGAGTGGGGCGACGAGTGGGCCACCGACGGCGAGCCGCCGATCGTCTACCGGCACGCCACCTGCGGCTCCGGGATCAGCCAGCAGACCGTCTGCGAGCACTGCGGAAGCGTGGACGACCCCACCGAGATCCGGGCGACGATCGGCCCCGGAATGCCGGTCGAGTGAGCCGGCCTAAGCCTGGTCCGCCGGCTCCCGAAGGGCGGTCGCCAGCACCGCCACGGCCTGCTGCACCTGCTGGCGGTCGTAGCCGCGGAGCACGACCGTGAAGTCCTTCCCCAGCTCGGCGAGCGACGCCGCCCGCCGGCTCTCCGAGCCGCTGGTCAGGGCCGCCTCGGCGCGGCCGAGCGCCCGGTCCACCTCGGTCCGGTCGTAGCCGCGCAGCACCACCGTGAAGTCCCGATTCATGGTGCTCACTGTAAAGGGAGATCGCTAGGCGGCCGGGCGCTGCTCCTCCGCGGGCTGGTAGCAGATCTGGGCGAGCTCGGCGGTCAGCACCGGCGCCTCCGCGAGCACGTCGATGCCGGTCACCGTCGACGGTTCGAGCGGCGGGACCGCGACGTGCGAGATGAGCGGGTGGATCGGGCGGTCGTCCACCTCGCCGGCGCCGAACAGCGCCTCGTCGAGCTTCTCCCCCGGCCGCAGGCCGGTGTAGCAGATCTCCACCGGCTCCGGCGCGAGCGCCACCATCTGCCGGGCCACCTCGGCGATCCGCACCGGCTCGCCCATCTCCAGCACCAGGGCCTCGCCGTCGCGGCCGATCGCGGCGGCCTGGATCACCAGGTGCACCGCCTCCTGGATGGTCATGAAGTACCGGGTGACGTCGGGGTGGGTGACGGTGACCGGGCCGCCGTCGGCGATCTGCGCGCTGAACGTGGTGAAGACCGAGCCGCGGCTGCCCAGGACGTTGCCGAACCGCACGGACAGGAACGTGCCGGGGTACTGGCGGGCCGCGTACGCGGTCAACCGCTCGGTGATCCGCTTGCAGTAACCCAACACGCTGACCGGATCGGCGGCCTTGTCGGTCGAGATGTTGACGAAGCTCTCCACCTCCGCGGCCGCGGCGAGCAGGTTGAGCGTGCCCCAGATGTTGGTCTTAACCGCCTCGCCGGGGTTGTTCTCCAGCAGCGGCAGGTGCTTGAGCGCACCGGCGTGGAACACCACCTGCGGCTGCCGGGTCCGGAAGATCTCGCGTAGCCGGTCGGCGTCGCGCAGCGAGGCGAGCAGCAGCGTCGGGTCGGTGAGCGAGGCCTGCGGATCGAGCGACAGCTGTACCGCCTGCAGCGCGGACTCGTCCCGGTCGAGCATCATCAGCTCGGCCGGCGCGAACTGGTGGATCTGCCGGCACAGCTCGGAGCCGATCGAGCCGCCCGCGCCGGTGACCAGCACGCGCTTCCCGGTGAGGTAACCGGCGATGGACTCGAGGTCGGTCTCGATCTGGTGCCGGCCGAGCAGGTCGGTGATCTCCGGTTCACGCAGGTCCCGCACGTTGAGCTCGTGGTCCATCAGCTCCGCCACCGACGGCACCACGAGGAAGTCGGCGCCGGCCTGCGTCGCCCGGTCGCGGATCTCGCGGACCAGCTCGGCCTCGGCGTTCGCCACCGCGAAGACCACGGTGGTGGCGCCGGTACGGGGCACCTGCGCCACGATCTCGTCGCGGTTTCCCAGCACGGACACGCCGTAGAAGCGCATCCCGCGTTTCTGCGGATCGTCGTCGAACACCCCGACCGGCACGTACTTGCCGTACGGGTCGTTGAGCATCGACTTGATCAGGTGGCGTCCCGCGCTGCCCGCGCCGAACAGCAGCACCCGGGCGGCGTGCCGCTCGTCCGGGCGGGACCGGGCGTCCATGCTCAGCCGCCAGAGCAGCCGGACGGCGAGCATCCCGACCAGCGCGAGCAGGCCGCCGACCAGGGGCGCGCCGGTCGGCACCCGGTCGCCGGGCAGCAGCAGGTCGACGACGAGCAGCACGGCCGCGGTGGCGAGCACGGTGCGCCACAGCGCGACGACGTCGTCGAGGCTGCCGTACCGGAACCGGGCGCGGTACAGATTGGTGACGAAGCCGAACGCGGCCTGCAGTCCGACCGCGAAGACGATCAACGGGACGAGCCCCGACTCCATGCGGAGGCTCAGGCCGAATTCGTATCGGGCGAGCAGCGCGAGCTGCAGCCCGGCGGCCCAGGCGAGCGCGTCGGCCAGCAGCGGGAGAAAGCGCCTGGCGATCACGAACGCACCTCCCGTCTCATTCGCCCCATCCGGTCCGGCCGCCTGCCGTATTCGCAGCCTAATTGCCCGCCTGAGAAACAGCGGAAGTTATCGGATATCACCACAGGCCCCGATCGGGGCGCTTAGGTTGATCGGGGACGCGGTAGCCGGGAGGGGAAATGTGGAGCTACGCGACTACCTTCGCGTGCTGAGGCGGCAATGGTGGGTCCTCGCTGTCGCGGTGCTGTTCGCGCTCGGATTGACCCAGCTCATCAACCGGCGGACGCCGCCCGAGTATCAGGCGACGGCCACGTTCTTCCTGTCCAGCAACGGCGGGCAAAGCGTCTCGATCCTCGATGGCGCAAAGTTCGTAGCGGCGCGGCTCGCTACGTACACGGAATTGATAACCAGCGATCGAATGGCCGAAGAGATCGCCGATTCGGTGAATACCGGAACGACACCGGCGGCCGTCAAGAACAGCATCGGGGTGATCACCTCGGTCGACAGCGCATTGCTGACGATCACCGTCACCGACCGTTCGCCGCAACGCGCTCAGATGGTCGCACAGGCGCTGATCAAGCTGTTCCCGGAGACGGTCAAAACCTTGGAGGCACGTCCCGCCCCGCTGGAGCCCGCCGCGGTCGCCGTTCCGATCGATCCGGTCGCCCGCGTCGGCACCACCCCGGTCTCGCCGCGGCCGCTGCACAACGACGCGCTCGCCGTCGCGGTGGGCCTGCTGCTCGGCGCGGCGGCCGCGGTGGTCCGCGAGGTTTTCGACAACTCGATCCGGGATGCCGTCAAGCTGCCCGATCTGACCGGCGCGCCGGTGCTCGCGCTGATCCCGACCGACCCGAAGGCCCGCAAGAAGAACGGTCCGTTCATCTCGGAGAGCCGCTCGCCGCGCGCCGAGGCGTTGCGGCAACTGCGCACGAACATCCAGTACGCCGGCCGCTCCGCGAAGATCCTGGCGGTGTCCAGCGCGATGCCCGGCGAGGGCCGGTCCTCGACCGCGTGCGGCCTGGCCATCCTGTTCGCCGAGGCCGGCCAGCGGGTGCTGATCGTCGATGCCTCGCTGCGCCGGCCCCGGCTCGCCGCGTTCCTCGGCCGGGACGGCACGCCCGGGCTGACCACGGTGCTGGTCGGCGCGGCCACCCTCGACCAGGTGCTGCAGCCGTGGGGCACCGGGCTGTGGCTGCTGGCCGCCGGGCACCAGCCGGCCAACCCGAGCGAGCTGCTGGACTCGCCGAGGATGGCCGAGCTGATCGACGAGCTGCGCGGCCGGTTCGACAAGATCATCCTCGACTCGCCGCCGCTCCTGCCGGTCACCGACGGTGCGGTGGTCGCGGCGCGCGCGGACGGCACCATTCTTCTCGTACGCGCGCGCAAGACCACCGCCGCGCAGGTGACTGCGGCCATGCGCGCGCTCGCCGCGGTCGACGCGAAGATGCTCGGCACGGTGTTCACCATGGTGGCCGCGCCACGCCGCCGCTCCGGCCTGCCGGCCGGCGCCGGCCCGCCCGGCCCGGCGTCGCCGCCCGCAGGCACCGCGGCGGGCGGGTGGAACGCGGTCACGTTGCGCAGCGCGGCGTGATGCCGTGCGGGCGATCCGGTTGCTGGCCCGCGTACCCGCCGTGGTGCGGCGGGACTACGTCGCCACGGCGGGAACGTTCTGGCTGACGACCGCCTCCGGGCTGTTGCTGTTCCACCTGGTCGCGCAGCGGTCAGGGGTAGCGGGGTTCGCCTACTACCAGGTCGCGCGCGGGGCGGTCGCCACGGTTCAGCCGCTCGTGCTGGTCGGGCTGGTGCCGGCGCTGCACCGCTACCTGCCCCGGGCCGGGCGCCGGATCCGCGTGCTCGCCCGGCAGGTCTTCCTCCTCGAGGTCGTCGTGCTGAACGTGCTCGGCCTGATCACGCTGCTGTTCGCCGAGGACGTCGGGCGGCTGTTCGGGATCGGCGGGGCGCCAGAGGTCCGCGCGGTGGTGCTGCTGACCGCGGGAAGCAGCCTGTCTGCGCTGGCGGGGGCAGCGCTGCGGGGGTGCGGGCAGGTACAGGTGTCGAATCTCGTCGTGCTGATCGGGGTCGGCGTGCTGCCGCTCGCGGCGTTCGCCGTGACCAGCGAGATCCACGTTTTCCTGACGCTGCAGGGAGTGGCGCTGACGGCGGTGGCCGTGTGGGGGATCGTCCAGGCCGGGCCGCGCGACGCGGAGAAGTCCCCCGCCGGTCCGCGGCCGGCGCCACCGTTGCGCACCCTTCTCCGGTACGGGATCCGCCGCGTGCCCGGTGACGTCGCGTTGCCAGGTCTGTTCGCGTTTCCCACGTTCTTCGTGGCCGGGGCGGCGAGCAACTCGGCCGACGCCGGGTACGTGGGGTTCACCACCTCCACCATCACCTTGGTCTGCTCGATCTTCGGGATGTTGACTCCGGTCCTGCTTCCCCGGCTCAGCGGGCACGCGCACGAGGCGGCGGCCGCCGACCGCGGATTCGACCCGGAGCTGGCCCACGGACTGCGTGTCCTGCCGTTCGCGGCGGCCGGGGTGGCGGTCCTGACGAGCGTCGTGGTGATCATCACGGCCGTGCCGGTGGTGCACTGGTTCCTCGGTGCCGACTTCGGCGGGGCGGTCGCGGTCGTCCGGTTCGGGGTCCTGGTGTCGATTCCGCTCGCGGTGTTCTTCGCGGCCCGGCCGACGATCGACGCGCTGCGCGAGGCCCCGGTCACCATGTGGCTGCTGGTGGGCGCGCTCGCGGCCGAGGTCGTGGCGACCTACGCCGCCGCCCTGGTGATGCCGGCCTGGCCCGCCGCGCTGGCCGGGTTCGCGGCGGCGGCCGTCCTGCTCGCGGTGTTCTCGTACCTGGCGCTGCTGCGCGCGATCCCCCGGACGCCACGGAAACCGTCGCCGTGACCTCGCCGCGGCCCAGCCCGTTCCTGGTGGTCGTCATCTTCCTGACGACGCTGGCCGGGCACTTCACCCTGGACCGGGCCGGGCTCACCGTCCCGGTCCTCAACGACGTGCGCGTGCTGCTGTTCTCGGCGGTGCTGATGGCGTTCGTGCTCGAGGGGCACCACGGCGGGGTCCACCCGCTGCACTCGGCGCCCGCCCGGCGCTCGCTGCAACCGATCCTGCTGCTGTTCGGATACCAGATCCTCTCCGCGGCGTGGGTGCCCCCCAACGCCGTGATCGCTGACGTCCTCGGCGACCTGCTGTCGTTGATCGTGCTGGTGAGCGTCTACGCGGCCCTCGCGGAGTGGGACCGCGACCGGGTCGTCCGCATGACCATGAGCTGCATGTACATCGCGGGCTGGCTCTATTTCCTGTACGCGGCATCCGGCCGGGGCCGTGCACCGGGGAACCGGTGGACAGCCTTCGGCGGCGGCCCGAACGTCTTCGTCCGGGTCGAGGCGCTCGCCCTGCTCGCCACCGCGTACTTCTACTTCCGCAGCGGGGGTCGCCTGGTCTGGCTGATCGGGGCGCCCGCCTTCCTGCTCGGCGCGGTGGCCTCGGGCTCCCGCGGCGGCATGATCGCGCTGGTTCTCACCACGGCGCTGGCGTTCCCCAGTCTGGTCCGCTTCGGCCGGCACCACGGCGCCCTCAAGCCCCTGGCGCTGCTCCCGCTGATCGGCGCCGTGATCTGGCTCCTGCTGGGCGACGCGATCATGGCCCTGATCAACGACCGTTTCGTCGGCGCCACGGTCGAGCAGGGGTACACCTCCGACCGCGACGTCCTGTACGCGAAGGGCCTCTGGCTCTTCCTGGAGCGCCCGATCGTCGGCGTCGGCGTGCACGGCTTCTATGCCATCACCAACCTCGGCCCGGGCGAGAGGTACGTCCACAACCTCCCGCTGGCGGTGGCCGTCGAGGGCGGCGCGGTCGGCCTGCTGCTCCTGCTGCTGGCTTTGGGGGCGCCGGCGTACGAGTACGCGAAGGTCCCGCGGGCGCGGCGCGCGCTGGAGGCTCGGGTGTGCGCCTACTCCGCCATCTTCATCCTGGTTTCGGGCTTCTTCTCCGGCGACTACTACGACGCCCGGTTCCTCTGGATCTTCCTGCTCCTCGCCGCGATTCCCGCCTCTCCCCCGCGGCCGGTCCGCCCGCCATCCATCACGCTTGTCCCGCACGGCGGACCGCGGCCGCCGCCCTGACCGCGCTGAACGGAGGGTTCCTCAGCGCGGCCGCGCATGCTCGAATGAGGTCCCGGCCACCCGATTTCCGCGAAGGGGACCCCCGCATGCTCAACCTCTCCGTCCTGCTGGAAGACAGCGCACACCATTACCCGGAGCGCACCGCGGTCGTGCTGGGCGACACGCGCCTCAGCTACGCCCAGGTGGACGCGGCGGCCCGCCAGGTGGCCGGCCTGCTGGCCGAGCGGGGCATCCGGCCCGGCGACAAGGTGGCCCTGTCCTGCCCCAACCTGCCGTACTTCCCGGTCGTGTACTACGGCATCCTCAAGGCGGGCGCGGTGGTCGTCCCGCTCAACGTGCTGCTCAAGGGCCGCGAGGTCGCCTACCACCTGGCCGACTCGGAGGCGAAGGCGTACGTCTGCTTCGAGGGGACGCCGGAGCTGCCGATAGGCGCCGAGGGGCATGCCGGGTTCGCCCAGACCGACGGCTGCGAGCACTTCTTCCTGATCACGGCCGATCCCGCGGCGGCGTCGCCGATCGAGGGCGCCGAGACGCTGGGGGCCGCGCTGGCCGGCCGGGCGCCGGACTTCGAGACCGTGCTGCGGGCCGAGACCGACCCGGCCGTGATCCTCTACACCAGCGGCACCACCGGGCAGGCCAAGGGCGCCGAGCTGTCCCACTCCAACCTGGTGCTCAACGCGCTGACCTGCAACCGGCTCTTCCGCACGACGCCGGGCACCGACACGCACCTGCTGGTGCTGCCGCTGTTCCACTCGTTCGGCTCGACGGTGAACATGAACGCGGGCTTCGCGACGGCGTCCACGCTCGTGCTGCTGCCCCGGTTCGAGGCGGCCGCGGCAGTGCGGCTGCTGCAGTCGGAGAACGTGACCTTCTTCGCCGGCGTGCCGACGATGTACTGGGGCCTGCTCAACGCGCTGACCGAGGACGTGGATGTCGAGCGGATCGCGCGCAACATGCGGGTGGCGGTCTCCGGCGGCTCGAGCCTGCCGGTCGAGATCATCAAGGCGGTCCAGGAACGCTTCGGGGTGACCATCCTCGAGGGGTACGGGTTGTCCGAGACCTCGCCGGTCGCGACGTTCAGCGACCCGGACAGCGACCCGCGGCCCGGCTCGATCGGCATCCCGATCTGGGGCGTCGAGGTGAAGCTGATCGACGAGTCGTGGAACACGGTCGAGGGCGTGGACGAGATCGGCGAGATCGCGATCCGCGGGCACAACATCATGCGCGGCTACTACAACCGCCCGGAGGCCACCGCCGAGGTGATCCGGGACGGCTGGTTCCGGAGCGGCGACCTGGGCCGGCGCGACAAGGACGGTTTCTACTACATCGTCGACCGGGCGAAAGACATGATCATCCGCGGCGGCTTCAACGTGTACCCGCGGGAGATCGAGGAGGTGCTGATGACGCACGAGGCGGTCTCGCTCGCCGCGGTCATCGGCGTCCCGCACCCCAGCCACGGCGAGGAGGTGAAGGCGTTCGTGATCCTCAAGGACGGCGCCACGGCGACCGAGGACGAGCTGATCGCCTGGGGCAAGGAGCAGATGGCCGCCTACAAATACCCGCGGATGGTCGCGATCGTCGACTCGCTGCCCATGACCGCCACCGGCAAGCTGCTCAAACGTGCGCTGAGCTAGGCGTACGACCGGCTAGCATGGCCAGAGGTACGCCGGGCTGTCATGCCGAACGCATCCCCCTGTGCAAGCGGGCACCTGACGCTCAGGTGTGGGTGGCGGGGGGATGGGTTCCGCATGATGGACATCTTCGATCGAGTCCTCGCCCGTGCGGCCGCGGATCCCGGCGTCCGCGGCGTGATCCTGAGCGGGTCGCGGGCGCGCGGCATGGCGCGCCGCCTGCTAGCGGTGACGAAGCTTGGCAGCTCACTCATCGCTGGGTCTGGAATCGCGTTCGGATCGAGACGGCCATCGCTGCGTCCGGTCATCCGGATGACGTGGTGTTCGTCTGCGGGATCGCACTGAACCAGGACCGGATGCTGGATCTGTTCGAGCGCGTCTTCGTGCTGACGATCGAGGCGGACGAGCAGGATGCCCGGCTCGATCGAGCGCCGTCGCCGCAGCGCACCGAAGGAGTCAGGCAGCAGATCCGCGACGGGCGTCCGGTTTTCCAGGCCAAGATGCTCGCCGCCGGGGCGATTCCCCTGGACGCAACTGCCTCGCCGGCGTCGCTCGCAGACACCGTGCTTGCCGTCGTTCAGATCTGACGAGGACTCCCCAGCGGAAACGGCATGAGACGTGGAGGCTCACCACGACGTCCGGCTGGTTCGCCACTGGTCTCCGACGTGCTCAAACAGGCCCGAGCGATTCGTGCCTACGTCCTACAGTCCGGGCAGAGGTCGGCGGCGATGGTCGCAGCGACCGCTCGCCACGACAACTCCTGCCCCGCGCGGCGGATGCGTTGTTCGAGCGCCGCAGCGTCCTCGGGTGACAGACCGGCATGACGGCGGAGGGCTTCAGCCGCCGCATCCACGTCGTGGGGCGGGACGGTGTAGCCGACGCCCCACTCGGTGACGTAGTCGAGCAGGTCCGGGGGGCCCGCCGCGAGCAGCGGCCGGGAGAACGCGCGCACCCGCTTCGCCGTCCCGCTCTCGTGCGTCATCGCCGGGTCGTAGAACGCGGACACCAGATCGGCCGCGCCGAAGTAGAGGGGGTGCTCGACCGCCGGGATGAACCGATTGTGGATCACGAGCCGGTTGCCGAGCCCGTTGGCCTCACCCAGCTGCTCCAGCTCCCGGTAGGACGCGTCGCCCTCGGGGCCGGCGTGCACGAGCACCCAGTCCGGGCTGGCTGCGACGGCGCGCACCGGCGTGGACAGATCCTTGTCGCGGCGGAGCGTGCCCAACGACAGCAGGATGTTCCCGGCCGGGAGCCCGAGCACCTCCCGCGCCTTCTCCCGGGTGGGGAGCACGACTTCGGCGGGGTCGGGGGCACCGTAAGCAAGCACCCGCACGGGCGAGGTCTCGGGCAGGGACAGCTCGTCGAGGAGCCTGCGGCGCATCTGCGGGCCGTGCACGTACACCACGGCCAGGCTGCGTGCGATTCGCCGTGCCGCCCGGGTCGAGACCCGCTTGTATGCCGTCCGCAGCACGCCTTCCCGTTCGGAGCGGAACGTGGTGGTGTGGAAGATGCCCCCGGTGCGCCCCCCGTTGTGCCGCCGCAGATAGCGGGCGAGGCTCAGGTACTCGAACGTCTCGAACAGCACCGGGGCGTCCGGGTGCTGCGCTCTGACCCGGCGCAGCGTGGACAGCAGGCGAGGCTCCGCCAGCAGCCGGAATGCGTGCCTGCGCAGTCTCGACGGCAGGACGTCGAGCAGCCGGTCCCAGGCCGCGGAGGTGGCAGTATGCACAACGACATCGGACAGCTCCAGCGGCCCGTCGTGCGTCACGACGTGCACCTGGTGGCCCTGGTCGCACAGACCGGACCCGAGTCCGCCGACGTAGTCGAAGGCGTGACCGTAGGGCTGCAGCGCACCGGGACTGTAGATGATGAACGTCGCCACCCACGGAAACCTACCGAGCGGCCCGCCCCCGTGACGCGAAACGCCCGAATTGAGCCCCAGCGAACCGTTCCCCGCCGCACACCGTCGAACGCGCGCTCGGATTGCGTCAACGGCGCTGTGGAGCAGGGCCGCCGGCGCTTCTATACCAAGCTTCTCGACTCGGACACCACGACGACGTTGCCGGTGCCCTGGCCATCGAGCCGGCCTTCATCGATGGATCGAGGCTTGGCCAAGCGACGGGTGAGGAAGCTGCGTAGCCACCGTTCGGCCGGTCGTTCAACGGCAACGTAGAGAAGATGTGCGGCGCCGACGGAAGCGGCTAGCAGCCCGATCGCCAGCGCCAGGTTGGCGGTGGGGTTGAGGTTTCGCCCGGCCACACCCGCCTGGAGGGCCATGATCAGCTGCCAATGGATTAGGTACAGTGCGAATGAGCGGTCCCCCAGAATTACCAGCGAGCGCTTTCGTAGTAGCGTTCTTCTGCCCTTGATGTCGGCGGTTGCCGCTGCTGCGATGATGGCGAGGAAGAAGGGTAGCAGCGCCAAGTTCGTGAGAAATCTCGGTATATTTCCCATACTGTCGTGCGGAGCAAACATCAGTAGCGCCACGAAGGGGAACACGCAACCCGCGGCAGGGATCCAGGTTGGCCATGATGCCCGCCAGCCACGTCGCATTGCTATGGCAAGGAGCATCCCGAGGATGAATTCGCCAATTCGGTAAAGAGGGTTCGTAACCAGCAGGTACCCCCACTGGATATCGGGGGTGAGAGATACGACGGCAAGCGCGGATATCGCCATCATTGCTACGGTGGTGGCGGCAAGGTAGCGCAGGCGCCGTTGTTGCCATCGGGCCACTCCGATCAGAAGTGGGAACAGCGCATAGAAGAAGACTTCGGCTGCGAGTGACCAGGCCGGCGGGTTAAACGCGTTGCGCCACTCCTTGCTGGGAATCCACAATTGCGTCAAGGTCAACACGAATGGGAGTGCGCCCCAGACGATCTTTTTTCCAGCCAGATAGATCACGGGAACAGCGAGTGCGATTACGGCGACATGAGCGGGCCAGATCCGGGCGAATCGACGGCTGTAGAAAAGACGGGCGGTGTCACCGGGTTTGGCTGTCCAGGTGAGGACGAAACCGGACAGGACGAAGAAAAAGGTGACGCCTGCGTATCCAAGGCTCGCTACATCCTCGATTACGTGCAGATCGAAAGCAGCCTGGAGATGGTGTATTACGACTGCTGCGGCAGCGAAGAACCGAAGACTGGTCAGGGAGTCCAGACGGCTTGGCGGGGCCGGGCTCGCGGGTGTCGTCATGGAGGTCCTTTCGCCGACCGGGTCGTCGGAAGTAGGTAGCCGCCCGGTCCCGACGGCCACAGCTGGGTCGTGGCTCATCGAGAGTTAAGCGGGGTTGAGGTGTCCGCGGCAGCGTCAGGTGGTTGTGGTTCGGGTGCATAGCCGCTCACGGCTCACCGAAGCACGCAGCGGTTTTCCGTCGACCACGGTCGGACGAGACCGCCGCCCGTCGCAGCCTGTCCCGGATCGCCTCGGCCAGGACGGGCTCGTCCTCGACGATCAACGCATGCATGCGGCCGGCGGATGGGGCTTGTCAAGGACGCCTGAAAACTGAGACTGACCCAAGCTCACGGGAGTCCACTGTGTATGGTCGGCCGTCGTGCGGGCTTCTGATCTTGCTGTGGTCCTGCCTCACCTGGCAGTTGTGGTTGTCGAGAAGGTCGAACGCGTGGCGTCTGGGCTGCGGCTACGTGTTCGAGCACGCGCCCGCCGGGCTGCGTGTCCGCGATGTAGCAGCCGGTCGAGCCGGGTGCATAGCCGATACGAGCGTCGCTTGACGGACGCCGCGGTGGCGGGCTCCCCGGTGGAGTTGCGATTGCGGGTTCGCCGATTCTTCTGCGACGTCGATGTCTGCCCGGCCCGGACGTTCGCCGAACAGGTTCCGGGACTGACCAGCAAGTGGGCGCGTCGCAGCCCGCTGATGCGCAGATCGCTCGAGATCATCGCGCTCGCCCTTGCCGGGCGCGCCGGCGCCCGACTGGCCGTGCTGATGGGGCTTGCGGCCAGCCGCAGCAGCATGCTGCGCCTGATCCGCGCGCTGCCAGATCCCGCTGACGGTGAGGTGACGGTCCTCGGCGTCGATGACTTCGCATTGCGCCGGGGCCACCGCTACGCGACCGTGCTGGTCGACGTCGATACCCACCGACCGATCGACGTGCTTGCCGACCGCCGTGCGGAGACGTTGCAGCGCTGGCTGGCCGCGCATCCCGCAGTGCGCGTGATCTGCCGCGACCGCGCCGGCAGCTATGCCGAAGGCGCGCGGTCCGGTGCCCCGGACGCCGTGCAGGTCGCCGACCGATGGCACCTCTGGAAGAACCTGGGCGAACATGCCGAGAAGACCGTCGCCCGACACCTGCGCTGCCTGCTCGCAGCACCCGCCGAACCCGCGGTGGCGGTCGCAGATTTAGAAGAGATCGCTCTGCCGGCCCCCGTCTACCGGTCCGAGCAGGGCTTGCTGGCACCTCGCACCCGCCAGCGCTACCAGCGGGTCCAGGACCTGCTCGAGCAAGGTGCCACCATCCGGGCGATCGCCCGAGAACTTGGCCTGGCCCGCGGAACCGTGCGCCGGTTCGCCCGCGCGACCAGCGTCGACGAACTCCTGGCCAAGCCCCATCCCGGACGTCCCCGCGTCCTCGACGACCACGCCGACTACCTGCGCGCGCGCCTGGCCTGTGGCGTCACCAACGCCGTCACGTTGTGCGCCGAGCTCCGCGAGCGCGGCTACCGCGGCAGCGCTACCACCCTGCGCACCTACCTGCGGCCGCTGCGAGCCGCCGCCGGCCGACCACCGGCGCCACGACGGCCACCGAAGACCCGCCAGCTGACCAGCTGGCTACTCACCCACCCCGACCGGCTCGCCGACGACGACCGCGACCAACTCGCACGAGCGCGTGCCGCCTGCCCGCATCTCGATGCCCTGGCCACCCACGTCTCGGCGTTCGCCGAGATCTTGACCGCCCGACAAGGGCAGAGGCTTAACGACTGGATCACCGCGGTCGAAGCCGACGACCAGCCCGACCTGCGATCCTTCACCGCCGGCCTACGCCGTGACCACGACGCCGTCGTCAACGGGCTGACCATGACCTACAGCTCAGGAGTGGTCGAAGGGCACGTCAACCGCATCAAGATGATCAAGCGCCAGATGTACGGCCGCGCCAACCTCGACCTGCTCCGCAAACGAATCCTTCTCGCCTAACGGGTCAATCCCGATCACGAAAAGTGGGTCAGATCCAGATCCAGTTTTCAGCCGCCGTCGACAGGGCTGACGGCGCCACCGGTCCCGGGCCTGGTTGTGGCCGGGTTCGCTCGGACAGGCGGGGTGTCCGGCGCAGCCTTGACGGTCTCGCCGAGCGGCAGGCGCCGCACCGGAAAACCTGTTTCGGAGCCCGTGCAGGTCTGCTCAAACGCGCACCGAGCCCGGCATATCACGGGTTAGCATCACCAAAGGTACAGGCTGTCATGCCGAACGCATCCCCCTGTGCAGGCGGGCACCTGACGCTCAGGTGTGGGTGGTGGGGGGATGATTGCCAATAGTCAGGCCATTCTGCTGTCGGCACCCGGCGATCTCGGCGTGCTCATAGTGGTCCACCGGCACGGCAAGGTCCGCCGGGAGCCCGGCGACGTCACGGACTTCCTGGACGGCCGGGAATGAGCATCGCGACCCGCACCACCGACCTCGTGCAGCGCGCGATCGACATCGTGGTCGCCGCCGCCGTCCTGGTCGTCCTCTCGCCCGTCCTGGCCGTGGTCGCCGCGGTCGTCGCGGTCGGTCTCGGCCGGCCGGTCATGTTCCGCCAGCAGCGGCCGGGCCTGCACGGCCGGGCGTTCACCCTGGTCAAGTTCCGCACGATGCGGGACGTGAACGAGCGGCGCGGCCTGGTCACCGACGCCGACCGGCTCACCCGCCTGGGCCGCGCCCTGCGCTCCACCAGCCTGGACGAGCTGCCGACGCTGGTCAACGTCCTGCGTGGCGACATGAGCCTGGTGGGGCCACGACCGCTGCTGATGCGCTACCTCGACCTGTTCACACCGGAGCAGGCGCGCCGTCAGCTCGTCCGGCCCGGCGTGACCGGACTCGCCCAGGTCAGCGGGCGCAACGCGCTGACCTGGGAGGAAAAGCTGGCGCTCGACGTCTGGTACGTCGACCACCGATCCCTGGCACTGAACGCGCGGATCCTGGCGCGAACCGTCCGGACCCTGGTGCGCCGCGAGGGCATCGCGGCCCCGGGCGAGTCGACCATGCCCGAGTTCACCGGCACGCCGCAGCCTGGCCGGGAGGGGAACGGCAATGTCTGAACCCGTCGTCATCGTGGGGTGCGGGGGCTACGGACGTGAGGTCTTCGGCGTCATCTCGGCCGTCAACGACGCGGACGGCGGTCCCTGGAAGGTAGCGGGCTTCCTCGACGACGCGCCGACCGAGTCGAACCTTCGCTGCCTCGACCGGCTCGGCGTCGCCTGGCTGGGGCCGGGCAGTCTGCTGGGACAACTCGACGCGCACTATGTCATCGGCATCGGCGACCCGCGAATCCGCGCCGACGTCGCCGCGAAGCTGGACGAACTCGGCAGGCCCGCGGGTCGGCTCATCCATCCGGCGGCGACCGTCGGAATGGCGAACGACCTGGCCGACGGCGTCGTGGTGTTCGCCGGCGCCCGGATCACCACGAACGTGACCCTCGGCAGGCACGTTCACGTCAATCTCAACGCGACGATCGGCCACGACGCGGTCCTGACCGGGTTCGTCCAGGTGAATCCTCTCGCGGCCATCTCCGGCAACTGCACCATCGGCCGGGAGGTGCTCATCGGCACCGGTGCCTCGATCATTCAGGGCCGGGCCGTGGGCGACCGGGCGACGGTGGGAGCCAACGCCTGCGTCGTCCGCGACGTGAGTGCGGGAACGACGGTCAAGGGCGTTCCGGCGAGATAGTCCGTTTATGGTGATTTTGTGAAGATCACATATATCCATCAGCATTTCAAGACACCCGGCATGGCTGGGGGGACGCGCTCCTACGAGTTCGCCCGGCGACTGGTCGAGCGCGGCCACGAGGTGCATGTGATCACCGGGGATCCGGCCGCCGACCGGGCGCGGATCAGCACGGAGTCCGGCATCGTGGTGCATTGGCTCCCGGTGCCGTACGACAACGCGATGAGCTACGGCCGCCGGCTCTGGTCGTTCCTCGGCTTCGTCCGCCGGTCGACGGCGGAGGCCGGACGCCTGCGGCACGATCTCGTCTTCGCCACCAGCACCCCGTTGACGGTGGCGATCCCGGGCGCGTACGCGGCGCGGCGCCGGCGGGTGCCGATGGTGCTGGAGGTGCGGGACGTGTGGCCCGAGCTGCCGATCGCGATCGGTGCCCTGCGCTCGCCGGTCAGCCGCTGGGCCGCCCATCGGCTCGAGGCGTGGGCCTACCGCCGGTCGGCGCACGTCATCGCGCTCTCCCCGGGGATGGCCGCCAGCATCCGGCGCCGCTTCCCCCGGGTCCCGGTCACCGTGGTGCCCAACAGCTCCGACCGGTCCCTGTTCGCCGGCGCCGACGACGCCGGGGCGGACCTGCGCCGGGCCACTCCGTGGCTGCAGGATCGGCCGCTGGTCCTGTACGCCGGTACGCTCGGCCTGGCCAACGGCGTCGACTACCTGGTACGGATGGCGGCCCGGCTGGCCGACACCGACCCCGAGATACGGATCGCGATCATCGGCGACGGGAAGATGCGGGACGGGCTCCGGGAGCAGGCCGCCGAGCTGGGTGTGCTGGAGAAGAACCTCTTCCTGCTGGGATCGGTCAGCAAGGCGGAGGTGGTGGCCTTCTTCGGCGCCTGTGACCTGGCGACCTCCATGTTCATCAACCTCCCCGAGCTGGGCAACAACTCGCCGAACAAGGTCTTCGACGCCTTCGCCGCCGGGCGGCCGGTCGCCGTGAACCACGGCGGGTGGATCGCCGAGTTGCTCGCCGCGAGCGGCGCCGGCGTGGTGCTGCCGCCGGACGACCCCGGCGGTGCGGCAGCCGCGGTGTCCGCCTTCCTGCGTGACCCTGCGGCGGTGGCGGCCGCCCGGGCGGCGGCAAGCGAGCTCGCCCGCGATCGCTTCGACCGGGACCTGCTGTTCGAGGACTTCGAGCGGGTCCTGACCGATGCCGCGGCGCACGCCGATCGATGACTTTCCGCAGGTGCTGAGCGGCCCCGAGGAGGTTTCCGGAGGCCAGGGCGCGGGACCGCCGTTCCGCCGACGAGGGCGCGCCCGGTGGGGGACCCCACCGGGCGCGCCTGCTCCGTACACTCATCCGATCGCCGGGAGTCGTCGACCGGTGACCGATGGTCGGAGTGCGGTCCGCGGGGTGGAATGATCACTTGCGCGGATACCGCACAGTAGGACGGGCGGTGGCACTGCCCGACGGAGGAAGCTTGAGCACAGCCTTGGTGGCCCGGCCGTCTCCGGGCGCGCAGGTAACAGCGGGTCCGGCCGGCGTCACGCCCGCCCCCGGCAGACGCGGGCTGTTGCGGCGGGTGGGCAGCCTGCGGCACACCTCGCCGGGGCGGCTGCAGCTGATCCTCGGGGTGCTGGTCACGCTCGGTGCGCTCACCGGACTGCTCGCCGGGATCACCGGTGCGGCCACCTCGTCCGGCACCAGCGACCTGGGCGACCGGGCGCAGCCGCTGCTGGTCGAGGCCGAGACCATCTACTCGGCGCTGGCCGACGCCGACACCACGGCCGCGCAGGCGTTCCTGGCCGGTGGTCTCGAGCCGGCCGCGCTCACCCAGCGCTACAACGACGACCTCGAGCGGGCCACCACGGCGATCAGCGCGGCGGCCCGGCTCACCCCGGACGGCAGCGAGGGCGCCGCCTCGGTGCGCGCCCTGTCGAACGGTGTGGCCCGATACTCCGCGCTGGTCGCCACCGCCCGGGCCGACAACCGGCAGGGGCTTCCGGTCGGCTCGTCGTACCTGTCCGCCGCCTCCGACCTCAACCGGAAGACCCTGCTCCCCCAGGCGCAGAACCTGTTCCGGGTGGCCCAGCAGGGCGTGCACGACGGCTACTCGAACGCGGCGAGCGCGGTCTGGGCGACGCTGCTGGTGCTCATGCTCCTCGGGCTGACCGGGGCGCTGCTGCTGGCCCAGCGCTACCTGAGCCGCACCACGCACCGCACCTTCAACGTTCCGCTGGTCGCGGCGACCGTGCTGACCGCGGTGCTCGGGCTCGGCACGATCCTCGTGCTGGCCGCGCAGAACACCCACCTGGACCGGGCCGACAGCACCGGCTCGACGCCGGTCGCGCAGCTGGCCGAGGCGCGGATCCTGGCGCTGCGCGAGCGCGGCGACGAGGCGCTGACCCTGGCCGCGCACGGCAGCGGCAGCCAGTACGCCACCGACTTCACCGACGCCTCCGCCGGGCTCGCCGGTGCGTTGCGCAACGAGTACTTCTCCGACGACCTGCGCGGTAAGCACCAGGCCTACCTGGCGGCGCACGACAAGGTCAGCACGCTCGACGCCGACGGCAGCTACGACGACGCGGTCAAGCTGGCGATCGGCTCGCAGACCAGCCAGACCTTCGAGTCGGTGACCGCCGGCATCGGGTCGGCGCTGGACGAGCGGAAGGCCGCCTTCACCGAGCAGATCCACGCGGCCGGGCGTGGGCTGACACTGCTCGCCGTGCTCGGGCCGATCGCCGCGCTCGCGATCTGCATGCTGGCCGGCATGGGTATCCGCGCTCGACTCCAGGAGTACCGGTGACCGTCATGACGCGTAGGAGAATCGGACTTGCCGTCGTGGCCACGGCCGCGACCCTGCTCGCCCTGGCCGGCTGCAGCGGAGATTCGTCGAACAGCGGCGATTCGTCGCTGTTGCCCGGCACGGCCTCGGCCGGCGCCACCCCCGGGGCAGCCGCCGCGCCGGACACCTCGTGCAACCCGCGGGCCAGCGTGAAGCCGCTCGCCGCGCTCCCCCCGCCCGGGCACATGCCGGCCGGCAGCTATATGGCGAAGATCCAGGCGAACGGGCGGCTCGTCCTCGGCACCAGCCAGGACACCCTGCTGTTCAGCTCGCGCAACCCGTTCACCGGCAAGATCGAGGGCTTCGACGTGGACATGGCCCGGCAGATCGCGCAGGCCATCTTCGGCAACCCCGACAAACTCCAGATCAAGGTCATCCCGTACGACAAGCGGGTCAAATCCGCGATGGACGGCAGCGTCGACATCGTCGCGGACACCATGACGGCCAACTGCGCGCGCTGGAAGGACGTCGACTTCTCCAGCATCTACTACGAGGCGGGCCAGCGCGTCCTGGTCTCCAGCGACTCGGCCGCGAAGACCATCGACGACCTCGGCGGCAAGAAGGTCTGCGCCGCGTCCGGCTCGACCTCGTACGACAACATCGGCAAGGTCAAGACCAAGCCGCTGCCGGTGGCCAAGGCGACGTTCGGCGACTGCCTGGTCGCGTTCCAGCAGAACGAGGTCGACGCGGTCTCGACCGACGACACCATCCTGGCCGGCATGGCCGCGCAGGACCCGTACGCGAAGGTGGTCGGCCCGAAGTTCACGCAGGAGCCGTACGGGATGGCGATGTCGAAGATCCACCCCGAGTTCACCGCGTTCGTCAACGCGGTGCTCGCGAAGAACCGGGCGAACGGCACCTGGACCGCCACCTACAAGAAATGGCTGGGTGCGTTCGGCGCGCCACCGGCTCCACCGGCGGCCGAGTACAAATGACCGCTCCGTCGATCGCGCCGGCCGACGCCGAACTGCTCCGCCTCGAGACCGCGATGACCGCGATCGCCTCGAACCTGGTCGACCTCGACGACAACCCGGCCCGCAAGGACCTGGACAAGACGAAGCTCACCGGGCGGACGGCCGAGGCCTGGGCGGACGCCACCGACGCGCTGACCCAGCTCTGGGACGGCTACCGGATGCTGACCGACGTCATCGCCGAGGCCCGGTCGATGCGCGACAAGCGCAAGCTCAGCGACGCCGACCGGGCCGCGTTCGTGCACCGGGTGCAGGGCCGGTCGATCACGCTGTCCACCACGACCGTGCCGCTCGCCCAGCGCGGCCTGCTCGGCGCCGGCCAGGTGCACACCACCTGCTCCCCCGCCGAGCTGCTGTCCGCCATGGAGGCCGCCTTCCAGACCGCCGTCACGGTCGCCACCCAGGCCGGCGACGTGTGGCAGAAGCTGCTGCCGGCCGCCGCCGACGCGACCACCGCGGTCGACAACGTCCGGGTGCTGATCCGGCTGCACGGCGGTCCGCAGGCCACCATCGACGAGGCCGACCGGCGGCTCGGTGCGTTCACCCGGACCCTGGCGACCGATCCGCTCGGCGTGGACGAGCGGGAGCTCACCGCCGTACGCGATCTGGTGGCGCGGGCCGATGCGGAGCGCACGTCGGCCGCCGAGCTGAAGGAGGCGCTCACCCAGCGCCTCGCCGACGCGCACGCGCTGCTCGACCAGTTCGCCGAGGCGCAGCGCGCCGCCGACGCCGCGCTGGACGCGGCCGCCGACCGGTTCAAGGAGCAGGACCTTCGTGTCGTACGCGGGCCCGACCTGCGCCCCGACCTCGCCGCGGTGGACGCCCTCGCCGCGGCCGGGCAGTGGGCGCTGATCAGCCCCCGGCTGGCCGACTGGAGCCGGCGCGCCCGGGAACGCCTCGCGGCGTTGCGCGACGCCGCCGCGCACAACGACGGCCTGCTGGTCGCCCGCAACGAGCTGCGCGGCCGGCTCGACGCCTACCGGGCCAAGGCCCTGCGGCTCGGGCAGGGCGAGAACGCGGAGCTCACGCCGCTCGCCGACGCGGCCCGCACGGCGCTCTACACGGCGCCGTGCGATCTGGACGCGGCGCGGGCCGCCGTCAACGCCTACCAGGATGCGCTCACCGCCACGATCGCGAGGAACGACCGATGAAGTGCGAACGCAACTGCCCCGGAACGATCGAGGACGGCTACTGCGACACCTGCGGCATGGCGCCGGCCGCCGGTGCCGCCCCGGCGAACGGCAACGGCAACGGCAACGGCAACGGTTCCACGAGCTCCACGCCCACCTGGGCGAGCGCCGGCACCGCGCCGCGCCAGCGGGTGAGCGAGAACACGTCGCCGTCCGCCCGCACCGGCGCGCTCTCCACCCGTACCGGATCGAGCGGGCGCACCGGCAGCTCCCGCACCGGTTCGCGGCGCCGCCGGTTCGGCGGCGGGCTGGTCGAGGTCACCCCGATCGTGCAGGCCGACCCGGCGACCGCCGTGATGGCCACCGCCGAGGTGCCCGAGGAGAAGCGGTACTGCGCGAAATGCGGCAACCCGGTCGGCCGGTCCCGCGGCGACCGCGCCGGGCGAGCGTCCGGCTTCTGCCCGTCCTGCGGCGAACCGTTCAACTTCACCCCGAAACTGGGCAAGGGCGACCTGATCGGCGGTCAGTACGAGGTCGTCGGCGCGCTCGCCCACGGCGGCCTCGGCTGGATCTACCTGGCCGTCGACAAGAACGTCTCGGACCGCTGGGTGGTGCTCAAGGGCCTGCTCAACTCCGGCGACGAGGACGCCCTCGCGGCGGCGGTGGCGGAGCGGCGGTTCCTGGCCGAGGTCGAGCACCCGAACATCGTCAAGATCTACAACTTCGTCGAGCACGACGGCGCCGGCTACATCGTGATGGAGTACGTCGGCGGCCAGTCGCTCAAGGACATGCTCAAGAAGCGGCGCGCGGCCAACGGCGGCAACGCCGACCCGATCCCGGTCGACCAGGCCCTCGCCTTCGTCCTGGAGATCATGCCGGCGTTCAACTACCTGCACGACCGCGGCCTGATCTTCTGCGACTTCAAACCGGACAACGTGATCCAGTCCGGCGACCAGATGAAGCTGATCGACCTGGGCGGCGTCGTGCACATCGACGACCTGGACGCCGCGATCTACGGCACGGTGGGCTACCAGGCGCCCGAGATGGCGACCGAGGGCCCGTCCATCGCCTCCGACCTCTACACCATCGGGCGTACGCTCGCGGTGCTCACCACCGATTTCCGCGGTTACCAGAGCACCTTCAAAGACAGCCTCCCCGACCGCGGCGAGTTCGCCGTCTACCGGCAGTTCGAGTCGTTCTACCGGCTGCTGCTGCGGGCCACCCGCATCGACCCGGCCGAGCGGTTCGTCGACGCCGGCGAGATGAGCGACCAGATGCTCGGCGTGCTGCGGCAGGTCCTCGCGGCCGGCGGCGAGCCGCGCCCGGCACCGTCCCGGCTGTTCACCGGCGAGCTGCGCACCGACCTCAAGAGCGACGTGCCGCGCTGGCAGGACCTGCCCAGCCCGCTGATCGACCTGACCGACCCGGCCGCCGCGTTCCTCGCCTCGGTCACCGTCACCGACCCGTCGGAGGTGCTCACGCTGCTGCGCAACGCGCCCGAGGAGACGGTCGAGGTGCGGCTGCGGGCGCTGCGGGCGCACATCGACATGGCCGACTACGACGGCGCGCGCGAGGCCCGCGACGCGCTGCTGGCCAGCGACGGCGCGGACTGGCGGGTGGCCTGGTACGACGGCCTGCTCGCGCTGGCCACCGAGCAGTTCGAGTACGCCCGGGGCCGGTTCGACGCGGTCTACTCGGCGCTGCCCGGCGAGCTCGCCCCGCAGCTGGCCGTGGCCCTGGCGCTGGAGCTGGCCGGGGACCAGGCCGCGGCGGCGTACTACGACGTGGTGAGCCGCACCGACCCCGCGTACACCACCGCGGCGGCCGGGCTGGCCCGCTGCCGGCTCGGCGCCGGCGACCGCAGCGGCGCGGTCGAGGCGTACAACCGGGTGCCCGGCACGTCCTCGGCGTACCGCAGCTCGCAGGTCGGCGCGGTGCGGGCGCTGGTGCGGGCGCACCCGGCGTCGGCGGCCGACGTGTCCTCGCTGTCCGCGGCGGCGGCGCTGATCGAGCGGCTGGAGATCGAGGCGGCCCAGCTCGCCGAGCTCCGGGCCGAGCTGCTCGAGCAGGCGCTGCGGTCGGTGAGCGGCGGCCAGGCGCTGCCCGCTACGGTCTTGGGGTCCGCGCGCAGCGGGGACGTGCGGGAACGGGACATCAGGTTCGCGTTGGAGGACGCGTACCGGGAGATGGCCCAGGCCGCGCACGGCCCCGAGAAGATCCGGCTGGTGGATCTGGCGAACGCGTCCCGCCCGCGGACACGTACCTGAGGAACGAGGCACGATGACGATGACCGACTGCGCCTCGTGCGCCGACGAGCGCGCCGCCGGAGCGGCCTTCTGCGAGGCCTGCGGGCGGCCGTTGGGCACGCCCTGCCCGAACTGCGGCGCACCCGGCGGCGTGGGCGAGGACGGGTACTGCGAGCAGTGCGGGCTGCTCGCCGGCCGGCCGCGCGACCATGTCGAGACGGACTGCGGCGAGGTCGCGGCGGCGGCGACCGACCGGGGCCGGCGGCACCACCGCAACGAGGACGCGATGTGGCTGGCGGTCCGCGGCACCGACGTGGACGTGGTGGTCAGCGACGGGGTGTCCGCGTCGTTCGACCCGGACGTGGCCTCGGAGACCGCCGCGAACACGGCCGGTGCGCTGCTGGCCGGGTCGCCGGACGTGTCCGCCGCGATCCTCGGCGCCAAGCAGGCCGTGGCCGAGCTCGCGAGCAGCGGGGACCCCCGCCGGGCCGCCTCCAACCCGGCCTGCACCATCGTCCTCGCGACCGTGCGCGGCGCCGAGATCAACGTCGGCTGGGTGGGCGACAGCCGGGCGTACTGGCTGCCGCCGGAGGGACCGGCCGAGCAGCTCACCGAGGACGACTCGTGGGCCACCCACGCGATCGCGATGGGCGCCGACCCGATCACCGCGATGCAGGACCCGAAGGCGCACGCGATCACCGCGTGGCTCGGTGCGGACGCGGCGCCGGTGCTGCCCCGGACCGGGGCGTTCACCGTGGTCGGGTCCGGCCACCTGGTGCTGTGCAGCGACGGCCTGTGGAACTACCTGCCCGATCCGGAGGCGTTCGCGTCGACGGTGCGGGCGCACTTGCACGCGGGCGGCACTCTGATCTCTGCGGCCCGGTCGCTGGTGGACTTCGCCAACGCGGCGGGTGGCGCCGACAACATCACCGTGGCCCTGATCCCCGTCTCCTCCCCCGCTCCCTCCGACACCGCTGCCGAACCCGTCAAGGAGTAGGAATGCCGTACACCGCCGAGGCCTTCCAGAACGAGTTCCTCGCCCTGGGCGCGACCGAGGTCAACGCGATCATCACGGTCACCTCGTCCGGCGCCGAGGGCGGCCGGCGCACCGCCGGGGCCACCGAGATCATCATCGTCGACGCGTCCGGATCGATGCAGGCCGAGGGGCGGATCAGCGCCGCCCGGCAGGCCGCCAAGGCCGCGGTCGAGTGCATCGACGACGGCGTCAACTTCGCGATCATCGCCGGGGTCAGCACCGCCCAGCAGCTGTTCCCCGCGCCCGGCCAGCTCGCCGTCTCGTCGCCGCAGTCCCGGGCCGAGGCGGTGCGCTCGATCGACCGGTTGCAGGCCAGCGGCGGTACGGCGATGGGCGCCTGGCTCCTGCTCGCCGCGCAGCTGTTCGCGCTGCGGCCCGGCGACATCGCGCACGCCATCCTGCTGACCGACGGCGACAACGGCGAGCGCGTCGGCTACCTCGAGCAGGTACTCGACTCGATCGCCGGCCGGTTCACCTGCGACTGCCGCGGCGTCGGGGTGAACTGGAAGGTCTCCGAGCTCCGCAAGATTGCCACGGCGATGCTGGGCACGGTCGACATCGTCGCCCAGCCGTCCGGGCTGACCGCCGCGTTCGAGCAGATGATGACCAAGGCGATGGGCAAGACCAGCGCCGACGTACAGCTGAAGGTGTGGACCCCGGTCAACTCCACGGTCCGGTTCGTCAAGCAGGTCGAGCCCGAGGTGATGGATCTGACCGGCAAGCGGGTCGAGGACGGGCCGCGGGCCGGCCGCTACCCGCTCGGCTCGTGGGGCGCCGAGAGCCGCGACTACCACGTCTGCGTCGACGTGTCGCCCGGTGCGGCCGGCGACGAGATGCTCGCCGCCCGGGTCTCCGTGGTCGAGGGCGACACGGTGCACGCCCAGTCGCTGGTCCGGGCCGTGTGGACCGAGGACACCGCGCTCTCCACCCGGATCAACCGGCAGGTCGCCCACTACACCGGGCAGGCCGAGCTGGCCGATGCGATCCAGGCCGGCATCGAGGCGCGCAAGGCGGGCGACGACCGCACCGCGACGATCAAGTTCGGCCGGGCGGCGCAGCTCGCGCACGCCAGCGGCAACAAGGCCACCGAGGAACTGCTCGCGACGGTCGTCGACATCGAGGACCCGGTGACCGGCACGGTCCGGCTGCGGCGCAAGGTCGAGGCGGCCGACGAGATGGCCCTCGACACCCGCTCGACCAAGACGGTGCGGGTCGGGCGGTCGCAGTGACCACGTACACCTGCCCGAAGGGGCACACCTCCAGCACGGACGACTTCTGCGACGAGTGCGGGGCGAAGATCGGCGGCACGACGACCGTGCCGATGCCGGTGGCCGCACCCACCACCGCGTCCTCGTCGCCCGCGGCCGCGCCGTGCCCCAACTGCGGCGCGCCGCGGGCCGGTGGGAGCCGGTTCTGCGAGGACTGCGGGTACGACCACAGCACCGGCAAGGTGCCGACGCTGGCGCCGCCGCCCGAGACCTCGGCGCCGGCCGCTGCACAGTGGACGGCCACGATCTCGGTGGACCGCGAGTACTTCGAGGACAACGCGATCGAGGGCGTCGAGTTCCCGGCCGACACGCCGTCCCGGGAGGTCGACCTGCCGGCCCCGCAGGTGCGGATCGGGCGGCGGAGCCGATCGAAGGGCACCAACCCGGAGATCGACCTGGCCGACTCGGACCCGGGGACCTCACACAGCCACGCGCTGCTGACGCTGAGCGTGGACGGGGTGTGGCTGGTGTCCGACCTGGGCTCGACCAACGGGACGTACGTGAACGACGAGCAGCAGCCGCTGACGGCGGGTCAGACCCGGTCGCTGAAGGACGGCGACCAGGTGCACGTCGGGGCCTGGACGACGATCACGCTGCACGCCCCGGCCGGCTAGCCACCCGTACGGGGCGAATTCGGGCATAGCGGCACGCGGGGCGCGCGCGGCGGGTTATCTTGCCGAACGTGCCGATCGTGTCGTCTGCCGGAGCCCGCCGTTGAAAGATCAGCGAGTCGGGCACGCCGAGCGCACCCAGGTGCTGGGGCTGCTCGGGAACGCGTTCGAAGCGGGTGTGCTGCCGGTCGGTGAGTACGACGCGCGGGTGGCGGCCGTCGGCGGGGCCACGCGTGCGTCGCAGTTGCGGCTGCAGGTGGCGGACCTCCCGCCGCCGTACGCGTGGGGCGCGGCCGGGACGGGCCTGCCCGACCACCCGCCCGGACGGCATGCGGCCGGGGCGCACCGCCCGCATGCGGCGAACGGTGCGCCCGCGCGGGCGGCGGGGTCGGCCATCTCGGCGGGGTCGGCCGTCTCAGCGCCGGGGACGGCCATCTCGGAGCCGGGGACGGCCATCTCGGAGCCGGGGACGGCCATCTCGGAGCCGGGGACGGCCATCTCGGAGCCGGGGACGGCCGTCTCAGCGGGGAGGCCGGCCGTCTCGGCGCCGCGGTCCGGGCGCGGGGCGCTGATCCTCGGAATCGCGTCGGTGCTGTTCTCGGTGTGCGGCATCGGGCTGGTGCTCGGGCTGCTCGCCGTGATCGCCGGCCGGAGCCGCGGTCCCCGGGCGGGCCGGCCGCGGATCTCGATGGCGCTGGTCGGGCGGGTGCTCGGCCTCATCGGGATGGCGCTGTCGGTGGCGGCCATCGCGGCCGCCTTCGTGGCCTGGCACGGCCGGACCATCCCCTGATGCGTGGTGTTTCCGTCCCCGAAACCGGATGGCAGTCTCGGGTGGGTGGGGTGGAGTGTCCGTTGTTCCCCGTATGCCTGGAGGATGGCCCTGGTGGAAACTGATCTTCAACTGGCCCAGCGTGCGGTGATCTCGGGGGCGGCGGTGGCGTTGCGGTACTTCGAAGCCCTGGACGAGCTGTCGCACGAGCGCAAGGTGGACGGGTCGGTGGTCACCGCGGCGGACCGGGCGGTGGAGACCGCCGTACGGGAGGTGCTGTCGGCGGCGCGGCCGGACGACGCGGTGCTCGGCGAGGAGCAGGGAAACGGGCAGGGCGGGAGGTCCGGGCCGGGCAACGGGCGCCGGTGGATCGTCGACCCGATCGACGGGACGCGGCTGTTCGTGACCGGGGACGATCGCTGGCTGGTGCTGCTCGGGCTCGAGGTGGACGGCGAGATGGTCGTCGGCGTCGCGGCGCACCCGGCGCAGGGGAGCATCTGGTGGGCGGAGCTCGGCGAGGGCGCCTTCGAGGGGCGGATCGTCGGCGGCCGGGCGGTGGCGGCCACCCGGATCGAGGTGGCGGCGGACGGGCCGGACACGCCTTCCGGGTGCCGGCTCTCGGTCGTGCCGGCGGACTGGGAGGCCGAGCTGGTCGCGCCGCTCAAGGCGGTTGCGTCGACCCTGCCGTGGGGCGTTCATCCGGCGCTGATGGTGGCGCGCGGTGAGATCGACCTGGCGATCCAGACGGGCGGGCAGATCTGGGACTTCGCGGCGACGTCGCTGATCGTGACCGAGGCGGGCGGCTCGTTCAGCGGGCTGTCCGGGCGCCCCCGCCCGGAGCCGGGGGCGGCACTGTATGCGCGGAGTCCGGCGCTGCGGGAGGCCGCGCTCGAGACGCTCGGCGGCGCACGCCACGCCCCCACGACCTGAGACTGCGCGCTACCGAGGCTGGTGGGTCTTGCAGCCCGGGCCGGCGGCCACGCCACCGACGATCCGGTACGCGGTGATGTCGCCGTCGACGTACTCGGTCAGGTCGGTGATCCGCACCGGCGCCTTGTCGTTCAGGGCCACGTAGGCGGCGATCGCCGAGTTGACCGTGCGGCAGGTGGCCTGGTTCGCCACCTCGCGGGCCTGCTCCTCCGTCTTCTCGGGGCTCAACGTAGCGTAAGAAACCCCTGCAATACTGACAGTGACCGCGGCGGACATGAGTACCTGGGTTAAATGCACAGAAGCACCCTAAGCCGCATCACGCTAAGTATCGGGCCGTCCGAACGGTCAGGATGATCACCACTCTCGGTGAAAACCCTAAGGATTGTGTACGGCCCGGCGCAGGAACTCGAGGATCGTCCCGGAAATGCGCGGGTAGGCCGGGTTGCCGGGATTGAGGTAGTCCCCGTGCCTACCGCCGGGCACCACCACGAAGGTCTTGTGCCAGGGCAGGGCCCGGTACGCCGCCCGGCCGGCGCCGATCGGCACCGTCGGGTCGGTGTCGCCGTGCACGAACAGCACCGGAACCGGCGCGCCGCCGAACGACGACGCCGGACGGCGGCCGGCGATCGAGATCGCGGCGACGATCCCGGGCGAGTGGCCGCGGCGAAGCAGGCCGAGCGTCGTGGTGGCCCCGGCCGAGAAACCGGCCGCCACGACACGGTCGAGATCCAGGTGCCGGTCGCCGGCCAGCGAGCGCAGCACGAAGGCGGCGTCGGCGGGCTGGTTGCGGATGTCCGCCGGATCGACCTCGACCTTGCCGTTGGTGTGCGGGTAGACCGGCGCGACCACCGCGAACCCGGCCGCGACCCACGTCGAGATGATCGGCGTGAACTGGGCCGGCAGGCCGCCGAGGCCGTGGCTGAACAGCACGACCGGGTGCCGCCCGGCGCCGGCCGGGTACCAGATCGAGGTCTCGAGGGGCCGGGCCGGGCCGCGCGCGAGACGCAGGATCAGCGGCGGCGCCGCGGTGGCGGCCTTCTCTCTTGGGCGCGACGCCGAGACGGCGCCGGCGGCGCCGCTGCCGCACCCGGACAGCAGGGCGAGTGCCAGCACCACCGCACCCAGCCGTCGCATAGGCGCAGCCTAAGGACGTCACGGAAACGGACATATCCCCGTTGTGGTGGCGATGAGACGACGAATCCTGGTAGGAGGCGCCGCAGCGCTCGCCGCCTATGTCGGAGTGGCCGGGTACCGCGCCCGAACGGCGGAGTCGCGGCCGGTCATCCCCTCGGCGCCGCCCGGCGACGAACGCCTCGACCACCGCTGGTCGGCGGCCCGCGGGCGGACCGTCGGGTTCTACACCGCGGTCCCGGCCGGCTACGGCAGCGGGCGCGGCCTGCCGGTCTGCCTGGTGCTGCACGGCGGCTCGAAGACCCCGGACGACTTCGCGGCGCTCGGGTTCGGCCGCTTCCTCACCGACGCGGCCCGGCGCGGCCTGCCCCCGTTCGTGCTGGCCGGCGCCGACGGCGGACGGCTCGGCTGGCGCCCGAACGGCGGCGACGATCCGCAGCGGATGGTCCACGAGGAGATCCCGCTCTGGTGCCGGCAGCGCGGCTTCGACGTCCGGCGGCCGGCGGCGTGGGGCTGGTCGCTCGGCGGGTACGGCGCGTTGCTGCTGGCCGAGGCGTTCCCGGGCTTCCTGGCCGCGGTCGCCGCCCTCTCCCCCGCGGTGACACCGGTCGACGACGCCGACCGGTCGGCGCGGCTGCTGCGCGGCACGCCGGTCGGACTGTGGTGCGGGAAGCAGGACGGGCTGTACGACAACGTGCAAGCGCTGCGCGACCGGCTGCCCGAGCCGCCGAGGGCCGGCAGCTTCGGCGACGGGCGGCACGACTTCGCCTACTGGTCGCGATGCATCCCGGACGCTTTCGACTTCATCGCCGGTGCGTTGTAACGCGATCGTCAACTCCATGACCGACAATGGCCGGATGGCGACCGAGAGTCTGCCGGTCAACGGTATCGAGCTCTGCATCGACACGTTCGGCGAGCCGCAGGACCCCGCCGTGCTGCTGATCGCCGGCGGTGCCAGCTCGATGGACTGGTGGGAGGACGAGTTCTGCCGCCGCCTGGCCGCGGCCGGCCGGCACGTGATCCGCTACGACCATCGCGACACCGGCCGGTCCACCTCGTTCCCGGCCGGCGCGCCGCCGTACTCGGGCGCCGATCTGGCCAACGACGCGCTCGGCGTGCTCGACGCGCTGAACGTCCGCCGGGCGCACCTGGTCGGTCTGTCGATGGGCGGCGCCCTCGCCCAGAAGATCGCGGCCGAGCGCCCGCACCGGGTCCTGTCGCTGACCCTGATGTCGACGGCGCCCGGCCCGGCCGAGGAGAGCGCGGCCACCCCGCAGGAACCGGACCGGTCGTGGGCCGACCGGCGCATCGCGGTGCCCCGCCTGGTCGCCACGGTGCAGGAGATGGGCGGCCCGTTCACCGCCGACGAGCCGCACCTGCGCCGGCTGATGGAGCGGATCTTCGACCGCACCCTGGACATGCCGGCCAGCCAGACCAACCACTGGTGCTGCGCGAGCGGCCCGCCGTTCCGCCACCGGCTCGGCTCGATCGCCGCGCCCACGCTGATCATGCACGGCACGCTCGACCCGATGTTCCCGGCCGCGGAGGCGCACGCGCTCGCGGCCGAGATCCCCGGCAGCCGTCTGGTGTGGCTGGAGGGGGTCGGTCACGAGTTCCCGCCGGCCGCGGTCTGGTCCCAGGTGATCGACGAGATCATCGCCCAGGCGGCGCCGAACCCCGCCGCCGGCGCGTCACGCTGAGCAGCAGGCAGCAGGCAGCAGGCAGCAGGCAGCAGGCAGCAGGCAGCAGAGATCATCGCCCGGGCAGTGCCGAACCCTGTCTCCGGCGCAGCGCGTTGAGCAGCAGCATGCCCGCGGCGAACGAGCCCGCGGTCAGCACGAAGTAGACCAGCAACAGCGCCGCGTCGGTGTGGAACGGCATCGATGCGAAGAACAGCGTCAGGAACACGCCGGCCGCCGCCGACCCCGCGGTCAGCGTCCAGCCGGTCGCCTTCTCCGCGGCGGTGAAGTGCGGGGAGGCGCTGGCCAGCAGCATCCCGCCGACCGGGCTGACCACCGGCACGAAGAGCGCACCCGCGGTGAGCATGCCGACGGCGAAATACTCGGCGACCCCCGCGGCGTGGCCCCGCACCAGCGGCGCGAGCGGCGGCGGCGGAGGCGGCGGGATCAGGGCGGGGAGCCGGATGTGCGCCGGCATCTGCCCGCGCCGGGCGGCCTCGACCAGCGATTCCGGCGGCCCTAACCGCTGCACGATCGCCGCGGCGTCCTCGAGCGGCGCGGCGGCCATCCGCCGGGCCTGGATGTAGTCGGCCACCGTACTCATCAGGTCGTCGCGCAGTTGCGGTGACAGGTCCTCGCTCTGCGCCCAGAGCGCCGCGAGATAGTCGAGAACGATCACATCGGTGTGCGCGAGCGGTGCCGTGCTCATGTTTCTCCCCCATGCTGGTCCGGCGGGTAGCAGTCAGCATCCGCGCCCGCCCCCGCCCGGCACATCCCTCCGTGGACCGACGAGTTCGGGCCCACGCCTCCGACTTTCGGCCGATGTCGATCGCCGCCGCGCGGAGAAACCGGGTTCCTGTTGTTCACGAGGGGATCGACGCTCTCGCCGCGCGCGAACGGCAGCGTCGGGCCCGCCGCACGACGACGGCCAAGGCAGGATGGTGGGCATGCGCCTCGTGTCTCTCCTGCCCTCCGCCACCGAGATCGTGTACGCCCTGGGCCTCGGCGACGACCTGGTCGGCGTGACCTTCGAGTGCGACGAGCCACCGTACGCGCGCGAGCGGAACACGGTCGTGGTCGGCGGCCGCGACACCCGGGGCATGACCCCCGCCGAGATCGACGAGTACGTGAAGTCCCAGCTGACCGCGGGCGGCGACCTGTACACCCTGCACGCCGACGCCCTGGCCGGCCTGGCCCCCGACCTGATCCTCACCCAGGACCTGTGCCGCGTCTGTGCCCTGCCGTCGGACCACGTCGACGCGGCCCTCGACCACCTGGGCTGCCGCGCCGACGTCCTCTCCCTCGATCCGTACACACTCGACCAGGTCCTCGAGACGTTCGCCCAGGTCGGCGAGGCGGCCGGGGTGCCCGACCGGGCCGCCGCGCTGGTGGCGTCGCTGCGCGCCCGGCTGGCTCGGGTCGCGCGGGCGGTCGCCGGCCGCCGCCGGCCGAGGGTGGCCGTCGTCGAGTGGGTCGACCCGCCGTTCACCGCCGGACACTGGGTCCCCGACCTGGTCACGGCCGCCGGGGGCGATCCGGTCGCGGCGCGCGGCGGGTTGCGCTCCACCGAGACCTCGTACGCCGACCTGGCCGCCCCCGACCCCGAGATCGTGCTCGTGACACCCTGTGGCTTCCACCTGGACGGCGCCGCAGCGCAGGCCAGGGCCGTAATCCCGCACTTCCCCGGCGCCCAGATCTGGGCCGTCGACGGCGACGGCCTGGTGGTCCGCCCCGGCCCTCGCCTGATCGACGGCGTCGAGGCGATCGCCGCGATCCTGCACCCGGACGCCGTCCCGGCCCCACCCCCGGGCCGCATCGAACGCGTCGCCTAGGCACGTTGCGGTCGCCGAACCCGACGCCTACGCGGGCAGATTCCTGTAGGCGGTCCCGAGCGCGTCGGCGAGGGCGTCGCTGTTCACGCCTTTGATGGTGATCGTGCAGTCCGTGCTGCCCTTTTTCTTGATCGTCATGCCGATCGCCGTCTTGCTGCCGATCCGATACCGGTCCGGGTTGGTGCCGATCTGCGTGACGCCCAGGTTGGTACGCATGGCGTTCAGCGTCTCGGTGGCGTGACCGCTGCAGTCGACGTCGATGGCGCCGAGCGCCTGGCCGGCAGTGATGATGCATTCGTCCGGGACGGTGCGATCCTGGCTGGGCTTGTCCTGGACCTGGGTGGGCGCCTGCCCCAGCAGACTGGCCATGCCGGCGGCGTCCAGCAGGGCACAAGTGCCGGTGGGCTGCGCGACCGGGTCAGCCGTGGCGGCACCGGCAGCATGACCGTTCGCGGCGGGGCCGGAAGACGCGGCCGGTTTGTCCGAGCTGCCGCTGCATCCGCCCACGAGGAACATCAGGCACAGGGCACCGAGGCGGAAACGGGACGTGCGTGTTTTCATCGGACCAGCCTGACCGCTCGACGAGTGGAACAGGATCGCCTATCGGTATGGTTTGTCCGGATCGTCGGACTAACCCGTATGGTCGACGTTGCCGGCCGTAACCGAGCCGAGCCGCGCCCCGCGAAGGTCGAGACAAGTCTCAGCGATGGCGGCGAGCGCGGAGCCGGTCGAACGCTTTCGGCGACGTCAGCGCGTCGAGGGCGGGCACGATCGCCGCGGCGCACTCGTCGGCGCTGGTGCTCGTGGGGTCCACGACGATGTCGACCTCGCCGATGCCGTAGACCGCCGCCTGGGAACGGGCGAGGCCGACCGGCCGATCTCCGCGAGCGGTCTCCCGCCGGTCGAGCTCGTCCGGCGCGCAGCGGACCTCGACCAGGGTGACGTCGTATCCGTCCAGAGTCGCCAGCAGGTCGGTCAGGCGCCAGCCCTCGCTGAGCGGATAGTCCATGATGACGTCGTTGCCTGCGGAGGCGAGCGCCGCCACGGCCCGGTGGTAGCCCAGGCGAGTCCGCCGGAGCATGTCGGCGATCTCCGCGTCGTCGAGCACGCGGGTGTGAACGGTGGACCGCAGAGCACCGAAAACATCGACGGGAACGAAGAACCACGGGTCGGGCAGCAGCGGAAGCAGCGCCCGGCCGATACTGGTCTTGCCCGAGCTCGAGGCGCCGTTGAGCAGGAGGATCCGACCCGTTCGCGCCTGCGTCACCGGGAAACCCTAGCGGACCGTGGTGCCCGTCGTGTCGTGCCGGGTGACGGTCCAGCCGCGGGCGTCCAGCATGGCGCCCGCCCGCTCGGCCGTCTCGGTCATGTCACCCGCCATCAGCACGCCGGTGATGTCGAGACCGGGCAGCGGCAGCGGGCCGGTCAGCCGGCGGCCGCCGAACCAGGCGATGAGCCGCTCGGTGGCGGGCTGTACCACGGCGACGTAGTCCCGGACGCCACCCAGCCGTTCGAGCCCCACCGTGGCGGTCACGTACAGCAGGAGCGCCAGCAGATCGAGCGACCGGGCACCGCGGGTCGACACCAGCCGCTCGCAGAAGACGACTCGCGGCACCCCGGGTGGCAGCGCATCGATCATCTCGGCCGGCACGTACCCCCATCGCCGGCGGTCGTCGCGCCGGCGTACGACCAGGCGAGCGCTGGCCAGCGGCACCTCACCGTCCCGGCAGAGCATGACGACGCCGTTCTCGTCATCGGCCTCCCAGGAGGGCAAGGGCAGCGGGTACGCGTCGGCCTCGCGCAGTGCGACGACGAGGTCACGGCGGCCGGCCGCGGTGGGGTCCTCGATCCGCAGGACCCGCCCGTTCCGGGCGCCGGTGAAGACCGCCATGCCGGGACCTCTTCCACGTCGCTTCGGCGGCGCGCGCCGCGGCCTCAACAGTCCATAGGGGACGGCAACGATTTCCGGCGAAGCCTAACGAGTCCGCGCAACTCGCCCGTCAGCTCTTGAGCGAGGCAATCAGCATCGACGGGATCCACAGGACGGCGTACGCCGTGATCACCGTACGGGCGGCCGCTCCCGGAGCCAGGTGATAGACGGTCAGGTAGCCAGCCGCCAGGAGCACCAGCGTCACCAGGCTGACGGCGCGGATGCGCCGGGCGGCCCGCACCCGTACCCGGCTCTTGCGGCGGTTGGTTTTCGGGGTGACGAACCAGGGCTGGGCCACGCGGCGGAAGCCCTTGATGTTGGCCACGGAATACGTGTGCACCACCGAGAGCGCTATCCAGCAGGCGGCGGGAATGTAGAGCAGGTTGATCCAGTCGCGCTTTTTGATCGTTGCCACGATCAGCGGCAATGCGCCGCCGAACAATGCCAGCACCATGATGGGTACCAGAATGGCGCCTGCCCGGGACAGCAGAAGATCGTGCTCCAGCCTCTTTCCGAGACCGGCGTGCACGGCGGTCAGAAGTCCCCAGAGGACGGACGCCTCGATGCCGAGCGCGGCGGTGTAATAGGCGTTCTGGCGTAGCAGGCTCAGCTTGGTGCGCAGGTCGAGTCGCGAGCGCAGGACGGGCAACAGGTATTCCTTGAAGGTGCGGGCCGAGCCGATCGCCCAGCGTTCCTGCTGCCGGCGGAACGCCTTGTAGTTCGGCGGCACCTCGCCGACGTTGGCGACACCCTCGAGGTAGACCCCGCGATAGCCGGCCAGGTAGAACCGGTTGGACAGGTCGATGTCCTCGGTGAGGTGCCCGGCCCGGAAGCCGCCGACGGCGTACAGGGATCTCAGGTTGAACATGGCGCAGCAGCCGGAGAACAGGATCATGTGACCGAGGCGCTGCCGCCCGGCGAGGTCGACGAGGTAGCAGGCCTCCTCGTTGATCGCCAGGCAGCGCTGGAAATGATCGGCGCGCCCGTGGTGGTACATCCGCTTGGTCTGCACGTACCCGATGGTCGCGTCGGCCTCGATCACCTCGAGGCAGCGTTCGACGGCGTCGGCCTGCGGACGCCAGTCCGCGTCGAGCAGGTACATGTAGTCGAAACCGCGCTCGCGCAGGTATTTCTCGAGGGTCTTCAGGTTGCCCGCCTTGAAGCCGACGTTGTCCGCGCGGTGAAAGACGACGAAGCCGTCGGACTCCCACAACTCGATGTCGGTGTCGGCGTATCGCGCACCCTCCACGGGCACGCACCCGCGCTCCACGGCCAGCCGCCGCAACAGCGCGATGGTCGCCGGATCCTTGGAGTCGTCCCCCACGATGATCGTCTTGTGGGGGTAGCTGAGGCGTTCACACCCGGCAATGGTGTCGGCGAGAACCTCGCGTTCGTTGAACGAAACCACGACGACGGCGACCCGCGCTCCCGGCCGGGGCTTGACCGTAGGCAGCCGCACGGGCGACAGCGCGGCCACCGAGTACGCATAGTTGTATACAGCAAAACAGACGAAATAAATCAGCAGCAGCAGGGATACGGTTTGCAGCACGGTGGAGACCATGGTGGGGTGAGGACGCCCTTCGTCGACACGATCGGTTTACCGCCACGTTTCCGGTTCTTTTCCCAGGAAACGAATCCGAGATGTCCGCAAAGGACTCCCGGAACGGCGATCGTAGGGGCGAACGCGTCAGCGTGTTGTCCCGAAGAGCAATTCTGTGACCAGCGTCAATGGTTAACAACAAGGCAATGAAAAGATGCCTATTTCGGGGCGCGGGCTCAGATCTGTGCTCTGGCCTGCTCGATGTGGCTCACTATGGCGTGCGCACCATGCGCGCCGGCGATGGCGTTCGCCTCGTCCAGCGTGGCGAGCGCCTCCGCGCGACGGTCCTGCGCGGCCGCGATGTAGGCCAGCCCGATCATGTTGGACGCCACCCCGGGCAGTGCCCCGATCTCCCGGCGCAGCCGCGACGACTCCTCCAGCCGCTCGCGCGCCTCGTCCAGCCGACCGGCCCGGTGTGCCGCGATGCCCAGGTGCCGCAACGCCTCGGACCGGGTCGACCTGTCGCCGGTCTGCTCGGCCAGCAGGCAGGACCGCTCCAGGTACGGAACCGCGGTCTGGTCGTCACGCCGGATGAACTGGTGCAGGCAGCCGATCCAGAACAGCGCCTCGGCCTCGCCGCGCGGGTCGCCCAGCGCCCGGTACGACGCGAGCGCGCGCTCGAACAACGGCAGCTCCGCCGGATCCTCCGCGGGCGACGAACCGGGCGACGAACCGGACGACGAACCGGACGACGAACCGGACGACGAACCGGCGCCGGTGGACGCGGCCTGAAGCCGAGCATGCAGAATCAGTCCACGCGCCAACGCCGCATCGGCCTCGACGGCGTCCAAGCCCTGTTCGGCGTCGCTCAGCGCGCTGGTGTCGCCGCCGTACACCGCCCGTTCGTAGGCCTCTCTGGCCCGTTCGATCCGATCGTCGATGCTCATCGCCGCCCCCGCCGCCATCGCCGTCGCCTGCAGGCCACCGTGGCCCTCATCCGGCCGAGTGCTTCAGGTAGCGCAGACCCTTCTTCAGAAAGGTACGCGGATTCGTGTCCAGGAAGCGTCCCCAGGCCGGGTCGGTCTCGCCGCGCATCCACGCGTACCGCGCCAGCGCGTACCCGAACATCGGCTCGGTGAGGTAGCCGAGCCGGCTGGCCGACCAGCGGCCGGCGGTGCTGGCGAACTCGAGCGAGGCGTTCGCCGCGAACAGCCCCACGCCCAGATAGACCGTGAGCAGGTCGGTCAGCGGCTCCTGGTCGGGCCGGTCGTGCGCCACCCGGCCTTCGCCGAGCAGCCGCGCGTGGGCCAGCTCGTGCGCGATCGTCGCCACCAGAAGGCGGGGACTGCCGGCCAGCGACTCCTCGAGCGAGACGACCGCCTTGCCGTCCACGGTGCGGTAGTGCCCGGCCGCACCGGACCAGGACGAGGCCGCCCCGATCGCACGGGCGAGCGCGTCGTCGCGACCGGTCTCGTGAAACTCGACCACGATCCGATCGACGTCGACGCCCATGTACGAGCACACCGACGCGACCGCGGCACGCACCTCGTCCGGCGAGCCGGTGAAGACGCCGGGGAAGTAGTCGTCGGTCGGCAGCACCACCGGCCGGCTCAGCCACCGGTCACCGAATTGGACCCGGAACCATTCCATGTTCTCGTCGATCCAGGCCTGCTCCGCGGCGACCACCGGGCATGTCGGCTTGAACACGGGCCCTACCGAACGCCGGCCCGTACCCGGGCGGCGGCGTCACCGATCATCGCGATCTCGTCCGGCGACATGGTGAGCTGCCGGCGGCGGAAGGCGGCCGCGTCGTCGAGCAGGCGCACCGGATCGCCCGGGGCCAGCTCGAGGAACCGGTCGAGCATGGCGTGGACGGCCCCGCCGAGCGGGTGCTCGATCGAGCCGATCGCCACCTGGGCGAGGATCAGCGCGGTCAGCGCCGTGTCGAGATCACCCGGGCCGTCGCCCGCGTTCCGCCAGTCGATCACCACCGGACCGCGGGCGGTGAGCAGCACATTCTCCGGATGCAGGTCGAGGTGGATGACCGTCTCGCCACCGCCGTCGCGGGCCGGTAGCTCGTGCAGCCGCCGTAGCAGGTCGGCGAGCATGGCGGCTCCCTCGGCCAGGCCGAGCCGGCCGGCCAGCGCCGCCTCGGCCATGGTGGGGCCGTGCAGGCGTTCCATCACCATGTCCGCGCCGTCCGCCGAGTACACGGCCGGCACCGGGTAACCATGGGCGGCCGCGTACGCCATGATCTCGGCCTCCCGCGCGGTGTCCGCGCCGGTGCGGTAGCGCCGCAGGACCCGACCGCCGTCGAGCAGGAAGACGTCGGCCTCCCGGCCCGCGGCGAACGGATGCTGCACAGGCATCGCCTCAGACCCAGTGCCGCCGCTCGGCGGCCTCCAGGCGCAGCGTACGCAGGCCGGCCAGGTTCACGGCGAGAGCGTCCCGGATCGCCGCGCAGGTGAGGCAGTCGTCCTTGCCGCAGTCGTCCTCGTGCGCGGACGCGATACTCACCAGCGCCCCGAGAGCCGTGCCCGCGGCGTACGCGCTGCGGCCCTGCTCGTCGAGATGGTGTACGTCCCGCAGCCGGTCGGCGACCTCGGCGGGGGTGACCCCGAACCGGTGGGCGGCCTCGTCGGCACGGTGGATGGTGTGGTCGAGGGCTTGCACGGTGTCCAAGACGACTCCCCGTCACATCGTGTGCACGTACCGATCACGGTATCGATCGGCGGCGCGGGCCGGGATCATCCGGAGAGCCGACCCGAACGGGGTTACCCTGCGCCGGTACCCCTGGGCTAGCCTGTCGCCGTGCATGCGCCGCTGATCGCCTCCGCCGTGGTGACCGCGGCCTACCTCGTCGGCTACCTGGCCCTGTCGCTGGCCTACGACCGACGCCTGGACGCGCGCCTGCGGGCCGCTCTGGGCCGGCGGCTCGGCGCCGACGTGGCCTGGACGCACCACGCCGGGTGGGCCGACCCGTTCAGCGACGCGACCTCGGCGGCCTACGAGGGCTGGGGCACCGACGCCGGGCCGGTCAAACGCCTCGTCGTCAGCGTGGCGCACCTGGCGGTCATCGTGCTGCTCGGCGTCGGCCCGATCGTGGTGTACCTGCTGGCCACCTTCGCCGGACTGCTGCATCCGCTGGTCGCCTGGGTGGCGCTGTTTCTGCTGCTGCCGATCTTCGGGCTGTTCTGGGCCGGCCGCTTCCGGCCCCGCAGCGGCCGGCCGTAACAACCGGCTCAGCGGCGTCCCACCGCGGCTGCCTGCCAGCGCAGTTCCTCCGCGCCGTCGTCCGGCCGGGCGTCGTCCGGCGCGGATCCCGGCGGCCGCCAGCGCGGCAGCAGCTCCAGGCCCGGCCCGATCAGCTCGAAGCCCTCGAAGAACGGCAGGATCTGCTCGGGCGTACGCGGGTACCACGCGGGCGCCCCGGCCGCCTTGAGGATCCGGCCGATCTCGTGCGGCCGCGGGTCGTCCAGGATGTGCGAGATCACCAGGTAGCTGCCCGGCGCCATCCGCTCCCGCAGCCGGCGCAGGATGCCGGCCGGGTCGTCCTGGTCGCCGATGAAGTGCAGGGTGGCCACGACCAGCACGGCCACCGGCCGGTCGAAGTCGATCAGCGCGCGCACCTGCGGATCGTCCAGGATCCGGCCCGGCTCGCGCAGGTCACCGTGGATGTACCGGGTGTTCCGGTCGACGGCGAGCAGCGCCTGGCCGTGCGCCACGGCGAGGGGGTCGTGGTCGACGTACACGACCCGGCTGTCGGGTGCGGCGGCCCTCGCCACCTCGTGCACGTTCTGCCGGGTCGGCAGCCCCGAGCCGATGTCGAGGAACTGCCGGATGCCCGCCTCGGCGGCCAGGTAGCGCACGGCGCGGACCAGGAAGGCCCGGTTGGACGCGACCATCTGCACCGATTCGGGAACCGAGGCCATCATCGCCTGCGCGGCCGCCCGGTCGACCTCGAAGTTGTCCTTGCCACCGAGGTAGTAGTCGTACATCCGGGCGACGCTCGGCCGGCTCGCGTCGACGCCGGTGGCCCGGGAGGGGTCGGGTGCCATGACACCATCCTTCCGGGTACCGGGGACGTGCGTCCAATGAGTACGGTGCCCTAGCCGACCAGGGCGGGCTGGGCCGGTGCCGACCAGCGCAGCCGGGCGGCGGCCCGCACCCGCGCAGCCTGGTACAGCCAGCGGGTGTCCCGCCCGAACGACCAGGTCAGCGACGCCAGCGCGACCAGCAGCGCGCCCTGGGCCGCCACCTCCGGCAGCAGGTTCGCGGTCACCAGCGCCAGCACGACCCCCTGCAGCGCCGCCACCACCTTGCGCGAGAACCGGGGCGGCAGCGCCGCGTTCAGCCAGGGCAGCGCCCACGAGGCCGCCACGAACAGATAGCGGTACGCGCCCAGCGCCACCGTCCACCAGCCGAAACGGTCACCGGCGTACACGCTCAGCACCAGGATCAGGAACGCGTCGATCTCCATGTCGAAGCGGGCGCCCAGCGCCGTGGTGTTCCCGGTCCGCCGGGCCACCTGGCCGTCCACCCCGTCGAGCGCGAGCGCCACGCCGGCCACCGCCACCAGGGCCGGGGTGCTCACCGGATGGGTGAAGGAGGTCACCACCAGGGCGGTCACCCCGCCGACCAGGATCGCCCGGGACAGCGTCACCGTGTTCGCCGGGCCGAGCGCCACCATCCCGGCGCGCCGCAGCCCCGCCCCGAGCAGACCGCAGAGCACCAGGCCGTACGCCGCGCCGGCGGCCAGAGCGCCCGGGGTGAGCCCGAGCGTCAGCGCCAGGGCGGCCAGCAGGAGAACCTGGGCCGCGAGACCGACCATCGGTCCCCGGGTCGGCGCGATCGGCGTCGCTGCGAGTGTCACCGTTCCTCCAGTGCAAGATCGGCTGCGTATGGTTACCGCTGTCAGCGCTTAACACGCGCGGCAGCGACGATCGGTTCAGCAGTTGAGGAGACCGCCCCATGTCGGGTGACGCACGGGCATTCTGGCTCGCCTCCCCCGGACGGGGTGAGATCCGCGCTCTCCGCGTCCCGCCGCCGACCCGCGACGAGGTGCAGGTCCGCACCCTGCACAGCGGGGTGAGCCGGGGCACCGAGACGCTGGTCTTCGCCGGCCGGGTGCCGGCGAGCCAGTGGCCGCACATGCGGGCCCCGTTCCAGGAGGGCGACTTCCCGGCGCCGGTGAAGTACGGCTACCTGAACGTCGGCGTGGTCGAGCAGGGACCGGACGATCTCGTCGGCCGGACGGTCTTCAGTCTGTACCCCCATCAGACCCGCTTTAACGTGCCCGCCGAGGCGGTCACGGTGGTGCCGGTGGACGTGCCCGCGCACCGGGCGGTGCTGGCCGGCACGGTGGAGACCGCGGTGAACGCGCTGTGGGACGCCGCCCCGCTGATCGGGGACCGGATCGCGGTCGTGGGCGGGGGCATGGTGGGTGCCTCGGTCGCGGCCATCGCCGCGACAATTCCGGGCGTACGGGTGCAGCTCGTCGACATCGATGCATCCCGCGCGGAATTGGCCAAAACGCTCGGCGTCGAGTTCGCGCATCCGGACGCGGCGCTGGGCGACTGCGACATCGTCGTGCACGCCAGCGCCACCTCGGCCGGCCTCACCCGGTCGCTGGAGCTGCTCGCCACCGAGGGCACCGTCGTCGAGCTCAGCTGGTACGGCGACAAGCAGGTCAGCGTGCCGCTGGGCGAGTTCTTCCACTCCCGCCGGCTGACCGTCCGGTCGAGCCAGGTCGGCGGCATCGTCCCGGGCCGCGGGCGAAGTTACGGTGAACGTCTGGCGCTGGCGCTCGCCCTGCTGGCGAACCCCGCGTTCGAGGCGCTCGTCACCGGCCGTTCGCGCTTCGACGAGCTGCCCGAGGTGATGCCGCGGCTCGCGGCGGGTACCCTTCCGGCCCTGTGCCATGTGATCGACTACCCCGAGGAGTAGGCATCTTGTTCAGCGTCACCGTCCGCGATCACATCATGATCGCGCACAGCTTCACCGGCGACGTCTTCGGACCGGCGCAGAAGCTGCACGGCGCCACGTTCGTCGTCGATGCCACTTTCCGCCGTCCCGAGCTCGACGACGACAACATCGTCGTCGACATCGGCCTGGCGAGTCAGGAGCTGCACGCGATCTGCGGCGGCCTGAGCTACCGCAACCTCGACGACGAGGCCGACTTCAAGGGCGTGAACACGTCCACCGAGTACCTGGCCAAGGTGATCGCCGACCGGCTCGCCGCCAAGGCGGCCGCGGGCGACCTCGGCGCGGGCGCGGCCGGGCTGACCGGCATCGCGGTCACGCTGCACGAGTCGCACATCGCGTGGGCCTCGTACGAGCGAGATCTGTGAGCTCTCCGCTGTGGGCGGTGCTGCCGGGCTCGATCGACGACCCGGCGGCGCCGAGCGGCGGCAACCGCTACGACCGGGTCGTCCTCAACCTGCTGTCCGGCGCGGCTACCCCGCAGGACGGCCAGACCGTGCCGACCCGGCCGGTCTACGAGGTGGCGGTGGACGGCTCGTGGCCCCGCCCGGCAGACGAGGACCGGGAGTCCCTGGCCCGGGCGTTGTCCGACATTCCCGACGGTGCCGACGTGCTGCTCGACGGCCTGGTCGCCTGCGGCGTGCCGGAGGTCCTGGCCCCGCACAAGAAGCGCCTGCGCCTGATCGTCCTCGTACACCTGCCGTTGAGCGACGAGACCGGCCTCTCCCCCGCCGAGGCCGCCGACCTGCGCGCCCGCGAGCGCACCGCCCTCCACATGGCCGCGACGGTCATCGCCACCAGCGACGCCGCCGCCCAGCACCTTTCCGATCTGCACGAGTTGTCCCGGCCGGACGTCAAGGTCGTCGAGCCCGGCGTCTCCCCCGCCGAGCCGGCCGTGCCGGACGAATCCGGAGCTCGCCTGCTCTGCGTCGCCGCCGTCACGCCGCGGAAAGGCCAGGACCTGCTGGTCACGGCCTTGGAGAAAGGCCTCTCGGATCTCGCGTGGACGTGCGTGCTCGCCGGCCGGGTGCTCCGGCCCGTGCCGCACACCAGCCGGAACATCCGGTTCGTCGGTCCCTTGCACGGAACGGCGCTGGACAATGCGTACGGGAAATGCGATGTGCTCGTCTTTCCGTCGCGCAACGAGACCTACGGCATGGTGGTCACCGAGGCCCTGGCCCGCGGCGTCCCGGTGATCGCGACCGCGGTCGGCGGCGTCCCCGAGGCCCTCGGCGTCGCGCCGGACGGCACCCGCCCCGGCCTGCTGGTCCCGCCGGACGACGCCCGGGCCCTGGCCGCTGCCCTGCGTGCCTGGCTCACCGACGCCGACCTGCGCGTCCGGCTGCGCGCGGCCGCCCTGGCCCGCCGCGCCACCCTCCCGACCTGGGACGACACCGCACGACGACTGAGCGAGGTGCTGGACAATTGACCGGGGAATTCAGCGAGAGCTGGCTGAGCCTGCGCGAGCCGGCCGACGCCGCCGCCCGCAGTGCCGAGCTGGCCGGGATGCTGCCCGAGGGCATCCACACCGTACGTGACCTGGGCTGCGGCACCGGATCGCTGGCCCGCTGGCTGGCCCCGCTGCTGCCGGGCGCGAAGCGGTGGATCCTGGTGGACCGCGACCCGGCGCTGCTCGCCCACGCCGCCGCGATCACCCCGTTCCCGGTGGAGACCGTCCAGGGCGACGTCACCGAGCTGACCGCCGCGGACCTGGCCGAGACCGACCTGGTCACCTGTTCGGCGCTGCTCGACCTGCTGACCGCCGGCGAGGTGGACCGGCTCGCCGGGGTCTGCGCCGAGGCGCGCACGCCCGCGCTGTTCACGCTCTCGGTGGCCGGCGAGGTCCGCCTCGACCCGGCGCTTCCGGAGGACGCGGCGATCGAGGCGGCCTTCAACGAGCATCAGCGCCGCACCGTCGGCGGCCGGCGGCTGCTCGGCCCGGACGCGCCCGCCGCCGCGGCGGCCGCCTTCGAGCGGGCCGGCGCCACGGTGATCACCCGTCCGAGTCCGTGGCGGCTCGGCCCCGACCAGGCAGCACTGACCGCCGAATGGCTGCGCGGCTGGACGGCAGCGGCCGTCGAACAGCGCCCCGACCTGCGCCTCGACCGTTATCTGAGTGATCGGGCCGGTGATCCGCCGACGGCCTCGATCGGGCATGTTGATCTTTTGGCGATCTTCGGCTGAACCCTTTGTGCCCGTCCCGGCGTACTAGGGGAAGACGGGCAAACAGAGGGGGACGGCGAACGTGACGCGATCGATCTGGCCATGGCTGCGGCTGCTGGGTGGGGCCGGCATCCTCGTGGTGCTGCTGTGGCGGCTCGGCACCGGCGCCTTCCTCGACGGCCTGCGCGTGCTGAACCTGCCGATGCTGGCCGTGGCGTTCGTCATCGGCGTGGTCACCACGCTGTTCAGCGCCTGGCGCTGGTGCCTGGTGGCCCGCGGCCTGGGCCTGCGGCTCGGCCTGCGGGGCGCGGTCGCCGACTACTACAAGGCGCTCTTCCTCAACGCGGCGCTGCCCGGCGGCGTGCTCGGCGACGTGGACCGGGCCGTCCGGCACGGCCGCGACGAGGGCGACGTCGGCCGCAGCATCCGGGCCGTGGTGCTGGAACGCACGGCGGGCCAGATCGTCCTGGTCGGCGTCGGCGTGACCGTGCTGCTGTCCGTACCCTCGCCGGTCCTGACCCTGCTGGAGCGGCACGGAGCGGTGGCCGCCGTCGTCACCGCGGGCCTCGCCGCGGCCGCGGTCCTGATCCTGCTGGCCTGCCGCAGCCTGCGGCAGGGCGGCTCCCGGCTGGCGGCCGGCGTGCGCACCGGTATCGCCGAGATCCGCACCGGCCTGCTGGCCCGCCGCAACTGGCCCGGCATCACCCTCGCGTCGACCGTGGTCCTGGTCGGGCACCTCGCGACCTTCGTGGTCGCCGCCCGCGCCGCCGGCTCCACCGCCTCGCTGCTGCGGCTGGCCCCGCTGATGCTGCTCGCGCTGCTGGCCATGTCGCTGCCGCTGAACATCGGCGGCTGGGGGCCGCGCGAGGCGGTCACCGCGTGGGCGTTCGGCGCGGCCGGCCTCAGCGCGACGCAGGGCCTGACCGCCGCGGTCGTCTACGGCGTGTTCGCCTTCGTGGCCGCCCTGCCGGGCGCCTTCGTCGTGCTGGTCCGGGCGGTCCGCCCGCTTGCGGTGGATCATGCGGTACGGGTGGCGGCGCCCGTCTCACCGGCGCCTGCCCTCTCACCGGCGCCCGTCGTCTCACCGGCGCCCGTCGTCTCACCGGCGCCCGTCTCACCGGCGTCCGCCGGCTACCTGGCACCGCAGCGTGAGCTGGCCCGCACGGGCGCCTGATGTCACCGATCTTCGCTGAACCGGTCGGAGAGGGCGTACCGCAGGAGCACGACGTCGCCGATCTGCCGCACCCCGGCCAGCCGGGCGCGGTGGCCCGGTCCCCACGGGAACTCGCCGTCGCCGACGAACCGCGGGGCCCGGGAGTCGCCGACGAAGAACGGCGCGACCACCAGCTGCAGCTCGTCGACGAGCCCGGCGGTGAGGAACTGCGTGTGCATCGTGCCGCCGCCCTCGACCATCAGGCGCCGTACGCCCCGGGCGGCCAGGTCCGCGGTCACCAGATGCAGGTCGACCGGGTCGCCGCCGTCGATGACGGTGGCCACCTCGCCGAGCCGCTTGCGGGCGTCCGGGCAGGTCGCGCTGGCACAGTAGACGAGCTTGTCGACGTCGCCCAGGGTGAAGAACCGAGCGGTCGGCTCGATGTCGCAACTGCCGGTGACGGTCACCTTCACCGGGTGTGGCGGCTCGCCGCGCGCCGCGCGGGCGGCCTGCCGTTCCGCCGAGCGCACCAGCAGGCGCGGGTCGTCCTGCCGGATGGTGGTGGCGCCGACCAGGATCGCGTCGCAGCCTGCCCGCACCTCGTCGACCCGGTCGAAATCGGCGTCGTTGGAGAGCAGCAGCCGCTCCTGCGCGGCGTCGTCGAGGTAGCCGTCGATGGACATGCCGCAGCTCAACAGCGTGTAAGGACGATCAGCCACCGATGACGCCTCCAGTAGAGCGACGATCGTCACCCCGGTCGAACAGTTGCGTACAAGATAATCCGCGCGACGATGACAAGCACGTTCGCAACCTGTTGCGTTCCGGGAACCTCGGCGGCGGGCATAGACCAGCGGGGAACCAACGAGGAGGACCGATACCGATGGACAAGGCCAAGGTGCGTCAGCAGGTCACCGTGCCGCTGCGCTTCTCGGACGGATATACGACGACGGCGCGCGTGATGACCTTCGACAACCTGGTCGACGGCAAGGAGCACATCGCACTCGGCCTCGGCGACTGGCAGCGGGCGCTGACCAAGTCGGCGGCCGGCGGGCGGGCGCCGCTGGTCCGCCCGCACAGCGAGTGCCTGACCGGTGACGTGTTCGGCAGCCAGCGCTGCGACTGCGGACCGCAGCTGCGCGAGGCGGCCGAGCGGATCACCGACCAGGGCGGCTTCCTGCTGTACCTGCGCCAGGAGGGCCGGGGTATCGGGCTGTACGCCAAGCTGGACGCCTACGCGCTGCAGGACGCCGGCCTGGACACGTACGAGGCGAACGTGGCGCTCGGCCACGGCGAGGACGAGCGGGACTACACCGCGGCCGCGCAGATGCTGCTCGCGCTCGGCGCCGACCGGGTCCGGCTGCTCTCCAACAACCCGGACAAGGCGGTGCAGCTGGAGTCCTGCGGCATCGAGGTGGCGCAGCGGATTCCGACCGGCGTGCACATGTCCGCGGCAAATGTCCGGTACCTGGCCACCAAGGCCACGCACACCGCGCACACGATCGAGCTACCCCTGGCCGAGTAGCCGGGGGTTATCCACAGGGCGCCGCCGAATGTCGGCCGGTCTCTCTACTATCGCGGGGTGACTTCGGCTCCCATGGTTCCCGCGTCCGCCGCCACCGATGTGCTCAACCGCGTCTTCGGCTATCCCGCCTTCCGGGGCAGCCAGGGCGAGATCATCGAGCACGTGGTGGCCGGCGGTGACGCGCTCGTGCTGATGCCGACCGGCGGTGGCAAGTCGCTGTGCTACCAGATTCCCGCCCTGGTCCGCCCCGGCACCGGCGTGGTCGTGTCCCCGCTGATCGCCCTGATGCAGGACCAGGTCGACGCGCTGCGCACGCTCGGCGTCCGGGCAAACTTCCTGAACTCCTCGCAGGACTACGAGGAGCGGCGCATCGTCGAGGCCGAGTTCGTCAACGGCGAGCTGGACCTGCTGTACGTCGCGCCCGAGGGTCTCGGCGTGCCGGCCACCCAGCGGCTGCTCGACCGCGGCAAGATCTCACTGTTCGCGATCGACGAGGCGCACTGCGTGTCGCAGTGGGGCCACGACTTCCGCCCCGACTACCTCGGCCTGTCGATGCTGCACGAGCGCTGGCCGGAGGTTCCGCGCATCGCGCTGACCGCGACCGCCACCAGCGCCACCCGGGAGGAGATCGCCACCCGCCTGCAGCTGACCGGCGCGCGCCACTTCACCGCGAGCTTCGACCGGCCGAACATTCAGTATCGGATCGTCGCCAAGGCCGAGCCCCGGCGTCAGCTGCTCGACCTGCTGCGCGGCGAGCACCCGGGCGACGCGGGCATCGTCTACTGCCTGTCCCGCGCCTCGGTGGAGAAGACGGCCGAGTTCCTGGCCCAGCAGGGCATCCCCGCGTTGCCTTATCACGCGGGCCTCGACAGCCGCACCCGCGCGGCAAACCAGTCCCGGTTCCTGCGCGAGGACGGCCTGGTCATGGTCGCGACGATCGCCTTCGGCATGGGCATCGACAAGCCCGACGTCCGGTTCGTGGCCCACCTCGACCTGCCCAAGTCGGTGGAGGGCTATTACCAGGAGACCGGGCGCGCCGGGCGCGACGGGTTGCCGTCGACCGCCTGGCTGGCGTACGGGCTGCAGGACGTCGTGCAGCAGCGCAAGATGATCGAAAGCGCGGACGGCGACGCGAACTTCCGGCGCAACGCGTCGCAGCACCTCGACGCGATGCTCGCGCTGTGCGAGACGGTCTCCTGCCGGCGGGCCCAGCTGCTCGCGTATTTCGGGCAGACGGCCACGGCGGGCGGCTGCGGGAACTGCGACACCTGCCTGACCCCGCCCGAGTCGTGGGACGGAACGGTCGCGGCGCAGAAACTGCTCTCCACCGTGCTGCGGCTGCAGCGCGAGCGCGGGCAGAAGTTCGGGGCCGGGCAGTCGATCGACATCCTCGTCGGCAAGCAGACCGACAAGGTGTGGCAGTTCCGGCACGACGAGCTGTCCGTCTTCGGGATCGGCGCCGACCTGCGCGACCAGGAGTGGCGCGGGGTGGTGCGGCAGTTGCTCGCGGCGGGCTACCTCGCGGTCGAGGGCGACTACGGCACGCTGGTGCTGACTGGCACCAGCGCGGAGGTGCTGCGCGGGCAGGTCAAGGTGATGATGCGGCGGGAGGCGCCGAAACCGGCCCGGCAGCCGCGGGCCCGCACCTCGACCCCGGCCGCGGCCGCGGCGGCCGCCGACTTCCCGGCCGAGGCGGCGCCGGATTTCGAGCGGTTGCGCGCCTGGCGGGCGGCCACGGCGAAGGAGCAGGGCGTCCCGGCATACGTCATCTTCCACGACGCGACGCTGAGGGCGATCGCGGCGCTGCGGCCGACGTCGCTCGCGCAGCTGGGCACGGTGAGCGGGGTGGGGCAGAGCAAGCTGGCCAAGTTCGGCCAGCAGGTGCTCGACACGCTCGCCGAAAGCGACTCCACGCCCGCCCCGCCGGCCGCCGCAGCCCCGCCGGCGACGGCCGCGCGATCCGCCCCGGCCACCGCGGCCCCACCGACCGGGGCCGCGCGATCTGCCCCGGCCGCGGCGCCTGCCCCCGACGATTACCTCTGGGCGACCGACGAGGAGCCGCCGGACGAGGAACCGCCCTACGACGACTACGCCTGACCGCCTGACCGCCGCGCCGCCCGACCGCCGCGCCGCCCGACCGCCGCGCCGCCGCGCCGCCCGACCGCCGGGCCGCCTGACCGCCGGGCCGCCTGACCGCCGGGCCGCCTGACCGCCGGGCCGCCTGACCGCCGGGCCGCCTGACCGCCGGGCCGCCGCGCCGCCCGACCGCCGGGCTGCCTGACCGCCGGGCCGCCTGACCGCCGGGCCGCCTGACCGCCGGGCCGCCTGACCGCCGGGCCGCCCGGCCGCCTGACCGCCCGGCCGGGCGGCGATGCCTATGCGGTCCGGCCGGGCTGGGCGGCCAGTTCTTCGATCAGGCCGACCTGGGCGACGATCAGCTTCTCGATCTCGCTCGGGTCGACGCTCTCGTCGGACGCGTGGATGCGCGACGCCGCGACGTCCTCCGGTCCCCAGAGGATGAACTCCGCCCGCGGCGCGACCTCGTGCAGCGTGCCGAGCAGCGGGATCGACGCGCCGTTGCCGGCCTCCTCGACCGGCTTGCCGAACGCCTCTTCCAGGGCGCGGCGGGCGGCGGCGTAGCCGGGTCCGTCGGTGCGGCAGGCGAAGGGCGGCGCGGCCTTGGTGCGTTCGACCTCGACGTGTGCGCCCCACGGTGCGTGGCTGCGCAGGTGTGCCTCCAGCGCGTCCAGTTCCTTGGACGGGTCGGAGCCGGGCACGATGCGCATCGACAGCTTGGCGCGGGCCTGCGGGATGAGCACGTTGGACGAGCCGGCGACGCTGGTCATGTCGACCCCGATCGCGCTGATCGACGGCTCCGCCCACAGCCGCCGGGCCAAGCTGCCCGACCCGGCCAGCCCGACGCCGTCGAGCAGGTCCGCACTGGCCCGGAACTCCTCCTCGTCCAGCTCGCCGCCGGTCCACGGGTTGCGGGACACCCCGGCCACCGCGACGTTCCCCGCCTCGTCGTGCAGCGTCGACAGCAGCCGGGCCAGGGCCATCATCGCATCCGGTGCCGGGCCGCCGAAGACACCGGAGTGCAGCGGGTGCTGCAGGGTACCGACCGTGACCACGCACGCCACGTCACCGCGCAGGACGGTGGTGAGCACCGGGTCGCCGACCCGCAGGTTGCCCATGTCGCAGACCACGAAGACGTCACAGGCGAACAGCTCCGGGTGGGCCAGGACGAAGGCGGGCAGGTTGCTCTCCGTCTCCTCCATGCCTTCCACCACCAGCCGTACGGTGCACGGCGGCCGGCCCTCGAAGATGCGCATGGTGCCCAGGTGGGCGACCAGTCCGCCCTTGTCGTCGGCGGCACCGCGCCCGTAGATGCGCCCGTTCTTGTGGGTCGCGGTCCACGGGTCGCTCGTCCAGCCCTGCGACTCGGGGGCGGGCTGCACGTCGTAGTGGGCGTACAGCATGACCACCGGGGAGCCGGGCGGGCCTGGCACCTCGGCGTAGATCGGCGGGTAGCCGCTCGGCACCGGCATCAGCTCGGCGTTGGTGAATCCCGCCGCTCGCACGAGGTCGAGGGCCTGGTGGCCCATCCGCTCGACCGGCTCGGCCGGATACCCCGGGAACGCGACCGACGGGATGGCGACCAGCCGCTCCAGACTCTCCACCAACGACGGCATCATCGCCGCCACTCGCTCCCGCGTACCCATGAAGATCCTCCGTCCTCGAGCCCGACTCCATTGCCGCAGCGAGCGTTGACGATCACCTCATCCTTTCCGGATGACGCCCGTGACCAGTGCCGAATGCGAATCTCCCCACCACACACCACCGCGTGAGGGGTAACCGGTCATGAGCGCAAAATTCGTTCTCGAGGCCCTGGTCGTCCTCGGGTGCATCGTGATGGGCACCCGCTCCAGCGGCGTGGGTGTCGGTGTCTGGGGCGGCCTCGGCACGTTCGTCCTGGTCTTCATCTTCCGCGAGGCGCCGGGCGAGCCGCCCGCGGGCGCGGTGGCGATCATCCTGGCCGTGGTGACGGCGGCCGCGATGATGCAGGCGGCCGGGGGCATCGACTGGATGGTGAAGGTCGCCGCGAAGGTGATCGAGGCGCATCCGCGGCAGATCACCCTGATCGCGCCGCTGACCGCCTTCGCCTTCTCGATCGGCGCGGGCACCAGCAACATCCTGTATCCGCTGCTGCCGGTCATCTACGACGTGTCGTACCGCAACGGGATCCGGCCGTCGCGGCCGCTGTCGGTCAGCGTCGTGCAGTCCGGCGTCGCCCTCGCCGCCTCGCCGGTGTCCGCCGCGATGGCCGCGATGCTGACGCTGACCGACACCGAGCAGTACAACTTCGGCCTCACCCAGATCCTCGCCGTCACCATCCCGGCCTGTCTCGCGGGCATCGTGGTGACCGCGCTGGTGGCCAACCGGATGGGCAAGGAGCTGGCCGAGGACCCCGAGGTGCAGGAGAAGGTGGCGGCCGGCCTGATCCCGGCGCCCGGCCGGGCGCGTACGGCCGTCAAGCAGCCGGTGACCGGCGCGGCCGGCACCGGTACGGACGCGCCCGAGGAGGCCGCCTCGGCCCACCTGACCGCCACCAAGGAGGGCCGCAACGCCGCGGTCGCCTTCCTCATCGGCGTGCTGGTGATCGTGCTCCTCGGTCTCTTCCCCGACCTGCGCCCCTCCTTCGAGTCGGACGGCAAGTCGACCCCGCTGGACATGACCAGCACCATCGTCATGGTGATGTTCGTGGCCGCGGTCGCGATCATCTTCCTCGGCAAGCCCGAGGTGAAGAAGGTCCCGGAGATGTCGGTCTTCAAGGCCGGCATGATGTCGGCGATCGCCCTCTTCGGTATCGCCTGGATGACGTCGACCTTCATCGAGGCGCACGAGACGTTCATCGTGGACACCGTCGGCGGCTGGGTGAACGACTACCGGTTCATCTTCGCGCTCGCCGTCTTCCTGGTCGCCGCGCTGACCACCAGCCAGTCGACCGCCACCCGGACGATGGTCCCGATCGGCCTCGCCGCCGGGCTGGCACCCGGGCTGGTCACCGGCATGTGGGCCGGCGCGATCGGCGGCGTGTACGCGCTGCCGACCGGCGGCCCGCAGATCGCCGCGGCCAACTTCGACCTCTCCGGCACGACCAAGCTGGGCACCAAGCTGTTCGACCACAGCTACTTCGTCCCGATGCTGGTGCTCTCGTTCACCACCGTGGTGGTGGGCGCGGTCATCGGCGCCGTGTTCTTCTGAGGAAAGGCCTGCCATGGACATCCCGAACAAGGTGGCGGCGCTGATGCCGTCGTTGGTGGCCGACCTCGAGCGGCTGGTCGCCATCCCGTCGGTCGCGTTCCCGGGGTATCCGGCCGAGCCGGTCGAGCGGATGGCTCACGAGACCCTGGAACTGGTACGGGCGGCGGGATTCACCAACGCCGAGCTGATGCCGGTGCCGAGCGGCTACCCGCCGATCTACGCCGAGGTGCCGGGCCCGCCCGGCTCCCCGGTGGTCATGCTGTACGCCCACTACGACGTGCAGCCCGCCCCGGAGAGCCAGGGCTGGACGAGCGACCCGTGGACCGCGACCCACAAGAACGGGCGCATCTACGGGCGCGGTGCCGCCGACGACAAGGGCGGACTGGTCGCCCACCTGGGCACCATGCGCGTGTTCGACGGGCAGCCGCCCTGCACCGTACGGCTGATCCTGGAAGGCATGGAGGAGACGGAGAGCAACCTGCCCGCCTTCGTCGAGGCCCACCCGGAGCTGTTCGCCTGCGATCTCTTCGTCATCTGCGACACCGGCAACCTGCGGGTGGCCGAGCCGGTCTTCACCACCGTCCTGCGCGGTGACGTGGCGTGCGTGGTCACGGTCGGCACCCTGCAGCACCCGCTGCACTCCGGTGTCTTCGGCGGCCCGGCACCGGACGCGATGATGGCCCTGGCCCGGCTGCTGTCCACGCTGCACGACGACGAGGGCAACGTGACCGTGGACGGCGCGTCGACCGGGGTCTGGGACGGGGCGGACTTCGGCGAGGACGAGTTCCGGGCGAGCGCCGACCTGCTCGACGGCGTCCGGCTGGCCGGTTCCGGCCCGGTCAGCCGCCGCCTCTGGGCCCGGCCGTCGGTGAACGCGATCGGGGTCGACATGACCAGCGTCGCCGGCTCGTCCAACGTGCTCATCCCGCAGGCCCGCGCCAAGCTGTCGATGCGCATCGTGCCCGGCTCCGACCCGTCCAAGGAACTCGACGCGCTCGAGGCACACCTGCGCAGCCACGCACCGTGGGGCGCACACGTCGAGGTCGAACGCACCAAGGCCGCGCCGCCCTTCGCCTGCCGCACCGACGGACCCGGCTACGCCGCCGCCCGCCGCGCCCTCGAAGAGGCGTTCGGCAAGGCGCCCGGCGAGGCCGGCAACGGCGGGTCCATCCCCCTGCTGCGCTACCTGCAGAACGCTGCCCCGGAGGCCGAGTTCCTGCTGTGGGGCGTCTCGGACATCGCGGCCTCCCGCATCCACGGCTCGGACGAGAGCGTCGATCCGGCCGAGCTGCAGCGCATGATCGTCGCCCAGTCCCTGCTGCTGAGGAACATCGCCTCCGGGGAGTGACCGAACACCGTCATTTGTGCGAGGCTGTCCGGAAACTGAACGGACCTGCCACCGTGGAGTGACGGTTTGCGCTTCTTCAACAAGACCCGGACGCTCGGGCTCGCCGCGTCGCTGACCGTCGGACTGATCGCCTGGGTGATCAGTGGTGACGCCATCAACGCCCTGATCGTCGCGGTGCTCGGCGAGATCATCGCCCTGCTGATCGACCTGCACCTCACGGTGACCGGCGAACTGGAGGACTTCAAGCGGGCCGATGCGCTCCGCTCGGCGCTGCCGGCCCGCGGCCCCAACAAACCCGACCTCGAGGCGTACGTGGCGAACTACGCCACCGTCACCAAGAACGGCAACGCGCTGCTCGCCGCGTACGCGGAGGAACGGATGCTGGAAGCGGTCGAGGAGATGCACAACCTCGCCGAGGGCCACATGGAGATCGGCCCCGAGCAGTTGCAGGAGAAGGGCGCGCAGATCCTGCGGAACCTGAAGGTCGGCGGGTTCGCCACCGCGCTCGGCCACCTCTACGACTTCTGGCTGCTGGAGGAGCAGGACAACGCCGCCGTGAACCCCGCGGTGGCGGACGACGACGACGCGGCCACCGACGCGGCCAGGCGCGACTACCAGCGGCAGAGCCTGGAGGCGGTGCAGACCCGCAAGGTGCCGATCACCCGGGTGTTCCTCCTCGAAAGCCGTGAGGTGAGGCTGCCGGCCGAGTTCTTCCGGCTGATCGACGACCAGGCCCGGGCCGGCGTGGTGGTGCTGGTGGCCTACGTGGACCGGATCCCGGAGAACCTGGTCGAGGACTTCGCCATCTGGGACGACAAGCTGGTCGCCCGGGTCAGCTGGAAGCCGCGCCCGGTGGTGGCGCCGAACGGTGAGAAGATCGTCACCTCGACGGTCGGCAAGACGGCGTACCACACCACGCCGGGCGAGTTGCAGCGCGCCCGCCGCCAGCGCGACGAACTGCTGCGGCACGCGGTCAGATGGGCCGAGGTGCGCTCCCGCCACACCAGCTAGCGATGCCGGCGCAACCAGCGGCGCTGTCGGCGCACCAGCTGTCGCTCCCGGCACACCGGCGGGAACGGCGCGGTCAGGCCGGCCTCTCGGCGACCAGGCGCAGGTACCGCGTGGGGGCGAACTCGCCGGGGACCACCGCGATCGCCTCGTGCACGATCGTGAAACCGGCCGCCTCGAACAGGCGCCGGATGCTCTCCTCGGAGCCCAGGTTCGCGCTGGTCATCTTGTCGGCGTAGACGCCGGCCGCGGCCACCAGGTCGGCCGTGCCGAGCTTGCCGTGCGCGGCCGAGCCGTCCAGCCGCTGCCGGAACCGCTCGGCGAACCGGGCCCGCCCGCGAGCCTCGCCGGTGGCGTCGAACTCGGAGCCGGAGTGGATCCGCACGGTGGTGACGACCCGGCCGCCCGGGGCGAGCGCGGCGAACCACTTCTTCGCGACGATCGCCGCGTCGGCCGGCGCGAAGCGGGTGAGCAGCGCGTCCGACACGATCACCGTGGCGTCGGTGACCGGCAGATCGTCGCGCAGCAGGTCGCCCTGCCGGGCGGTCAGCGGGACGCCGGCGCGCCGGGCGTACCACTCCGAGGCGTCGAGCGGGGTGCGGCACTGGTCGAGGACGATCACCTCACCGCCGGCCTCGATCGCGTACGCCACCATGGAGAAGTCGGCGGTGCCGGAGACCAGGACCCGGCCGCCGGGGTCGCGCGGCAGCCAGGTGCGGTAGAAGTCGTGGTGCCAGGTCGGCGAGCTGACCATGTCGACCTCGCGCAGGAACGGCCAGACGCCGTGGTACCAGGCGCAGGAGACGGCGTCGACGGGGCCGTGCGAGCAGGAGGCCGGGCTCAGCGAGGAGACGGTGGCGCACCACTCCGCGACGCTCGCACGCAACTCCGCGAGAAACGCGGGCGCAGAGCTCACGGTCAACGGACTTCGCCTCCCGAGCCTCCCGGCCAGCCGCCCTGGCCTCTCCAAATGCTACTCGTCCGGGTCGGCGGCGACCGCGCCGACGATCAAACGCCCCGCCGTGTCGTCCAGTTGTAGACGGTCGGTGGACCAGCCGCCATCCGCCAACAGGCCAACCACCTCGGCGGCCTGGAACCGGCGGGAGCGGAAGCACCGGACCCGCTCCCCCGCCGCCAGTTCGGCGTCGTCGAGAGTGACAGCCGTCCGCAACACCGCGTCCACCACCACCTCGTCGTTCTCGTAGCCGAGCCGGTCGTCGATCGCGTCGGCCGGGACGCCGACGGCGAGCAGCGGCTCGAGCGCCGCCCGCCGGAAGGTCTCGTTCCGGTACGGCGCGAGGTAGTCCTCGGCCGTGGCGCCCGGAACCCGCGCGCTGAGGCCCAGCAGCAGACGGTCGCCGGGACGCAGGCTCTCCCGGATGTTGCGCAGCGTCGCCGGGACGTCCTCCACGTTGCCCAGCGTCTGGCCGAGGAACAGGACCACCACCGGCGAGGGACCCCGCCGCCAGTCGGCGATCGCGGTCGTCGGCCCCTGCTCGACGTCCCACAGCGCCGTGTCGGCCCGCACCCCGCCGGACCGCAGGCTCTGGGCGGCGATCCCCAGCAGCGTCCGGCTGAAGTCGAGACCGAGGTACCGCCCGTAGTGCCCGGCGGTGGCGAGCAGCGCGGCGCTGTGCCGGCCGTTCCCCGGGCCGATCTCGACGATCTGGTCGCCGGCGTGGCCGCGCAGGAACGAGGCCACCTCGCGCACCTCGTCCGAGCCGACCACGCTCGCGTAGGTCTCCAGCTGTGCGAGGGCGTCGTGCGTGTGGGCGGCACTGCCGGCGTACGCGTACTTGAGCGGAAGTTGACCTTTGGCGATGTACGCGATGATCTCGGCGCGATGCGAATCCGACTCGAGGAAGGTCGACACGCCGTCAGTCAAGAAGGACGACACGCCGCCAGTCAATCAGCCGGACGGGCCGGGCGGCGAGACCGCCCGGCCGCGAGCCGCGTCACGCGCCGACCACGTCGACCATCCACTGGACGCCGAACCTGTCGCGGCACTGGCCGTAGAGGTCGCCCCACATCTGCTTCTCGAACGGCATCATCACCTCGCCGCCGTCGGAGAGCTTTTCCCACGCCTCCTCGAGGCCCTCGCCGGGGTCGCCGCTGACGCTGACCGTGATGCTGTTGCCGGGGGTGAGCGTCATGCCGGGGCCGAGGTCGGACGCCATCAGGCGGTAGCCCTGGGGGGTGTCGAGGTTGGCGTGCATGACGAGGTCTTTCATCGCCGGGTCGGGGACACCGAACTCGCCGAACGTGTTGATCTTGAGCTCGCCGCCGAAGACCGACCGGTAGAACTCCATCGCCTGACGGGCCGTGCCGTCGAAGGTCAGGTACGGGTTGAGCTGAGACGCCATCACAGGCTCCTTTGCCGGCTGACTGTCGTTTCCAGCCCGACGCTAGACCTGCCCTACGACAAAAAGAGCCCTCCGGCGCAGACATCCACCGGAGGGCCCACGAACAATTCGTCAGCGGTGGTCGGAACCGGTCGATTCCACCGCGGCGCGACCGGCCTCGAGTCGCGCGACCGGCACCCGGAACGGCGAGCAGGACACGTAGTCGAGCCCCACCTCGTGGAAGAAGTGCACCGACTCCGGGTCGCCGCCGTGCTCGCCGCAGACACCCAGTTTCAGGCCGGGGCGGGCCGCGCGGCCCTCCTCGGCGGCGATCCGGACCAGCCGGCCGACCCCGTCCCGGTCGATCGACTCGAACGGGCTGATGCCGAAGATGCCCAGCTCCAGGTAGCGCCAGAAGAACGCGCCCTCGACGTCGTCCCGGGAGAAGCCCCAGCCCATCTGGGTGAGGTCGTTGGTGCCGAAGGAGAAGAACTCGGCCGCCTCGGCGATCTGGCCGGCGGTCAGCGCCGCCCGCGGCACCTCGATCATCGTGCCGATCAGCACCTCGACGCCCGAGTCGCCGACCACCTCCGCGATGATCTTCTCGGCCTCCGCGCGTACCGTCTCCAGCTCCTGGACGGCGCCGACCAGCGGCACCATGATCTCCGGCCGCGGGTGGCCGCCCTCGGCCGCGAGGGCGACCGCCGCCTCCGCGATCGCCCGGACCTGCATCGCGAACAGACCGGGAATGACCAGACCGAGGCGTACGCCACGCAGGCCGAGCATCGGGTTCTGCTCGTGCATCCGGCGCACCGCGGCCAGCATCCGCTCGTCGCGCTCGGACTCCTCGCCGCGCGCCTTCGCCACCGCGACCTGCACGGCGAGCTCCTCCAGCGAGGGCAGGAACTCGTGCAGCGGCGGGTCGATCAGCCGTACGGTGACCGGCAGGCCGTTCATCTCGCGGAAGATGTCCAGGAAGTCGGCCTTCTGCAGCGGCTGCAGGGCGGCGAGCGCGTCGTTGCGCTCGGTCGGGTTGTGCGCCAGGATCAGCCGCTCGACCAGCTCGCGGCGGTCGCCGAGGAACATGTGCTCGGTGCGGCAGAGGCCGATGCCCTGCGCGCCGAACCGCCGCGCCCGCGCGGCGTCGGCGCCGGTGTCGGCGTTGGTGCGCACCCTGAGCTTGGCCTTCTCGTCGGCGTGCGTCATGAGCAGGTGTACGGCCGCCACCAGCGGGTCGTTCGCGCGGGCCGGATCGAGGTCGCCCTCGAAGTACTGCACCACCTCGGACGGACGAACCGGCACCTCGCCGAGGTAGACCCGGCCGGTGGTGCCGTCGATCGAGATGGTGTCGCCCTCGCGGACCACGTGCCCGTCGACGGCGAACTGGTCGCGGCCGACCTCCATCTCGTCGGCGCCGCAGACGCAGGTCTTGCCCATGCCGCGGGCCACGACGGCGGCGTGCGAGGTCTTGCCGCCGCGGCTGGTCAGGATGCCCTGCGCCGCGATCATGCCGGGCAGGTCGTCCGGGTTGGTCTCCCGGCGTACGAGAATCACGTTCTTGCCCTCGGCCGCCCGGGCGACGGCGTGCGCGGAGGTGAAGACCACCTCGCCGAACGCCGCGCCCGGGGACGCGCCCACGCCGCGGGTGATCGGCTGCGGGTCGCCGGCCAGGTCGAAACGCGGGAACATCAGCTGGGCGAGCTGCGCGCCGCTGACCCGGGTGACCGCCTCGTCCAGATCGATCATGCCCTCGTCGACCAGCTGCGCGGCGATCGTGAACGCGGCGGCCGCGGTCCGCTTGCCGACCCGGGTCTGCAGCATCCACAGCTTGCCGCGCTCGATGGTGAACTCGATGTCGCACAGGTCGTGGTAGTGCCCCTCGAGGGTCGCCATGATGCCGAGCAGCTCGCCGTACGACTGCTGGTCGATCTTCTCGAGGTCGGCGAGCGGGAGCGTATTGCGGATGCCGGCCACCACGTCCTCGCCCTGCGCGTTCTGCAGGTAGTCGCCGTAGATGCCGCTCTCGCCGGTGGCCGGGTCGCGGGTGAACGCGACGCCGGTGCCCGAGTCGGGGCCGAGGTTGCCGAAGACCATGGCGACGACGTTGACCGCGGTGCCCAGGTCGGCCGGGATGCGCTCCTGGCGGCGGTAGAGGACGGCCCGGTCGGCGTTCCACGAGCGGAAGACCGCCTCGACCGCGAGGTCGAGCTGGTGCCGCGGATCCTGCGGGAAGTCGTGGCCGACGTGCTTGGTGAAGACCTTCTTGTACGCACCGACCAGCGCCTTGAGGTCGTCGGCGTCCAGCTGGAGGTCGTCCTTGACGCCCTTGGCCTGCTTGGCCTTGTGCAGCGCGTCCTCGAACTCCTCGCCGGGCACCTCGCACACGGTCTTGCCGAACATCTGGATCAGCCGGCGGTACGAGTCCCAGGCGAACCGGTCGTTGCCGCCGGCCTGGCGGGACAGCCCGGCCACCGACTCGTCGTTGAGCCCGACGTTGAGAACGGTCTCCATCATGCCGGGCATCGAGAACTTGGCCCCGGAGCGGACCGAGACGAGCAGCGGGTCGGCCGGGTCGCCGAGCTTGCGGCCCATCGCCTCCTCGAGCGCGGCGAGGTGCCGGTCGATCTCCTCGTCGAGACCGTCGACATGGGTGCCCTGGGCAAGGTAGCGCTGACATGCCTCGGTGGTGATCGTGAAGCCGGCCGGCACGGGCAGGCCGAGGTTGGTCATCTCGGCGAGATTGGCCCCCTTGCCGCCGAGCAGATCCTTCATGTCCTTGTTGCCCTCGGCGAAGTCGTAGACGTACTTCTCCATGCCGACCACCTCCGGTTTCGATTCCGCGGCCGAACTGGTTTCTGCCCCGAGATTCGTAAGGCTAAGCAGAGTTGGGCCGAATAGTTAACTACCGGGTGGGGTTTTCCACAACCTCCCGCAGCTCCCTGTTCGGGAAGCGCTCTCTTCGCGCAGTTCCGTGCAAAACCACCGCCGGGTAATCTGCGGCCATGCTAGGTCTGCGGTGGCGGAGCGAGCGGCGCCTGCGGGGCATCATGGTCCCCCGGCCGTTCGATCTCGACGCGTTCTGCGCCGAGGTCGCCGCCGGCCGCGGGCGCCCGCTGATCCGGCGCCCGGTCCCCGGGCTCTCCGCCGAGGCGCCGTGCGGCATGTGGATCGCCACCGATCGGGCCGACCACATCTTCTACGACCCGGGCACCTCGCCGCTGCACGCCGAGCACATCGTGCTGCACGAGCTCGCGCACATCCTGTGCGGTCACTCCGGCTCGGACGGCGCGGTCGCCCAGCTCTTCCCCGACCTCGACCCGGCCACCGTACGCCGGGTGCTGGGCCGGGCCGCCTACACCACCGAGCAGGAGCGGGAGGCCGAGATGCTGGCCTCGCTGATCGGCGGCCGCTCGGCACCGTCGCCGGGCACGATCGGCCCGCTGGCCGACGCCTTCGGCTTCCTCGAGTGAGCTTCGCCGTCGTACTGCTGGCCGTGCTGTGGGCGGCCACGATCGCCCGGCTGCCGACGCTGCTGCGCGACCGGCGGCAGCGGGCGATGTGGGCGTCCCTGTTCGCCGGGGCGCTGGCCGAGACGTCCATCTATCCGCCGGTGGCCCGGGCGGTCGGCCGGCCGATCCTGCCCTACCTGCTCGCCGACGTCTCGACGTTCGTGCTGCTGTGGTTCCTGGCCGTGCTGACCGGCCGGGGGATCCGGCGGTGGCAGTGGGCACTGACGGTCGTCGCGCTGGTCGCCCTGCTCGCCCTGGACGCCGCCGGGCCCTCGTCGGCCGCCGCGGTGGCGTTCTGGGTGGTGGTCGAGGGCTACCTCATAGCGGTGCTGACGAGCGGGACCGTGCTGTTCCTGTCGGTGGCCCGGGCGGCGCCGGCCGGGCTGCCGCGGCTCGGGCTGCGCACGATCGCGGCCGGCTGGTCGCTGATCTCCCTCGCCGCCGCCCTGACGACGGTGCCGATCGTGCTGGCCGATTTCGAGGAGGTGGCGACGCCCGCCCCGTACGTGCAGGGCGCCGGGACGCTGCTCGCGGTGGGCGGCGCGCTGGTTCCGGCCGGCCGACGGGCGCGCGTGGTGCTGGGCGAATACCGGTCGCTGCTCGTGCTGCGCCCGCTGTGGACCGCCATGCGGGACGCGTTTCCCGAGGTCATCCTGTTCTCGCCGGGCCGGGCCGTGGTGGAGATGGCGGGGGTCGACGAGGTGCGCCTGCGGCTGTACCGGCGGGTGATCGAGATCAGGGACGGAATGCTGGCGCTCCGCCCGTACCTCTGCGGTGGGGTGCCGGAGACGCCGCAAGCGGAAGCCGCGGCAATCGCGGAAGCACTGCGGCGTCGCGCCCGCGGCATCGCGCCCTGCGCCGAGTCGCCGGGATTTGCCCCGGTCGGGCCGGAGATGGCCGACGAGGTGGCGTGGCTGAGCCGGGTGAGCCGCGCCTACCGCCGGGGCACGGTCACACCGGCGGCTGCTCCGACTCCCAGACCTTCCGGATCAGCTCGCTGATCGTCTCGCGGCCGCGCGGCGACACGTCCGCGGCGCGCAACGCGATCTCGGTGACCCCGGCGTCGCGGATGCACCGCAGCAGGTGCAGCTGGGCGTCGACGCGCCGGGTCTGCTCGTCGTCCAGGAAGTACGACACCGGGACACCGAAGTAGGTCGCCAGGGCGGTCAGATGCTGGATAGTCGGGTTGTCCCGGCGGCCGGTGCGCAGCTGCCAGATGTAGGTGTGCGAGATCGGCACACCCTGCTGCGCGCGGATCGCCTCGGCGACCGCCACGTAGCTCGGCTCCGCCTGGCCCGGGGCGCGGACCTGACGGAACAAGCCGTCGAGCTTGGCGGCGATGGAGAAGGCGCCCACCACGCCCTCCTCCCCGCTTGCACTGCCTGCACCGACGCCCATGAGCAGGGACGCGCGACCCGCGCCCATGCACATCCCCCGATGTAGGACGTCATAAACTGTGGTTGATGAGGACGAGGAGAGCCTAAGGCACAGCCCATTGCGGCTCAAGCCCCGGTTCGGGGTCTTGCCATCGGGGGCGCTGCATTGTGGAGTCGGCTCGAACGATCCGGGGCTGTGCGCCACTGCGGGTCGGTGCCGTAGACGTTAGACGCCGCTGCGAATTCCACGGGGGAAGAACTCGCAACGGCGCACGCCGAACATTAGACGACCCGGGCAGGTCTGTCTATCCCACCCGCTGCACGACCGTGCCGACCAGCTTCTTCCAGTCGCTGTCGAAGCTCGCCGCCGGGCTCGCATTGTTCAACTGATAGATCGCGTACGCGTCGACGAGCACGACGTTCGACGTCTGGGCGACGGTCACGGCGGTGTCGGCGGTGCCCGGATGGGCGGCCTCGTAGCTCTTGTGCCGGATCACCACGAACCCCGTCCAGCCCTCCTCGTTGAGCGGGGTGACCGAGACGTTCTCGGTGTAGGCCGGCTCGTTGCGGTCGCTGGTCTTGGCCGCCGGCACGTTCACCGCCTTCTGGCAGCCGTCGGCGATGCCGCGCAGCCCGGCCAGCGCCGCGTCGGCGCCCGATTTGTTGCCGTAGACCAGGGCGATCTGCTCGAGCGTCTGGGCACCCTTCTCCCCCTCGTCGACCAGCGGCGCGGAGATGACCTCGCCGCCGGGCGGGGCCGGCGGCGCCGGGGTGGTGCCGCCGCAGATGCTGACCAGCGTCTCGGGGTCGGCGCTCTCGTCCGGCGCGGTCCAGGTCGGGCCGACGTCGGAGGCCTGCAGCAGGGCGCCCCGCATCGTGGTCGCCGAGATCAGCTGAGTCTGCCGGTCAGGCTGCTTGTCGTCGTCCTTGGAGTCGCTGCAGGCGGCCGTCACGGCGAGGGCACAGAAGGTGGCGACGGCGATGCGGGCGGCTCGGGCGGTCACGAACATCGGGCCATCTTTGCAGAAGATTCGCCCCTCGCCGACGCCGGTTTGCGGTTATCCACAGGCCGTCACCGGACCGTCGCGCTGGGCGGCCGGACGGGTTAGGTTCTTCCTCGTGAGCGCGATTCAGGAGTTGGCCGGCGAGCTGCGGGCGGCGCTCGGGCCGGCCCGGGTGATCACCGACCGGCAGGAGCTGCGGACCTACGAGTGCGACGGCCTCGCCCACTATCGGGTCGTTCCGGCCCTGGTGGCGCTGCCGCAAGACACCGCGCAGGTCGCTGCCGTGGTGCGGGCCTGCGTCGCCGCGGGGGTGCCGTTCGTGGCCCGCGGCTCGGGCACGGGCCTGTCCGGCGGCGCCCTCCCGCACGCCGACGGGGTGCTGATCGTCACCGCCCAGATGCGCCGGATCGTCGAGGTCGCGCCCGGCGACGAGCGGGCCGTGGTCGAGCCCGGGGTGATCAACTTGCAGGTCACCCGCGCCGCGACCCCGCACGGCTACTACTACGCGCCCGACCCCTCGAGCCAGCAGATCTGCTCGATCGGGGGCAACGTCGCGGAGAACTCCGGCGGCGCCCACTGCCTGAAGTACGGCTTCACCACCAACCACGTGACCGGCCTCGAGGTGGTCACCCCCGACGGCGAGGTCACCCGGCTCGGCGGGCGTGCGCTCGACACACCGGGGTACGACCTGCTCGGCGCGTTCGTCGGGTCGGAAGGGACGCTCGGGGTGGCCACCGAGGTCACCGTCAAACTGACCAGGCTGCCCGAGTCGGTGCGCACGCTCCTGGCCGCGTTCCGCGGCACCGACCAGGCCGGCGCCGCCACCTCGGCGATCATCGGGGCGGGCGTGGTGCCGGCCGCGATCGAGATGATGGATGCGCTCGCCATCGAGGCGGCCGAGGCCGCGGTGGCCTGCGGCTATCCCGACGGCGCCGGCGCGGTGCTGATCGTCGAGCTGGACGGGCCGGCCGCCGAGGTCGCCGCCCAGTTCGACGAGGTGACCGGGCTGTGCGAGGCCAACGGCGCCTTCGAGATCCGGATAGCGGCCGACGACGCCGAGCGGGCGCTGTTCTGGAAGGGGCGCAAGTCGGCGTTCGCCGCGGTCGGCCGGATCAGCCCCGACTACATCGTGCAGGACGGCGTGATCCCCCGGACGGCGCTGCCCGAGGTGCTGCGCCGCATCGACGAGCTGGCGGCGGCCCACGGCGTCCGGGTGGCCAACGTGTTCCACGCCGGCGACGGAAACCTCCATCCCCTCGTGCTCTTCGACGATGCCGTGGAGGGCGAGGCCGAGCGGGCCGAGGCGGCGTCCGGCGCGATCATCGACCTCTGCATCGAGTACGGCGGGTCGATCACCGGCGAGCACGGGGTGGGTGCGGACAAGGCGAAATACATGCCGCGCATGTTCACCGACGACGACCTCGACACGATGCAGCTGGTGCGGTGCGCCTTCGACCCGGACGGGCTGGCCAACCCGGGCAAGGTCTTCCCGACGCCGCGGCTGTGCGGCGAGCGGCCGGGCCGCCACCGCGGGGCGATGGAATACCAGGGCGCGGAGGTCTTCTGATGTCCGCACTGGACGAGCTGGCCCGGCCGGCCGGCGACGACGACGTGGTCGGCGGCGTGCCGGCCCGGCTGGTCGCGGCGCCGGCCGACACGGCCGAGGCGGCGGCGCTGATCGCCGCCGCGCAGGACCTGACCGTGGTGGTCCGCGGCGCGGGCACGAAGGTCGACTGGGGCGTCCCACCGCGGTCGCTGGATCTGATCATCGACACCCGGCGGCTGACCGGGGTGGTCGAGCACGCGGCCGGCGACCTGATCACCATCGTGCGGGCCGGGACGCCGCTGTCCGAGATCTCGCTGGGTGCGCAGGTCCTCGCGCTGGACGGACCGGTGGGTTCCACCGTCGGCGGGACGGTGGCGACCAACACCAGCGGTCCCCGGCGGCTGCATTACGGGAGCGTCCGTGACCTGCTGATCGGGATCACCGTGGTGCGGCCGGACGGGAAGGTCGCCAAGTCCGGCGGCAAGGTGGTGAAGAACGTGGCCGGCTACGACCTGGGCAAACTGTTCACCGGGTCGTACGGGACGCTCGGGCTGATCACCGAGTGCGCGTTCCGGTTGCATCCCCGGCCGCGGGCGACGGCGTACGTGCGGGCGCACGCGCCGGCCACGGACGCGGCGCGGGTGCTCGAGGCGCGGGTGGCGCCCACGGCGATCGAGGTCGACTCGGCGTCCGGCGAGCTGGCGGTGCTGCTGGAGGGGACCGCGGACGGGGTGCGGGAACGAGCCGCGGTGCTCGCCAAGCTGCTCGGCGGTGAGGTCGCCGAGGAGCCACCGGCGTGGTGGGGCGTGGACCCCTGGCCGGCCGACGGGATCGGGATGAAGCTGTCGGTGCCGTTGTCGCAGGTGCCGTCGCTGGTGGCAGGCGACGATCCGGTGCGCGGGTCGGCCGGGACCGGGGTGCTCTACGCGGCGGCTGACGGGATCACTCAGGTCGAGCGGCTGCGCGGCCTGTGCACCCGGCTCGGCGGGCATGCCGTGGTGTTGACGGCGCCCGCGGCCTCGCGGGACATTTTGGACATGTGGGGGCCGGTGCCGGGGCTGGCCCTGATGCGGCGGGTGAAGGACCAGTTCGACCCCGCGCACCGCTTCGCACCGGGTCGATTCGTGGGAGGCATTTAATGGTTGACGCCACGTGGGGCACCGGTGAGGCGCCACGCGACGTGCTCGGGCCGGTCAACGGCGGCGCGCCGGCCTTCGACGGTGACCATCCGCCGCGGAAGGAGCTGATCGCGGACTGCGTGCACTGCGGGTTCTGCCTGCCCACCTGCCCGACGTACGTGCTGTGGGGCGCGGAGGCGGATTCGCCGCGCGGGCGGATCTATCTGATGAACCAGGGGGTCAACGGCGAGCCGCTGAGCGACTCGATGGTCGAGCACTTCGACCACTGCCTGGGGTGCATGTCGTGCGTGACGGCGTGCCCGTCCGGGGTGCAGTACGACCGGCTGATCGAGGACACCCGGGCGCAGATCGAGCGGCGGCATCCGCGGACGGCCAAGGAGCGGGCCCTCCGGACGGCGATCTTCGCGCTGTTCCCCTATCCGCGGCGGCTTCGCCTGTTGCGCGGGCCGTTGCGGGCGTACCAGGCGTCCGGGTTGCAGAGGCTGGTGGCCCGCAGCGGGCTGCTCCCCCGGCTCGCGCCGACGCTGGCGACGCTCGACTCGCTGGCGCCCCGGCTGCGGAGCGTGCCCCGGCCGCCCCGGCGGATTCCGCCGCGCGGCCCCCGGCGCGCCGTCGTCGGCATGCTGACCGGGTGCGTGCAGAGCGCGTTCTTCCCCGACGTGAACTCGGCAACGGTCCGTGTCCTGGCCGCCGAGGGGTGCGAGGTGCTGATCCCGCCGACGCAGGGCTGTTGCGGGGCGTTGAGCGTCCACAACGGCCGCAAGGCCGAGGCGCAGCGCTTCGCCCGCCGCCTGATCGACACGTTCGAGCACACCGGCATGGACTTCTTCGTGGTCAACGCGGCCGGCTGCGGCTCGTCCCTGAAGGAGTACGACGCCCTGCTCGCCGACGACCCGGACTACGCGGCCCGGGCGGCGGCGTTCACGGCCAAGGTGCGCGACCTGGCCGAACTGCTCGACGAACTGGGCCCCGTCGCGACCCGGCACCCCCTGGAGGTGACGGTCGCCTACCACGACGCCTGCCACCTGGCACACGCCCAGGGCATCCGGGCCCAGCCGCGCACCCTGCTCCGCGGCATCCCCGGCCTGACGGTCAAGGAGATCCCCGACCCCGAGATCTGCTGCGGCTCAGCCGGCATCTGGAACGTCCTGAACCCCCAGCCGGCCGCCGACCTGGGCGACCGCAAGGCCACCAACGTCCTGTCCACCGGCGCCGCCCTGCTGGTCACCGCCAACCCAGGCTGCCTGATGCAGGTGGCAGCCGCCATCCACCGCCAGGGCGGCTCGATCGCCCTGGCCCACACCGCCCAGGTCCTCGACGCCTCAATCCGCGGCCTGGACACCCAGACACTCCTCACCCGCCGCTGAACACCACCCGCCCCTCCAGCGGCCACCCACTCGCCCTCACACCACGGCCGCCCTCACACCACGGCCGCCCTCACACCACGGCCGCCCTCACACCACGGCCGCCCTCACACCACGGCCGCCCTCACACCACGGCCGCCCTCACACCACGGCCGCCCTCACACCACGGCCGTCCCCGCACCACGGCCGTCCCCGCACCACGGCCGTCCCCGCACCACGGCCGTC
>NZ_JAOSZE010000020.1 GCF_025630775.1 Actinoplanes sp. KI2
CCGTTCGGAGAAGACGTTCTGGTTGATGTCGTTGAACACCCGGTTGCTGACGTAGCGGGCGTTGGGCCCGGCCACCTCCTGGCTGATCCCGTCGGCATACCGCGCCGCCGCCACCCGCGTGTACGGGGTACCCGCCCTGCCCCACGCCGGGTAGGCGACGTTGTTCCCACTGCCGTCCAGGGTCTGCACCTCGAACGGCACGGCGGCATCAGCCGGACCCGGCACCGCCGGCCCGGCCATCACCAGGGCCGTCACCACGGTGACGGTGAGCGGTTTGGGCACCTTGCTGCGAACCGAGTTCATTACTTCCTCCCACAAGTGCCGTGGAACTGCGGGGAGCGCGCGAAGCCGGAAAATGCCCAGGAAAGGGCCATGGCATGGATGCAGCATCAGCTCGTATTGACGCAAGAAAATGAGGGCGAGGGGGTGCGGTACCGATTCCGCCGGCCGGACGGTTCGGCGCCTGCGGCAATGCTTGTCGCGTTCCAGATCGCGGTCAATGGGCGGCGATCGACATATCCCCCTGGGGATGAGGTGAATGCGGCGATGGGCGCGGCTCGCGAGTGAACCGGTTACCGGGCCTGCCCGGTAACCGGCTTGACTTCGCTCCGGATGCCGACGGTCAGTACCGGCAGTACAGGGCGTCCGGCGTGCGGGAATGGCCGATCCGGCCGGTGTAGGCGATGCCCACGGCGTACTCCCCCGCCGCGCACTGGCCCTTGTAGTTGCCGTTGGCGAAGTCGCCGCCGGGGTTGCCGGACGGCCGGTTGTCGCCACGGTCGAACCAGACCGTCCGGCCCGTGCCGTTTCCGATCGGCGTGGCCGGCACCGCGCAGATCACGCTCGACATCGCCGCGCCGCGCACCGCGTAGCCGGCCAGGTAGGAGCCGGCCGGGCACTGCAGTTTGCTGTAACCGGAGGCCCAGTCGGCGGTCACGTAACGCTCGTCGGTGACCACCTGATAGCCGGTCACCGCCGCGGCGACGTCGGTGCACAGTCCCCGGTTACCGGTGTGCGCGATCCCGGCGACGCGCTGGCCGTCCGGGCAGGCGGCCTTGCGCGCGCCGACGTCCCAGTCGGGTCGGTCGCGCAGCGTGGACGACTGGACGAAGTCGCCGTGGTCGGGGCTCAGCATCGACCAGCGCTGGACCGGATCGATCACACCGGTGCGGCCGCTCGCGGTCAGCCGGTTCCAGATGTCGGTACGCCACCCGTCGCCCGTCGATCGCTGACCGTTCCGGTCCCAGAACAGCAGCGCCCAGTTGTTCCCGCCGCGCGTCTCCGACCAGCCCACCACCGGCCAGTACGCGAAGTCGGCGTCGGCCTGGATCAGGTAGTCGACGAAGTTCGAAAACCATTCGCGCTCTTTCGATCCGGCCGGAGCACCCCCGTCCACACCGAACTCGCTGATCCACAGCGGCGCCGTGAAGTGCTGCCCCGACTCGGCGGAGACGAAGAACGCCTCCTGGTAGAGCACGTTGTAGAGGTCGGCCCGGCTGAGGTCCTGATAGCGCGGGTCGCTGGTCTCGCCGATCCCGGTCGCCCCGCTGTGGTTCGGCCCGGTGTAGCCGTAGAAGTGAGCGGAATAGACCAGCTTCCCCGACGCGACCAGGGTGTGCGAAAGCGATCGCGCGGGGGTCAGCGTGGGCCGCCCGTGGGCGAAGCCGTCGACCGGGATCCCGGTCCAGTTGATCCCCTCCACGATGATCAGCAGGTTCGGGTTGGCCTCGCGCAGGATCCGGTCGCCGAGATGCTGCGAGGCGGCGAACCAGTCGTGCTCGTCGCCGCTCCCCCAGTTCGGGTCGTCCCAGACGTCCCGGCGCACCTCGTTGTACAGGTCCGCGCCGACGACCAGCGGGTTGTCCCGGTAGCGGCGGACCATGGCCAGCCAGTTGTCCTCCCACTGGCCGGTGCTCTGGCTCGCGTTCCACCGCTCGTTCCCGTCCACGCCGCAGCACCAGCGGGTCGTGTTCGTGTGGTTGTTCAGGATCACGGCCAGCCCCGCACCGGTCAGCGCGGCGACCACCCCGTCATACACCTGAAGCGGGGTCTTGCCCTTGAACTGCGGGTTGGCGGCGACCGCGCCGTCGGTCACCGGCTGAGTGTCGCCGATCATCTCGTCGGAGAACTGCAGGCGCACGCTGTTGAGCCCGATCTCGCGGAAGCTCGACACGATCTGGTCGATCGGCGCGCGATCGAGTCCGAGCGGAATGCGCCCCGAATTCTCCCCGGCGTGGTGGTTGGCGTTGTCGTTGACGTCGCCCGAGCCGTTCCAGGTGCCGCTCGCGCCGTGCCAGTTGCCGGACTTGAGTTTGAAGCGCATCCCGGTCGCATCCACGATGTAGCGCCCTCGAGTGCTCAACGGCGGCACGAAACCGGCCGCGGCGCTCGCGCTCGACCGGGCGGGACCGCCCTTCGCCGAGGCCGCTGCTCCGGAATGGGCCGTCGCGCCGGACCGGGCTGAGCCGGCCGCCGACGCGGGCGCGGCCACCGCGGGGGCGCTCGCGCTCAGTGGGCCGACAAGGGCAAGCAGCAGGGATACGAGAGACGCGCGCACGGCCATGATGACATCGACCTCCGCAGATATCTTGGCGTGCGGGCACCGGATTACCAAGAGTGTTTCGCGAAAAAGTTTCGCATCAGCTCGGCCACCTCGCCGACCGCGGACTCGAGCAGGAAGTGACCGCCGTCGAGCAGGTGGATCTCGGCGTCGGGCAGGTCGGCGGCGAACGCCCGCGCGCCGTCCGGGCCGAAGATCGGATCGCCCTGGCCCCAGACCGCGAGCAGCGGGACCCGGGAGGCGCGCAGGTATTCGTGCAGGCGCGGGTAGAGCGGCGGGTTGGTGGCATAGTCGGCGAACAGGTCGAGCTGGACCGCGTCGTTGCCGGGGCGGGACACCTGCGCGAAGTCGTGGTGCCACGCGGTCGGGTCGACCAGAGTCTCGTCGGGGACGCCGGTCAGGTACTGCCAGCGGATCGACTCCAGGGTGAGCGCCTCGCGCATCGCGGCCTCGGTCACCGGGTTGCGATCCCGGTGGTACTCGCGGATGGGCGCCCAGAACTCGGGGACGAAGCCGGCCTCGTACCCGTTGCCGTTCTGCGTGACGATCGCCGCGATCGCGGCCGGATCGCGCAACGCCAGCCGCCAGCCGATCGGTGCGCCGTAGTCCTGCACGTAGATCGCGTAGCGCGCGACCCCCAGCCGGGCGAGCAGGCCGGCGGTGAGATCGGCGAGCGCGTCGAACGTATACGCGAACTCGGCGGCGCCGGGCGCGTCGGACAGCCCGAAGCCGAGGTGATCGGGAGCGATCACGTGATGGTCACCGGCCAGCAGCGGGATCAGGTCGCGGAACATGAACGAGCTGGCCGGGAAGCCGTGCAGCAGCACGACCGCGGGGCTCGCCGGGTCGCCCGCCTCCCGGTAGAAGAGCCGGTGGCCGTCGACGGTCGCGTAGCGGTAATGGACCTCAACCATGACCTAACCTCCTCGAAGCCTTTTGACAGTTAGTACCCTGCCACGCCATGCTGTAACCTGTCAACCAAGCTTTGGGGGTTAGACATGGCGGCGGACGAGGAGACCCTGCTGGCGTTGCTCAACAGCGCCGGCAGACCCACCGACGAGTTGGCCGATCCGGAGTCGGCCCGGCGGTGGCTGCGCGAGCACAAGATCCCGGCCCGCGTCGAGGATGCGGCGACCCTGCGCGAGGGGCGCGACCTGCTCCGGGCCGTCGTGCGCGGCGAGCGTCCACCCAGGGCACTGGCACCGCTGCTGGCCGGCGTGGTGTCCCGGCCGTCGATCGGCGCCGACGGGCTCACCTGGACGGTCGACCTGCACGGCGCGCGAGCGGTCCTGGTCGACGCGGTCATCGCCTGGGACGAGCTGAACCGCACCCGCCCGGGCCGGCTGCGACCGTGCGCCAACGACGAGTGCGCCCGGTTTCTGATCGACCGCAGCAAGTCGAACAGCGCGCGCTGGTGCTCGATGGCCACCTGCGGTAACAAGCTCAAGGCCCGGCGCCACTACCGACGCGCCCGCGGCGGCGAGGACACCGCAGAGTGACGACTGCGGACGCGTGTGCCAGGACACAGGCCGCGCAGACCGCCGGAGGGGCGAGAATCATGTGACGTGCGGCACCAACTCCGAGGGGTGTTCCGATCATGGACTTCAAACTTGAGGTCATCGTCCTGCCCGTCTCCGACGTCGACCGGGCGAAGGAGTTCTATCTGGGCCTCGGCTGGCGGCTGGACGCCGACTTCGCCACCGACGCGAAGTTCCGGGTCGTCCAGGTGACGCCGCCCGGCTCGCCGGCCTCGGTCATCTTCGGCGCCGGCCTCACGAACGCCGCGCCCGGCTCGAGCCAGGGCCTGCACCTGGTGGTGGACGACATCGAGGCGGCGCGGGCCGAGCTGGCCGGCCAGGGCGCCGACATCAGCGAGGTCTTCCACGACGCCGGCGGCGTGTTCCACCACGCGGGCGTCGACGGCCGGGTGCCCGGGCCCGATCCGCAGCGGACCAGCTATGCGTCGTTCGCGTCGTTCGACGACCCGGACGGCAACGGCTGGGTGCTGCAGGAGATCACCAAACGACTGCCGGGACGGTGAGCATGTCCGACTACGACGTGATCGTGCTCGGCGGCGGCGCCCCGGGCGAGCACTGCGTCGGCGAGCTGGTCGACGGCGGGCTGCGGGTCGCCGTCGTCGAGCGCCGTCTGGTGGGCGGCGAGTGCTCGTACTACGCCTGCATCCCGTCCAAGACGCTGCTGCGCCCCGGCGAGGCGGTGCACGACGCCCGGGAGGCGGCGGCGACCGCCGAGGTCGACGTCGCGGCCGCGCTGGCCTGGCGCGACTTCATGGTGTCGGACTACAACGACACGGGCGCGGCCCGCTGGCTGACCGACCACAACGTGGACCTGATCCGCGGGCACGGCCGGCTGGCCGGCCCGGGTGCGGTCGAGGTCGACGGCGTGCGATACACGGCCGACCACGTCGTGCTGGCCACCGGCTCCGACCCGGCGATCCCGCCGGTGCCGGGCCTGGCCGAGATCGAGGGCGTGTGGACCAACCGCGAGGCCACCGCGATGAAGGAGGTGCCGCGGCGTCTGCTGGTGCTCGGCGGTGGCCCGGTCGGGGTGGAGCTGGCCCAGGCGGTGCGCCGCTTCGGCGGCGAGGTGGTGCTGGTGCAGACCGGCGGCCACCTGCTCGCCCGCGAGCCGGCCGCGCTCGGCGACGCCCTGGCCGAGGTGCTGCGCCGGGACGGCATCCAGATCATTCTCGACGTACGCGCGACCGCCGCCCGCAAGGACGACGACGACTACGTGCTCGTCCTCGACGACGGCCGGGAGCTGCGCGGCGACCGTCTGCTGGCGGCCACCGGGCGGAAGATCCGGGTGGACGACATCGGACTGGAGACGGTTGGCGTCAGCGGCGGCCCGCGGGGCATCCCGCACGACTCCCGGCTGCGGGTCGCCGAGAACCTGTGGGTGGTCGGCGACGCCACCGGCGAGTACCTGCTCACCCACCTGGGCAAATACCAGGGCGAGGTGGTCGCGTCGAACATCCTCGGCGAGGTCCGCGAGGCCAACTACGAGGCGGTGCCCCGGGTGGTCTACACCGACCCGCAGGCCGCCGCGGTGGGCGTGACCGAGGCGGCGTTCACCGGCACGGCCAGGCTCAACGAGATCGCCAAGACCGAGACGTACACCCGCGAGTACGCCTCGTCGAACGGCTTCCTCACCCTGCTCAGCGACGGCGAGGTGCTGACCGGGGCGTACGCGCTCGGGCCGGAGGCCGGCGAATGGCTGCAGCAGGCCACCCTGGCGATCCGCGCGCACGTGCCGCTCGACGTGCTGCGGGACACCATCCAGCCGTTCCCCACCTTCTCCGAGATCTTCGTGGGGGCGCTCAAAGCCCTCCGCGCCGAGATCAAGTGAGGTGACACAGATGAGCAAACTCGACGGACAGATCGTGGTCGTGATCGGGGGCAGCGCCGGGATGGGCCTGGAGACGGCCCGCCTGGCCCGCGCCGAGGGCGCCGAAGTGGTCGTCACCGGCCGCAACGAGGACCGGCTCAAGCAGGCCGCCGCGGAGGTCGACGCCTTCCGCACCGCCGCCTTCGACGCCACCGACCCCGGTCAGCTGCAGGAGTTCTTCCGCCGGTTCGAGGGCCCGATCGACCACATCCTCGTCACCGCCGGCGGCCCCTACTACGGCCTGCTCGAGGACCTCGACCTGGAGGAGGCGAGCAAGCACATCGGGATGGAGCTGACCCTGCCGCTGTACGTCGGCCGGGCCGCGAAGGGCAAGGTGCGCGGGTCGCTGACCTTCGTCGGCGGCACCGGGGCACGCCGGCCGGGACCGGGTCTGATCGTCACGAGCGCGATGACCAACGCGCATCCGGCCCTGATCGCCGGCCTCGCGATCGAGATGGCGCCGATCCGGGTGAATCTGATCGCCGCCGGTTTCGTGGACACTCCGCTCTCCGCCCGGCTCCTCGGCGACGATCTGGAGAAGCGCCGCCAGCAGCTGCGCGACACGCTGCCGATCGGCCGGGTGGTCGGGCCGCAGGATGTGGCGGCGCTGGCCGTACACCTGATGACCAACACCGCGCTGACCGGCGCCACCTACGACATCGACGGCGGCCAGCAGTTCGTCCCGAGGTAGGAGGGCCGCCCAGGATGGCCCAAGTAGCAGAGGTCGGGGCCCGCGAACGGGCCCCGACCCGGGAAATCAGCTACCGGTGACGGTGACCGTCGGCGCGGTGTTGCTGCCGCTGTAGGTGCCCTGGAAGCCGAACGACACCGACGCGCCGGCCGGGATCGAGGCGTTCCAGCTCACCGGCACGGCCGAGACCGAGGTGCCGGACTGGGTGACCGTGGCGTTCCAGGCGTTGGTGATCTTCTGGCTGCCGCCGTAGGTCCAGGTGGCCGTCCAGGTCTTCACCGCCGCCGTGCCGTTGTTCTTGACCGTGACCGTGGCGACGAACCCGCTGCCCCAGTCCGAGTCGATGTGGTACGTCGCGGCCAGCGAGCCGGTGCCGCCGCCGCCCGCCTGGGTGGTGGCGCTGACCGCGGCCGAGGCCGACGACTGGTTGTTGGCCGCGTCCCGGGCCTTCACCGTGTACGAGTACGCCGTGCTGGCCGTCAGTCCCGTATCGGTGTAGGTGGTCGTGGTGGACGTGCCGACCTGGGTGCCGCCCCGGAAGATCAGGTATCCGGTGACCGCCGTGTCGTCGGTGGACGCCGTCCAGGACAGGCTCACGCTGCTGGAGGTCGTGGCCGTCACCTTGAGCCCGGTCGGGGTGCTCGGCGCGGTGGTGTCGCCGGTGCCCCCGCCGGTGCCGAACAGCTCCGAGTACACGGCGAACGCCATCGCGATGTCGGCCTGCGCCCAGAAGCGGTGGTAGGTGAAGGACGGCACCGCGCCGCCGTCCAGGTACGCCTGCACCTTGGCGTAGTCCGGGTCCTTCTTGAGGAACGACCGGATCGAGATGAACGTCGAGCTCGAGTTGATCGTGTCGCCGTTCGGCATCTTACCGGTCCAGCCGGACGGGATGTAGACCGGGTCGTTGAATCGCTTGTAGTCGGTGCGGGGCTCGGCGATCGCGATGCCCTTGGTGTCGGTGTGCGCGGACAGGGCGTCCAGCAGGTTCTTGCCCAGCGTCTGCGCGGCCGTGTTGCTCGCCGCCTTCGCGTAGTAGAGCAGGGCCTTGACCAGGCCGCCGGCCACGCCGACGTCGGTGCCGGACTCGGCCACCGTGACGTGCAGGCCGGAGTTGGCGCCCGGGCTGGACGGGTTCCAGGTGTCCGGCTGGCCGGTCCAGGTCAGCGTGGACGGGATCGAGAAGCTGCCGCCGGTACCGACCGTGGTGTTCGCCGTGACCCAGCTGACCCACTTGTCGAGGATCGGCTTGATCTTGGCGTCCTTGGTCAGGTAGTAGTACTCGGCCCAGCGCTCCATGCCCCACACCTGCATGCCGAACCAGTTGTTGGACGGCGGGTCGTGGTAGACCGGCTCCCAGTCGTACGCCATGCCGTAGAAGGTCGGCGTGCCCGAGGGCGGGGTGCCGTACTGGCCGTCCCAGCTGTTCGTGCAGCCGCCGGCGATGCCGCCGTCCGGGCTCTGCAGCCACTGCAGGAACTCGATCTGCCGGGACAGGCTGGTCGCCCAGTCCGACTTGCCGGTCGAGCTCTTCGGCGCGATCGCCGACTCGGTGGACAGCGCGTACGCGGCCACCGGGTTCTGGTAGCCGTGGTGCGCGGCGCCGTCACCGATGCGCCAGGCCCAGCCGCCGCCCGGCTCCGCGCCGCCCCACGCGTAGTACCAGCCGAGCAGGTAGTGCTGCGAGCTGCGGCCGCTGCCGGCGGCGCAGCTGGAGGCGCCCACGCAGTTGCCGATCTTCTTGAAGTACTTGTCGAACATCGAGTACCGCAGGTAGTCGCCCATCTTGGCGGCCTTGGCGACGGACGCGGAGATCGCGCTCGCGTTGCCCTGGGCCGACGCCCACCGGTACGCCCAGTAGGCGGCCTGCACCGCGCGCGCGTCGGCGTCCGGTGCGTTGGTGAACTTCCACTGCTTCGAGTACGACGAGTCCTTCACGAACAGGTCGAGGTAACCGTTCGTGCCGCCGTACTTCATCAGGTCGGTGCACGGCTGCGGGACGGTCTCCCAGACCGACTCCTGCGAGCCGCGCTGGTAGCTGTTGATGTAGCAGGGGCCGGCCACGGACGGCCCGTTCTCGCCGCCGGTGCCGAAGTTGTTGCCGTAGCCGTAGACGTTGTCCACGTCGAGCAGCCAGTGCATGGCGTAGATGTTGGCGGTCCCGTACGCGGAGTTCAGCTCGCCGGCGATCGGGTCGGCGCCGACCGAGACGGTGCTGTCGATCGGGCTCGGATACTTCGACGGGTCCGGCCACTCCGGGATGTACGACGCGGGAGAGCTGGCGTTGTACGAGGCGTTGGTCGGCTGGTCGGTCGAGTTGGGGATGATGGACTTCTCGGCGACCGCCCAGGCGTTGTTGAACGGCGCCCAGTCGCCGGTCACCCGGCCGTAGGTGGCCTCGAGCCACATCCAGTAGCTGAACGCCTCGGAGGTCGACTGGTGGCCGTGGTCAGGGGCCTCGACCATCAGGGTCTCGACCGAGTGATACGGCACTCCCGCCGAGCTGAAGTAGCCGTTCCCGGATGCCTTGATCTTGTTGTACTGGTCCAGGAACTTCTGCCCGTACTCGTCGACGGCAGCGGCCGCGGCGGCGGTGGATCCGCTCGCGGCAGTGGTGGATCCGCTCGCGGCTTCGGCAATCCGCGGGCTGACGGTTGCAGCGACTGCCGCACCGCCAACGGCGGCTACGAAGCCTCTGCGGGACAAGGGAGCCATGCAGTCCTCCTTGCGAGGGGGAGCAGCCGCCCGCGGAGGCGACGGCAACGGGGTCACCGCGGGCAGCGTGAGGAACCAGGCCGAAACAAACCGGTAATATCGAGGTGCATCGTTACATGGGAGCGCTCCCAGGGACAAGGCCTCAAGCAGATCAACTTCCTTTTCCGGTACGAGGCCCAGCCGAGCCCCCGCCTACCAGGGCGATCTCGCTGCCGTCCCGGCCCTTTGCCGCCCGCATCCGGGCTGAGCTGCAACGTAGGCAGGCCAACCCGGGCGCCGGGTCACCCTCGCTGCCGCCGCTCACCGTCGCGGCACGTTCAGGACGCGCGGGTCAGCCGGGCCATCGCCCGCTGTCGCAGCGCGAACGCCTCCTTGGCGGCGTCGCGTAGCCCGGCCACCAACGGCGATCGGGATCGTCTCGCCCACGGGACCGGGACCTCGGTGGTGCCGTACTTCTGCTTGTACGAGTTGCCGCCGACGAAATCGAACTCGGTCACGCCGCGGGACCGGGCCCAGCGCAGCGCGTGCCAGATCAGCGCCTCGTTCGGGCGCAGATGCTGGTCGGGCCGATAGCTCGCGCCACCCCAGAAGTACATGGTCCGGTGGTACCAGGGCAGCACGGCCGTGGCGATGCATCGGCCGCCCGGCTCGCGGGCGCGCAGCAGCAGCAACCGCCCCGCCGGTTCGAGGTGGCGGATCAACGCGCGGACGCGGTCGATCGAATAGGTGGGAACGAGATTCTGTTTGGCGAATACGTCCCGCAATTGATCGTAGAATTCGGCCGCAAACGACGGATCATCGTGCACCTCTTCAATGACCACGCCGGATTTCTGCGCCTTGCGGATGTTGCGGCGGCAGGCCGGCGCCATCGCACCGAACAACTGATCTTCGGCCGGCGCCAGGGAGATCACCGCGGTCGGCGCCGAGTCCCACCGGAAGCCGAGGCCCGCCAGATCGGCGTCCACGAACGACCGGTCACGGATCTCCAGATGCGCGCAGCCGAGCGACCCGAAGGCGAACGGCAGCAGCGCCTCGACCGCATCACGCCGGTCAACCCCCGGCCGCAGGTTGAAGCCCAGGTACGAGGTGGTCCAGCCGGCCATCGGGCTGCCCAGGATCCGCAGGCCGAACCGCTTGGTGACCAACCCGGTGAAGTGTCCCACCACGTCCTCGCCGTCCTGCACGGTGGCCAGCACGGGCAACGCCCCCTGCGCTTCGGCGACGAACGCCAGCCACTGCGGGGTGTGGAAGATCAGCCGGTCGGCGTAGGAGGAACGGTCGCGCCACAGCGCCGCCGAGGGCGAAGCCTGTCGTAACGCCAGCATGGGATCCCCCGGAGAAAATGGTCGGTCAGCCGGATGATGCGCCGTCGGCAACCCATTCCGCAAGGGCGTCATAAGTGATGTGAAGATCCCTCACATTCAATATGACAATTGCTACTGACGATGCGAGGCATCGTTTTGTCAGGGTGAGTGGCATGCGGTCGCCGACCCCGATCCAACGACGCCTGAACGAGCTCGGGCTGCGCAGCCGGCTGCGGCGGAGCCCCCGCCTGCAGGGCCGCATCCTCGCCGCGGCCGGCGCCCGGAAGCGGCTGCCGGCCACCGCCGGCCTGTTCTTTCCCTTCTATCACGACGTGCCGGCGGAGTTCGCCGCCGGCCTGCGCCGCCAGCTGCGCGCCTTCGGCGAGCGGGGCCCGCTGATCTCCTGGGACGCGGCGCTCGAGGTCCTCACCGGCCGGCGCCCGCTGAACGGGCCGATGTTCTGTCTCTCCTTCGACGACGGCCACCCGACCTGGCGGGACGTGGTCGTCCCGCTGCTGGCCGACCTGGGCGTGCCGGCCACCTTCTTCGTCACCACCGGCCTGATCGGCCGGCCGGGCAACCTGGGCTGGGACGACGTCCGTGACCTGCTCGCCGCCGGGCACGGGGTCGGCTCGCACTCGGTCTCCCATCCCCGGCTCGCCGACTGCGACGACGCGAGCGCCCGCCGCGAGATCGCCGACTCGAAGCACGAGCTCGAGGACGAGCTCGGTGTCGCGGTCGGTGACTTCGCCGCGCCGTACGGGAACCCGGCTGTTGATCTCCGAGGCCGGCACGTGCTCTGGGCCCGGGCGGCCGGGTACCGCAGCTTCGCCACCACGCTCCGGCCGGCCATGCGGACCGGCGACTCTCCGATGTGGATCCATCGGCAGGGGCTGCACCCCGCCTGGCCGTTATGGGCAGTGAGGACCAGGGTTCATGACTGACACGCGGATCTTCCTCTCCCCGCCCGACGTCAGCGAGGTCGAGCGCAAGCTGCTGCTGGAGGCGTTCGACTCGAACTGGGTCGCGCCGGTCGGCCCCGATCTGGACGCCTTCGAGACGCAGGTGGCCGAGCTGGTCGGCGTGCGGCACGCCATCGCCCTGACCAGCGGCACCGCCGCCCTGCACCTCGCGCTGGTCGCGGCCGGCGTGCGGCGCGGCGACACCGTGCTGGTCCCGTCGTTCACGTTCGCCGCCACCGCGAACGCGGTGATGTACCTCGGCGCCCGCCCGGTCTTCCTCGACTCGACCGCGGCGAGCTGGAACGTCGACCCCGAGCTGGTCGCCCAGGAGCTGCGCGCCCGGGCGAGCGCCGGACAACTGCCGCGCGCGGTGGTGGCGGTCGACATGTACGGCCAGTGCGCCGACTACCGGCCGCTGCTCGAGGCCTGCGACCGCTACGGCGTGGCCCTGATCGAGGACGCGGCCGAGGCGTTCGGCGCGTCCTATCGCGGGCGGGCGGCCGGCTCGTTCGGGCTCGCCGGCGTCCTCTCGTTCAACGGCAACAAGATCATCACCACCGGCGGGGGCGGCATGCTGCTCACCGACGACGGCCGGGTCGCCACCCAGACCCGGCACCTGGCCACCCAGGCCCGCGAGCCGGTGCCGCACTACGAGCACCGCACGGTCGGCTACAACTACCGCCTCAGCAACCTCCTCGCCGCGGTCGGCCGCGGCCAGGTGCAGCGCCTCTCCGAAATGATCGCGGCCCGGCAGGAGACCGCCAGCTTCTACCGGGCCGCGCTCGGCGACCTACCGGGGATCACTTTCATGCCGATCGCCGACTACGGCGTGCCGAACTGGTGGCTCACCTGCCTGCTGGTGGACGCCGAGAAAGCGGGCGCGACCCGCGACCAGCTCCTGGCCCGGCTGGCCCGGCACAACATCGAGGCCCGGCCGGCCTGGAAACCGATGCACCTGCAGCCGGTCTACCGGGACTGCGTCATGCGCGGCGGCGAGGTCAGCGCCGACCTGTTCCGCCGCGGCCTGTGCCTGCCCAGCGGCTCGGCGCTCACCGAGCACGACCGGGAGCGCGTGGTGAGCGCGCTGCGGGAGGGGTGACCCGACGTGCGCATCGTCTACATCCACCAGTACTACTGCAATCCCGGGATGACCGGCGGGATCCGGTCGTACGAGCAGGCACGGCGGCTGGTCGCCCGCGGCCACACGGTCGACGTCATCACCACCGACATCGAGGGTGGCGCGCGGCGGGTCACCGAGGACGAGGGTGTCACCGTCCACTGGTTTCCCATCCCGTACTCGAATCACATGTCCTACGCCCGCCGGCTGCGCGCCTTCGCGGAGTTCATGGTGCTCGCGACGGCGAAGGCCGCCCGGCTGAGGGCCGATCTGGTCTTCGCCACCAGCACTCCCCTGACCGTCGCGGTGCCCGGCGTGCTCGCCGCGAAGCTGCGCCGGGTGCCGTTCGTCTTCGAGGTGCGCGACCTGTGGCCCGAGGTGCCGATCGAGATGGGCGCGCTGCGCAACCCGATCGCCCGCCGGCTCGCCTGCGGCCTGGCCAACTTCGCCTACCGCAACGCCACCGAGGTCGTCGCGCTCTCCCCCGGCATGGCCGCGGGCGTGACCGCCCGGCGACCACAGACGAAAACCGCGATGATTCCCAATGCCGCCGACCTCGAGCTGTTCTCGGGCGTACGGCCGGAAGCCGTCGCCGCCTTCCGCAAGCAGCATCGGTGGCTGGCCGACCGGCCGCTGATCGTCTACACCGGCGCGCTGGGTGCGGTGAACGGCGTGGAGTACCTGGTGCGGGCCGCCCGCCGGATGCGCGAGATCGATCCCGGCCCGCAGGTGCTCATCGTCGGGCACGGCCGGGAATGGGAGTCGACCAGGAACCTGGCCGCCGCGTACGGGCTGCTCGACACGACCGTGCACATGTGGGAGAAGGTGCCGAAGGCCGACCTGCCGCTGATCCTGGCCGCGAGCACGATGTCGAGCAGCTTCGTCCGGCCGATCCGCGCGCTGTGGGACAACTCGGCGAACAAGTTCTTCGACGCGCTGGCGGCGTCCCGGCCGATCGCCGTCAACTACGGCGGCTGGCAGGCCGACCTGCTCCGCGAGTCGGGCGCCGGGCTGGTGCTCGACCCGACCGACGCGGACGAGGCGGGCAAGCTGCTCGCCGACCGGCTGCGGGACGGCGACTGGCTGCGGCGGGCCCGGTCGGCAGCGCACCGGCTCGCCGTCGAGCGGTTCGCCCGCGACGTCGTCTTCGACCAGTTCGAGACCGTGCTGACCAGGGCGTACGCCGGGGCCGGAGGGAAGAGCGTTGGAGCTGCGTGAATACGTCCGGGCGTGCCGCCGCCGCTGGGCCTGGCTGGTGGTGCCGGTGCTGGTCGCCGCCGGCCTGGCCGCGGGGCTGGCGCTGTCCCAGCCGCCCGCGTACCGGTCGTCGATGGTTCTGTTCATCACCACCGGCGCGACCGACCCGGACTCGAAGGCGAGCCGGCTGAACTCGTACATCGCGCTGCTCACCGGGCCGCGGGTGGCCGACACCGTGGTGGACCGGATCGGCCCCCCGCTGACCGAGGATCAGGTCCGCAAGAGCCTGACCGCGCAGGTGCAGGACGGCACCGATCTGCTGGTGGTCAGCGCGACCGATCCGTCCGCGGCACGCAGCCGGCGGATGGTCACCGCCGCCACCGCCGCGCTGGTCGCCCTGGCCAAGCAACTGGACCCGCCGGCCCCCGCCGGCAACGGCAACGGCAGCGGCAGCAACGGCCCGGCGCCGTCGGTGACCGTCGCGCAGGACCCGGTCACCGCCCGCGAGCCGGACAACCTGGTGCGCAACACCGCCTTCGCGGGCGTGCTCGGCCTGCTGATCGGCGCGATCGCGGTGGCCGTGCGCGAGGCCACCCGCCGGACCGTGGCCGAGGAGGACGACCTGCGCCGGCTCGGCCTCGGCACGGTCGGCGTCATCTCGCTGGACCGCTCGTCCGGCCTGCCCGGCGAGGCCCTCGCGGAGGGCTTCCGCCGGCTGCGCAGCCTGCTGCCCGCGATCGAGTCCGGCCCGCGCGGCACCTCGCTGCTGCTGGCCGGCAGCCACCCCCGGGAAGGCACCACGGCGGTGGCCTGCGGGCTGGCGATCGCGATGGCCGAGACCGGCGCCCGGGTGGTGCTGGTCGACGCGAACCTGCGCACCCCCGGCGTCGACCGCTACCTGGCGATGGACCCCGGTCCGGGCTTCGCCGACGTGCTCGCCGGGCACGCGTCGGTGCGCTCGGTGCTGCGCGACTCGCTGGACGGCCGGCTCACCGTGCTGCCCTGCGGGCAGGACCCGGCCGACCCGGGCGAACTGCTCGCCTCGCCGCGGCTCGGGGCCGCGATGCGGGCGCTCGCCGAGACCTTCGACGTCGTGCTGGTGGACGCGCCGCCGCTGCACGGCGTGGCGGACAGCGTGGTGCTGCGCAAGGTGACCGACGAGGCGCTGCTGGTGGTGCGGGCCAACCACACCCGGGTGTCGGACGTGGCCCGGTCGAAGGACCTGCTCGAGCGGGTCGGCGGCCGCCCGGTCGGTGCGGTGCTCAACGCGTTGCCGCGCAAGCTGCCCACCGGGACGGGGTGGCATCACGACCGGGCCGGCCTGCCGAACCCGAAGGGGCCCTCGGTCGGGCCGGGGGCCGGCAGCGGCACCGCCTCGGTCGGGCTGGGGCTGATCACCGGCGACGACCCGATCAGCGAGACCCAGGTGATCGTGCCGGACATGGGACCGGTACGGGGGCAGGCCCGGGTCGTGCGCACCACGATCGGGCACCGGCCCCGCGGTCAGGCCAGCGTGATCAACCTCGAGCCGACCGGTGAGCCGGAGCCGCCGAACCTGCCGGTGCAGCGCGACGCCGCCGACCTGGCCGAGAAAGCCGACCTGGCCGAGAAAACCGACCCGGCCGAGAAAACCGACCTGGCCGAGGAGGCCGACCTGGCCCAGAAGGCCGACCTGGCCGGGGAAGCCGACGTGGCCGGAGAGGAGTCCGTCTGGGAGGACGACCCGTCCACGGACGAGGCCCTGCCCGACGCGAAACCGCGGGACGATGACTGAACAGCGGGCCGCCGACCCCCTCGCCCGGCTCGGCGACCGGCTCCGCGACCCGTACGTCCAGCTGGTCGCCTCGCAGCTGCTGATCGGCGCGGTCGCGCTGGCCGCCAACGTGATGATGGTCCGGGCGCTGACCCCGGCCCACCGCGGCGAGGTCGCGCTCATGCTGCAGGTGGTCTACCTGGCCACCCAGGCGCTGCTGCTGGGCACCGAGCGCAGCTTCGTGGCGGCCTACCACCAGGTGCCGCCGGCCGCCGCGGTCCGGGCGTACGCGCGGCTGCTCGTCGTACCCTGCGGACTCGGTGTGGCCGCCGCCGCGGCGTACGCGATGCTTGCACCGCAACGGCTCACCCCGGGACCGGTCGTGATCGCTCTGATCACCATCTATGCGCTCGCCGAGGCGGTCAGCCTGGCGAGCCGCGCGGTCACCATCGCGATCGGCCGGGTGCACGACTTCCTCGCCTCCCGGGTGATCGAGTCGATTCTGCTGCTCGCCGTGATGGCCGTGCTGTTCCTGACCCGGGCCGACTCGCCGGAGCTGTGGCTGGTCGCGTACATCCTGGCCTGCCTGGTGCCGACCGCCGGCTACCTGGTCTTCTGGCTCCGACTGCCGGGCGCCGCGCTGGAGAACGACCAGAACCGGTTGGTGCGCCGGCAGGGTGCGGCGCTGTTCCCGGCGGCCATCTCGAACATGGCGATGCTGCGCTCCGACCGGCTGGCGCTGCCGGTGCTCGCCTCCACCACCGCGCTCGGCCTCTACGCCAGCGTCGCCACGATGACCGAGCTGCTCGCCTGGCCGCTGCGGGCGTACGCGGACTCGCGCCTGGGCCGCTGGCGGGCCGCGCACCAGGCGGGCACCCTGCGCACCCGGCCGATCGTGACCACCGCGATCGTGTACGTGGTGCTGGCCGGTCCGGTGCTGGCGGCCGGCATGTACCTGCTCATCGTCCCGGTCTTCGGCCACGCCTACGCACCCGCCAAGTCGGTCGTGCTGCCGCTGGTCGCCGCCGCCGGCCTGTACGCGATCTCCCGGATCAGCCTCGGCGTGCTGGTCGCGAAGGGACACGGCACGCTCGTCTCGGCCGCCGAGATCGCCGGCTTCGCGGTCAGCTTCGCCGCCTACCTGCTGCTCATCCCCAAACACGGCATCCTCGGCGCGGCCTGGGGCTCGCTGCTCGGCTACGGCGCCGGCCTGGCCTTCGCGCTGATCACCTCGGCCCTCGCCCGCGACCGGATCCGGGTGGGTGCGCCATGAGCGACCGGCAATGGTGGCACCTGCCCCCGGTCTTCTTCGCGCCGGCGTTCATCCTCATGCTGATCGCGATCGGCGGCCGGTTCACCCTGGACCGGGCCGGCTTCCCCGACCTGGCCTGGGTGGACCTGCGGGTGGTCGGCCTGGCCGCCGGGCTGTCGGTGCTGATCGCCGACATCGCCCGCCGCTCCCGCCGGGCGCCGGGCGGCTACCGCCGCGAGGGCTGGCTGGTCGCCGCGGTGCTGTTCTTCGTCTACCAGATCGCCTCCGGCCTGTGGGCGCCGCCGGCCGCCCGGGTCGGGCCGCAGACCGTCGACCTGGTGCTGATGGCCGCGCTCACCGTCGCCCTCTACCTGTACGCGATCGGCGACCCGGCGATCGTCTTGCGCTACACGTTCTGGCTGTTCTACCTGGCCGGAATCGTCTTCGCGCTGGCCGCCCTGTTCATCAGCGGCCCCGGCGAGCAGGGCCGGTACTCGGCGTTCGGCGGCGGCCCCAACGTCTTCGTCCGCATCCAGATCCTCGGCATCATCAGCGCGGTCGCCCTGTTCCTGCACCACCGGCGCACCTGGCTGCTGGCGGCCGTGCCGCTGTTCGTGCTGGCGGCGGTGCTCTCCGGCTCGCGGGCGGGCCTGCTGGCCGGCGGGGCGGTCGGCCTGGCGGCGCTGTTCAAGCAGCGGCACCGACTCAACGCCGGCACGGTCGTCGCCACCTGCGCCGGGCTGCTCGTGGCGGCGGTGCTCGTGTGGCAGTTCGCGCCGCCCGCGTTCACCAGCCTGTTCGAGGAGCGGTTCGTCCAGCAGACCGTGCAGCAGCACTATCTCTCCGACCGCACGAGCATCTGGCAGCAGGCGGTCCGGCTGGCCGTCGAGCACCCGTTCGCCGGTGCCGGGCTGGACGGCTTCTACGGCACGATCGGCATCAACCAGGGCGTCGAGTACCCGCACAACTATCTGCTCGGCGTCGCGGCCGAGGGCGGCCTGATCGGCATCGCGCTGCTCGGCGCGGCGATCGCGCTCTGGGCCGGTACGGTGCGCGGCGGCGGGTTCCGGCCGCGGGAGACCGGCCTGGCCGTGGCGGCCGCCGTGTTCGTGGCGCTCAGCAGCCTGTTCTCCGGGGACTACTACGACGCCCGGCTCGCCTGGCTGTTCGCCGCGATCGCCGCCGCCGCGGCGGTGGTGCCCACGGCAGTGTCGCAGCAGCGAGAGCGGGTGCCGCTGTGACGGGCCGGCGAACCGTTCTCCTGCTGGGCGCGGCCTCGGTGCTCGCCGCCTGCGGGCGCGACGACGTGCCGGCCATGATGAAGCCGCTGCCGGTCCCCTCGTCCGCGCCGCCGCCGGTCGCCAGGCTGCGCTCGGTGGCCGACTGGGCGAACGTCTTCCAGCAGAGCTGGGACTACCAGTTGCAGAGCGGCCTGCCGCTGTCCCGCTCGGCCGACAGCTGGGACCACTACGACCTGTCCTACTCGGTCGACTCGTGCGTGGCGATGTTCCGGGCCACCGGCGAGGGTCGCTACGTCGATCGGGCGCTGCAGTTCGTGGAGAACGTGGCGGCCGCGGCGGCGCCCTCGGCCTCGTTGCCGCACAGCAGCTTCCACGACCGGTACCTCGGCTGGGCGTCGGAGAAGAACGGCGAGGACGGCGACGAGGTGCCGCTCTACGAGAGCTACTTCTGGCGGTACGGGACCGGCCTGCTGGTCACGATGCGGGACGCCGGGCTGACCGGCGACCGCTACCGGCGGCTGCTCGACTTCGCCGAGGTGCAGGTCTTCGAGAAGTGGTACTCCCGCGGTCCGCAGGACACGGTCTACCGAGACGTGACCCACCTGTCCGCGCACTGGGCGCTGATCGCGCTCAACCTCGCCCAGGTCACCACCGACGCCGCCCGCCGGGCCCGCTACCTGGCCGTGGCCGGCGACTTCGACCAGCGGATGCGCCGGCAGCTGCGGCGCAACCCGGTGGAGCCGACCGCCTACTTCTGGGACGACACCTGGGGGCGGGCGAAGCGGCCCGGGCAGGACGTCAGCCACGGCAACGGTGTCATGGCGTACGTGACGGAGGCCCGCGCCCGCGGCAACGCCTGGACCGACGCCGACATGACCGCCTTCTCGTCGCTGCTCACCCGGGTGATCTGGCCTGGTGGCACCACATATCGGGGCTATCTGGACGGCAGCGGCTCGGACAACGGCTGGTTCTCGGACGGGTTCGTGAAGCTCGGCCGGTACGACCCGGCCACGCAGCTGCGGCTCGACTCGCATCGGGTGGTCAACGACCAGTTCGCCGGGAACATGGCGCTCAACGCCCGGATCCTGCGCAGGGGGGGAAGATGACCGGATCGCTGCTCGGACCGGACTCGCCGGAGTGGGCGAGCGCGCTGCCGAGGCTCAGGCACGACATGTATCACGAACCGTCCTATGTGGTGCTCGATGCCGCCCTCTACGGCGGCGAGCCCGCCGCCTTCCACTATTCGGACGGCGACCACGTGCTGCTCATGCCGTTGATCGTGCGAGCGGTTCCGGCCACGTCCGCGAGGGACGCTCTTTCGCCGTACGGGTATCCGGCGCCCGTGAGCGATACCGGCGATCCCGCCTTCTGGGGCCGGGCGTGCGCCTCGATGATCGACACGCTGGCCGCCGAGCGGGTCATCTCGGTCTTCGTCCGCATGCACCCCCTCCTCGACGCGCCGCTGGCGACGCTCGGCGAACACGGCTGCCTGGTGCGGCACGGCGAGACGGTCTCGATGGACCTGACGGCCGGCGTCGACGAGATGTGGAGCCGGACCCGGTCCGACCACCGCAACCACATCAACCGGGCGCGCCGCGCGGGCACCAAGGTGGTCTTCGACGACTGGGACCGCCTCGCCGAGTGGGTCGCCGTCTACCACGACAACATGCGCCGGGTGGGCGCCTCCGACTACTACTTCTTCACGTACGAGCACCTGGCCGCCCTGCACGAGGCGGTCGGCGACCGGATGCACCTCGCGGTCGCGCTCGAGGGCGACGAGGTGGTCGGCGGCAACACGTTCTTCGAGCACGACGGCGTCGCCACCGGCTACGTCTCGTCCACCCGCCGGGCCCGCGGCCGCTACGCCGACGAGCTGCTCTACGACGAGGTGCGCCGCTTCTGCAAGGCGCGCGGGGACCGGGTGTTCCACCTCGGCGGGGGCAAGGGCGGCAGCAACGACTCGCTGTTCTTCTACAAGTCCGGCTTCTCCCCCAGCCGGCACGCCTTCCACACCTGGCGGGTGGTGACCGACCCCGTCGGGTACCGGAGCCTGGTCGCCGATCGCCGCCCGCAGGCCGACCCGGACGACCTCACCGCCACCTTCCCCTCGTATCGATAGCCCGACCGTAAGGAGCCAGCCATGCGGATCACCTGTGTCGGCGGCGGTCCCGCCGGCCTCTACTTCGCGATCCTGGCGCGCAAGGCCGGGCACGAGGTCACCGTGCTGGAGCGCAACCCGGCCGGCGTCACCTACGGCTGGGGCGTGGTGTTCTGGGACGACCTGCTCGACGACCTGTTCCGGCACGACCCGGCCAGCGCCCGCCGGATCTGGGACGCCGCCTACAAGTGGGACGAGTACGCGGTCCGGGCCACCGGCAAGGCGGTCAACCACCTGGCCGGGTACGGGTTCAGCCTGGGCCGGCATCGGCTGCTCGACATCCTGTCGGCCCGCGCGGTCGAACTGGGCGTCGACCTGCGCTACCGATCGGAGGTGGCGGACGTGCCCGCGTCCGATCTGGTGGTCGCCTGCGACGGCGCGGGCAGCCGGATCCGGGAGCAGAACGCCGCGCACTTCGGCGCCGAGACCGCCTACGGTCGCAACCGCTACATCTGGCTCGGCACGCCGAAGGTGTTCCGCACGTTCACGTTCGGCTTCGAGAAGACCGAGGCCGGCTGGATCTGGTTCCATGCCTATCCGTTCACCGACGAGGCGAGCACGTTCATCGTCGAATGCACGCCACAGACGTGGGCCGGGCTGGGCTTCGGCGAGCTTACCGGACGGGACGGCTGCGACCGGCTGGCCGGCATCTTCGCCGCGCACCTGGACGGCGAGCCGCTGATCGACCAGCGGGCCGAGAGCGGCGGCACCGGCTGGATGAGCTTCCGCCGGGTCACCAACCGCCGCTGGGACCTCGGGACCACGGTGCTGATGGGCGACGCCGCGCACACGACGCACTTCGCGATCGGTTCCGGCACGAAGCTGGCCATGCAGGACGCGATGGCCCTGGCCTCGGCCCTGTCCCCGAGCGATGATCTGGGCGCGTCCCTGGAGCGTTACGAGCACACCCGCAAGGCGGCACTGGCCCCGCTGCAGCAGGCGGCGCTGGCGAGCAGTGAGTGGTTCGAGCGGATGGACCAGTACGGCGACCTGCCCGCCAAGCAGTTCTCCTACGCGCTGTCCAACCGGCGCGGCGAGTACCCGCTGTGGCGCTATCTGCTGCACGTGTCGACGCAGAGCGGCCCGTCGCGGGCGATGCTGCGCCAGGCGCTGACGCTACGCCGCTGGAGCCGGGCGCGGCGCCGGTCGGGCGGCGCCGGCGCCGGCGGGTTCGGGGGCGGCGGTTTCGGGGGCGGCGAGCAGCACCGCCGCGATCCGGCGCACGTCGGCGGCTGAGCAGCGATGGTCGACGGGGACGGTGAGCATCCGCGCGGCGAGGTCGGCCGCCTCGTCGTCCCCGCTCCACACGCCGCCGCGGTCCTGCCGCCAGTGCACCGGCGCGTAGATGCCGTGCGCGGCCAGCCGCCGCAGCAGGGCGTCCCGCCGGTTCTGGTCGGCGCAGACCAGTTGCGCCCGGAACGGGCCGGCCTCGACCGGTACCTCGGCGGCCAGCGCGCGGGCGTTGTCGATACCCTGCCGCCGCAGGCCGGCCGCGTCCAGCAGCGGCAGTACGGCGGCGGTGAACGCGCTGGCCGGCCCGGCGTCGCCGAGCAGGGTGTGCTCGCCGCGCTGCTGCAGCGCGCGGAAGTCGTCCTTGGCGACCGGGCGACCGTCGAGCCAGGCCGCTTTGAGCAGCATGCCGGCCAGCTTGAGGTGGGCGCCCTCGCTCTCTCCGCCGGCGGGTCGCGGCACCTGGTGGCCGCGGGGCGACCAGAGGAGGCCGCCGTCGGGCACCGGCAACGTCTTGCGCAGCGAGGCGACGGCGAACGGCGCCCGGGAGCTCCGAGCCCAGGTGCTCAGCGGATCGTGTGAGTGGTCCTCGACGACGGTGACCGCCGGATGGGCCGCGATCCAGTCGTTCCACGGCTCACCGTGATCCCGTCCGAACAGGTTCTGGGCGAGCACCAGGTCACCGGGGCGCGCGCGCAGCGTCGCCCAGCGCGGGCCGCCCTCGTCCGGCAGATGCCGGTACCACGCGATCGGGATCTCGGCCGAAAGCGCCTCGGCGACCCCCATGCAGAAGTAGGACGGGATGTGCAGCCGGCCGCGCAGGCGCAGATGGCGGAGCAGGGCGGTCAGCGCGCCGCAGCCGGTGGCGAACAACTCGCCGCCGGCGGGCAGCCAGTCGCCGCCGCCGGCGGTCAATGCGGCCGGATCCCAGTGGAACTCCGAACCGATATCCAGCGGCCCCATCTCAAGCGGCACGGCGTACGTCATGGGCCTGGCGCCTTTGGATGTTGAGCTCGTCGACGTGCACCGGCGGCTCACCGCGCTGCAGCGAGGTCGCGGTCCGCCACAGGATGCGCAGGTCGAGCGCGGGCGACCAGTGGTCGACATACCACCGATCGAGCACGAAGCGCTGGGCCCAGTCGATGTCCTCCCGGCCGTTGACCTGCGCCCAGCCGGTGATGCCCGGCCGGACCTCGAGCCGCCGCCGGTCCTGTTCGGTGTAGTTGGCGACCTGCGGCAGCACGTCCGGCCGCGGTCCGACCAGGTTCATCTGCCCGGTCAGCACGTTCACCAGCTGGGGCAGCTCGTCCAGGCTGGTGCGGCGCAGGAACCGGCCGCAGCGGGTGATCCGGGGATCGTCCCGGAGCAGGCCGAACGGGTCGCTGAGCCCGATCTCCTCGGCCATCTTCACCGAGTCGTGCACCATCGATCGGAACTTGTACATCCGGAACGGCACGCCGTCGCGGCCCGCGCGGTCCTGGACGAACAGCACGCCCTTGCCGTCGGCGACCCGGATCCAGGCAGCGATCACGAGCAGCGCCGGCGCGAGCAGGATCAGCGCCAGGGCGGCGATGACACGGTTGGCGAGGTCCCACATTGTCCTGGTCACAGCGACTCCACGGTCGGTCCGGTCAGGCGATGGCGGGTGTCCAGCACGTATCCGGCGTGCCGGACCACCAGGTCGAGGTCGAAGGCGTCGTGATCGGCGAGCAGCAGCACCGCGTCGGCGGCGGCGACCTGCCCGGGGTCGAGCGGCACGAGCGTCACCCGGGAGTCGATGTGCGCGTCCTCGACCACGTGCGGGTCGGCGGCGCGCACGTCGGCGCCCATCTCCAGCAGCAGGGCGGCGATCCGGCGGGCCGGCGACTCCCGGGCGTCGCCGCTGTTCCGCTTGTACGCCAGGCCGAGCAGCAGCACGGTCGAGCCGTTGACCGCCTTCCGCTGCCGGTTGAGGGCCGCGACCAGGCGGCGGCACACGTACTCGGGCATGTGGTTGTTGATGTCGTTGGCCAGCTCGACGAAGCGGAAGCTCTGGCCGAGCGCGCGCTGCACCCGCCAGGACAGGTAGGACGGATCGATCGGCAGGCAGTGGCCGCCGACGCCCGGTCCGGGCACGAACTTGTGGTAGCCGAACGGCTTGCTGGCGGCGGCGTCGATCGCCTCCCAGACGTCGATGCCGAGGCCGTGTGCGTACACCGCCAGCTCGTTGACCAGCGCGATGTTGACGTGCCGGAACGTGTTCTCCAGCAGCTTGACCAGCTCGGCGACGCGGGTGTCGCTCACCGGCACGACGGTGTCCACGATCGACGCGTAGAACGCCCGAACGCTCTCCAAGGAATCTGGATTTATCCCGCTCACGACCTTGGGCGTGCTCACGAGCGTCCACTCCCGGTTGCCCGGGTCGATGCGCTCGGGGCTGTAGCCGAGGTAGAAGTCGACGCCGGCGACGAGCCCGGAGCCCTCCTCGAGGATCGGGGCGACGAGATCACCGGTCGTGCCGGGATAGGTGGTCGACTCCAGCGCCACGGTCGAGCCTGGTCGCAGATAGCGGGCCAGCGTCCGAGCGGCGCCTTCTATGTATGACAGATCCGGCAGGCCCTCGCGGAGCGGCGTGGGCACCGAAATCACCGCCACGTCGAAGCCGGCGCAGGCACGCGGATCGGACGCGGGGTGGAACGTTCCGGCATCCAGGATCTCCCGCACGGTTTCCGAGGCGATGTCATCCACATAGGACTCGGCGGCGGCGAGGCGCTTGATGCGCTCCTCGTCGACGTCGAAGCCGACCACGTCGTGCCCGACCTGGGCCGCCCGCACGGCGAGCGGCAGACCCACGTACCCCTGCCCGACCACCACGACTCGCATTCAGTGCCTCCCGTTCCGGTGGGCCACGGTCAGCGCCGGGCTCTCCGCCAGCCACCGCAGCACCGCGATCAGGTCCTTACGGGCCGCGGTGGGATCGAGCAGCGACAGCACCGCGCCGTCCAGCGGCGGCACCGGCACCTGCGACAGCAGCGGGTGATGCGGCCGCCGGTCCTCCTCCCCCGGCCCGAGCAGCACCTCGTGCAGCTTCTCGCCGGGCCGCAGCCCGGTGTAGACGACCTGGATGTGCCGGTCGGCGGTCTCGGCCAGCCGCCGGGCCACGTCGGCGATCCGCACCGGCTCGCCCATGTCCAGCACCAGCACCTCGCCCGCGCTGTCCAGCGCACCGGCCTGCACGACCAGGCGAACCGCCTCCTGCACGGTCATGAAGTAGCGGGACACCTCGGGGTCGGTCACCGTGATCGGCCCGCCGGAGGCCACCTGCGCCTCGAACGCGGTGAGCACCGACCCGCGGCTGCCCAGCACGTTGCCGAACCGCACGCTGCAGTACGTGCCGGGCGACGACTCGTCCGCGGCCGCGGTGAGCCGCTCGGTGATGCGCTTGGAGTAGCCGAGCACGCTGCACGGGCCGGCGGCCTTGTCGGTGGAGATGTTCACGAACCGCTCGACGCCGTGCCGCAGCGCCGTCTGCAGCACCTGGTAGGTGCCGAGGATGTTCGTCTTGAGCGCCTCGGAGGGGTGCATCTCCAGCAGCGGCAGGTGTTTGAGCGCCGCGGCGTGGAACACCACCTGCGGCCGGTGCTCGCGGAACACCTCGTCGAGGCGCTGCTGGTCGCGGATGTCGGCGACCACGAGATTGCGGTCGTCGAGCAGGCCGCGGCCGTCCAGCGACAGCTGCACGGCGTGCAGGCCGGACTCGTCCCGGTCGAGCATCACCAGCCGGTCCGGGTGGAACGGGGCCACCTGACGGCACAGCTCCGAGCCGATCGACCCGCCGGCGCCGGTGACCAGCACCCGCCGGCCCTCCAGATAGCCGGCGATCGCGGCCAGGTCGATGCCGATCTCGCGACGGCCGAGCAGATCGGCGTGGCTGACCGGGCGGATGTCCTCGATGCGTACGGTGCGGCCGAACAGCTCGACCACCGGGGGCACGACCTTGACGTCGACGTTCATCTCCCCGGCGAGCGCGCTCAGCTCGCGCACCAGGTCGGCGCCGGCGCTCGGGATGGCGATGAGCACGGCGTCGGCGCGGTACCGGCGGACCACCTCGGGCAGCGCCTGCCGGTTGCCGGTGACCGGCACGCCCATGATGCGCAGACTCCGCTTGCGCGGGTCGTCGTCGAGCAGCGCGACCGGGACGTACGGGCTGGACGGTGTGCGCAGCATCGCGCGGACGACCTGGGCCGCCCCCTCCCCGGCCCCCATCACCACCACCCGGCTGCCCTGCTCGGGCGACGGCCGTAGGCGGGAGTCCTGCAGCAGGCGCGCCGTGTAGCGCACTCCGGCCTGAAGCACCAATGCGATCAGGCCGGAGGCGATGATGGCCGAGCGCGGCACCAGCCGGCCCAGCAGCGTGTCGAGCACGAACACCGCGGGCGTGGTCACCGCGGCGGTCCGGGCGAGCGCCGCGATCTCCTCGAAGCAGCCGTACGACCACCGTCCGGTGTACAGCCCGAACCGGATGCCGGCGAGGCACTGCACGACGGCGGCGACCGCGGCCAGCTCCATCAGCCCGCCGCAGTCGACGTACCCCACGTCGCCGTCGTGCCGCAGCAGCGTCGCGATGAGCATGGCGACCGCGAGGGCCAGCGCGTCGGCGCCGGCTCGTGCGGCCCGGCCGGGGAGGGCAGTCCACCAGAGCGGGCTGCCCAGCCGCCATTCGCCAGGCGCTGCCCTCCGTAACTCCATCGGGTGCCCCCTGCCCGCGATAAAATGCTCGACAATTCCTTTTCGGAGCGTGCCAGCAGCTCGCCGGACAGGCACAGTAGCAATTGTCACGAGCAATGCGAGCACATTTCATGTTTGTTCTGCACGTGCTTCTACCAGGCCATTTGGCCTCTCCAACGTGGCCGATCGGCCGAGGAAAGCGATTTTGGCAAACATGAAGAACGTTTCACGATACCCGTGACATTTGCCTCTATCATTACTGACCATCGGTTGGCAGCGTCGATTTCCGGGGGTGGCGGAAAATGGAGTCGGCATGAGAGTGCTGCATGTCATCAGCGCGCTGGCCGAGGGCGGACCCGAACATCAGCTCCGCCTGCTGGTGCGCCGCCTGCCGCACGAGAGCGAGGTGGTCACGCTCTCCCGCCCGGGCGCGGTCGCGGACGCGCTGCGGGCCGGCGGCACGACCGTGCACGAGCTCGACGACCGCCGCGACGTCACCGCCGTCGTTCGCCTGCGGCGGCTCATCCGCCGCGGCCACTTCGACCTCGTGCACACCCACGTCCACCGGGCCTGCCTGCCCGGCCGGGTCGCGGCCCGGCTGGCCGGCGTGCCCCGGGTCGTCGCCACCGAGCATGACCTCACCGGCGAGGCCGGCCGGTTCTACCTGGCCGGCGAGCGGCTCGGCCGGGTCACCATCGCGGCCACCCGATCGGTCGCCGACCGGCTGCGCGGCTGGGGGGTGCCGGACGAGCGGATCGCGGTGATCCCCAAGGCGGTCGCCGCCGACGAGTTCCGCTTCGACCCCGCCCTGCGCGCCGCGGTCCGCGCCCGGCTCGGCATCCCGGCCGGCGCCGCGGTGGTCGGCGGCGTCGGCCGGCTCGAGCCCGGCGAGCGCTTCGACCGGCTGATCCGGGCCGTCGGCGAGGTGCCCGGCGCCACCCTGCTGCTGGTCGGCGACGGCCCCGCCCGCGACGCGCTGGAGCGGCTGGCCGCCATCGAGGGCATCGCCGACCGGGTGGTGTTCGCCGGGGCGGTCGCGCACGCGCGGGAGATGCTCTGCGCGATGGACGTCTTCGCGTCACCGTGCGAGCGGACGTACGGGCTGGTCGTGCTGGAGGCGCTCGCGGCCGGGCTGCCCGCGATCTACGCCCGCTGCGAGCCGCTCGACACGCCCGCCGCGCACGACCCGCCCGCCCCGCTCCGTGGGCCCGCCCCGCTCGACCCGCCCGCCGCCCGGCCCACGCCTGACGCCCAGGTCGACGCGCCCGCCGCCCGGCCCGCGCCTGCCGCCCCGCTCGACGCGCCCGCCGTCCCGGTCGACGGGCCCGCCTCCCCGGTCGCGCCTGCCACCCCGGTCGGCACGCGTGCCACCCCGCTCGACATGGCGGCCACCCCGCTCGACGCGCCCACGGCCCCGATCGAGGGTGCGAAACGGCTCACCCCGCACGACCGCGAGTCCCTGCCGCGGGCACTGCGCGTCGAACTGCTCTGCTGCCAGGAGCGCGACTTCCGCCGGCTGCCGCCGCGCACGGCCGGTGCCCGCTACGACGCCGACCACTTCGCCGACGAGGTCGATCGGGTCTACCGGCGCACCGGCGATCCGGCCGCCCCGCACACGTGAGCCACCGCCTCACCCAGCCCGCGGCACCGGGGCTGCGCAGCACCCCGCTCGACCGCCCCGCGCAATCCGGCCCGGCCGCCCCACGCGATCCGGCCCGGCCGCCCCGCGCGGTCAGGTCCGGGGCGGCTACCGCGCGGTCCTTTCCGGAGCAGCCAACGCGCGGCCGCGTCCGGGGCAGCCAGCGCGTGGTTCAGGTCGGGGGCGGCCAGCGCGCGGTCCGGTCTTGGTCCGGGCCCACCCGGCGGCCGGGGTCGGGGCGGGTGTTGCAACCAGCGGCCCTGGCACGCCGGGGACTCGTCTTGCGCTCGTACGGTAAGAGCAGCGGAAGGGAAACGCTCAGGTCTCCCACTCCGGTCTTTCCCCAAACCCCGCTATCCCCAGACCTCCTCGGCGGTCTCGACGATCAGGCGCAGCTTGGCGACCTCCTCGTCGTAGGAGAGCACGTTGCCCTCGACCGTCGACGAGAAGCCGCACTGCGGTGACAGGCACAGCTGCTCGAGCGGCACGTACTTACTCGCCTCGTCGATCCGGCGCTTCAGGGTGTCCTTCGACTCGAGGGCCCCGCGCTTCGTGGTCACCAGGCCGAGCACCACCGACTTGCCCGGCGGCACGAAACGCAGCGGGGCGAACCCGCCCGACCGGTCGTCGTCGTACTCGAGGAAGAACCCGTCGACCGCCAGCTCGCTGAAGAGCGCCTCGGCCACGAAGTCGTACCCGCCCTCGGCGGCCCAGGACGAGCGGAAGTTGCCCCGGCACATGTGCGTGGTCACGGCCAGGCCGGCCGGGCGGTCGGCGATCGCCGCGTTGATCTGCTTGATGTAGCGCAGGTGCTGGTGTTCGGCGTCGTCGCCGCGCTCGGTCAGCAGCCGTCGCTGCGCCGGGTCGTTCAGGTAGGCCAGGCTGGTGTCGTCGAGCTGGAGGTAGCGGCAGCCGAGCGCGGCGATCCGGCTGACCTGCTCGGCGTACGCGGCGCTCAGGTCCGACCAGAACCGCTCGTGATCGGGGTAGACGGCCGGATCGATCGCGGCCATCCCGCCGCGGTAGTGCACCATGCTCGGCGACGGGATGGTCAGTTTGGCGGTGACGCCGTCGCCGACAATCCCGTTCAGGAACGCGAAGTCGTCGCCGAAAATGGTCTCGGTGAGCCGGACCGGCTCGTCGATGGCCAGCGCGGCCGACTCGAAGTCGAGCTCACCGGCCGCGTTACGGAAGTGCACCTGGATCTTCTCGCTGGTGGGGTGGATGCCGCCGAGCCGATAGATGAAGTCCATGTGCCAGGACGTGCGGCGGAACTCGCCGTCGGTGGCCGAGCGCAGGCCGACCTCGCGCTGCATGCGGACGACGTCGCGGATCGCGTCGTCCTCGGCGGCGCGCAGCTCGTCGGCGTCGATCTTGCCGTCGGCGTGCTGCTGCCGGGCGTCGAGCAGGCGCCGCGGGCGCAGGAGGCTGCCGACGTGGTCGGCGCGGAACGGCGGGGTGTCGCGGAGCGTCATCGCAGGTACCCCCAGACGGGAAGATTCTGTCCCGGGAGCATACGCCCGCCGGCGACCGAAGCGCGCGTCCCGAAGATGTCCGGAGAAGGGGGAAACGAGCGACATGGCCAATGTTTCAGATAGTCGCTTCTGGACTCCTGCGGCCATTTCGGCTGGCCTGCGCGAAGATCCGCCAGATCTGCCTCGGTCGATCGGCTTTCTCGCGGTGTGGCGCGTGACAGCGGGCAGTACGTTGAAGCGGTGAGCAGGTTCGGTAAATGAGTGGCACAAATCTTTTTGCGCCGGGGCGGCAGTCTCCGCCACCGACGGCTCCGAATGGACAAGTAGCGGTGGAGAGGTAACGAGGTTCGCACTGGCGAGGTGGTCGCATGATCCGGGTTCTGGTGGTGCGGGACGAGGGATATTTCGGGGTCCCGGTGCGCGCGCTGATCGAGTCCAAACCCGACATGCACTACGTCGCGACGCTGCCGCTGGACGGCGGCCTGGTCGAGCGGTCCGTGCAGCTGTGGCCCACGGTGATCGTGTTCGACACCGAGTACATGGTGAGCCAGCTGCTGCCGTTCGCCTCCGACCTGCACGCCGCGATCCCGTCCTGCGCGATGCTGGTGCTCTCCGATCCGGCCAAGCGCGGCATGCTCCCGCCCCGGCGCCGGGCGGCCGGGCTCAACTTCCTGGTAAAGGGCGCTTCCGAGACGCTGCTGGCCGACTCGGTGCGCCGGCTGGCCAACGGCGAGCGGGTGGTGTCGCCCATGCTGCAGGCCGCATCGCTCAACGCCGATCGCGCGCTGAGCACGCGTGAGCTGGAGGTTCTCGGGCTCGCGGCGGAGGGTGAGTCGGTCAAGGACATCGCCAGCCGGCTTTACCTGTCCGGCGGCACGGTCCGCAACTACCTCTCGGCGATCATCTCGAAGACCGGTGCGCGCAACCGGCTGGACGCGATCCGGATCGCTCGCAAGGACGGCTGGTTGCACTGAACTTCCGCTGACGGCCCGGCCCGGCACGTACCGTTGGCGGAGATGCAGCACCCTTATTTCGTCGTCCCCGGGCCGCCGATCCTGCTGCCGCTCGGCGTGCTCCTGATGGTCGTGTCCTGGCTCGTGTTGCGCCGCCGCGCGCAGGCGACCCCGCTCCGCCTCGCGGCGACCTGGCTGGCCGCGTGGTACGCGGTGGCCGTCGTGGGCGCGACCCTGCTGCCGCTGCATCTGTCCTGGGGCACCGCACCGGAGTACTTCCGGATCAATCCGATCCCGTTCCTCCACGTACGCCCCCGCGATTCTGCTTTGAATGTCGTGATGACATTGCCGTTCGCGGCGGCGCTGCACGTGGTCTTCGGGATTCGCGACAAAATGCGGGTGCTTCGGTTCGGCCTGCTGCTCAGCGCGTCGATAGAGATCACCCAGGCCGTGCTGATCCTGACCGTGCACGACAATCGCTGGGCCGAGACGATGGACATCATCGCGAATGTGCTCGGCGTCTATGTCGGTTACCTCGCATTCGATCGACTGCTGCGCCTGGCCGCCGTGCGCCGGCTGGTCGCGGCGGCCGGCCCGCCGACGCCGGAACCCACCCCGGCGGCGGAGCCAGGGTGAATCCCGGGTGCGCCCGGGCCGCGCGCGGGCCAGTCTTGGGTGCATGACCGAGGTGAACGAGAAGAGCAAGGACATCGCCGACCTGGCCGCGCTGCTGAAGGACACGGCCGAGCACCACGGCTCGTTCGAGGCGGTGGCGCCGCCGCACGACTGGTGGGACTGGTATGCCGCCTACATGGTGGCCCGCCGCAACGGCGACGGCGAGAAGGACGCCGTCGCGTTCGGTGACAAGTACATGGCCGACGTCAAGGGCATCGTCGTGCCGCCCGAGGCAGTCAGCCGAAGGTGAAGCTGTAGGTCTCGGCGCCCGGGTCGAGGAAGGTGATCTCGGCGGTGCGGTCGGCGACGTCGCTCTGGCGGACCAGCTGATAGAGCCGCCGATCGCCGATCTCGCCGTACCCGTCCGGGTCGATGTCCGCGCCGGCCGCCGTGCCCGGTGGCCGGCCGTCGAGCAGCAGCTGGAAGCGGACCGGGCCGGGCGCGCCCATCACCAGGTTGAGATCGCGGGCGTGGAACCGGTTCAGGATCCGCCCGCCGGCCGCGGTCGCGACGGTGGCCTGCTCCCCCACCGTCCAGTCGCCGGCCAGCGCCCACTCGTTCAGACGGAGCCGGTCGGGCGCGTCGTAGCGGTGCGGTTTGCCGGGGAAGAAGCCGTCCGGCGAGGCGAAGCGCTCGGCGCGTTCGTATCCGGTGTAGTTCTCCGGCGACCGCAGCGTCGACCAGTCGGCGGCGACCTCGACCGGCCGCGGCTCGACCGACACCACCGTGCGGTCGGGGTCGTCCACGAGACGTTGGATCGCCATTTCCGTACGGGCGTACTCGCCCTCGCCGAAGTGGTGGTACCGGATCCGGCCCTGGCCGTCGGCCAGGTACAGGGCCGGCCAGTAGTGGTTGTCGAACGCCCGCCAGACCGCGTAGTCGTTGTCCAGCGCGACCGGGTAGCCGACCGCGTCGCCCTGCGCCTCACGGCGGACGTTGCCCGGGTCGTGCTCGAAGCCGAACTCCGGGGTGTGCACGCCGACCACGACCAGGCGCTTGCTCGCGTACTTGGCGGCCCAGGCCCGCACGTACGGCAGCTGGCGCAGCCAGTTCACGCAGGTGTACGTCCAGAAGTTGACCAGTACCACCCGCCCGTGCAACTCGTGCCGGGTCAGGGGCGGCGAGTTGAGCCATCCGGTCGCGCCCTCGAAGCCCGGCAGTTCACCCTCGACCGGCAGCCCCGCCGCCGATCCGTGCAGCCAATGTGGCGTCATCTCGTCCCCCTGTCTCCGATGCCTCCACGATGGCAGCGCCGGGGCCCGCGGCGCACCCGGTCCCGCGTAGCGGTGGTGACGGCCAGCGCGTTGGCCGTCACCACCAGGACCATTCCGGCCCACCGGTGCGCCGCCGGGAGCTGGCCGAGCAGGGCGACGCCGGCCAGCGTGGCGAGCACCGGATGGCAGCTCATGAAGACGCCGAAGAGCCGGGCCGGGACGTGCCGCAGCACGATCAGATCGGCGGCGTAGGGGACGGCCGAGCTCAGCAGGCCGGCGGTCACGGCGTACGGAAGGCCCTCGGTTTTGATCGTCAGCAGCACCGGGAGGTAGAGCAGCACGCAGCAGGTGGCCGCCACCGCGGGGGCCTGCAGGCCGGGCAGGCGCGCGCCGACCAGGCGGTTGAGCAGGATGTACGCGGCCCAGCACGCCGCCGCGAGCAGGCCGAGGCCGACGCCGAGGTAGTCGCTCGACCGGCCGGGCAGCACCAGGACATAGACGCCGGTCGCCGCGATGCCGGCGCAGAGCAGATCCGTGCGGGTACGGGAGCCGGCCAGCGCCACGGCGAGCGGGCCGAGGAACTCGAGCGTCACCGCGAGACCGAGGCCGACCCGGTCGATGGCCGTGTAGAGGCTGAGGTTCATGGTCGCGAACACGAGGGCGAGCAGCAGCGTCGGCCACCATTGCGACCAGGTGAAGCGGCGGATGTCCGGGCGGGCGGCGGGCAGCAGCACGGCGGCCGCGACGACCTGGCGGACGGCGACCACGCCGGCCGGCCCGATCAGCGGGAAGGCCTGGGCACCGATCGCGGCGCCGACCTGGTTGCTCGCGGCGCTGCCGAGCATCGCCCCGATGCCGGCGACGGTTCCGGTGCTCATCGGCTCAGCGTGCGGGTTTCCGATCGTGAAGAGAAATGCGTGGACCGTCGCGGTTATACGCTGCGCGCATGAATGTGCAGCTGCGTCACCTGGCGGCGCTGGTCGCGGTCGCCGACGCCGGCACGTTCACCGAGGCGGCCATCGACCTGGGACTTTCGCAGGCAGCGGTGTCGCGAGCGATCGCCGGGCTGGAGGCGGCGCTGGGCGCGCGGCTGTTGCAGCGCACCACCCGGCAGGTGACGCTGACCGCGACCGGCGCCCGGGTGCTGCCGGCCGCCCGCCGGGTGCTCGAGGAGGTCACCCATCTCGAACGAACGGTCGCCCGGCACCATCAAGAGCTGCGGATCGGGTACGCCTGGGCGGCGCTGGGCAAGCACACCAGGCGGCTGCAGCGGGCGTGGCAGTCCGCGCATCCCGGCGTGCCGCTGGTCTTCGTGCAGTCCGGCACGTCGACCGCCGGCCTGGCCGAGGGGGTCGCCGATGTGGCGGTCCTGCGCCGCCCCCTCGACGACGATCGCTTCGCGACGGCGCTGATCGGTTCGGAGGCCCGGTACGCCGCGGTCGCCACCGACAACGCACTCGCCCGGCGGCGGTCGGTGCGGATGGCCGAGCTCGCGCGCTACACGGTCGCGCTGGACAGCCGCACCGGAACGACCACGCCCGGACTGTGGCCGCCCGGTCACGCACCGGTCTCGACCCGCGAGTCGCACGGCGTCGACGAATGGCTGACTCTGATCGCGGCCGGCCAGGCGGTCGGCGTGACCTCGGAGGCGACCGCAAACCAGAACCCACGACCGGGCGTCGCCTACCGCCCGGTGCGCGATGCCCCGCCGATCGAGGTGCGGCTCGCCTGGTGGCGCGACGACCCCCCGCCGCGACTGTCCGAACTGGTCGCGCTGGCCCGCTCGCTCATCTCCGGCCGCTGATCGGTCCGCCCACCCCGACCGACCGAGCGGTTCGCTCATTTCAGGAGGTGGGTGAGGCCGGCCGCCTCGAAGGCTGCGCGCACGTCGTCGATGCCCTCGGTGAAGTGCGACCAGCTGTCCACATGCGCGGGTATGACCGTTTCGACGCCCAGGATGCGGGCCGCCTCGGCCATCCCCGCGCCGGAGAGGGTCAGGTTCGCGTCGCCGACGAGTGGGGTGCGGGCCGCTCCGCCGAAGAGCACGGCGACCGCGATCGACGGGAAGCGGTCGGCGATCTCCCGCACCACGCGCAGCGAGGCGTTGTCGCCGCTGACGTAGACGGTCGGCTCGGCGGCGGCCGCCAGGACGAAGCCGGTGACCGGGCCGACCAGGGGTTCCGAGCCGTCCGGACCGTGCTGCGCGGGGACGGCGGTGACGCGTACGCCAACGTGCAGCTCGATCGTCTCCCAGGGCGCGAGTCCCCGGACCGGGTCGCCGAGCCGCGCAGCGGCGGTCGGCGTGCTCAGCACGAGCGGCGCCGCGAGCGCGACCCGCCGACCGGCCCGATCGAGATTGTCCGGGTGCTGATCGTGCGACAGCAGCACCACGTCGGCGGCTTCGGGCGGGCCGGCCGGCGGAGCGGTCTTGGTCAGTTTGCGATCGCCGATCGGGTAGTCGCCCGGCTCGTCGAAGGTCGGATCGGTCAGAAACGACAGCCCGCCGAACGTGAACGCCACGGTGGGGCCGCCGAAGGAGCGGAAGGTCATGCGCACATCCTCCGGCGGCGCCGAGCCGAGGCGCAGTGGCTGGAAAGACATCCTGCGATAGGTTCAAGCCATGACCCGCAGTCGCACCACGGTCGGCATCCTGATCGGCGACGACGCGCCGATGCTCGAGGTCGCGGTCGCGCCGCGGGTGTTCGGCTTCGACCACACCGCGCGAGGCGGCCCGCGGTTCGACGTGCGCGTCGCCGGCGAGCACGACGGTCCGATGACCACCACGGCCGGCATCACCCTCACCGCGCCCTGCCCGGTCGACGCGCTCGACGACGCCGGCCTGGTCATCGTCCCCGGCTGGCGGCAACCGGGCGGTCCGCCGGTGCGTGCCGAGATCCTCGCCCGCCTGCGCCGGGCTCACGACGAGGGCGCCACCGTGGTCGGGCTGTGCCTCGGCGCGTTCGTGCTCGCCGAGGCCGGCCTGCTCGACGGCCGCCACGCCACCACCCACTGGCGGTACCTGTCCGGCCTGGCCCGGGAACACCCGGCGATCAAGGTCGTCGACGACGCGCTCTACGTCGACGAGGGCACGGTGGTCACCAGCGCGGGCAGCGCCGCCGGCCTCGACGCCTGCCTGCACCTGCTGCGTCGCGAGCACGGCCCCGAGGTCGCCAACGCCGCGGCCCGCGCGCTGGTGGTGGCGCCGCAACGGCCCGGCGGCCAGACCCAGTTCGTCGACCGCCCGATCCCGCGCCTGCCGGCCGGCGACGCGGTCGCCGACGCGATGAGTCACGCGCTCGGTCACCTCGCCGACCCGGCGCTCGACGTCGACCGGCTCGCCGCGGTCGCGCATGTCAGCCGCCGCACCTTCGACCGCCGCTTCCGCGAGGCGGCCGGCTGCTCACCGCTGCAATGGTTGCTCCACCAGCGCGTCCTGCACGCCCAGGACCTGCTGGCCGGCAGCGACCTCACCGTCGACGCGGTGGCGCGGGCCAGCGGCTTCACCGACGGCGTGGCGATGCGCCCGCACTTCCGGCGCATCCTGGGCGTCTCACCGCAGTCCTACCGCGCCAGCTTCCGTACCACACCCGGCTGATCATGGAGGCGCTCCGGCGTCCCGGTCACCGCCCGGAGGTCACGTCGGCGATCGCTCGGTCGAGGATCTCCAGGCCCAGGTCCAGCTCGGCGATCGACGAGGTCAGCGGCGGCGCGATCCGGAAGACGCCGCCCATGCCGGGCAGCTGCACGACGTTCATGTGTAGCCCCAGCTCCAGGCAGCGGCGGGTGACCGCGCCGCCCAGCTCGTCCGAGGACTCCTTGGTGTCGCGGTCGAGCACCAGCTCCACACCGACCAGCAGGCCGCGCCCGCGCACGTCGCCGACCACCCGGTGCTGCCGGCCGAGATCGAGCAAACCCTTCCGCAGGTACGCGCCGAGCTCCGCGGCCCGCCGATCGAGCTCGTCCTTCGCCAGCACGTCCAGGACCGTGTTGCCGACCGCCGCGACGAGCGGATCCGACACGTGCGTGGTGAAGAACAGGAACCCGCGTTCGTGCGCGGTCCGCTCGATCTCGGCACCGGTCACCACCGCGGCGAGCGGCAGGCCGGCGCCGAGCGTCTTGGAGAGCGTGAGAATGTCGGGGACCACGCCGTCGCGCTGGAACGCGTACCAGTCGCCGGTGCGGCACAGGCCGGTCTGCGCCTCGTCGAGGATCAGCAGGCCGCCGCGCTCGTGGCACTTGTCGCGCAGGGCGGCCAGGTAGCCGGGCGGCAGGTCGAGCACGCCGCCCGAGCTGAGGATCGGTTCGACGATGACGGCGGCGAGGCTGCCCACCGACTGCGCGTCGAACAGGTCGAACGCGTAGTCGAGCTGACGTCGCCAGTCGAGCTCGCCGTTGGCGTCGGTGAAGTCGGGCCGGTAGGCGTTCGGGGTGGGGATGGCGAAGTTGCCCGGGGCGGCCGGGCCGTACCCCTTGCGGCCGGCGGAGTAGGTGGCGCTCGCCGCGGCCTGGGTCATGCCGTGCCAGGACCGCCCGAACGAGACGATCTCGTGACGGCCGGTGACCAGCTTGGCCATCCGGATCGCGGCCTCGTTCGACTCGGCGCCGGTGGTCAGCAGCAGCACCTTCTCGAACGGGTCGGGCAGGGTCTCGGCGAGGCGGCGGGCGAGGTCGACGACCGGGCGGCTGAGCATGCCGCTGAACAGGTGGTCGAGGGTGCCGACCTGACGCCGCACGGTCGCCACCACGTCGGGGTGCGAGTGGCCGAGGATGGCGCTCATCTGCCCGGACGTGAAGTCGAGCAGCCGGCGGCCGTCGGCGGTGTGGACGAAGCTGCCCTCGGCCCGCTCGATGATCTCGGGCACGAAACGGCCGGCGCCGGAGTAGCGGATCAGGTGGCGCTCGGCATCGGACCAGAACGAATCAGCCATGCCATCGACGCTAGAAACCGCCCGAGCGTCATGTCCATCTCAGGTTTCCGCCGTTGCTGTTAAGCGGAGCCGCACAATCGAGGTCATGACGCTCAACCCCTGGCGGCTGCGGCTGCTCGCCGACCTCGCGACATTCGGTACCGTGCGGGCGGTCGCGCAGCGGGGGAACCTCAGCCCCTCGGCGGTGTCGCAGCAGCTGGCCACGTTGGAGCGGGAGACCCGCACCGCCCTGCTCGAACGCACCGGCCGCCGGGTGCGCCTGACCGCCGCCGGCGTGCTGCTGGCCGGCCGGGCCCGGGAGATCCTCGCCGCGATGGACGCCGCCGAGGCCGAGTTGCGCGGCCTCGCCGACGAGCCGGCCGGCACCGTCACGCTCGCCGCGTTCCAGAGCGCCGTGCACGCCCTGGCCGAACCTGCGGTGGCCCGGCTGGCCGAGCGACACCCCGACGTCACCGTCGTGCTGCTCGAGCTCGAACCGCACGACAGCATGCCCGCGCTGCGTCGCGGCGATGTGGACGTCATCATCACCACGACCGACTTCGTCGGCGCCGAGCTCGACCCGGCGATCGATCTGGTGCCGATCGCCGAGGACGAGATCGTGCTGGTGCTGCCGGCCGGTCATCCGCTGACCGCGCAGGACGCGGTCGGCCTGCAGGCGTGCGCGGCGCAGCGGTGGACGTTCGACGTCAGCGGCTCGTACATGTCGGAGCTGGCCACCCGGCTCTGCCGCGAGGCCGGATTCGAGCCGTCGGTGATCTGCCGGTTCAACAACTACATGATCGCGCTGCAGCACGTGGAGAAGTCCCGGTCGATCGCGCTGCTGCCCAGCCTCGCGATCGACCCCCGATACCGGGTGGCGACGCGGCCGCTGGACCCGCCGCTCACCCGGCGGATCACCGCGGCCGTCCGCCGCCCGGCCACCCCGCGCCCGGAGGTGACCGCCGTCCTCACCGCCCTGCGCTCACCTCCACGCTCCATCGAGGCCGGCAGGTGATCAGGCCGGCACCGCGGGGAGGTTGGCCAGGGCGGCCTTGACCGCCTCGCCGGACAGCTCGTGGTCGACCATGTCGCCGGCCAGGAAGCGGCCGTAGGCGGCCAGGTCGAGATGCCCGTGCCCGCACAGCGCGGTCAGGATCACCTTCTCCTCGCCGGTCTCCTTGCAGCGCAGCGCCTCCTCGATGCAGGCCGCCAGCGCGTGCGTCGGCTCGGGCGCCGGGATGATGCCCTCGGTCCGGGCGAATCGGATACCCGCCTCGAAGCACTCCTTCTGCGTCTTCGCGACCGCTTCGATCAGGCCGAGCTCGTAGATGTGCGACAGCAGCGGGGACATGCCGTGATACCGGAGGCCACCCGCGTGGATCGGGTCGGGGATGAACTCGTGCCCCAGCGTGTGCATCTTCATCAGCGGGGTCATTCCGGCGGTGTCCCCGAAGTCGTACGCGTAGCTGCCCTTGGTCAGTGACGGGCAGGAGGCGGGCTCGACGGCGCGGATCGTGGGCGCCATCCGGCCGGCCAGCTTCTCGCGCAGGAACGGGAACGCGAGGCCGCCGAAGTTGGACCCGCCGCCGGTGCACCCGACGATCAGGTCGGGCGCCACGCCGGCCTTCGCCATCTGCAGGAGCGCCTCCTCGCCGATGATCGTCTGATGCAGGAGCACGTGGTTGAGCACGCTGCCCAGCGCGTAGTTGGTGTCCGGGTTCTGCGCCGCGACCTCGACCGCCTCGCTGATCGCGATGCCGAGCGAACCGGGCGAGTCCGGGTCGGCGGCCAGCACCTGCCGGCCCGCCTCGGTCAGCGCGGACGGGGACGGGTGGATGGTCGCCCCGAACGTCTCGATCATGATTTTCCGGTACGGCTTCTGGTCGTACGAGGCGCGGACCTGCCAGATCTCGCACTCCAGCCCGAACTGCGCACTGGCGAACGCGAGCGCGGTCCCCCACTGCCCGGCCCCGGTCTCGGTGGTGAGCCGGCGTACCCCGGCGGCCGCGTTGTAGAACGCCTGCGGCACGGCGGTGTTCGGCTTGTGCGAGCCGGCCGGCGACACCCCCTCGTACTTGTAGTAGATCTTCGCGGGGGTGCCGAGCGCCTTCTCCAGCCGCCGGGCGCGGTAGAGCGGCGACGGCCGCCAGAGCCGGTAGACGTCGAGCACCTCCTCGGGGATGTCGACGTAGCGCTCGGCGGTGACCTCCTGCTCGATCAGCGCCATCGGGAAGAGCGGGGCGAGGTCGTCCGGCCCGACCGGCTGCAGGGTGCCGGGGTGCAGGACGGGAGGCGGCGGACCGGGCAGGTCCGGCACGATGTTGTACCAGCGCCGCGGCATCTCCGATTCGGACAGCTGGATCTTGGTGGCGTCGTCGCTCATCCCTGGATCATCGCTCTTGGCGACGCCGGGGGGAATCAGCGCAGCAGGCCGAACACCACGCCCGCGACCACCGCGCCGATCGCGGCGCCGACGATCACCTGGGCCACCGTGTGGTCGCGCAGCCGCACCCGCGACCATCCCACCGCCGCGACCACCACCATGGTGACCAGCAGCGCCGGGCCGTAGACGAGCACCAGCACCACCGCCGAGGCGGCCGCCACGCCGGCGTGGACGCTCGACTTCCAGTAGTGGTTGACCGCCGTCGCGACCGCCCCGCCGGCGAACGAGGCGACGATCAGCGCGACCAGCTCGCGCGGTGCGTGCAGGGCGAGCAGCAGGATCAGGCCGATCAGGACCGACCCGAGGCCGAAGAGCAGGGGGCGGGTCCGCTGGGAGCGCTCGCCGATGTGCCGATCGCTGAGCCGGCCCCGGCGCACCCCGCGCAGGATCATCGCGTACGGGATGACGGCGCAGAACAGGCTCGCCAAGAGCCCCCACCCCAGGCCCTCGAGCGGCGACCCGGCCGCGTGCAGGCCGATGATCAGCGGCAGCACCGCGGCCAGGACGGCGGGCGCGAACACCTCGGTGAGGACGCGAGCGACGGTCCTGGACCCACGCCCGCGGCCGATGGCGACGAAGTCCATGATCGGTGACGCTATCCTGCCGGGCATCCGGGGCGCAGGATGGGGGCATGACCCCTCCCGATGTCATCGAGGACCTCGCGGCCGAGCAGGACCAGATCGAGGCCCTGCTCACCAAGCTCTCCCCTGCCGACTGGCTGACCCCGTCGGCCGCCGCCGGCTGGACGATCGCCGACGTCGTGCTGCATCTCGCCCAGACCGAGGAGGCCGTCTGCGCCGCGCTCGGCACCGGCCGCCCACCCGTCCGGTGGGGCGACTACGGCTCGACTGTGGACGATGCGATGGACGCCATGGTCCGCAGTCAGCGCGCCGAGCCCGCCGAGGTCTTCGAGCGCTGGCGGACCGCCCACCGGGAGTCGATCGCCGCCCTGCGTGCCGCCGATCCGCAGCGCCCGGTGCAGTGGGTGGCCGCGCCGCTCAAGCCGCCCGCGCTGGCCACCACCCGGCTGGCCGAGCACTGGGCGCATGCCGCGCTGGACATCGCGCCGCCGCTCGGCCTCGACTATCCGGACACCGCCCGGCTCCGGCACATCGCCTGGCTCGGGCACCGCACCCTTCCCTACGCCTTCCGGGTCGCCGGCCTGCCGGTCGTCGAGGTGTTCTGCGACCTGACCGCGCCGGACGGCTCGGCGTGGCGGTTCGGCGATCCGGCCGCGGAGTCGGCCATCACCGGCTCCGCCGGCGCCTTCTGCCGGGTGGGCGCGCAACGTCTCGCGCCGTCCGCCTCCGGGCTGCAAACCAAGGGTGCGTACGGCGAGGTAGCGTTGCGCCTTCTCCGCAACTACGCGGCGAGCTGACCGGAGCGAACCGCCCACGGAGGCGGGCACGTAAGAGGCGTAGCGCTTTCGCGTCTTTCGTGCGAGGGGTGGTCGGCCGAACGGGGCGTTCCCCGCGACACGGGCGAAATCCACACTGGCCCGGTGATGAATCGGACGCCCTTGTGGATGCCGCCGCGGAGGCGGAGCTTCTGGTCGCGGCTCACTCCGGTGCAGCGGGTCGGTCTGCTCGGGGCCGCGCTGCTGCTGCCCCTCTGCGGCGGGACGATGATGGCCGGCGCGCTCACCGGCTCGTCGACGGCCGTCGAGACCCCGGCCGCCGAGCGGCTGGCCGGCGTCCCGGCCGCGCGCGACCGCGGCACCGCGGCGGCGGAGCCGGGCGCGGTGCCGACCGTCGAGGCGACCACCGACGCGCCCACCACCGAGCCCACCGCGGAACCCTCCACCGAGCCCGCCGTGCAGCCCAAGGTCGAGGCCGTCGTCAGCCGGAAGACGGTCACCGTGCGTAAGTCGATCGCGTACGCGACGAGGAAGGTCGACGACGACACCCTGGCGAAGGGCAAGACCAGGGTGCGGACCCCGGGGGTGGCCGGCGTCCGCACGCTCACCTACAAGGTGACCCTGACCGGCGGCCGGGAGAGTGGTCGCACGCTGGTCCGGGACGTCGTCACCAAGCAGCCGGTGACCGAGGTGGTGGCGGTCGGCACCAAGGTGGCCGGCGGCGGCGACTGCGACCCGAACTACACACCGTGCGTTCCGGTCGCCGGGGACGTGGACTGCGCCGGTGGCGGCGGCGACGGCCCGGCGTACGTCCAGGGACCGGTCTACGTGACCGGCGACGACATCTACCACCTCGACCGGGACGGCGACGGCGTCGGCTGCGACCACTGATCCGGCGGCTTTTGCCGGTTTACTGCGTTCTCGCGCCCAGGGCTAGGCTGTCACCTTCCGTACCGATCAACAGCGCGTCACCGGCGTCGCACAGGCTGCCAGCCGGACGCCGGTGACCTGCATCTTCGCCAAGATTCGGAAATGACCGGCCGAATCCCGGGAAAATGGCCGACCACCAGGGCGAATGCAGCTCACTTAAGGATTACTAAAGGAACTGTGGTGCTCGGCAATTCGCTATTGACCGCGGGGCCATCATGTGTGGCGTGGCGATCGAATCACGCGACCTCACCGTTCCCAAGCATAGACATCGAGCGAATCCGTACCCTTATCACGAGGGCAACCGGTCAACAAGTACGCACCCGCGCACCATTGAATACGAAGAAGAGGTAAAGGACGCCGGGCGCGGCGAAGCCATTCAGGGGCTTACCCGCGACGTGCTCATTCACCGTTCGCTCGAAGTCTCGCCGAACGGCTTCATCACCATCGTCAGCATCATCCAGGGTGTGGCGCTGGCACTCCTCGCGCAGAACACATTCGAGAAGCCGTCCGTGCTGGTCGTCGCACAGAGCGTGGCGCTCATGATGATTTTTGTGGTGGTTTTCTACTTCTACCTGACGATGAGCGTGATGCTCCGCTGGGCGCCGAGCTTCCTGGACAGCTTCCTGCCATTCGCGATCGCCGGCCTGGAGATTCCGCCGGCGTTCTTTCTCGGCAACGCGGCCGGGTGGAGCATGTGGCTCGCCGCGCTGTGGTTCGTGATCGTGGCCGGCCTGTGGACGACCGCGAAATGGTCGCCACCCTCGCATTTCGGCCGGCGGCGACTGGCGCACACCCGATGGCACCAACTACAACACGAGTTGCAACTGAGCGCGAGTTGCGGCGGCTTCGCGGTGGCGTTCTGCGGGCTGCTCGCCGCGGCCGTGCCCGCGGGCCGGCTCGCCTTCGGGCTGCTGAGCACGCTCACCGTGCTGGTGACGGTCGGCGTGGTGGTGTGGCGGATCGAGATCCGGTCCGCCCAGATCCACTCGATCTACCGCGTTCACCGGCCGCCTTTCAACTGACCAGAAGGCATTGCGCTCCGTGGCGACGCGGCCTACGTTAACGTTCACATCAACGTCCTTCACTGTCTTGTCGGCGACGCTCCCCCGGCGTACGGGAAAGGAGGTTTTGCCTTTTTGCCTTGTCCTTTCGCCACGGAAGAGGTCACCATGGCAAACCCCCGCTCGCGCCGGGCGCTGCTCGCGGTCGCCGCCACCGGCGTCCTGGTAGCCGGCCTGTTCTCCGCCGCCGGCAGCGCACAGGCGGCCACCACCGGGCCGTGCGACATCTACGCCTCGGGCGGCACGCCCTGCGTCGCCGCCCACAGCACCACCCGGGCCCTGTACGGCAGCTACACCGGTTCGCTCTACCAGGTCCGGCGCGCCTCCGACAACGCCACGACGAACATCGCGCCGCTGAGCGCCGGCGGCGTGGCCAACGCGGCCGCCCAGGACTCGTTCTGCTCCGGCACGTCCTGCCTGATCACGATCATCTACGACCAGTCCGGCCGGGGTAACAACCTGACCCAGGCGCCGCCCGGCGGCTTCAACGGGCCGGCGGCCGGCGGCTACGACAACCTCGCGAACGCGACCGCCGCGCCGATCACGGTGGGCGGCCACCGGGCGTACGGCGTCTTCGTCGCGCCCGGCACCGGGTATCGCAACAACAACACCAACGGGATCGCCACCGGCGATGCCGCCGAGGGCATGTACGCCATCTTCGACGGCACCCACTACAACGGCGGCTGCTGCTTCGACTACGGCAACGCCGAGACCAGCAGCCGCGACACCGGCAACGGCCACATGGAAGCCATCTACTTCGGCAACATCAAGGTCTGGGGCTACGGCACCGGGAACGGTCCGTGGATCATGGCTGACCTGGAGAACGGCCTGTTCTCCGGGGTGAACGCCGGCTACAACTCGAACGACCCGTCGATCGGCAACCGGTTCGTCACCGCGGTCGTCAAGGGTCAGCCGAACCACTGGTCGATCCGCGGCGGCAACGCGCAGTCGGGCTCGCTGTCCACCTTCTACAGCGGCGCGCGACCGAACGTGTCCGGCTACAACCCGATGCACAAGGAAGGCGCGATCATCCTCGGCATCGGCGGCGACAACAGCAACGGCTCGGCCGGCACGTTCTACGAGGGCGTCATGACCAGCGGCTACCCGAGCGACGCCACCGAGAACTCGGTGCAGGCGAACATCACCGCCGCCGGGTACGCGACCGCCGGCACGAGCACCGGCCCCGCGGTCGGCTCGACCATCTCGCTGCGTGCCACCACCGCGTGCTGCACGACCCGGTACATCAGCCACTCCGGCGCGACCGTCTCCACCCAGGTGGTCAGCTCGTCCAGCTCGTCGACGGCCAAGTCGCAGGCGTCCTGGATCGTCCGGTCCGGGCTCGCCAACGGCTCGTGCATCTCGTTCGAGTCGAGGGACACCGCCGGCAGCTACCTGCGGCACCAGAACTACCAGCTCTACCTGCACGCCAACGACGGCAGCTCGCTGTTCGCCAACGACGCGACGTTCTGCCCGCAGGCCGGGATGAACGGCCAGGGCAACTCGTTCATGTCGAACAACTACTCGACCCGCTACATCCGGCACTACAGCAACAACGTCTACATCGCCAGCAACGGCGGATCCAACGCGTTCGACTCGTCGACGCTGTGGTCCGACGACGTGAGCTGGGTCGTCACGTCCCCCTGGACGCCCTAGCCCACCCCTCGGGCCGCCCGGGCCGGTCATGGGGCCCGGGCGGCCCTCCATGTCGACTAGGGTCGATGGCGTGGACGTCTCGATCACGGCGGGCGACGCGGAGGCGTTGCGAGGGCTGCGCACCTGGCTGGCCGAGGAGGCCGCGCTGCGCGGCCGGGTCACGGCGCGGGAGTCGCCGCCGCCGGAGGGCACGCTCGGCCCGCTGCTGGAGGCGCTGGTCGTCGCGGTCGGCCCGGGTGGCGTGGCGGTCGCGCTGGTCACCGGCCTGGTGTCCTGGCTGAGGCAACAGCGTGGCGATCTGACCGTACGGGTCGAACGGCCGGACGGCGGATCGTTCGAGCTGTCCGCCCAGCGGGTCAAGGGGCTGGACATGGCCGCCGTGCGCGCCGAGGTCGAGCGTCTCAGCGACGAGATCGACCCGGGGTGACCGACCTCGCCGGCCCCGGAGCCCGTGCGCTGGTCATCGGCACCGCGCGGCACACCGGGCCGACGCTGCCGCCGGTCCCGGCCGCGGCGGCGAGCGCCCGGGCGTTCGCGGCCACGCTCACCGAGGTCTGCGCGATGGCGCCGGGCAGCGTACGGCTGCTGCTGGATCCGCCGCAGGCGCGGGACATGGCCGAGGCGGTCGCCGAGGCGGCCGGCGACGCGGAGTCGGTGCTGCTGCTGTACTTCGCCGGGCACGGCCTGCTCGACGAGTCCGGCGAGCTGCACCTGGCCGCGGCCGGAACCGACCGGCTCACCCCCGGCCTGAGCGATCATCAGGCGCTCGCCTACTCCGCGGTGCGAAAGGCGCTGGCCGGCTGCCGGGCGCCGGCCGTCGTGCTGATCCTCGACTGCTGCTACTCCGGCCGGGCCCGCACCCCGGGCGCGGCCGGACCGGTCGGGCCGGGCTACACCCCGCCCCCGGTGCACGGCGCGTACGTGCTCGCCTCGGCCGAGAATCTCGCCACCGCCCCGCCCGAGGCCGAGCTCACCACCTTCACCGGCGAACTGGTCGCGCTGCTCACCGACGGCGACCAGCGGGCGGGCCGGCTGCTCACCCTCGACGTCGTCCACGAGCGACTGCTGAGCCGGTTGCGCGCCGCCGGTGCCCCGCTCCCCCGCCGGCAGAGCGGCGACACCTCGGGTTCTCTGGTGCTCGCCGTCAATCGCGCCACGCCGGAGCGGACGCCGGACGCCGAACCGCCGGCCGAGGGGATCTGCCCGTGGCCGGGCCTCGCCCCGTACGGCGCCGAGGACGCCCGCCTCTACTTCGGCCGCGACGAGCTGACCGGCAAGCTGGTCACGGCGGCTGCCGAGGCAGGCGCGGACGGCCGGCCCCTGCTCGTCGTGGGTGCCTCCGGCTCGGGCAAGTCGTCGCTGGTGCAGGCCGGCCTGCTCGCCGCGGTGCACCGGCCGGCCGCCGTGCTCACGCCCGGCGAACACCCGCTCGACGCCCTGCCCCGCGCCGCACCCGGCTCGATCGTGGTGGTCGACCAGTTCGAGCAGCTGTTCACGCTCTGCCACGCGGCCGCCGAGCAGACGGAGTTCCTCGCCGCGCTGACCCGGCTGGCCGCGGATCACCTGGTGGTACTCGCGCTGCGGGCCGACTTCTACGCCCAGGCCGCCGAGCGCCCGCAACTGCGGGCGGCGCTCGACCACCAGTTCCTGGTCACCCCGATGACCCCGGCCGAGCTGCGAGCCGCGATCGAGGGCCCGGCATCGGTGGCCGGCCTGCGGCTGGAGGGCGCGCTCGCCGACGTCCTCCTGCACGAGCTGGGCGCGGGCAACCGCCTGCCGCTGCTGTCCCACGCGCTGTGGGCGACCTGGCGCAACCGCAGCGGCAACACGCTGACCGAGAGGGGCTACGACGCTGCCGGCCGCATCGACCGGGCGGTCGCGACCAGCGCCGAAGAGGTCTACGAAGGACTGGACGACGCGGCCCGCTCGGCGGCCCGCCGCCTGCTTCCGCGACTGGTCCAGGTGGGCGAGGAAAACCCGGATACCGTACGCCCGGCCGCGCGCGACGAGTTGCTGCACGCGCTGCCGGAGCCGGACGCGGGGCGGCGGGCCCTCGAGGCGTTCACCGCGGCCCGCCTGATCACCCAGGACCGCGACACGGTCCGGCTCGGCCACGAGGCGCTGCTGCGGGTCTGGCCGAGACTGGTCGGCTGGCTGGACGAGGACCGCGACTGGTTGCGCACCAGCCAGCGGCTGGCCGCCGACGCGGAGGCCTGGCGAAAGGCGGGCCGGGACCCGGCCCTCGCCTATCGCGGCAGCCGGCTAGCGGCCGCGCGGGAGGGCGCCCGATCACGGGCCGACGTCCCGCCGGTCTCGGCCGAGTTCCTCGCCGCATCGGAAGGCCTGGCCCGCCGGGCCGCTCGCCGGTTACGCGCGGGCATCGCGACCCTGGCGGTGCTGCTCCTGGTTGCGGTGGCCGGTGCGGCGGTCGCGGTGAAGTCGCGGCAGGAGGCCCTGGCGCAACGGCGGGAGGCCCTGGCTCAGCAGGAGGCCGCGGAAGCGGCGCGGAATCGGGCCCTGTCCCGAGCGATCTCCGCCGATGCGGCCCGGATCCGCAACGATCAGCCCGGCCTCGCCAAGCAGCTGGCGGCGGTGGCGTACCGGATGGACCCGGCCGAGGGCACCCAGGCGCTGCTGAACAGCCCGGGTGTTCCCGGGCAGCTCGCCACCGCCTACCCGGCGTTCGACCTGGCCGAGAACGCCGCCGGAAACCTCCTCGCCCTCGCCACCGGCCAGGCCCTGATCCTCTGGGACGCCACCACCAGCAGCCCCCTGTCCCGGATCGACTCGCTGTTCACCGGCCCGGTCGCGGTCTCGCCGGACGGCACGCTGCTGGCCGCCGCGGTCGGCCCGCTCAGCGGCGCGGACCCCACGACGGCCGGGAAACCGCAGATCGAGCAGCCTCGGCCAACCGTCCGGCTGTGGAGCATCGCCGACCCGCGCCGCCCGCTTCCGCTGCCCGACCTGCCGACCGATACCGCGAGCATCACCACGCTCGCCTTCTCGCCGGACGGCCGGCTCCTGGCCGCCGCCGGCACTGGCGGCCGCATCCATCTGTGGGACGTCGGCCAACCGGCGCCCCGCAAACTCCCGGACCTGACCGGGCACCGCGGCCGGGTCGACTCGGTCACCTTCGCGCCGGCCGGACACCTGCTGGCCGGCAGCGGCACCGACGGCACCGTCCGACTCTGGGACCTGACCGATCCGGCGCGTCCGGCAGCCCGGGCCCGGCTCACCGGCTCCACCGTCGCGCTGTCGAGCGAGGTCCGGATGATCCAGCACCGGGTCGCGTTCGATCCGACCGGCCGCCGGCTCGCGTTCGTCGTCAAGCACCACACCAACGAGTCGCCGGCGCTCTACGACGTGTCCGACCCGCGTCGCCCGAAGCCGGTCTTCCAGCAGCCGGCCGACGACGACTGCGAGCGCGTGTACGGGATGCTGCTGACCGCGGACACGCTCGTCACGTCCTGCGAGCTCGGCTACGTGCAGACCTGGGTGCGCGGGCGGAGCCTCGACCCGCGCACCGCCGGGCAGTCGATGCTGCGCACCGCGAAACGGATGCCGACCACCACCGGCGGCGCCCTGCGGACCGGGGCGGTGCTGGCCCGGCCGGAGGTCGACGGCCGGCGGACGGTCGCGGTGGCAAGCACCAGCGGCGTGTTCCTCTGGGACGTCACCGACCCCAGCACGTCCGGCGGGCTCGTGACCACCGTCGACGGGCCCAACGGATTCTTGATCCGGGTGCAGTTCAACCCGGCCGGTCCGCGGCTGATGGCCGAGGCTAGCGGGCGGGACGGCGCCCGGCTGCTCGACGTCGCCGACCCCGCCGATCCGCACCTGGTCGGCACCATCACGTCGACGCCTCCGAACGACCTGTACCACCAGGAAGCCGGCGGAGGGCTCGCCTTCCGGCCGGACGGCGCGGTCGTCGCCGCCACCAAGATGGTGAACCACCGTCCGCACGTCCTGCTGTTGTCGACGAGCGCACCCGGCGGGCCGCCGCTCGGCGAGATCACCACCGGGCTCGAGTACGGCGCGGCCGCGCTGTCCTTCTCCGCCGACGGGAAGCTGATCGCCGTCGCCGACCACGAGCGCGGGCCCCGCGCCACCCCGCCCTCGGTGAAGATCTTCGATGTCGGCGACCCGGCTCACCCGCGCCTGATGTCCTCGATCCCCAGGGCACTGACCTGGGACCTCGCGTTCTCGCCGACGAGCCGGCTGCTCGCCGTCTTCACCGCGAACGAGATCGTCCTGCGGGACCTGGCCGATCCCGCCCATCCGCGGGAATTGCCGTCCTACCGGTTCCCGGCCGGGACCGACCTGCCCAACGGCGTGTTCACCCCGGACGGCAAGACGCTGATCGTCAGCGCGAACACCCGGCTCATCCGGATCCTCCCGATCGGCGCGGACGGCCTCACCGACCCGCCACCCGGCTCGCCGACCGAGTTCACCGGCCAGGCACTGAACGGGAGCCGGTCGCTCGCGATCAGCCCCGACGGGCACCTGCTCGCCGTGCTCGGCAACGAGGACGCCCATCAGGTCGACCTGTGGGACGTCTCGAAACCGTACCTGCCCCGCCTGCAGACCTCACTGGACGTGACCGACGTCAGCCCTCTCGACGCCGTGGCGTTCAGCGCCGACGGGCGGTTCCTGGCGGTCAAGGACGGCGAGGAGGTCGGCATGTGGTCGATCGATCCGGACGTGTCGGTGCGGACGCTGTGCCGGCTGGCCGGCGATCCGATCACGAGGCAGCAGTGGGCCCTCTACGTCGGCGAGCAGCCCGCGTACCACCCGCCGTGCCCGTAAAGATCGATAGTTAGACAATCCTCTATTTTGGATGTTCGGCCCATGCCGGGCGGCCACCTCGTGCGATCCGATCCAGAAGACCGGTAATAACCGTTCGACCTAGGAGGGACCGTGCGCACACCATCCCGTGCGTTACCGGCAGCCACCACGACGCTCCTCGCGACCACACTCGTCCTGGTCGCGCCGACCGTAGCCCAGGCAGCGCCGAGCCCGGCCGGCCCGCCGGGCGACGACCATCAGCACCAGACCGTCGACAACCGGCACGGCCTGATCGCGCCGACCGGCCGGCAACGCGCGCTCGCGGCCGCGGCCGGCGCGAGCGCCCGGTGGAACGCCTTCGGAACGCCGGCCGCGCTGACGGCGGCCACACCGCTCGCCACCGGACTCCCGCCGGACCCGGTCGCCGCCGCTCGCGCCTACATCGACGCCAACCGGGACGTGCTCGGGCTGACCGCCCGGGGCGCCGACTCGCTCGACCTGCTCACCTCCGCGCCGCTCGGGGCGGGCGCGGCGGTTCTCTTCCGGCAGCGGTTCGGCGATCTGCCGGCCGGGCACGACGGGTTGCTCGCGCTGGGCGTCCGCGATGGACAGATCTGGTACGTGAGCTCCTCGCTCGCCCGGGACGCCGAGGCGCCCGCGCCGGCCACACTCCCGCCGGCCGACGCGCAGCGCGTGGCCGCCGTCGACGCGGGCCTGGCGAACCCGACCGTCCTGGCGAACCGCCTGGTCGCGGTGCCGACCGCCGATCGCGGCGCCCGGGCCGCCTACCAGGTGACCCTCGGGTCGGGGCTGACCGGCGCCGACCCGGTCGCGTACACGAGCTATGTGGACGCCCGCGACGGCGGCGTGCTGCTGCGCGAGAACATCGTCGACTCGGACAAGGACAACGGCGAGTGGTCGGCCTTCCCGTCGTCGCCGCCGACCGACTACTCCTCCCGGGACACGCGGCAGACCTGGTGCTTCGAGCCGTCGCGCCGGTGCGACTACGTGATCGGGACGGCGTCCTCGCCGTACGCGTGGGATGTCGTGAACGGGGCATCGACCCGGACCACCGCGGGCAACAACGCCGTCGCGGTGCAGAACTGGAACTCGAACGATCCGTTCTCGGTCGGGACCGAGACGGCCACGCCGCGGCCGGACCGGCGCTACGACTACCGATGGACCAACCAGTGGCAGCAGGCGCAGTGCTCGCCGGCCGTCTTCGACACGGCGCAGCGCAACGACATCGACGCCGCCCGGGCCAACCTGTTCGCCCTGCACAACCGGATGCACGACTGGGCGTATCAGCTGGGCTTCACCGAGCAGACGTTCAACATGCAGGACGACAACTACGGGCGCGGCGGCCTCGGCGCCGACCATGAGCAGGGCAACGCGCAGGCCGGCGGGATCAGCGGCGGGCCGCCCGACTTCGCGGCCCGGGACAACGCCAACCAGATCACGCCGCCGGACGGGCAGGCGCCGATCACCAACATGTACCTGTGGCAGCCGATCGCCGGGTCGTTCTACGCCCCCTGCGTGGACGGTGACTTCGACATGTCGGTGGTCGGGCACGAGTACACGCACGCCATCACGAACCGCATGATCGCCGGGCCGGACGCCGGGCTCAGCTCGCCGCAGGGCATGAGCGAGAGCTGGTCGGACCAGATGGCGATGGAGTACCTGAACGAGAACGGGTACGCGCCGCGCGGCAGCCGCGCGTACACGATCGGGCAGTACGTCACCGGGGACCCGAAGGCCGGAATCCGGAACTACAACATGAGCGCGAGCCCGCTCAACTACAGCGCGATCGACTACGACTTCGTCGGGCTGCAGGTGCACGCCTCCGGCGAGGTGTGGTCGGCGACGAACTTCGACATCCGGGCCGCGATGATCAAACGGTACGGCGCGGGCACGCCGGCGCTGCAGAAGGCGTGCGCGGCGGGCCGGGTGGCGGTGACCTCCTGCCCGGGCAACCGGCGCTGGGCGCAGCTGGTGTTCGACTCGTTCCTGCTGATGGCGAACAGCGCGAACAGCATGGTGGACGCCCGGGACGCGCTGCTCGGCGCCGACCTGGTCAGGTTCGGCGGCGCCAACCAGGCGCTGCTGTGGAACGCCTTCGCCAAGCGCGGCCTCGGCGAGAGCGCGGTCAGCAACGGGGCGGCCGACGTGAACCCCACGCCGAGCTTCGTCTCGCCGTACGCACCCTCCTCGGTGGTCACGTTCCGGCCCGTGGACGAGCACGGTCAAGCGGTGCCGAACGCGAAGTTGTTCGTCGGCGACTACCAGGCCCGGGCCGTGGCGGTGGCGGACACCGACCCGTCCACCGCGCTGCCGGACACCGTTCGGCTGGTTCCCGGGACCTACACCTTCATCGCGCAGGCGCCCGGGTACGGCGAGGCGCGGGTGCGGGCGACCTCGTTGCGCGCCGGGCCGGCCCGGCTGAGGGTGCGAATGCCGGTCAACTTGGCGTCCGGCAACGGCGGCGCCACGGTGACCGGGGACGGGATCAACCTGGCCCGGCTGGTCGACGACGACGAGGCGACCAACTGGGCGTCGCTGGCCGGCGCGGTCGCCGGCAAGCAGGTCACGGTCGATCTGGCCGGCGGGGTGCAGAAGATCCGGCGGGTGCAGGTGAGCGCCATGCTGCGGCCGGCGATCGCGACCGACCCGGACGGCGCCGCGCAGAGCCGCTTCTCGGCGCTGCGGCAGTTCCGGGTACTGGCGTGCACCGCATCGGCGACGGTGGCATGCGCCGACGCCGCCGAATTCCGGCCGGTCTACACCAGCCGGGCGGACGCGTTCCCGTCGGTGGCGCCGCGGCCGCGGGCACCGGAACTGATCGTGCGGTCGTTCCCGATCCCGCCGACGTACGCCACGCACCTGCGGTTCGAGGTGCTGACCAACCAGTGCACCGGCGGGCCCGACTACGCGGGTGAGCAGGACGCCGACCCGCGGGCGGCCACCGATTGCGGCACGGCCAGCGCGCAGGCGCTGAACGTCCGGGTCGCCGAGTTCCAGGCGTTCGGCAGCTGATTGCCCCGCTCGGCGAGAAGCTCGGCGAGAAGCTCAGCGCGATGCTCGGCACGATGCTCGGCGCGATGCCCGCCGGGGTCCTCGCCGAGCGAGACGACCGAATGATGGGCGGGGCGGGCCACCCCAGGCCCGCCCCGCCACTTTCTCACCCCCGGAGGCAGGTCATTCCGTTGACGGTGAACGCCGCCGGCGCGACGTTGCTGCCGGTGTAGGTCCCGTTGAAGCCGATGCTGGTGGAACCGCCCGCCGGCACCGAGCCGTTGTAGGACAGGTTGGCCGCGGTCACCTGGCTGCCGCTCTGGGTCCAGGTCGCCGACCAGCCCTGGCTCACCTTCTGGTTGCCGGGGAACGCGAACGCCAGCGACCACGCGCTCCACGCCGCCGACCCGGTGTTGGCCAGCGTGACCGTCCCGGTGAAGCCGCCACCCCAGTCGTTGACGCTGTAAGTGACCTTGCAGCCGGCCGAGGACGTCGGCGTCGGGCTGGTGGTGGGCGAAGTCGACGGCGACGGGCTGGTGGTGGGCGAAGTCGACGGCGACGGGCTGGGCGTCGGCGACGAGGTGCTGGGCGAAGGCGTCGGTGACGGCGAGGACGCGCCCGGCTCCTGACCCCAGATCAGCTTCCCGCCCTCGTACAGCGGGACGTTCTTGTTAACCGCGGTTCCGGCCAGATAGGACGGGTCGTTCGACGGGTCCCAGGTGCCGCCGTCGGCCACGCCGACCTTGAACTGCACCTCCATCCGGTACGCCGACTGCCCGGCCGGCGCGATCGTGTATCCCGCGCAGTTCACCTCGACGTACCAGATGTCCCCGGACCACTGCTTGGCCGTCGACGGCGACGGGCACCCCTGCGTGTACCCCGGCGTCACCACCAGCGCCGCCGTGCCCTCGCGCCGGAAGAAGTACCGGTAGGTCGCGCTGGTCAGCGCCCGCGCCGGGAACGCCGACTTGTTGTAGATCATCACCTTGAGGGCGGTGTCCCGCGGCTCGTCCTGCATCACCGTCGTCTCCACGGTGATCTCGTCCAGGTCCGGGGTCTCCGCCTTGGGGAAGCCGGCCAGTGGCGACCCGCCGTACTCCTGGGTCAGCCGGGCCAGCGCCGAAGTGAACCCGGCGTTGTAGTCGTCGGCGACCTCGTTCATCACGTAGTCGCTGCGCTGGTCCTGGTACGCGTCGTCGGGCGAGGACGGGCCGCCGACCAGGGCGCCGTAGAGCACATGCCGGGTGTCGGTGGGAACGGTCATGTTGTCCCACCACGACCCGTGCGCCGTACGGTGATGGGGGTTCTTCGGGGAGTTGGCACCGAAGCCGATCACGTAGCTGGATTGCCGCGGGTTGTCGCCGAGCGCGTAGTTGATCTGCCGGACCGCGAAGTCGTGGTACCGCGCCTTGCGGGTCGCGTCGCCGGTCTTGTCGCTGTAGACCAGCGCGACGAAGGCCGTGTTGGCGGCGTATCGCAGCGATCCCCAGCTGTCGAGCACCGCCTCGCCACCCGGCGAGTAGCGGACCTTGTCCCCGTTCACGCCGACGGTCCACCAGTCCAGCCAGCGGTTCGCGTCGTCGATGTACTTCTGCTGACCGGTCAGGTTGGCCAGCAGCACGTACGCGCCGAACTGCTTGTTGTCCCAGGCGATCGTCCACTTGTACGAGTGCGTGGTGGTCTGCGGCTCGGTGCCGAGCTTGTCGTACTCGCTCTCCGCCTTGGCCAGGTAGGTGGCGTCGCCGGTGGCCCGGTACAGCCAGATCGCGCCCCACACCAGCTCGTCCTGGTACCCGCTCCACGACTTGTAGAAGTTCTGGGCATCGGTGATGCAATCGGAGTACGCGCGCCGAACCGTGTCCGCGAACGTGTAGAGCTGCTTTGCGTGGGTCAACAGCTTGTCGGCGTACGCGGAATCGGTCGGTCTGAAGACGATCGAGCTCGCCGCCATCGCCGCCGCGGTCTCCCCGGCCAGATCCGAGCCGCCGCAGCCGGCGTCGATCTTGTAGGACGGCCGGGCCATCGGCATCACCTCGGCCGGTCCCCACCACTTGTGGTCGTCGTCGCCCTTGCCGACCTGCCCGTAGAGCACGTTCGCCGACGGGTGCGCCTTGATGAAGTAGTCGTTGGGCACCCGCAGGTTGTTGAGGAACGTGCCGAGCTGGCCGGAGGCCGCGTACGCGTCCCGGTACTCGACCGCGCCCCAGGCGAGCATCGTGGTGGAGAACGCCATCGGGAAGCCGAACTTCACGTGGTCACCGGCGTCGAACCAGCCGCCGGTGAGGTCGAGCCCCACGTCGGCGCCGTCGGTCATGGCCGCGTCGCCGCGCCAGGAGACCTGGCTCCAGGACGGCTTCTTGCCGGCGATCTGGGCCTGGTAGAAGAACATCGACTTCTGCAGCGCCTCGCCGTAGTTGAAGGCGCCGGTGGCGGCCTCGGCGGGGCGGACGACCACGGCGAACAGGCCGGCGGCGACCAGGAGTGCGAGCAGGAGACGGCGCATGGGGTGCCCCTTGGGAGTCGATGGGAGCGCTCCCAAACATTGAACAATGCGATTACGTGAATGTGAAGAGCGAAATCAGTACGAGTGGTTGGCTTCCCAGTGCGTCCACGCGCCGCACGGGGTCTTGTACTTGCCCTTGATGTACCCGAGGCCCCACCTGATCTGGGTGGCCGGGTTGGTCCGCCAGTCGTCCGCGACCGAGGACATCTTGCTGCCCGGGAAGGCCTGCGGGATCCCGTACGCGCCGTTCGGGTTCTCGGCCCGATGGTTCCAGCCGCTCTCCTTGTTCCACATGTTGTTCAGGCACGGGAACTGGTCGATCGCGAAGCCGGCCTCGAGCATCAGCGCGCAGCCGGTGGCCCGGTTGCCGACGAACTCCTGGCACGAGGACGGGATCGGCCCGTTGTACGGGACCGTCGCGCCGGACTTCTTCGCCTTTTCCGCGGCCCGCTTGGCGACCACCCGCTGGGCCAGGTCGTGTGCCTTGCCGGCCGCGCTCCTCGCCTCGACCGCGGCCTTGTCGGCGGCCTCCGACTCGGCCTCGCGCTGCCAGGCCCGGGCGGCGACGTGCTGGTTCTGCCGGGCCTTCAGCAGCTGTACCTCGTCGATCTGGGCCTGGGCGGAGAGATCGACCTGGCCGACCGGCCGGACCTGGCGCCCCTCACCCAGGTAGAAACCACCGGCGGCGCCGGCCACCAGCAGGACCACCGACGCGACGCGCACGCCGACCCGGCTCCACTGCCGATTCACGATCTTCCCTTCGCCGGGGGCCGAAGGCGACGCCCGGGGGGATACGCCGCACCGGGCATCGTAGCGGCAACCTCGGGCGGGCCGCTGGCCCGGCAGGCGGATGGCCCGCTGCTGGTCGATCTTCCGGTCGCCACCGGCGGCACGGGTCATCTGCCGGTGCAGTACCAGCAGAGCTCCAGGTGGCCCGGCCGGCCCCGATCTGTGCGGGCGGCATCCTGCTCAAGCTTCTGATCGGGTCCTTCGATCGGGTGATTCTCCGGCTCAGGCCGGCCGGGGCCCGGTGACCAGGGCATCGACGACCATGAGCCGCGAGGGCGAGCGGCGGCCCTGGACCGACGGTCCCACGCTGGGCCGGACGGTCCGATTCGGCTAGTCTTCCGGCCGGGTGCCAGCTGAATGGCGTTCAACTATTGACAAATGCCCCTACCGTACCTCTGGTCTCATGGCGCACCGCGGAGGAGGAAGAGAACCGTGTCGTCGCTTACGCTCTCCGTGGTTACCCCGATGTACAACGAGCGTGAGGCCGTCGACCACTTCGTGGCCCGGCTGCGGCCGGTCCTCGACGGCCTCGGCGTCACGTACGAGGTGGTCGCCGTCGACGACGGCAGCGCCGACGCGACCGTCGCCCGGCTGCTCCAGCTGCGCGCCGACTGGCCGCAGCTGCGGATCGTCTCGCTGCGCCGCAACGCCGGGCACCAGGCCGCGCTCGCCGCCGGCCTGCGCTCGGCCCACGGCGACTATGTGGTCAGCATCGACGCCGACCTGCAGGACCCGCCGGAGACGATCGGCGAGATGCTGGCCGTGGCCCGCGAGCAGGGCGTCGAGGTCGTCTACGGGGTACGCAACGACCGCAGCACGGACACGGTCTTCAAGCGGCGCACGGCCGGCGTCTACTACTGGACGATGCGCCGCCTGGTCGGCCCCTGGGTGAGCGACCAGGCGGGCGACTTCCGGCTGATGAGCCGGACGGTGGTCGACGTGCTCAACGGCCTGCCCGAGCAGCGGCCGGTCTACCGCCTGGTGGTGCCCTCGCTCGGCTTCTCCTCGGCCGAGGTGACCTACGTACGGGCCGAGCGGGTCGCCGGCGAGACCAAGTACCCGCTCAGCAAGATGATCAAGCTGACGCTGGACAGCGTGACCAGCTTCTCGGCCACGCCGCTGCGGATCGCCACCTGGCTGGGGCTGCTCAGCTTCCTGCTGTGCCTCGCGCTGATCGTCAGTGGCCTGGTGGCCTGGGGCCTCGGCGCGGTCGTGCCCGGCTGGACGTCGCTGTACATCGCCGTGCTGCTGCTCGGCGGCGTCCAGCTGATCTGCCTCGGCCTGCTCGGCGAATACATCGGACGCATCTACGCGGCCCTGCAGAACCGCCCGCAGTACCTGATCGCGATGGACACCGCCGACGAGGAGACCACGGAGGCCGTCGAGCTGGCCGGACGCCGCTGACGCCCGGGTGCGGTGAGCGGGCAACAAACCGGGGAAAGTCGGGCCGACAACGCCGAAGACTCATTGACACAAATGAGTCTTCGGCGTTTCTGATGTGTTAAGCCACCCGGACCCCGCCGGGGGCGTACACATCCCCGGAGGCTCGAAAATGCGCTGGAGAATCACGCGAAGGAGAGCGCTCTCTCTTCTGACCCTGGCCACCCTCCCCCTGACCGCCGTCGTCGCCGTGGCCGACAGCGCACAGGCCTCGGTGCCGGCCCCGCCCGCGGGCTTCACGCTGACCTGGAGCGACGACTTCAACGGCGCCGCGGGCACCGGCATCGACCAGGGCCTGTGGAAGTACGACACCGGGCCGGGCAGCAGCTTCGGCACCGGCGAGATCGAGACCATGACCAGCAGCACCTCGAACGTCTACTACGACGGGCAGAGCCACCTGGTGCTGCAGGCCCTGCACTCCGGCTCGGACCCGCGCGCCGGGTGGACCTCCGGCCGGGTGGAGACCCAGGCGGCGACCTTCGGCGCGGCCGCCGGCGGCGTGGTCCGGATCGAGTCCATCCTGCAGCAGCCCAATGTGAACACCGCCAACGGCGCGGGCTACTGGCCGGCCTTCTGGATGCTCGGCGCGCCGCTGCGCTCCGGCGTCGCCTGGCCCGGCTCCGGCGAGATCGACGTGATGGAGGACATCAACGGCCGCGGCTCGCTGTTCAGCACCCTGCACTGCGGCGTCAACCCCGGCGGGCCGTGCAACGAGTCCACCGGCATCGGCTCCGGCGAGCGGGCCTGTCCGGGCTGCCAGACCGGATTCCACGACTACGCCGTCGAGATCGACCGCTCGACCTCGCCCGAGCAGATCCGGTTCTACCTGGACGGCAGCAACTTCTTCACGGTCCAGGCGACCGCGGTGGACGCCACCACCTGGGCGAACGCGGTCGACCATCCGTTCTTCATCATCTACGACCTGGCGATGGGCGGCGGCTTCCCGGACGCCTTCGGCGGCGGGCCGAACGCCTCGACGGTCTCCGGCGGCAAGCTCGTGATCGACTCGGTGGCGGTCTACAACAAGGGCGGCTCGGGCGGCGGCGGAGGCGGCACGGTGACCGGGCAGACCATCGCCGGGCCGGGCGGCAAGTGCGTGGACGTCGCGGGCGACGACACCGGCGGGGACGGCACCGCCGTACAACTGTGGGATTGTCAGTCGTATGCCAAGGACCAGCACTACGTCTGGAGCGGGCAGACGCTGCAGACGCTCGGCAAGTGCCTGGACATCGCCGGCGGGGTGAACGCGGCCGGCACCAAGCTGCAGCTGGCCACCTGCAACGGCGGCGGCTACCAGAATTGGGTGACGCAGCCGGACGGCTCGCTGCGCAACCCGACGACCGGCCGGTGCATCGACTCGCCCTCGGGCGCCACGGCCAACGGCACCCGCCTGCAGATCTGGGACTGCAACTCCTCGGGCGCGCAGAAGTTCGCCATCGGCACCCCGATCTACGGGCCGGGCGGCAAGTGCGTGGACGTGGCCGGCGACGACACCGGCGGCGACGGCACCGCGGTGCAGCTCTGGGACTGCCAGCAGGCCACGTCGAAGGACCAGAAGTGGACCTGGAGCGGGCAGACCCTGCGCTCGCTGGGCCGGTGCCTGGACATCGCGGGTGGGGTCAACGCGGCCGGCACCAAGCTGCAGCTGGCCACCTGCAACGGCGGCGGATACCAGAACTGGGTGGTGAACGGCGACGGCTCGATGTCCAACCCGACCACCGGCCGGTGTATCGACTCGCCGTCCGGCGCCACCGCGAACGGGACCCGCCTGCAGATCTGGGACTGCAACTCCTCGGGCGCGCAGAAGTTCGCCCTGGCCTGATCGGATCGGAACGGGCCGCACCCGCGGCCCGTTCCGTTGCCAGTAGTAGCGGCACACCCCCCTCATCCGCAGCAGATGAAAGGTCTGCGGAATCCTTGTGTGCCCGCGGATCCACCTGGGACTATCCGGAAAATCCAGCTGCCGGAGGGCCGGGTCATGAGCGCACAGGCGACACTGGTCTTCCTGACGGTGCTGGGCGCGCGCTTCGTCGTGCCGCTGTTCATCCCACGCTTCCCGCTGCCGGCCATCGTGCTCGCGCTGGTCATCGACGGGATGGACCAGACGATCTTCCAGTGGTTCGGCTTCGACCCGCCCGGCTACCAGGGCTACGACAAGGCGATGGACATGTTCTACCTGTCCGTCGCCTACCTGTCGGTGCTGCGCAACTGGACGAGCCATCCGGCGTACCAGGTCGCGCGTTTCCTGTTCTTCTACCGGCTGGTCGGCGTGGTGCTCTTCGAGCTGTTCGACAACCGGATCCTGCTCCTGATCTTCCCGAACACCTTCGAGTACTTCTTCATCGCGTACGAGATCGTGCGCCTGCGGTGGAACCCGATGACCGTGAGCTTCCGACGCTGGGTGATCACCGCGGGGTGCATCTGGGTCTTCGTGAAGCTGCCGCAGGAGTGGTGGATCCACGTCGCCCAGCTGGACTTCACCGACACGGTCGCCGCCCACCCCGTGCTGATCCCGATCCTCGCGGCGCTGGCGATCGGCGCCACGCTCTGGATCTGGCTATGGCTGTGGCCGCGGCTGCCGGAGCCGGCGTGGAAGCTGCGCGTGGCGGCCGAGCCGCTGCCGGCGGAGATGGACACGGCCGCCGACCGGGACCGGTGGGTCGCGCAGCACTGGCAGATCTGGTCGTCGGCCACCCTCGAGAAGGTGGTGCTCATCGGGCTGCTCTCGGTGATCTACGGCGAGGTGCTGCCCGGGGTGCAATCCAGCGAGCTGGAGCTGTTCGTCGGCATCGCGGCGTTCGTCGTGGTCAACGTGGCGATCAGCCTCGGGGTGGCTCGGCGGGCCGGGAGCGCGGAGTCGGCCGCGGCGGCGTTCGGGCTGCGGGCGGTGGTCAACGCCGGGCTGGTGGTGGGCGCGAGTTGGGTGCTCAACCAGGTGGGCGGGGACCTGAACTTGGGGGTGGCGCTGTTCTTCGCGGTGCTGCTCAGCCTGCTGATCACCCTGGACGACCGGTTCCGGCCGGTGAGTCAGGTGCGCTTCGAGGCGCTGCGGCCGGTGCCCGCGGGCCCGTAAGCCGTGCGACGCGCCCGGCGGCGTTCTCACGGGGCCATAAGCCGTGCGGTCCGACTGTCCGGCAGCGTTCCCGCGGGGCTGTGAGCCGTGCGGCCCGACGGTCCCGCAGCGTTCCCGCGGCGCCGTGAGCCGTGCGGCCCGACGGCCCTGCGGGGCCGGCGGGCCGGGGTGGGGCCGGCGGGCCGGGGTGGGGCCGGCGGGCCGGGGCGGGGCCGGCGGGGCGGGGCGGGGCCGGCGGGCCGGGGCGGGGCCGGTCAGGCGTGGTTTCGGGGCGCCTGCGCCAGTCGCAGCGTGGCCATGATCTGGGCGGCCTGGCGCTCGTCGGTGGTTTCCCGCCCCTGGCTGCCGGCCTGGGCGGAGCTTCCCAGGGTGACGCCGACCGGGGCGCCGACGGTGTGCTTGGCCGAGGCATGTATCGCGTCCACACCGGTGCGGACGATCTCGTCGACCAGGTCGGGCCGGACTCCTCCGCCCGCCATGATCTCGATCCGGCCGGCCGCGGCGTCGACCGCTCCGGCCAGCCGGTCCAGGTCGGTCGCCGACGCGAGGATTCGCCGGACGCCGAGCGGAACCAGGGTCTCCACCGCCCGCTGCGGATCGGCGAGCGTGTCGAACGCGCGGTGGAAGGTCACCGGCAGTTCGCCGGCCGCCGCGACGACCCGCTCGACGAGGTCGGCGTCCACCCTGCCCTCGCGCACACCGCCCACCACGATGCCGGCCGCTCCGGCCGCTCGAACATTCCGGATGTCGCGCAGGATGAGCGTCGTTTCGTCGGGTTCGTAGTCGAAGCCGCCGGGCCGGGGCCGGACCAGCACGTGCACCGGCGGGATACCGGGCGTCTCGACGGCCGTCTCGATCAGGCCCCGGGACGGGGTGAGGCCGCCGAGCGCCAGGGCCGTGCCCAACTCGACCCGATCGACGCCTAGCCGCGCGGCCACCCGAAGGCCGTGCGTGTCCTGGACCGCGAGCTCGAAATCCACCATGCCCATGATCGGATCATATCGACTGCTATAAATGTGGGAGCGCTCCCGACCCGTACCGGAAAGGAATGTTGCATGAAACGCCTGGCGTTCGTTGCCGCCCTGGCCCTGCTGACGCCGATCCTGCCCGCCGCGGCGAGCGCATCGGCCAGGCCTCGCGGTGCCTTTACGGGAGCGGTCGCGGCGACCGGCGACGGGTCGCCGACCGACCCGAACATCGCCTTCGTCGGGCGGTGGGACACCGGCAACGCCGGCGGCTACCTGCCGGAGTGGGCGGGCGCGTACCTGAGCACCGGGTTCACCGGGACCACCGTGAAACTCAAGCAGCGCAACAGCATCGACCTCTACTACTCGATCGACGGCGGCGCCGACAAGTACCTGACCAACCGGACCGGCACGGTGGATCTCACCCCGACGAAGCTCGCCGCCGGGCGGCACACACTACGCGTCTCGTACCGGGTGGTGGCCGGCTCGTACCACGGCGATGCGATCTTCCAGGGGCTCGTGCTCGACTCCGGGGCGGCAACGTTTGCGCCGGCCCGGCCGGCGAAGCTCCTCGAGTTCGTCGGCGACTCGATCACCGTAGGCACCACCACCTCGGAAAACGCGCTGACCGCGTACGGGTGGCTGATCGGCGAGCGGCTCGGCGCCCGGCACACCCAGATCGCGCAGGGCGGGGCGTGCCTGGTCACCACCGCGGACGGCTGCGTGGGCCTGGAGGACTACTTCCTCCGGCTCAGCAGCGCCGCGAACTCACCGGCGTGGGACTTCAGCCGGTACACGGCCGACGCGGTGATCATCAACCTGGGCACCAACGATCTCGCGCACGGCACGCACACGACCACCTTCCAGCCGCACTACCTGCATCTCCTGGAGGAGGTGCGGGCGAAGTACCCGAACGCGAAGATCTTCGCGATGGAGACCTTCAGCAAGCGGTTCGGGGTGCAGACCCAGGCCGCGGTGCAGGCCCGCGCGGCGGCCGGCGACGCGAACGTCTTCTACGTCAGCACGGAAGGCTGGCTGACCAGCGCCGACTTCACCGACGGCACGCATCCGACCGACGCCGGCCATCGCAAGATCACCGACCGGCTGGCGCCGATCATCGCCGCCAAGATCTGACGACCGCCAAGATCTATAGGCCGTACGTCTTTCCGATGATGTCACGCTGGATCTCGCTCGTGCCGCCGTAGACGGTCGAGACCAGGGCGGCGCGAACGTGGCGTTCCATGTCGTACTCGGTCGCGTAGCCGTAACCGCCCATCATCTGCATGCCGGCCAGCGCCACCTCGCGCGCGACCTCGGTGGTCTTGAGTTTGACCATCGAGCTCTCCCGGGGCAGCACCCGGGACGGATCGCGATCGACCAATGCGGCGGTGCGATACACCAGTAACTTGCAGCACTCGATCTCGGTGGCCAGGTCGGCGATCCGGTGGCGCAGCGCCTGGAAGCTGCCGATCGGGCGGCCGAACTGGCGCCGGTCGCGCACGTAGGTGAGCACGTCGTCGAAGGCGCGGCGGGCGGTGCCGAGCATCAACGCGGCGAGGATGAGCCGTTCCAGGTTGAGCCCGGCCATCAGCTGCCGCCAGCCCTGCCCGGCGGTGCCGACCACGGCGTCGGCCGGCACCGCGCAGCCAGTGAAGTACAGGTCGTTGACCTCACGGCCGCCCATCGTGTCGATGCCGCTGATCCGCAGCCCGGCCGCGTCGGCCGGCACCAGCAGCATGGTGAGCCCCTCGTGCTCGCCCGGCCCGCCCGACGTGCGCGCGACCAGCAGGATCGCATCGGCGAAGTGCGCGTTCGAGCACCACGTCTTCTGCCCGTCGATGACGTAACCGCGGCCGTCGGCGGCCTCCGCGCGGCAGGCGAGGGCGGCGACGTCCGAGCCCGCCTCCGGTTCCGACATGGCGATCGCATACGTCCGGCCGGCCGCGACCCCGCCGAGCACGGCCGCCTTCTGCGCCGGCGAGCCGAAACGCTGGATCGCCCCGGCCACGATCGACGAGGTCGCGAACCCGCCGATCGGCGCCATCCCGTACGCGGTGTGCTCCAGGAACAGGCAGGTGTCGACCATCCGCTCGCCGAGCGCCACCTCGAGCCAGCCGAGATCGGCGAGCTTCTGGTAGAGGGCCTGGTTGTGCGCGTGCCGGCCGCCGTCGGTGAGCTCGTCGCGCCGCTGCCGGGTGCCGGCCTCGCGCTTGCAGAAGTCGGTGACCGCCTCGGCGAAGGCGCGCTGCTCGTCGGTGAAGTCGAGATACATGTCAATCCCTTCCGGGGCTGGTACCTGGGATTGACAGCGAACGTAGCATATCAAATATCAAATCTGGAGGGTGTCATGGTCGCCACCACCGAGGTCCGCCTGCAAGCTCCTCTCGCCGCCGCCCGCCGCGCCGCCACCTGGTGGGGCGCGCTCGATTTCGACGAACGGCGGGCCCGGTTGCTCGCCTGGAAACGCACCGTCGCGGCCCGCTCGGACGAGCTGGCTGCCGTGATCAGCGAGGAGACCGGCAAGCCGGTCGGCGACGCGCTGCTCGAGATCATGCTGGCCGTCGAGCATCTCGACTGGGCGGCGAGGAACGCGTCCCGGGTGCTGCGCCGGCGGCGGGTGCGGTCGGGGCTGCTGGCCGCCGATCAGGGGGCGGCATTGGCGTACCGGCCGCTGGGCGTGATCGGGGTGATCGGGCCGTGGAACTACCCGGTCTACACGCCGATGGGATCCCTCTCGTACGCGCTGGCGGCGGGAAACGCGGTGGTCTTCAAGCCGAGCGAGCACACGCCGAGGACCGGCCAGTGGCTCGCGGAGGCGTGGAGTTCGGCGGTGGGTGAGCCGGTGTTGCAGGTGGTCACCGGGGACGGTGCGGTCGGGGCGGCGCTGTGCGCGGCGGGGGTGGACAAGGTGGCGTTCACCGGCTCGGCCGCCACCGGGCGCAAGGTGATGGCGGCCTGCGCGCAGACGCTCACCCCGGTGGTGATCGAGGGTGGCGGCAAGGACGCGATGATCGTGGCGGCCGATGCCGACCTCGACGCGGCGGCCAAGGCGGCGGCGTTCGGCGGGTTCGGCAATGCCGGGCAGACCTGCGCCGGCGTCGAGCGCGTCTATGTCGAGCGGCCGGTCTACCGGGAGTTCGTCGATCGGCTCTCGGCGATCGCGTCGGCGCTCCCGGAGGACGGCGACCAGCTGCCGTACGGGCGGATGACGGTGCCGTCGCAGGTGGACATCGTGCGGCGGCACATCGACGACGCGGTGGCCCGGGGCGGCACGGCGGTCGTCGGCGGCCCGGAGGCGGTGCGGCCGCCGTACATCTTCCCGGTGGTGCTCACCGACGTCCCGGAGGACTCGGCGGCGATGACCGAGGAGACCTTCGGCCCGACGCTGGTGGTCAATCCCGTGGACGACCTCGACGACGCGGTCCGCCGGGCGAACGCCACCACGTACGGCCTGGCCGCCTCGATCTTCTCCCGGAACCGGCGCGAGGCGGTTCGGCTCGCCGCGCGCCTGCGCACCGGGGCCGCCTCGGTCAACGGCGTGCTCGGCTTCGCGGCGGTGCCGGCCCTGCCGTTCGGCGGCGTGGGCGACTCCGGGTTCGGACGCATCCACGGTCCGGACGGGCTGCGCGAGTTCAGCCGCGCCCAGTCGGTCACCTGGCAGCGCTTCAAGGCGCCGCTGGACCTGATGAGGCTGGGCCGCGACCAGGCCGTACTGGATCGGGCGGTCAGGGTGTTCCGCATGCGCCACGCCCGCGGCGCCAAGTGATCCGGATCAGGTCCAGATGGCCAGGTCATCCAGGTGCTTGATGAGCAGCGCGGCGCCGTCGGTGAAATGGCCGGTCATGATGGTGCGGGCGGCCGCCGGGCTGCGCTGCTCGAACGCGCCCAGCAGCAGTTCGTGGTCCTGCCGCATGCTCGCCCGCCAGGCCTGGTCGGCGGCGTAGAACCGGGCCGGCGTGTAGCGCGTCGCCGTGTGCAGGAACCAGCTCAGCTTGCGGGCGTCGGCGAGCCGGTTGATGGTGCGGTGGAACTCGTACTCCAGCCGCTCGATCTCGTCGACCTTCCGGGCCCGCGCGGCGCGCAGCAACGCCGCGTTCGCCACGGTCAGCTCGGACAGCTGCGCGTCGGTGATCCGCTCGGCGACCCGGGCGGCCAACTCCCCCGCGATGTCGCCCTGCAGCTGGAACAGGTCGGCGATGTCCTGCTTGGCGAGTGGCGCCACCACGTACCCCTTGCGGGGTTGCAGTTCGACCATGTCCTCGCCGCGCAGGGTCAGCAGCGCCTCGCGCACCGGCGTGATGCTGACGCCGAGCTGGGCGGCGACCTCCTCGAGCCGGATCCGGGCGCCCGGACGCAGCTCGCCCGACATGATCCGCTCCCGCAGCGCGGTGGCCACCTCGTCGGAAAGCTGAGGTCGCATGGGCCGACGGTATCAAATATCAAATACGATGGCCTGATCGCCCCGAGTGAGGGAGTTGATGGGTTGATGTTCGGCCGACACCGCAACCTGCGGCGCATCGCCGCCCTGGACCCGGCCCGCGACCACCTGGAGATCTACCAGATCTCGGCCGGCCTGGAGTTCCCCTGGGACTACACCCGGGCCCTGGAGTTCGCGCTGTTCCGCACGTACTGCGTGCCCACGATCTCCCGCCTGCTGGCCGCGACCGGCGAGTTCGAGAAGCGCCCCCAGCAGCGCTACGACGACACGGCGTTGCTGATGGGCGAGATCGCCGCCCACGGCTACGACTCGCCGCGCGGCCGCGAGGCGCTGCGGGTGGTCAACCGGGCCCACGGCCGCTACGCCATCGCCAACGACGACATGCTCTACGTGCTGTCCACCTTCGTCTACGACCCGATCGCGTGGCTGGCCCGGTACGGCTGGCGCCCGCTGCACGAGAACGAGCGGCTGGCCGCGTTCCACTACTACCGCGCCGTCGGCACCCGGATGGGCATCCACGACATCCCGGCGAGTTACGACGAGTTCGCCGCCTTCAAGCGCGCCTACGAAGCCGAGCACTTCGTCTACTCGGACACCAACCGCCGGGTGGGCGAGTACACGGTGGGCCTGTTCGCCGCCTGGTTCCCGGCTTTCCTGCGCCCCGCGGTGCGGCTCGGCGTCCGGGGCATGCTCGACGAGCCGATGCTGCGCGCCTTCGGCTTCGATCCCGCCCCGGCCTGGGTGGGCAAGGTGGCATCGGGCGGCCTGCACGCCCGCGCCGCCGCCGTACGCCTGCTGCCCCCGCGCCGCCATTCGGTCCTGGGCGTCTCCAAGCGCAACCGCACCTACCCCGGCTACCCGACCGGCTACCAGCCGGCGGACCTGGGCGCCCCGCGCCCGGCCCGGACCTCCCGGTGGAGCACCTACGCCGCGCCTGACGACGCCGGGGCGCCACTGCCCGGACCTCCCGGTCGAACACCTACGCCGCGCCTGACGACGCCGGGGCGCCACTGCCCGGACCTCCCGGTCGAACACCTACGCCGCGCCTGACGACGCCCGGGAGGGTCGCGTCGAGTGACCCGGCCGGGCTCGTCCCGGCTTTACCGCTCGGAGTAGAGCTGGTCGATGGTGTCCGCGTACCGCTCCTGCACGACCCGCCGCCGGAGTTTGAGCGTCGGGGTCAGTTCGCCGCTCACCGGGGACCAGACCGTGGGCAGCACCCGGAAGGTCTTGACCTGCTCGGGCCGGGCCAGGCGGGCGTTGGCGGCGGCCACCGCCTCGCCGATCTCCGCCAGCACCGCGGGATCGGAGGAGAGCGAGTCGACCGAGACATCGGTGATGCCGCGGGCGCGGGCCCACATCGGCGCCGCCTCCTCGTCGAGCACGATCAGAGCGGTCACGTACGGCCGCCGGTCGCCGATCGCGACCGCCTGTGCGATCAGCGGATGCGCCCGGAGCAGGTTCTCGATCTGCGCGGGCGAGATGTTCTTGCCCGCCGAAGTGATGATCAGTTCCTTCTTGCGGTCGGTGATCGTGAGATACCCGTCCTCGTCGAGCACGCCCACGTCGCCGGTCGCGAGCCAGCCCTCGGCATCCACGACCGGCGCGACCTCGCCGTCCGGGCGCAGATAGCCGGCGCAGACCAGCGGCCCGCGGACGAAGATCTCGCCGTCCTCGCCGAGCTTCAGCTCCATGCCCGGGTTGACCCGGCCCACCGTCCCCGTACGGAAATGGTCGGGGGTGTTGATCGTCGCCGTGCCGGTGGTCTCGGTCATCCCCCAGACCTCGAGGACGTCGACCCCGATGCCGGCGAGGTAGCGCAGCACCTCCACCGGGATGGGCGCCGCGCCGCTGCCCGCCCACAGCATGTTGTCGAGCCCGAGCCGGGCCCGCAGCGGCCGCAGCACCAGCGAGTCGACCGCCAGCAACCGCGCGGCCAGGTCGTCGGGGACCTCCTGCTCGGCGGCGCGCAACTCGTAGGCCTGCAGGGCGAGGGCGCTCGCGTTCTCCACGGCCGCGCGCACCGGCGGGTCGGCCGCGGCGAGCTGGGCCTGCAGGCCGGCGACCATCTTCTCCCAGATGCGCGGCACCCCGAAGAACGACACCGGCCGCACCGCGACCAGGCCGGCGAGCAGCTGAGCCGGGTCGGGGCAGATCGTCACGTGCCCGGCCCGATAGATCGGGTTGTAGATCCCGAGCATCCGCTCGGCGATGTGCGCGAGCGGCAGGTACGCGAGCGAGGGCATGTGATCGGGCGTGGGAACCGTCGCCTCGAGCGCCGCGGACTGGTAGATCACGTTCGCATGGGTGAGCACGACGCCCTTCGGATCGCCGGTCGTGCCCGACGTGTAGAGCAGGGTCACCGGCTGCGAGGGAACGATCTTTCGCCAGGTCGTCTCGAACACCGACGGGTCGGCTCGGTGCAGGTCGGCCCCGCGCGCCGCGGCCTCCTCGAGGGAGCCGCCGACGACCAGCACCCGCGGCGGCTCGGCCAGCGAGTCGAGGATCGGCTTCCACTGGTCGTGGGCTTCCGGCGACTCGAGCACCAGGATCCGGGCGCCGCTGTGCGCGGCGACGTAGCGCAGCTGCTCGGGCGCCAGCGTCGCGTACACCGTGGAGGGCACCGCGCCCAGGTGGGTCGCGGCCAGGTCGGCGATCCAGTGCTCGGGCCGGCCGGACATCATGATCAGCATCCGGTCGCCGGAGGTGAGGCCGAGCTCGGCCAGCCCGCGGGCGAGCGCCGCGATCTCGTCGCGCAGCTCACGCCAGGTGCGGGTGATGTCGCTGCCGAGCATGCTCAGGGCCGGCCGGTCGCCGAAGGTGGTGGCGTTGCGGTGCAGCAAGGCGGGAACGGTCTGGCCCGACGCGATCTCGGCGCATCGCCGCGCTGTGGCCCTGCCGAAGCCTGGACCATCAGCCGGCGGAGCTACGTTGGTATCCACCCCGGCAACGTAAACGACGATTAACTTCGTGGGAAGACCTACGCGCTTATGGCGCGATTTTTCGCATCTCAGGGCTGGCGCGGCGGTAGAAGCGAGATTAACTTAAGCCATCAGGACGCGCCGCATGAGGCGGACCAGATGGTGGTCCATGGCGGTGCGCCGATCGAATCGCACCCATCGGCCCAGGTCCGTGACCAGGTTCAGCGCGGCGTGGGTCAGCACGCGCGCCTCGGAGGCCACCAGCGCCGGTCGGACGGCGAGCAGCAGCCGCACCCACTCCTCCACGTGCAGCCGCTGCGCCTTGCGCAGCTCGTGCCGGTCGGACTCGGGCAGGCTGTTGTTCTCGGCGAGGTAGACGGAGACGAGGTCACTGCGCTCGAAGGTCAGCTCCACGTACGACTCGATCAATCGGTGCAGCGCGTCCTTGTCGTCCCGCGCGCCCTCCAGCGCGGCCGCGGTCGCCTCGGCCACCCGGTCGGAGGCCCGGTAGAACGCCGCCGCGAGCAGCTCGGCCTTGCCCGGGAAGTAGCGGTACACACTGGACGCGTTGAGGCCGGCCCCGCTCGCGATGTCGTCAACGTTGACCGCGTGGTAGCCGAAGTGGCGGAACCGCCGGATCGCCGAGGCCAGCAGGAGCTCGCGGCGATCGGTGACCCGGACCACGGCGTAGGGCACGACCGACGGCCGGCCGGCCGGGGTGGGCGGCTCCTCCCGCAGCACCGCGAGCGCGGCCCGGCGGAGCACACCCTCGGCCCGGCTCCGCGCGATCACCGCCCGGTGGGTGCTCAGGCTGCCGAAGATGCTCAGCACGGCCCGGGCCATCGCGTCGGCGCCCGCGGGGGTCAGGCTCGGCCGGTCCGCCAGCAGCGGCTCGGCCACCCGGCGCAGCAGCAGCGTGAGGTCGTCGCCGAACTCGAGCCGGTGCTCCGCGGCCAGGTAGCGCCACTCCCACTGGTAGAGCCCGGCCGTCTTGCGGTGGGTCACGGCGAAGGTGGCGAGCGCGTCGACCGTCGCGGGGATACCCTCGACCTCGGTGGCGGTCAGCGCCGCGTCGACCAGACCGCGGGTGGCCGCGACCAGGATCGCGTACTTGCTGCCGAAATGCCGGTAGACCGCGGGGGCGCTGATCCCGACCACGGCCGCGATCTCTTCGAGGCTGACGCCGTGGTAGCCCCGCTCGCCGAAGAGCTCGGCCGCGACCTGCGCGATCCGGTCCTTGCGATCCTTCGGCCGTCGCCGGCCAACCGTGGGGCTCTGCACCGGCACAGCCTACGCGAGTTAGCCCGGATTCTCTCCTGCCGAATTTCAGCAGCCTTGACAACAAGCAGTTATACGTGACTAAGTTAATCATGATTCGCAGCCATGAGGCGTTCCTCTACGACGCGATCCGCACCCCCCGCGGGCGAGGGAAGAAGACCGGTTCGCTGCACGGCACCAAGCCGGTCGCGCTGGTCACCGGCCTGATCGACGAGCTTCGGCGGCGCGCGCCCGGCCTCGACCCGGCCGCCATCGACGACGTCGTGCTCGGCGTCGTCTCCCCCGTCGGCGAGCAGGGCGCCGACATCGCCAAGACCGCCGCACTCGCCGCCGGACTGCCGGAAACCGTGGCCGGTGTGCAGGTCAACCGCTTCTGCGCCGCCGGGCTCGAGGCGGTGAACCTGGCCGCACAGAAGGTCCGCTCCGGCTGGGAAGACCTGGTGCTCGCCGGCGGTGTCGAGTCGATGTCCCGGGTGCCGATGGGCTCGGACGGCGGGGCGTGGGCGCTCGACCCGGAGACCAACCTGGCCACCGGCTTCGTGCCGCAGGGCATCAGCGCCGACCTGATCGCCACGCTCGACGGCTTCTCCCGGGAGGACGTCGACGCGTACGCGCTGAAGTCACAGCAACGTGCCGCGCACGCCAAGGCGAACGGGTATTTCGACCGCTCGGTCGTGCCGGTGCGCGACCTGAACGGCCTCGTCGTGCTCGACCACGACGAGCACGTGCGGCCCGGGACGACGATGGCGGGGCTCGGCGCCCTGCCGCCGTCCTTCGCCAAGATGGACTTCTTCGACGCGGTGGCGCTGCAGAAGTACCACTGGATCGAACGGATCGACCACGTGCACACCGCCGGCAACTCGTCCGGCATTGTGGATGGTGCCGCGCTGGTGGTCGTGGGTTCGGAGGCGGCCGGCGAGCGAGCGGGCCTCACCCCGCGGGCGCGCATCGTCTCGGCATCGCTCAGCGGCGCCGACCCGACGATCATGCTGACCGGCCCGGCGCCGGCCTGCCGCAAGGCCCTCGACAAGGCCGGCCTCACCGTCGACGACCTCGACCTGGTCGAGATGAACGAGGCGTTCGCGGCGGCGGTGCTGCACTTCGTCGACGACCTCAAGGTCGACCCGGAGATCGTCAACGTCAACGGCGGCGCGATCGCGCTCGGCCACCCGCTCGGCGCGACCGGCGCGATGATCATCGGGACGCTGGTCGACGAGCTGGAGCGGCGCGGCGGCCGATACGGCCTGGCCACGCTCTGCATCGGCGGCGGCATGGGCGCCGCGACCGTCGTGGAGGTGATCCAGTGAGCGCAGCGGTGCGGCTACGGCCCGGACCAAAACGGCGGACGAGCGCCGATCCGCGGAGCGGGGGCCGGCAATGAGCGAGACGATCCGCTGGGAGCGGGGCGACGACAGCATCGTCGTACTCACCCTGGACGATCCGGCGCGCGGCGCCAACACCATGAACCAGGCGTACGTGCGGAGCATGGGCGCGATGATCGACCGCCTCGAGGCCGAGCGCGACGACATCGCCGGCGTGATCATCACCTCGGCCAAGAAGTCCTGGTTCGCCGGCGGCGACCTCGACCGGCTCCGGGCGATCGGCCCCGATCAGGCCGAGGAGGCGATGCGGCAGTCCACCGAGGTGAAGGCCCAGCTGCGCCGGCTCGAGACGCTCGGGTGCCCGGTGGTGGCCGCGCTCAACGGCTCGGCGCTCGGCGGCGGCCTGGAGATCGCGCTCGCCTGCCACCGCCGGATCGCCCTCGACGACCCCAAACTGGAGGTGGGCGCGCCGGAAGTGACTCTCGGTTTGCTGCCGGCCGGCGGCGGTGTGGTGCGCACCGTCCGGCTGCTCGGGCTGGCCACCGCGCTGACCGAGGTGCTGCTCACCGGCGCCCGGCACCGCGCACCGGCCGCGCGCGAGCTCGGCCTGATCGACGAGTTGGTGCCGGATCGGGACGCGCTGATGACGGCCGCGCGAACCTGGATTCACCACAACCCCGACGCCGCTCAGCCCTGGGACCGCCCCGGCTACCGCATCCCGGGCGGCGTCCCGCCGGCCCAGCTGCCGGCGTTCCCGGCGAATCTGCAGAAGAAGCTCAAGGGCGCGCCCTACCCCGCTCCCCGGGCGATCCTGTGCGCGGCCGTGGAGGGGGCCCAACTCGACATCGACGCCGCGTTCACCGTCGAGGCCCGCTACTTCGCGAGCCTCGCCACCGGCCAGACCGTGAAGAACATGATCAAGGCGTTCTTCTACGACCTGAACACGGTGAACAAGCGGGACGTCGGCGAGGTGCCACCGGTGCGCAAGGTGGCCGTGCTCGGCGCCGGCATGATGGGCGCGGCCATCGCCTACGTGTGCGCGCGGGCCGGTCTGGATGTGGTGCTCCGCGACGTCACCCTTGAGGCGGCGGCGCGCGGGAAGGCGTACGCGGAAAAGATTGTGAGCCGGCGCGGGAACGCCGAGCTCTTGGATCGCATCACGCCGACCGCCGACCTGACCGACCTGGCCGGTGCCGACCTGGTGATCGAGGCGGTATTCGAGGACGTCGGTCTCAAGCACCGGGTCTTCGCCGAGATCGAGGACATCGTGGCGCCGCACGCGCTTCTCTGCTCGAACACGTCGACGCTGCCGATCACGCTGCTCGCCGAGGGGGTCCGCCGGCAGAACGACTTCATCGGCCTGCACTTCTTCTCCCCGGTCGACAAGATGCCCCTGGTCGAGGTCATCCCCGGGGAGAAGACCGGCGACGAGGCGCTGCGCCGGGCGCTCGCGGTGGTCGGGCTGCTGCGCAAGACCCCGATCGTGGTCGGCGACAGCCGCGGCTTCTTCACCAGCCGGGTGATCGGCACGTTCACCAGCGAGGGCCTCGCGATGCTCGCCGAAGGGGTGCCGCCGGCCAGCATCGAGCAGGCCAGCAGCCAGGCCGGCTATCCGGCGCCGGTGCTGCAACTGATGGACGAGCTCACCCTCACCCTCCCCCGCAAGATCCGCCGCGAGTACCAGGCGGCGCTCGGCGACTCGTGGGTGGCACACCCCGCGGACGCGGTCATGGATCGGATGATCGATGAGTTCGGGCGTCCGGGCCGTTCGTCCGGGGCGGGCTTCTATGTGTACGAGGAGGGCAAGCGCGCCGGCCTCTGGGCGGGGTTGTCGGCGTTCGCGCGGCCCGATGTGCGGGTCCCGCTCGAGGACCTGAAGGAGCGCTTCCTGTTCATCGAGGCCCTGGAGAGCGTGAAGTGCCTGGACGAGGGCGTGCTCAACTCGGTGCCCGAGGCGAACGTGGGTTCGATCCTCGGGATCGGCTATCCGGGTTGGACCGGCGGCGTGTTGCAGTACGTCAACCAGTACCCGGGCGGGCTGCCGGGGTTCGTCGATCGGGCACGCGAGCTGGCGGCTCGGTACGGGGACCGGTTCGCCCCGCCGGCGCTGCTGCTGGCGAAGGCCCGCGCCGGCGAGACCTTCGAGTAGCCGCCGCGTAACGCCCTCGCCGCGCTCCCGCCTTCGCCTCGCCGGGCTCGGGCCGGCAGCCTCGCCGGGCTCCGGCCGCCGCCTCGCGGGACTCCGGCCGCCGCCTCGCCACGCTCCGGCCGCCGCCTCGCCACGCTCCGGCCGCCGCCTCGCCACGCTCCGGCCGCCGCCTCGCCACGCTCCGGCCGCCGCCTCGCCACGCTCCGGCCGCCGCCTCGCCGCGCTCCGGCCGCTGTCTCGCCCGGCGGGGCTGTCGGCCGGAGTTCAGTCGACGAGGGCGCCGGCGGAGAGGTTGGCGATCGTTCCGGTGATGGCGCCGGCGCGGTCGGACGCCAGGAACGCGGCCGCCTCGGCGATCTCGGCGAGCGTGGGCAGCCGCTTGAGCAGCGTCCCCTGCGCCATCGCCCCGCCGTCGAGCAACTCCTCGACCGACTGGCCGGCCGCGGCCGCGATCGGCCGGAACAGGTCCTTGGTGTACGAGCCCGCGGCCGGCCCGTCGACGGCGGCGTGCGGCCGGATGTCGACGACTCGGATGTTGGCCGGGGCCAGTTCCGCGGCCAGCAGCCGGGCGAACGCCTCCTTGCCGGCCGCGCTCACGCCGTGGCCCAGGATGCCGCCCACCGCCAGCTTGGCGCCCGGCTCGGACAGGGTCAGGATGACGCCCGGACGCCTGCGACCCATGTGCCGCGCCACGGCCTTGCTGGTGATGAACAGCGTCCGCAGGAAGCCGTCGATCGGCCGCATGAACTCCTCGAGCGACAGCCCGGCCAGCAAAGTTCCCTGATCGTGCGGGACGCTCACCGCGTTGAGGGCGATGTCGATGCTTCCGGCCGTCGCGGCGATCGCCTCGGCGTGTTTCTCGACCGCCTGCTGATCGAAGACGTCGACCTGGTCGGTCTCGGCCTTTCCGCCCGCGGCGGCGATGTCCCGCGCCACCGCGTCGAGCCGCGCCCGCGTTCGCCCGGCGAGGAACACCCTCGCGCCCTCCCGGGCGAACACCCGCGCGACGGCGCCGCCGATGGCGCCCCCGCCCCCGTAGATCACGGCGTTCCTGTCCTCGAGCAGCAATCCAGTCATACCTGTCATGCAACCACTCTTGGTTGTTAAAAACGACTAGCCGTCATGGTGGTTTAGGATCAGACCCATGCCAACCAGCCGCAGCTATCGGGACTCGTGCGGGATCGCCCGCGCCCTCGACGTCGTCGGGGAGCGTTGGGCGCTGCTGGTCGTCCGCGAGCTGCTCCTGACCCCGCAGCGCTTCTCGGAGCTGCGGCACGCCCTGCCGGGTGTCAGCGCGAACGTGCTCGCCGATCGCCTCCGCGAGCTCGAGAAGCACGGTGTGATCCGCCGTACCGCGGAGCCGGCCTTCGAGCTGACCGAGTGGGGCCGGAAGCTGGAACCGATCGTGCTGGCGCTGGGCGACTGGGGGATCGACGCGCCGCAGCCGCCGCCACCGGCCGCGCTCAGCGCCACCTCCGTGCTGATCTTCCTGCAGAGTGCTGCCCGGCCCGACCCCGCGGCGCCGGCGACCTGCCGGCTCGAGCTCGACGGCCGGGTCTGGACGGTCCGCATGGCGTCCGGCCGGATCCACGTGGAGCCGGGCGAGCCGGCAACGGCCGACGCCTCCCTGCGCGCCGCGCCCGAGACGCTCAGCGCCCTGCTGACCGAGCCCGCCACGCTCGCCCGGGCATGCGCCGACGGCAGTGCCGCCGTCGTGGGAGACCCATCGGCCATCGCCCGGTTGCTGCACGCGGTCGCCGACCCGTGGCCCACCGCCGATCAGGAAGGCGATCGCTGAGCGGCGGCCGCCTCAGAATCGACGACCGAGGCAACTGCGCGGCGGTGGAGGAGCAGACCGCGACGTCCAGCGCGGATGGGCGCGGGCCCCGACCGCGGTGGTCGAGGCCCGCGCCATTCCTCAGGCGGCCGGACGGTAGCCGGCCGGCCGGGCGGTGAACGCGCCCTTCTCAAGCAGCCGGACGGTAGCCGGCCGGCCGGGCGGTGAACGCGCCCTTCTCAGGCGGCCGGACGGTAGCCGGCCGGCCGGGCGGTGAACACGCCCCGCCCGTGCGTCTGGCTACGCAGCCGGGTGGCGTAGCCGAACAACGCCGCCAGCGGAACCGTTGCCGTGATGGTCTCGCCGGTGCTGTCGGTGATCTGCCCGCGATGGGCGGCCAGATCGCCGAGCACCCCACCGAGCGTTTCGGCCGGCGCCGTCACCGTGACGTCGACGACCGGCTCGAGCAGCGCCATCTCGCAGGTCGCCAGCGCCGCGCGCAGGCCGAGCTTGCCGGCCGTACGGAAGGCGAGCTCCGACGAGTCCTTCGGGTGGGTGCCGCCGTCGGTCAGCGTCACGTGCACGCCGACCACCGGATGACCGCCGAGCGGGCCCGCCTGGAGAGCTTCCCGGCAGCCGGCCTCGACCGCCCGGACGAACTCGGCCGGCACCCGGCCGCCGGTCACCGTGGACGCGAAGCCCTCGCCGGGCCGCACGCCGAGAACGGGCCGCACGCCGAAGCCGGGCCGCACGTCACGGACGGGCCGCACATCGAGGACCGGCCGCACATCGAGGACGATGTCGGCGAACTGGCCGGCGCCGCCGTCCTGCTTGGCGTGCCGGTACCGGAAGCCGGTGACCCCACGGACGATCGTCTCCCGGTGCGCGACCTGCGGGCGGCCCACGGTCACGTCCAGGCCGGCGTCTCGGCGGAGCTTCGTCACGGCCACCTCCAGGTGCAGTTCGCCCAGACCCGAGAGCAGGGTCTGGCCGGTTTCGGCATCCACGCGTACGGACAGGGACGGATCCTGGTCGACCAGGGTGACCAACGCGGTCGTCAGACGCTCGGCGTCGGCCCGGGTGCGCGCCTCGACGGCCACCGACACGAGCGGCTCGGCGGTGCGCGGCTGTTCGAGGAGCACCGGGTGCTCGCGGGCGCACAGGGTCGTACCGGGCCGGGCCGTCTTCACCCCGGCGACCGCGACGATGTCGCCGGCCGCCGCCCGGTCGATGGCGGTGTGCCGGTCGGCCTGCACCCGCAGAATCCGGGCGACCCGCTCGGTGCGTTGCGCGCCCGCATCCCACACGATGTCCCCCTTTCGTAGCGTGCCGTCGTAGATCCGCAGATAGGTGAGCCGCCCGGTGCGGGCGGAGTGCACCTTGAACACCAGTGCGGCCAGGTTCCCGGCGGGGTCACCGGCCGGCGCGGGCAGGTAGTCGACCACCGCGTCGAGCAGCGGTTCGACGCCGATCTGGCGGTAGGCCGAGCCGCACAGCACGACCACCGCCTCGCCGGCGAGGGTGAGGTCGCGCAGCGCCCGCCGCAGGGTCGCATCGGACATGTCGTCCATTTCATCCAATGCACCCGCGTGCCGCTCGGCCACCGCCTCTTCCAGCCGGCGCCGCGCGGCGCCGACCGCACCGTCGCGGTCGGCATGCTCCTCCTTCAAGGCACCGTCCGACCAGGTCAGGCGACGCATGCCGACCAGGTTGACGACGCCGGCCAGGTCGGACTCGCGGCCGATCGGCACCTGGGCGACCAGTGGTTCGACCCGCAGCCGGGCCCGGATGTCGTCGACGACCCGGTCGAGGTCGGCGCCGGGCCGGTCCAGCTTGTTGACGAAGACGATCCGGGGCACCCGATACCGGTCGGCGACGCGCCAGACGGCCTCGGTCTGCGGCTCGACCCCGGCCACGCCGTCGAACACGACCACCGCGCCGTCGAGCACCCGCAGCGAGCGCTCGACCTCGTCGGCGAAGTCGACGTGCCCGGGGGTGTCGATCAGGTTGAGCCGGTGGCCGGCCCAGTCGCAGCTGACCGCGGCCGCGAAGATGGTGATGCCGCGGTCGCGTTCCTGCGGGTCGAAGTCGGTGACCGTGGTGCCGTCGTGCACCTCGCCGCGCTTGTAGGTGGCGCCGGTGGTGAACAGGACGCGTTCGGTCAGGGTGGTCTTGCCGGCATCGACGTGGGCCAGGATGCCGAGGTTGCGTACGCGCATGATTCAGGCTTTCGAGCGATCTGACGATGGACGGCGCCCAGCCCGACCGCCGGAAAGAGCGGTCAGGCGCGTCCAGCCCCGGCGGCGCACCCGGGACTGGGCACGCCGGAGACGAGGATCAGCTCGAAACGCGAAACGGGGGTGGGGGCGGCGTTGCGGTCACGCATCGCTGGCCCCCTCCCCCGTGTTCGCGGTAATGCAGGAAGGGTACGAAGATCACCCGTGGCGGGCGACCGATTTTCCGGTCAGTGCATCATCACCGGGGTCTCGGCGGCGCCCTCGCCGGCCCCGCCCTCCACGGCCGCTTCCTTCTTGCGCGGGAGGAAGGCGATCGGGATGAACGTGCAGAGCACCAGGAAGAAGCCGACCGTGAAGGTGTTGGCGAAGCAGTCGGCCACGAACTGCAGACCGCGCTCGATCATGGCGGCCGGAATCCCCGGAATGTTGATGCCCTGCTGGTGGGCGATCGCGACCTGCGCCTCGGTGACCGCCTCGCCCGTCTTCGGGTTCGTCGCACCGGGGATCACCGTCGAGCCGTTGAGCTGGCTGGTCAGGATCACCGACATGGTCGCGGTACCGATCGAGCCGCCGATCTGCTGCAGGATGTTGACCAGCGTGGAGCCGCGCGCCACGTCGTGGTGGTTCAGGGTGCGCAGCGCCGAGGTCATGATCGGCATCATCGTGCCGCCCATGCCGAGGCCCATCACGAACAGCGAACCGCACAGCAGCACGTACGACGTGTCGACGCCGACCTGGGTGAAGGTGAAGAAGCCGAGCGCGATCAGCGCCATCGCGAACGGCACCGTGCGGCCCACCGGGACGCGGTCGGCCAGCGTGCCGGCGATCGGCATGGTGATCATCGCGCCGATGCCCTGCGGCGCCATCAGCAGGCCGGCGTGCAGTGTCGACTCGCCGCGCACCTGCAGGAAGTAGCTGGGGAACAGCAGCCCGGCGCCCATGAACGCGATGATGAACACGAACAGCGCGACCGTCGAGACCGTCAGCCGCCTGTTGCGGAACAGCCGCAGGTCGAGCAGGGGGTGCTGGGGCTTGAACGAGTAGAACACGAACGTGATCATCATGACCACGCCGATCAGCATGGGTATCCACACCTTGGGCGCGCTGATCGTGCCCTCCTGCGGCAGCGACGAGACGCCGAACAGGAACAGCGCCAGGCCGGGCGAGAGCAGCAGCATGCCGATGAAGTCGAACGACTCGGACGGCGTGGGGTTGTCCTTCGGCAGCGCGAAGTACGCGTACACCAGGGCGACCGCGCCGATCGGCACGTTGATCAGGAAGATCCAGTGCCAGCTCGCCGCCTCGATCAGCCAGCCGCCGAGGATCGGGCCGCCGATCGGGCCGAGCAGCATCGGGATGCCGAGGACCGCCATCAGGCGGCCGATCCGCGCCGGGCCGGCGGCCCGCGTCATGATCGTCATGCCGAGCGGCATCAGCATGCCGCCGCCGAGGCCCTGCAGCACGCGATAGCCGACCAGCTGCTCGATCGAGGTGGCGGTGGCGCAGAGCGTGGAGCCGATCGTGAACAGCACCAGGGCCAGCATGTAGAGCCGCTTGGTGCCGAAGCGGTCGGCCGCCCAGCCGCTCAGCGGGATCACCGTGGCCAGGGCGAGCGTGTAGCCGGTCAGGGTCCAGGCGACCTGGGCGTACGTGGCGTTGAACTCGGTCTGGAACGTCGGAAGCGCAACGCTGACGACCGTGATGTCGAGGATCGACATGATGGCGCCGAGCACCACGACGCCGGCAATCTTGAATACTGCGGCGTCGAGTTTCTCGGGCGGCGCAGCCGCTTGATCAGTCACGGAATGCTCCAGAGATCGCTGTCACTGTACGTATGTTCGCCCTGGATCCTGCCATCGAGGCAGCTCGAGCGGCATCCCGTTTTCCGACAGCGTGACCGCGGTCACTCAGTGAGCTCTCAGGCGGCCCGGTTCACGCCGCGACGAGTTCCCTGTCCGGTTCGGGCCGGGTGGCTCCGGGTGCCATCGAGGCCACGCTGAGCGCCCAGCGCATGCGCGGGGCGGCGGTCTCCGGGTAGTCGCCGTAGGCGGCGGCCATCACGGCCACGCAACCGCGGGTGCCCCCGCACGCGTGGACGGAGGCGGCGATGGCGGCGGCGACCGCGGTGGGCGCTGGGCGGGTGCCGGTCGGGAGGTCGCTGGCGAACAGGGCGGCGGCCCGGGCGGCGAGAAGCTGGCTGCGCATTTCGATCATCTCCGATGTCGGTGCGTTTCGTTGGCCTCAGAGTGCGCCTGGCCCGCCACTGATCGCCTCCGGGATTCCCCTGGACCCCGCGCCCGGCGACCCTTGCGGGCCATACCTGACAAACGCCGGAGCACGGGGAACGGTTCGGCTCAGCCCCGCAGGGAGGGCATCGCCGCGGACAACATCGGACGCCAATCCGACAGCGGTTCGACCCCGGTACCCGCCCAGCGGGCATGACCCAGCACGCTGTACGCCGGGCGGCGGGCCGGCCGCACGAACCTGTCGCTGGTCGTCGGGCGGATCCGGGCCGGGTCGAGGCCGGCCTCCTCGAACGCCGCCCGGGCCAGCCCGCACCAGGTGGTCGAGCCCGCCGCGGTGCCGTGGTAGGCGCCCGGCGCGACCCGGCCCGCGGCCTGGGCACGGCCGAGCGCGACCAACTGCCGGGCCAGGGCGAGCGACCAGGTGGGCGAGCCCCGCTGGTCGTCCACGACGTCGAGGGTGTCCCGGTCGGCGGCCAGCCGCAGCATCGTGCGCACGAAGTTCGGCCCGTGCTCGCCGTACAGCCAGGCCGTGCGCACGACGTACCCGCCGGCCGCCAGCACCGCCTTCTCCCCTACGGCCTTCCCCCGGCCGTACGCGTTGAGCGGCGCGTGCGGGGTGCCCTCGGGGATCGGGGTGGTGGCCGTCCCGTCGAAGACGTAGTCGGTGGAGACGCTGATCAGCCGCCGGCCGGCCGCCTCGGCGAGGACGCGCACCGCCTCGCCGTTCACCGCGGTGGCCGCCTGCTCGGCGCTCTCCGCCCCGTCGACGTCGGTCCACGCGGCGGCGTTGAGCACCACGTCGGCGTTTTTCACCGCATCGCGTACGGCCGAGGGGTCGGTGATGTCGAGCTCGGCGCGGGTGGCCGCGAGCACGTCCGTCTCCCCGGCCTCGGCCAGGGCCACGACCAGGTCGCGGCCGAGCATCCCGCCGGCGCCGGTGACCAGCCAGCGCATCAGAGCGCCGCCCGGCCCTTGAGCGGCTCCCACCAGGCACGGTTGGCGCGGTACCAGGCCACCGTGTCGGCCAGCCCTTGCTCGAGGGTGACCTGCGGCTCGTACCCGAGCTCGTTGTTGATCTTGGTGATGTCGAGCGAGTAGCGGCGGTCGTGCCCCTTGCGGTCGGCCACCGGGCGGACCATCTCCCAGCCGGCGCCGCTCGCCGCGAGCAGCCGCTCGGTGAGCTCGCGGTTGCTCAGCTCGGTGCCGCCGCCGATGTTGTAGACCTCGCCGGCCCGGCCCTTCTCCAGCGCCAGCTGGATGCCCCGGCAGTGGTCGGAGACGTGCAGCCAGTCGCGGATGTTGCCGCCGTCGCCGTAGAGCGGCACCTCGATGCCGTCCATCAGGTTGGTGACGAACAGCGGGATGACCTTCTCCGGGAACTGGTGCGGGCCGTAGTTGTTCGAGCAGCGGGTGACCACCACGTCCATGCCGTGCGTGCGGTGCGCGGCCAGCGCCATCAGGTCGGAGGAGGCCTTCGAGGCGGCGTACGGCGAGTTCGGCGCGAGCGGCCACTCCTCCGTCCAGGAGCCGTCCTCGATCGAGCCGTAGACCTCGTCGGTCGAGACGTGCAGGAACCGGCCGACGCCGGCGGCCCGGGCCTCGTCCAGCAGCGTCTGGGTGCCCAGCACGTTGGTGGTGACGAACGGCAGCGCCCCGGCGATCGAGCGATCGACGTGCGATTCCGCCGCGAAATGGACGATCACGTCGTGACCGGGAAGCAGCTCACGCAGCAGGGCCGAATCCGTAATGTCCCCCTGCACGAAACGCAGCCGGGGATCTGTCATCGGAAGGTTGCTGCGGTTGCCGGAGTACGAAAGCAGGTCCAGAACGGTCACCGTGGCGCCGACCGCGCCGGCGAATTCGTCCTGCAAGAGGGCCCGCACGTAGGCCGAACCGATGAAACCGGCACCCCCGGTCACGAAAATCTGCACGGCTGGCGAGTGTACCGGTATCCGGGCCGTTGTTTAGTCTCCTTCGGTGCGCGGAATCCTTCTGGCCGGTGGAACCGGCTCCCGGCTGTGGCCGATCACGATGGCGATGTCGAAGCAGCTGATGCCGATCTTCGACAAGCCGATGATCTACTACCCCCTCACGACGCTGGTGTCGGCGGGCATCCGCGAGATCCTCGTCATCACCACCCCCGAGGACCAGCCGCTGTTCCAGCGCCTGCTCGGCGACGGCAGCCGGCTCGGGCTGTCGCTGCAGTACGCCACCCAGGATCGCCCGGACGGCATCGCGCAGGCGTTCCGGATCGGCGCGGACTTCATCGACGACCAGCCAGTGGCGCTGGTGCTGGGCGACAACATCTTCCACGGGGCGGGCCTGGGCCGGCAGCTGGCCCGCTTCGCCGAGCCGACCGGCGGGCGCGTCTTCGCCTACCCGGTGTCCGACCCGGAGCGGTACGGCGTCGTCGAGTTCGACGAGACCGGCAAGGTGCTGTCGATCGAGGAGAAACCCGAGAAGCCCAAGTCCACGTACGTCGTTCCCGGCCTCTACTTCTACGACGCCGACGTGGTGCGGATCGTGGACGGCCTGGTGCCCAGCGCGCGGGGCGAGCTGGAGATCACCGCGGTCAACGAGGCGTACCTGCGCGAGGGCCGGCTCGAGGTGACGGTGCTCGACCGGGGCACGGTATGGCTGGACACCGGCACGTTCCAGTCGATGGTCCAGGCGTCCGAGTACGTCCGGGTGATCGAGGAGCGGCAGGGCCTCAAGATCGGCTGTGTCGAGGAGGCGGCCTGGCGGCTCGGCTTCGTCACCGACGACGAGCTGCAGGAACTGGCCACGCCGCTGCTCAAGAGTGGGTACGGTGACTACCTGATGCAACTGCTGGACACCGGTCGATATGGTGGCGTGCTGTGAAGATCAGACCACTGACCGTCGAGGGCGCGTACGAGATCACGCCGGTCCAGCACGGCGACGCCCGCGGGTCCTTCCTCGAGTGGTACCGCTTCGACCGGCTGGCCGAGGCCGTCGGCCACCCGCTCGACCTGGCCCAGGCCAACCTCTCCACCTCGGCCCGCGACGTGGTCCGCGGCATCCACTTCGCCGACGTGCCGCCGGGGCAGGCCAAGTACGTCACCTGCGTGACCGGCTCGGTGCTCGACGTGATCGTGGACATCCGGGTCGGCTCCCCCACGTTCGGCGCATGGGAGGCGGTGCCGCTCGACGACCGGGAACGGAAGGCGGTCTACCTCGCCGAGGGGCTGGGCCACGCGTTCTGCGCGCTGACCGAGGGCGCCACCGTGACGTACCTCTGCTCGAGCACCTACCGGCCGGGACACGAGCACGGCGTCAACCCGCTCGACCCCGAGCTCGGCATCGCCTGGCCGGTCGCGACGCCGCTGCTGTCCACGAAGGACGCCGCCGCCCCTTCACTCGCCGAGGCCCGGGCCGCCGGCCTGCTCCCGGACTACGAGACCTGCGCCATATACGTCGCCGAGCGTAGTCGGGATTAATACACTCCGCTGTCCTCTTCGGACGATTGACCCGGGCTCGTGAATGGAGTAAGGGTTACTGGTTCACTCCGCAAATCCGCCACGATTGGATCGGATATATGTGGCTAAGCCGTTACGCCCGATTTGCCCACCCCGTGCCGGCTTGAGGAGCGACATCGTCCGATTCGCCATTCCTCTCGCACGGAAAGGTGTAGCGGCCGGACCACGGGAGTCAGCAGGCTCTCCGGTGGAGTCCGGGAGGTGGACCACCACCCACCCGCCGGCCGTATCTCACCCAGATACGCTCCGAATCGGCCGGATGCCCGGCTGACGCGGAATCAAACGGACCGTGGTTGACCGCCATCAATGACGGAGGCAAGGCGTGCAGACGATCGGCTCAGGATCGACCGTCGAGATCACCGATGATGGGCCCCGCCTCACAAAGGTTCGCTCGGCCGAGTTCCGGGCGCCCGCCGCTCGCACCGACTGGCGCGGGCGGTACGCGAAAGCCCTCTACCTGATCGACTATCTGGTCGGCTTCGCCGCGGCGTCCTCTGCTCTGCTGCTCCGCTTCGGCTCCTACGGCGCCCAGCCGTTCCCGTTCCTCTGGAACTACCTGCTGCTGACCCTGCTGTTCCCGCTGGCCTGGATGGCGGTTCTCGCGATCAACCGGGCGTACGAAGCGCGGCACCTTTTCGTCGGCACGGACGAGTACGCCCGGGTGTTCCGCTCCGGCCTCGGCCTGACCGCCACGCTCGCCGTCTTCTCGTTCGCCCTCGACCTGCGCCTGGCCCGCGGCTACGTGATCATCGCGCTGCCGATGGCCACGCTGCTCGATGTCGGCGTTCGCTACTTCTACCGTCAGCACCTGCACCGCAAGTGGGCCCGCGGTCAGCATCTGCACCGGGTCGTCCTGGTCGGGCACGCCCGCGCCGTCGCCGACATGACCCGGCGGCTGCGCCGGGAGAGCCACCACGGCCTCGGCATCGTCGGCGCCTGCCTGCCCTCGGGGCAGGCCGGCGAGACCATCGCCGGGCTGCCGGAGATCTTCGGCGACTTCGACAACGTCTCGGCCGCCGTCACCCTCTCCGCCGCGGACACGGTCGTGGTGCTGGCCTGCCCCGAGATCGACGGCGCCGCGCTGCGGCGCCTGGCCTGGCAGCTCGAGCGCGACGAGATCGACCTGATCGTGGCCAGCACGCTGGTCGACGTCGCCGGCGACCGCACCACCATCCGCCCGGTCGACGGCCTGCCGATGCTGCACGTCGAACACCCACGGCTCAAGGGCAGCTCACGCGCCATCAAGGAAGCCTTCGACCGGGTCGGCGCACTGACGCTACTCACGCTCAGCTTGCCGCTACTGACCGTGATCGCCGCGCTGGTGACATGGGGTCCTCACGGCCGCGGGCCGGCCATCTTCAAGCAGGAACGGGTGGGCAAGGACGGCAAGCCCTTCATGCTGTACAAATTCCGCACCATGGTGGTCAACGCCGAGGCTCGCCTGCAGGAGCTTCGCAACCTCAACGACACCGACGGCGAGCTGTTCAAGATGCGCCAGGACCCCCGGGTTACCCCGGTCGGCCGCTGGCTGCGCCGCTTCTCGCTGGACGAACTGCCCCAACTGGTCAACGTGGTCAAGGGCGACATGTCCCTGGTCGGCCCGCGACCGCCGCTGGCCCGCGAGGTCGCCGGCTACCCGTCCGACATGCGCCGCCGTCTGGCGGTCAAGCCGGGCCTCACCGGCCTGTGGCAGGTCTCGGGCCGCTCCGACCTCTCCTGGGACGAGTCGATCCGGCTCGATCTCACGTACGTCGAGAACTGGTCACTCGCCATGGACCTGGCCATCCTGGCCCGCACCGTCAGCGCCGTCGTCCGAAGCCACGGAGCATACTGACGCCCTCACCACCAACCGGGCCAAATTACCCTCAGCCGCACTGTTGGCGCGCATACCATCAAACCAGCCCGTTCCACGTAGCTGGAGTACCGCATGCGCGTTCTCGTCACCGGCCATGAGGGTTACCTCGGCAGCGTCCTGGTCCCCCGTCTGACCGCCGCCGGGCACGAGGTGATCGGCCTCGACACCGGCTGGTTCGCCGACTGCGTCGTCGGCCCGGTCCCCGACCCGGTGCCGACCCTGCGGGTCGACGTGCGGGACGTGACCGCCGAGCACCTGGCGGAGGTGGCGCCGGACGCGGTGATGCACCTGGCGGCCCTCTGCAACGACCCGCTCGGCGACCTCAACCCCGACCTCACCTACGACGTGAACCACCGGTCGACGATCCGGCTGGCCCGAGCCGCCAAGCAGTCCGGGGCGTCCCGGTTCCTGTTCGCCTCGTCGTGCAGCCTCTACGGCGCCGGCACGGACGATTCCCCGCTCGACGAGAACGCCGGCTTCGCGCCGGTCACCCCGTACGGCGAATCGAAGATCCGCTCGGAGCAGGACCTCCGGCCGCTGGCGGACGACGACTTCTCCCCCGTGTTCCTGCGCAACGCCACCGCGTACGGGTTCTCCCCGCGGCTGCGCGGCGACCTGGTCGTCAACGACCTGGTCGGCAACGCCCTGCTGACCGGTGAGGTACGCCTGCGCAGCAACGGCATGGCCTGGCGGCCGCTGGTGCATGCCGACGACATCGCCCTGGCCTTCCAGGCCCTGCTCGAGGCGCCGCGCGACACCGTGCACGCGCGGGCGTTCAACGTCGGCGACTCGGCGGGCAACTACCTGATCCGCGACGTCGCCGAGGCTGTCCGGGACGTCGTGGGCGGCACCGTGACGTTCGCCGAGGGCGCCGGTGCGGACGCGCGCAACTACCGCGTCACCTGTGACCTGATCGCCCGCGAGGTGCCGGCCTTCCGCCCGCGGTGGACCCTGCACAGCGGCATCGAGCAGCTCGCCGAGGCCTACCAGCGGTACGACCTGCAGCTGGCCGACCTGATGGGCGAGCGGCACCAGCGCCTCAAGCGGATCAACGCGTTGACCGAGCAGGGCCGGATCGACGCCGACCTGCGCTGGACGGAGAAGGATTGACGGGCTCCGGCGGAGCACCGATGTCCACGCGGCGTAGCAACGCGAGCAGCGCCGCTCCGGCAGACGCGCCCGCGCCCAGCGCCAGCAGCCGTCCAGCAGCCAGCGTGGCGGGGACACTGCCGCTCTCGTGTGCGGGCCGCAGGGCGATGACAACGGCAACCGCGGCACCGGCGAACGAGAGCACGGCCACGCCGGCGACAACCGTGGCCAGCGACACCCGGAGGGTACGCCCCAGGACGGTCGGGAGGGCCGCCGGTCGAACCCGACGGAACTTGGTCAGCACCGCGACGGTCGCACAGCCATATCCGACGACGATGAGGGTGGCACCGATGGTGTCGCTCGGCCGGTGCCAGCTCGCGGTCACCGTCGCCACCCCGACACCCGTGGCGAACAGCAGGCCCAGGGCCACGGTCAGGCCGCGAAACCGATACGGCGCGACCAGCACCAGCCCACACATGAGAGCCGTCGCGACCGTCGTGTGTCCGCTGGGAAAGCTTTGGTCGTATCGCCGGTGACCGTGCTGAAGGAGGATCGGCCGTATGCCGTAACGCTGAATCAACTCGGTGGTGACAACTGCCCCGGCCATCGCGACAACAGCGAGCGTGGCCAGCAAGAACCGACGTCGCAACGCGCCCACGAGAAAAACCAGGAGCACGCCGGCAACCGCCGTCGGAACGGTGATCAGGCCCAAAGTATTGAGGGCGGCCGCCTGTTCGGGGCTGCCGGCAACGGCATCGGCGGCGCGCAACACGGCGTCCTCGAACCGCTGCCCAGGCACCGTGAAGACGGCGAGGGCATACACCACAATCAACAATGCGACACAGGTGACACCGAAAATCGACGCCCTTTGCCATACCGATGAGGACTCACCTCGCACGCCTACGAATCTATTGGGCCGAACCGCCACCTCGAGGAGAAAGTCTTGTCCCATTCGTGTGACGCGTGCGCGGAGGCCACGCTCATTCCGTTCGCCGATCTCGGGGACATCCCGGTGCTGTGCGGCGTGCACTGGGCCGACGCCGGGGCGGCCGCGGCCAGCCCGGTCGGCCGGATGACGCTGGCCTACTGCCCGAACTGCGCCTACGTCCGCAACACGGCGTTCGACCCGGCGCTGATGGTGTACGACACGACGATGGACACCAACCTGCACCACTCCCCGGCGTTCCAGGCGTTCTCGGCCGAGCTCGTGAAGCACCTCGCCGACCGCTACCGGCTGAGTGGCAAGCGGGTGCTGGACATCGGGTGCGGTCAGGGCGAGTTCCTGCGGGAGCTGTGCCACACCGCCGGGGCGACCGGCGTGGGCTACGACGCCATGTACGCCGGCCCGCAGGGTCGCGACCCGTCGGGTGCCGAGTTCCACACCGGGTACGCCCCGCGCGGCGCGGCGCTGCCCGACTTCGACCTGTTCACCTCCCGGCACTGGTTCGAGCACCTCGCCGATCCGTACGAGTTCCTTGCCGACCTGCGCGAGCGGGCCGGCGACCGCCGGGCGTACGGCTATCTCGAGGTGCCGGACGCCGTCTACGACCTGGCCACGGCGGGCTGGGAGGTCATCTACCCGCACGTCTCGTACTTCGACGCGTCCTCCCTGGTGCGGATCGTCGAGCGAGCCGGCTGGCGGGTCGAGGACACGGGAACGCTGTTCGGCGGCATGTTCCGCTTCATCGAGATGTCGGTGAACGCCGGTGACCGGCCGCGCCTCGGCGACCAGCCGATCCCCCGGGAGGACGCGCGCGACCGCCAGCTCGCCGCGGTGTCCGGCTTCGCCGAGCGCAACCGGGCCGAGCGTTCGCGGTGGCGCGGGCGGATCGGGGAGCTGGTCGAGCGGGGCGCCAACCCGGTGCTCTGGGGCGCCGGCTCGCGCGGCGTGCAGTTCCTGACGTTCGCCGACGCCGACCGGCGGCTGTCCGCGGTGGTGGACGTGAACCCGCGCAAGTGGGGCCGCTACCTGCCGGTGACCGCGCACCGGGTGGACGCCCCGGAGACGCTGACCGAGCTGCGCCCCGAGGCCGTGATCATCACGAACCCGGCGTACCGGGCGGAGATCGCCGAGGCGTTGCGCGAGCTGGGCGTCGAAGCCGAGCTGCTGATCGCCTGACGAGCCTCACCCCAGTCGAAGGGCCGCCTTGGTGCAGTCGTACGCCTCGGCGTAGCGCGACCGGCACTCCATCCCGCGCAGCCGCGCCAGCCCGAGGAACACCTCGTCGTCCCACCAGTCCCGATGCTTCTGCGACGGGAACGACGCGTGCAGCAGCTCCACCTTGCGCCGGGCGACCTCGTCGGCGAGCGGCACGTAGACGTTGCGCCGGGCCAGATCGCCGTCCCACTTCGGGATCTCGTAGTGCAGCACCAACTGGTCCCGGAACACCGTGGGGGCCTGCTCGCCGAGCAGCCGGTGGTCCTGATGGGCGTCGTTGCGAGCCGGGCAGAGCAGCAGGTCGGGCGAGAGCGTGCCGGCCGCCTCGTGCAGGATGTCCTTGACCGCGTTCCAGTGCGCCGGCAACCGCCCGTCGGGCAGCGTGTGCAGGGCGAAGGTGAGCTCCGCGCCGGGCAGGAACGCGGCCGCGGCGGCCCGCGCCTCCGCCTGGCGGTCGGGGCTTCCGGTGCAGAGGACATAGTGGACACGCAGGCCGGGGTTGGCCGCCGCCAGGGACAACAGCAGGCCGCCGGCCGCGATCTCGATGTCGTCGGGGTGCGCTCCGACCACGGTCAGCGACCGCACCCCGGCCAAGGACAGGTTCAGCATGCCTACGCGACGAGGGCGGCGTTGGTGACGGACGGCTGCCTCGGCAGGAGCTCCGACACCGTCACCGGCGACCTGCCGCTGCGCTGCGGGTCCCAGAGCATCCAGGGGCACTGTCCACGGTGGTACATGTCCTCCAGTTCGGCGCGGTCCTTGAAGGTGTCCGCGGCCCGCCAGAAGCCGCCGTGCCGCTGGGCGAGCAGCTCGCGCCGGGGGATCAGCCGGTCGAAGGCCTGCGGCACCATGTCCTCGCCCACGCGCAGCTCGTCGAAGATGCCGGGGCGCAGGATGAAGTATCCGCCGTTCTCGTACTGCATCAGGTCGGCCACCGAGCGGACCCCGGTCACCTCGCCGTTCTCGGCGATCTCGACCACGTGGTGGGTGGAGACCGGCGGGACGGCCAGCATGCTGGCCACCGCGTTCGGCGACTGCTCGAACCGCTCGATGAGCTTGTCCAACGGGGCGTCGGTCAGCGTGTCGGCATAGTTGGCGAGGAACATCTCCTCGTCCTGCACCAGATGCCGGACCCGCATCAGCCGCTCGCCGATCGACGTGTTGAGGCCGGTGTCGATGAACGAGATGTTCCAGTCGTCGATGTCGGTGCGGTGCAGCTCGATGTTCCGGCTGCCACCGGCCAGGGTGAAGTCGTTCGACTGTGTCTCGTCGTAGTTGATGAAGTAGTCCTTGACCGCGGCGGCGCCGTAGCCGAGGCAGAGCACGAAGTCCTTGTGGCCGAAGTGCGCGTAGTAGCGCATCACGTGCCACAGCAGCGGCCGGTCCCCGATCATGTTCATCGGCTTGGGCGCGCTGGTCGGCCCCTCACGCATCCGCATGCCGAGGCCGCCGCAGAACAGCACCACCTTCATGGTCACACCACCTCGAGCGTCGGGATGGGGAACACCAGCTTGCCGCCCCACTCGCGGATGTAGGCGAGCTGCTCGGTGATCTCGGTCCGCAGGTTCCAGGGCAGGACGAGGACGTAGTCGGGCCTGGTCTCGGCGATCTTGTCGGGGTGGTGGATCGGGATGTGCGTACCGGGCAGGAACCAGCCCTGCTTGTGCGGGCTGCGGTCCACCGTGTACGCGAGCAGGTCGGACCGGATGCCGCAGTGGTTCAGCAGCGTGTTGCCCTTGCCCGGGGCGCCGTAGCCGACGACGGTCTTGCCTTCGGCGCGGGCGCCCATCAGGAAGGTCAGCAGGTCCCGCTTGATGCCGAAGACGGCCTCGGCGAAGCCGGCGTGGCCTTCGAGGGTGTGCAGGCCGGCGGCTTCCTCGGCGGCGAGCACGGCTTTCACGGTCGCCGACGGCTCCCCCACCGCACCGGCCGGGCGGGCGTGCACGCGGAGCGAGCCGCCGTGCGTGCTCAGCTCGTCGACGTCGACCACGGTCAGGCCGGCGGTGGCGAGCGCACGGGAGGCGGTGAGCAGCGAGAGGTACTGGTAGTGCTCGTGGTAGATGGTGTCGTACTGGTTGCGCTCGATCAGGCGCAGCAGGTGCGGGAACTCCAGCGTCACCAGGCCGGTGGGCTTCACCAGGGCGGCCAGCCCGGCGCTGAAGTCGACGATGTCCGGCACGTGCGCGTACACGTTGTTGCCGGCGACCAGGTCGGCCCGGCCGTATTTGGCGGCCACCGCCGCGCCGGTCCTGGCGCCCAGGAACTCGACCTCGGTGCGGATGCCCTTCTCCCGGGCCACCTCGGCGATGTTCGCCGCCGGCTCGACGCCGACCACCGGGATACCGGCGGCGACGAAGTGCTGCAGCAGGTAGCCGTCGTTGCTGGCCACCTCGGCGACGAGCGAGTCGGGGCCGAGTGCCAGCCGCTCGGTCATGTCGGCGGCGTACCGGCGGGCGTGCTCGACCCAGGAGGTCGAGTACGACGAGAAGTAGAGGTAGTCGGAGAAGATGTCCTCCCCGGGTACGTAGGCTGCCAGCTGGACGAGCAGGCAGTCGGCGCAGATCCGCACGTGCAGCGGGTAGAACGTCTCCGGCCCGTCGGTCCGGTCGGCCGGGACGAAGCTCTCGCACAGCGGCGACATGCCCAGGTCGACAAACGTCGCGGTCAAGCTCGCACCGCACAGTCGGCAGGCAACCGCAGTCATCCGCGCTCCTCATCTAGCGGGTCGCGCCCGGGAGGCGCGAAAAGAAGTATATGGCCCGATATTGCCCGGATTTGTCGGATGATCCGGCAATCGCGAGCGGCCGACGACCGGCCGCTTCGACCTACCGCCCACGCCGCTCCGGCCACCCGGGTGGCCGGAGCGGGCCGAACGGCCGACGGCCTGGAAGCGGAGTTGTCGCTGTTGTCACCCGAGGCGGCCCGACGCTCGCCCAAGACCGGCTCCCGGGCACGTAACGCCCATCGGGGCACGAGCCCGGCGTGCACCCCTCGACTCGGAGCTCCGGATCGCGGGCCGGCTGCGCGAAATGAGGCAGGCAACACATATATCGAAGGACGACGTCGGATTTAATACATTCTCCTTTTCCGTTCAGACGATTGACCGGAACGGCCGGACAGAGTACAGATCACCGGTTCGGGCGCATTAAATGCAGCGCAATTTCCGATTCATGTAATTGTTCCGAAACGCCCGATTTTACTGCCCTGTACCTCGACGAGAAAGGCATCGTCCGATTCGGTAACACGTCTCACACGGAAAGGTGTAGCGGACGGACGGCGGATTAAGCAGGCTCTCTGTTGGAGTCCGGCGGTCGGCCTCCCGCCGGCGAAAAGATGAACCAGTTACCCACCGCCTCGACCAGCATGTCCGACAGAGGCTCGAAAAACGGACCGTGGCTGACCGCCATCAATGACGGAGGGCTAGGCGTGCAGACGATCGACCCGAGATCGGCAGTCGAGATCACCGGGGGAGAACAGCAGCTCATGCCCTTGCGGCAGCCGGAGTTCCAGCAGCCCGCCCCGCGCGCCGACTGGCGCCGCCGTTACGCGTGGGTGTTGTACCTCATCGACTATGCGGTCGGTCTCGTGGCGGCCTGCTCGGCTCTCTTCCTGCGCTTCGGCAACTACGGTCCGTTGCCTTTCCTACTGATCTATGTGCTGCTGACCCTGCTTTTCCCGCTCGCCTGGATAGCGGTGCTCGCACTCAACCGGGCACACGAGGCCCGGCACCTGTTCGTCGGCACCGACGAATACGCGAGAGTAGTTCGATCGGGCCTGGGCCTGACCGCTACGCTGGCCATTTTTTCCTTCGCGTTCGATCTGCGTTTAGCACGCGGATACGTTCTCATCGCGGTTCCGCTGGCCACCGTCCTGGGACTCGGCGCGCGATACGCGTACCGGCAGATGCTGCACCGTTCGTGGGCTCGCGGTGACCGCCTGCATCGGGTCATCCTGGTCGGGCATGCGCGGGCCGTCGCCGACATGGCACGCTGGCTGGGGCGCGAGAGTCACCACGGCCTCGGCATCCTCGGCGCTTGCGTGCCGGCCTCACAGATCAGGGAGTTCGACTCCACCGCAGGCCTGCCGGAGATCTACGGCGACTTCGACGGCGTCGCCGCGGCGGTCAGCCTCACCGGCGCGGACACGGTCGTGGTGCTGGCCTGCCCCGAGATCGACGGTCCCGCGCTGCGCCGCCTGGCCTGGCAGCTCGAGCGCGACGAGATCGACCTCATCGTCGCCAGCACCCTGGTCGACGTGGCCGGCGACCGCACCACCATCCGCCCGGTCGACGGCCTGCCGATGCTGCACGTCGAACACCCACGGCTCAAGGGCAGCTCCCGCCTCGTGAAGGCCACCTTCGACCGGGTCGGTGCGCTTTTCCTGCTGGTGGTCAGCGCCCCGCTCCTGGCGGTGATCGCCGGGCTGGTGGCCTTGGGGCCCGGCGGTCGCGGGCCGGTGATCTTCCGGCAGGAACGGGTGGGCAAGGACGGCATCCTGTTCACTCTCTACAAGTTCCGCACGATGGTGGTCAACGCCGAGGCGCGCCTGCAGGAGCTGCGCAATCTCAACGACACCGACGGCGAGCTGTTCAAGATGCGCGACGACCCGCGGGTCACGCCGGTGGGCCGCTGGTTGCGCCGGCTGTCGCTGGACGAATTGCCGCAACTGATCAACGTGGTCAAGGGCGACATGTCGCTGGTCGGCCCGCGGCCGCCGCTGGCCAGGGAGGTCGCCGGCTACCCCGCCGACATGCGCCGCCGCCTAGTCGTCAAGCCGGGCCTCACCGGCCTGTGGCAGGTCTCGGGCCGCTCCGACCTCTCCTGGGACGAGTCGATCCGGCTCGACCTCACCTACGTCGAGAACTGGTCGCTCGCGATGGACCTGGCGATCCTGGCGCGTACCGTGAGCGCGGTGGTCCGCAGCTCCGGAGCCTACTGAACCCCAACACCAAGAACGGGCCGCCGGCAGCTCCCCGATGGCCCGTTCGCGTTACCCCGCGCTTCAGATGCCGCGCCGGCTCCAGGACTGCCACCACAGCCACTCGCGGCCCTTGTTGTACACCGCGCTCAGCACCAGCGGCTGCAGGTACGGCATCGCCCTGGTGCCGATTCGGCGGCGCAGACGCAGACCACGGTACTCCGGAAGCGACTCGTAGGCGGGCCAGCAGTCCGCGGCGAACTCCACCAGCTCATCGACCGGCACGAGCGCGGTTCGGCCTCGGTCGTACGCCCGCAGAGCGCGCCGGAGGGCGATGCGAGCCAGTTTTTGGTGGATCATTCGATCAAGGCGGTCCCGATCGGGAAGCAGGTCACCGTTGCGTTCCAGGGTCACCTCGTACGCCGCCCGGCGCTGACCGAGCTCCTCGACCAGCGCGGCGAAATGCGGTGCGGACATGTTGTTGTTGTGCAGCCGGTAGTAGGCCTGGTCGGCGCCGCGGAGATAGCCGACGTCGGCGTGCGCGGCGAACCGCATCCACATCTCGATGTCGCCGGAGTGCGGCAGCCGCGGGTCGTAGCCGCCGAGCTTTCGCTGCAGGTCCGTACGCACCACGACCTCCGGTGACGTGATGCAGCCGTGGCCCTCACGGAAACGACGCTCCAGCCACCAATGGCCGGGCCACACGCTGTGTCCGCGCACCTGGGTCCTGGCCGGCGGCGGCGGGCCGGGGTGGGTGAAGTGCACCGGCCGGCCGTAGACGAAGCCCACCGAGGGGTTCGCGTCGAGCAACGCGACGGCGCGGGTCAGCGCGCCCGGAGTGAGCCGGTCGTCGGCTGACAGCAGCACCGAGTAGTCCCCGTCGGCCCACTCGAGAAGACCTTCGTTGTACGTGGCCAGGTGGCCCTTGTTCGTCTCGTGCACCCGGACTGCGACGCGGGGGTCGGCCGCCGCGATGGAGCGAGCCACCTCCGCGGAGTTGTCCGGTGAGGCGTCATCGATGATCAGGACGCGGACATCGACGCCGGGGTTGTCGTCGAGCACACTGCGCACGCAGGCGTTCAGGTACTGACCGTACTTGTAGCACGGGATAACGACGCTGACGGAGCTCATCAATCGCCTCACTTCGTCATATCGACCAAGAGCGCCGGCCGGATGTCAGACATCCGGCCGGCGCCAGAGAGAGGTTGGTGGATCAGTTGGCAGTGGTAGCGAAGATGGGATCAACCCAGTAGTTGGTCGACCCGTACGTACTGTTCGGGAAGCTCGCCGCGCCGTACCGGTAGAGGCCGTTGCCGCCGCCGTCGCCGTCGGCCAGTGCGGTCAACGGATAGACCGTACGGGCATTGGTGAAGTAGCTGCCGGTAGCGGAGTAGTTGCCGTTAGGTGCATGGTACGACACCACGTACACCGTGGCGGCGGTCACCGCGACCGGGGTGGCGAACGTCAGGCTCTGCCAGCCGGAGCTGGTCTCGTTCTGGAACGTGCCGGTGGCCAGCAGGGTACCGTCACTCGACCACAGCGATCCGGTGTGCGTACCGGTATTGGCCGAGCCCTTGTAGAAGCGAACCCCCGTGACGAAGCCGTCGATGGCCGGCTTGAACCTCAGGCCGAGCTCGACCGAGCTGCTGTCGTTCACGTTCGCGGTGGCCGGCGTGGCCGACGAAGACCACAGCGAACACGGGCAGGAGGGCGCCCCCTGCGTGCTGCCGGTGGTGAACGTCCAGGTGGTCGGCGACGTCATGGCGTTCCCGTACACGTCCGCAGCGGTTACCGAGACCTGATAGGTCGTCGACGTCAGCAGCGGGGTGTCCGGGGTCAGTTTGGCGGTCTTGGTGGCCGCCGTGTAGCTGGTGTCGGCCGTCACCGCCGCACCGCCCTGAACCGTCAGGCTGAAGTTCAGCGTGGCCGGGTCGATGGCGGAACTGAACGTCGCCGTCACGGCGGCGTTGAGCGCCACCCCGGTCGCGTTCGACGCCGGCGCGGTTGTCGTGACCGTCGGCGGCTGGCTGCTCACCCCGGCCGTGTCCACCACCGGCTCGACCCAGTAGTTGGTGTCGTTGTAGCTCGACGACGGGAAGCCGCCGTTCACGCCGTATCGATAGACACCGTTCCCGCCGGTGGATCCGCCCGACTGAAGCTCCTGCACCGGCGCGAGACCCGCACCCTTGTTGGCGAAGTAGCTGCCGTCGGCCGAATAGCCGCCATTGGGCGCGTAGTAGGAGACGACATAGGTGGTGTTCGCCGCCAGCGGCACCGGGCTGCCGAAGGTCAGCGACTGCCAGCCCGATGCGGTCTCGTTCTGGAACGTGCCGGTGGCTAGCAGGGTGCCGCCGGAGGTCCAGATCGAGCCGGTGTGGGTGCCGGTGTTGGCCGTGGACTTGTAGAAGCGGACACCGATCGCCGAGGCCGCCGTGGTCACCTTGAACTTGGCGCCGAGCTCGAGCGAGCTGCCGTCACCCGCGTTGATCGTGCCAGGCACGTCCGTGGCGGCGAAGACCGTGCAGGGGCACTGCTGGGGACCCACGGTGACCGCGCGGGTGGCCGGGGTGCCGATGTTCACGCTGTCGTCGACGGCGCGCACGCTGATCTGCGCCGCACCGGTGGCGGTGGGGGTCCAGGTGTACGTCCAGGTGCCGAGGCCGGTCGCCTTCTTCCAGGTGGTGCCGCCGTCGACGGACACCTCAACGCGGGCGAGCTGGCCGCCGCCCACCTCGGCCGCGGTGCCCGAGATCGTGGCCTGCGACAGCACCGGCAGCGTGGCGCCGGCTGCGGGCGACGTGATGGTCACGGTCGGCGCGCTGGTGTCCGTGGAGGCCACCTCCGCGTGCAGGTTGGACTGACGGGTGAGCGGCTGCACGCCCATGTCGGCGAAGAGGTTCAGGGTTGCCTGCTGCATCCGAACGTCCTCGGTCGTGGTCGCACCGTCACCGTGAATGGTGCTGAGGCCCCACGACCACTGAACCGTGCCGGAGCCGAAGACGAGGGCGTGGGAGGACTCGTCCCGGTACATCACGATGCTGTGCGTCGCGGTTCCGTTGCCGAAGGTGTTGCCCTGGTCCAGGAGGAGCTTGCCGTCATTGATGGCGACCGTGGTCGAGGAGAGGTCGATCGCGCCCGGCGCCCGGACCGCGTTCTCCACGTCGCTGTCCCACTCGTAACCGAGCGTGCCGGTCTGGAACGTCGCCTTCTGACCAGGCTGCAGACTGGCGATCGAGGTGTCACGCCACAGACGCATGCGGCTGTAGGCGTACGGGACCTCGATGGCGTCATAGCGGCTGCCGTTGACGGTGAACAGCGTGCCGGTGAGCTGGTTCGGCGGAGTGTTGCCGCCCTTGCCGGCGCCGGCGGGGTCCACCCACGTGCCGGTCCACTGACCGCTCGGGTCCGCGATGCCGTTGTTCTGTGCCATCTTCGTCATCTTGTACGTGACGAGGGTCCGGTTGGCGGCGTTGCTGCCGTCGATGCTGGGCTCCAGGCGGGTGCGCCAGAAGACCTCGTTGCCACTGAAGAAGGCGAGGTTCACCCCGGACTCACGGGCCGCCACGACGTTGTCCCACTGGCCCTGCGTCCAGTACTCGTCGTGGCCGGAGGACATGAAGATCTTGCGACCGAGGACCGAGCTGGGCCGGGTGGCGGTGTCGATGCCGGACTGGTAGCTGACGTCGTATCCGTTGCGCTCGACCCACTGAATCATCGCGTACTCGGCCCCGAAGATGCCGTTGTCGCCGAAGATGTCCATCGGCCGGTTGTAGCTGACCTTGTAGGCGCGGCCGTCGGGCGCAGGGCCGCCTCCGCCGTACAGGTCCTGGCCGCCCCAGTCGTTGTAGGCCTGCCAGGTCTGGTCGTCGGTCTGGATGACGACCTGCGAGTGCGGGGTCGACTCACGCACGACGAACGGGTACGGCATCACGCCGTTGCCGTCACTCTGGTCGAACATGGCGAGGTAGACGCCGGACACCGCGTCGGACGGCACCGCCCAGCTGCCGGTGATCGCCCATTTGCCGCAGTCGACCAGGCCGGTGCCCGTGTCGTGGTCGCAGTTGCTCTGGTTGTTGGCCGGGAAGGTCTGCGTGGGCGACGTGGGCATGAGCCGCGCGCCGTCGCCACCGTAGTAGCCGAGCCGGAAGATGGACACCTTGTAGGACACCGGCGACTGGACCTTGAACTGCAGGGTCTCGCCGGGCGCGACGCTCTCCTTCGTGGTGAATCCCCCGATTTGACCCCATGCGCTCGGTGTGTACCAGTCTTCGAAGGGCGTACCGGCCTTGGAATTTTCGCAAACGACGGGGTTGGAGCCGGCGCCGCACGCGTCGGCCGCGCTGCTGGACGCAGCTGGGAGTAACACTGTCGCGCCGGCGACCAATGCCACCATTGCGAAGGGAATGAATCGAGATCTCATGTATGAGCGCCTGTCCACGAGCCGAAGGGGGGTGAGAGCTTCCGCTGCGCGGGAGCCTACACGGCCCCCGCGACGCATCGACTCCGCGACTCGACGCCCGTTATGGCGCAGTCGGGCGCGCTCTTCGCCACAATGGTCGTGGCCGCCTCATACCAACGGCCAGCAAAGGTGATCCCGCGGCCGATCCGCAAATCGGGGCATTACAACGAGGGCGGCGGAATGGGAACGCCGTCGGACGTTCGATTGCCGCTCCAGACGTTCCCGGGACCGCTCCGATTCCACGCGGCGGCAAATCCGTAAATGCCGCCTTTGGGGTGCAATTGGGTCGAGAAGACGTTGTCGATCACGTGTACATTGGACGACCCCGCGCCCCCGCCGTAGAGGACGTATGCCCCACCGGCCATCCAGTTGTCCTGCACAGTCGTGTTGCGCACCGGGCCGTTGTCGGCAAAGAGACCGACCGCGGCGGTGGCGCCCTTGTCGATCGTGCTCTCGTTCAGCAGCGTGTTGTGCCGGACGACAAGGCCGCCGTTGTCGCTGCCGTTGCTGATGACCGAGTCGGTGTGCTGCCATTCACCCGACTGGGTGACGAAAGTGGACATATTGTGCACGTAATTGTCGTGAATCGTCCCATGCCCCATCGACAGGACGTTTCCGAAGCCGGAGATGTCGTTGAAGCCCACCTCGATGGACCCGTCGCTCATATTCGAAATCGCGTAGTTGGAGCCACCGTTGTCCGGCCCCTCGCCCGGCGTGTCGGTGATTTTGCAGTGGGTAACCACGAGACCCGTGAAACCTGGTCGCAGATTGATTCCCCACCAGTTACGCGAGGTTATATTGCAGTTGGTCACTGTGACGTTGCTGGCATAGATGTCCAGTGAACCGGCAAGGTTCCAGCCGTCGAGAACCTGACCTTTCTTGGTGATCGAGATATTGCCGCTCTTACGGATGGACGGCGCCTTTCGCGGGCCGGTGCTGCCGGCACTCGGATAGCCGCAGGCCGGACCGGACGCGCAGGGCCCGGTCGGCTTGCCGCTCGTCTGCGCCGACGCCGCCTCCGTGGATGGCGACGAGGACGCGGTGGCGGCGGGACCGAGACTCCGGGCGGAGGACGGCGCCGAACGCGCGGCCGCGGACTTCGAGCCGGACGAGGTGCCCGGCAACGGCTCGGCCACGCAGTCGACGCCCCCGGCGGCACAGCCGGAATTCTCGTCGGCGTCGTCGCGGGACAGCCAAACCACGGCCGTCGTGGCCGCGACGATGAGCAGGATGGCCGGTACCACCAGCAGCGGGCGGAACAGCAGCCGGGCAACGCCGAAACGGCGATGTTTAGACATGAAAGACCCTCGTTGTCAAGGCGTGAGCGCTAGGCACGGCGGGGCGGATCGAACCTTAGCATTCAGCGCTGAAGGCACGGCGCCCGTTCACCCCGGCCATGCGGACACCTTCGGCGGACCGATCGACGGACGCGCTTGTCCAACATCCGATACCCCTCCCACCCGATCACGATGGCGCGGAACCGCGTCCTTTCCGGATACTCGGTCGGTGACCGGAACAGAAACCCGCGCGAGCGTCGTGGTCCCCGCCCACAACGAGGCAGCAGTCATCGGCCGACTACTCACCGCGTTGGTCGCCGATGCGCGGCCGGGCGAGTTCGACATCGTCGTGGTCCCCAATGGCTGCACCGACGACACCGCCGCGATCGCCCGTTCGTTCGGTGAATCGGTGACCGTGGTCGAGACCCCGGTGGCGAACAAGCACCACGCCCTCCGGCTGGGCGACCGGCACGCCGGTCATCACCCCCGCGTCTACGTCGACGGCGATGTCGTCCTCGACGCCGCGGCGGTCCGTCATCTCGCCGACGCGCTCAGTGAGCCGGGCGTGCTCGCGGCCGCGCCGGCCCGGCGGCTGAACATGACCGGACGCGCCCTGGTGGTGCGGTGGTACTACCGCGTCTGGGAACTGCTGCCTTCGGTGCGCGAGGGCCTGTACGGGCGAGGTGTCGTCGCCATCGCCGAGGGCGGCCACCAGCGGATCGCCGAGATGCCCGAGGCCATGGGCGACGACCTGGCCGCCTCGGTGGCGTTTGCGCCCACCGAACGCCGGGTGGTCGAGGAAGCGGTTGTCGAGGTGCATCCGCCCCGCACCACCCGTGACCTGATCAAGCGACGCGTGCGGTCGTTGACCGCCACCGCCCAGATGCGCGAGATCAGCCCGGAACATACCGATCAGGCTCGCACCAGCCGGGCGGACCTGGTTCGCTTGACGCGCGGGCAGCCGGCCCTGCTACCGCACGTGGCCGTGTTCCTGGCCGTCACCGTCATCGCCCGGCTGAAGGCACGCAAGCCGGTCCGCGAGGGCGACTTCAGCACGTGGCTGCGCGATGAGAGCAGCCGCACCGCATGAGAGAGAGCAAGTCGATGACCGCACCCCGGGTCGCCGTCGTGGTGGTCACCTACAACAGCGCCGGCCCGCTGCCCGGTCTGCTGGCATCGCTACCGGCCGGCCTCGCCGGCCTGGACTGGCGGCTCATCGTCGCCGACAACGACTCGGCCGACGACTCGGTGACCCTCGCCGACAGCGCGGTGCCCGGCTGCCGGATCGTGCGAATGGGCCGCAACGCGGGCTACGCGGCCGCATTGAACGCGGGCCTGGCCCACGCGGGTGAGTTCGACGCCGCGCTGGTGCTCAACCCCGACGTCCGGCTCGGCGACGGCGTCATCGGCAAGCTGTATGCGGCACTGGGCGAGCGCGGCCCCGACCGGGTCGGCATCGCCGTGCCGCGGATCCTCGACGAGAACGGGCACCTGGCCCGTTCGCTGCGGCGCAGGCCGACCATTGCCCGAGCCCTCGGCGAGGCGCTCGCCGGCCAGCGTGCCGGGCGGCTGGCCCCGTTCGGCGAGACCGTACTGGACGACGATGCCTACCGTCGGCCGACCGTGGTGGACTGGGCGACCGGCGCCATCATGCTCATGTCGGGGGCGTGCCTGGCCGACTGCGGGCCGTGGGACGAGTCGTTCTTCCTCTACTCCGAAGAGACCGAGTTCGCCCTGCGGGCCGCCGACCACGGCTACGCCACCGTCCTGGTCCCCGAGGCCGAGGTGACCCACCTGGGCGGCGACTCCAGGGTCTCCCCCCGGCTGTGGAGCCTCCTGACCGTCAACCGGGTGCGGCTGTACCGGATGCGACACTCGACGCCGGCCGCGGCGGGCTACTGGTCGGCGGTAGCGCTGCGGGAGGCGCTACGCGCCGCGCTCGGGCAGGAACGCAGCCGCCAGGCTCTGCGCGCGCTGGTCCGCCCGTCCACGCTCGAGCTCGGCCGGGCCGGGGCGGTCGGCACGAGCAAGAACTAGGTGCGCTCTGCCCATAAGCCCGCGGCCCGTGCAAAGCGTCACGCCGCGGGCCTGGTTCGTGCCTAGTTCTGTTCCCACGAGGTCCAGTAGCTATCCGGGTTCACCAGGTAATCGACGGTGGGAACCGGCACGTGCTCGACGCGGTGGCGGCGGCTGTACCGGAAGATCATTTCCCAGTCCTCCCGAGGCGCCACCTCCTTGCCGCGCCGAATCCGGCTGAAGTGCAGCTCCGGAGTGCGCCTGGCGACCAGCGGGTTGGGGTCGAGAAAACTGTTGTTGCGGGCCGCGCTCCGGTCGAACGGCACCGAGAGGATGTCCCGGAGCGTCCCGTCGGGCGTGACTCGCCGCATCGCGGTGTAGACCGCGTCCGGCCGCGGCGCGCCGTCGGCAGGGTCCTCTCGCAGTCGGCTCACGGCCGTCTCCAGATGCCCGGGATGCCAGAGGTTGTCGTCGTCGAGGAATGCCACGTAATCGGAGGCGGTGAGCCGGATGCCGACATTGCGGCTGACCCCGGCCACGCCGATGTTGCGAGAGAGACTGACGGCGGACAGCCGCGGGTCGTCCGGCAGGTCACCGGGCAGACCCCCACCATCGTCCACCACCATGACCACCTGGTCCCGGAAGGTCTGGCCGAGCGCCGAATCGATGGCGCGGCGCAGGTCGTGCGGCCGTCGGTAAGTGAGGATGACGGTGGCCACTGTCGCACGTGGACGGCTGCCGTCCAGCGCGCCGGCCAGCCGGGCCACCTCGGCGTCCTCGAACCGGCGCAGCGGCACCGCGGTATGCGACAGCAGCACCTTGTTCCGCATTTCGTAAAGCGGAAGCCAGCCGACGTGGCGCCGCAGCAATCTCTTGGCCGCTCGCATGTCAGCCAACCACCTGTTCCGCGACGGCCAGCACCGGCTCCGGCTCCGGCGGGCGGGACGGCCGCGTCGAGCGCAGCAGCGGGAGGATGAACGGCACATAGACGACGAGAGACGCGATCCCGGCGACGGCCAGGCCGAGGAGGCCACGACCCACCACGTGGAACACGAGCCATCCGGTCAAGGCGACCGCAATGCCGCCGAGGAACGGCCGCCCCACCTGGCGAGCGATGGCCCGCGGGGCGATGCCGGCCCGGGCCAGCGCCCAGCCGAAGATCGGTATGACCACCAGGACACCGACCAGCACGTGGCCCGACGCCACACCGGCGATCCCGAACGGGTGCACCATCAGGATCAGCACCGGCACCAGGGTGGCCAGCCAGATCGCTTGGACACCCATCAGCAGTTTCCGGTGCCCGGCCGCGACCAGGCAGTCATAGGTCAGCTCGTAGGCCACTCGGATGAGGCCGAGCGCTGCAAGGAAGCGCAGGGCGGCAGCCGCGGGTGTCCACTGCTCCCCGTACACGGCTCGGATCAGCGGCTCGGCCAGCGTGCCGAGCAGGACACAGGCCGGCACCGCGACACTCATCAAGACTCCCAGGGCCCGGGTGTAGCCGTCGGCCATCGATTGGCCGCCCTCCGCCACGCGGGAGAAGCCCGCGAAGGAGACGCGGCGGGCCGCCTCGGAGATCGTGCGAACCGGCCATCCCGCCATGTTCGACGCGATCTGGTAGAAACCGAGTGCTGCCGGGCCGAGCGCGGCGCCGACCACGAGCGAATCGACGTTGACCATGGCCAGCACGAGCAGGCTCGCGCCGGCCAACGGGAGACCGAAGCGAAGCAACCGCTTTGCGATCTCTCGGTGCCAGCCGAAACGCAGCATGCCTGGCGCAGCGACCGCGGTGGCGATCAGTCCGACCATATTGCCGGCGACGGCGCCCCAGGCAAAGCTCATCGCACCGAAGCCGGCGACGGCCAGCGCCATGGTTACGCCCGTGCTGACCACGAAGATCAGTAGGTCGATGATCATCCGAGCGCCCTGCCGGAACTCGCGGGTCAGCAGGCCGGCCGGCACGCACGCGATGCCGTCGATGACCACGGTGAGGCACAGGACTCGGAGTACGTCGATCGCGGCCGGCGAGCCGAGCGCCGACGCGGCCCAGGGAGCGCAGACCCAAAGCGCGACATACAGCAGCAGACTGGATGCCGTGGACAGGGTCAGGACGGTCGGGGCGAACCGGCGTACGTCGCCTTCCCAGCGGACGATGGCCAGACTCACGCCCATCTCGTTGGCGCTCAGCAGCACCGCAAGCATCACCGCACCGACCGCGTACAGGCCGAAGTCGTACGGGGAGAGGAAGTAGCGGGCAAGGATGACGCCGGTGGCGAAGTTGCCGATCCGGACCACCACCGTGTTCAGGACGCTCCACCGGGCTGCGGACGCGACCTTGGCGGGTAAGTTGTTCAAACCACGACCTCTTCGCTGGCCTGTTTGCTGATCAGAAGCATCTGTCCCTCGGCCGTCAGCTGCTGCGCGGACAGGCCACTGAGCGCGCCGGACAGCCCGAGGAGCAGGAAGAACAACCCCGACACCATGGGGAAGCTGAGAGTGTCGAAGGTGGCGGTGCAGATCAGCACGACCACGCCGGCGGCCACGAACGAGAGTGCCAACTCGCGGTCGGCCGGATCGGTGAGCCGACGCCGGGCCGCGCCACCGTTGTGAATCATCGCGATGAACAGCACCAGCAGTGCAGCCACCCCGATGATCCCCATTTCCACGAGGGCGAGAAGGTACATGTTGTCGGTGTAGCGGTAGATGGCCGGCAGGAACGAACCGAAACCCATGCCGGACCAGGGCCGCTGCGCGACGTACCCGAAGACGTCCTGGTAGTCCATGACGCGCGCCTGGGTGCTCGTGTCCGTGCCGTTGAACCACGCGGTGAACATGGAGGTGATCGTGCTGAGGAAGCCGGGAATGGCCACCTTCAGGCCGCCCAGAGCGACGATCAGGAAGCCGACCGCGGGCCAGCGGCGCTTCGAACTCCAGGTCGGATAGAGAACCAGGAAGACCAGCACGATGCCGATCACGGCGGAGCGGGACACGGTGGCCAGCGAGGCAACGGCGATCAACGCCACCGGGGCCCACCGGCGGACGACCCCGCCCTTGGTCGCCGGGTCGAAGGCCTGCTGCAGCGCGAACGGCAGGATCATCGCGAGCGTGGTCGCCAGCTCGAGCGGGTGGATGGCGGTCGAGGTGGGCCGGGTGAACGCGCCGCGGGTCATCACCGCGTCGGTGGCCGCGTTCGACTGCAGCCCCGGGATCACCAGCCAGCCGAGCAGATCACGGTGCAGGAAGAACTCGGCGATGCCGATGACCGCGGCCACCGTGGCACAGCGCACCAGCACCCGCAGCAACTTCTTCAGCCGGGCCAGATCGTCGACCGCCGAGCCGATGAGCACGATGCCCCACCAGGCCGCAAGCAGGATGACACCGCGGTCGGCCGCGTTGACCTCCAGCGCCGACGCGTCGCGCCGGCCGCAGGCGACATAGGCCACCATGACCGCGACGGCGAGCGGCACCATGACCAGCCGGGGCACCCGGGACCCGGGCAGCGGCTGAATCCGGCGGGTGAACCAGCTCCCCGCGATCCAGAGCAGTCCCACCAGCGCCCAGATCGTGGCCATGGTGCCGACGGCACCGAGACCACCGACGACGAGCCGGGACGGCACCAGCATGAGCAGAACGACGTAAACGGTCAGGATCGTCGCCGGGTTGACACCCCCCGTGCGGACCCGGGCCCGCGCTGTTACCCGCTGGAGGGCTGCCGATCGTCGCGGCTCGGTCCGCACCACCACGGTCTGGTCAAGCGCCTGTCCTGCGCTTGCCTCTCGAGTCGTCGCCTTCGCGAGATCTTTCGACATCGTCCTGAGACTTCCCGTTGGTGGCGTTGGAGCGGTAGACCGCGGCCGAGGACATGGGTCCGTCGCCCAGGCGGTTGCCGACCGGCGTCTTGGCGCCCACGCGGTCCGTGCTGCCGATGATGAGTTGGGTTTCCTCCAGATGCGGTGCCGGCGTCCGCGACTTCGGGGGAACCTTGATGACGACCGTGCGATCGGACTCGACGGCCGAGCCGTTCTGCTGGGCCGGCACCGGCGGCGGGCCCGACACCGTCGACCGCACGCTGGCGAGCGCCGGTCTGCCGGCCGAGCCGGCCGCATGACGGGATCGAGCGAGGCCCTCGGTGACGAAGGTCAGCATGAAGGCCGCCGCCGTGCCGGCGCCGGCGATCGCAATGACCACCTGAAGTTTGTTCTTGATCAGTGCGTCCGGTGTCTGCGGCGGGACGATCGTGGTGAGCCGGATCATGTCCTCCGGCTTCACTCCGCTGGCCTTCTGGATCTCCTCGAGCTTCTGGCCGGCATAGTCGGTCAGAACCGTCGTCGAGTGCAGAACCTGGGACTCATTGTTGCCGTCGACGGTGATGGTGATGAACGGGCCCTGCGCGTTGTCGGCCAGAGCGACCGTGTACTCCTGACCGACCCCGAGCTTCTTCAGATCCTCCTGGGCGCCCTTGGACGACAGGCTCCGGGAAAGGAAGTCGGCCGTGGCGACCAGCGACGTGTCGAAGGTCAGGTACGGGTTGGTGTTGCCGCTCTTGCTGATGATCGACGCGCGCTCGGCTGTCAGCAGGCTGACCGTGCTCGTCGACTCGTACTTCGTCGGGAGCAGAAAGTACGCAAGAGCGGTCAGCGCCACGGTGAGGACCATGATGGGTGCCATCAGGTACCAGCGTTTCCGCATCACGCGGAGAATCTCGCCGAGATCCATACCCTCTCCATTGCTCCCGAATGACCGAAGTCGCCCGGAATTTCCTAGCTGACGAAGGGGTTTGGAGCCACCCGCGAACACCAAAATACAAGGTGTCCGCCGGAGGCTACCACCCCCCGTTTTTGTCTAAATTCCGTCTTCCGTCCCTCGCCGACCGAACGAAGAGCCATGTCTGGCGAACCTGGCGGGGAAGATATGATCCGGCCTCGACGGCCGCGATACTAGCGGCGCCCGTGGACCTGTCGCCACGGAGGGAGGCATCGTGTTTCTTCCAGACGTTATCCGCGCTGTCACGCGGCGCTGGTGGGTGTTGGCCTGCGGTTTCCTCATCACCCTCGGGGCCGGCTACTGGGCGGCCCAGCCTCCCGTGGCGTACCGCGCCGTGGAGGTGTTCGCGGTGCGTCCGCCGCAGACTCCGGACATTCCGAACCAGCTGGCGAGCCTGCGACCGTCGGTGGCGACGTTCTCGGCCGGCGTGGCCCAGCGTTTGTCCAGCTCGAGCGGCGAGGACGCCCTTCGCGCGGCCGGCGTCCACGGGCCGTACGTGCTGACTCCGCGCAACAGCGGCACCCGGCAGACCCCGGAGTACCTGATCGCGTCTGTCCAGGTGACCGTGACCGAGCCCGACGAGCAGAGCGCGATGCGCTCCCTGGCGACCATCACCACCGCCTTCACCCGTGAGCTCAACGCGCTGCAGGACGAGTGGAACGTCGCGGCGCGCGAACGGATCACCATCTCGATGCTGGCCGAGCCGACCGCGAACAAGCTGCCGAACTCCCGGACCCGGGCACTGGCCGGCGTACTGCTGCTCGGCACGGGCCTGTCGGTGGCCCTCGCGCTCTGGCTCGACGAATTCCTCGTCCGGCGCCGCCGGCACACCGAGTTCCTCGCGCCGTCGCCGCAGGCACCCGCCGCGGCCGCGCGCTGACGTCCGACGCGCGCGCCGGCACACCGGCTTCCTCGCGCCATCGCCGGGAACACCGGCCTTCCGGTACGCCCGGCGCAGGCGCCCGCCGCGGCCACGGCGCCGACACCCTTCCCCGCGCCCCCGGCCGGTTATCTCGGTCACGCCGCCGCATCCGCCCACCGCACCGACGCGGCAGCCCCCTCGGATGGCAGACCCCATACTTTACGGCGATTTGGGGGACGTCCGGTCGGACGGAGCTATCGGAATCGATCACGCGAATCAGACATATCTAAATGTCGGCAAGGCGTCACAGCTTCCGGTGACCCGACGCTCCTCAGTAGGTTGCTCCCGACTGAGGAGCCGCGCTACGGCGAGCCGGCTGCTCGGGAGTCCGGTCACGCCGCCGATGCCGCCTGCCGAGGTCGCCGCAACCGCGGCTGTCCTTTTCGGGCGCCGCCGCCCCCTCCCTCCGGAAGGACGACATGACGCCACGACCTGCGAGATACGCCCATCTCGACGGCGAGACAACCGAGCTCACCGACCGTCTCATGTCCCTCGCCTCGCGCGGACTGCCCAAGATGTTCCGGGCGGAGACCGACGAGTTCGCGTTCACGCGGATCTTCACCACTGACCGTGATCACGTCGCCACCCGTTTGTCGGGCACCAGTCTCCGGTACGCCGCCATCGTGGCGCTCGGGGTACGCTGGCTTCCGGCCGAGCAGCAGCCGCCCCTGCTCGGCGGACACTCACTGGACGACTTCATCGCCCTACTCGTCAAGCGGCAGGCCGCAAGCACCAATCTCGGCGACATCGCGCTGATCGCTTGGGCGGCGGCCGAGGCGGGTCACCCGCTCCTGCCGGACGCGATCCGCCGGCTCACCGAGTTCGACCGTCGCACCGCACCGGAGTACGTGGTTGAGTGCGCCTGGGTCGTCTCGGCCCTGGCCGCTGCGCGCGCCCATCTCGACGTGGAAGAGCACCTGACTGCGGCCCGCACGCGGCTGCTCGACAGCGCGCACCCCGGCAGCCCGCTCTTCCCGCACGTGACCGGACCGGGTCTGGTGAAGTCGTACCGCGACCACGTGTCCTGCTTCGCCGACCAGGTGTACCCGATCCAGGCATTGGCCCGGCTGCATCGATCCGGCGACGACCCGCAGGCGCTGGCGGCCGCGCGTACCACCGCCGAGCAGATCTGCCGGCTGCAGGGACCGGACGGTCAGTGGTGGTGGTTCTACGACGCCCGCACCGGCGACGTCGTCGAGGGCTACCCGGTCTACTCCGTGCACCAGCACGCGATGGGCCCGATGGCGCTGAACGACCTCACCGACGCCGGCGGCGGCGACTACGCCGAACCGATCCGCAAGGGCTTGCGCTGGCTGCTCGGCCCGGCCGAGCTCGGCCCCCGCCGCGGCGGCGATCCGATGCTCCTCGACGAGGAGGGCCTGACCGTTCGCAAGGTCTATCGCGGCGACCCCCGCAAGGTGGTCCGCGGATTGCACACCCTGACCACCCGCGCACGATCCGGTTTGCGCCTGCCGATCCTCGACAGCATCTACCGGCCCGGGGACCTCGACCAGGAATGCCGCCCGTACGAATTCGGCTGGCTGTACTACGCCTGGCTCGCGGAGCTTCCCGCGCAGCACAGTGGACGGTGAGCCGGGCGTGGCGGAGAACGACCTCTACACTCCGAGCCGGCCGAAGCAGGACCTGTTCGGCGTCCCGCTCGATGCGATCACCCTGGGCGAAACCGTACAGCTGTGCATGGGTGCTGTCGAAACAGGCGAACTTCTCGAAGTAGGCGTGGTCAACGCCGCAAAGATCGTGAAGATGCGACGCGACCCGGCGCTGCGCGATGCGGTCAACGGCTGTGACGTGATCGTCGCCGACGGGCAGTCCGTGGTGTGGGCCAGCCGGGCGCTGCGCCGGCCGCTGCCCGAGCGGGTCGCCGGCATCGACCTGTTCCAGCGCCTGCTCTACATGGCCGAGCAACAGGGCCGCTCCGTGTACTTCCTGGGCGCCAAGCCGGAGGTGCTCGAGCGCATGATCACGCGCATCCGAGTGCAGCACCCCGCCCTGCGCATCGCCGGCAGCCACCACGGCTACTACGCCGACGACGAGGCCGTCTCCGTCGCCGAGGCGATCCGGGGCAGCGGCGCCGATCTGCTCTTCCTCGGCATGACCTCGCCGAAGAAGGAGGTCTTCGTGGCCACCCACGGAGCCCGTACGGGCGCCAAGGTGGTGCACGGCGTAGGCGGCTCGTTCGACGTGCTCGCCGGCGTCGTCAAGCGCGCTCCGCGGGTCTGGCAGCAGTTGGGGTGCGAGTGGCTCTACCGCGCTCTTCAGGAGCCGCGCCGGCTCGGCAAGCGGTACCTGACCACCAACGTAGCGTTCGTCGGCCTGGTCGCCGGCGAATGGGTCCGATCCTTCCGCTCCGCAGCCGCGAAGACCGGCGAAAGCAACTAAGGAGACTGCACACATGCGCGTCGTCATCGCCGGACAGGGCTACGTCGGACTGCCGCTGGCCGTCCGCGCCGCCGAGGTCGGCCACGATGTCGTCGGCTACGACGTCGACACCGTCCGGATCGGTCTGCTCGCCGCGGGCGAGTCGTACGTCGAGGACATCACCGCGGAGCGCCTGCGCGCCGTGCTCGACAGCGGCCGATACCGGGCCAGCACCGACCCCGCCGACTGCGCCGAGTACGACATCGCGGTCATCACGGTGCCGACCCCGCTGCGCGACGGAGCACCCGACCTGTCCTACGTCGAGGCGAGCACCGAGCTGCTGGCCTCGCACCTGCGGCCGGGCGCCACGGTGATCCTCGAGTCGACCACGTACCCGGGCACCACCGACGAGGTGGTCCGCCCGCTGCTGGAGAAGTCCGGGCTCACCGCCGGCGTCGACTTCCACCTCGGCTTCAGCCCCGAGCGGATCGATCCGGGCAACCCCACCTGGAACGTCGTGAACACCCCGAAGATCGTGTCGGGCATCAACGAGGAATCCCTGGCCAGGGTCAAGGCCTTCTACGAAACCGTCGTGGACACCACCGTCAGCGTCCCCTCCACGCGCGCAGCCGAACTGGCCAAGCTCATCGAGAACACCTTCCGGCACGTCAACATCGCACTCGTCAACGAGATCGCGATGATCTCGCACGACCTCGGCATCGACGTGTGGCAGGCCATCGACGCGGCGACCAGCAAGCCGTTCGGCTTCATGCGGTTCACCCCGGGACCGGGCGTCGGTGGCCACTGCCTGCCGATCGACCCGTCCTACCTGTCCTGGCGGGTGCAACGCGCCCTGGGACAGAGTTTCCGCTTCGTCGACCTGGCCAACGACATCAACAACCACATGCCCGACTACGTCGTACGCCGGCTCATCGAGGCCCTCAACCGCCGCCGCCGCTCGGTCGCCGGCAGCCGCATCCTGCTGCTCGGCCTCGCATACAAGAAGAACACCGGCGACGCTCGAGAGTCACCAGCGGTCCGCGTGGTGCAACTGCTGCGCCAGATGGGAGCCGAGGTCCGGGTCGCCGACCCACATGTGGTCGAGGCCGTGCACGGCGCCTCCGACCTCACCATGGTCAAGGCAGATGCCGAGGAACTGCGGGCCGCCGACGCCGTCGTGCTACTGGCCGACCACGACGCATTCGACTACGACCTCATCGCGGCCGAATCGCGTTGCGTCCTCGACACCCGCCGCCGACTGACCGCCGGCCCCACCGTCGAGGTGATCTGACCATGCCGCGGATCATCTGCGTGGCCGGGGCGCGGCCGAACTTCATGAAGGTCAAACCGGTGATGGACGCCCTCGAGGCGCGCGGCGCCGAGGTGGTCCTGGTCCATACCGGACAGCACTACGACGCCGCGATGAACGACGTCTTCTTCGCCGATCTCGGCCTCCGGCCGCCGGACCGGCACCTCGGCACCGGGTCGGGCACCCACGCCGAGCAGACCGCCCGGGTGATGACGGCGTTCGAGCCGCTCGTCGACGAGCTCCGGCCGGACGCGGTCGTGGTGGTCGGCGATGTCACCTCGACGCTGGCGTGCGCGCTGGTGTCGGCCAAGGCCGGGGTGCCCGTCGCACACGTCGAGGCCGGCCTGCGCAGCCGCGACTGGGGCATGCCGGAGGAGGTCAACCGGGTCGTCACCGACCGGCTCAGCGAGCTGTTGTTCGCACCGTCCCCGGACGGCGTGGACAACCTGCGCGCCGAGGGCTACCACGACGATCAGATCCATCTGGCCGGCAACGTCATGATCGATACGTTGTACGCGAACCTCGACCGGGCGCTCGCCTCGGACGTGCTGCACCGGCACGGGCTGGTCCCGGGCGAATACGCGCTGGCGACCATGCACCGGCCGGCCAACGTCGACGACGCCGGCATGCTCACCGGGCTGCTGAACGCGCTCGGCCAAATCGCCCGGGAGTTGCCGGTGGTCCTGCCGGTGCACCCGCGCACTGCCACCCGGCTGGAGGAGGTGGGGCTGCCGGACGGTATCCGGCTGGTGCCGCCGGCCGGCTACCTCGACTTCATCGCGTTGCAGGCATCAGCGCGGCTGGTGCTGACCGACTCCGGCGGCGTGCAGGAGGAGACCACCGCACTCGGGGTGCCGTGTCTGACCATGCGGGACTCGACCGAGCGGCCGATCACCATCACCGAGGGCACCAATCTCCTCGTCGGGCGCGATCCGGAGCGCATCGTGTCCACCGCCCGCAAGGTGCTCGCCGACCCGCCCCCCAAGCGAGCACCGTCGCTCTGGGACGGACACGCGGGTGCGCGGGTCGCCGATGCCATCCTGGCCTATCTGGAGGCGCCGGTGCGGCTGCGGCCCACCGACTCGCGGGAATCCATCGCCGCCTGACAAACGAATGAAACGCCCGGCTGGGTTTCCCAGCCGGGCGTTTCTCATGTCGAGGCGACGGAACGTGTCAGCGCACGACAGCCGGCGACCAAGCGTCCGCGATGAACATCTTCGGCTTCCCCGAACCGTCCGCGTTGGTCAGCCAGACGTCCGTGGCGCTGGCGCCCTCGCCCCCGCGCGGCAGTCCGTACATGATCTGCTTGTCGTCCAGCCACTCGACCTGGTCGTCGACGCTGCGCGTCTCCGCCAGTTTCACGGCCGTGTGGGTCTTCAGGTCGTAGACCGCGACCCGCCAGTTCCCGGGCGGCTGCCCGTCGCGTGTCTTGAAGGCGACTTTCGTACCGTCCGGCGACAGCGAAGGGCACTCCGCATCCTGCCGCAGCGCCACGAGCTTGCGCTCGGCGATGCTGCCGGACACCAGCCAGGTCTTGCCACCAGAAGCCGCCGTGGCGAAGAAATGGTCGTCGTCCGGGGTGAAGGTCACGCCCCAGACGTTCCGGTCCGACGCGGTGATCTCCTTGCCGTCGACCAGCAGCGTGAACTTCTCCACGTTGTCGGTATGGCTGCCGTCGGTGCGGTTGATCAGCGTCGCGGTGGAGAACTGCCCCGGGGAGGCGTAGCTGTGGCCGTAGACGAAGGTCGTCGTGGCGCTCAGGGTCGAATCACGCGAGAGGCGGGTCCGGCTCGGGATGCCGGACAGCGGTAGCTCGCGGATCGGTGACCAGTCCTGGCCCAGCAGCGTGGCATGGTATGAAGTGACAATGCCGGTCTTGGCGTAGAGGCAGATGCTCTCCTTCGCCGTCGCGTACACCCGATCGCAGGTCGCCGGGGTCAGCGCGCGCGGACCGGCCGGTGCGGTGATGGGCACTACCGCCACCCGGCCGTATCCCTGACCTTGCGTGGTGTTCCGGAAGACGATGTGCGGGACCGCCTCCACGGCGGCCAGGTCCGCACTGACCGGGTTCACCGGCGGCGCCTCCGCCGCCTTCTCCTGCCGGTTGCGGGCGTGCTGCACGAACACGAACGAACCAACCAGGGCCGCCACCACGATCACGACAAGCGCGAGGAGCCGCCACCGGCTGCGGGTTCCAGCCGGCGACGAGGCTTCTTCGGTCATTGAGTGGCTCCTAGCTGCTGCGTGGCCGGCCGCCGCTCGCGCAGCAGCCACGCCGCCACCGGCAGCATAGCGAGCAGGGCGACCGCCGCGGCCAGCAACCCCTTTTCCGGGCCTATCAACACCCACAGGCCGCCGAACGCTACCGAGGCACCGAACCGGGCCAGAACCACCACGGTCTGCGCGGCGGCGATGGCACTCCCCCGGCCCTCTGCCGGAGCGATCCGGCTGACGAGGGCGGAAAGCACGCCGTCGGTGCTGGCGTAGAAGACTCCCAGGAACACCAGGGTGCTTATGGTCATCGCCGGACCGATCAGCGGCCCGCCTGCGCAGAGATAGGCGATGAGCAGCGCCACGTGGCCACCGACCAGCACCCTGCCTCGCCCGATCCGGTCGGCGAGCCGGCCGAGGGGCACGGCCAGCGCCAGGAAGGCGACATTGGTGCCGACGTACAGCAGCGGGAACACCTCGACCGCAAGCTGGTCACGCTGCTGGAGCGACAGGTAGAGGAAGCCGTCCCCGACGGTGAGCAGGCTGAGCAGACCGAAAGCCACCAGCGGTTTGCGCAGCCCGGGGGCCACGGCGGCCTTGAGGATGGCAGCCCGGCTCTTCGCCCCCGTAACAGCACGGGTGCGCACGTCCGGCACCAACAGCAGAAGCACGGCGACACCCACGACGGCGAACGCGAACGAAACGACGAAGATCGAGTTGTAGCTGTCCGGCACCCACAGCAGGATGCCGAAGGCGACCAGCGGCCCGATGGCGGCCCCGACGGTGTCCATCGCGCGATGCACCCCGAACGAGCGGCCGAGCTGGTCCGGCTCGGTCGACTCGGCGATCATCGAGTCCCGTGGTGCGGTGCGCAGTCCCTTGCCCAGCCGGTCCATGGTGACGACGCCGGTGATGGTCAGCAGGCCGGTGGCCGGCAGCATGAGGATCCGGCTGACCGCGCTGGCACCGTAGCCTGCCGCCGCCACCCATTTGGGCCGGCGAACCCGGTCGCCCAGGTACCCGCCGGCGATGCGCAGGAAAGCACTGACTCCCTGATAGAGACCGTCGATGAAGCCGTACGCCAGCAGGCCCAGCCCGACCTTGGCGGTCAGGTACATGGGCAGGACGGCGTTCACCATCTCGCTGGACACGTCGGTCAGCAGGCTGACCGCGCCCAGCATCACCACGGTGGCCGGGACGGCGACCGATTTCAGCCGCTGGGCGGTGCCGGCATCGCCCGGTCGGTCTTTCAGGGACAGGTACATAGGTGCCTTCGGTTACCTTAGTGCGGTCGCGAGGGCCTCGACGACCGCCGCCTGCTGTGACGGGGTGATCTGCGGGTAGATCGGCAGGGACATGATCTCCGGCGCGGTCCGCTCCGCGTTCGGGAACGAGCCGCCCAGGTAGCCGAAGGCCCCGGTCCGGTGGATCGGGAACGGGTAGTGGATGCCCGCGCCGATGCCGGCGGCGTTGAGCTTGGCCAGCACCTCGTCGCGGCGCGGGACGCGCACGCAGTAGATGTGCCAGACGTGCTCGTTGCCGTCGAGGGTCACCGGGGTGACGACGTCGAGTCCGGCGAGCAGCTCCTCGTAGCGGGCGGCGGCGGCGCGGCGGCGGGCGTTCCAGTCGTCGAGGCGGGCCAGCTTGGCGCGCAGCACGACCGCCTGCAGCCCGTCGAGGCGGCTGTTCACCCCGATCAGGTCGTGGTGGTACTTCTTGAGCCCCCCGTGGCTGCCCAGCGTGCGGACGGTGTCGGCCCACTGCTCGTTCGCCGTCACGACAGCGCCGGCGTCGCCGTACGCGCCGAGGTTCTTGCCGGGGTAGAAGCTGGTCGCGGCGATGCCGTCGACACCGGCGCCGAGGCCGTGCCGCTTGGCGCCCTGCGACTGCGCGGCGTCCTCGACGATGGCGATGTCCCGGCCGGCCAGGCCGGCCTTCAGCTGCTCGACCGGCGCCATCTGGCCGTAGAGGTGCACCGGCGCGATCGCGCGGGTGGCCGGCGTGACGGCCGCGAGCGCGGCCTCGACATCGATGAGGTACGTGCGAGGGTCGCAGTCGACCAGCACGACGCTGCCGCCCGTGCGCGCGACCGCCTCGGCGGTCGCGATGAACGTGTTGGCCGGGAGGATCACCTCGGTGCCCGGGCCGACGCCGACCGCGCGGAACGCGAGCTCGAGCGCGTCGGTGCCGTTGGCGACGCCGATGCAGTGCGGCACGCCGGAGAACGCGGCGTACTCCTGCTCGAACGCGGCCACCTCGGCGCCGCCGATGAATGCGGTCTCGGCGATGACACGCTTGAAGCCGGTCTCGACCTCCTCGGCCACCTCCGCGTGGGCGGCGGCCAGGTCGACGAGCGGGATTCGGGTCATGGTTCGTTAACTCCTCGGTGAAGCTGTCAGGTCGGCGCTGCGTAGTTTGCGGGCCGGGCTGCCGACCCAGATCTCGTCGGACGGAACATCGGTCAGCACGACGGAGCCCATCCCGATCAGCGACCAGGCGCCCACCCGGACGCCCTCGCGGACCAGCGCGCCGGCGCCCACGTAGGCGCCGGTCTCCAGCACCGCGCCACCGCCCAGCCGGACACCGGAGGCGATGGTCGCGTAGTCCCCGACCCGGTCGTCGTGGGTGAGCACCGCCTGCGGCATGACCGCCACGTGCGACCCCACCGTCACGTCGGCGGTGAGCACCGTCCCGGCCAGCAGCACGCTGCCCGGGCCGACCACGCTGCCGGCGCCGATCGACGCGGACGGGTGCAGGATCGTGGCGTACCGGTCGGCGGGCAGGCCGAGGCGTTCCACGATGCGCTTGCGGGCGGTGTAGTTGCGCGGGTTGCCGACACAGACCACGACGGCCGCGGCCATCTCCCGCACGCTGTCCACCGGGCCGAGGATCGGCAGTCCCGCCCGGGTGGTGCCGTGCAACGCTGGGTCGTCGTCGACGAAGCCCAGCACCCGCCAGGCGGGGCCGGCGGCGGCCGCGGTCTCCCGCGCGAAGCCGCCGGCTCCGACGATGACGAGATCGCTCACCGGCTCGCCAGCTCCCGCAGAATGCCGACGATGTGGTCCTGGTCGTCGGCGGTCAGCGCGTGGTGCAGCGGCAGGATGAGCGAGTCGCTGGTGAGTCGCTCGGTGACGGGCAGGGAAACCGGTGCCATGTCCGAGTAGGCGGGCTCGAGGTGGGCGGCCATGATGCCGCGGCGGGCCGAGACGCCCCTGGCGGCCAACTCGGACAGCACCTCGTCCCGGCCCACCGGGAAGCCGTCGAGCAGCACCCAGAACGACTGGTAGTTGGTCTGCCCGTAGGCCGGGTCGCGCACCGGAACCAGGCCGTCGATGCCGGCCAGCAGCTCCTGGTAGCGCGCCGCGAGCTCGCGCCGCTGGGCGACCAGCCCGGCGAGCCGGCCGAGCTGCACGAGCCCGACGGCGGCCTGGATGTCGGTCATCCGGTAGTTGTAGGCGGTCTCCAGGTACGCCTCGAGCACCGGCTGCTTGCTGGCGTGCCGGTCGGCGGCGGAGACGTTCATGCCGTGCTCGCGCAGCCGGCGCAGGCGGGCGGCCTGACCGGCGTCGTCGACGGTCACCATGCCGCCCTCGCCGGTCGTGATGACCTTGCGCGGGTGGAACGACCAGGCCGCGATCGCCGCACCGGCGCCGACCGGCTGCCCGTACGCGGTCGAACCCGCCGCGCAGGCGGCGTCCTCCACCAGGCCGATGCCCCAGCCCTCGGCCGCCTTGCGCAGCCCGACCGTGTCGAACGGGACGCCGCCCTGGTGCACGGCGATGACCGCCCGGGTGCGCGGGGTGCGCACCGCGTCGATGGTCTCCACGGTGAGGTTGCCGGTGGCCAGGTCGACGTCGGCGAAGACCGGGGTCGCCCCGACGTAGCGGACCGCGTTCGCGGTCGCGATGAACGACAGCGACGGCACGACGACCTCGTCGCCGGGGCCGACGCCGAGCAGCACCAGCGACAGGTGCAGGCCGGTCGTGCAGGAGCTGACCGCGACGCCGTGACCGGCGCCGACGAGCGACGCGAACTCCTGCTCGAAGCGGGCGACGCGCGGGCCCTGGGCGACCCAGCCGGAGCGGACGGCCTCGGCCGCGGCCTGGGCTTCCTCCTCCCCCAGCATCGGGATCATCACCGGGATCTTGCGGTCGGTCACTTCGACGACCTCCACCAGTCGACCAGGCCCTGCAGGCCCTCGGTGAGGCTCAGCTCGGCGCGGAAGCCCAGCTTCTGTTCGGCGGCGGCGGTGCTGGCCAGACGGCGGGTGACGCCGTTGACCGCGCGGGCCGGGCCGTGCTCGGGGGCGAGGTCGGACTTCATCACCTCGGTGAGCGCGGCGGCCAGCTCCTTGAGGCTGGTCTCCTCGCCGCTCGCGATGTTGAACACCTCGTCGGTGACGTCGGCCTTGGCGGCCAGGATGTTGGCGCGGGCGATGTCGGCGACGTGGACGAAGTCCATGGTCTGCAGGCCGTCGCCGAGGATCAGCGGCGGGGTGCCCGACTCGATGCGCTCCATCCAGCGGATCAGCACCTCGGTGTACAGGCCGTAGATGTCCATCCGCGGGCCGTACACGTTGAAGTAGCGCAGGGCGACGTAGTCGAGGCCCTTCATGGCGTGGAAGCTGCGCAGCATGGCCTCGTTGAAGGCCTTCGCGGCGCCGTAGAAGGTGTCGTTGTTGTACGGGTGGTGCAGCTCCGTGGTCGGGAACTGTTCGGCCAGGCCGTAGACCGACGCCGACGACGACGCGACGAGCTTCTTCACGCCCTCCTCGGCGGCCGCCTCGACGACGTTGAAGGTGCCGTCCACCAGCACCTCGTTGGCCAGGCGCGGCTCCTCGGCGCACTGCGTGATGCGGATCGCGGCGAGGTGGAAGACCAGGTCCTTGCCCGCGGTCACCTCGCGGACCAGCTTCTGGTCCCGGATGTCGCCCTCGACCAGCGTCACCGGCCCGTTCGCCAGCGCCCAGGCCAGGTTCTCCCGGCGGCCGCGCACGAAGTTGTCGAGGACGACGACCTCGGCCGCCCCGCCCCGGATGAGTTCGTCGACGACGTGCGAGCCGATCGTGCCCGCTCCGCCGGTGACGAGGGCCCGCGAGCCCTCGATCTGTACGCCCGTCACGCCATGTGCCCTTCGTCGAGCTTGATCATGGTCCCACCCTCCGCCAGGCTGCGCGAGGCGGCCTGGAGGATCTCGAGCACCCGCAGCCCGGCCCGGCCGTCGGTCAGCGCCGGCGTGCCCGTGGTGATGGCCCGCGCGTACTCCTCGACCATGGTGCGCAATGCCTCGCGCTCGCCGAGCGCCGGGGCGACCATGTCACCGGAGCGGTAGGAGACGAGAATGTCGCGCCGCTGCTCGTCGCCGAGCTCGTCCGGCGAGGCGACGTCGACGCCCCGGTCGTAGATGGCCAGCCGCTGGCTGGGGTTCAGGTCGTCCCACACGAGCGTCCGCTTCGAGCCGCCGAAGATCGCCGTACGGATCTTCACCGGCGACAGCCAGTTGACGTGGATGTGCGCGATCGCGCCGGTGTTCAGCTGCAACGTGAGATACGCCACGCAGGCCCGGCCGGCGCCGATGCCGTCGGCGCCGTGCGCCGCGACGGCCACCGGGCGCACGCCGGGCGGGAGAACGAAATCGACGATCGACAGGTCGTGCGGCGCGAGATCCCAGACGACGTCGATGTCCCGCTGCACGAGACCGAGGTTGATCCGTACGGAGTCGAGGAAGTGCAGGTCGCCCAGCTCGCCGGAGTGCAGCAACTCGCGGATGCGCAGCACCGCCGGGGTGTAGCAGTAGGTGTGGTCGCACATCAGGGTCAGGCCACGCTTGTCGGCCTCCGCCACCAGTTGCAGACCCTCCTCATGGGTCGCCGCCAGCGGCTTCTCGACCAGCACGTGCTTGCCGGCCCGCAGCGCGGCCAGGGCGACCGGCAGGTGCGTGCCGGCCGGGGTGGCGATGGCCACCGCCTTCACCTCGGGGTCGGCGAGCACCTCGTCCAGGTCGCCGGAGACCCGGACGGTCGAGTAGCCGCCGAGGACGCGCTTGGCCCGGTCCACGTCGAGGTCGCACAGCCAGCGCAGCCGGAAGGCCGGCGACGCCTGGAAGTTGCGGACCAGGTTTGGGCCCCAATAGCCGGCCCCGATAACGGCGATTCCGATCGGTTCGTCAGACACGGGAAGCGGAGGTGTCACAGACATCCGTTTCGTTCTGGAAGCCGCGGCTTCGTCGGCTTCGTCGGTAAAGCGGGGGCGCGCGTGCGCACACCCGACGCCGGTTCGACGGCAAGTTATCGATACGACGCGGTTCGCCGCCAGCCCGCTGACGGAAATCCGGCGGAGCCGGGAGGTCAAGGCGGTACCTTCGGTTGCCGCTACGAGACTGTCGGTCCAGGGGCGGCGGACCTTCGGCCAGTTCGTCGGATTTCCGACCACGGCGAGCCTGCCGCCGCCATTACCCTCGACGCCGGTTCGCCGACCCCGATGGAGGTACCCCGCCATGACCGATGCCGACCGCGACGGCGTCACCGTAGCGCCGACCGCCGATGTCGACGATCAGGCTGCGATCGGGGCCGGCACCCGCGTCTGGCATCTCGCCCAGATTCGTGAGGACGCCACGCTGGGCGCGAACTGCAACATCGGCCGCGGCGCGTACGTCGGCCCCGGCGTGGTCATCGGCGACAACGTGAAGTTGCAGAACCACGCCCTGGTGTACGAGCCGGCTCGCCTCGCCGACGGCGTCTTCATCGGCCCCGCGGCGGTCCTGACGAACGACGAGTACCCGCGCGCCGTCACCCCCGAGGGCCGGCTCAAGACCGGCGACGACTGGCATGCGGTCGGCGTCACCATCGGGGAGGGTGCGGCGATCGGCGCCCGCGCCGTGTGCGTCGCCCCCGTCACGGTGGGCCGCTGGGCCCTGGTGGCGGCCGGCGCGGTGGTCACCAAGGACGTCCCCGATTTCGCGCTGGTGGTCGGCGTCCCCGCGCGCCGCATCGGCTGGGTCGGCCGCGCCGGCCGCCCGCTGACCGCCAAGGGCGACGGCGTCTGGGTCTGCCCCGAGACCGGCGCCGAGTACCACGAATCGGACGGCACCCTCGCGGAGGCCTGAGGCGGCCATCCACGATCTGCCGCGCTGCCCGGGCGGCCGGCTTCGCCGACGGCGGGGCTGATCCGGCTCGGCGCGGATGGCGACCGCGTCGCGCCGGGTGACCCGGAGCCGGGGCCCCGGGTCACCCTCGCCGGTGCGATCTCAGCTGGTCCAGACCTGGAAGCTGGAGATCTGGCCGGCCGGCCAGCCGGTGTTGGCGGTGATGTTCAGGCGGAGGTATCGCTGGGTCGACGCGGTGTACGTGATGGTCACCGTGTTGTTGGTGGCGGGATCGAAGGGGTAGGCGGCGGACGCCTTGAGGGTGGACCAGGTGGAGCCGTCCGTGCTGCCCAGCACCGACAGGGTCTCGGTGCGGGCACCCCAGGCGGCCGGCAGTTGCAGCACCACCTTCGAGGCGCTCTGCGCCGAGCCGAGGTCGACCTGCACCCACTGCGGGAACGCGTTGTTCGCGCTCTCCCAGTAGGTGTTCTGGTCGGCGTCGGTGACGTTCCCGGACGGGTAGACGTCGGTGTGGCTGGACTCGCTGGTCGGCTTGCCGGCCGCCAGGTTGGTGCTGGTGGCGCCCGCGCCGGTGCCGGTCAGGGCGACCGCGGTGCTCGCTCCGCCGCCGGAGACGGTGAGGGTGCCGGTTCGCGTACCGGAGGCGGTGGGCCGGAAGGTGACGGTGACGGCGCAGGAGGCGCCGGCCGCCAGCGACGTGCCGCAGCCGTTGGACTGGGCGTAGTCGCCGGTGACCCCGACCGCGAGCGAGGTGGCCGCGGCGGTCCCGCTGTTGGTGATGGTGACCTGCTGCCCGGCACTGGTGGTGTTCAGCGCCTGGCTACCGAAGGTGAGCGACGAGGGGCTCGCCGACAGCGCGGGCGCCGGGGTGCTGCCGCCACCGCTCGGGTAGACCTCGAGCTCCGCGGCCTGACCGGCCGGCCAGCCCGAGTTCGCGGTGAAGTTGACCCGCACGTAGCGGGCGTTCGTGCCGGGCACGGTGATGCTCGCCGTGTTCCCCGACGCCGGGTCGAAGGTGTAGGTCGCCGAGCCCACCGCGGTGCCGAAGCTCGACCCGTCGGTGCTGGTCAGCACCGAGAGGGTCTGGGTGCGGGTCTGCCAGGCGGTCGACGGGGGCAACTTCAAAGTCACTTTCCCGATCGCGTACGCCGAGCCCAGGTCGACCTGCAGCCACTGCGGGAACGCGTTGTTCGCGCTCTCCCAGTAGGTGTTCGCGTCGCCGTCGGTCGCGGTGGCCGGCGCCTGGGTCGCGTTGACCTGGGAGCTGGCGGTGGCCGGGCGGCCGGCCGCGATGTTCGTGGTGGTGCCGATGCCGCTGCCGGTCAGGGCGATCGTGGCCGGACTGTTGTTGGCGTTGCCGGTGAGGGTGACGCTGCCGGTACGCGTACCCGCCGCGGTGGGTTTGAAGGTCACGGTGACCGTGCAGGAAGCACCCACCGCAAGCGAGGAGCAGTTGTTGGTCTGCGCGAAGTCACCACTCGCGGTGACCGACGAGAGGGTCGCGGTGGTAGTGCCGGTGTTGCTGACCGTGACCGTCTGCGCGGCGCTGGTCGAGCCGACGATGGTGCCGGCGAACGACAGGCTCGACGGGCTGGCCGACAGGATCGGGCCGGGCGCCACGCCGGTGCCGGAGAGCGGGATCGTGTTGGTGATGCCGGACGCCGTGACCGTGAGGTTGCCGGTACGCGCGCCGGTCGCGGTGGGTGCGAACGTGACGGTCACCGTGCAGGAGCTGCCGGCCGCGATCGAGCTACCACACGTGTTGGTCTGCGAGAAGTCGCCGGTGGTGGCGACCCCGGTGACCGGTGCCGCGGCCGTGCCCGAGTTGGTGACCGTGACCGTCTGGGCCGCGCTGGTCGCGCCGGTGGCCACGGTGCCGAAGCCGAGCGTGGTCGGGCTGATCGAGATCAGCGAGCCGTTGTCCGGCAGGTACGGCGGGAACGTCGGGTTGGTGACCTGGGTGCAGGCGGACGAGTTGAAGATTCCCGAGTTGCCGCCGCCGTCGGTCAGCGTGAAGCCGACACCGCAGTTGTATATCGAGGCCGGCCCTGGGTGCCGGTGGCGGTGCTGTTGGTGATCGTCGCGGCGCCGCCGACCTGTTCCTGCACGACGTACGTGCCGGTGTTCTGGATCGTCGCGTTGTTGATCTTGACGTTCGAGATCTGCGAACCGGAGACGAACTGGATGGCCTCGAACGGGCTCTGCTGGATGAGGATGTTGTCGACATTGGTGAGCCCGGTCATCGCCGCGTCGCGGGCGTCGAACCAGAGCGCGCCGACGCCGAACTGCCAGTTCGGGTCGAGGCTGCCGGACCGGATGATCGTGTTGCGCAGCACGTCGGTGCGCCCGAGCGTCGTCGAGGCGAAACGCTGCGCGACGTGGATCCCGCCACCCTGGGTGAGGCCCGAGTCGATCACGCGGTTGTCGGTGACGAAGTTGTCGTGGCCGCCGTAGATGGCGATGCCGTTGGCGAGGATCGGGTACTGCACGGTGTTGTGGTCGAACGAGTCGTTGGCGTCGGCCACCGACTCGGCCCAGGTGGCCAGGCCGTCGTCGCCGGTGTTGCGCAGATCCGAGTTGGTGACCTTGGAGTTGGTCACGCCCTTGTGGAAGTTGACACCGTCCGCGGTGACGTTGCGGATCCGCATGCCCGAGAAGATCAGGTTGTCCATCGGGCCGTCCATCCAGGCGCCGACCTTGTCGTGCTCGATCCACAGCCGGTCGACGGTCGAGTTGCTCATCGCGCCGCCGACGCCGTTGACCTGCGCGCTGTCGTTGCGCTCCTGTACGTCGCCGAAGATGGCGAAGTCGGCGAGGTGCACGTTGGTGCTCGGGTTGGGCGCGTCGTTGCCGTAGAAGCCGGGCGCCGCGCCGGTGACCGTCGAGCGCCACATGCCGGCGCCCTTGATCGTCACGTTGTTGACCGCGATGTGGCCGGGGATCTTGAAGGTTCCCTCCGGGATCCACACCGTGCCGCCCGCGCCGGCCGCCTGGATCGCCGAGTTGAACGCGGCGGTCGAGTCGGCGGCGCCGGTCGCGTCGGCGCCCTTGCTGGTCACGCTCACCGAGCCGGCCGGCTGGCTGAGCGCGCCCGCGACGCTCTCGAAGTCGGCGAAGTCGATCGTGGTGGTCGTGGTGGCGGTCAGCCGGAACTTGGTGCCGACCGGATAGCTCGTCGAGAACAGCCGGTGCGTCTCGTCGTAGAAGTGGTGCGGGTTGCTGCCCGGCGAGTTGGTGAACGGATATCCGCCGTAGAACCAGCTGTACGCGTTGGTCAGGGTGAACGCGGTGGACGCGGTCCCGTTGATCGAGAAGTTGATCGGGGTCGTGTAGACGGAGCCGCCCGACGAGTCCGGGATGCTGTACCGGAACACGAACGAGTTGGTCGCCACCGGAGCGCTGAACTCGACGTACTGCCCGGCGCCGAGGGTCACCGCCTTCCGGTACGAGGCCTCGGCCGGGAGGGTGTTGTACGCCGCCGAGGGGCCGATGATCGTGCCGTTCGTCGTCGCGTTCTCGGCCTGCACCTCCACATAGGGCAGGGTCGCGCCCACGCCACCGGTGGCGGCGGCGAGCGCCGGGCTGCCGTAGAGCAGGGAGCCGATCAGCGCGGCGCCGACAAGTCCGGCGCCAAGCCTTCGTCTGGTCATCTGTGTTGCTCGCTTTCGACGGAGCGACCGGGGGATGTCGCCCATGCCGAGGACCGCCCTGGCAGAGGGGCCGCCAGACCGGGACGCATGGAGCGGGGAACCTGAGGAACTAGGTGGACCGTAACGTCCGCGACACAGTCACGCAATATCGAGACAGTTCTTTGCAAACTTTGAACCTCGAACGGGAAAAGCTCGGTGCGCGCACGGGCAGGCATCGATCGAGGTCGCGGACCTCGATCGAGCGGAGCGAATTATCGCGGGTCGCGGCCCTGCCAGGTCGTGCGGCAGACCTCGGTGCACCGTCTCGGCCGGCGTCTGGTGGGCGGTGTTCACCCTGGTCCCGCGTTGCCCTCGGCGTCGGCGAGGACCCAGAACGCCGGCGCCCGGGTGTCGGAGACCAGGTGGCCGCCGGCGGCCGGGGCCGAGGCGACGCGCCGGTGGGCCTGGTCGTGCGGGACGCACAGGTCGAAGTGAATCCGGTTGCGCTGCCGTCGCGGCTCGTCCAACTGCTGGAACCAGATCGCCGGGGCCTCGGCGGCCGGGTCGACGATCGGATCAGGTCGTATCCACGGTGGACGGGGCGGGCGCTCAGTCGTTGCCGCGCCAGCGGGACTTGATCAGGTTCTGGATCGGGCCGCCCAGGGGCATCAGCAGGAACGCCCAGAAGTTGATGCTCGCGGCGAAGACGGCGCCGATGGCGGTGGCGACCAGCTCGATGCCGAACGCCGTGGCGGAGGAGAGCACCTGCGCGCGGGGCACCGGCGTCGCGTCCGCGGTGAGTTCCGGATGCCGGCGGCCGTACCAGCCGAGCAGCATCAGCGAGCCGCTGGCCAGGCACAGCGCGCCGCCGTAGAGCGCGACGCTGCCGGCCGACGGCTTTGTCGCAGTGATCAGCGCGGTCGGGATCGGCAGCAGCACGACCGCGAACGTCCAGAGCAGGCTCAGCCGTACCACCATGCTGTCCAGCCGGGTGATGTGCCGGAACAACTGATGGTGCGCCCACCAGAGCCGGAAGATGACCGCGAAGCTCAGCACGAACGCGCCGAACTCGCCGATGTGGTCGTGCACGAAGTCGCCGATGCTCTTCTGACCGGCCTCGCTCGACACGCTCTCCATGAGCGGCAGGATGAGCAGGGTGATCGCGATGGCGGCCACGGCGTCGGTGAAGAAGACCAGCCGCTCCGCCGAGGTGGTGCTCGCCTTCTCCGTGGGGGTGTCTGTCACTGCGACATTATGGTGGGGCGCATGGACAAGCAGCGGGTGCGGGGATCTCTGAACCAGGAGGAGATCGTGACGGTCGCCCTCGAGATCGCCGAGGCCGAAGGGGCGGACGCGCTGGCCTTCCGCCGCCTCGGCAAGGCGCTCGGGGTCGCGCCCACCGCCGTGCTGCGGCACTTCCGGGACAAGGACGACCTGCTGCTGGCGCTCGGCGCCCGGCTGCTCGAGGACGCGTTCGCGCAGGTCGACGAGGACGAGCCGGACTGGCGGGAACGGTTGCTGTCGCTCGCCCGGGCCACCCGCCGGTCGTTCGAGGCGCACCCGCGGGTCGCCCTGCTGGTGGCCAACCGCACGCTGCGCCGGGAGGCCGAGTTCCGGGCCGCCGACCTGGTGTTCGGCGCGGTCCAGCAGGCCGGGCTCGGCGGCCGGGAGGCGGCCAGCGTCTACCTGACCCGTCAGGGCTGCGGGCTCCACGGCGCGGCGACCAGCCAGCTGGAGTCGTCGGCCCACGAGGTGGTCGTGTCCCACGCGTTGGACCCGCCGTTGCTCGCCAGGTAGACGGTGTTCTCGAAGGCCCGGATGAACCGGCCCGGATAGTTCACCGACTGGAACGACGTGCCCTGCCCGCTGTTGCCGGTCTGCGGGCAGAACGTCGCATCCTGGGAGAACAGCGCGCTGCCGTCGTTGGGTTGCAGGTGCAGCTGGAAGTTCTGGTGCCGCAGGTAGCTGCCCGGCCGGTTGACCGACTCGAAGGACACGCAGCCGGCGTCGGCCAGGCCGGCCGTCTCCACGAAGGTGGCGTCCTTCTTGTCGGTCGCCGAGCTGCCCGCGGTGACCGGCGCGGTCACCACGAGGTCGTCGGCGTCGCCGTGCTTGACGTAGTTGCCGGTCTGGCCGGCGGTGGTCGCCTGCAACGAGACCCACGGTCCCGGGTCGAGCGCGAAGAGGTTCGCCGCGCCCGGCGTCGGCCTCGAGGTGATGAAGTCGGCGCAGTTGCTGTCGGTGTCCGCGCCGTCCGGGAACCGGCTCGCGCTCTTGCCGTCGCCGGTGGACAGGGCCGGGGTGGCCACGGTGCAGCCGGCCCCGGTGCCGCCCTGGTCGCCCTCGGCCGCCCACGGGTCGACGAGCAGCCCGTAGTTGAGGCTGTCGGCGACCAGCCCCCGGGCGTCCCGCAGCACCATGCTGCCGGCACCGGTGGACAGCGCCGGTCCGCCGAACCACTGGTTCGGGGCGGGCGTGCCCTGGTAGCCGGCGGTCGTCACCGCGGCGTCGGCGACCGGCACGTGGATGGCGTGCGGGTGGGCGAGGGGGCGGTCCAGCACGATGCCGCTGCCCAGCGCCTGCACCGGCTCGTTGCTGGAGTGCGCGAAGCGGGTCGCCGGGGTGAAGGTGAGCCCGGTGCCGCGGTCGCTGAACGGCAGGTTGGACGAGTGCGCGATGGTCAGCGGTGCGGCCAGGGTCAGGCCGGTGCCGTTGGCGCCCGGGGTGCCGACCGCGGCGACGGTGACGGTCTCGATCCGCGAGCCGATGTCGAGCCGGATCGAGTCCCCGGCCGAGATGTTCGTGGTCGAGCTGACCTTCAGGGTGGTGGCGCCCACCGCGGCCGGCGCCGACAGGTACGCCTGGGTGCCGGGCTTGCCGATCGCGGTGACCGTGGCGACCTCGAGCTTGTCGCCGTGGCCGAGGGCGACCCGCTGGCCCACGTGGAAGCCGGCCGTGCTGGTGACCGGGACGTTGGTCGAACGGGCGGGCACCGTGATGATCGGGCCGTCCGGCAGGGGCTGCCAGAGCGGCGTGGGGGCGCCGGCCGCCGAGCCGGGGCTGATGATCGTGGCGGTGCGCCCGTTGCCGGACGAGTCCGTCGCCGTACGCCCGGTGGTCTCGTCGAACTTGTAGTCGGCGACGTTGCCCGCGCCGGCCTGGCCACCGGCCAGGGCGGCCATCTCGCTGGCGGACAGCGCCCGGTTGTAGATGGTGAAGTCGTCGACCGCGCCGTTGAGGTACGGATCCGGGTACTGCGAGCGGCCGATCCAGTTCTGGTTGGTGTTGCCCAGCGCGGACGGCTTGAGCGTCATGGCCGGGTTGCTCGCCACCGCCGTGCCGTTGAGGTAGAGCGTGCCGGTCGTCCCGGAGAGCGTCACCGCGACGTGCGACCAGGTGTTCAGCGGCAGGTGGCCGCCGCCGGTCAGCTGCTGCTCGACGCCGTTGCCGCCGGCGGTGATGGCGAAGCGCAGCCCGTTGCCGCCGCCGTTGACGGTCAGGAACATGTTCACCGCGGTGCCGGTGCCGAAGTCGAAGATGCGCGCCCAGGTGTCGTCCGAGGACGGGTTCACCCAGGCCGAGATGGTGTAGTCGGAGAGCGCGCTGACGATTCCGGCGGGCAGCGCGACGTACTCGTCGGCGCCGTTGAGCCGCACGGCGTTGCCGAGACGCCCGGCGATCCGCGGCCCTGAGGCGCCGCCGGCCGGGATGTCGGCGATGGTCGCCGACTCGGCGTGGCCGCCGGTGTCGATCACGACCGGGTCGCCGACGTTCATGCCGGTCGTGTTGGTGACGTTGAGCGTGGTGTCGCCGGCCTTGGCGGGGGCGGCGAGACCGGCGGTGGAGAGGCCGATCAGGTACTGCCCGTGTGCGGCGATCCGGGTGCCGGCCGGGATCCGGATCGTCGAGTTGACGGCCTGCTGGGTGGGGTGCTCGGTCAGCGTCCAGCCGGAGACGTCCACCGTCTTCGAACCGGCGTTGTAGAGCTCGATGTACGAGTCGGTGGAGTTGCCGCTCGTACCGATGCGGAACTCATTGATCTTGACGGGGTTGGTGTTGCGCACCTTCTCGACCGTGGCGGCCACCTCGCGCCCGTGGCCGGTCGGGTTCCGCCACTCGGCCCGGCCGGTGAGGTCGCCTTCGAACGCCCGCGTGCTCGACGTGACGGTGTAGGTGGTGCTCACGCTCTCGCCGGGCGCGACCGAAGTGAACCGTGATTCGCCCCGGGCCGTCGCCTTCCATCCCCGGGGCACCGACACGCTCAACGCGACGTCGGCCGCGGTCGCGCCGGTCGTGTTCGTGTACGTCTCGGTGACGTCCTGGCTTTCCCCCGGCGCGAACGTGCGCAGCCCCGGCGTCAGGGTCAGCGGCGCCACGGCGTACCGGGCGGCCACGATGTTGGCCTGCACCTGCTGGTCCACCGCGTCGGACGGGTAGCCGGCGGTCATCACGCCCTCGTAGAACGTGCCCTGCGACCCGTTGCTGTTGTCGCCGCCGTTGCCGAGCACGATCGCGCCCTGCTTGCGCATCGGGTCGTAGCTCGGGCCGACGCGGGGCCCGTCGAACATGGTGGTCAGGGCGCCCTGCTGGGAGTCGCCGCCGAGGCTGGCCCAGTGGTGCGGCTCGCCCTTGGCCACCGCGGTCACGAACCGTGAGGTCACGCTCGGCAGGGTGGCGCAGAGCTTCGAGGTGCTGCCCGGGTTCACGCAGCCGACCAGATTGTTCTCCTGGTCTGTCATGATCCACGGGCCGGGCGGGACGCCGTGGTACCAGGCGCTCGCGGTGCCGAAGTAGCTGGTCTCCATCGTGCCGTCGCCGTCGTCGCGGCTGTCCGTCTCGGCGTTGCCGTAGTCGAAGCAGCAGCCGCCGTTGTAGTGCTTGCCGTTGACGACCCAGTACATCCCCTCCGGCTCGTCGTCGACGGCGATGCCGCGGGTGTCGTTGTTGCGCAGGCCCATCCCGGGCGCGATGAAGACGCCGTAGGCCCGATGCCCGTCCACGGTGACCGGCGCCATGTCCGCGACCGGGAGGTTGTTCGCGCCGCCCATGGCCGGGCCGCTGAAGGCGCCGCGGGGTGCCTGGGTGAGGTCGTTGTGCATCGGTGACTGGTCGTAGAGCGTCGTGATCAGGCACGTCGTGCCGGCGCAGAACCGGTCCTGCGCGCCGGCGTCGGCATAGCCGCCACGCTGCCCGGGACCGATATTGCGTACGCGGTTGTCCGACAGCCGTTTCACCTGGTAAAGCGGGCCGCTGTAGGAGGCGTACAGCGCCCGGGTCGTGCTGTGCGCGGCCACGCAGGGCGTGCCCCCGGCGGCGTAGATGTCACAGGGCCGCTCGGCCGCAGGTGACAGCGCCTTGGCCGCAGCTGACAGGGCTTCGGCCGCGGGTGGCAGGGCCGCCCGCGCCGCGGATGGCGGGGCCGCCTGCGCTGCGGGTGGCGGGGCCGCCTGCGCCGCGGTGGCGGTGCCGAACAGGCTGAGAGCGATCGCGATGCCAGCGGCGAAGATCCTCATGGGCCGTCCCTTGCCTCGGCCGGCGTCCATCCGCCGGCATCGATGTCGCCATGGACCAATCCCGCCACTGTGAACGTTAACAACCACCCCCGTCAAGAGATCAACCGCGGTTTTTCACGTGGATTCCATCGCCTTCCGTCATGTGACACCGCCGGAACGGCCCCGTTCCAATGAGGGGACACAGTGGAAGACACGAGACCTGGAGGCCCGATGGCTCCGATCAGTCGTCGCACCGCCCTCACCGCCGGTGCCGGCACCGTTGCCGGCTTGTCTCTGCCCCTGCTCCCCCGGACCGCCCCCGACCGCAAAGCCCTTCTGGTGGGCGACAGCACCGGCGCGTTCAACAGCGCAAACCCGGTGAACCCCCGCGTCGTCACGCACGTGACGTCGATGCAGTCCGGGCACGGCTGGGTGGTCCAGAACGCCAGCACCAGCAACCTGAACGACACCACCACGTACGCGATGGGCACCCAGTCCGCCTCGATCACCACCCGCACCGACCTCGTCGCCACGACCCTGACCAAGACCGGACTGTCGCTGAACATCTCCGGCACCAAGCAGCTGCGCGTCCTGATCCGGGTCGACGGCGTCGACTTCCTCCAGGGCCTGAACGTGTACGTGTCGTCGGACAGCATGGTGGCCAACTTCGGCATCATCTACATCCAGTCGGAGACGCCGGACCCGTCCGTCCGCTGGCTCAAGGACGGCGAATGGAAATGGGTCACGCTGCCCTGGCAGTCGGCGATCATCACCGGCAACCCCAACCTCACCGCCGTCGACTCGCTGCGCATCCGGGCCACGTCCGCGAGCGGCACCACCTGCCAGGTGCGGCTGCAGGCCATGCAGGTGATCGAGCGCCGGCCGGTCGCCGCCGGCGGGATCGTGTGCTTCACGTACGACGACTCCTACGCCGCTCAGTACACGATCGCCAAGCGTGACCTCGACAAGTACGGATTCCCGGGCACGGCGTACACCATCGTGTCCAATGTGCAGGCCGGCGACGGCGGCAACAGCACCTACCTGACCACGGTCCAGCTGCAGCAGATGCGGAGCTGGTCGGGCTGGGAGATCGGCCCGCACGCGTACACCGCGACCAACCACAACCGGGGCTGGGCCGGCGCCACCAACACGGCGACCGGCATCATCTACGGCACCAACCCGCTGTCGGCGGCCGAACTGGACACCGAACTGACCAACACGATCCAGTGGCTGGAGAGCAACAACCTGTCCGACGGGTTCGTGGGGCACTGCTATCCGCTGGGCCGCTACAACACCGCGGTGCAGCAGCAGATGGCGCACGACGGGCTGGCCTACGCCCGAGCCATGACCAGCACGGCGAACAGCGCCGAGACGATGCCGCCGGCCGACCCGTACGCGATCCGGTGCTACACGCTCGACAACAACAGCGTGCTGGCCACGCTGCAGAGCCGGGTGGACGGGGTCGCCAACAACGGCGGGCTGCTGGTGTTCTGCTGCCACGACATCGTCACCACCCCGACCACCTCCACCCAGTTCTCGATCGCGAACCACGCCGCCCTGGTCGACTACGTGGCCGGCAAGTCCGGCGTCCGCGTCATGACCCTCGGCGACGTCATGCGATCCGTGGCCGGCCAGTAAGCCGGCCGGCGCGGGACGACCACCGCACGGCGGTCGATCGGGGCCCCTCCCCCCGGCGACCGCCACCGCGCTCCGGCGGCTGGGCCGCGCGGGCGTGGTGGCCATGGAGGCGTGGGCGTCCGGCCCGGTTCCGGCGGGCGTTCCAGCCGTAGCGTCGATCGACGTCACCCCGGTCCAAATGGTAGACAGTGATCAATGGACTCTTAGGGGAGACCCGCGATGGCCGATCTCGAACAGTACGGCTACCGGCAGGAGCTGAGCCGCTCGCTGAGCTTTGCCGACCTCCTCATCTACGGACTGATCTTCATGGTGCCGATCGCTCCGTTCGGCATCTTCGGCAGTGTCTACAGTGGCTCCGGCGGGATGGTGGCGCTGGCGTACGTCATCGGCATGATCGCCATGATGTTCACCGCGCTCTCCTACGCCCAGATGGTGCGCGCGTTCCCGATGGCCGGCTCGGTCTACAGCTACGCGGGCCGGGGCATCGCGCCGCCGGTCGGCTTCCTCGCCGGGTGGGTGATCCTGCTCGACTACGTGCTGGTGCCCGGGCTGCTCTACCTGGTCGCGAGCGTGGCCATGCACTCGCTGGTGCCGGGGATACCGGTCTGGCTGTGGCTGGTCGCGTTCGTCCTGCTCAACACCGTGGTCAATTACCTGGGTATCCAGATGACCGCCCGGGTCAACAAGCTCATGCTGGTGGCCGAGCTGATCGTCCTGGCGATCTTCCTGGTGGTCGGGCTCTATGCGCTGTTCTCCGGGAAAGTGCACGTGGAAAATGCATGGGCGCCGCTGTTCAACGCCGACACCTTCGAATGGTCGGTCGTCTTCGGCGCGGTCTCGATCGCGGTGCTGAGCTTCCTCGGGTTCGACGGCATCTCGATGCTCGCCGAGGAGAGCCGCGAGGACGCTCGCCAGATCGGCCGGGCCATGGTCGGCGCGCTGCTGCTGGCCGGCACCCTGTTCATCGTGCAGACCTGGGTGGCGGCCCTGCTCGTACCCGATGCTCCCGGTCTGCTGGCGAACGGTGACCCGGAGGGCACCGCGTTCTACGACGCGGCCCGCGCGGCCGGCGGCGGCTGGCTCGCCAGCCTGACCGCGCTGGCCACCGCGATCGCCTGGGGCTTCGCGAACTCCCTGGTCGCGCAGGCGGCGACCAGCCGTCTGCTGTACGCGATGGCCCGCGACCGCCAGATGCCCCGTTTCCTGGCCCGGATCAACGAGAAGCACAAGGTGCCGGCCAACGCGACGCTGCTGGTCGCCGCCGTCTCGCTGGCCCTGGGCCTGTACATGGCGACCCGCGACGACGGCATCTCGCTGCTCTCCACGCTGGTCAACTTCGGGGCGATGACCGCTTTCCTGGCGCTGCACGTCGCCGTGGTGGTGCACTACGTGGTGCGGCAGCACAGCCGTGACTGGCTGCGGCACCTCGTCGTACCGGTGATCGGTTTCCTGATCCTGCTCTACGTGGTGATCAATGCGAACATCGCCGCGCAGACCCTCGGCTTCATCTGGCTGGGCATCGGCGTGATCGTCTTGATCTCGTTCTACGTCAGCGGCCGCCGCCCGCAGCTGGCCGGCCTGTCCCAGGAGAGCACTCCATGAAGTACAAGCCCGACATTTCGGAATTGTCGTATACGTTTGGCGGGCGGGCGCCGGTGCAGAGCGTCAAGCCCGGCACGGTCGTCGAGCTCTACACCGAGGACTGCTTCGGCGGCCGGGTGCGCGAGGTCACCGACCTGCCCTCGGTCGTCTGCGAGTTCCCCTACCTCAACCCGGTGACCGGCCCGTTCCACGTCGAGGGCACCGAGCCCGGCGACACCCTGGCCGTGCACTTCGTCTCGATCACCCCGGCCCGCGACTGGGCGGTCTCGTCGACCTTCCCGCACTTCGGCGCCCTGACCGGCACGCACACCACGGCGACCCTGCAGCCGCCGCTGGACGAACTGGTCTGGCGCTACGACGTGGACGTCGACGCGGGCATCGTGCGCTATCACGCCCGGCGCGGCGACTTCAGCGTCGAGATGCCGCTGGACCCCATGCACGGTACGGCCGGGGTCGCCCCGGCCGCCTTCGAGAGCCGCATGACGATCGTCCCGGACGTGCACGGCGGCAACATGGACACCCCCGAGCTGCGCGCCGGCGTGACCGCGTACTTCGGCGTCAACGTGCCCGGTGCGCTGTTCGCCCTCGGCGACGGCCACTGCCGCCAGGGCGACGGCGAGGTCTGCGGCACCGGCATCGAGGCGGCGATGAACACGGTCGTGATCCTCGACGTGGTCAAGGGTGTCTTCACCCCGACGCCCCGCTTCGAGACCGACGAGGCGCTGATGTCGGCCGGCTCGGCGCGCCCGCTCGAGGACGCGTACCGGATGAGCCAGCACGACCTGGTCACCTGGACCGCCGCGCTGACCGGCCTCGACGAGCTCGACGCGTACCAGCTGGTCAGCCAGGCCGGCACCGCGCCGGTCGGCAACGTCTGCGACCCGAACTACACGATGCTCGCCAAACTGCCGAAGAAATACCTGAACAAAGCGATGGCGTACGAGGGAATGCACGCCCGCCTGCGGGAAACCGCCCGGACGGTCACCTGAGCTCGGTCCTCACGGGACGAGGACGACCTTGCCGATGTTGCCGCGGCTGCCGATCCGGCGGTGTGCCGCCGCGGCCTCGGCGAAGGGGTAGACGCCGTCGATGCGGGGCTTGACGGCGCCCTCGTTCCACAGGTCGAGCAGGGCGGACAGCTCCTCGCGCAGCAGGTCGGGCCGCCCCCAGAGGTGGCCCAGGTTGACGCCGCTGACCGTCTGGTTGCGGTTCATCATGGCGAACGGTGTCAGCAGCGGCACGCCGGTGAACTGGCCGACCAGCCGCCGGACGCTCCGGCGCTCACCGGTGTTGAGGTTGGCGAAGCCGTACGCGATCAGCTGCCCGACCGGCCTCAGCAGGCCGAGCCCGCGCTTCCAGTCGCGGCCGCCCAGCGGGTCCAGCACCAGATCGAGCCCCTCGCCGCCGGTCAGCTCCCGCACCCGCGCGGCGTAGTCCTCGGTGCGGTAGTCGATGGGGTGGGTGCAGCCCTCCTCGCGCAGCACCGCGTGCTTGGCGGCCGACGCCGTGCCGAACGTGACGACCCCCGGCACCGTGCGGCACAGCTGGAGCACCGCGATGCCGACGCCGCCGGCGGCCATGTGCACCAGCACCCGGGCCCCCGGCCGCAGCTGCGCCACGCGAAACAGCATGTGGTACGCGGTCAGGTAGTTGACCGGCAGCGCGGCCCCGTCGACGAAACTGAGGTCGTCGGGCATCGGCAGCACCCGCTCCACCGGGGCGCACACCGACTCGGCGTGCCCGCCGAACCGCACCAGCGCGAGCACCCGCTGCCCGACCTCGAGGCCGGTGACCTCGGCGCCGACGGCGTCGACCACGCCGGCCACCTCGTACCCCACCACGCACGGCGGCTTCGGCGCGTCCGGATACAGCCCCTGCCGCGCCATGACCTCGGCAAAATTGAGCCCGGCGGCGCGAACCGCGATGCGCACCTCGCCGCGTTCCGGCTGCGGGTCGGCGCTCTCCCGCACCGCGAGCACCTCGGGCCCACCCGCCTTGGTGATCCACACAGCACGCATCGAAACTCCGCCCCTCCGGTTATCCACCTATCTTGCCCGGTTTGAGCCCCACTCGCCCGCGGTGGTCCTTGCACATCCTGCAAGGTAATATGCAACTTGTGCAAGCTCGTTCACGTCTGCTTCCGCTGCTTCGATCCCCGCTGGTCGGCGAGTTGCTGGCATGGCTCTTCCTGCACCCGGAGGAGTCGTATTCGGTGACGGAGCTCGCCGGTCGTCTCCAGGCCTCCCAGTCCACGGTCAGCCGCGAGGTGGATCGCCTCGCCGAGTCCGAGCTGGTACGCGAGGAGCGCAGAGGAAACCTGCGGCTGCTGCGGGCGAACCCCGACAACCCGCTGGCGCGCCCACTCGGCGAGCTGCTGGCCTTGACCTACGGACCGGCGGCCGTTCTCGGCGAACTGCTCGCCGCGGTCGACGGTATCGACGAGGCCTATGTGTACGGTTCGTGGGCAGCGCGCTACGCCGGCGAAGAGGGGCCGCCACCACGCGACATCGACGTTCTGATCGTCGGCACGGCGGACGAGGACGACCTCAACGACGCGGCCCGGGCGGCCGAGGGCCAGCTGGGCCGCGAAGTCAACATCCACCGGGTGTCCGCCCGAGCGTGGCAAGCCGGCAACGACCCCTTCCTCACTTCGGTGCGCGCACGCCCGCTCTACCCGATCGACCTGTCCGGAGATGACCGATGAGGTGGCAACAAGGCCGCGACACCCTCGACGGCATGATCGGGCGCGGCGAGCTCGAACGCGTCCCGGCCAGCCGCGACCACGCGGACGTTCTGCTCGGGCAAGCGCGGCAGCACCTTGCCTCGGCGCGAGCGATCGCCCGCGTCGACCCGGTCGGCGGCTACCAATTGCTCTACGACGCAGCGCGCAAGTCCTTGGCGGCGGTGCTCGAGAACCAAGGGCTGCGGGCGACGAGCCGGGGCGGCCACATAGCGGTGCGCGATGCGGTGTCCGCCCAGCTCGACCCGCCTCTGGGCGCGGTCCTGCGGCCGTTCGACCGGCTGCGCCGACGGCGCAACCAGGCCGAGTACCCGTCCGCTGAGCACCCCGGAATGGAGACAGAGGATGTAGCACACGGCCGCGGTGTCGCACGGCCGGTGGTGCACGCCACCGGGGCGTGTTTTCGTTGACTGGCCTCATCGCGGGGACATAGGGTCGAGACTGGGTCGGTGTGAGGAAGCTGGGACCCCCCAAGGGACCATCCAGCACGGTCGCGCCACTGTGAGCCGGCAGCCCGCCGGAAGTCAGATACTCACCCGCCGCCCATGCCCCATCCGTACGAGGGACGCACGATCCCCAAGGAGGCCTTCATGAGCTCTATGCCGCATTCCACCACCGCGGCCACCCCGCTGGTCATTCCCGGTTCCCGGGCCGTGTTCTGGCTGGCCGGCGCCGCCCTGTTCGCGATCGCGCTGTACTACTTCATCGGCGTGGACCAGGGCGCGGTCTCGGTGTTCGGCAGCGACACGCACGTCCACGAGTTCGTGCACGACGCTCGCCACTTCCTCGGCTTCCCCTGCCACTGAGCCCATGGAGAAACGAATCATCTGGCGCGGCATGCTGGCCGGCGCCATCGGCGGGCTGCTCGCGTTCGTGTTCGCCCGCATCTTCGCGGAGCCGCAGATCCAGCAGGCGATCGACTACGAGGACGGCCGGGACCACGCCCAGGAGGCGCTGAACTCGGCCGCCGGCATCGTGCCGCACGAGCACGGCGAGGTGTTCTCCCGGGCCGTGCAGGGCAATGTCGGCATCGGCGTGGGCCTGATCCTGTTCGGGGTGGCGATGGGTGCGCTCTTCGCGGTCGCGTACGCGATCTGTCTTGGACGCACCGGCCGGGTGCGGCCCCGCACGCTGGCCCTGCTCGTGGCCGGCGGTGGTTTTCTCGGCATCTATCTGGTGCCGTTCGTCAAGTACCCGGCGAACCCGCCGGCGATCGGCGACGCGGACACCATCCAGCAGCGCAGCTCCTACTACCTGCTGATGGTCGTCGGGTCGATCCTGTTGCTGGTGTTGACGGTGTGGCTGGGCAAGCGGCTGCAGGCACGCTTCGGCACCTGGAACGCGACGCTGATCGCGGGCGGCGTGTTCATCGCGGCGACCGCGATCGTCATGCTGGTGCTGCCGCGGGTCGCCGAGACGCCGCAGCCGCTCACCGACGCGAGCGGCACGATCGTGTTCCCGGGCTTCCCGGCCGACGTGCTGTTCCACTTCCGGTTCTACGCGATCGGGGCGCAGCTGGTGCTGTGGGCCACGATCGGGCTGGTCTTCGCGCCGATGGCCGAGCGCCTGCTCGCGGGCGCCCCGGCCCGCCCGGCGCCCGCGCTGGTCAACGGCTGAGCACCCGCTGCCACTGCTGACGCCGGACCTCGGCCGGCGTCAGCACGCAGTCGCCGCACGTCCCGCCGCCGGGAATCCGGTAGTACAGGCAGCAGTTGCGGCGCACCAGGAACCAGTGGTCGCGCCGCGGGTCGGGCCGTTCCAGCTCGGCCGTCCCGGCCAGCGGCGGCCGTTTCAGCAGCTCCGCGACCACCTCGGCGGCCCGTCCCGCGTGCTCCGGCGCGGCGTCGGCGATCATCCCGGCCGCGCCGCCCAGCGCCGACGCCACGTTCCCCCACAGCAGATGGTCCGGCAGGTGGAAGCGGCGGGCGAACACCGCCACCATCGGCGCGACCACGGGCAGACCGCCGACGGCCTCGGCGACCGCGGCGCCGGTCCACCCCGCGACATCCAAAAGACCCATCTGCGCGTACGCAAGGGGAAGCGGGCCGCCGGAAACCGCGCGCCACCGCAGCTGCCCGATCTGCGGAAGCGGCAACGCCGCGCCGGTCGCGACCGCCCCGAGCAGCGGCGAGACCAGCCGCGACGCCCAGCCGAGAAAGGTGATCGAGGCGACCTCGCGCTCGCCGACCTCGTCCGCACCGAGACCGGTCATCGCGGTCAGCGTCCGCCGCGCGATCCCGACCCGCTCGACCACCACGTCGACGTCGAGCAGGTCGGCGAACGGCCGCCACGTCGTGGTGTCGCCGTCCCACGGCTCCCAGGCGAAATAGGGCCCCAACTCGGCCGTCCTGCTCAGCACCGGCCCCGCGTCGCGCACGGTGTCCACCTTACGACCGGGATACCTCTAGGCTTTGGGGGTGGGTTTGACATTGACCGCGGCGTGGGAGTTGAGCCGCCAGGACACCGGCCTGGCCATCGTCTCCACTCTGCGCGCCGACCAGACCATCCAGTCCTCGCTGGTCAACACCGGCATCGTCGGCGACCGGCTGGCCTTCGTGACGTACGGGGCGGTGAAGCTCGCCAACCTCCGGGCCCGCCCGCAACTCAGCGTCGCCTTCCACAGTGGCTGGCGCTACGCGACCGTCGAGGGACGCGCCTCCCTGATCGGCCCGGACGATCCGTCGCCCGGCGTCGACGCGGAGGGCCTGCGCCTGCTGCTGCGCGAGATCTTCACGGCGGCCGGCGGCACCCACGACAACTGGGACGAGTACGACCGGACGATGCTGGCGCAGCGCCGGACGGCCGTGCTCATCACACCGACCCGGATCTACGGGAGTTGAGTCATTTGGCCAGGACCTGGTTCATCACCGGCACCTCGCGCGGTTTCGGCCGGGAGTGGGCCGAGGCCGCGCTCGAGCGGGGCGACCGCGTGGCGGCGACCGCGCGCGACGTCTCGTCCCTCGACGACCTAGCCGCCCGCCACGGCGACAACGTGCTGCCGATCGCGCTGGACGTCACCGACCGGCCGGCCGTGCTGAGCGCGCTGGCCCGGGCGTACGAGCGCTTCGGCCGTCTCGACGTGGTCGTGAACAACGCCGGCTACGGCCAGTTCGGCATGATCGAGGAGATCAGCGAGGAGGAGGCCCGCGCCCAGTTCGAGACGAACGTCTTCGGGGCGCTGTGGGTCACCCAGGGCGCGCTGCCCTACCTGCGGGACAGCGGCGGCGGCAACATCATCCAGGTGTCCTCGATCGGCGGCGTCTCGGCCTTCCCGAACATCGGCATCTACAACGGGTCCAAGTGGGCGCTCGAGGGCATCAGCCAGGCGCTGGCGCAGGAGGTCGCGCTGTTCGGCATCAAGGTGACACTGGTCGAGCCGGGCGCGTACAGCACCGACTGGGGTGGCTCGTCCGCCCGGCACGCGACGGCGTCCCCGGCGTACGAGAAGGTCCGTGAGGTGGCGGCGGAGGGCCGCCGCCGGCGGGTCGCGAGCCCCGGCGACCCGGTGGCGACCCGTTCGGCCATCCTGAAGATCGTGGACGCCGAGAACCCGCCGCTGCGGGTGTTCTTCGGCGCGGCGCCGCTGGCGATCGCGACCGCCGACTACGAGTCCCGGCTCGCCGAGTGGCGGGAGTGGCAGCCGATCTCGATCGAGGCCCAGGGCGGCGCGTAGGTGGCCGCCCGGGTGCTGTTGCTGCACGGGCTGGGTGCCACCGGCGAGGTCTGGTCCGGGTGGCGGCCGCAGTTGGAGAAGCACTGGCCGGGGCAGTGGGTGGCACCGGACCTGCCCGGCCACGGCGTGGCGGCGGCGCTGCCGTCCTACACGTTCGAGGCGATGGCCGAGGCGCTGCGCCCGCTCGTCCCGGCGGATGGGCAGACGGTCGTGGTGGGGCACTCGCTCGGCGGGGTGGTGGCGCTGGAGCTGGCCGCGCGATGCCCGGTGGCGGCGGTCGTCGGGCTCGGCATCAAGGTCGCCTGGACGGACGAGGAGCTGCACCGGGCTGCGGCGCTGGCCTCGCGGCCGGTGACGTGGTTCGCCTCGCGCGAGGAGGCCGTCGCCCGGCATCTGAAGGTGTCCGGGCTGTCGGGTCTCGTCGCCGAGGACGACCCGGCGGCGCTGAGCGGCGTCCGGGAGGAGGACGGCCGGTGGCGGCTCGCCCTCGACCCGGGGGCCTTCGCGGTGGGCGCGCCGGCCATGGCCGCGCTGGTGTCCGGCTCGTCGGGGCCGGTCACGCTGGCGCGCGGCGAGCACGACCCGATGAACACCGACGCACAGCTGGCGGCCCTGGGCGTACCGGTGGTCACGCTGGCGGGGCTGGGGCACAACGCGCACGTGGAGAGCCCGGAGCGGTGCCTGACCTTGCTGGAGCCGCGTGGTTGAGGGTCGCGATCTCGCGGCGACCAGCAGATACAGCGCCACCGTCAGGGCGGCAAGGCACGATCCGATGATCACGACCGGCACTGATCGGGTCGTGCCGTAGAGCGCGCCGACAGCGGCGAGACAACCGTTGGCCACCGCGATGACACTGCGCGGCCGCGGGACGCGCCTCCTCGACCGGGCCGGTTGCCGGTCAGGGGTCACCCGGCGAGGTGCCGCATGCCTGTTCATGTCCAGAAGTGCGGTCACCGGACCCGGCTGTGCAAGCTCATCGGCACAAAAAGTCGGCCTTGCGGACTTTGCACGTTTCCGGATCGCTTTCCCTCTATGGGATAGCGAAAGGAGCTCCGAACGTATGGTCTTGGGCCCGGACGGGTTTGACGAGTTCTTCCGTCGATCCGCTGCACGCATCGTCTTGTTCTTGATCAAGATTGGGGCGAGCCGGGAGGAAGCGGAGGACAGTGTGCAAGAGGCGATGGCGAGCGCCTATCTCAAATGGCACGAGATCGACCACCCGGAAGCGTGGGTGCGGCTCGTAGCCGAGCGAAACTTCATCGCCGCGGCAGAACGTGCCCGGTCCGCATCGTTCAAAGCCGTGCGCGGAGGCTGGTGCGCGGACCGGGGGCAGACCGACGTCGACCTCACGGAGTTCGACGAGGAGCAACGGGTCGTCCTCAGTCTCATCCGCAGCCTGCCGTACCAACAGCGCCGCGCCATGGCATGGTATTACGACGGATTCGAAGTGCGGGAGATCGCTACTCGTCTCGGCAAGTCGGAAGCGACGGTCCGGTCGCACCTACGACACGCCCGACACCAGTTGAGGCGAAAACTGAACGCGTACCGAGTCGCCAAGGAAGGGGCGAATTGAATCTGCAGGATTCTCCTGATGACTACGCGGCCCTGGACGCTCGCCTGCTCGCAGCCGACGCGGGCGCCCTTTTCACGCTCGACCGGATTCTCGACATCGATGCCGCGCTGGCAACCATCAAGATAACCACGGCGCGGGAGTACGAAGACCCGCCGACCCGGGACGGCCCCGCCGCGTCCAGGCCGATTCCCTGCGGGCGCTGGGAGATCGACCGGTAGCGGCGAGAACGGCCCGCTCAGGCGGTTGAGGAGCCGCAGCCGGTGCAGAACATGGCGTTGGCGTTCACCTGCGTGCCGCACTGGCCGCAGAAGCGCTTCGCCTCCGGCGCGGCCGCGAGCGGGGTGCCGCAGTGCTGGCAGTACTTGCCGCCGCCGGTCTCGTTCGAGCAGGACGGGCAGCGGCCCACGGCGGTCGTGCCGTAGTTCGTGCCCTCGGTCCAGTCGACCGTACGGATCTTGTCGTTGAGCTGTTCGACCTGGGCCCGCGCCTGGATGCCGGCGATCTCCTGGTCGAGCTTGGGCGCGCAGTTCGTGCAGACGCCGCGCTCGTCGTTCCAGCAGACCTGGTGGCAGACCCACTGGCCGCAGCGGTGGCACTGGTTGAAGTTGGGCCGGATCTCCTCGACTGCGCTCTGCAGCGCCTTGTCCCAGGCCGGGCCGCGGGTGCCGTCGCGCATCCAGTTGGCGTCCCAGCCCAGCTCGGAGGCCTTGCGGCCCCACTCGCCGCCGATCAGGTCGCCGCCCATCCGCAGCAGCTTGCCGCCGAAGTTCATCGCCGAGCGCTTGAACGACGACGTGTAGCCGTTGCCACAGCGCTCGCAGTAGAACTCGAACTGGTAACCCTCGTGCGTCGACCGGTCCTGGTAGTTGTCCGTGAAGCCGACCATGCCCATGTTGCTTGCCCCCCAAGGATCTCGCCCGGGTGCAGACGGTACCCAAGTGATGCGACTTTATCGACGGGGGGCCGGGCCTCATAGTTAAACGCTTTGCCGATGGTGTTTCGAACAGATCCGAACACCGGAATTCAAATATTGACTCAATCGACCATCGGGGTTAACTTTCAACACAGTTAACTAGTTCGATGTCTGCCCGGCCGGCCACCGCAGACTCCTCAGCGCTCCGTTCCCCGATGAGGAGCAACTCCCCATGCCCAGATTCCGTCTCCCCGCCCTCGGCGCCGCCCTGCTGCTGGTGATCGGCCTGCTCTTCGGCCAGGCCGGCACGGCACAGGCGGCCACCTCTCTCCCCTGCGACATCTACGCGTCCGCCGGTACCCCCTGCGTCGCCGCGCACAGCACCGTGCGCGCCCTCTTCGCGTCCTACGGCGGGGCGCTCTACCAGCTCACCCGCGCCTCCGACGGCGCGACCCACAACGTCGGGCTGCTCGCGGCCGGCGGCTACGTCAACGCCGGCGACCACGACGCCTTCTGCAACGGCACGACCTGCCGGATCACCAAGATCTACGACCAGACCAGCCGGCACAGCGACCTGTCGGTCGCGCCCGACGGCGGGGCCGGCAGCGGCGACCGCGGCGCCGACGCGAGCCAGATCGCGGTGACCGCGGGCGGCCACAAGGCGTACGGGATCTGGGTCTCCCCCGGCATCGGCTACCGCTACACGGGCGTCGCCTCGGGCGTCGCGGTCAACGGCCAGCCCGAGGGCGTCTACATGGTGGCCAGCGGCACCCACGTCGGCTCGGACTGCTGCTTCGACTACGGCAACGCGGAGTCGACGCCGTACGACACCGGCAACGGCCACATGGACGCCGTCAGCATCGCCACCACCTGCTACTTCCAGCCCTGCAACGGCTCCGGACCATGGGTCGAGGCGGACATGGAGAACGGCATGTTCCAGGGCGGGAACGGCTCGAACACCGCCAACGCCGGCAACAAGTCGACCTACGTCACGGCGGTGCTCAAGAACAACGGGCAGACCACGTACGCGATCAAGGGTGGAAACTCGCAGTCGGGTGGCCTGAGCACGTGGTGGAACGGCTCGCTGCCGACCGACAAGTCCGGCTACCGCCCGATGCACCAGGAGGGCGGCATCATCCTGGGCATCGGCGGCGACAACAGCAACCGCAACATGGGCACCTGGTTCGAGGGCGCGATGGTGTCGGGCTACCCGACCGACGCGGCCGAGGACGCGGTCCAGGCGAACGTCGTCTCGGTCGGCTATGCCGGGCAGACCAACGTCCCGAACGGCCCGTCCGGCACGGTCATCGGCCCCGGCGGCAAGTGCGTCGACGTGGCCGCGAACGACACCGGCGTCAACCTCGCCCCCGTGCAGTTGTGGGACTGCCAGTCGTACGCCTCGGACCAGCACTGGACGCACTACGCCGACAACTCGCTGCGCACCCTCGGCCGCTGCCTCGACATCAACGGCAACGGCACGGCCAACGGCACCCAGGTGGAGCTCTGGGACTGCAACGGCGTCGGCGGCCAGAAGTGGATCCAGCAGGCCGACGGATCGCTGCGCAACCCGCAGTCCGGCCGCTGCCTCGACTCGCCGAGCGGCAACACCGGCAACGGCACCCGGCTGCAGATCTACGACTGCAACGGCTCCGCGGCGCAGAAGTTCGCGGTCAACGGCGGCGGACCGGCGGTCGGGCCCGGCAGCAAGTGCATCGACGTGGCGGCCGACGACACCGGCGGCAACGGTGCCGCGGTGCAGCTGTGGGACTGCCAGTCCTACGCGATCGACCAGCACTGGGTACGGCAGAGCAACGGCGCCCTGCGGACGCTCGGCCGCTGCCTCGACATCAACGGCAACGGCACCGCCAACGGCACCCAGGTCGAGCTCTGGGACTGCAACGGCGTCGGCGGCCAGAACTGGCAGCAGCAGGCCGACGGGTCACTGCTCAACCCGCAGTCCGGCCGCTGCCTCGACTCGCCGAGCGGCAACACGGCCAACGGCACTCGGTTGCAGATCTATGACTGCAACGGTAGCAATGCCCAGAAGTTCGCCCTGAGCTGACCGTACCGCTTCATTCCCCACGCCGGTCGCCGATCGGTTTGGCGTCGACGAGGCCCGCGCCCGCCCGGTGCGGGCCTCCGCCACGTCCTGGGGAGGATCGCTTGCGGAAGTACCCAGCCGTCATGGCCGCCGTGCTGGCCACGACTCCGATCATCGCGGTTGCGGCGCAACCGGCGGAAGCTGCCCAGCCGGCCGCGGCGAAGACCTGGTCGTCGCTGATGTGGAAGGCGCTCAGCCCGATGGACGAGGTCGTCCGGCTGCGCGCCGCGCTGCCGAGCCTCCGGCAGACGGCCACCGTCCGGAAGGTCGCCGTCCAGCAGACGACCGCCGCGCAGAGCAAGGCGCTGGCCGGCCTCACCGCGGCGACCGCCACCAACGTCAAGGCCAAGAAGGCGTACGCGACGGCCGTCGCGATCCGGAAGAAGGCGAAGACCAAGGCCGAGCGCCGCCGGCTGAACGCGACCGTGGTGCAGCGGCGCACGCAGCTCGGCAAGTCGGTGGTCACGCTGCGCACCGCGGAGACCGGCCTGCGCAATGCCACCGTGAAGCTGGTCGCGGCCAACGACGCCTGGCAAGCCGCCGCCGCGGCGGTGCGCAACGCCGAGCTGAAGACCGCTACGGACGGCTACAACGCGCGCCCGGCCGGGCAGGCCGCCGAGCTCGCCGCCCAGGTCGTCACCGACACCCGGGCGGCCTTCAAGACCACCGACACCACCCAGGTCCACGGGATCACCGTCAACCGGACCGTCGCGTACGCCTTCAAGCACATGATCGACGATGCCGCCAAGGACGGCGTGGCGCTCTCCGGCGGCGGCTTCCGCACCCGGGACCAGCAGATCAAGCTGCGGGTCACCAACGGCTGCCCGGACATCTGGACGGCGCCCGCGTCGTCCTGCAAGGTGCCGACCGCGATTCCGGGACGCTCGCTGCACGAGATCGGGCTGGCCGTGGACATGACGTACGGCGGCAAGACGATCCCGAACCACGCCAGTCCCGGCTACAAGTGGCTGGCTGCCCACGCGGCCAGGTACGGCTACCAGAACCTGCCGTCGGAGCCCTGGCACTGGTCGATCACCGGCGGCTGACGCCGGTCACCGGGCCGTTCTGACCCGCACGCCCCCGGAGAGCAGCGAGTCGTGCAGCTCCAGGGTGGTCAGCGTGACCGTCTTCGGCACGTCGAAGACGATCTTGCCGGCCACCCGCTCGCCGGGGGCGACCCGGTCCAGGAACGTCCTGGTGTCCCGGTTGACGTAGAGGTCGGCGATCTCGTCGACGCCGTACTCGGTGCCGGCCGCGTCGAACCCCTTCTGCGCATAGCTCAGGAAGAACTGCGCCCCGTCGGCGATGTTGCGCGCCGACAGGCTGACGATGCAGAACTTGCCCTTGGCGGTGCGCTTGAGGTGCTCCTGGCCGAGCGTGGTGTGCGAGCAGTCGACCTGGGAGACGACGAACTCGAACTTCCCGTCGCGCACCGCGGCGCCGACCCCCGGCGTCGCCTGGGCGGTTTGGGCGGATTTGGTCGGCGTGGTCGTGGCGGCCGCCGGCTCCTTGGCGGTGAACCGCTCGACTGCGACGCCGGCTACCAGCAGCACGACGATCGCACCGAGCCCGAGCAGGCCGGCATACAGCGGTTTCAGTGGGGGGCGGCGTTGCGGTCGAGGTTCGTACGACATCGGGCCACTCCATGGGGCCGGCCGGACTCGCTCCCTCAACTGTCGGTCAGCGGGCCGGACCGGGCCACCGCTTTCGGGTGATCAGCGGCGCCCTCCGCCTGATCGGACATGCCGGGCCGCGGGGTCTGCCTCACGCCGCCCAGAAGATCGTGCACTCGTTGTCTCGTGCTGCCACCCGGTAGAAGCTGGTGAGCTCCTCATATCGGCCCGCCAGCCGGGTTCGGTACGACGGAAAGTCACGATCGATCCGGATGGCTTTCCATTCGACCAATACGGCGGGCAGAAAAGGCGTGAGGCTCGCGAACGATGTCTGCTCCAGGCGCACGGCGACCTCGGGTCGAACAGCATGCGGAAGGGCCGCCACTCCCAGTCCAGCTCGAGCCGCTCGGGTGGCCCGAATCTCGTCACCTCGTCGTAAGCGCTGGACGGCTCGGCTTGAATGTCCGCTCGTCGCGATGTGGACAGCCGAATGAGGTCACCCAGCACGCTCATGACACATCGCTCCCCTGTGTCGCCCACGTCGCGGGCGTGTCCGCTGGAGGATAGCCGGGATACTGGTCGCCGTGACGATCAAGGCGTTGATCTTTGACTTCGACGGTCTGCTGATGGATACGGAGAGCACGCTGCTGGAGAGTTGGCGCTGGGAGTGGCGCCGGCATGGTCTCGAACTCGACCCGGCCGGCTTCTTCGCCGACCACGGCGGCGACGCGAACGAGCCGCGATACCTGGAGCTGGCGGCAGCGGTGGGACCGGCCTACGACCGTGGCTCCAGCCACACGCTCCGGATGGCCTACCGGGCGGAACTGAATGCGGCGCTCGACCCCGCGCCGGGCATCGTCGACTGGCTGGACCGGGCCGCGGAGCTGGGACTTCGGCTGGCGGTGTCGAGCAGTTCCCCGATTTCCCACGTGGGCGCGATGTTGGATCAGGCGGGACTGCGTGAGCGGTTCGAGGTGCTGGCGACCGGCGATGAGGTGGCCGCGCACAAGCCGGATCCGGCGGTCTATCTGCTGGCGCTGGACCGGCTCGGGCTGCGGGCGCAGGACGCGGTCGCGTTCGAGGACGCCGCGCACGGCGTGACGGCGGCGCACACGGCCGGCCTGCGCTGCGTGGCCGTGCCGAACCCGCATGCCGACCACGCCCGCTTCGCCGCCGCCGATCTTCTGTTGGCGAGCGCCGCCGAGCTGTCCCTGGACGAGGTCCTGGCCGCACTTGATCGGCGCACCGACCGTCCTCGGTGAACGGATTCCGTACGGACGTGACGGCTGCCCGCCGCGAACCACCGGCCGGATCCCCTGGCGAGCGACCGCGACCGGATTGGTCGCTCTCGATACCGGCTGAGGGGATTTGCCCCGCGGTGTTAGCCTTCTCCGCTGGCGAAGGCAATCGATTTGCCGGAATCACGGCCAACGGCCGACCTGGGGCCACACCGTTGACCGCGGCGGCGGTCCGACGGCGACGAACCCCAGGTGACGACACGGGGAGGAACGTGCGGTGGCAATGCCGGACAAGGGTGACCGGACCGACGAGGTGACCGTGGCGCTTCCCGCGCAGCCCGCCGCGGATGCGGCCGAGACGGTGACTCCGGACGAACCCACGGTAAAGCTGCCCGGAACACCTGGGGCGCCGGCCGAGCAACCGGCCGCGGACGACGACACCACCGCCAAGCTGCCCGGCCTTGGCGCGGCGACGGACGACGGCGAGGCGACCATCGCGTCTTCCAAGCAGGCGGCGGAGGTAACGCCGGGAGACGACGCGCCGACCAGCGCGGAGCCGACGCTGCCCATCCCCGCCATGCCGGACCCGGACGAGGCGACCACGGCGCTGCCGACCCCGCCGGAGGCGACCGATTCGAAGGCCTCACCGCCCGCGCCGACGGCAGAGCCGGCGCTCGCCGATGCCACCGTCGCGATCCCGGCCGCCCCTGCGTCGCAGTCGGAGGAGCCGACGCTCGCCGATCCCACCGTCGCGATCCCGGCCGCCCCTGCGTCGCAGTCGGAGGAGCCGACGCTCGCCGATCCCACCGTCGCGATCCCGGCCGCGCGTGCCTCACTGCCGGAGGAGCGCACCGTCGCGTTGCCCCCCGCGGCGCCCGCGCCGGCGCGCGAGGCGGCACCGGCACGCGAGGCGGCACCGGCACGCGAGGCGGCACCAGCGCGCGAGGCGGCACCGGCACGCGAGGCGGCACCGGCGACACACCCCGGCCGCCTCCAGTTCGGCCGCCGCCGTTTGCTGCTCGCGGGCGCAGGCGTGGCCGCGGCGGCGATCGTCGGCGGCATCACCGCGCAGCGGGCCGGCCGTCAGCCGAACGCGGCCGGCTCCGCGGTCCGACCGGCCAACCCGACCGCGGTGACCACCACCAGGTCGCGCGCGCCCGAGACCACGCACGTCACCACGCCGCCGGTCCCGGTGCAGCGGAAGCCGATCTTCACGCTGGCGGAGTATCGGAAGGCGACCGGCGCCGGCCCGTTCCCGGCCAACGCGGTCGCGCTGACCATCGACGACGGACCGCACCCGATCTGGACACCGAAGATCCTGCAGCTGCTGGACCAGCACCACGTACCCGCAATGTTCTGCATGATCGGCAACCAGGTGCTGGGTCACGAGAACATCGCCAAGATGGTGACCGCTGCGGGACACCAGCTCGCGAACCACACCTGGAGCCACCCCACGTCGCTGCAGAAGAAGACCGGCGACGTCGTACACCAAGAGATCCTCCGCGCCCAGGAGAAGATCCATGACACCACCGGGCAGGCACCGAAGCTCTTCCGCTCCCCCGGCGGTGCCTGGTCGCCGACCGTGCTGCAGCAGACCGCAGCGGCCGGTCTGCTGCCGCTGGACTGGACCAATGATCCGAAGGATTGGGCCCGGCCCGGCGTCGGCAAGATCGAGCACACCTTGCTGACCGCGCGACCCGGTCAGATCCTGCTCTGTCACGACGGCGGCGGCGACCGGTCCCAGACCTACAACGCACTCAAGGTTGTGCTGCCCCAGTTGAAGAGCCGCGGTCTGCACTTCGTCGCCCTCTGAGGCGCCTCCTCCGCGGCGCCTCCTACCAGGGGATGACGCCCTCGTCGTCGGTGAAGGTGCCGGTCGGGCCCCCGTCCGGGAGCTGGGCCAGGGCGATCGCGATCGCGGCGCCCTGCTGCGGCGTGCGCACCCCGCGGAACCCGTTAAGGTCCGTGGCGGTGTAGCCGGGGCAGGCGGCGTTGACCAGGATGTTGGTGTCGGCCAGTTGCTTGGCGTACTGAATGGTCACCGCGTTGAGAAAGGATTTCGACGGCGCGTAGGCCACCGAGATCGGCCCGGTCTCGCCGCCGCCGCTCTGCAGCGTGAGCGATCCGACCCGGCTGGACATGTTGACGATCCGGGGCGACGCCGAGCGGCGCAGCAGCGGCAGCATCGCGTTGGTGACCCGGATGACGCCGATGACGTTGGTCTCGACCGCTCGCCGGACCGTGTCGAGGTCGGCGCCGATCGGGTCCTGGGGCATGCCGCCGGTGATGCCCGCGTTGTTGACCAGGACGTCCAGCCGGCCGTGGTCCACTTCGAACAGCCGGGCGGCGGCCCGCACGCTGTCGTCGTCGGTCACGTCGAGCGGGACGGCGAACGCGTCGGCCCCGGCCGCCCGCAGCTTCGCCACCGCCTCGTCCCGGCGGGCCGCGTCCCGGGCGCCGACCCCGACGCGCCAGCCGAGCGCGCCCAGCCCGGCGGCGATCTCGTACCCGATGCCCTTGTTCGCGCCGGTGACCAGCGCGATCGTCGATGAACTCATGCATCGATCCTGTCCGCACGGCCCGGCGCCCCGCCAACACCGTTTCGGTGCCCAGCGATACCCGCCGGGTATCGACGCGGCGTAGAGCCCTTCCGTGCCCGCCGAAACCCGGCGTGCGTCGACGCGGCATAGAGTCTTCCACGCCCGTCGATACCCGCCGGGTATCGTTGCGGCGTGGAGTCGCGGGAGCTCGAATACTTCGTGGCGGTCGCCGAGGAGCTGCACTTCGGCCGGGCGGCGGACCGGCTCGGCATGGCGCAGCCGCCGCTGTCCCGGGCGATCCAGCGGCTCGAGCGGCGGCTCGGTGTCACGCTCCTGGAACGCTCCAGCCGCGCGGTCGCGCTGACCGAGGCCGGTTCGGTGCTGCTGACCGAGGGCCGGGCGGCGCTCGACGCGCTGGCGGCCGCCGACCGCCGCACGCGCCGGGCCGGCGCGAGAAAACCGGGCATCGTCCTGGTCACCAAGGCGGGCGCGGCCGGCGAGCTGCTCGCCAAAATCCTTGACGCGTACGCGTCGGAGCCCGCCGCCGCCGAGGTGGAGGTGCTGCTGTGCGGGATCGCCGAGCAGGAGCACCTGCTGCGCGACGGTCGCGCCGACGTGGCCCTGCTGCACCGGCCGTTCGACACGGTCACCGGTTTGGACTACGAGGAGCTGCGCACCGAGGGCCAGGTAGCGGTGCTCCCGGCCGGCCATCCGCTCGGTTCGCGCGGCTCGCTGCCGCTGGCCGAGGCCACCGCGATCGCCGGCTTGCCGCCGCCGCGCTGGCCGCGCCGGGACGGCGGCTATCCGGCGGGGCCGGGCCCGGCCGTACGAGATCACACGCAGTTGTTGCAGCTGGTCGCGCTGGGCCGGGCCACCGCGATCCTGCCCGAGTCGTGCCGTAGCCAGCTGGGCGCCGGCCTGACCGCCGTCCCGGTCCCGGACGCCCCACCGGTGACGACGGTGATCGCGTGGCCGCCGCAGAGCACGTCACCCGCGGTGGCCGCCCTGGTCCGCGCCGCCACCCAGGCGGCCGGTTCGCCAACGGCCGCGGGGATCAGCGCGGATCGAGACGGTACCGTCGTGTGTGGCGCCCGGTCCTAGCGGGCCGGCCCGCCGCCCCTGACCGCTAGCAGGGATGGGCCATGACCAATCAAGGGGCACGATTCGCCGCCGAGCTTCTCCACTTCAAGACCGAGCGTGGCCTCAGCTACCGCGAACTTGCCCGGCTGGCCAACTACAGCAGCAGCTATCTCGAGGAACTGGTCAAGGGCAAAAAGCCCGCCAACGCCGAGGTTGCCGCCAGGCTCGACCGTGCGTTCGGGACTGGCCGCCGGTTCCGGGAGATCCTCTCGGTGGGCGACGACGGTTTGGACGCTGGGATCGAGGCGATCGAGCTGGTCCGCCGCGTCACCGCGTCGGACGTGAGCGCGGAAACCCTCAACGAACTGGAGCGAGCCGCCAACTCGATGGCGATGCTGTACGCCACCACGCCGCCGGAGGAACTGCTGCTCCGCGTCCGGAAGTACCTCGGCTACGTCGACCGGCTTCTCGATGCGCGCAAGACCCTCGACCAGGGCCGCCGGCTGCTGATCATCGGTGGCTGGCTCTCGCTGCTGCGCGCCACCTTGCACATCGACCTGACCCAGGCCACGGCCGCCGCCGCGCATCTGGACGCCGCCGCCACGCTTGCCGAGCAGACCGGACACCGTGAGATCGCCGCCTGGTGCCTGGAGACCCGCGCATGGCAGGTCCTCACCGCCGGCGAGTACCGGCGTGCTCTCGACTTGTCCCAGCAGGCTCAGGCGGTGGCGCCCGCCGGTAGCTCGGTCTACATCCAGGCGACGGCTCAGGAGGGCCGGGCGTGGGCGCGGCTCGGTGACAGTGCCCAGACGGGCGAGGCCCTGAATCGGGTGGAGCAGCTCGCCGAACACCTGGACCGGCCCGAGCATCCCGAGCATCACTACCAATACGACCCGGCGAAGGCTCATTCCTACGCCGCCACCACCCTGGCGTGGGTTGGTGATCCGGCCGCCGTCTCCGTCGCCCAGGAGGTGATCAAGGAGCTGCGCCGCGACGGCGCCCGCCCGCGGCGCGTGGCTTCGGCGCAGCTCGATCTCGGTCTGGCGCTGCTGTCTGCCGGCAAAGCTGACGAGGCTGCGGCTGAGGCCCGCGAGGCGATCCTGTCAGGCCGGGTCGTGTCGTCGAATTGGTGGCGCGCGGCCGAGGTGGTCGGCGGCGTGGTGGGGTCGGGCGCGCCTGAGGCTGCCGATCTGCTGGCGCTGGCGCACGAGCACCGGCCGGCGATCACCGCGTCGTAGCGTCCGCTGATTGCGGACGGGCGGACGCGGTTGGCGGACGGCCACCTACTCCACACACGGTGATCGCCGCGCGACCATCGAGTCAGCGGCGGCGGGCTGCGTATTCGAACCCCGTGGCTCGCCGCCGTACCCGGTTCCGTGGGGAGGCGACAGCAATGCAGCTACCGGCCGCGCTCCGGCGTCGCTTCGTCTGGCGGCGCCGCGTCAAGGCAGTCCGGGCGCGGCAGGAAGCGGCCCGACAGGATGCCGCCGCGCACAGCGACGCGATCCGGCGGATCCTTGCGACGCCATACCCGGAACACTGCGGGGCGCGGGCTGGAATGACCTCGGAAGAGCGGAACATGGACGCGGTCGACGCCGGGCGCGACGAGCAGCGGACCCAGACAGCGAATCGTCACCGCCTGATCTGGGTCGACAGCGGCTCCGGCCCGGGCTACCTGGCCCCGGCGCCGCCGCTGTCCCGGAATCCCAGGGAAAGCAGACAGCCGAACGGCCCCGAGGGTTCGTCAGGCCGAGAGAAGCGCGGCTGATAGTCCCCGCCCACGCAGATCAGACGCCCGCGGGGATCAGTACTCGTTCTTGATGACGAAGTATGAGCCGCGGATCGTGCCGGCCAGCCTCGACTTCTGCCGGGCGAACTTGAACGCCCCCAGCTCCTCCGGAACCTCCATCCCGTCGGAGAGCTTGAAGCCGACCGCCCGTTTTCCGCCGTCGTCGACGGTGTACATCACGTTGATCGACAGGCCGTTCTGGTAGAAGACGTACGCCATCCGGATGTTCTCGACCTGGAACGCGGTCGCCTCGAGCGGCGGCGAGGCGATGACGAGACCGCGCTCCTTGTCGAGGATTCCGTGCACCCAGTCGATGGTCGACTTGGCGTCGCTCGCCGGCTCGACCGTGAAGACGTGGTCGTACTTGTTCTTGAAATAGCGGGCCTCGTTCGCCCGCAGGCCGGCGAGTGCGGCCGCGACCGGCGACGACTCCAGGCCGGCGGTCGACACGGTCTCGAAGTCCACGGCATACGACATAGTGCGACCCTATCCCTCGTCGTGGGCGATCCGGGTCAGTTGGGGCCAGAGCAGGACCACGAAGACGGCCGAGCCGGCGAAGGCGAACCAGAACGGCGCCGTGACGCCGAAGCGGGTCGCCAGCGCGCCGCCGATCGCCGAGCCCACCACCAGGCCGCCGAAGACGCAGATCGTGTTGACGCTGGTCACCCGGCCCTGGAGATGCTCGGGCACGGCGCGCTGCCGCACGGTGATCGAGGTCGTGCCCCAGATGAAGGCGTGCGCGCCGAACACGAAGAAGATCACCAGTGCGACCGCCGGCGACGTGGTCAGGGCGAGCGCCAGGTGGGTGAGGGTCTCGACGATCAGGCCGGCCCGCATCACGTTGCCGAGGCTGACCCGGGCGGTGATCCAGCCGTACAGGCCGGTGCCGAGCAGGCCGCCGACCGCCGACACCGTGGTGAGCAGGCCGAAGCCGACCGCGCCCAGCCCGAGCCGGTCGGTCGCGTACAGCACCAGGACGGACCAGGCCGCGCCGAAGGTCACGTTGAAGATCAAGATCGTGAGGACGAGGGTACGCACGGCCGGGTGCCGGACGGTCCAGGCGAAGCCTTCCCTGATCTCGCGTACGGCGTTGGTGCGCTCGGCGGCCCGCGGCGCGGGCGCGCGTACCCGCGACACCAGCAGCACCCCCGCGGCGACCAGCACGGCCTGGGTCAGGAACGGCCAGGAGTGGGCGGCGGCGAACAGCGCGGCCCCGATCGGCGGCCCGGCCAGCTGGTTGAGCGACAGGAAGCCGAACTGCAGCCGCGCGTTGGCCAGGGTCAGGTCGTCCCGGTTCACCAGCATCGGGGTCAGCGTGGCCGCGGTGTTGTCGGCGAACACCTCGGCGGTCGACAGCAGACCGAGCGCGAGCAGCGCCCCGGCCACGTGCAGGCGCCCGGCCGCCAGCGCCACCACCAGCACGGCGAGCACCACCGCGCGGCTGCCGTCGGCGACCATCACGATGCGCCGGCGGTCGTACCGGTCGGAGAGCACCCCCGCCCACAGGGCGAACAGCAGCGGCGGCAGCCAGCGCAGCAGCGCGGCCAGCGAGATCAGAAATGGGTCGGTGGTCAGCGAGGCGACCAGCAGCGGGCCGGCCGCGATCTCGATGCCGTCCCCGAGGTTGGTCGTCCAGGACGAGGCCAGCAACCAGCGGAACGGGCCACCGAGCCGGGCCGGCACCACACGTTCTGCGACGGGAAGCACCGCAAGACTGTACAGATCGGGCCGCCACGCCCGCGACGCATTTACCCGGCTGCCCGATTATCCTGAAGTTTCTTAACAGATATTGACCGGCTACCGGGACATCTGGTTCAGTCGATGTCAATCGGACGGTCGGGGCATTGCCCCCACGACCGCCCACAATCCCCCATGTGCTGTGCGTCTTTCCCCACGCACGGAAGGTGACCCATGCCCAGAAAACGCCTCATCGCGATCGCCGCCACCATCGGCGTCGCGATCGCCGGAGCGGCCGCCGCCCTGCTCCCGATCACCGCGTCCGAGGCCGCCGCCGCGTGCGCGACGGCCTACAACAACAGCAGCGTCTACACCGGCGGCGCGGTCGTCTCGTACAACAGCCACAACTGGACGGCCAAGTGGTGGACGCAGTACGAGGCGCCCTCCACCGGCGGCTCCGGCGTCTGGACCGACAACGGCGCCTGCGGCGGCTCCGGCGGCGGCGGAGGCGGCGGCGGCGGCACCTGCAACTACCCCAACTGGGTGGCCGGGCAGAACTACACCACCGGCGCCATCGTGCGCTACACCAACGGCCTCTACTACCAGGCGACGCACGACAACCCGGGCTACGACCCGACCATCTCCACCTGGTTCTGGTCCCCGTACAGCTGCACCGGCAGCGGCGGGGGTGGCGGCAACACCGGCGGCTTCGTGGTGAGCGAGGCCCAGTTCAACTCGATGTTCCCGGGCCGCAACAGCTTCTACACCTACCAGGGCCTGGTCACCGCGCTGTCCAAGTACCCGTCGTTCGCGACCACCGGCGGTGACACCGTCGCCAAGCAGGAGGCGGCCGCGTTCCTGGCCAACGTCGGCCACGAGACCGGCGGCCTGGTCTACATCGACGAGATCAACCAGGCGAACTGGCCGACCTACTGTGACCGGTCCCAGCCGTACGGCTGCCCGGCCGGCCAATCCGCCTACCACGGTCGCGGTCCGATCCAGCTGAGCTGGAACTTCAACTACTACGCGGCCGGCAACGCCCTCGGCGTCGACCTGCTGAACAACCCCAACCTGGTCGCCACCGACGCGGCCATCTCCTGGGAGACCGGCATCTGGTACTGGATGACCGGCACCGGCAACGCCGGCACCACCTCGCACAACGCGATGGTCAACGGCCAGGGCTTCGGCACCACCATCCGAGCCATCAACCGCATCGAGTGCAACGGCGGCAACACCGCGCAGATGCAGGACCGCGTCAACCTCTACACCCGCTTCGCGGGCATCCTCGGCGTCCCGACCGGCGCCAACCTGACCTGCTGACAAAGACCAAAACCGCGAGGAGGGTACGGCGAGCAGCCGTACCCTCCTCGCAGATGGTCTGGGGATGGCACCGGAACCGAACAGCCGGGCATAGGCTGATGCAGGACAGGCGGCAATCGAGACGGGACGACCGTGTGCGGGTCGGTGTCGGCCATCGGCCTCGAGGAGGAGGACCGGCGCAGCTGGCCGCAACTGCGGGAACGGCTACGCCGGCCGGGTCATCTGATGGCCCTGATGCGAGGCGTGCTGGGCGACGTCGAGGTCGCCGCCGTGGTCGCCGTGACCCCGGCCGGCGAGGTCGAGGTCCTGGCCGTCCGCGCGACGGCGCCGGAGATCGCGCAGGAGATCACCTTCGACGACGTTCCGGAGCCCGAACCCGGCCCGGACGGCCTGGCGGTGCGGCCCGCCACGATCGGTGGCTATCCGATACAGGTGATCACCGAGCCGGACGGGCAGGGCCGCCCGCGGCCTCTCGCCGTGCTCAGCACGCGATGGATCGATCAACACCTGCTGTTGTACGCGCGCACCCTGTGGCACCGCCGCCGCCGCTGAGATCCGCCCGCGCGGCACTCTTACGCCGGCGACCAGCCGAGGGCCGGCGCGATCTCTTTGGCGATCAGTTCGAGCGCTCGGACGGACGCGTCCAGGTCGGGGCCGAGCCTCATGACGCGAGAACCGAGCGGGCGTGCACGTTCTCCGGGATCGGCAGGCCGAGGTTGCCGCGCAGCGTGGTCGCCTCGTAGGAGGTGCGGGCGATGCCCCGCTCGCGCAGGATCGGCAGCACCTCGTCGGTGAACCGGGCGAACTCGCTGGGCGCGGTGACGGTCAGGTTGATGCCGTCGAAGGCGCCCGCCTCGAACCAGCGCTGGATCTCGTCGGCCACGGTCCGCGCCGAGCCGGTGAACGGCGAGCGTTGCGCGTCGATCGAGTGCTGGACGACCTGCCGCAGCGTGTAGTTGTTCTCCCGGGCGAGCCGCTTGATCTTCTCGGCCTGGGTACGGAAGCTGCGGTCGCCGGCGTCGCCCAGGTCGGGGAAGGGCGCGTCCAGGTCGTACCGGGTGAAGTCGTGCCAGCCGAACGGGCGGCCGAGCTCCTTGAGCGCGCGGGCGAAGTCCTTGCCGCCGACCAGCGCCCGCTCCTTCTCCCGGGCCTGTTCGTCGGTGTCCGCGATGATCGGGCTGATTCCCGGCACGATGAGCAGGTCGCGGCCCTTCGCGGCAGCCCGGGCCCGCATGTCGTCACGGAAGGCCACGCCCTGCTCGAGCGTCGCGGCGTGCGTGAAGATGGCGTCGCCGATCGAGGCGCCCAGGTCACGGCCCTCCTCGGAGTCGCCGGCCTGGAAGATGACCGGCCGGCCCTGCGGCGAGCGCTGGATGTTCAGCGGCCCGGCCACCGAGAAGTGCTCGCCGACGTGGTTCAGGGCGTGCTGCTTGGTCTTGTCGAAGAAGACGCCGCGCTCCCGGTCGCGCGGAAAGGCGTCGTCCTCGTACGAGTCCCAGAGTCCCTGCACCACGCGGACGTGCTCGAGGGCCCGGCCGTATCGGGTCGCGTAGTCGTAGTGCTCCTGCCGCCCGTAGTTGCCGGCCGTCCCGCCGTCGCCGGTGGCCACCACGTTCCAGCCGGCCCGGCCGCCGCTGATCAGGTCGAGCGAGGCCAGCCGGCGTGCGACGTTGAACGGGTCGTTGTACGAGGTGGTGAGCGTACCGACCAGCCCGATGTGGCTGGTGTGCACGGCGACCGCGGACAGCAGCGTGAGCGGCTCGAGCCGGTTCAGGTAGTGGTTCGGCGAGTCCGGGGTGATGTACTGGCTGTCCACGATGAAGATGTGGTCGAACCTGGCCGCCTCCGCCTGCTGGGCGCGGGCGATGTACCAGCGGATGTCCACGCTCGCGTCGCCGGGGATCTCGGGGTCGAGCCAGGTGTGGTGCTGGCCCGGTCCGCCGACGCCCATCAGGACGGCGCCGAGTATCAGTCTTCTGCTGGTAGCCATGCCAGAAGTCTCGGCGTGGCCGGCTCGCGGTGTCCAACGAGAGATCGTGATGACCGGCCATTACGCCGGCTAATCAATTCCTAGTATTCTGATAGGCATGACTCGTGATCTGGGGATCGGGCCGCTGCGCAGCTTCGTGGCGGTGGCCGACTGCGGCGGCTTCCAGCGGGCCGCCACCGCGCTGCACCTCACCCAGGGCGCGGTGAGCCAGCACGTACGCCGGCTCGAGTCGGCGCTGGGCCGCGCGCTGGTCGAGCGGGACGGCCGCGGCTCGCGGTTCACCGTCGACGGCGAGACGCTGCTGATCCAGGCCCGGCGCATCCTGGCCGCACACGACGAGACGCTGCGCGCGTTCGCGGTCGAGGCCGCGCCGCGCCTGGTGATCGGCTCGACCGAGCACGCCGCCGCCCAGCTGCTGCCCGGGCTGTCCGCGGCACTGGCCGGCACGTTCCCGGCGCACCAGGTCAAATTCCGGATCGACCGGGGTCAGCAGCTGCGCGCGGGGCTGGCCGACGGGCGGATCGACCTGGCGCTGCTGCTCGGGCCGGCCGACGACCCGGACGCGCAGACCGTCGGAGAGCTGCCGCTGACCTGGTACTCCGCGCTTACCTCGGCGGGATCGGCCGGCGCGCCTTCCACCAGCGTCTCCGCCGGCCGGCGGGCCGCCGGGCCGATCACCCTGGTCGCCTTCGACGCGCCCTGCGCCCTGCGTACCCGTGCCTTGGAGACTCTCGCGGAGAGCGGCCTGCCCGCGGAGGTCGGCTGCGAGGCGGCGAACCTGGCCGGGGTGCAGGCGGCTGTCCGGGCCGGCCTGGGCGTGGCACTGATGGCCACGCCCGGACAGCAGATCGAGGGCCTGACCGTACGCGACGACCTGCCCCCGGCCGCGCCGATCGCGCTCTCCGTCCGGCCCCGCCGCGGACTGCCGGCGACCGTGGTGGACGGCGCGGCGCGCGCCCTGCGGGGTCTGACCGGCGGCCGGTGAAATTCATTACCGGCTATGCGACTTATTTCATCGTCAGGTCGGTAGCATTTCGCACAGGAAATCCACAGCCGTCGACCATCATGGATACGTTATGGAAGATGCATAACGCCTTTTCGCGCCTATCGGCAGTTGGCGTTATTCGAGGCTTGTCTACTCACGTCGGACCTCTCGGAATTGGCCCGAGACACCGGGCAACGCCGTCCCGACGCCCTCCGGCGGCAATTGAGTTCCAATGACAAATGTGAATACGCTTCGCGCCAATCCCCGTACCCCCCGTACCTCGGAGGATTGATGCGACCCATCCAGAAGATCACCAGTCTCGTCGCCACGGCCATCCTCGTGGCCGGCGGCCTGGCGTTCGCCGGCGCCGCGCCGGCCCAGGCCAAACCCCTCGGCTTCAAGCAGATGAACTCCTGCGGCACGTCCTCGGCCCGCGGGTTCGCCCGCTGCATGGCCGTGGTCCGCACGACCGTCACCAGCCTCACGAGCGGCGCCTCGGTCAGCGCCGCCGCGGCGACCCCGTCGGGACTGAGCCCGGCGAACCTGCAGTCCGCGTACAAGCTGCCGTCCTCGAGCGCGGGCTCCGGCAAGACGATCGCCATCGTCGACGCCTACGACGACCCGAACGCCGAGGCGGACCTGGGCGTGTACCGCAGCTACTTCGGCCTGTCCGCGTGCACGACGGCCAACGGCTGCTTCAAGAAGGTCAGCCAGACCGGAAGCACCACCAGCCTCCCGGCCAAGAACGGCGGCTGGGCCCAGGAGATCTCCCTGGACATCGACATGGTCTCGGCGATCTGCCCGAACTGCAAGATCCTGCTGGTCGAGGCCAAGAGCGCCTCGTTCGCCAACCTCGGCGCGGCGGTCAACGAGGCCGCCGCACTCGGCGCGACCGCGATCAGCAACAGCTACGGCGGCAGCGACGCGTCGGACAGCTCGTACGGCAGCTACTACAACCACCCGGGTATCGCCGTCACGGCCAGCTCGGGTGACGACGGCTACGGCGCCTCCTACCCGGCCAGCTCGCACTACGTGACCGCGGTCGGCGGCACCACCCTCAAGACCAGCAGCACCACCCGGGGCTGGAGCGAGACCGCCTGGTCCGGCGCCGGCAGCGGCTGCTCCGCCTACAACACCGCGCTCAGCGGTGCGGCGAGCTTCTCGACCGGCTGCTCCAGGCGGGCCGAGGCGGACGTCTCCGCGGTCGCCGACCCCGCCACCGGCGTCTCGGTCTATGACAGCTACGCCTACCAGGGCTACAGCGGCTGGCTGACGTTCGGCGGCACCAGCGCCTCGGCGCCGATCATCGCCGCCGTCTACGGCCTGGCCGGCAACGCGGCGAGCATCGACAACAACTACCCGTACACGCACTCGAGCGGCCTGTTCGACGTCACGTCGGGCTCCAACGGCTCCTGCAGCACCAGTCAGTGGTGCAACGCGCGGGCCGGCTGGGACGGGCCGACCGGCCTCGGCACCCCGAACGGCGTATCGGCCTTCTGAGCGACAGGAATGCCGGCGGGCACCTGCCCGCCGGCGTTTCCCGAGGTCACGTGCTGCCGGTCGAGACCCGAACCCGGTTGCGGCCCGCGTGCTTGGCCTCGTACAACCGCTGGTCGGCCAGCGAGATCAACCCGGCGGCCGGGGTCGACGCGCCGCCGGACGCAACGCCGATGCTCACCGTGACGGTGAGGCCCTCGGCGACCACCGACCAGTCGTGCTCCTCGACGGCGCGCCGGATCCGCTCGGCCGCGGCCGCCGCCTCGGCCGCGGTCAGGCCGCGGAACAGCACCGCGAACTCCTCGCCGCCGTAGCGGGCGGCCAGGTCGTCGGCCCGGCAGACGGACCGCAGCAACCGGCCCAGCTCGCGCAGCACCTCGTCGCCGATCTGGTGGGAGAAGCCGTCGTTGACCCGCTTGAAGTGGTCGACGTCGATCAGCGCGATGGTGTGACCGGCCACCCCGGCGGCCAGCTCGTTGTCCAGCCGGCGCCGGTTCGCGAGCCCGGTCAGCGGGTCCTCCAAGGACAGTCGCTGCAGGCCGTCGGCGCGCAGCCGCTCCCGCTCGGCGCTGGCCTTGGCCTGCTCGGTCTCCAGCCGCACCGCGGCCAGCCGGGCGTTGCGCTGCGCCGCCTCCGAGGCGACCTCGCAGTACAACAGGTGGAACCGCTTGTAGGTGGCGAGCGCCGCCGCGAAGTCGCCGTTCTTCTCGTACGCCTCGGCCAGGTGCTCGCAGTACATCATCGCCGAGCCCTTGCTCTCGGCGACGTCCAGCGCGCGCGAGAACAGCGCGATGGCCTCCTCGTATCGCCCGAGCAGCACGCAGATGCCGCCGCGGGTGTCGAGGTGATGGGTGATCGTGAAGGCCGAGTCCCGCCCCGGGTCGATCTCCCAGGTGTCGAGCAGGGCCAGCGCGTGCGCCGGCTGCCCGGCCGATGCCAGCGCCTCGGCGAGGTTGCCCAGGGCGCACGCCTCGTTGCGCCGGTGCCCGTGCTCGCGGGCGATCGCCATCGCGGTCTGCGAACGCTCGGCGGCGGCCAGCGAGTACTGGACGGCCGCTTGCTCGTCACCGCGGGTCCGGGCCACCTGGGACTGCATCAGCAGCGCGCAGGACACGGTGTCCTGCAGCGCCCCGTTGGCGATCTCGTCGCCGAGCAGGCGGGCCATCTCGGCGCCCCGCTCGCACAGCTCGATGGCCAGGTCGTGCTGCTGGAGGACGAGGTAGACGTTGGCGACCGCGGTCATCGCGGCGATCCGGGCGCCCAGGTCGGCACCGGCCTCGGCCAGCTCCAGCGCGGCCAGGCTCTCGCCCAGCGCCTCGTCGGTCTCGCCGGAGGCGGTCAGGGCCCGGGCGACCTCGCTGCGGGCCCGCGCCTCCGCGCTCGGGTCGCCGATCTCGCGGCACAGTTCAGTGGCGCGCAGCGCGGCCTCGATGGCCTCCGGATACTCGTCGCGCAGGCGGCGGCAGGTGGCGAGGATGCACAGCGCCTCCGCCCGCTCGGCCGGCCCACCCCGGTCGGCCGCCTCCTGGGCGAGCGCCCGCGCGGTCTCGTGCTCAGAGCCGCGCAGCGCGTCCCGGCTGCGCTGCAGCAGCTCGGCGGCGGTCACCCGCTCCACCACGGCGATCTCGGAACCGCTCGACATGCGCTACCCCGGCCGTACGACGATGGCGACCTGACGGCCGAAGCATCGGTCGCGAACCCCCGCGGCCTTAGCCCTGCGTCACCGCGGCGTCCCGCATCCGGCCGGAGCAGGTAACAACTGATCATATCGCCGGGATGCACGCCCGACCGGCCACGCGGCCCGAAAGTGCCGCCGGAGGTCGCATCTATTGACAACCATGAAATCAGCACGCAAGGATTTGTTAACGTTCACATCCGCGACTCCCCAGCAGCGTCCAGGCCACGTGCCGCTGCTTCGCACGCCCGCGAAAGGACTCCGATGAGTCTCCGGTCCCCCCGTCCCCGCCTGCGCAAGGCGCTCGCCGCCGGGGCCGCCGCCCTGGTCGTCGCGGCGTCGCTGGTCGCCTCGACCAGCGCGGCGAATGCCGCCACCACCGCACCCTGCGACATCTACGCCGGCGGCGGCACCCCCTGCGTCGCCGCGCACTCGACCACCCGGGCCCTGTTCGGCTCCTACAGCGGCTCGCTCTACCAGGTGAGACGCTGGTCCGACGGCGCGACGACCAACGTCGGGGTGCTCGCCGCCGGCGGGTACGCGAACGCCGCCACGCAGGACAACTTCTGCTCGGGCACCTACTGCACGATCGTCAAGATCTACGACCAGACGTCGCACCACAACGACCTGTCCATCGCTCCGGGCGGCGGCGCCAACCCGACCGCCGACCAGGGCGCGAACGCGGCGGCGCTGCCGGTCACCGCGGGCGGCCACAAGGTCTACGGCGTCTACATCTCGGCCGGCAACGGCTACCGGAACAACTCGACCAATGGCGTCGCCACCGGCAGCGCGCCCGAGGGCATGTACATGGTCACCGAGGGCACGCACGTCAACAACCGCTGCTGCTTCGACTACGGCAACGCCGAGACGAACAACAACGACACCGGCAACGGCGACATGGATGCGATCTACTTCGGCACCCTGTGCTGGTTCTCGCCGTGCAGCGGCTCGAACCCGAAGGTCATGGCCGACCTGGAGAACGGCCTGTTCGCCGGCGGGAACGGCTCGAACACCGCGAACACCGGCCGCAACAGCGCGTTCGTGACGGCGATGACGAAGAACAACGGCACCAGCACGTACGCGATCAAGGACGGCAACGCCCAGTCCGGCGGGCTGGCCACCCGGTACAACGGATCGCTGCCCACCCAGAGCGGGTACCTGCCGATGACCAAGCAGGGCGCGATCATCCTGGGCATCGGCGGCGACAACAGCAACGGCTCGGTCGGCTCGTTCTTCGAGGGCGTGATGACCAGCGGTTACCCGTCGGACGCCACGGAGAGCTCGGTGCAGTCGAACATCGTGGCCGTCGGCTACTCGAAGAGCGTGACGTTCCCGGTGAGCGGCTCGTCGTACCGGCTGACCAACCTGGCCGCCGGCAAGGTGCTCGACGCGATCAACTGCGGCACCGCTGACGGCACCCTGCTCGACGTCTGGCAGAACCTCGGCAACACCTGCCAGCAGTGGAAGTTCACCAGCGTCGGCGCCAACAAGTGGACGATCGCGAACGTGAACTCGGGCAAGGTCCTGGACGCGCAGAACTGCGGCCTGGCCCTGGGCACCGTGGCTCGGCTGTGGTCGTCGCTCGGCAACAACTGCCAGCAGTGGGCGGTCATCCCGGCCGGCAACGGCCGCTACGAGCTCGTCGTCGAGAACAGCGGCATGGTCCTCGACGACCAGAACTGCGGCACCGCGAACGGCACCAAGGTGCAGCTGTGGATGTGGCTCAACAACACCTGCCAGCTCTGGTCGTTCTCCTCGTAGTTTTCCGGCGCGGGGCCGCCGCCGGCGGTCCCGCGCTCACCGCAGCTTGCGCTCCGCCTTCGCGAGTGCGTCCCGGCCGAACTTGGCCAACAGCGGTGCGTCCGGACCATTCGTGAGCGACGCGACCGTCACCACCAGCCCACCCCGCCGGATGACCAGCGTGTTGTCGTAGAACACCTGGCCGCTCCCCAGCCGGAGGGTGTACGAGTCGTCGCCGAGCCGGGCCTGCGCCGGCTCGGTCACGTCCAGGACGTGCGGGTTGCCGCCGCTGTCGTGGATCGTGATGGTCAGGCACTGGACGATCATCTGGCGGGTGGTGGCCAGCAGCCGCTTAGCGTCCGCGTCGGTCGTGGCGAGGACCCCCTCCACCAACTGGGTGCGCCCGTCCCCGGCCTGGAACCCGATCACCGCCTGCACGCCCGGCCACGCGTTGATCCGGTCGTACGGCGGGCAGTTCGTCACCTCAAACCCGGTCTGGTTGACCGTGCTCGTCCCCACGGTCCAGCCCGCCGGCATGTCGTCGAGCGTGAGCAGCGCGTCGGTCAGCCGGACGCCGTCGAACTGCCCCGGCGGCGCGCCGGATCGGCTGACCACCAGCGCCGAGGGCACGAGGCCGGCGATGGTCGACGGAGCAGGGGTCGGGGTGTGCGGACCGGCGGCGCTCACCGCCGCGCTCACCGCCGGTGGCGTGGTCGCGGGCGCGCTCGGCACGACCAGACCGTGCCGCTGCACACCGCAGCCGGCCGGCATCAAGAGGACCGCCGCCAGGACGATCCGGCGCAGCACCATGGCCCCTCTCCCCCGACAGTGCACAATGGTGGGTCATTACCGATGATGCTCGGTCCTCGCAACCCCACAACGGCCGTTCGGCCGATCCCGTTTGGGGTCGAGCGGCAACGAGCGCGTAAAGAGACCTCCGAACCTTCATTCGGCGTACGCCCGGACGTAGCGTCCGTCGAATGCTGGTGACCGAACTCGCTCTCGTGGCGGAGACCGACCGAATTTCCCACTCGCAGCTCACCCGGGTCGCCGCGGCGCTGCAGAAGCAGGCGATCCGCGACTTCGCGCCGATCTGGTCGATCCACGCGACCGTCGACGCCTTCACGACGCTCGACGACGTGCCGATCGGGTACTGGCCGATCATCGTGCAGGACGACATCGGGCAGCCGGGCGCCGCGGGCGTGCACCTGGACCAGAACGGCCAGCCGTACTCGCTCGTGGAGTACAGCGAGTCCTGGTCATTGACCGCGAGCCACGAGGCCCTGGAGATGCTGGCCGACCCGTTCGGCAACCGGGTGGTCGCCGGCGACTCGCCGAAGCCCGGGCAGGGCCGGGTCGAGTTCCTGGTCGAGGTGGCCGACCCGATCGAGGAGGCCCAGTTCGCGTACAAGGTCAACGGGGTCCTGGTCTCCGACTTCATCACGCCGCACTTCTACGACCCGGTGGCCGCGGCCGGCGTGCGCTACTCGTTCGGCGGCAACCTCGACGGGCCGCGCCGGATCGTCACGGGCGGCTACCTGAGCTGGCACGACCCGGACAGCGACCACTGGTTCCAGCAGATCTGGTTCGGCACCGACCCGGAGTTCCGCGACCTCGGCAAGCTCACCAACCGGGTGGGCAGCCTGCGCGAGGCGATCGACGCCCGCACCGGCACCCTGCCCCGGCTCACCCGGACCGTGCCGTCCTCGCCCACCTTCGCGTCGGTGCTCGCGGCGGCCGGCGGGGTCAAGTCGGCGACCTCCGCCCGCGCCGACGGCCTGCGGCGCGAGATCGAGGCGCTGCGCGCGGGCACCGCCCCCGCCGTCGAGTGGGTCGACGGCGACTGACACCATCGGCGCCATGAGCGAGATCGAGTCGCGGATCGCCGAGCTCGGGCTGGTGCTGCCCGCGCCGGTGACGCCGCCGGGCGCCGTGCGGTTGCCGTTCCGTCAGGTGCGCGTGGTCGGGTCGGTGGCGTACGTGGCCGGTCACGGCCCGCTCGCCGCGGACGGCACCCTCGCCGAACCGCTGGGCAAGGTGGGCGCCGAGGTCACCCCCGAGCAGGCGTACGCGTCGGCCCGGCTCACCGGCCTCGCGATCCTGGCCAGCCTCGCCCGCGAGCTCGGCGACCTGGACCGGATCGCGGCCTGGGGACGCGTCTTCGGCATGGTGAATGTCGCGCCCGGCTTCGACCGCCTGCCCGAGGTGATCAACGGCTGCTCCGATCTGCTGCTCGAACTCTTCGGGCCGGAGGTCGGCGGGCACGCCCGCAGCGCGGTCGGCCAGGCGGCGCTGCCGTTCGGCATCCCGGTCGAGATCGAGGCCATCGTCCACTTGCACGCCTGATCCACTGTCTCGATAGACATCGAATTCGACGAATTCCTTTCGCTGTTCGTTCTATCACCGTTCAACTGGCGGTGTACGCCCTCGTCAGCCAAAAACTCCTACGTTTCGTAGGGGCTGACGAAAGAGGGATCGATGGAACAGCCGCGCGCGGTGCGGGCCCGGCGGATCACCAAGTGCTTCGGTGAGGTGGTCGCGCTCGACGCGATAGACCTCGATGTGGCGCCGGGGCAGATCCACGGCCTGGTCGGACCCAACGGCGCGGGCAAGACAACGCTGCTCGGCCTGCTGCTGGGCCTCGCGGTCCCGGACAGCGGCACGCTGGAGATCCTGGGCGCGCCGGTCCGGCGGGCGCTGGACGTCCCGGACGGCGTGTCGGGCTTTGTGGACGGCCCCGGCCTCTATCCCTCGCTGACCGCGCGGCAGAACCTCGCCGCCCTGGCCCGGCTGCGCGGGCGGAACCCGCGCAGCGCCGGGATCGACGAGACGCTCGCCCAGGTGGGGCTCACCGATGTCGCGGACGACCGGGCCGGCGGGTTCTCGCTCGGCATGCGGCAGCGGCTCGGGCTCGCCGCCGCGCTGCTCACCCCGCCGACCCTGCTGGTACTGGACGAGCCGGCCAACGGGCTGGACCCGGCCGGCTCCCGGCACGTGCACCGGGTGCTCACCGGGCTCGCCGCCGAGGGCACCAGCATCGTGCTCTCCAGCCACCGGATGGACGACGTCGAGGCGCTCTGCTCCGAGGTCACCATCCTGGCCACCGGACGGGTGGTCTTCTCCGGGCCGCTCGGCAAGCTGGCCGCCGAGAACCGCGAGCTCGACTACCGGCTGCGCACCTCGGACCCGGCCCGGACGCGCGCCATCGCTTCGGACTCGCACGGCATCACGGTCGTTGAGGACAACGTGGTCCGGGGACTGGTTCCCGCCATGGACGAGCTCGTGACCCGACTCGTACGGGAGAACGTCGCCGTCCGCGAGCTGACGCCGGTGGTCTCTCCGCTGGAGGCCGCGTTCCTGAGTCTTACGGAGGACAAGCGATGACCGCCGCCACCCTGGCGCGGCCCGCGCCGCTCTACCGCGGCCTGCGGTTCGAACTGGTCAAGCTGGTCTCGCAGTGGCGGATCCGGCTGGTCGTGCTCGCCTGCTGGGTGGCGCCCGGCCTGTTCGTGGCCGCGGTGAGCCGGCAGAGCACGCTGCCGGTCGACACGCTGTTCGGCCGGTGGATGCACGCCACCGGCTGGGCCGGCCCGCTGGTGATGCTGGGCTTCGCCGGCACCTGGGCGCTGCCGCTGCTGGTCGCGCTGGTGGCCGGCGACGTGTTCGCCGCGGAGGACCGGCTCGGCACCTGGCGGCACCTGCTGGTCGCGGTCCGCTCGCCGCGGCGCATCTTCGTGGCGAAGTCCCTCGCGAGCCTCTCGGTGATCGTGCTGATGGTGGCCGGGCTGGTCGTCTCCAGCGCGCTCGGCGGCGTGCTCGCGGTCGGCAACCAGCCGCTGACCGGGCTGGACGGGCACCAGCTGAGCGCCGGGGACGCCGGGGCCCGGGTGCTGCTCGCCTGGGCCTGCGTGCTGGCGCCGACGCTGGCGCTGGCCGCGATCGGGCTGCTCGGCTCGGTGCTGCTCGGCCGGTCGCCGATGGGGCTGCTGCTGCCCGCGGTGGTCGCGCTCGCCCTGCAACTCGCCCAGATGCTGCCGATCCCGGTCGCGGTGCGGCTGGCCCTTCCCGGGTACGCGTTCATCGCCTGGAACGGGCTGTTCGCGAACCCGGCGCAGTGGGGGCCGTTACTGATCGGGATCGCGGTCAGTCTGCTGTGGGCGGCCGTGGCGACCACCCTGGCGTACGTTCTCTTTCTGCGGCGCGACTTCACCAGCCTGACGCCGGACGGCACCGGCCGGCGGGCGCTGCTGTTCGGCGCGTTGCCGCTGGCCGCGCTGTTCGTCGTCTCGGTCGTCGTGCTCGGGGCGGCGACCGGCGTCTCCGGCTCCGGCATCGGGCAGGCGAAGGTGCAGCGCTCGATCGCCACCGCGTTCGCCCACCTTTACCGCCTGCAGACCGGCCGGCTGAACCGGCCGGACGTCACCGAGGCGCAACTGGCCACCACGGCCGACTGCACCAGGGGCGGCGGCCGGCGTGACCCGTCGGGGGCGGGAAACGACTGGCGCTGCGTGGTGACCTGGCACCTCCCGGGCACCACGGCCACCGGGCAGGCCATCTACCAGCTCGACCTGACCCCGGACGGGCGGTACATGGCCGACGGCGACGGCCCGAAAGAGGTCAACGGCTACTTCCTGGTGCACACCCCGACCGGGGATGCGCCGAATCCGCTCTGGCAGTTCGACGGCAATGTCGATCTGTTGAAGAACGAGCCGAAGGGATAGCTCGATGCAGGTAACACGCCAACGCAGGCGTGCCGGGAGCAGGACCGGACGACGGTTGTTCGTCGCCACGGCGGGCACCACCGCCGCGGTCGTCGCGACCGGCGCCGGCGTCGCGTACGCAAGTACGTGGCAGTTCGGCACCGATCAGGTCGGCGAGGTCACCGCGAAGGGTCAGGTCGTCTCCGCCGACCAGTACATCGACCCGGTGGGCGGGCGTCTCGTCATCAACAACGGCAAAATCATGTCGTCGACCGTCAGCCCCGACGGCAGCCACCTGGCCGCCAACGTCGCCGACGGTGGCGAGGCACTGGCCATCGTGGACCTCCAGTCGTGGAAGGTCCAGCAGCTCATCGGCAACAACGCCGCCGCCGACCTGCGGATCAGCGGCAACGACGTGGGCCAGGAAGGCCCGGCCTACTCCCCCGACGGCAAGCACCTCTGGCTGGGCCAGGCCGACGGATACCGCAGGTTCGACGTCAACGCGGACGGCTCGCTGGCCAACCCGACGTTCGTCTCGATCCCGAAGGTGGGCTCGAACCGGGCCCTGGCGAGCGGGGCCGTGTTCTCGGCCGACGGGTCCACCGTGTTCGCCGCGGTCAACGGGCAGAACCGGGTGGTCGCGATCGACGCGGCGACCGGCGCCATCAAGCAGACCTGGCCGACCGGCATCGCGCCGCGGGACCTGGTGCAGGTCGGCACCAAGCTCTACGTGAGCAACGAGGGCGGCCGCACGGCACAGGCCGGCGACACGACGATCAACTCGTACAACACCCCGGTGCCCGCCTCGCCGGTCACCGGCGCCGCCACCACCGGCACGGTCAGCGTCATCGACCTGGCCGACCCGGCCGCCGCGGTCGGCAGCATCGGCGTCGGCCTGCACCCGACCGCGGTGTACGCCAAGGGCCGGACGGTCTTCGTCACCAACACGGCGACCAACAGCGTCTCGGTCATCGACACCGGCCGCGGGAAGGTCGTGCAGACCATCGCCACCCAGCCGTGGCCGGAGGCGTCGGTCGGCTACGAGCCGAACGCGGTGACCCTCACCGACGACGGCCACCTGCTGGTCACGCTCGGCCGGGCGAACGCGATCGCGGTCTACCGGTTCTACGGCGCGCTCGCGCCGGTCAGCTACCTCGGGCTGCTGCCGACCGACTACTTCCCGGCCGAGATCACCACGGTCGGCACGCAGGTGCTGGTCGCCAACACCCGGGGTATCGACGCCCGCCGCCCGACCACCGCGGCCGGGCACGGCACGCACGACACCACCTCCAGCCTGACCCGCTTCACGCTGCCCAGCGACCGGGCCATCCGGGCACTGACCGCCAAGGTGTTCGCGCAGAACGGCTGGACGCCCGGGTCGGTGACCTACGGCAGCGGGTACGCGCGCCCGGCGCCGGTCCCGGTCCGGCTCGGCGACCCGTCGACGATCAAGCACGTGTTCCTGGTCGTCAAGGAGAACCGGACGTACGACCAGATGTACGGCGGCGAGACGCGGGCCAACGGCGACCCGTCGGTGAACGAGTTCGGCGAGAACGTGACCCCCAACCAGCATGCGCTGGAGCGGGAGTTCGGGCTCTTCGACAACACGTACGACATCGGCACCAACTCGGCCGAGGGCCACAACTGGCTGATGCAGGCCGACGACCCGGAGTACACCGAGTCCTCGGCCGGCGAGTACATCCGCAGCTACGACACCGAGGACGACGCGCTCGGCCACCAGCGGACCGGCTTCCTCTGGACCGGTGCGCAGGCCGCCGGCAAGTCGGTGCGGGACTTCGGCGAGTTCCACCAGTTCCTCACCAAGCCGGCCGGCGCGACCTGGCAGAACCTGTACTGCGACACGAAGAACATGGCCGCGACCGGCGCCGACACGGCGTACCCGCTGGTCTCGTCCTCGCCGATCCCGTCGCTGAACAGCGTGTCGGTCGCCGGGTTCCCGAAGTTCGACACCGACGTGCCGGACATCTACCGGTACGAGATCTGGAAGAAGGACTTCGAGAAGAACGGCCCGGCGAACCTGAACATGTTCTGGTTCTCCAGCGACCACACCGGCGGGCCGCCGAACGCCGCCGCCCAGGTCGCCGACGGCGACCTCGCGGTCGGCAAGCTGGTCGACACGATCTCGCACAGCAAGTACTGGAAGGACTCCGCGATCTTCATGGTCGAGGATGACTCCCAGGCGGGCCTCGACCACGTCGACGGCCACCGGGCCCCGATCGAGATCATCAGCCCGTACGCGAAGCGGGGCGTGGTGGACAGCCACTACTACTCGCAGATCACGATGATCCGGACGATCGAGCAGATCCTCGGGGTCCGGCCGATGAACCAGAAGGACAGCGCGGCCACCCCGATGTCCGCGGCGTTCACCTCGCGGCCCGACTACACGCCGTTCACCGCGGTGCCCAACCGCACCTCGCTCACCCTCGGCCTGTCGACCCTGCCGTCCTGCGGCGCGGACGTCCCGGCGGCCCAGGACCCGACCGCGGCGGCCGCCCCGACGGCCATCGTGCCGGCGAACGAGAAGGCGGTGGCGGCACAGTGGGACGCGTGGAAGGCGCATCAGCGGCTCTCCGGGCCGGGCGCCCGTGCCGACTTCGCCAACCCCGCGCAGATGAACCACTTCACCTGGTACCAGTCGCACGACTGGAAGAAGCCGTACCCCGGCGAGACCCAGATCGTGACGCCGGACAAGGTGCCCGGCGGCTTCATCCCGCCGGCCGAGTCGGACTGACGGAACCGGACGGAGACCGGCCGGCGGGGCGCCACCGAGCGCTCAGCCGGCCGGTTCCCGGTGCGGGGCCATCGGCTACCGGCCAGGCGCGACCGCCAGGCGCGAGCGCCAGGCGCGACC
>NZ_JAOSZE010000200.1 GCF_025630775.1 Actinoplanes sp. KI2
GCCGACCCGGCCGCAGGTCCACGCACGAGTGCCCACTGCTTCAAGCCATTGCGGTAACACCAAGGGTCGCCGGGAGTCTCCGACTTCGGCCGTGACTTCCGGTCGCCCAGGCGCGGCCCGTGGGAGGCCAGACATGGCCCACGGGAGGCCAGACATGGCCCACGGGAGACCAGACACGGCCCACGAGAGACCAGACACGGCCCACGAGA
>NZ_JAOSZE010000201.1 GCF_025630775.1 Actinoplanes sp. KI2
GGCGGCGTTGAGGGCGTTGAGCACCGAGGTGTACGCGGCTTTCTTGTTGCCGTTGCCGTCGAACAGCAGGGGGCTCTCGCTGGAGCGCCAGGAGTCGCTGTCGCGGACGCCCCAGACGGTGATGCCGACGCAGCGGGCAACGTTGACGCAGGCCTGGGTCAGCCCGGCGTACTGGCTGGTGGAGGCGTTGGTGACGTCGACCTCGGT
>NZ_JAOSZE010000202.1 GCF_025630775.1 Actinoplanes sp. KI2
CCCCCGATTCGTGGCTGCGGAACAATATCGAGGGATCGCGAATCAGGCTAGCCCGGGTGGACGATTGAGGATCATCCGGGCACCCGTGCCACGACCCGCCCGCCGGTCGGACGGGTTGAACTCGACACGGGCGTGTTCCACCGCTGCCCGCCGAAGGACGACTCCTACCGGACGGTGCACATCCCGGCCTGGCTCGGCACGCT
>NZ_JAOSZE010000021.1 GCF_025630775.1 Actinoplanes sp. KI2
GCTGTTCCGCGTCCGCCTTGCGGATGTCGTCGATCGGGGGGGGCCGGGGGGGCAGCTGGTGGGGGCCGACGCCCGCCACGATCGCGCCGCCCACCGAGCGGGCCTCGGCGGCGCTGCGGCGGATCAGCTCGCGGGTCGCCGGGTAGTCGAGGCCGGCCCCGCGCTGGGCGGTGTCCATCGCCTCGGCCACGCCGAAGCCGAGCGACCACAGATGATGCCGGAAGCGGAGGGTCGCCGCCCAGTCCAGGACGGCCGGGGCGCCGGGGATGTTCTCGGCGTGCTGATCGGCGGTGACCGGCGCCGCGGCGTACGCGATCCGGCTGTGGAATTTGATCTTTTCCGACGGGAAGCCCCGGCCGCTGAACGTAATGGTCATCGGTCCAGCTCCGGGATCTCCACGCGCCGGCCGTCCCGGGACGACCGCAGGCCGAGCTCGGCCACCTGCACGCCGCGCGCGCCCGCCCAGAGGTCGCCGGCATAGGGCGCGTCCTCGGCGACGTAGCGCAGGAACTGCTCCCACTGGGCGCGGAAGCCGTTGGGGAACACGTCGTTGTCCGGCACCTCCTGCCACTGCTCGCGGAACCGCTGGTCGGTCGGCACGTCCGGGTCCCAGACCGGCTTGGGGGTGGCGGCCCGCGGCTGGATGCGGCAGTGGTGCAGGCCGGCGACCGCGCTGCCGTGCGTACCGTCCACCTGGAACTCGACCAGCTCGTCGCGGTTGACCCGGACCGCCCACGACGAGTTGATCTGCGCGATCACGCCGCCGTCCAGCTCGAAGATGCCGTAGGCGGCGTCGTCGGCGGTGGCCTCGTAGGCGGCGTTGTCCTCGTCCCAGCGGGTGCCGATGTGCGTGACGGCGCGGGCGGTCACCGCACGGACCGGCCCGAACAGCTGCTCGAGCACGTAGTGCCAGTGCGGGAACATGTCCAGCACGATGCCGCCGCCGTCGGCCGCCCGGTAGTTCCAGGACGGGCGCTGCGCGCTCTGCCAGTCGCCCTCGAAGACCCAATACCCGAATTCCCCGCGTACGGACAGGACCTGGCCGAAGAACCCGCCCTCGATCAGCCGGGCGAGTTTGCGCAGGCCGGGCAGGTAGAGCTTGTCCTGCACCACGCCGTGTTTCACGCCCGCCGCGTCGGCCAGCCGGGCCAGCTCGACCGCCTGCTCGAGCGTCTCGGCGACCGGCTTCTCGGTGTAGATGTCCTTGCCCGCGTCGATCGCCATCTGCAGGGCCTTCACCCGGGCCGAGGTGACCTGGGCGTCGAAGTAGACCCGCACGTCGTCGCGGGCGAGCGCGGCCGGCAGGTCGGTGGTCCAGTCGGTGAGGCCGTGCCGCTCCGCGATGTCCCGCAGCTTCGACTCGCTGCGGCCGACCAGCACCGGCTCGGGCCAGAGCACCGTCCCGTCGTGGAGCGGCAGGCCACCGTCCTGGCGGATGGCGAGCACCGAGCGGAGCAGATGTTGCCGCAGCCCCATCCGCCCGGTGACGCCGTTGAGCACGATTCCGATCGTCGTTCGACCCATGGTCCAGGTCCTCCCACGAAACCCATTGAGGTAAGCGCTTTCCTAGACCGTAATGGGCGCGCCGCCCCGCGGGCAAGACCGGCACCGGTATCCTCCCCGGTCATGGCCACCTTGGCGGACGTCGCACGGCACGCGGGAGTGTCCACCGCGACCGCCTCCCGGATCATCAACGGCAGCCCGAAGCCGGTCGCGGACGCACTGCGGGCCCGGGTGCTCGCCGCCGTCGCCGAGCTCAAGTACGTGCCGAACGCGCACGCCCAGATGCTCGCCCGGTCGCATCGCAGCGCGGTCGGGGTGATCGTGCACGACGTGTCCGACCCGTACTTCGCGGAGATCACCCGGGGGCTGCAGCGGGTCGCCGAGGCGGACGGCCGGCTGGCGATCATCTGCAACAGCTACCGGCAGCCGGACCGCGAGCTGGAGTACATCGACCTGCTGCACGCGCACCAGGTGGCGGCGATCGTGATCGCCGGGTCGGGCTACCTGGACGCGACGACCGCGGCCCGGCTCGACGACCGGCTGCGCGCGTTCGAGGCCACCGGCGGGCGGATCGCGGTGATCGGCCGGCACGAGCACACCGGCGACGCGGTGCTGCCGGAGAACGAGGAGGGTGGGTTCCTCGCGGCGGCGCACCTGTTCGAGCTCGGGCACGCGTCGATCGCCGTCATCGCCGGACCGACCGCCTTGACGACGACCTTCGATCGGCTGGCGGGGGTGCGGCGGGCCGTCCGGAAATATCGGCAGAAGCTGCCGAAGGAGCGGATTGTCCATTCGGACTTCACCCGGGACGGCGGGTTCGCCGCGACCGAGCGGATCCTCGCGGAGTTCCCCGAGGTCACGGCGATCGCCGCGCTGAACGACTCGATGGCGGTCGGCGCCCTCGCCGCGCTGCGCGAGGCCGGCCGCCGGGTGGCCGTGATCGGGTTCGACGACATGCCGATCGCCCGGGACGTCACCCCGTCGCTGACCTCGGTGCGGCTGCCGCTGACCGAGCTCGGCGAGCGGGCCATGCGACTGGCCCTGGGCGAGGCCGGCGACGAGCCGCGGGTGGAGCACATCCCCGCTTCGCTGGTCCGGCGGGAAAGCACCTGGGCCCGCTAGGCGTTCCGTGCGGTGCCGGCTTCCTGACGCGGGCGGTCGGGCCGGCCCCTATTGACGGCGCGCATCGATGGTTCTAGCTTCCGCAGGAAAGGCCTTTCCTTAGGAGGTTCCACATCATGCGCAGACGCAGGTTCCTCGAGCTGGCCGGGGGTGGGATAGCCGGCACCGCGCTCACCGCGACGGTCGCCCGGCCCGCCCGGGCCGCTCCCCCCGCCTTCGCCGTCGTCGCCGCCGACGGCACCGGCGACTTCAGCACCGTCCAGGCCGCGGTCGACGCCGTGCCGTCCGGGAATGCCGCCCCGCTCACCATCGCGGTGCGGCCCGGCACCTATCTCGGCCCGGTCAAGATCCCGTCCGACAAGCCGTTCGTCACCGTCGCCGGGCTCGGCCCCGGGCCGGACGCCGTGGTGATCGCGGACAACCGGGCCAACGGCACGTTCAAGCCGGACGGCACCCCCTGGGGCACCTCCGGCAGCGCCTCGGTCACCGTCGACGGGGCCGGCTTCCGGGCCCGCAACCTGACCTTCGCCAACCTGTTCGACGAGGCCGCCCACCCCGAGATCACCTCGAAGCAGGCGGTGGCGGTGCTGACCCGCGCCGACCGGGTCGAGTTCGACCGGGTCCGCTTCCTCGGCAACCAGGACACCCTCTACGTGAACAGCAGCGCGGCCGGGGTGATCGCCCGCGCGTACTTCCGCATGTGCTACGTCGAGGGCGACGTGGACTTCCTCTTCGGACGGGCGACCGCGGTCCTCGACCGGTGCCGGGTCCACTCGCTGAACCGCAACTCCAGCCCCAACGGGTACGTGACCGCGCCGAGCACCGACGTCGGCAACCCGTACGGGCTGCTCCTCCAGCGCTGCATGCTCACCTCGGACGCGCCCGCCGGAACGGTGTTCCTGGGCCGGCCGTGGCACCCGAGCAACGACCCGAACGCGATCGGCATGACGCTGATCCGCGACTCGTGGATCGGGGCGCACATCGGGGCCACGGCGTGGAGCGACTTCGGGACGTGGTCGTGGCGGGACGCGCGGCTGGCCGAGTACCACAACCGGGGCCCCGGAGCGATCCCGTCACCGGACCGGCCGCAACTGACCGATGCGCAGGCCGCCGAGTACACGATGGCCGCCTTCCTGCGCGGCACCGACGGGTGGCGTCCGCAATCCTGCAAGTGATCCAGGCAAGTCGGCCGCCGCCGCGGCCCCTTGTTTCCGCTGGACTTCCCGGTTCCCACTGCAAATTTTCTGCGTTGTTCGTGGCATTGACTGCGCTCGACCTCCATGTGAGTGTTCCAGGCAAGCGCTTTCCTGCATTCTTCGCGGCCGCCACCGGCCGCTCAAGGGAGATGCCATGCCCTCCATTGCTTCCGCCGCCGTCCTCGTCGCTGTCGCCGCGCTGGGGATGGCAGGCCCGCCGGTCGCCGAGGCCGGCGCCGCTCCCCCGGCGGGCGCCCTCGCCGCGCCCGCCGGGGTGACCGCGGCCCTGTCCGGGCTCACCCCGGCCGCCTCCGGGCTCACCCCGGCCGCCTCCGGGCTCACCCCGGCCGCCTCCGGGCTCACCCCGGCCGCCTCCGGGCTCACCCCGGCCGCCTCCGGGCTCACCCCGGCCACCTCCGGGCTCACCCGGGCCGCCCTCCGCGGCGGCCCGACCGGGCTAACGGGCGCGGGGCCGGCCTCGGGCCCGTCCGCCGCCGCGCTCGCGATCGGCCGCCAGACCTTGCCGGCCAACGACGGCTGGGCGGCCGCCGGCACCGGCACCAGCGGCGGCTCCACGGCCGACGACGCGCACGTCACGGTCGTGCACAACCGCGCCGAGCTGGTCGCCGCGCTGGGCGGCGACAACGCCACCAACACCACGAACGCGACCCCCAAGATCGTGTACGTCAGCGGGAAGATCGACCTGCGGGTGGACGCCGGCGGCAACCCGGTCGGCTGCGATGCCTTCGCCGACCCGGACTACCGCCTCGACGCGTTCCTCGCCGCGTACGACCCGGCCGTCTGGGGCACCACGACCAAGCCCAGCGGCCCGCTCGAGGACGCCCGCGCCCGCTCGGCCAAGAACCAGGGCGCCACCGTGAAGATCAACGTCGGCAGCAACACCACGATCGTCGGGATCAACGGCGGCCGGCTGACCCATGGCAGCCTGGCCTTGACCGGCGTCAACAACGTGATCATCCGGAACGTCGAGGTGACCGACGCGGCCGACTGCTTCCCGGCGTGGGACCCGACCGACGGCTCGGCCGGCAACTGGAATTCGCTGTACGACCTGATCTCGCTGTCCGGCGCGACGAACGTGTGGGTCGACCACAACACGCTCAGCGACGGCAACAACCACGACGAGGACCAGCCGCTCTACTTCGGCCGGCCGTACCAGGTGCACGACGGGGCGACGGACATCATCAAGGCCTCCGACTACGTCACGGTCTCGTACAACGACTACTACGACCACGACAAGACCATGCTGATCGGCTCGACCGACACCCCGGGCGTGGACGTCGGGAAGCTGCGGGTGACCGTGCACCACAACCGGTTCGGCAACGTGCTGCAGCGGGCGCCGCGGGTCCGGTTCGGCCAGGTCGACGTGTACGACAACCTCTACGTGGCCACCGACGATCTTTATCAGTACTCGCTGGGCGTCGGGGTCGAGTCGAGCATCTACGCCGAGAACAACTACTTCAGGCTCAGCGCGGACGTCCCCGCCGCCGACATCATCCACTACTGGAAGGGCACGAAGATCACCGCGCTCGGGTCGCTTGTCCAGGTCGGCAACAGGGTCCAGCCGGTCGATCTGGTGGCCGCCTACAACGCCGCGTACGACCCCGACCTCACGCCGGACGCGGGCTGGACGCCCACCCTGCGCACACGGATGGACCCGGCCTGGGCGGTGCCCATGGTCGTCGCCGGCAGCGTGGGGATCCGCCACCTCGGTTGTTGAGAGCAAAATACGCGTTCGCCCGCCCCTCGGGTGGGCGAACGCGCACGCTGGGGGAATGCATATCGGGGTGATCGGGGCAGGAAAGCTCGGCGCGACCCTCGCCGAGTGGTGCGTGGAGAGCGGGCACGACGTGGCCATCACGTCGCGGCACCCGGAACGGCTGGACAGCCTGGTCGAGCGGCTCGGCGAGCACGGCATGGCGATGCCCGTCGACGAGACGGCGAAGTATGCGGACGCGGTCCTGTTCGCCCCCGGCTGGCCCGCCGCGCGCGAGGCGATCGACATGGCCGGCAAGGCACTGACCGGCAAGGTCGTGATCGATGCGACCAACCCGCCGGCCGCCGCCCCGGGCGGCGTCAGCGGCCTGGAGACGCTGATGAGCTGGGCGCCCGAGGCGCACTGGGTGAAGGCGTTCAACACGCTCCCGGCCAGCGTGCTGACCCGGCGGCGCGGCCACGACCCGCTGCTGGCCGAGTTCGTCTGCACCGACCTGGTCGACGCGCGGCTGACGGCGTCGAAGCTGATCCGCGATCTGGGCTTCGCACCGGTGTTCGCCGGGCGCGCCGACACGGCCAAGTACGTCGAGACCGGCGGCCCGCTGCAGATGACCGAGGTCGACGTGCAGGACGCGACGGAGGTGCTGGCCGGCGTCCTCGGCGACTACGTCTGACCTAGACGTTGACGCTGACGTACTGCTCGCCGGCCGTGCTGACCACCCGCACCGAGGCGACCTGAGACGGCTCGATCAGCGCGCTGCCGTTGAGCGTGGTCCCGTTGGCCTCCCCCGCCGGGGACACCAGCCACGATCCGGCCAGCACCGCGGACCCGTCCTTCGCCACCACCTCGAGCCGGCACTTCTCGCCCGCCGGGATCCCCCCGACGGTGGCGCTGAGCCGCACCCAGCCCATCGCGGGCGTGATCGTCGCGTTGATGTGCGCGCCGGTCCGCGGATCAGCAGCGGCCACCACCTGGGTGCCCGGCGGCACCGTCGAGGCGGACACCGAGCCCTGCGCCTGCGGCGTGGGCCCGCCCGGCGCCGTACCCCGGCCGAGAATGATCCCACCGCCCACCGCGACCGCGATGATCGCCGCCGCGGCGGTGGTCAGCACCGCGACCCGGCGCAGCCGGCCGCCCGACGCCTCCTGCCGCACCTGCCGCAGCGTGCGCTGCAGCACCAGGTCGGCATCCTCCGGCGGGCCGTCGAGCAGCATCTCGTCCGGGATGTCGCGCAGCGCCGAGGACCACTCCTGCAGCGACTCGATCTCCTCGCGGCAGGCAGCACAACCCGAGAGGTGCGAGTCGGCCCGCTGCTTCTCGTCGGGCGTCAGCATCTCCATCAGATATCCGGCCAGGTCGACGTGGTCGTTGGTCGGGTTCGTGCTCTCCGGCGTAGTCATGATGCCAACCGTTCTCTGCCGGCCTCGCGTAGGGCCCGCAACGCATAGTAGGACCGGGACTTCACCGTTCCCGGCGGAATGCCGAGCGCCTCGGCTGCCTCGGTGACCGTGTTGCCCTTGAGGTAGACCTGTTCGAGCACCGCCCGGTGCTCGGCGGAGAGGGTGCTGAGCGCGTCCACCACGACCATCGAGTTGACCACGTGGTCGGCGTGGTCGCCCTCGACCGCGGCGTCCGGCGGGCTCTCCCGCACCTCCGGGGGTCGCCGGTTCCGGGCGCGGATCTGGTCAAGCACGATGTTGCGGACGACTGTCAACAGCCAGCCGCGCACCGAGCCCTTCCCGCTGTCCAGGCTGTCCGGGTGGCGCCAGGCGCGCACCAGCGCCTCCTGGACCACGTCCTCGGCGGCCGCGCGGTCCCTGGTCAGCTGCGTGGCGTAGGCGAGCATGGCCCGGCCGTGTTCGTTCCACAACGATCTGACCAGTGCTTCATCGGCCACCTCCCGGCGCGGTCTGGTCCTCGGTGACGACATCGAGTCTCTTTCTTCCGCGGCACCAACGGTGCCGTTTCGGTACGGGTCCGCCGACCCAACTTTTCCGGACCGGCGGACTCGCCGAAGGCGACATCGAAGAACGTACTGCGCCGCGGCTACTGGAGATACGACCAGGTCGGCCAGCCGGATCAAAGATCTTGAGACTTTGGCACACCGGAGTGAACCGCCCTTGCCATCGGGTCGTGTGGATGGCAGGCCCGGATCCAGCCGGGCGGTGGAAGGAGAGGCAGCCATGATGACGCCCGGGACCAAGACGATCATCGTGGTCACGCTGGCCGGACTGACCGGCCTCGCGGGCTGCGGCAGCCAGAAGGCGCCGTCGACCGACGCGATCCAGCTCCCGATCGCGCTGACCCGGTCACCCGACGCTCCCCCGAACACCGATGGTCCCGGCGACCTGACCGGCGCGGACGCGTCCGAGGCTACCCCGTCCCCCAGCGCCTCGGATTCCCCCAACGCGTCCGCGACCGGTCAGGGTTCCGGCGGCGGCGAGACGGCTCCCGACGTCACGCCGACCGTCGCGAAGACCCAGCGCTGGGTCAAGATCTTCAGCGGCCCGTCGACGACCGACATCAAGCCGAACGCCGACAAGACCAAGGGCAGCCACACGGTCGAGCTCAACGCGACCGACAACGCCCAGATCGGCACCTATGTCACCGACGGCGCCGGGCGCACCCTCTACCGCTTCGACAACGACACCAACAAGCCGCCGAAGTCGAACTGCAACGGCTCGTGCGCCACGGCCTGGCCGCCGCTGCTCATCAAGTCCCCCGGCAAGATCTTCCCCAGCGGAATCGACCCGAAGCTCATCGGATACGTCGAGCGGGCCGACCACACCTGCCAGGTCACCATCAACGGCTGGCCGGTCTACTACTTCATCGCCGACGCCAAACCGGGCGACATCAACGGCCAGGGCATCAATGGCAAATGGTTCGCGGTCAGCCCCACCGGCGGCAAGACCAAGGCCATTCCCGGTTTCCCGCTGAAGAACAACTAGAAAACCATCGGGGGTCCGCCGGCAGCGCAGCCAGCTGCCGGCGGGTCGTTGTGCAAAACCATTTTCCGGTACGGGACGCAAGAGTCCCCGGCGAGCCGGGCCGCTGAGCGTGACCAACGCTCCGCGCCCGGCCGCCGGGCTGTTCCCGCGGGGCGACCCGGGCTCGCGGGCTCCGCCCGCCTCGCCCTTTCCGGTACAGTGGCGTTCCGATCGGCCGTTGCCGATCGCGCCCGGAAAACCCCGTTATCGACTCGCCGCCGACGATCGAGCGCCCACCGATCGACGCCAATTTATGATTCCGGCCGTGCGGTAGCGATCTGCCTGTGTGACGGGAGAACGGCCGACGGGTTGGGAGTGTGATGAGCGAGCCGGCGAGTGCTCCCGGCCGAGGCGTCATCGTGCCCCGGCCCCGCCTGTTCGCTCTGCTCGACGACGGCGCACGCCGGCCGGTGACCGTGGTGCAGGCCGGCCCGGGCTGGGGCAAGACGACATCGGTCGCCTACTGGGTGGGTGGCCGGCCCGGCGCGTACGGATGGCTCTCCCTGACTCCCCGGCACCGTGCCGTGAGCGTCCTGCGCACCGCCGTGGCCGGCGTCCTCGAGCCGGCCGGCGTGCAGGTCGACGACGGCTGCGCCGAGGGCTCGCGGCAGCCCGTGACCCTCGTGCTCGACGACCTGCAGGTGCTCGACGGCTCGCCGGCCGCCGCCGACCTGGCCGCGTTCGTCGACAACCGGCACGCCTGGCTGCGGTTCCTGCTGATCAGCCGCACCGAGCCGGCCCTGCCGCTGCACCGGCTGCGCGCGGCCGGCGAGCTCACCGAGATCGGCGCCGCCGACCTGGCGTTCACCGCCGACGAGGCGCCCGGCCTCGATCCGGCGACGATCGAGCGCACCGAGGGCTGGCCGCTCGGGATGCGGCTGGCCGTCGAGGCCCGCCGCCCCGAGGAGGCCGCCCGCGACTATCTGCTGCGCGAGGTGGTCGACGCGCAGCCGCCGCCGGTGCGCAGCTTCCTGCTGCGCACCAGCTTCCCCGACCTGATCTGCGCCGACCTGGCGGCCGCGCTCACCGGCGAGGCGCACGGCGAGCAGATCCTCGACCATCTCGAGCGCGGCACCGGGTTCGTGCGCCGCTGCGCCGATGACCCGCGCTGGTACCGCTACCACCACCAGCTGCGGGACGCCCTGCGCCGGCAGTTCGAAGTGGACGAGCCGGAGGCGACGGCCGCGCTGCACGGCCTGATCGCCCGCTGGTACGCGCAGGAGCGGATGGCCGTCGAGGCGTTGCGGCACGCGCGGCTCGCCGGCGACTGGGCCTACGTCGGCCGGGTCGTCGCGGAGCAGGCGATCGTCCTGCTCGTCTCGGCGCACAGCCGGGAACTGTTCGACACACTCCGGCGGATCCCGGCCGACCTGCTGCCGACGACCCCCGAGCTCTGCCTCTGCGCCGCGCTGCTGATGGTGGACGGCGGCAACCAGCCGGGGATCCGGGGTCAGATCCTGCGCGCCCGGCGCCTGCTCGACGGCCGCGACCCGGAACAGCGGCTGGCCATCGACGCGGCGCTCGCCGCTCTCGAGGCGGCCGCGGTGATCCGGGTCAGCGGCGACATGCCCTGGCTGACCGCGGCGACCACCGGCCTCCTCGAGACGCTGCGCCCAGCCCGGCTCGACCAGGTGCCGGCCATGCTCCAATTCCGCGCCCTGGCGTTGACCAACAAGGGTGTCGGCCTGCTGTGGACCGCCACGCTCGACCAGGCCGACCAGTACTTCTGGGCCGGGATGGCGGCGGCCCGGACCACGGGCGTGCCGCTGGTCGAGATCAACGCGCAGGGCTACCTGGGGCTGGTCGCCTACCTGCAGGGTTCGCTGACCGAGGCCGAGCAGCACGCGGCCGCCGCCGAGGAGCTCGCCGACCGGCTGGGCGCGGCGTCCGCCCCGCAGGCGGCCATGGCGCACCTGGTGATCGCCCTGGTCGAGGTGGAGCGCAGCCGCACAGCCGAGGCCCAGTCGGCGCTGCGCCGGGCCCTGCACTCGGACATCGACCCGCCCGAGGCGATCACCGCGATGCTCACCTCACTGGTGCGTGCGCAGTTGCTGCTGTCGGCCGGTGATCCGGCCGCGGCCCGCGCGCTGCTCAAGGCCGCCCGCGACGGCGCACCGCCCTCGCTCGACGCCCCGCGGCTCGACCGCTGGCTGCGGCTCACCGAGGGCGACGTGTCGCTCGCCCTCAATGAGCCCGACCGGGTGGTGGCGATGTACCGGTCCGAGCCGGCGCTGCGCCCGGCCGAACAGGTCTGCCTCGGCCGCGCCTACCTGGCGCTGGGCGACTACCCCTCCGCCGAGGAGCTGCTCACCCGGGCCGGCAACAGCCCCGACATGGTCGCGGCGGTGACCGCCTGGATCGCGCTGGCCCTGCTCGCCGAGGCGCAGGGGCACGTGAGCCGCTCGATCGACGCCATGTCGAAGGCCGGCACGCTGGGCCGCCGCAACGGGATCCGCCGCCCGTTCCGCCGCTTCGACCCGGCCCGGATCGCGGTGCTGATCGGCCGGCAGCGCTGGCTGGAGGAGGACGACACCACCGGCCCGGTCGTGTTCGAGAAGCCGCCGCGCGCCGAGGCCGTCGCGCTGGCCGAGCCGCTGAGCGAGCGGGAGCTCGATGTGCTGCGCTTCCTGCCGACGGTGCTGACCGCCAACGAGATCGCGGCCAGCCTGGGCATCTCGGTCAACACGGTGAAGGCGCACATGCGGGCGATCTACCGCAAGCTCGGCGCGACACGACGACGCGAGGCGGTCGTGCGCGCCCGCCAGCTGGGGCTGCTGTAACGGACCGCGCGGCCAACCGTTCGATGATGTCGGTCAGCTCGGCGAGCGTGCCGATCCGATAGCTGGCCCGTGCGAAGTCCTGCCCCTTGGTGAACTCGTTGTGGACAACGGCACAGTCGATTCCGGCCGCCACGGCCGATTTCAGCCCGCGGGCCGAATCCTCGACGACCAGAGCCTCGTCCGCGGTGACGCCGAAGCGCCGCAAACCGGTCAGGTACGGCTCCGGGTGCGGCTTGGCGTTCGCATAGTCCTCACGGGCGAGGACGAACTCCATGAACTGCCGGATCCCGCGCTTCTCATGGATGAGGTCGAAATCCGCGCGTTTCGCCGTCGTCACGATGGCCATGCGGACGAGTCGCGTCAGCTCGGCCAGGACGTCGACGACGCCCTCGATCTCGATCGACTCGGATGTTCGCGTTGTCGATGATGGCTTCGGCGAGGCTCGTGGATGCGTGGATCTGCTGAGGAGCGGATGTGGGCGCGGTAATGCTGCCGGTTGCCCAGCCGGCGGGTAGCGTTCGATCGATGTTCGACCGTTTCCGTCTTGATCACGTTGACCTGGGTGAAGTCACGCTGCGAGTCAGGCACGGTGGTGTCGGCGCACCGGTCGTGTTGTTACATGGTCATCCCCGCACGCACACCACCTGGTATGAGGTGGCTCCCCGGCTGGCGGAGAACCACTTCGTGGTGACACCCGACTTGCGCGGATACGGCGGGTCGACGCTTCCGCCAGATGCACCGGACCATGCGCAATCGAGCAAGCGCGCGATGGCCCGCGATGTCGTGCTGCTGATGTCCCACCTTGGTCATCAGCGATTCGCGGTGGTCGGGCATGATCGTGGGGCTCTGGTTGCGTTCCGCACCGCGATGGATCATCCGAACCTGGTATCGCATCTGGTGGTCATGGACGGATTACCGGTGATTGAACACCTTGAGCGGACGGATGCCACCTTCGCCCGCGCCTGGTGGCACTGGTGGTTCCTCGGCCAGACCGACAAGCCCGCGGAACGCGTGATCTGCGCCGACGCGGACGCGTGGTACCACACCCCCGGGCCGGCCGAGATGGGCGTGGGTAATCATGCTGATCTCTGGCAAGCCCTCCGTGATCCGGCGGTCGTCCACGGCATGTGCGAGGACTACCGTGCCGGCCTGGGCATCGACCGTGATCACGACGAAGCCGACCGGGCGGCCAAGCGGCAAGTCGTCTGCCCGACTCTGCTGTTGGAATCTTCTGACGACGACCTCGACATTCACGGAGATCCTGCCGCCATCTGGATGCCCTGGCTCGCCCATCCACTTCGCCACCGCGTCATCAACAGCGGTCACCACCAGGCGGAGCAGGCGCCTGATTCAGTCGCCAAGGCGTTGCTCGACTTCCTGGCGCCGAGCAAACCGGCCCGCTGACTCCGCTACCCGCGCTTTGCGCAGGCCCGGCGTGCTCGTTCGACTTGGCCCGGCCGGGCGCTACGGGTGGTCTTGGGTCGGGCCCACCCGGCGGCCGGGCGCGGAGCCGATGGAGCAGCCGGCGGCCCTGGCACGCCGGGGACTCGGCCGACGCTCGTACGGGAAAAGCAGCGGAAGGGAACCGCTCGGAGTAAGCCCCGCCTTCAGTCGATGCCACGGATGCGGGTGACCAGGACCGAGCCCAGGACCGTCACCGCGGCGGCGGCCAGGTAGAGCGCCGGGTAGCCGCCCAGGTAGGACACCAGGGGGAAGGCGATCGCCGGCCCGAGGACCTGCGGCGCCGAGTTGGCGATGTTGATGACGCCCAGGTCGCGGGCCCGGTCCTCGGCCGCCGGGAGGACCTGGGTGATCAGGGCCTGGTCGACGGAGAGGTAGACGCCGAAGCCGAAGCCGAGGATGACGGCCGCCACGATCGCACCGGTCCACGTCGGCCAGAAGGCGAGGATCGCGGCGGCCACCGCCATCACGTAGCCGGAGACGATCACCGAGGGCTTGCGGCGGCCGGTGCGGTCGGAGATCACGCCGCCGACCACCACGGTCAGCACGGTCGCGATCGTGTAGACGACGATCAGCAGGGCGAGACCGTCGTCGGCGTTGGCGTAGTGCACCCGGTCGCGCAGGAAGTAGAGCAGGTAGAGCGTGGCCATCGCGTTGCCGAGCTGCACCAGGAACCGGGTGGCGAACGCCCAGGAGAAGTCGCGGTCGCGGAACGCGTCGAACTTGAACGCCGAGAAGCGGGGGGCCCGCTCGATCGCCGGGTCGCGGGTGGCCAGCACGAACGGCACCGCGGTCAGCACGACGACCAGGGCGATCGCCGGGTAGCCGCCGCCGACCGCGGTCACCAGCAGGACGCCGGCCACCACGCCCACCGACTGGGTGAGGCCGACCCAGCCGGACACCAGGCCCCGCTGGTTGACCGGGGTCTGGTCGGGAACCACCGCGGTGAGCCCGGCCTGCAGCGTGTTGAGGCCGGCCTGGGCCAGGCACCAGCCGATGCCGACCCACACCAGGGTGTGCTGCCCGTGCAGGAAAACCAGCGCGGCGCCGCCGATCAGGGCGCCGGCCACGATCCAGGTGTGTCGTCGCCCGGTACGGGCGGTGGTCACGTCGGAGAGCGCGCCGGCGAGCGGGCCGACGACGACCGCGACCAGGGCGCCGAGGGCGGTGATGACGCCGAGCGCGGTCTCCTTGTCCTGGCCCGCGATGTCCTGGATCTGGTTGGGCAGCAGCACCTGCAGCGGACCGAAGTAGCCCATCCACAGGCCGAGGTTGGCCAGCGACAGCAGCGCGATCCAGCGGGCACCGACCCGCTCGGTGACGGCCGTGGTCATCCACGGTCCCGCAGGGCGGACTGCAACCAGCGGTAGCTGTCCCGCGGCGTACGCGCAAAGGTTTTGAAGTCGACGTGGACCAGGCCGAAGCGCTGGCTGTAGCCCTCGGCCCACTCGAAGTTGTCCATCAGCGACCAGACGAAGTAGCCGCGGACGTCGACGCCGTCGGTGATCGCGCGGCGGACGGCGGCGAGGTGGCCGTCGAGGTAGTCGATGCGGAACCGGTCGTCGAGGCCCTCGACGGTGGAGCAGCCGTTCTCGGTGATGTAGATCGGCGGGAGGTCGTCGCCGTAGGTCGCCTTCAGGCCGGTGAGCAGGTCGTGCAGGCCGTCCGGCACGACCGGCCAGCCGAACGCGGTGGTCGGCACGCCCTCGATCGGCAGCATCTCGAACGGGAGATCACCCTCGGCGGCCCGTACTCTGGTCGGGTTGTAGTAGTTGATGCCGAGCGCGTCGTGGTTCGACCGGATTGTCGCCATGTCGTCGGCTTGGATCAGGCCCTCGAGGCCTGCCGCCAGAAATTCCGGATAGGTCCCGTTGAGGACGGGATCGTTGAAGAGCCGGTTGTGGAACGCGTCGTAGATCATCGCGGCGGCCTGGTCCTCCTCGGACGGGGAGGCGGCCTCGACCGGCGTGCAGTTGTTGGTGATCATCACCTCGCCGGCTTCCCCGGTGGCCCGCTTGATCGCCTGGGCCGCGAGCCCGTGCCCGAGCAGCTGGTGGTGGGCGACCGGCAGCGCGTCCATCATCAGCTGCCGGCCCGGCGCGTGCGTCCCGAACGCGTAGCCCTGCGCCATGTGCACGATCGGCTCGTTCAGCGTGATCCACCGGTGGACCCGGTCGCCGAGGCGGTCGGCGACCACCGCCGCGTACTCGCCGAAGCGCAGCGCGGTGTCCCGGTTCAGCCAGCCGCCCTGGTCCTCGAGCGCCTGCGGCAGGTCCCAGTGGAAGAGGGTGGGCAGGGCGGCGATCCCGCGCGCGAGCAGGCCGTCGATCAGGCGGTCGTAGAAATCGAGGCCGTCGGGGTTCGGCTTGCCGTGCCCGTCCGGCTGGATGCGGGGCCAGGCGATCGAGAAGCGGTACGCGTCGACGCCGAGCTCCGCCATCAGGTCGAGGTCCTCGCCGTAGCGGTGGTAGTGGTCGCAGGCGGCGTCGCCGGTGTCGCCGTTGAGGATGCGGCCGGGCGTGTGCGCGAACGTGTCCCAGATCGACGGGCCGCGGCCGGCCTCGTGCACCGCGCCCTCGATTTGGTACGAGGCGGTCGAAACGCCCACCACGAACCCGTCGGGAAACCCTGACAGCGACCCCACGCGACCCTCCCGCGGAAAGATGAATGAGGTTCAGGTTAGTGACCGCGGCCACAGCGTGGAAGAGCTTCAGGCGGTCAGCGATGCTCGCAACCGGTCGAGCGCCTCGGCCCGCACCCCGGCCATGACCGGATCGCCGATCCCGGTGGTCGCCGGGCGGAGCGGAACCGGTCGTGGCATACGGGCGGCCGCCTTGCCGATCTCATCGATCAGCGCCGGCCCCCAGGTGCCACCGATCACGATCTCGCGGGGATCGACGAGCGCCACGATCGCCGCGAGCACGCCGGACACCGCCAAGCCGATCGCCTCCCGCCCGTTCTGATCGGCGTAGCGCAGCCAGTCGACGTCGATCGCGGTCGAGTTCGGCCGACGCAGCCCCAACGCACCGAAGACCTCGATGAACGGCATCGATCGACCGCCCGGCCCGGTGGTCAGCAGGTGGCCGATCTCGCCGGCCAGGCCGCTGTGGCCGCGCCGGACCGCACCGTCGGTCACGATCGCGCAGCCGAGTCCGTCGCCGAGGTAGAGGTAGGCGAAGTCGCGCGCATGTTCCGGTTCGGCCAGCGCCGCCCAGTTCACGTCGTTGTCGACCACCACGTCGATCGGGGCGAGGAGGGCGGCCGGATCGAGCTCGCCGACCAGGAACGGCGAGTCGGGCAGATGCACGAGACGGCCGGTGGCCCGGTCCACCGGGTCGGCCGCACCGATCACCGCCAGCCGCACCGGGGAGTGCCCTGGTGCGGCCTCGGCGACCGTCTCCTGCAGGGCGGCGGCGACCTGCCTCGGCCAGGTCGTCCGGTCGACCTGGCGGACGGCGCGCGCGACCGTGTCCCCGTACACGTCGATGCACTCCGCCACGACGCCCGCCGGGGAGATCGTGATCGCGAGCGCCACCCCGGCGGTCGGCGCGATCGCGTAGTACGACCCGACCCGGCCGCGACCACGCCCGCCCGGCGTGCGCTCGCCGGTGTCGGCGACCAGCCCGCGCTCGGTCAGCCGCCGGACGCTCTCCCCCGCCGTCGGCTTCGAGATGCCGATCTCGACGGCCAGCTCGGCCCGGGTCAGCCGCCGGTGCCGCATCAGCGCCCGCAGCACGTGCTCGTCGGTGAGCGCCCGGACGAGATCCTGCGACGGCTTCGTCGGCTCCATGTGTGCCGATATTAGTCAAGCCCCTTGCCTTGAAGGTGCGCCGGCGCCTACAGTCTTTCCAGTAAGGCTACATTCCCAGAAAGGATTCCCCGTGAGCCTGCCGCATTGGGAACGAACGCCGACCGACCTCAAGGCCGCCACCCGCGAGATCAAAGCCGCCCTCCGGGCGAAGATCGCCGCCTCCGGCCGCACGGTCGAGGAGGTCTTCGCCGTCGTCGAGCAGCGCGTCCAGACCGCGGTCGACGAGATCGCCGCGGCACGCCGGCGGTCGGAACCGATCTGGCCGGTCATCGAGTACTCCGACATCGAGGCCGGCGCCGTCGCCGCGGCCCAGCTCGACCTGCTGCGCCGCCGCGGCTGCCTGGTCGTGCGCGGTCACTTCGATCGTGACCAAGCGCTCGGCTGGGATCGCGACATCGTCGACTACGTCGAGAGCAACGACTTCTTCGAGAACTACCGCGGCCCCGGCGACGACTTCTTCGGCAGCGTCGGCTCGAAGCCGGAGATCTATCCGATCTACTGGTCACCGGCGCAGATGCAGGCCCGGCAGAGCCCGCGGATGGCGACCGTCCAGTCGTTCCTGAACCATCTGTGGAAACACGAGTCGGGCGGCGTGCAGTGGTTCGACCCCGATCGCGACTCGCTCTACCCCGACCGCATCCGCCGCCGGCCCGAGGGCGCCGACTCGGCCGGTCTCGGCACCCACCTCGACCCGGGCACCCTCGACCTGTGGATGACCAGCGCCTATCAGCAGGCGTTCCGGCACCTCTTCGACGGCAGCGTCGAGCAGTACGACCCGTGGGACGCCGCCCACCGCACCGCCGGCCCGCAGTACCCCGGCACCACCATGTGCTCGGCGTTCCGCACCTTCCAGGGCTGGACGGCACTCTCCGACATGGACCACGACCAGGGCGTCCTGCACACCGTCCCGATTCCCGAGGCGATGGCCTACCTGATGCTGCGCCCGCTGCTGCCCGACGTGCCGGACGACGACATGTGCGGCGTGACCGTCAACCAGGTCTTCCCGGCCGGCCACAAATGGCACGCGCCACTCATGGAGGCGCTCGCCGGCATCCCCGACGTGCGCGCCGGCGACTCGGTCTGGTGGCACTGCGACATGATCCACAGCGTCGCGCCGGTCGAGGCGCAGAAGGGCTGGGGCAATGTCATGTACATCCCCGCCGCGCCGTGGTGCGCCCGCAACGAGCGGTACGCGGCAAGCGTGCGCGACGCCTTCGCGAAGGGCGAGAGCCCGAGCGACTTTCCCGCCGAGCACTACGAGCGGGAGTGGCCGAACCGCTTCCGGGCCGAGGACCTGAACGAGATCGGCCGCCGCGGGCTCGGCCTGTCCTGATCGTGCCCCGACGAGTTTGTCCGAGAGGGCTATGTTGTCCGGATGGACGGGCCAGGTTTTCACGTCGACGTCGCCACCCTGGACGAGGCGTCGGCCGGCATCGCCGAGACCATCGGCAACCAGAAACGGCTGGAGCTGAGCAAGTTGCCGGGCCCGGCCGGGATGTACGGCGACGACGACCTGCACGACGCGTTGACGGACTATTGCCACCGCTGGGACGACGGCTTCGACATCCTGACCGACGACGCCGGCAAGATCAGCGACTCGTTGAAGCGGGTGGCAGACGCATACCGATCGGTCGACCAGGCGGCCGCACAGCGGCTCACCTCCGATCCGGCGACCGGAGCGGTCGATGGCTGAGCTGGGCGAGACCCGCGACCCCCGAGCGCTGATCCCCGGCGATCCGGACGCGATCGCCGCCAACGCCGGGTCGCTTCGCGACCGTGCGAAGGACGCCGCCGACGCCGGCGACGGCCTACGCAAGATCGACAGCGGCTCGTGGACCGGCGCCGCGGCCGAGAAGTTCCACGACAAGTTCAGCTACGAGCCGGGCCGCTGGTTCACCGCGGGCGACGCCATGCAGGGCGGGGCCGGCGCGCTGGACGACTACGTAGCGACCCTGCGCTGGGCTCAGCAGCAGGCGACCGAGGCGATCCGGCAGTGGGATCAGGCGGAGGCCGCCACGCAACAGGCCAAGAACGATCACGCGGCCGCTGCCACCGCCGCCCAGCAGGCCGGGCAATCCGAGCCGCCGTTCACCGATCCGGGCACGGCCGGCCGCGACTCGGCGCAGGCGCTGCTCAGGGACGCTCGCAACCAGGTGCACACCTCGGGATCGGCCGCCGCCCGGACGCTGCGCGACAAGGCCTCGCTCGCGCCGGAGAAGTCCGGTTGGCTGGACGACGTGGGCGACTTCTTCCACGACCTCGGCGGTCACATCGTGAACGGGGCCGCCTCGTTCGGCAACGCGATGATCCACCACCCGGGCGACGTCGGCCTGGCCGCCGCCGGCATCGGATTGGCCGCGCTCAGTTCCGGCGGCGAGGCGCTCGGTGTGGCGCTCGATGCGACCGGCGTCGGCGCGATCGGTGGCGTCCCGCTCAACATCGTGTCGGCGGCCGGCATCACGCTCGGCGGCACGATGGCCATGGCTGCGGCCGGCGATCTGGGCGCGCACGCGGCCGGCGACGACCATGTGTCGCCGGTGGACACCGAGGGCGGCGGCGCTTCCGAGGGCGCGGAGGACTCGACCGCGAACAATCCGACCGGAGTCAAGGAAGGCTGGTCGTCACGGACGGCCGACAACGGAAGGGGCACCGTCTATCAGAAACCGGGATCTTCCGGGAACGCTGATATGGTGCGGGTGATGGACCCGACGCCCAGGTATCCGAACGGATACGTTCGTTACTACAACGATCAGGGCCAGCCGATCGGGCTCAACGGCAAGCCGGGTCCGAACTCGGACACGCACCTTCCGATCGGGCCCGACGGTTCCTACCCCGTTCCGGATGGCTGGTGACCATGGATCTGAAGTTTGCCGGGCAGCGCGTGACCGCGCAGGACGCGGGCTACACCGTCGCACTCGCGTTCGGCGACGGCTACGAGGCGCGGATCGAGACGCCGTTCTCGCTCCGCCGGCCCGGCGGCGACCTCGAGGTGACGCCGGGCGAGACCGAGTTGCCCGATCTGATCGGCCGGGTTGTCACCATCGCGCAGGCCGACGACGACGGTGGCTTGCGCATCGACTTCGAGGACGGCTCGCGGTTGCTGGTCTCGGCCGATCCCGACTACGAGGCATGGACCGTCGCCGGGCCGGACGGTTTCAAGGTGGTGTCCGAGCCCGGCGGCGGCCTGGCCGTCTGGTCAGACGCCGCGCAGGGCAGCGACTGACCAGAACGACCTGCGGGCTAGTGCGAGTACGCCTCCAGCTCGTAGATGGAGAACCCGTACGACGTCGCCCGGGTCTGACCGGTCAGGCGCAGATATCGAGCGTTCACCGCCGGGAAGGTGACCGTGTCGAGGCCACCGTTGCCCCCGGTTACCGCGGCGGCCTGGGTCCAGGTCGTACCGTCGGTGGAGGTTTCGATCCGGTACGCGGTGGCGTAGGCGTCCTCCCAGCGCACGATCACCCGGGCGACCGGTGCGGTGGCGCCGAGGTCGACCCGGATCCACTGGTTGTCGGCCCATGAGCTGGCCCACCGGGTCGATAAGCTCCCGTCCACCGCGGCCGAGGCCGGGTGTCCGCTCTGCGTGCTGGACGCGGTGGCCGCCTTGGCCGCGGTCAGGTTGGAGATGTCGTCGCCGCGCTTGGCCGGGAACGACACCACCTGCTGGTAGGTCGGCCGGTTCTGCCAGGCGATCAGATCGTGCGCGACGCCGCCCAGCGGCGACTGGAGGATCGCGTCCGCGCACCACTGGTCCCCGGCCGAGCAGTTGGTGTCGCCCGGGTACGTGGTGCTCGCCGGCTCGGCGAGCGCCGCGGTCAAACTGGTCAGCAGCGCGCTGCGGCACGTGCCGACCACGCCGCCGCCGCAGTACCTGGTCGACCAGCCGGGCACGCTGTCGCCGAGGGTGGCCCGCAGGTCCTTGTCGACGTAGCCCCACCAGCCGTACTGGAACGACGAGCCCTTGTGCGCCTGGGACTCGTTCGCGCTGGTCGGCAGCGATGACACCGGGCCGGTCTGCCCGCCGGACGGCGACTCGTTGATCTGGATGGCGTTCACCAGCGACTGGAACAGATCGGCACCGAGCCCGGACTGGAAAGCGGCCTGCACGAGCCTCGGCCACCAGGCGTCGAAGATGCGGACGGCGTCGGCGTTCGCGTACGTCTTGCTGCCGGCCGCCGTCTCCTGCCGGTGCGCTCCGGCCGCCAGCCAGGTGCGCAGTTTCGCGATCGCGTCCGCCTGCGCCGTGTCGGTCACGGTGGCCGTGTCGATCACCCGGAGCAGAACCGGCAGCACGTCGGTGCCGCGCAGGTCGGTGGTGGCCGCCGACTCGACCACCTTCAGCAGCGACGCCCGGTCGTACTTCGTGCCGGCCGCGATGCCCGCCTTGAGCGGCTTGTCGAGCAGGTCGCCGCGGTGCACCGAACCGAAACTGAAGTTGCCGTCGGCCGCGCCGAAATCGGCCGCCTGCTTGTTGTTCCAGCTGACGAAGTAGTCCTGGTTCGCCGCCTGCGGGTGGCCCGAGGCCGGGACGTACGAGGCGGTGTTGGTGGCCGGGTTCCAGCCCTGCCACTCGTACGCCTGCTCGCCCTTGGTCGGCAGGTTCGGATCGGCGCCGCTCGCCCGGACCGGTTCGGCGCCCGAGGTGAACATCGCCGAGTCGGTCGAGTTGACGTAGAACCAGTTGAACGCGAACGAGATGTTCGAGGCGGAGTTCATGAAGGCCGCCGGGGTGCCCATCTGGTCGGGTTCGTTGAACATCTGGAAACCGATCGCCGAGTCGGCCTCGTGCCGGTACGTCGAGCGCAGGCTGGTGAACGCGGTCGGCGCGCCGCCGACCAGGCCCCGCCAGGTGACCAGGCCGTACTTGGTGCGCTGCATGGTCAGCCGATACGAGCCGGCCGCGGTGGAGTCGGCGGTCGTCGGCTTCCACGAGTTGGTCTGGCTCAGCGCCTCCATCGCCGTGCACGTGCCGTGATAGACGTAACCGGTCGAGGACAGGGTGGCCGCGCTGCCGTCGGTGTTGCAGAGCTTCACCGCGTACGTGTCGGTGATGTCCTGGATCGCGGAGGTGGCGCTCCACGCGTAGTCCGGACCGCGCCCGATCAGCGTGTACAGGTTGAGACCGCTGAAGGCGATGCCCCGGCTGCTGATCCCCGGGCCCTCCAGCTCCTGCGCCATGAGCAGTTGTGGCGCGAAGTAGCCGGTCTGCGGGCCGAACACGGCGACCGGATGGCCGGTGGCCGAGTTCGCGGCCGAGACGACGGCCGCGTTCGACATGCCGCGTTGCGCGCTGTCGATGGTGAGCGTGCCCAGCGAGTCGGCGATCGCGCTCGTCCCGCTCGTCGCGCTCGCCGCCGATCCGGTCTGATCGAACACGATCGGTTCCGGGCTCGCGGTCCCGGCGTCCGGCATCGCCACGCCGGCCGCGTTCGGATCGCCCGACCCGTACGGGAAGCTCTGTCCATTGTGCAGGGTCAGGACGGTCTCCGGGTCGTTCTGCTCGCGGAACTGCTGCCAGACCTGGTCGCCGACGGTGGTGCCGTACTTGGCCCGCGCGGCGATCCGGACCAGGGCCGACTGCATCTCGGTGCCGCCGCCCCCGCCGAACAGGCCACCGATCACGCCGCCGATCGCGATCAGATCGGTCATGGTGAAGTTGACCGGTCCGCCGGCGTTCGTGACCGCGTCGAGGTGACCGGTCAGCACGTACTCACCCGGGCAGTTCCGGCCGGCCATGCAGACGGCGATGTACTTGTTGATCCCGGCGATGTACTCCTGCACGTCGGCGTAGAGCTGGGCGCCGCGCGTGCCCGACGCCTTCAGCGCGTCGATCTGCGCCTGCAGGTCCGCCTCGGTGTACGGCGAGTTGCGCCAGACGCTCTGCTCGAGCGCCCGGTTGCCCTCGGCCCCGCCGGCGAAACTGGTCAGGTTGCCGCGGGCGACGTGCCGCATCAGGTCCATCAGGAACAGCCGGTCCTGAGCGCCGGCGTATCCGGCGCCGTACATCACGCCCGCCCGGGTCGTACCGGTGATGTGCGGAATGCCGTACTTCTTGTCCCGGACGATCGTGACGTCGCTGCGCGGCGACGTGGTGCTCTCGACGTCGGCCGAGGCCACGCCGTACGAGCTGTCGTTGAAGAACGAGTTGATCTGATCGCCGGTGAGCCCGGTGTAGTTGTAGGTCAGGTTCGCGTACGGCGCGAGCTGATCGTCGGAGTGGGCCGGCTTCGTGCCGAACGCCTGCGAGGCCAGGATCTGCACGAGCGTGGCGTTGCCGTTCTGGCCGGGCGGCAGGATGTCGGAGCACTGGCCCAGGCAGTAGTCGTTGGTGGCATACGCCGCCTGGGCTTCGGTGGTGGGCGCGACCGCCAGCGCGGTCGTGAGGACGGTTGCCGCGAGGGCGGCGAGGCTTCGGCGCATGGGCGTTCCCTTGGGAGGACATGAACGCGAAACAATTTCATAGATGTTAAAACGTCGATGCCTCGCTTAGCTACCGGTGCGTAGCTTTGTTTTGCCAACCGATCAAGAACGCAACATTTGCGGTACGAACCCAGAGCAAAGTCCGCGGCGCAGCGGACGGCCTGACGGCAACAACAGCCCCGACCCCGGCGCCGGGCAGGCCCGGCCGGCAGGTGTCAGGGGTGGACGACGACCTTGAGGCCCTCGCGCGCCGCCGCCGTGGTCATCGCCGTCGCGACCTGGTCGAGCGGAAAAGCGGCCGACACCAGCGCGGCCAGATCGACCCGCTTCTGCCGGGCCAGTTCGATCGCACGCGGATAGACCTCACCCATCCGGCGGGAGAGCACCAGCGTGAGCCCTTTCCGGCGCGCGATCGAGGCCGGAAACGTCGTGCGATCACCGTCCGGGATACCGACCAGCACAACCCGGGCGCCCGGCTTCGCGGCCCGCAGCGCGGTCTCGACCGCCCCGTCCGAGCCGGAGACCTCGAAGACCAGATCGGCCTCGACAGCCTCGATCGGTTCCGCCCCGTGCCGGACCGCCGCCGCCATCCGGTGCGGCAGCGGATCGGCGGCGAACACCCGGGTCGCCCCGGCGATCCAGGCAAGCTGGACGAGCATCAGCCCGATCGGTCCACAACCGACCACCGCGACGGTCGCGCCGAGGCGCTGGTGGGCGTGATCGTAGGCGTGCAACGCGACCCCGAGCGGCTCGAGCAGCGCGCCGTCGTCGTCGGAGATGGTGTCCGGGATCGGGTGCAACCGGTGGCTGGGCCACGCCATGAGCTGCCGCAGGCCACCATCGCAGCCGCCGTGCCCGGCGAAGATGATGGACAGGCAGAGGTTCGGATCCCCCTCGAGGCAGGGCTCGCACCGCAGGCACGGGATCGCCGGATCGATCGCGACCCGGGTCCCGTCCCGCTCGCCGCCACGGATCACGCCGGCCATCTCATGGCCGAGCACGAGCGGCCGCGACACGACGGCGTCGCCGATCCCGCCCTCGGTGAACCAGTGCAGATCGGACCCGCACAACCCGACACTGGTCACCTCGACCAGCGACTCGCCGGCCGCCGGGACGGGGTCGCCCTCGGTCGTGAGCCGCACATCCCCAGCGCCGTGAAGTCGAGCCACCAGCATGCCGTGAACGGTAACACCGCAGGTCGGAGTCCTCGCGCAGATTCGCGCCCGCTGATCGGCGGCGGACCCGGGCGCGGCCCGGCCGGGCGGACCATTGCGCCGCCCCGGCACGCCCGTCGATGATCACGGCGTGACCCGTCTCGCCCACGTCGACATGCTGCGGGTCGCCCTCACCATGGGCGTGATCGCCACCCACGCCGCCATCACCTACGGCGCCCCGGGGTCGTGGTTCTATCACGAGGGCGCTCTCCCCGACGGTGTGCGCATCGCCGTGACGATTCCGATCGCCTTCGGCGCGTTGTTCGGCATGGGCGCGTTCTTCTTCGTCGCCGGCGCCTTCCTACCCGGTTCGCTGGCCCGCAAGGGCGCACGCCGATTCATCGCCGACCGGGCTCTCCGGCTGGGTCTCCCGCTGCTGGTCTTCGTGCTGGTCGTGGTCCCGATCGTGGTGTGGACCGTGCACGCGGTCGCCGGCCCGCCCCGTTCCTTCGGCGGCGTCGTGTCCGATCAGGTGCGCGAACTCGACCCGGGCCCGCTCTGGTTCGTCTGGGTCCTGCTGGTGTTCAGTACGGTCGTCGCCCTGATACCTCTCCCGCCGGTCACCCCGCGTCCGTTGCGCCCTCGCCCGCTGATCGCCTGTGCGGCGTTCATCGCCGTGGCCAGCTTCCTGTTCCGGCTGCCGTTCCCCATCGACAGCTACCAGATCGGGGCCGCTCACATCTGGCAGTGGGGGCAGTGCGTCGGCCTGTTCGCGCTGGGCATCGTCGCCGGCCGCGAAGGCTGGCTCCCGTCGATCCCGCCCGCGATCCGCCGCGCCTGCGCCTGGCTGGCCATGATCGGCTTCCTCGGCGTCGTGGCGTTTCTGATCGTTCTCGGCGACCACACCGATCCGGCCGGCGGCGGCCCGCATTGGCAGTCCGCCGTGGTAGCCCTGCTGGAGGGTCTGATCAGCGTGACCGCCACGATCGTCGTGGTCGACCTGTTCCGACCGGTCCGCCCCCGCCGGACCACGAACGCTCTGATCCGCTCCGCCTACGGCGCCTACCTCCTGCAAACGCCGGTGCTGGTCGGCCTCGCGCTCGCTCTCCGCCCGCTCCCGTTGCCCACCACCGCAAAGCTGCTGATCGTCGTGCCGGCGGCGATCGCGGGCAGCTTCGCCCTCGCGCTGCTACTTCTCCGCATCCGCCCGGTCGCCCGAATCCTCTGACTCCACGGCCGAACGAAGCCGTGCCCACCGCACGGGCCGACCCCGATCTCGGCGGCCAGATCCGACTCGCCATCTGAAGGCGACCGGTCGAAGGGGGTTTCGCAGTGCACTCCCGGCCATGATCGGCGGACAATGCCCACCACGACCACGGCAGAGGGAGGCCCCGTCATGACCGGCGCGGACGAACTGCGGGCACTGTTCCGAGCGAACCACGTCACCCACGTCCCCGGCATCTATGACCCGGTCACCGCGGCGCTCGCGGTGCAGGCCGGCCACCGCATCGCGCATCTGTCCGGCGCGGCGGTCTCGGCGCTCATGCTGGGCCGTCCCGACCTGGACTTCGTCCACGCCACGCAGATCGCCGACCGGGCGACCACCCTGGTCCCGGCGCTGAACGGGGTGCCGCTGATCGCCGACGCCGACACCGGCTACGGCAATCCGCTGGACGCGGTCTGGACCGGTCACGCGTACGTCCGTGCCGGGATCTCCGGCCTGCACCTGGAGGATCAGGTCGCCCCCGAGCACCGCGGGCGCCTGGCCGGCAAGGAGGTCGTCGACGCCGCCCTGGCGACCGCCAAGATCAAGGCGCTGGCCACCGAGGTGCCGGAGCTCGCGCTGATCGCCCGGACCGACGCGTACGCCGTGGCCGGCCTGCCCGAGGTGATCGCCCGGTGCCGCGCCTTCGCGGCGGCCGGCGCCGACGCGGTCCTTCCCGAAGGCGTCGACGATCCGAAGGAGCTGGCTGACCTGCACGCGGCGATCCCCGATGTGCCGATCGTGCTCCACCGATCGGAAGCGGCCGCCGGCCGTCCCGACGCCACCGACGCGGAGCTCGCCGCGGTCGGCGTGCGCATGGTGCTGCACCCGGTCGCCGCGCTGCTCGCCGCCCTGCGCGCCGCGTCGCAGGTCTACCGGCAGCTCGCCGAGACCGGTAGTGCCGAGCCGGTCGACCGGATGCCGTGGGCCGCGTTCACCACGCTGGTCGGCCGGCCGGAGGCGCTCGGCCCGGACGACCGCTACCGCCAGGCGGCCGACTACACCGGGCCGAGCACGGAGATCGGGTACCTGCCCGGCCGGGGCAGCGGCTCCGCCTCGTCCGGATCCGGCGGCTACCCCGCGGACGGCTACCTCTCGCGCGGCAACTTCCACGGCTACACCCCGCCCGGCCCGAGCGGCGGCCAGGCCCCGCCCGGTCACCACCACACGGCAGCGCCGCCCGGTCACCACCACGCGGCAGCACCGCCCGGTCACCACCACGCGGCAGCGCCGCCCGGTCACCACCACCCGGCAGCGCCGCCCGGTCACCACCACCCGGCAGCGCCGCCGCCCGGTCACCGCCACGCGGCGCCGCCGCCCAGTCACCACCACGCGGCGCCGCCGCCCGGTGCGAACACCGGCTTCACGCCGCCCCGCCAGAGCAGCGGCGACCAAGCCGACGACCGCTACGCCTTCGGGAGGCTGCAGACGTGACCCGCATCGTGGTGGCCGCCGCCGGACGGGCCGGCCACCAGAATCGGTCACCGAGCTTGAGGGCGAGCGCCGGGACGACCACCGTACGCACGAGCAACGTGTCGACGAGGACCCCGACGCCGACGACCACGCCGATCTGGGTGAGCACCACGACCGGAAGCACGCCGAGCACCGCGAAGACCGCGGCCAGCAGGATTCCGGCCGAGGTGATCACGCCGCCGGTCGCGGCGAGGGCGCGCAGGACACCCTCGTCCCGGGCCTGGGTGATCAGGAAGATGTTGTAGTCGACGCCGAGTGCCACCAGGAACAGGAAGCTCAGCAGCGGCACGTTCGCGTCGAGCGGGCCGTCCAGCAGCAGCGCCGCCGCGCCGAGGCTGGCCGCGAAGCTCGCGACCACCGTGCTCAGCAGCAGGACCGGGGCGACGAGCGATCGGAGCAACGCGATCAGGACCACCAGCACAACCGCCAGGATCAGCGGGATCACCACGCGCACGTCCCGCCGGTTCGCCACGCGCTTGTCCAGCTCGGTCGCCGGCTCCCCGCCGACCAGCACCTCCCGATCGTTGCGGATCCTTTCCACGGTACGGTCGGCCGCAGGCGTGCCGGGGGCATCGGTCAGCTGAACGCCGAACTGAACCAGGCTCCCGTCACTGGACCGTTCCGGGGGCAGCACGCCGGCGACCCCGGTCGTCATGCGCAGCTCGGCGGCCACCCTCTCGGCCCGCGCCGCGTCGGTGACCACGATGGCGGGCTGGGCGGCACCGGCCGGGAAGTGCCGGGCGAGCGTCTCCTGGGCGACGATCGACGGGACCCGCGACCGGAACTGCTCGCTCTGGTCCAGCCCGACATCGATGGTGAGCAGGCCGGCCGAGAAGACGGCGAGGACGCCGAGGCCCATCGCCAGCACCGTGCCCGGGCGCCGGCCGACACCTCGCGCGACCCGCGCCCAGAATCCGGTCGCGGTCGGGTCTGCGCTGCCCACCCGCGGCACCTTCGGCCAGAAGACGCCGCGCGGCAGGGCGACGATCGCCGCGGGCAGCACGAACAGGCCGAACAGCAGGGCGACCAGCACGCCGGCCGCGGCTGCCACGCCGAGCGTGCGGTTCGCGGTGACCTGCGCGGCGAGCAGCGTGAGCAGAGCGAGCAGCACGGTACCGGCGCTGGCGGTGATCGCCGGGGCGGCCGCCCGCCAGGCCCGGCGCATCGCCGCGGCCCGGCGCATCGCCTCAGCCCGGCGCGTCGCCTCGGCCGGGGATGAGTCGCGCCGCAACTCCTCGCGATAGCGGGAGATGAGCAGCAGCGCGTAGTCGGTGCCGGCGCCGAAGACGAGCACCGAGACGATGCCGGCCACCGAGGCGTCGGTCCGCTCCCCCACCAGCTGGGCGATCCACGGCAGCAGTTTCGCGGTCACCTGGTCGGCGAGACCGATCACGAGCAGGGGAACGATCCAGAGGATCGGACTGCGATAGGTGACCAGCAGCAGGATCGCTACCACCGCGGCGGTGGCGATCAGCAGCGTGAAGTCGGCGCCGTCGAAGGCGGCCGAGATGTCCCGCCCGACCGCGGCGCCGCCGGTGACCTGGACCTGCGGCACCGCCGATCGGATCCGGTCGATCGTGGCGTGTTCGGCGTCATCGGTCAGGCCCGGCCGCAACTGGACGACGACGATCGCGGCCTGACCGTCCGGCGCGGCGACCGGGCGGGCGACCGCGTCGACGCCGGGAACGGTTCTGAGGGTCTCCGCCGCCCCGGTCAGGACCGCGACAGCGTCGCTGCCCTCCTTGACCAGGACCGCGCTGTTGGATCGGCCACTCGCGAAGCGATCGCGCAGTTCGGTGACCGCCGTCGACTGGGCGCCGGCGGGCAGGCCGTCGGCGGGTTTCTTGGCCGGCTGTGCCGGGGAGAACGCGAAGACCAAACCGGCGAACAGGACGGTCATCAGCAGGACTACGACGACCCCGAGCCGGGTGGTCAGCAGTCGGGCAAGCATGGCATTCCCCAATGTTTCGACGAGCGAATTATTCGACCGTGGAAACGATAGAATGAGCGGCGTGCCGACGCAACCGGACCGCGAGACGGTCATGGACGACCTGATCGACGCGCTGCGCCGCTTCACGGTCGAGAGCGACGTCTTCGTGGACGTGTTCGCCCGCGCGCACGGCCTCGGCCGCAGCGATCTGAATGCGATCATGTGGATCAGCACCGGCACCTCGACCGGCGACCCGATCACGGTCGGCGAGCTGGCCCAGCGGCTGCGGCTGAGCCCCGCGGCCGCGACGGCGCTGGTCGACCGGCTCGAGGCGGTCGGGCACGTGCGGCGCACCCGCGATCCGCAGGACCGCCGCCGCGTGACGGTGCGGATGAGCGAGACCGCCATGACCGTGGCCTCGGCGTTCTTCGTGCCGCTGGGCCGGCGGATGCACGACGCCGCGACGGAGTTCAGCGACGAGGAGTTGGCCCGGACCGCCGAGATCGTCCGCCGCTTGACGAACACGGTGACCGACGCGAGCCGCGACCGCGCCTGATCAGCCGCCCACGTGCGGGCGCATCGCCGGGATGGCGACGATCAGTGTGCAGGCACACAGGGCCGCGGCGCTCACGCCCAGCGACCAGTGCACCCCGACCACCGCGCCGAACAGGCCGACCGTGATGCCGCTGCCGAAGCGCAGACCGTTGGCCGCCACGCCGTACACGCCGATCACCTTGCCCCGGTCGCCCGGCGGCGCCAGCAGCTGCACGACCGTCTGACCGATCGACATCGACGCCAGATTGGCCACCCCGCCGATCACCAGCAGCAGCACGGCGATCGGAAACGAACCCGCCACCGCGAACAGAAGCGTGCTCACCCCGTACACCAGGGTGCTCAGGACGGCGGCGCCGACGGTTGCCCGAATCCATCCGGTGGCCTCCAGCACGAGGCCGCCCAGAACCCCACCGGCGCCGTTGGCGAAAAGCAGGATGCCGTACGCCGTTCCCGCGCTGCCCAGGTCCTGCGCGAAAATGGGCATCGACGACTGCATCGACGCGCCGACGAAGAACGATCCGAGGCCGCCGAGCACAATCATGCTGACCAGCGTGCGATTGCTGCGTATCGCGCGCAGGACGCGCAACGAGCCGAGCACGCCGACCCGTTCGTGCTGCACCACGCCACCGTCCCGGGTGTGACCGGTGAAACGCGTACGAAAAAGGAAAAGCATGAGCGGCAGGTAGAACAGCACGTTCGCGAAGATGCCGGCGGACGGCCCGAGCCCGAGCAGCAACGCCGACCCGACCACCGGGCCGAACAGCACGCCCAGGCTGCGGAAGGTGGCGTTCAGGCGGACCGCGCTGGGCAGTTCCTCGTCGCCGACGAAATCGTGCAGCATCAGCTGTTCGCCCGGCCCCCACAGCGAGCCCGCGAGGCCGTGCAGAACGAGCAGGACGCACGCCTCCCACATCCGCAGCGTGCCGGTCACGAACAGCACGCCCCACAGCACCGAGACGAGCATGAACAGCGCCTGCGCCGCCTGGATGACCCGACGGCAGTCGAACCGATCGGCGAGCCCGCCGAAGTACACCGAGAACAGCAGGAACGGCACCCAGTGGCTGATCACCTCGAACCCGGCGAGGGCCGGCGAATGGAATTTCTGCCACAGCTGCCAATAGGTGATGACGTGCTCGATGTTGTCGGCCATCATCGCCAGCGCCGCGCCGAACAGATAGGGGCGGCAATCCGGATTGCGCAGGGCGGCGAACCGCCGGGGCGCGGCGGGCGCCCCGGCGCCGGTCAGGCCTCCCCCTCGCGCGGGCCCGGCGGCACGCCCGCCTCTCCGGCGGCCCGGACGAAGACATCACTCGGCACGTCTCCCACCGTATAGACCCACGGGCCGGCGGCCGCACGCCAGGTGATCGTCAGCCCGAGATGCTGGGCTTTCCGGTCTCCAGGTGGCCGACCAGCCGCTGCGACCACCCGGCGTCGCGATCGGCGGTGACCGTCACGTCGTACCAGCCGTGGCTCTGCTCGATCGGATCCGCGCTCCAGGTGCGGGCGCTGTGCGGGGCGACCCGTACGGTCTGCGGCCGCCCGGTGATGTAGTGGTTGTGCGCGACGGTGAAGGTCACCGGCGCGGCCGAGTCGTTGTGCAGCGTCAGCCGCAGCTTCGGCGTCCCGGCCGGGCGGCCCTCGTAGTAGGACGCGGCCACCCGCAGGTCCCGGCCGGCGCTCGCGGTGTCCCCGGCGAAGCGGCGCAGGAACCGGTTGGGCCCGATCACGGTCAGGTCGTAGGCGGTCCCGTTCAGCGGCCCGTCGCCGGTGGCGGTCCGCCGGGCTCCGACCGTGTACTGACCGGGGAACGCGGCCGGGTAGTCGGCCGGCGCCGGGAGCCCGGCGAGGTTGTCGTAGACCGCGAAGTGACTGGCCTTGCTCACGAACGGGGCGTCGTTGCTGAACGCCAGCCGGGCGGTCGAGCCGGTGAACCCGATCAGGTTCGCGTTCGGCTGGTACGGCAGTGGACGCGACCGCTTCGTCCCGCCCTCCTGGACGGGCATCGCGTTGTCGCCGGGCAGTGGGTCGTACTCGACCTCGGGGACCAGGGCCCCGGTCCGCGGAAGCGGAGGCATGCCGTAGACCGGCGCCGAGAAGTCGAAGGCGGCCGTCAGGTCGCCGCAGACCCGGCGCCGCCAGGTGCTGATGTTCGGGCTGATCGCCGGCCGGCCGAACGCCGCGGTCCACTTCTCCAGGAATTGGATCACCGAGGTGTGATCGGAGACCTCCGAGGTCACCCAGCCGCCGCGCGTCCAGGGCGAAATCAGCAGCAGCGGTACGCGGAAGCCGAGCCCGACCGGGACCGGCGCGGTGATCCCGTACGCGTCGAGGGTGCCGGCCACGAACTCGTCCGGTTCCCCGGGGGCGGGCGCCGGCGGCGGAACGTGGTCGAACTGCCCATCGTTCTCGTCGTAGTTGAGAATGACCAGCGTCGAGTCGAACACCTCGGTATCGGCGTTGAGGGCCTCGAGCAGGCCGCGCAGGAAGTACGCGCCGTTGCTCGGAGCGGTGACCGGGTGCTCGGAGAAGAACTGGTTGTTCACGACCCAGCTCACCCGCGGCAGGTTGCCGGCGAGCACGTCGGATCGGATCGCGTTGTTGATGTTGTCGGCATTGCCGGCGAGACCGGTGACCGGTTCCGGCACGTTCCGCACGCCGTTGTCGTAGTAGACGTTTCCGGGCGCGGCCGTCCCGCCCTGGGCCGGGTCGAGCCTCGCGAACGTGTCGAAGTATTCGAGCCCGTTGTCGCCGTAGTCGTCCTCGCACTGGTAGACCCGCCAGGTGACGCCGGCCGCCTGCAGCTGCTCGGCGTACGACCTCCAGGGCAGGAACCTGCCCAGCTCGTCGCCGCCGGAGTAGGCGATGAAGTCGCCGTGCTTCTGATCGGCATTGATCGTGCCGCTCCACAGATAGGTCCGGTTCGGACCGGTCGCGCTCAGCACCGAGCAGTGGTAGGCGTCGCCGATCGTGTACGCGTCGGCCAGCGCATAGTGGAACGGCAGGTCCCGCCGATCGAGGTAGCCCAGCGTGGTCGGCCCGCCCTTGGCCGCGTACCACCCGTTCATCAGCCCGCCGTACCAGGCGCCGTGCTGGTCGGCCCACCCGTGGCTGGTCCCGCCGTAGTTCGCGGCGCCGAGCTCCGGGCTGGGCGGCGCCTCGCCGCCCCACTCCTCGGCGCCGCTGAGCCGCCACGGATACTGCGTCGCCTCGCCGGCCGGCTGCTCCCAGACGGTCTTCCCGCCGGGCAGCTGGATGGTCGACCGATCGCCGAAGCCGCGGACGCCGCGAAGCGACCCGAAATAGTGGTCGAAGCTCCGGTTCTCCTGCATGACGACCACGACGTGTTTGATGTCGCGCAGGTCGCCGTGGCAGCCGGGCTTTCGCGGCGCGGCCTCGGCGGCGCCGGAGCCCGCGACGGCGCCGGACAACGACGCGGTGACGGCCGCGGCGGCCGCCGTGCCGAGAAACTCTCTACGGGACAGTTCGGACATGACTTGTCACCCCCGGGAAGGCGGAACAGTGCCTCCCGACGCTGGGCCCGCCACCTGGCCCGAGCGCGACAACCAAACAAAGGCGACATGCCGTTTGCCCGACGCGGCGGCATCGCCGCCGCGTTCGGCCGACTACCGCGTCATCCGGTCGGCGATCTCGTGCACGCGGTGCACGGTGATGCCGGTGCGCTGCTCCACCGCCAGCGGGTGGTCGGTCGGTTCCAGCACGACGTGCGGGCGGGTGCCCACCACATCGGTGTGCACTTCGGACTTCAGCCGCAGCGTGCTCTCCGAATAGGCGGGCAGCGTCGTGGAGAGCCAGCCGAAGTAGGCCGGCTCGCTCTCGCGCCCCTCGGTCGTCCAGAGGTCGAGCAGACGGCCGAAGTTGGCCCGGCTCAGCGAGACCCAGACGCCCCACACGAAGTCCTCGTCGGCGTCGGTCACCGGGATGACCAGGCGGGCGCGGACGAAGAAATGCTCGGCCCGGATCACACAGATCTCGTCCTCGAGGACGGGTCGCTCGTTCGGCGTCGGCCGCGCTCAGGTGCGCCGGATGAGCCACGTGGCCACGACGTCACTCCTCCGGCAGAGCGGCGTCGGCCGTGCTCGCGTGCACCGGGATGAACATCGCGAGCAGCGCGGCCATGACCGCGGACGCCGCGCAGATCACGAACAGCAGTTGGTACGCGCCCAGCGACGGCAGCGCGTGCCCGGCCAGGTCGATCGTCTTCGCGGCCAGGATGGCGCCGCCGATCGCGCTGGCCAGGCTGCTGCCGACGCTGCGGAACAGGGCGTTCAGACCGTTGGCGGCGGCCAGTTCGGAGCGTGGCGCGGCATGGATGATCAGGCCGGGCATGGCGGCGTACGCGATGCCGGTGCCCGCGCCCGCGATGGTCGCGCCCAGGATGACCTGGAAGAGGCTGCCGGTGAGCCAGATGCGGCCGGCGAAGCCGACCGCGATGATCAGCGAGCCGATGATGAGCGCGGTGCGCGGCCGGAGCTTCGCCGACAGCGGGCTGAGCAGCAGCATCGCGATGCCGCCCGGCAGCATGCACAGGCCGCCGACCAGAATGGACTTGCCGAAGCCGTAGCCGGTGACCGCCGGGGCCTGCACGTAGGTGGCGGTGCCGATCAGCGTGGCGAACAGGGCGAAGCCGACGCACAGCGACGCGAGGTTGGTGAGCAGCAGGGACGGACGGGCGGTGGTGCGCACGTCGACCAGCGGCGACTTGATCCGCAGCTCGACCAGGATGAAGACGATCAGCAGGACGGCCGCGAGCGCGAGCAGCCCGAGCGTCTTCGGATCGGTCCAGCCCCACGAGTCGCCCTGGGCCAGCGGGAGCAGCAACGCGAGCATCGCACCGCCGAGCAGAGCCGTGCCGATCAGGTCCATCCGGCCCGTCGCGGTGCGGATCGGCTCGGGCACGAGCAGCACGATGCCGGGGATGGCGAGCAGGCCGCCGGCCACGCAGACCCAGAACAGCGTGTGGTAGTCGGCGTACTGGGCGATCACGCCGGCCAGCGGCAGGCCGAGCGCGCCGCCGACGCCGAGCATAGCGCTGATCAGGGCGATGCCGGCGCCCGCGTGCTCCTTGGGAAGGGTGACGCCGATCAGGCTGATGCTCAGCGGGACGGTGGCGACGGAGAGGCCGACCACCGAACGACCGACGATCATCCAGGTGAGGTCGTCGGAGAGCGCGCAGATCAGCGAGCCGACGACCAGCGCGGCGAGCGCCACCAGCACCATCCGGCGGGTGCCGTACAGGTCGCCGAGCCGGCCGAAGGCGGGCACCGCGACCGCGCCGACCAGCAGGGTCGAGGTGAGCAGCCAGGCGACGCCGTCGCCGCCGGTGTGCAGGTCGACGGCGAGCTCGCCGAGCACCGGAACCAGCAGCGACTGGGTGAGCGAGACCATCAGCGCGCCGACGCCGATGACCAGCAGGATCACGACCTGGCGGCCGGTCCAGGTCTTCTTCTCCCCCGCCGCGCCCTCGGCGGGCGCGGCCAGATCAACGGCTTGCGACATCGGGCTCCCTCTCTTGGTGGCAGAATGTGCCACGAGGCAGAGGGTGCCACAAGAAAGTTGCGCATTGGGCATCGGAGAGACGCGCTGAGACCGGGGTCACATACGATGGCCCGGAGCCGGAGGGAGAGGGCCGATCACCGGGCTGAGGGACCGCAAGCGGGAGCGCAGTCGCGTACTGACCGCGGAGACGGCGTGGCGGTTGTTCATCGAGCGGGGGTACGACAACGTGACCGTCGCCGACATCTGCGCGGCCGCCGAGATCGCGCCGCGGACCTTCCACCGCTATTTCACCGGCAAGGACGACGTGATCGCCGAGCCGGTGCGGTACATGACCAGCCTGGTCGCCCGGCAGATCGCCGCCGCGCCGCCCGAGATGTCCGACTCGGCGGCGCTCCGGAAGGCGATCCACGAGCTGGGCATCTTCGTGATCGACCACCGGGACTGGCTCGGCGCCCTGCGTGCGGTGATCCGGCAGTCGCCGCATCTGAGCGCCACCCATCAGGGGGTGCCGCCCGAACGCGAGCTGGAACTGAGCCGGCAACTGGCCGCACGCCGCGGGGAAGCCGAGCCCGACTGGCGGCTGCGCCTGCTGGTGGCCTGCTCGGTGGCCGCCTTCCGGATCTGGCACGACGACTACCTGCGTGGCATGACGGCCGACCCACTGACCAGGTTGGACGAGATGGTGACGGCGGCGTCCCGCCCGGACCGGGACGATTGATCCGGGCGGGACGACCGGGGAAAGATCACGCGGACGGGCGCCCGCCGCCCGACTCGGTCTTCGTCGGGTCGACGGTGATCGCGAGCGACGCCACGTACCCCGCCGAGACGCTGCCGGTGACCGTGGCCATCTCGCGCGCCGCCAGATCGTCGCCGAACACCATGTCCGAGGCCAGCGTGATCCGGTTCAGGTTGGTCACGCTTTGCGAGTACCCGGTGGCCGACGCGTACACCGTTTTGGAAATGGCTTCGGGGAGCGCGATCTGCGACGTCTTGCGGATCGGACCGGCCCCGCTGGTGGCGTTGGCCAGCGACGAGTACACCTCGAAGTGGATGTGCGGCCACCGGCCGGAGTAGCAGGCCGGGTAGATGCTGGTGAAGCTCACCGTGCCGGTGGAGTCGGTGACCTGGATGCCGCGCAGGTAGTTCTCGTTGGTGACCCCGGACGAGTACAGCGAGTACCGCCCGGCCCGGTCGCAGTGCCAGGCGTAGACCGCGGCACCGGCCAGCGGCGCGCAGCTCAGGTTCGAGACCGTCAGCCTGAACTGCAACGGCACGCCGGGCGCCACGGTGGTCGAGGTGCCGAACGACGGGCGGATGTCGCTGCGCACGATGCCGCTGAGCACCCGGACGTCCGGGCCGTTGGAGCCGTCGGCCGGGAACGGACCGGCCGTCTCCGACTCCACCTCGGTGGCGCACGCGGCGGCCGCGGCCTCGGCCCCGCCGGCGAGCAGCCCACTGCCGCCGGCCACGGCCAGCGCGCCCGCGCCGCCGAGCAGCCCGAGCAGGCGCCGCCGGTCGAACAGGAACCCCTTGTCGTGGACCTCCCGGACGTACTCTTCGTTGTTCATGGGTCTGTTTCCTCCTGCCGTTGGTCGGAAGAAGGCAGGAGAACATTGAAGTCTATGAATACACTGTGGTTGACCTAATCGAAGCTTATCAATGCGTGCCGAGATGGTCGCGCAGCGCGGCGAGCGGACCGTCCCAGTCCCGGGCCAGCGCGGCCAGGAACTGCTGGGCGACCTTCATCGGGCCGGAGTCGAGCCGGTAGCGCACCCGCCGCCGCTCCCCCGGCTCGGCCACCACCAGGCCCGCCTCGGCCAGCAGACCGAGGTGCTTGGCGATGGCCTGCCGGGTGATCGGCAGACGGCCGGCCAGGTCGGTCGCCGTCGCCGGGCCGCCCGACGCGAGCGCGGCCAGGATCTGCCGGCGCGTCGGATCGGCCAGGGCGGCGAAGACCTCCTGGGCCGTCGCCTCGAGGTCAGGAAAGGCCATCGAGGTACGCGGCCAGCTCGCCCAGCTCGCTCGTCCAGCCGTCACTGTTGCTGCCGAACGCCTTGGCGTGCGCGTCCTCGGGCAGTTGTGCGAATCCGCTCTCCACGACGGTGAGGGTAGTGCCCGCGCCGGTCGGCTCGAGCGTGAACTCCACGTATGTCCGGCGCGGGTCGTCGGCGGGCAGGCCGCTGATGTTCCAGGTGTAGCCGAACACGCGCGGCGGCTCGAGCAGCTCGACCGTGAAGGTGGCCTTGTCGCCGCTGGTCCAGGTCATCGTGGCCTGGCCGCCGAGGCGCAGGTCGATCGTCGCCTCGTTGCCGAACCAGGTGCCGAGGCCCTCGGCGGTGGTGAGCGCCGCCCACACCCGCTCGGGCGGGTGGGGCAGCTCCAGCTTGCGCTCGATCCGGTCGGGAAATGCCATGACATGTCTCCTTCTATAGCAACCACTTGGTTGCTACTCAAGCTATAGCAACCGCACGGTTGCGTCAAGAAGGGGGTGCACACCTGGATGGCTTCCACAATAGAATCGCGATCATGACCATCGGGGAGACCGGCATCGACGCGACGGTGGCGCACCCCGCGCGCCGCTACAACTACTGGCTGGGCGGCAAGGACAACTTCGCGGCCGACCGCGCCTCCGGCGACGAGATCGAGAAGAAGTTCCCCGGCATGCGGGCCGGCGTGCGCGCCAACCGGGACGTCCTCGGCCGGATGGTCCAGTTCCTGGCCACCGACGCCGGGATCCGCCAGTTCCTCGACATCGGCACCGGCCTGCCCACCGCCGACAACACCCACGAGGTCGCCCAGCGGATCACCCCGGACAGCCGCGTGGTCTACGTCGACAACGACCCGATGGTGATGGTGCACGCCCAGGCGCTGCTGACCAGTGCTCCCGGGGGTCGCACCACCTACATCGAGGCCGACCTGCGCGACCCGGCCACGATCCTGGCCTCCCCCGAACTGCGCGAGACGCTCGACCTCGGCGAGCCGGTGGCCCTGATGCTCGTGGCGATCCTGCACTTCATCCCCGGCGAGGGGGCCGCGCAGCCGCTCGTACGGAAATTGCTCGACGCCCTTCCCTCCGGCAGCTATCTCGCCGCGACGCATTTCACGACGGACTACCTGCCGGCCGAGGAGCGTGAGCGGTACGCCGGCATGCTCGCGGCCGGGCGCAGCGACGTCTGGCCGCGGGACCGCAACGAGTTCGAGGCCCTGTTCGAGGGGCTCGAGCTGGCGGCGCCCGGGGTCGCGCTGGCCACCGAGTGGCGGCCGAGCGGCGCCGCGAGCACCGACGGCGTGGACGCGAGCCGGATCAGCATGCTGGCCGCCGTCGGCCGCAAACCGTAGTTCCGCGCGGCAGACTCGACACATGACCCCCACGCAGCTCCGCGCCTACTCGGCCGTCGTCCGGCTGGGGTCGGTGAAGCTGGCCGCGGCCGAGCTCGGGGTCTCCGAGTCGGCGATCTCGCTGCACATCGGACAGCTGCGCAAGGAGCTCGGCGACCAGCTGTTCACCCGGGCCGCGGTCGGGCTGGCGTTCACCCCCGGCGGCCTGCGGCTGGCCAGCCGGGCCGCCGAGATGCTGGGCCTGCAGGACATCACGGTGCTGGAGGTCAGCTCGGCCGGCAAGGGCCGCCGGCTGCTGCGGGTCGGCGCGTCCGCGCTGTTCGCCGAGCACGCCGCGCCCGGCCTGATCGAGTTGTTCGCGGGCCGCGCCGACGATCTCGACGTGGAGCTCAGCGTGCGCAGCCCGTCGGCGTTCGAGGCGCTGCTGATGACCAGGAGTGTCGACATCGCGATCGGTCCGCGGCCGGCCGCCGATGCGAGCCTCGTGTGCCGGCCGGTCATGAACTTCCGGGTGGTCGTCGTGACCGGTCCGGATCACCCGCTTGCGGGGGTACGCGCGTCGGCCGCCCAGCTGCGCGATCAGACCTGGCTGCTCGGCCCGTCGGCGGTGGCCGATCTGGGTTCGATCCCGGCGATGCTGCGGCGGCTGGCCGTACCCGAGGGACACCAGCAGATCTTCCAGAGTCACGCGGCGGCGCTCGAGGAGGCGAAACGGGGCAAGGGCGTGGCGCCGGCGCTGTCGTTCACGGTCGCGCCCGAGGTCAGAAGCGGTCACCTGGTGCAGTTGCCCGGACCGTACGCGAGCCTGGAGACGATGTGGCACTCGATGACGCTGCCCGATCCGCCGACCGCCGCGGCCGAGCTCGCGCGCTTCGCGGCGACACCGCGGGCGATCCAGGCGATGATGCGCGGCGCCGGGGTCAACGTCGGTCATTTCCGGCCGTCGGTGCACGTCACGCTCTGGAGCTGAGGATCCCCGGCCCGATCCGACCGCGGCGGCTTCGTGTCCCGGCTTGGTGTCCCGGTCCGATCGCCGTGACCGATCGGACCGGGGCACCGGTCAGCCGGCCGGCGTCAGGGCCGCGGCGAGTTGCTCGGCGTTCTTCTTGTCGATGCGCGGGAACGTCAGCGACACACCTTCCCCGCCGTCGAACGCCAGCCGCAGCACGCTGATCGTGCCGAACTTGGCCTCGGCCAGCGACACCTGATCGCGGGCGAGCGCGCCGATCACGGTCCGGCCCGGCCCGCCCATGAAGGTCTGGTTCAAGAAGATCACCCGGCGGTCGGTGACCACCACGAACTGTTTGCCGCCGGCCGAGGCCACCGCGACGCCGGCCGCACCCGCGGTGACCGCGACGGCGCTGTTCCTGGCGAGGGTGCCGATCCGGCTCGCGCCGAACTTGCCGACCAGCGCGCGCGCCGCGACGAGCGGCCGCTCACCCTCCGGCAGGGACGCGGCGACGATCCCGAACGCGCGCGTCTGAAGCTTTTCCTGCATCGACTCTCCGTCTCCCCGATATCGACCGGCGTACGTCAGGCCGGGCCGGTAGAGAGTAGACGATCAACGGGCCGGCGCGAAGCCCGTCGGGCTGACACCCAGGATGCGACGGAAATGACGGATCAGGTGGGGCTGGTCGTAGAAGCCGCTCTCGGTAGCGACCGCGGCGAGCGGGCGGCCGGCCAGGATCAGATGGCGGGCTGTGTCGACCCGGCGGGAGATCAGGTACTGGTGCGGCGACATGCCGAACTCGGCCCGGAACGAGCGCACCAGGTAGGCCGGGTGGAAATGCAGAAGGCCCGCGGCCTCCCGCAACGAGATGCCCGGGACGACGCGTTGCTCCAGGAGATCGCGGAGCTTGCGGGCGGGCGTACGGTCGACCCGCCCGGTGATCTCGGGATGCCCGAGCCGGTCCCGCAGCCGCTCGGTGATCTCGGCCAGGTGACTCTCGGCCGCCAGTTCCTCGCCCGGCTGTCCGATCAGCTCGTGCAGCGTGGAAATCATCGTCCGGAGCCGCCGGTCGGGGAAGTCGGACCGGTCGACCGAGGCGCCGATCAGCCGGGGCGGGAGTTGTTCCGGCGACAGATACAGCACCCGCTTGCGGAACGGGTGCGACGACGATCCGTTGTGCGGCACGTGTGGCGGCAACAGCGTGACCACCTCGCCGAACGAACCGCGCTCGTGCCGGTCGAGGTCGTATCGGACCGCGCCCGAGTCGACGATCAGGAGCGTCCACGTGTCGTGCGCGTGCATCGGGTAGGCGTGCCCGGTGAAGTGGGCGCTGAGCACCTCGACCACGCCGTCCAGTCGTGGCCGCCACGCCGCGAACTGGGCGCCCGACACGTCAAAATCGTACAAGAACGATCGGGACCGGTCCGCGCACGATCGGTCCATGGAACGCTTCGACACCAAGATCGCCGTCCTGCTGCGGGACGACCTGCTGACCTGGCAACGCTTGAACGTGACCGCTTTCCTGGTCAGCGGGCTGGGCACCACCGTCGGCGAGGTGATCGGCGCGCCGTACCGGGACGCCGACGACGTGCCGTACCTGCCGATGTTCCGCCAGCCGGTGCTGGTCTTCGAGGCCGGCAAGGAGGTGCTCCGGGCCGCCCACGAGCGGGCGGTCGGCCGCGCGCTGCCGACCGCGGTCTTCACGTCGGATCTGTTCGCGACCGGGAACGACCGGGACAACCGCGCCGCGGTCCGGGCGGTCGGCGCGGCCGGCCTCGACCTGGTCGGCCTGGCCGTGTACGGCCCGCGCAACGTCGTCGACAAGGTCGTGAAGGGCGCGGTCATGCACCCCTGAGGGAGGTTCCTCGTGGTCCGACCGCGCTTGCCGGATCGCCCACGCGGTGCACGACCTCGATCAGGTCGGCGAAGGTCGCCGCCGGGAGCAGGGCATCGCAGAACGGCGCGGCCGCGGCCATCGCCGCCACATCGGGCCGAAAGCCAGGCGCGCCGGCGCGCGGATTCAACCACATGATCGCGTACGCCCGGCGGCGCAGCCGGCGCATCGCCATCGTCATCCGCTCGGCGGGCTCGCTGTCCCACCCGTCCGAGGCGACGACGGCGATCGCGCCCCGCAGCGCGTTGCCGTGGTGCGAGTCGAGCAGGGCGGTCAGGTTCGAGGCGATCCGGGTCCCGCCGAACCGATCGCCGACGGCCGTGGTTGCCTGCTCGATCGCCGCGCGGGCCGAGCTCTGCCGCAGCGCCGGGGTGAGCCGGGTCAGCGTGGTGGCGAAGGCGAACACCTCCGCCTCACCAACGGTCGCGAATGCCCTCATCAGCTGCAGATAGGCCGCCGCCTGCGGCCGCATCGACTCGCTCACGTCGCACAGCATCACCACCCGCCGAGGCCGCCGCACCGGCCGCTCGCGAACGATAGTGACCGCCTCCCACCCGGTCCGCCGCGCCCCCGCGATCGTGGGCCGCAACGCGACCCGCCGGCCGGCCGGATCGGCCGCATGCCGCCGCGACCGCCGGGTGGGCCACCGGGTAAGCGCTTGTTTCAACGCCTCCCCGAGCAGCGCGGTCTGCCCGGCGTCCAGTTCCTCGAACGGCCGCTCGGCCAGCGCGGCCAGGCCACTGGCCCGCAGCTCCGGCAGCCGAAGTTGATCCTGTCCGCTCTCGGTCTCGTCGACGGCACCGGCGGCCGGCAACGTCGCCCACGGCAGCCCGCCGCCGTGCACGGTCGACCGATCGCCGCCGCCCCGAACCGGGACGTTCGCCTCGCCCTGCCGCGCCGCGCGCTCGGCCGCGCGGGTCAACGGCAACGGCGGGGTGTCATCGAACACGGCCGAGAACACCCGGTCGAACGGGATCAGGTCCTCCTGCCGCCGCAGCAGGGCGATCCGCGCCGTCCAGTAGAGCGTCTCCCGCGAGGTCGGCGGGCTGACCCCGAGCGCCCGCACGAAGTCGTCCGTTTCGGTCAGCCCCGCACCGACGCCGGCCGATCGCAACCGCTCGACGAACGCCACGACGAACGCGGCCCGATCGGCACCGCGCAGAAGCAACGGTGCCGGCGCACCGCCCCGCTCAACGGTCATGACTCGATGCGCCGGGTCGGGTTCAGCGCCGGGCGATGACCCAGGCGATGACCGCGCCGATCACGAGCACGCCGACCACGACCGGGATGGCTCGCTTGTAGATCGAGCTCCCGGCGACACCGAGCAGGTCGAGTGGCTCGGGTTCCTCGGTGCTCACCGGCGCGGCGGCCGTTACGGGGGCCGTTACGGGGGCCGGGGCGGCGTCTCGAACCGTCGCGACCGGTTCGGACGCAACCCGATCGGACGTGGCGACTGTCGACTCGGGCTCGTCGGGTTCGGCCTGTTCCGGCCCGGCCTCGTCGGCGGCCAGCTTGGCCTCCAAGTTGCTCACGAACTGGGCGAGCAACTTCCCCGACACCTCCTTGATCATGCCGCTGCCGAACTGGGCCAGCTTCCCGCTGATCTTCAGATCGGTGTCGACGCTCACCCGGGTGCTCTCGCCGTCCGGCGTCAGCACCGCGGTGACCAGGGCCGCGGCGTTGCCGCCCGCCCGCGCGTCCCGGCCCTTGGCGTCGATCACCGCGCGGTGGCCGGCCTCGTCCTTCTCGGCGAATCGGGCCGTCCCCGCAAACTCGGAGACCACCGGGCCGACTTTGACCTTCACCTTGCCCCGGTAGGTGTCGCCCTCGACGCCGGTGAGCTGTGCCCCCGGCATGCACGGCGCGACGCCTTCGAGGTCGGTGAGCACCTGCCAGGCGCGCTCGAGCGGGGTGTGCACGGTGAACTCGTTCGTGATCTTCATGGCGTCTCCTGGTGGACGGCACCGGCGACGACGAGCCGGTCGTCGGGGGTCTTGGCGATCGTGCCGAGCGTGGCCAGCATGTCGTCGGGGGCGAGTTCGGTGGCGCCGAGGGCGGCGAGCGCGGCCACCCAGTCGATGGTCTCGGCCAGCCCGGGCGCCTTGTCCAGCTCCAGCCGGCGTACCCGGCCGATGAACTCGGTCGCGTCGGCGATCAGCGGGTGGGTGGCGCCCGGCACGGCCCGCCGCACGATCTCCGCGGCCCGGCCCGGCGCCGGGAACTCGATCCAGTGGTAGAGGCACCGGCGGCGCAGCGCGTCGTGCAGCTCACGGCTGCGGTTCGAGGTCAGCACCACGATCGGCGGGCGCTCGGCGGTGAACGTGCCCAGCTCGGGCACCGTCACCGACGCCTCGCCGAGGAACTCGAACAGCAGCGCCTCGAACTCGTCGTCGGCCCGGTCGATCTCGTCGATCAGCAGCACCGGCGGGGTCGGCCCGCGATGGCGCACGGCCCGCAGGATCGGCCTTTCCTGCAGGAACTCGGCCGTGAACAGGTCGTCGTCGGCCAGCCGCTCGCGCCGCGCCTCGGCGAGCCGGATGGCGAGCAGCTGCCGCTGGTAGTTCCACTCGTAGAGCGCCTCGCCGGCGGTCAGCCCCTCGTAGCACTGCAGCCGGATCAGCGGCGTGTCGAGAGCCTGCGCGAGCGCCTTGGCCGCCGCGGTCTTCCCGACCCCCGGCTCGCCCTCCAGCAGCAGCGGCTTGCCCAGTCGCAGCGCCAGGAAGACGGCCATCGCCAGCCCGTCGTCGACGAGATAGTCGACCGCGTCGAGCCTCGATCGGACCTCGTCCGGCCCGTTCACCGGCTCTCCCCCGCGAGCAGCCGCCGGTAGTCCTCGCGGGTGTCGACGTCGATCGGGACCGGGCCGGCCGCGGCGACCTCGGTCACCGCGAAGGCTCCCGAGTGCAGCAGCTTCCAGACCGCCTTGTCGCCGTGCAGCTCGGCCAGCGATCCGAAACACGCACGCCGGAACCGGAACGGATGCCCGAGCCCGTCGTCGTAGCGGCACACGGCGATCGGTGCCGGGGCTTCGATCACCCGGCGCACGTCGGCCGGATCGACTCCGGGCTGGTCGCCGAGCAGCAGCACGAGCGCATCGGCCCGGACATGGCTGACGGCCGACCGCACCGAGGATCCACATCCGCTGGAGAAATCCGGGTTGTCCACGACGGTGAACCCGGTCAGATCCGCTCGGGAACGGATTTCGGCGGCCGAGCCGCCGAGCATCACCAGGTTCTGATCGAACGCGCAGGCCCGTGCCATGTCCAGCGTGGCGTCCAGGAGGGTACGCCCGCGGAACGGCAGCAGCTGTTTGGCCTCGCCGAGGCGCAGCGACCCGCCGGCCGCCAGCACCAGCCCACAGACGGTCATCACGCCGCCGCGAACCGATCCCGGCACCCCGCACAGCAGAACCAGTACTCCACGCCGTCGACCACCGCATGCGGCGTCTCGTCCCCGACCACCACGGTCATCCCGCACACGGGGTCGATCGCGGTGGCCGGCGACACGTCGGTGAGCGGAATCGATCGGCGCTGCACCGTCTCGAGCCCCGGACCCCGCAGCTCACGAACGATCTCGGCGAGCACCGAGAGGGCTATCTCCTTGTGGGTGCGGGCCCCGATGTCGATCCCGGCGTGCGGGCGGACCCGGGCGAGCTCGTCGGGCGTCAACCCCAGGGAATCGAGTACCGCCCTGCCCCGCGTCCGGCTGGCGATCAGCGCTATCAGGGGCACCCCCGCGTCCAAAGCCGCGCGGATGGCCGCCTCGTCGTCGCGCCCCAGACCGGCCACCACGACGGCGCCGGCTCCGGCGTACGCCATCGGCGGGGTGACCTCGAAATCGAGGAAGCCGGCGAGCGAGACCACCGCCGCGCCGATCGGCGTCGACTCGCCCGCCACCCCGATCAGCGGCCGCGGGAACACCGGGCGGAGGAAGATTTCGATCGCCCCGCCGGACAGGCACGGGTTGACCACGACCTGGGCGCCCGGCACCGACGGGAACTGCTCGGCTTCGCTCGGCAGGACCCGCAGCAGCACCGTGTTGCCGTCGCGCAGGGTGTCCAGGGCGGCCGCCCGCACCGACGTCTCCGCGCAGACCCCGCCGACGAAGCCCTCGATGGACCCGTCGGCGAGGATCACCGCGTCGTCGCCCGGCACCGCGGAGGTGGGCGCCTGCGCGCGCACCACGGTCGCGTGCACGAACGGCCGACGTTGACCGGTCAGCTCATGCACGCGTGCGGAGATGCTCATTGCCGGCTCCTCAGTGTCCTAGATCGGGGGCGTGGCCCGGCCGCGCATCGCGTCCCAGACCCGGGACGGGGTGAGCGGCATGTCGGCGTGCCGGATCCCGAACGGCTTGAGCGCGTCGACGACCGCGTTCACGATGGCCGGCGGCGAGCCGACGGTGGCCGACTCGCCCACGCCCTTGGCCCCGATCGGGTGGTGCGGCGACGGCGTGACCGTGAAGCCGGTCTCCCAGTCGGGCACCTCGAGCGAGGTCGGGATCAGGTAGTCCATCAGCGACGCGCCGAGGCAGTTGCCGTCCTCGTCGAACGCGATCATCTCCATCAGCGCCATGCCGACGCCGTCGGTGAGACCGCCGTGCACCTGGCCCTCGATGATCATCGGATTGATCCGGGTGCCGCAGTCGTCGACCGCGATGAAGCGCCGCACCTTCACCTGCGCCGTGCCCGGGTCGATGTCGACCACGCAGATGTACGCGCCGTGCGGGTACGTGAGGTTGGACGGGTTGTAGCAGATCTGCGCCTCGAGACCGCCCTCGACGCCGTCCGGCAGGTCGCCCGCGCCGTGCGCCCGGAACGCGATGTCCTGAATGGTCACCGACTTGCCGGGATCGCCCTTGACCTGGAACGCTCCCTTCACCCATTCCAGGTCGGCGACCGACACCTCGAGCATGGCCGACGCGATCAGCTGCGCCTTGTCCCGCACCTTCCGGGCGACCAGCGCGGCCGCCGCGCCGGAGACCGGGGTCGATCGGCTGCCGTAGGTGCCGAGCCCGAACGGCGTCTGATCGGTGTCGCCGTGCACGACCTCGATGTCGGCCGGCGGGATGCCGATCTCCTCCGCGACGATCTGCGCGAACGTGGTCTCGTGCCCCTGGCCCTGGGACTGCACCGACAGCCGCACCACGGCCTTGCCGGTCGGATGCACCCGCAGCTCGCAGCCGTCGGCCATGCCGAGGCCGAGGATGTCCATGTGCTTGCGCGGACCGGCGCCGACCGCCTCGGTGAAGAACGCGATGCCGATGCCCATCAGCTCGCCCCGGGCCCGCTTCTCCTCCTGCTCCTTGCGCAGCTCGGCGTACCCGGCCATGTCCATGGCCAGGCGCATGGTGGGCTCGTAGTTGCCCGAGTCGTACACCCAGCCGGTCTTCGTCTCGTACGGGAACTGGTCGGGTTGGATGAAGTTCTTGATCCGGAGCTCGGCCGGGTCCATGTCCAGCTCGTCGGCGAGGCAGTCGACGATCCGCTCGACCAGGTACACCGCCTCGGTGATCCGGAACGAGCAGGCGTACGCGACGCCGCCCGGTGCCTTGTTGGTGTAGACCGCGGTCATCTTGCAGTACGCGGCCTGCAGGTCGTAGCTGCCGGTGAACACGCCGAAGAAGCCGGCCGGGTATTTGACCGGCGCGGCCGTGCCGTTGAACGCGCCGTGGTCGGCGAGCACGTTGGTGCGGATCGCCAGGATCTTGCCGTCCCGGGTGGCCGCGATCTCGCCGCGCATGATGTAGTCGCGGGCGAATCCGGTCGAGATGAGGTTCTCCGACCGATCCTCCATCCACTTGACCGGCTTGCCGGTCAGGATCGATCCGACGATCGCGCACACGTACCCGGGATAGATCGGCACCTTGTTGCCGAAGCCGCCGCCGATGTCCGGCGAGATCACCTGGATCTTGTGCTCGGGGATGCCGGCGACGATCGCGTAGAGGGTCCGGTGCGCGTGCGGCGCCTGCGTGGTCGACCAGAGCTTGAGCTTGCCCTCGACCGCGTCGAAGTCGGCGACCGCGCCGCACGTCTCCATCGGCGCCGGGTGCACCCGCGGGTAGACGATGTCCTCCTGGACCACGACGTCGGCCGCGGCGAACACCGCCTCGGTCGCCGCCTCGTCGCCGGTCTCCCAGTCGAAGATGTGGTTGTTCTCCTTGCCCTGCAGGTCGTCCCGGATCAGCGGCGCGTCCGGATCGAGCGCGCGCCGGGCGTCGACCAGCGGTTCGAGCACCTCGTAGTCGACCTCGATCAGTTCCAGCGCGTCCCGGGCGTGGTACCGGTCGTCGGCGACCACGAACGCCACTTCCTGCCCCTGGAAGCGCACCTTGTCGGTCGCCAGGACGGCCTGGACGTCGTTGGAGAGGGTCGGCATCCACGCCAGACCCTTTTCGGCCAGCATCGCTCCGGTCACGACGAGTTTGACCCCGGGTGACGCCTCGGCCGCGCTGGTGTCGACGCTGACGATGCGGGCGTGCGCGAACGGCGAGCGCAGAATCGCCAGGTGCAGCATGCCGGGGAGCTGGATGTCGTCGGTGTACCGCCCGCGGCCCCGGATGAAGCGCGGGTCCTCCTTGCGCAACATCCGGCCGAAGCCGACCGGTTTCTGGTCGTTGTCGTGGAAGTCGGTGAACTTCGGATCCTGCACCGTGGTCATGCCGTGACCTCTTTCGACGCTTCGTGCACGGATGCCCAGCGAACCGAGCGAACGATCGTCGAATACCCGGTGCAGCGGCAGATCTGGCCGGAGATGGCCTCCCGGATCTCCGCGTCGGTCGGGTCGGGGTTCCGGTCGAGCAGCGCCCGGCAGGTCATCATCATCCCCGGCGTGCAGAACCCGCACTGCAGGCCGTGGCACTGCATGAAGCCCTCTTGGATCGGGTCCAGCTCGCCGTTGGTCGCCAAGCCCTCGACCGTGCGCACCTCGTGGCCCCCGGCCATCGCGGCGAGCACGGTGCACGACTTGACCGGCTCACCGTCCAGCCAGACCACGCAGGTGCCGCAGTTGCTGGTGTCGCAGCCCCAGTGGGTGCCGGTCAGGCCGAGCTCGTCCCGCAGGAAGTGCACGAGCAGCAGGCGCCCCTCGATCTCCCGGGTGACCTCGACGTCGTTGACGGTCATCGTGACCTGCATCGGTTCAGCTCCTCGCCCGCTCGACAGCCGTGCGCAACGTCCTGCGGGTCAGCTCGTCCGCGAGGTGCCGCTTGTACTCCTCGCTGCCGCGCTGATCGGTGACCGGGTCGCAGCTGCGTGCCGCGATCTCCCCGGCCCGCTCGTAGAGGTGTTCGTCCGGCACCTGCCCCCGGAGTGCGTCCGAGATCTCGGGGATTCCGGTGGTGTTCGGACCCACCGCGGCCAGGCCGACGCGAGCGTCCGCGATCGTTCCGTCCTCGCTCAGCCAGACAGCCGCGCCCGCGGACACCACTGCCCAGTCCCCGGCGCGCCGCTCGACCTTCTCGTAGGCGCTTCCGGAGCCGGGACGGCGAGGAACGCGGATCTCGATCAGCATCTCGTCGTCGCCGACGGCCGTCTCGTACGGCCCGACGTGGAACTCCGCCATCGAGACGACCCGCTCGAGGCGCGGCCCGCGGATCACGCAGTGCGCGTCCAGCGTGGCGCACACCGCCGACAGGTCCTCCGACGGGTCGGCCTGGCAGAGCGAACCGCCCAGCGTCCCGCGGTTGCGCACGACCGGATCGGCGATCACCCGCTCGGCGTCCCGGAAGATCGGGAACGCGGCCGCCAGCTCGTCCGACTCCAGCAGCTCCCGATGCCGGGTCAGCGCGCCGATCCGCACCTCGTCGCCGCCCACCCGGACGTAGCCGAGTTGATCGTGCAACGGGTTGATGTCGATAAGATATTCGAAGTTCGCCAGCCGCAGCTTCATCATCGGCAGCAGGCTGTGCCCGCCCGCCACGAGCCGCGCCGAGCTGCCCAGACGTTCCAGCAGCCCGATGGCCTGGTCCACACTGGTGGCACGTTCGTACTCGAACGGCGCCGGCACCTGCACGCTGCACCTCCAAGAATCTGAAGGAATCTCGCGCGGCTCGTGATCCAAGTCAACAGGTACCTAAGGGATGCCTTAACTGGCCGTTGACGAGCCATTCTTGATCGCGGAAGGTATGGCCGTGCGGGACATCGTGGACGGGTTGGCCGCCTGGCGCGCCGAGGGCATCGCCTTCGCCGTGGCGACGGTCGTGCGCACCTGGAACTCGGCCCCCCGCCGGCCCGGCTCGGCGATGGCCGTCAACGAGCGCGGCGAGGTCCTCGGCAGCGTCTCCGGCGGCTGCGTCGAGGGCGCCGTCTACGCCGCCGCCGAGGAGGTCATCCAGACCGAAAAGGCCCAGCAGCAGACGTACGGCGTGAGCGACGGCGACGCGTTCGAAGTGGGACTCACGTGCGGCGGCACGATCGAGGTCATGATTCAGCCCTCGGTGGCCCTGACCGACCTGGACGACGTTCTCGCGGCGATCCGGGCCGGCCACCCGGTCGCGACCGTCTCGCTCGGCGACAACCAGCTCGTCATCTGGCCGTCCCGGGTGGCCGGCTCGCTCGGCGACGCCGGACTCGACCGGGCGGCCGAGCAGGTCGCCGCCGGTATGCTGTCGTCCGGCGCCACCGGCACGGTCCACCTCGGCGAGCACGGCGAGCAGCGGATGGCCGATGTCGAGGTGTTCGTCCAGACGTACCTCACACCACCTCGGATGATCGTCTTCGGCGCGATCGACTTCGCCGGCGCGGTGGCCCGGATCGGCAGCTTCCTCGGCTACCACGTCACCGTCTGCGACGCCCGTCCGGTGTTCGCCACCCGCAAGCGTTTCCCGTCCGCTGACGAGTTGGTGGTCCAATGGCCTCATCTCTACCTGGAGTCCACGCCGGTCGATGAGCGCACCGTGCTCTGTGTGCTCACCCATGACCCGAAGTTCGACGTGCCGCTCCTCGAGGTCGCGTTGCGCACTCCCGCCCGCTACATCGGCGTGATGGGCAGCCGCCGCACCCATGCCGACCGGATGCGCCGCCTGCGCGAGGCCGGGGTGTCCGAAGCGGCGCTGTCACGTTTGTCCGCACCGATCGGCCTGGATCTCGGCGCCCGCACGCCCGAGGAGACCGCCGTAGCGATTGCGGCCGAAATCATCTCGCTGGCCTGGGGCGGGTCCGGTCTGCCCCTGACCGGGCTGGACGCCCCGATTCACGGGTAGCCGTCGGGTAGCAAGACCCGCAATCGCTATGGCCCCGCGAGCCGGCCCCGATGGGGTCTGGTGCTGCCCCCCGGCTGTCACAGCGGGCCGGCCGCCACACCGCCCGCGGACGCCGAGTCCCGCCCACCGCGCGCGGTCCATGTCTCCGACAAGGAAGCTTCAGTGGGCGGGAGCGGGGGAACCATTCCGGTCCGGCTCCGACGCCGGCTTTGGGGTGAGGTCGCACACGCGACGGGCTGCCTTCAGGCCCAACCCGACAGCTAACCTCGCAGGCGGTTGAGGGATCAGGAATCGTCGTGTCCCACCACGTGCGCTCCGCGCTGCCCAAAAACGTTCTCACCTGGGCGTTTGTCGTCCTGATGTCCATACTCGGCCTGATGGAGGCCCCGACCCCCGCCCACGCGGCCACCGCCGCCCCGACCCCCGCCCACGCGGCCACCGCCGCCCCGGCCGCCACGCACCAGGCCGGCGCCGTCGCCTCTTCCCCGGCCGCCCGCGCCGCCGCGGTGCGGGCCGCCGCCATCCGGATCGCCCGGGTACGCGGCGCACGCATCGTCGCGGCGGCCGGCGCCCAGCACGGCAAGCCGTATCGCCGCGGCGCCCAGGGCCCGGTGGCGTTCGACTGCTCCGGCCTGTCCAGCTACGCCTACCGGGCTGTCAACATCCATCTGCCCCGCACGGCCGACCAGCAGTACCGCACCGCCCGCCGGATCAGCAGCGGCGCGGCGCGCGCCGGTGACCTGGTCTTCTGGGTGTCCGGGAAGCACGCCTACCACGTGGCGGTCTACGCCGGCGCCGGCCGGGTCTGGCACGCGCCCAAGCCGGGCGACCGGATCCGCCTCGCGAAGATCTGGAGTCCCAAGGAGGTCCGGTTCGGCCGCATCGGCGTCTGACCGCGCACTCCGAGGAACCGGTGACGGCAACCGCCGTCACCGGTTCTTTCGGTCTCAGCCGAGGGTTCTTTCGGTCTCAACCGAGGGTTCTTTCGGTCTCAGCCGAGGGACGACTCGGCCTGCCGCGGCTCGGGCAGGCTCTCAGCGACCGGAGCGACCGGAGCGACCGCCCGGCGCCGCCGTCCGGCCGCCGCTCCGAGACGGTCGAGGCCGACCACGGCTGCTCCCAGCAGGCCGAAAATGATCCCCAGCTGCACGAACTGCCCACCGACCCAGCCGTATCCGTGCCCGGCCGGGTCCAGGAAGAAGTACGGGTACTTGGTCGGCACGGCCGGGAACAGCGCGCCCCGCACCTCGATCAGCACCCCGTAGCCGAGCGGGTAGGCGATCCAGAGCGGAACATCCCGCCACCGGACGACCCGGTGCGGGCCGAACGCGACCCAGTCGATCAGCGCGAGCACCGGCACCACGTAGTGCACCAGGAACAGCGACCAGTTCGCCACCGCCACCCCGGCGCCGGACGCCGCGAGGCCCGGCAGCGGGTTCTCGCCGTGGTTGAGCAGGAAATGCGAGATCAGGCAGGTGATCAGGATCCAGAGCGTGATCGCCCCGCGCCACCGGGGCGCCGGCGGCTCCACGGTCGCCCGCTTGGTCATCCAGTAGAGCGCCCCCACGAAGTACGCGAGCACCAGCAGGTTGCTCTGCGCCGTGAAGTAGACGATCCGGTGATCCCCGATCAGCAGCCCGACAACCCCGCACACCACGATCGCCGCACGCAGCACGAACTGCGGCGTACCCCATACCCGGCTACTCATGGGTAAGGAGTATGCACCAGGACCTCCTACAGCTCACCCTGGTAGGCCAGCACTCCCCGGTTGACCGCCGTGATCGCCTTGCGCGCCACCGCCCGGATCCCCTCCGAGGCGGCGCCCGCGTCCTTGACCTGGCCGAGCAGGTCGAGCACCTGCCGCGCCCAGCGCACGAAGTCGCCGGCCGGCATGTCGGCGTCGTAGTTGTGCCCGCTGGCCAGCACCCGGGCGAGCGGCTCGCCCCGCGCCCACCGGTACATCGGCCAGACGAAGCCCGGGTCGGGCTCGCGGGTCAGAGCCAGCCCGTGGTCGGCCTCGGCGGCCGCGATCTCGCCCCACAGCTTCGTGCAGGCGTCCACGGCCGCGGTGATCGGCCCCTTCGGCACCGAGGCCCGGTCGTCGCCCTCGCGGCGCGACTCGTACAGCACCATCGACACCGTGGCGGCCAGCTCGTCGGGGGCCAGCCCCTCCCACACGCCCTGCCGCAGGCACTCGGCGACCAGCAGGTCGGCCTCGGACCAGATCCGCCCGAGCATCCGGCCCGCGTCGGTCACCTCGCCCTCGGGCGACAGGTAGCCGCGCTCGCCGAGCACCGCGCACACCTGGTCGAAGGTCCGGGCGAGGGACCCGGTGCGGCCGGCCACCCGGTCCCGCAGGGCGTCGGTGTCGCGCTGCAGCCGGTGCCGCCGCTCGGCCCAGCGGGCGTGCTCTTCCCGATCGGGACAGGCGTGGCAGGGATGCTGCCGCATCTGCACCTTGAGCAGCGCGATCTCGGCGTCCTCCCCGGTCGGCGCGCCGGCCCGCCGGCCGCGCCGGCCACCGCCGTGCCGGTCGAGACCGGTGGCGGAGACCTGGGCGGCGAGGTCGCGGCGGGCCGCCGGGCTGCGGTGGTTGAAGTGCTTGGGTACGCGGATCCGCTGCAGCACCTCCACCTCCCCCGGGAAGTCGGCGGGACTGACCCGCCCCGCCCAGCGGTCCTGGGTCAGCACCAGCGGCCGCGGCTCGCCGAACCCGCCGGCCGGCGCCTCCAGCACGACCGCGAGCCCGGCCCGCCGGCCCTGCGGCACCCGGATCACGTCGCCGGCCCGCAGCCGCTCGAGCGAGGACACCGCCGCGGCCCGCCGCGCCGAGGCGCCCTGCCGGGCGAGCGCCTTCTCCCGGTCGGCGATGGCGACCCGGATCGCGAAGTACTCGTCGAAGTCGCCGTGGTGGCAGGCGGCGTCCTCGCCGTACGCCTGCATGGTGTCGATGTTGCGCTGCACCTGGCGGGCCAGCCCGACCACCGAGCGGTCCGCCTGGAACTGGGCGAACGAGGACTCGAGCAGGTCGCGGGCCTGCGCGGCGCCGACGGTGCCGACCAGGTTGACCGCCATGTTGTACGACGGGCGGAAGGACGACCGCAGCGGGTAGGTGCGGGTGGACGCGAGCCCGGCCACGTGCCGCGGGTCGACCTCGGGGCTCCACAGCACCACCGCGTGGCCCTCGACGTCGATGCCGCGGCGCCCGGCCCGGCCGGTGAGCTGCGTGTACTCCCCCGGGGTCAGGTCGACGTGGGCCTCGCCGTTGAACTTGACCAGCCGCTCGAGGACCACGCAGCGGGCCGGCATGTTGATCCCCAGGGCCAGGGTCTCGGTGGCGAAGACCGCCTTGACCAGGCCGCGGACGAAGCACTCCTCGACCGCCTCCTTGAAGGCGGGCAGCATGCCGGCGTGGTGCGCGGCGATGCCCCGCTCGAGGCCGTCGAGCCACTCCCAGTAGCCGAGGACGGAGAGGTCTTCCCGCGGGATGCCGGCCACCCGGGCGTCGGCGATCCGGCGGATCTCGGCGCGCTCGTCGGCGTCGGTGAGCCGCAGGCCGGCCGCGAGGCACTGCTGGACGGCCGCATCGCAGCCGGCCCGGCTGAAGATGAACAGGATCGCCGGCAGCAGCCCGGCCCGCTCGAGCCGGTCGACCACCTCGGCGCGCGGCGGCGGCTGCCAGCGCCGGGACCGGCCGCGGTTGCCGGGCCCGTAGGACCGGTCGGTGAGGTCGAGCCGGCGCTCCATCTCGCGGGTGTAGCGCAGCAGCTCGGGGTGCACGTCGTGCTTGCGGGCCGCGTCGGCGTCGTGGAACAGGTCGAACATGCGGCGGCCGACCAGCATGTGCTGCCAGAGCGGGACCGGCCGGTGCTCGCTGACCACCACCTGGGTCTCGCCGCGCACGGTGACCAGCCAGTCGGCGAACTCCTCGTAATTGCTGACCGTCGCGGACAGCGAGACCAGGGTCACCGACGCCGGGAGGTGGATGATCACCTCCTCCCAGACCGCGCCGCGGAACCGGTCGGCCAGGTAGTGCACCTCGTCCATCACCACATAGGCCAGCCCCTTGAGCGAGGCCGAGCCGGAATAGAGCATGTTGCGCAGCACCTCGGTGGTCATCACCACCACCGGGGCGTCCCCGTTGATCGCGTTGTCGCCGGTGAGCAGGCCGACCTTGTCGGGGCCGTACCGCTCGACGAGGTCGTGATACTTCTGGTTGGACAGCGCCTTGATCGGGGTGGTGTAGAAGCACTTGCGCTCGCCGGCCCGCAGCGCGAGGTGCACGGCGAACTCGCCGACCACCGTCTTACCGGCGCCGGTCGGCGCGCACACCAGCACGCCGCTGCCCCGTTCGAGGGACTCGCAGGCCGACCGCTGGAAATCGTCCAGGTCGAAGCCGACATCGAGCATGAAGTCGTCGAGCGCCGGGAACTCGGCCTGCCGGGCCGCCCGCCGCTTCGATTCCGCATATCGTTCGGCGGGACTCGTCATGACCACAAGGCTAATGCGAGCGTGTGACAAGTTGCAGCGCGGCCGGTTGCGTCTCGAACTGTCGGACCGGGTGGGTAAGGTGCACCCGTGCCGGAAGCCGTGGAATCGACCGATCACCCTCCCCATCGGCCGTCCCGTCAGGTCGACGCCGTGTTGTTCGATTTCCACGGCACGCTGGCCCAGGTGGAGGATCCGATCCAGTGGGTGCAGGCGGCCGCGGTGGCCTGCGGCCACGAGCTCGACCGGGCCAAGGCCACGATGCTGGCCGACCGGCTGGTGATGGCGGGGCGGCCCGGGGGGCCGCTGCCGGCCCGGGTGCCGCCCCAGCTGGCGGAGCACTGGGCCGGCCGTGATCTGTATGCGGACAGCCATCGCGCGGCCTACACAGGCCTGGCCGCGACCGTGGCGACCAGCGTGGAGGGCCTCGCCGACGCCCTCTACGACCGGCTGCTGGGCCCGGAGGGCTGGCTGCCCTACGCGGACACCGAGGCCACCCTGCGCACGCTGCACGAGGCCGGCATCAAGGTGGCGGTGGTCAGCAACATCGGCTTCGACATCCGCCCGCACTTCGCGGCCTGGGGCCTGGACCGGATGGTCGACGCGTTCGCGCTGAGCTTCGAGCTGGGCCGCACCAAGCCCGATCCGGCGATCTTCCTGCGCGCCTGCGGCATGCTGGGCGCCGACCCGGAGCGGACGCTGATGGTGGGCGACACCCCCGCCGATGCGGGGGCGGTGCAGGCGGGCCTGGCGGCCCTGGTGCTGCCGGCCTCCGAACCGGGCCGGCCCAACGGGCTGACCGCGGCGCTCACCCTGGCCGGTTGCCCGGCCTGAGAGCAACCCTTGCGGGTACGCGGAAAGCCCGCGCCCGCCTTACGCGTACGAGTCGAGGCTGACGCCCTTGCGAGCGCCCGCCCGGCGCTTCTCCAGGAGCGTGCGCTCGGCCCCTCGCAGGGCATCCCCGGACGGTCGCACCGGCGCGACGGGCGCGAGCCCCTCAGCGGTGGCGGCGGCCGTTTCGGGTGGCGGCACCGCGGCCTCGGCCATCGCCTTGAACGTCGAGCGGGCGGTGGTGTAGGCGGTGGAGGCGGCGCCGGAGAACTGACGAAGCGAGTTGATCGGCATACCCTCACGATCGGCCGCCCCCGAACAATCTGACCGGCAGGCCACCGGAGCAACCGAACCGCTACCGACGCAAAGCTAACGCAGCAGGCGGAGCGCCCCCGGCACGCAGGTGATCTCCAGCGGCAGGGGCCCGATCCGTTCGCCGTCCGCGTAGGCGACGATCCCGTCCGAGTGCAGCCGCACCTGCTTCGCCCGGAATGTCCGGACCCGTCGATCCGTCACGTGGGTGCCCCGCCGCAGCCGGGGCTTGAGCCGGGTCATCGCGGACCGGCTCAGCGGCAGCGCCGTCAGCACGTCGAGCAGCCCGTCGGCGGGGTCGGCGGCCGGCACGATCCGCAGCCCGCCGCCGTAGCTGGGGCAGTTGCCGACCGCGACCAGCGTGCCCTCGAAGCCGAGGTCCACTCCGTCGATCTCGAGGGCGTAGAGGCGCGGCCGCACCCGCACCATCTCCAGGAAGATGGCCAGGTCGTAGCGCCGGGGCCCGCGCGGCCAGCGCATCCGGTTGGCCCGCTCGTTCACGATCGCGTCGAACCCGGCCGCCAGCACCGCCCCGAACCAGCGCGCCTCCTCGTCGGTGCCGACCGCCCGGGCCAGATCGATCGGGACCGGCCCGGCGCCGGCCAGCGCCGCGGCGATGCCCGAGGCGGCGGCGAGGGGGTCGAGCGACACCCCGACGCCGGCCGCGAAGTCGTTGCCGGTGCCCATCGGCACCACCCCGAACCCGACCGGCCGCTCGGCGGCGGCCTGCAGCGCGAGATGCACCGTCCCGTCCCCGCCGGCCGCCACCAGCGCCGCGCAGCCCTCGGCGACCGCGCGGTGGCAGGCCTTCTCCGCCTCCTCGGCGCCGGTCGCCGCCAGCAGCCGCACGGGATGCCCGGCCGACTCCAGCCGCTGCACGACCCCGGAAAGCAGACCGCGGTGCCGGCCGCGCCCCGCGCGGGGGTTGGCCAGCACCGCGATGTCACCGCTCGTCATGGCGGGCGACCTTACTACGTCATGTCGTCGAAACGACCCTCGAGCGGCAGCGGTCTCTGCACCGGTGTCGGCCCGTCGACCGGGCTGGGCGCCGCGATCGGGTCGGCGGCGCCGACCGGGACACGGTCGTCCTCGAGCGGCGAGATCTGGTCGTCGTCGATGTCGGCGTAGATCTCCCGGCCGCGGCCCCGGCGCTTGTCGTTGATGAAGCTGATGCCGACCGCGATCAGGTACAGCAGAACCATGCAGGTGGCCAGCAGGGTCATGCCGAACGGACCGGGGTCGGGGGTGGCGATCGCGGCGAACGCGAAGCTCAGGAAGACCACGGGCCGCCACCAGCCGAGCAGCCGCCGGGCCGTGACCACGCCGGCGAAGTTCAGCATCAGCAGGATCAGCGGGAACTCGAACGCCCCGCCGAACAGCACCAGCATGCTGGTCACGAAGTTCAGATAGCTGCCGACCTCGAGCTTGGTCGGCTCGCCCAGCACACCTGCCGACATGATGAACGACAGGCTGTGGCCGACCACCTCGTAAGCGAGCACGGCGCCGGTGGCGAACAGCGGCGCGGCGATCGAGACGAAGACGTACGCCCACTTGCGCTCGTGGCGGTGCAGGCCGGGCGCGATGAACGCCCACAGCTGGTAGAGCCAGATCGGCGCGCCGACGATCACGCCCACCCACAGCGCGATCTTGAGCCGGAGGATCAGGCCGTCGCCGACACCGAGCTGGATGAAGTCGCAGTGCTCCTTGCCATTGACGATGGTTATCGACGACGGCAGATTGCAGTATGGCTCCCTGAGCAGGTGGAAGACCGGGTCGGACAGGACGAACCCGACGATGATGCCGACCAGCAGGCCCAGCGAGGCGATGAACAGGCGGTTCCGAAGCTCACGGATGTGATCGATGAGCGTCATCGAGCCGTCGGAGGCCATCTGGAACTTGGTGGGGCGCCCTCGACGGCGAAGGGTCAGCGCCATGACCGGCGATCAGCGGTCGTTGGTGCGCTGCACCGGGTCGACGAAGGGCTGCGCCGGCGGCTGCTGGTACTGCTGCTGCGGCTGGGCCGGCGGCGGCTGGTAGCCCTGCGGCTGCTGGTAGCCCTGGCCCTGCACCTCGCCCTGGAGGGGCTGGCGGCCGTACTGCGGCTCGGCCTTCTCCGCGACGTCGTTGTTCTCGTCGATCAGACCCTTGGTCTCCGCCTTGATGATGCGCAGCGACCGGCCGAGCGACCGGGCGGCGTCCGGAAGTCGCTTCGCGCCGAACAACAGCACGAGGACGACCACGAAGATGGCGATGTGCCATGGCTTGAGGGCACCCATGGGGAAACTCCAGTCGGTCGGATCAGGTGTGCGGGGTCCATCGTACGTGGCAAATCCGGTGAAGTAGCCCACGGACCCCTGCGGATTCTGCTCCCGCCCCGAAGTCTTGGACAACGGGGAAGGAACGCCGCACGCTACCGCCGCCCACCCGAATTGTAAAGATTATTGACGGTTGGTGATGCCGGCCAGCCGGGACTGCGTCGTCTCGGCGCGTTGCTGCACTTCAAGGACGGTTTCCTGGAGCACCTGGACCTTCGCCTGGAGCTTCGTCGCCTCCTGCCGGCGGCGCTGCAGCTTCGCCGCGGCGCGCCGGAGCTCGCCGAGCCGGCCGAGCAACGGCACCGTCGAAGCGGTCAGGACGACCAGGCCGATCACCACGACGGCGATCCAGATCCAGAGCAGCACGGGCCCACCCTACCGGGCCGGCGAGCTGTACTGGTCGAGCGCCGCCGTCGCCTGCTCCCGGAGCCGTTCGAGCAGCTCGGGCGGGCCGATCACGGTGACGTCCGGGCCGAGGCCCATCAGCAGCCGCTGGGCCCAGCCGAGGTCGGTGATCCGCATCGTCACGATCCATGCCCCGGGGAAGCCCGAGGAGGACGGCCGGACCTCCTCGACCGGGTAGTACTCGGTGATCCATCGGCTGTGCCGGCCGATCCGCAAGGTCATCAGCGGCAGGTCGGCGGTGGGCCGGAAGACGCCCTCGCTGACGTCCTGCGGCGCGGCCTCCGGCGGCGGCGCGGACGGCTCGTCCAGCTCGGTGAACGCGTCGATCCGGTCGACCCGGAACATCCTGGTCGCCTCGGCACGCCGGCACCAGGCCTCCAGGTACGCCCGGCCGGCCACCATCAGCACCCGCATCGGGTCGACCACCCGCTCGGTGGTCTCGTCCCGGGCCGCCGTGTAGTAGGTCATCCGCAGCGCGTTGCCGCCCTCGACCGCCGCCCTGATCTTGTCGAGCTTCTCGGCGTTGGCCGGCAGCTTGACCGCGACGGGCGCGTCGGCGAGATCGCCGGCCGCATTCTCGATCTTCGCGAGGGCCCGCTCGATCACGTCCCGGCTGCCGGTGCCGGGCGTCTCGGCCAGCATCCGCAGCGCCACCACCAGGGCGAGCGCCTCGTCCTGGGTGAGACGCAGCGGCCGGTCGATGCCGGCGTCGTGGCTGATCGTCACCCGGTCGCCGTCGAGCGCCATGTCGATCAGGTCGCCCGGGCCGTACCCGGGCAGCCCGCACACCCAGAGCAGCTCCAGGTCCTCCCGCAGCTGCCGCTCGCTGACGTCCAGGTCGGCGGCCGCCTCGGAGATCAGGATCCCGGGGCGGGCCAGCAGGTACGGCACCAGGTTGAGCAGCCGGCCGAGCCGGTCGACCGAGGTCCGAGGTCCGGTCATGCGCTATCCACCCCGTCCGCCGGTGCGGCCGGGCGCCGACCAGTGCGGGCGGTCATGCGGCCACCACGCCGTCGTGGCGGGCCATGACCTCCTTGAGGTGCTGGATCACCGCGTCCCGCACCTCCGGCGGCCCCTCGACGTACACGTCCGGACCGTACCCGGCGAGGGTCGCGCCGAGCCGCTCGGCATCCCCGTACGGCAGGGTCAGCGTGTCGCCGTCCGGGCCCGGCTGGGTCGAGACCGCCCAGCGCCGCAGGCCCGCCGCGCGGCCGTGCCGGGCCACGACGATGGCCCGCCCGGTGCGCTGGATCGGGCCGTCGAAGCCGGCCACGTGACTGATCAGGTCGACCTTCCCGGGCGGGACGAACGCGCCGGCCCGGCCGACCGGGCGCACGCTGCCGACGATCCGGGAGAGCCGGAAGCAGCGGGTGGCGGCCCGGTCCCGGTCGTGGCCGACCACGTACCACCGGCCCCGCCAGCAGACCACGCCCCACGGCTCGAGCCGGCGGGTGGCCGGCTCGTCCACCTCGGGCACCCGGTAGCTGAAGGTGACCGCGCGCCGATCGCGGGCCGCGCTGGTCAGCGGGCCGAACGCCGGGTCGACGGTGACCACCGGCTCGACCCCGAGGGTGGCCTGCGGGTCGACCTCGACGCCGGCCGCGCGCAGCTTGGCCAGCCCGGAGGAGGCGGCCGCGGCGAGCCCGGCGTGCTGCCAGAGGCGGGCCGCGATGCCGACCGCGGCGGCCTCGTCCGGCTCCAGGATGATGTCCGGCAGGGCGTACTCGCGGTGCGCGATGCGGTAGCCGGGCTCCTGGTCGAAGACGCTGGCGGTGCCGGTCTCGAGCGGGACACCCAGCTCGCGCAGCTCGGCCTTGTCCCGCTCGAACTTGCGCTGGAAGGCCTCGTGGTCGCGGGGGTCCTCGGGGTCGTGCTCGTAGCCGGGGACGGTCGCGGCGATCTGCGCGGCGGTGAGGAACCGTCGCGTGGACAGCAGGCAGATCACTAGATTGACCAGGCGCTCGGTGCGGGTCCGCGACACAGCAGGCAACGCTAGCAGCCAACCGGCCCGCACTGTTATTTCGTAACCGGCGGGGGAAGGATGATCCCCGTGACAGCGGAGGAGGGCCCGGTCGGTCTGGAGGCCGCCGAGCCGTTGCCGGTCCCCGGGGACGGCGAGCAGGACGGCACCGACAGCATCGGCACGGTGCTGCTGGCCGGCGCCGCCAACCTCGCGATCGCGGTCGCCAAGCTGGTCGCGGGCCTGGTCTCCGGGTCGTCCGCGATGCTGTCCGAGGCGGCCCACTCGTTCGCCGACACGATCACCGAGGTCTTCCTGTACGTGGCGCTGGTGCGCGGGCGGCAGCCGGCCGACGACCAGCACCCGTTCGGGCACGGCAAGGAGAGCTTCGTCTGGGCGTTCATCGCGGCGCTGTTCACCTTCGTCGGCGGCGCCGGCTTCTCCATCTACCACGGCGTCACGGCGATCCTGTCGGACGAGAAGACCGGCGACTTCCGCTGGTCGTACGTGGTGCTGGCGATCTCGTTCGTCGCCGAGGGCACCTCGTTCCGGCGCGCCCAGCGCCAGGTGGCCGGCGAGTCCCGGCGCTGGGGCGTGACCCGGTCGCGGTTCCTGCGGCTGACCCCCGACACCACGGTGAAGGCGGTCTACTTCGAGGACTCGGCGGCGCTGGTCGGCCTGGTCCTGGCCGCGCTGGGCCTCGGGCTCACCCAGCTGACCGGCGACGAGGTCTGGGACGGGCTGAGCTCGATCGCGATCGGCCTGCTGCTGTTCGCGGTCGCCGCGATCCTGGCCCGCAGCAACGTGTCGCTGCTGGTCGGCCGGGCGGTGCCGCGCCGCATCCACCAGCAGATCGCCGCCGACATCGCCGGCATCCCGATCGTGGTGGCGGTGCCGACCCTGCTGACCATGCAGCTGGGACCGGGCGACATCCTGGTCGCCGCCAAGGTCGACTTCGAGGACGAGGTGCCCGGCGGGGAGATCGAGGCGGCCTGCGACGAGGCCGAGCGCCGGCTGCGGGCGCGGTTCCCGATGATCCACTACGTGTTCCTCGACCCGACCCGCGGCACGGCCGGTCGCCATCACCTGGAGGGCGGCGTCGAGTAGATTCGCCGGTCATGGTGCGCTGGCGGTCGGGGACGGTCCGGGCAATTCGCCGCAGGTGGCGAGGCGCGGTCGAACTGGACGTCGAGACCGCCGACGGCGTGCTGCGCGCGCTCGCCTACCCCGAGCTGGTCGGCGATCCGCAGGAGCACGACCGGGTCCTGCTCAACGTCGGCGCCCTGGTCATGGGCCTGGGCACCGGCGGCTACGCGCTGGTCGTGGCGATCCCTGACCGGCTGCCCCCGGATCCCTCCGCGGACGGCGCCACCCGCGAGGCCGGCCATCTGGTCAAGGCCCGGTACACGCCGCTGCAGGCGATCCGGCTCGGCGTCGACGAGGAGGCCTCCCCGCACCGCGCGGTCATGGCGGCCGCCGACTCGCTGGACGGCATGCCGGTGGTGACGGCCGATCTGCACTCCGCGCTGCCCGCCGTGCTCGCGGGCATCAAGGCAGACAAGCCACAAGCCACGATTGCGTACGTGATGACCGACGGCGGGGCGCTTCCGGCGTGGTTCTCCCGCACCCTGGACGGGCTGCGCGACCACCTGGCCGGCACAATCACGACCGGCCAGGCCTTCGGCGGCGACCTCGAGGCGAGCACCGTGCACACCGGACTGCTCGCCGCCCGGCACGTGCTGGCTGCCGACATCACCGTCGTCGCGCAGGGGCCGGGCAACCTCGGCACCGGCACCGCCTGGGGGTTCTCCGGGGTGGCGCTGGGCGAGGCGGTGAACGCGATCGCGACCCTCGGCGGCCGGCCGGTCGGCTCGCTGCGGGTGTCGGACGGCGACGGCCGCCCCCGCCACCGGGGAGTGTCGCACCACTCGCTCACCGCGTACGGGAAGGTGGCCCTGCTGCCCGCGGACCTGCCGGTGCCGGACGGCCTCGAGCCCCGCCTGGCCGCCGAGATCGACGCGGCGCTCGCGCCGCTGGCGGCGAGGCACCGCCTGGTCCGCGTCCGGACCGACGGCCTGGACGAGGCGCTGCGGGCCAGCCCGGTCGGGCTCTCCACGATGGGACGCGGCCTCGACCAGGACCACGCCTACTTCCTGACCGCTGCGGCCGCCGGCCGGCACGCGGCCTCGCTGATCTAGAGGATTTTCAACCTCGCACGATCAGCACGAGCCAGCCGAGTAGAACAAGGCCGAGGATCGCCGCCAGCACCCAGGTGGGGATCTTGTGCCCGCCCGCGCGGTTGCGCGCGATCTCGGCCCGGATGCGGTCGCGTTTGCGCTGCGCCCGCCCCCAGAGGACGTCCTCGGCGGTGCGCTCGCGCTGGTCGGGCTCGATGTTCATGACCCGACCAGCGTAGCGCCGCTGTTTCACATACTGGCGATCAGACGTTCGACCCTTTCGTCGTACGCGCGGAAGGGGTCCTTGCACAGGACCGTGCGCTGCGCCTGGTCGTTGAGCTTGAGATGCACCCAGTCGACGGTGAAGTCGCGCCGTTTCTCCTGCGCGTGCTTGATGAACTCGCCGCGCAGCCGGGCCCGGGTGGTCTGCGGCGGCGTCTCCTTGGCCTCGAAGATCTCCAGGTCGTTGGCGATCCGGTCGACCTGCTTGCGCTTCTCCATGATCGCGTACAGCCCGCGGCCGCGGCGCACGTCGTGGTAGGCCAGATCGAGCTGGGCGATCCGCGGGTGGGACATCGGGATCTCGTGCTTTGCCTGGTAGCGCTCGATCACCTTGTACTTCGACACCCAGTCGATCTCGCGGGACACCGGGTCGAGGTCGCCGCTCTCGATCGCGTTCAGGACCCGGCCCCACAGCTCGACGACCCGCTTGGCGGTCTGGTCGCCGCCGCGCCGCTCCACGAACTCGGTCGCCTTCGCCAGGTACTCCTGCTGGATCTCGAGGGCCGAGACCTCCTTGTTGTTCGCCAGGCGGATCTTGCGGCGGCCGGTGACGTCGTGGCTGACCTCGCGGATCGCCCGGATCGGGTTTTCCAGCGAGAGGTCGCGCATCACCACGCCCGCCTCGATCATCCGCAGCACGATGTCGGCGCTGCCCACCTTGAGCAGGGTGGTGACCTCGTTCATGTTCGAGTCGCCGACGATCACGTGCAGCCGGCGGTAGCGCTCGGCGTCCGCGTGCGGCTCGTCCCGGGTGTTGATGATCGGCCGGGACCGGGTGGTGGCGCTGGAGACGCCCTCCCAGATGTGCTCGGCGCGCTGGGACAGGCAGAAAACCGCGCCGCGCGGCGTCTGCAGCACCTTGCCGGCCCCGCAGATCAGCTGCCGGGTGACCAGGAACGGGATGAGCACGTCGGCGAGCCGGCCGAACTCACCGTGGCGGGAGACCAGGTAGTTTTCGTGGCAGCCGTACGAGTTGCCGGCCGAGTCGGTGTTGTTCTTGAACAGGTAGATCTCCCCCGCGATCCCCTCGTCGTGCAGCCGTTTCTCGGCGTCGACCAGGAGACCCTCCAGAATCCGCTCGCCGGCCCGGTCGTGCGCGACCAGGTCGGTGACGGAGTCGCACTCGGGGGTCGCATACTCAGGATGGGAACCGACATCGAGGTAGAGACGGGCGCCGTTGCGTAGGAAAACGTTGCTGCTGCGCCCCCAGGACACCACTCGGCGGAACAGGTAGCGGGCCACCTCGTCCGGCGACAGCCGCCGCTGCCCCCGATAAGTACACGTGACTCCGTACTCGGTCTCGAGGCCGAAAATTCGCCGTTCCATGACGAAACACTAGCCGCATCGGCCACCCATTGGCAGTCACCACTCGCGCATTCCCGGGCACTACCAGTCGCGGCCGGAACCGCCGCTGGTCACCGGATCGGGTGGCCGCCGCGATGGCCGCGGCTACACTCGCGGAGCGATGAGGCTCTTGGTCACCGGCGGCGCCGGGTTCATCGGCTCGCACTTCGTGCGAGCGGTCCTGGCCGACCGCCTGCCGGGCCTCGCGGGCGCGTCGATCACGGTCCTCGACAACCTTGCGTACGCCGGCAGCTTCGCCAACCTGGCGCCGGTGGCCGAGAGCGAACGCCTCGACTTCGTCCCCGCCGACATGGCCGACGACTCGGTCGCCGGCTACGCCATGCGCGGCCACGACGCGGTGATCCACTTCGCCGGCTCCCGGACCGGCCTCGACGTGCACGGCGCGCAGGTCCTCCTCGACGCCGCACTGACTTGCGAAATATCGCGCTTTATCCATATTTCTACCGGCGAGGTGTACGGGACGATCGACACCGGCGCCTGGACCGAGCGCTCGGCGGTGGCCCCGACGACGCCCCGCGCCGCGGCCAAGGCGGGCGCCGACCTGATGGCCCTCGCCTATCACCGCACCCACGGGCTGCCGGTCGTGGTGACCCGGGGCAGCGACAACTACGGGCCCTACCAGGACCCCGGGCGGACCGTTCCGGGGCTCGTGACGGCCCTGCTGGAGGGCAGGACGGCCCGGTTGCACGGCGACGGGACCCGGGTGCGCGACTGGCTGCACGTCGACGACCACTGCCGCGGCATCGCCCTGGCCCTGCTCGACGGCCGCCCCGGCGAGATCTACCACATCGGCGGCAGCGTCGAACTCGCCGACCGCGACCTGGCCGGCATGATCCTGGCCGAACTGGGCGCCGGCTGGGACGCGATCGAGCTGACCGGCAACGGCAAGGACCAGGACCACCGGCACGCCCTCGACGACGACAAGATCCGGCGCGAGCTGGGCTGGCGCCCCCGGGTCGAGTTCACGGCGGGCCTGTCCGCGACGATCCGCTGGTACCGCGCCAACCCGTCCTGGTGGCGCCCGTTGCTGCCCACCTGACCGGTGCCGCTCCCTTCGTGATCCGCGCAGAATGCCAGGGTCCGAGCGCAGAAGTCGGCAATATCATCATTTTGTGTGATGGGTCTGCTCTATGTGACCGGCCTGGTCGCCGGCCGCCCGCTCCCCTTCGGCGGCACCCTCGCCACCGCCTCCGTGCTCGCCATCGCCCTGGTCGCCGGTCCGTCCGGCGAGCCCCGATGGACCCGGTTGGTCCGCGTCGCCGGCCTGGCCGCGGTGACCGCCTGCGCCGCGATCGTGGACGCCCAGTACGGCGGCAACGGCTGGCCGGTCCACCCAACCCACTGGGCGGCGTCGCTCACCACGGCTCACGAGAGGCGTAGCTCGCCCGGCTCGCACACCTCGGCATGCTTTCCGGCCGGCGCCGACCGCGTGCTACCCATTGATCCATGGAGAACGCTCTCGTCCTCGGTGCCGGCGGGATCACCGGCATCGCCTGGCATCTCGGCGTGCTCACCGGCCTGCGGGCCGCGGGCGTGGATCTGACCGGCGCCGACCTCGTCGTGGGCACCTCGGCCGGCTCGGTCACCGGCGCCCTGCTCACGTCCGGTCTGGATCTCGACGAAGCCCGGTTGATGGAGGCGCGGCTCGGTGCCGGCGACCCGCCGATCGAGCCGGACTGGGAACGCGGTTCGGCGGCCTTCGCGGCGCTGACCGACGACTCGCTGGAGCCGGCGGCGATCCGGCGTACGGTCGGCCGGCTCGCCCTCGAGGCGAACGTGGTGGGCCAGGAGCGCTACGTGGCTTCGCTGACCCGGCGGCTCCCCCGGCACGACTGGCCGGAGCGGCCGTTCGTCATCGCGGCGGTGGACGCGGAGTCGGGTGACCCGGTGGCCTGGGACCGCGACTCGGGCGTCCCGCTCGACCTGGCGGTGGCGGCCAGTTGCGCGGTGCCGGCCGTCTTCCCGCCGGTGACCGTCGGCGGGCGGCGCTACATGGACGGCGGCGTGCGCTCGGGCACCAACGCCGACCTGGCCGCCGCCTGCGGGCGGATCGTGGTGCTGGCGCCGCTCGCCCCGATCCGGATGCACGGCGCCCCGGCGGCCGAGATCGAGGCGCTGCGGGAGGGGTCGAAGGTGGCCCTGGTCGCCCCCGACGAGGCCACCCTGACGGCGCTGGGCCCGAATGTCTTCGACGCCGGCCGCTGGGAGGCCGCGATCGAGGCCGGCATCGCCCAGGGCTCCGGCATCGCCGCCGAGGTCGCGGCCGTCTGGCAAAGCTGAACCCCGGCCATCTGAGACCGCCGAGCCGCGGCCGCCGAAAATCACCGAGGTGCGGCCGCCGGAGACCGCTGAGGCGTCGACGCTCGGGCCGCGCCTCAGCGGCGGAAGCAATACCTAGGAACCGTCGCCGTTCACCTCGTCGGCCGGATCGTCCGCGGTCTCGGGCTCGACCACCGGCGCCGCCGAGACGGTCGGCTTGTCCTCGCCCGGGTTGGGCGGGGCCGCGTCCACCTCGCCGAGGTCGGCCTCGGCCACGTCGGTGCTGCCGGCCAGCAGCTCGATGAGCGGCGCCCCGGCGATCCGCCGGAACGCGCGGCCCTTGCGCCGCCGGTCGAGCACCGCCACCTCGAGCTGCTTGGCGTCGAGCCGGCGGGTCTGGCCGTTCTCGCCGCCGACGCTGCCCAGCGCCTCGGCCGCCAGGGCGAGGGCGCTCTGCAGGTCGGCCGCGGTGTCGTGCCGCTCGCGCAGCACGTTGGAGATCGCCTCGGCCTGGCCGCCCATGGCCATGAAGCCGGGCTCGTCCATCACCGAACCGTCGTACGTGATCCGGTACAGCTCGTCGGCCTCCGGGGTGGCGCCGACCTGCGCGATGCAGATCTCCACCTCGTACGGCTTCTGCGTCTCCGAGAAGATCGCGCCGAGCGTCTGGGTGAACGCGTTGGCCATCCCCCGGCCGGTCACGTCCCGCCGGTCGAAGCTGTACCCGTTCAGATCCGCCATCCGGACACCCATCCGGCGCAGGTTCTCGAACTCGTTGTACCGGCCGACCGCCGCGAACCCGATCTTGTCGTAGATCTCGCTGATCTTCCGGAGGGTCGTGATGTTCTCGGCGACCAGCAGGATGCCGCCCTCGTAGGTGAGCACCACGGCGGAGCGGCCGCGGGCGATGCCCTTGCGGGCGTACTCGGAGCGGTCGCGCTGGACCTGCTCGGGTGATGCATAGAACTGCATGGCCACGGGTGGCTACTCCCTTTCGTCCCGGATTCAGCGTGGTTTAAAAGGGCTCAGCCGCCCGGGTTCTCCATGCGGCCGGCGACGACCGACTCGGCCACCGCCGTGATCTGCTCCTCGGTGAGCCGGTGGGTGCCCTGGGCGGTCGCCGTCATCACCACCGGATAGATCTTGCGGGTCACGTCGGGGCCGCCGGTCGCGGTGTCGTCGTCGGCCGCGTCGTACAGCGCCTCGACCGCCAGCCGGATCGCGTCCTCGGTGCTCACGCCCGGCCGGTACTTCTTCTTGAGCGCCGCCTTGGCGAACAGCGAGCCGGAGCCGATCGAGTCGTACCCGGTCTCCTCGTAGAGGCCGCCGGCCACGTCGAAGCTGAAGATGCGCCCGGCCCGCGACGAGTCGGCGGGCGACAGGTCGTAGCCGGCGAACAGCGGCACCACCGCGAGGCCCTGCATGGCCGCGCCGAGGTTGCCCCGCACCATGCCGGCCAGCCGGTTCGCCTTACCGTCGAGGGACAGCATGATGCCCTCGATCTTCTCGTAGTGCTCGAGCTCGACCTGGAACAGCCGCATCAGCTCGATGCCGATGCCGGCCGTGCCGGCGATGCCGATCAGCGAGTACGAGTCGGCGGGGTGCACCTTCTCGATGTCCCGGCTGGCGATGAGGTTGCCCATGGTGGCCCGGCGGTCGCCCGCCATGACCACGCCCTCGGCCGTCGCGATCGCCACGATGGTGGTGCCGTGCGGCGCGAGGTCGGCCGCCATCCCCGGCGGCAGCGGCCGGCGACCCGGCAGCAGCTCGGGGGACGCCTGGGTCAGGAACTGCGTGAAGGAGGACGTCCCCACGTTCATGAAGAGATCCGGCAGTCGCCCGGATGGATCAAAGTCCTTGGCCACGTGGTTCCTCTCAGATACGTGATCGCACCGGCGTCCACCCCCGGAGCGCCGCCGCAGTTGACGAACGATATCCCGCCCGCGCGACCGGTGCGATGATCGTGATCGACGTGTTCGCCGCAAGACGAAATGCGGCCCGCGCACGCCGGTCCACGGTCAGGACCAGCCTGCCTGACGCGGCGCGCGAGGGCCCGCAATTTGTGGTTGTTGCCCGGATTGTCCGCGTCCGGTCGATCCGAGCCGCCGACCGATTCGGCTGAGGGCGAAACCGCCTTGTCCGCTCCCTAGGAACGGACAAATGACTTACTGGCCGCCTTTTTGCACATAGCCCCGCACGAATTCCTCGGCGTTCTCCTCCAGGACGGAGTCGATCTCGTCGAGCAGGTCGTCGACGTCCTCGGTGATCTCGGCGTGGCGCTCGGCCACCTCCGGGTTGGCCTCGACGGTGACGTCCTCGACCTCTTCAGAGCTGCGGCTCTTCTGCGACTGGCCGCCGGTGTCTCGGGTTGCCATGGATGTCCCCCTTCTAGCCACCCGAAGTCGCACAACATCGGGTACCAAAAACCTACCTCGACCCTGCGACAAAAAGCCCCGCCGGGGCGGGGCCCCTTTCCAGGAAAAATCTTGCCCCGGTGCGTCTCAGCGCCCGGTGATGACCTCCAACAGGTCCTTGGCGCTCTCGCACTTGTCGAACAGCGCCCCGACGTGCTTCTTGGTCCCCCGCTCCGGCTCCATCATCGGCACCCGGACGAGCGACTCGCGCCCGACGTCGAAGATGACCGAGTCCCAGCTGGCGGCGACCACTTCGGACGCGTACTGCGCCAGGCACCGGCCGCGGAAGTACGCCCGGGTGTCGTCCGGCGGCTCGTACATGGCCCGGTGGGTGTCCTCGGAGTCCAGCAGCGTCTTCATCGAGCCGCGCGCCACCAGGCGGTGGTAGAGGCCCTTCTCCGGGCGTACGTCGGCGTACTGGAGGTCGACCAGCTGGAGCTTCGGCGAGGACCAGCCCAGGTTTTCCCGCTCCCGGTAGCCCTCGAGCAGCCGGAGCTTGGCGACCCAGTCGAGGGAGTCCGAGCAGAGCATCGGGTCGCGGCCGAGCTTGTCGAGCACGTCCTCCCAGCGGTCCAGCACGTCCAGCGTCTGGTCGTCGGCGTCGGCGCCGTACCGGTCCTCGACGAACGCCCGGGCCCGCTCGTAGTACGCCCACTGCAGGTCCAGGGCGGTGAGCCGGCGGCCGTCGCGCAACCGGATCAGGTGCTGCAGGGCCGGGTCGTGGCTGACCGACTTGAGCTCGCTGACCGGGTCGGCCACGCCCAGCTCGCCGGTGAACACCTTCTCCTCGATCATGGCGAGGACCAGCGAGGTGGTGCCCATCTTGAGATAGGACGCGATCTCCGACAGGTTCGCGTCCCCGATGATCACGTGGAGCCGGCGGTACTTGTCGGCGTCCGCGTGCGGCTCGTCCCGGGTGTTGATGATCGGCCGCTTCAGCGTCGTCTCGAGACCCACCTCGACCTCGAAGAAGTCGGCCCGGGAGGAGAGCTGGAAGCCGGCGCCCGAGCCGTCCTGCCCGATGCCGACCCGGCCCACGCCGCAGAACAGCTGCCGGGTGACGAAGAACGGGGTCAGGTGGGCCACGATGTCGGCGAACGGGGTCTGCCGGCGCATCAGGTAGTTCTCGTGCGACCCGTACGAGGCGCCCTTGTTGTCGGTGTTGTTCTTGTAGAGCTGGATGCGGTGGGCGCCGGGGATGGTCGCGGCGCGGCGCGAGGCCTCGGCCATGACCAGCTCGCCGGCCTTGTCCCACTTGACCACGTCGAGCGGGTTGGTGCACTCCGGAGTGCTGTACTCCGGGTGCGCGTGGTCCACGTAGAGGCGGGCGCCGTTGGTCAGTATCACGTTGGCCAGGCCCAGGTCCTCGTCGGCGAGGGCGTCCGCCGGGTCGTACGCGGCGCCGGAGTAGGTGAACCCCCGGGCGTCGCGCAGCGGCGACTCCTCCTCGTAGTCCCAGCGGGCCCGGCCACCCCGGTTGAGCTCGGGACGGGCGCCGTAGGCGTTCACCACCTGCGACGAGGTGACCATCGGGTTCGCGCCGGGCTGCCCGGGCACCGAAATGCCGTACTCGACCTCGGTACCCATGATCCGTCGAACGCTCATGCGACCACCATCCCGCCCGCCACGCTGCTGCTCATGCATCGAGCCTAGACGCTCTCGCGCTCGTTCTCGCCCTGCCCCGTGCTCGGCGCGGCACGCTGGGTGGCGAGAACGGCCGCCGGGACCGGGCGGGGCTCGAGCCGCGCGGTGAGCCGCCGGCCGAGCCGCTGCCCCGGCCGTTCCACCATCCGGTACGCGAGCCAGGCGACCACCAGGGCCACGACGAGGTATCCGACGCCGACCGCGGCCCGGAACGCCATCCCGTGCGTCCCGATATCCGGGACGACGTGCGGCAGCGCGAGCAGCACGATCACATGCAGCAGGTACAGGGAGTAGCTGATCCGGCCGAGCCAGGTGAACGCGGATGGCACAGTTCGGTTTCGCATGGCGTACGCGAACAGGAAGGTGACCGCGACCCCGCCGACGTTGGCCGACCAGAGCTGCAAGGCCGCGCCGGTGCCCAGGTGTGTCCAATGCGCACCGACCGCGCTCAGCGCGACGACCGTCAGCGCCGCGGCCGCCTCGCCGCGGCCGATCTGCCCGTGCTGCCAGCGGTAGACGACGGTCCCGGCGAACATGACGGCCAGCAGCAGCAGGCCCTGCCAGGAGGCGATCACGGTGCTCTCCCTGGCCGGGTGGGCGTTCACCGCGGGCAGCAGGACCAGCGCGATGCCGGCGACACCGGCCGCGGGCACGAGCCGATCCCTCAGGTACGCCAGGACGCTGAGCCCGACCAGCACCGCGAGCAGTGCGGCGGTGGTCCGGCGGGCGCCGAGGGTCGCGCCCAGCAGGTCGTCCGGCAGCCTCGCGCCGGCGAGCAGGGCGGTCAGCCCGAGGCCGGCCGCCCACCAGGCGCTGTGCCGGTGCAGCCGCCACACGAACAGCCCGGAGACGACCAGATAGAACGTCATCTCGTACGACAGGGTCCAGAACACCCGGACCGCGCCGCGGACGCCGACCAGGTCGGACATCATCGTCAGGTGCGCCAGCACCACGGTGGCCGGCTGGTGGCGCAGGCTGGAGATCCAGGCCAGCCAACCGGCCCAGCTCAGCAGCAGCACGAGCGCGATCGCGGCCAGGTAGGCCGGGTAGATGCGGCAGAGCCGGCCGATCCAGAACCGGCGCAGGCTGCCGTGCCGTTCCAGCGACATCGGGATGACGTAGCCGCTCACCAGGAAGAACAGCAGCACCCCGTACTTGCCGAGGTCGAAGTGCCGGTAGACGGCCAGGTGCCGCTCGCTGCCGAGGACCACCGGGCTCAGATGGAAGATCACCACGACCAGGGCGGCATAGCCGCGCAGGGCATCGAGCCACGCCAGGCGTACGGGAGAGCGGCTGGTCACGCCAGGTGCAACGAGAACGCGGGCGGAGGGTGACCCCCCGCCCGCGTTTGCGATCGATCTTTTTACAGGTACTGACCGGTGTTGGTCGCCGTCTCGATGGAGCGGCCGGCCTCCGCGCCCTTGCCGCCGGAGACGAGCGTACGGATGTAGACGATCCGCTCGCCCTTCTTGCCGGAGATGCGGGCCCAGTCGTCGGGGTTGGTCGTGTTCGGCAGGTCCTCGTTCTCCCGGAACTCGTCGACGCACGAGTCCAGCAGGTGCTGCAGGCGCAGCCCCTTGCGGCCGGAGGTGAGGAACTCCTTGATCGCCATCTTCTTGCCACGGTCCACGATGTTCTGGATCATCGCGCCGGAGTTGAAGTCCTTGAAGTACAGGACCTCCTTGTCACCGTTGGCGTAGGTGACCTCCAGGAAGCGGTTCTCCTCGGACTCGGTGTACATCCGCAGGACGACCGCCTCGATCATCGCGGCGACCGTGACGTCGGCGTTGCCGCCGTGCTCGGCGAGGTCGTCCTCGCTGAGCGGCAGGCCGGCCAGGATGTACTTGGCGAAGATGTCCTTCGCCGCCTCGGCGTCCGGGCGCTCGATCTTGATCTTCACGTCGAGCCGGCCGGGGCGCAGGATCGCCGGGTCGATCATGTCTTCCCGGTTCGAGGCGCCGATCACGATCACGTTCTCCAGGCCCTCAACGCCGTCGATCTCGCTGAGCAGCTGGGGGACGATCGTGTTCTCCACGTCGCTGGAGACGCCCGAGCCGCGGGTCCGGAAGATCGAGTCCATCTCGTCGAAGAACACGATCACCGGGGTGCCCTCGCCGGCCTTCTCCCGGGCCCGCTGGAAGACCAGGCGGATGTGCCGCTCGGTCTCACCGACGTACTTGTTCAGCAGTTCCGGGCCCTTGATGTTGAGGAAGTAGCTGGTGTGCTTCTCCTCGCCGCGGCGCTCGGCGATCTTCTTGGCCAGGGAGTTGGCCACCGCCTTGGCGATCAGGGTCTTGCCGCAGCCGGGCGGGCCGTAGAGCAGGATGCCCTTGGGCGGGCGCAGCTGGTGCTCCCGGAACAGGTCGGCGTGCAGGAAGGGCAGCTCCACCGCGTCGCGGATCTGCTCGATCTGGCTGTGCAGGCCGCCGATGTCGGTGTAGTCGACGTCGGGAACCTCCTCCAGGACGAGCTCCTCGACCTCGCTCTTCGGGATCCGCTCGTACGCGTACGCCGAGCGCGGCTCGATCATCAGCGAGTCGCCCGCCCGCAGCCGCGAGATGTCCAGCGAGTCGGCCAGGAAGACGATCCGCTCCTCGTCGGCGTGCGAGACGACCAGGGCGCGGTCGCCGACCTCGCCGTGCGGGCCGGCCAGCACCTCCTTGAGGAGCACGACCTCGCCGCTGCGCTCGAACCCGAACGCGTCGACCACGTTGAGCGCGTCGTTGAGCAGGACCTCCTGCCCGCGTTGCAGCTCTTCCACCTCGAGCGACGGCGAGACCGCCACCCGCAGCTTGCGGCCGCCGGTGAAGACGTCCACGGTGCCGTCCTCGTGTGCGGCCAGGAACACGCCGTAGCCGCTGGGCGGCTGGGCGAGCCGGTCAATCTCTTCCTTGAGAGTGACGATCTGGGCCCGGGCTTCCTTCAGGGTCGCCACGAGCCGGTCGTTGTTCTCGGTCACTCGGGCCAGCTGCGCCTGCGTTGCCGCGAGCCGTTCCTCGAGCTGCCGGACGTGTCGTGGGCTTTCGGTCAACTTCCGCCGAACCAGGGCCAGTTCCTCCTGGAGGAACGCGACCTGGCTGGAGAGATCGTTGGCCTCTTTCTCCCAACGTGCGGCGCGTGAATCCGCCTCGTCGCTACGTGCCACGTCCCACCTCCCCGGGGGCTCGAACGTCTTGCGATAACACTAGCTGCTGCGGGCCGGATTTCGACCGGTGCAACACCCTCGTCACCGAGTCTTGATCCATTAGGCCGATGGGCGCAAGTAGGTTGTCGGAGGCATCCGGTACGGTCGGCCGGGGCCAATTCCGGGAGGTTCGTGGTGACGATGCAGGCCGACTCCGACCAGTTACGGGTCTGGGTGGATCAGGACCTCTGCACCGGCGACGGGCTCTGCGTGCAGTACGCGCCCGAGGTCTTCGAGTTCGACATCGACGGCCTCGCGTACGTCAAGGATCAGGGCGGTGAGCTGCTGCGATCCCCCGGAGAGCGCACGGCGGTGCCGCCTCGTCTGCGGCTCGAGGTGATCGACGCGGCCAACGAGTGCCCCGGGGACTGCATCCACGTTCTGCGGGCGTCGGACGAGGTCGCGGTCGCCGGTCCGAACGCCGATTGACAACCCCTCTGCCGTACGCGTTTTCCGCGCGCCAGGCAATGCGAGCCGTCCCAAGTTGGCGGTAAATGTCACAAGGGCGAAACAGGGGTTTACAAAGTCGGCCGGCCCACCAAAGAGGCCACCACCCTGGAAAACTCCTCAAGTCGGGCAATCTGCCCGGGACCGCCGTCGTCCAGGGTCTTGCCGAAGCGCAGCGCGTCGTGCCGCATCGCCGACCGGCCCTCGCCCTCGTCCATGCCGGGCGGCGGCGCCGCGTCGTCGATCGAGCTCAGCAGCAGGTAGACGTCGATGCTGTCGACCCGGGCCTGGCCGTTGGGGGTGCGGGTGAGCCGGCGCCGGCAGCCCACCTCGGTGACCGTGGACAGCGGCACCACCCGCAGCGACGAGGTCATCGAGCCGACCGGGCCGTCGCCGGGCGCCACGTCCTCGCCGTGCCACAGCACCAGGCGGCTGCCGTCGCAGATCACGACCTCCTGCCAGACGCCGTTCACCTCGTTGACGAAGCGCTCCAGGGTGAAGCAGAGCACCGAGGCGCCGCGGAGCACGCCGAACAGCGCATCGAGGGCCACCTCGGGGTCGCGCAGGTAGGCCCGGGCGGCGGAGTCGAGGTCCTGGTACGGCGACCAGTCGGGGAACACCGCCGGCATCTCGTTGCTGCCACCGAACGGCGGAGAACTCATCGTGCCCACCCGATCCTCCCGTCCGACTCCCCGCCGCCACCCTTTGACCGGGCTGAAGGCTCTTCTGACTCAAAGGAAGCTACCCGACCGGACCGGGTCTGGTCACATCGCTCGGCCGGGTAAAGGTCATCGATCCGTTTCGCCCGTTTCCGGAGCGTTGACCGGTTCTGTCGTGGTCGTGTGGACCGGTTCCGAGGCGACCGCTTTGACCGGTTCCGTCGCGGTCGTGTCGACCGGTTCCGAGGCGGCCGCGTTGATCGGTTCGGGCGCGGCCGCGTTGATCGGTTCGGCCGCGGCCGCCGCCGTCGCTGCCTGGGCGGCTCGCCGCAGCGCGTACGCCTCGGCGCCCTTGCTCGGTTTCCGCCGCCGCGGCGGCGCCAGGACGCCCGGCGCGAGCTTGCGGGCCGAGACCAGGAACGCGGTGTGCGCGATCATCCGGTGGTCCGGCCGCACCGCGAGGCCCTCGGCGTGCCAGTCGCGGACCAGCGACTCCCAGGCCCGCGGCTCGGTCCAGCCGCCCCGCTCGCGCAGCGCCTCGACCAGCTCGGACAGCTGCGGGGTGGTCGCCACGTAGCCGATGAAGACGCCGCCCGGGACGATCGACCGCTCGACCATGTCGAGCGCCTCCCAGGGGGTCAGCATGTCCAGCACGATCCGGTCGAAGCCGGTCTCCCGGTTGTCCGCGACGTCGCCGACGTGCAGCGTCCAGGCCTTCTGCGGGCCGCCCAGGAACGCCTCCACGTTCTTGCGGGCGATCGCCGCGAAGTCCTCGCGCAGCTCGTACGAGTGCAGCTCGCCGTGGTCGCCCAGGGCCCGCAGCAGCGAGCAGGTCAGCGCGCCCGAGCCGACGCCGGCCTCCAGCACCCGGGCCCCCGGGAAGATGTCACCCATCGCGACGATCTGCGCCGCGTCCTTCGGGTAGATCACCTGGGCGCCGCGCGGCATGGACAGCACGTAGTCGCTCAGCAGCGGGCGCAGCGCCAGGTACGGGGTGCCGCCGGCCGAGGTCACCACGCTGCCCTCGGGCAGGCCGATCAGCTCGTCGTGCTCCAGGGCGCCCCGGTGCGTGTGGTACGCCTTGCCGGGCTCCAGCACGATCGTGTGCATCCGGCCCTTGGGGTCGGTGAGCTGGACGCGGTCGCCCGGCTGGAAGGCGCGGTCGGGGGCGGTCGAACTGGTCACTGAGCTTCTCTCCGGTCGAAATCTACGCTGATCGGTACGGTCGTCCGAGGCGGCGCGGCTCCAGCACCTCGGCGACGTCGCCGACCCGGAGCACACCCACCACGTCCTCGCCCGCGGTGACCACGTACTGCCCGGCCGGTTGGGCCTGCAGCGCGCGCACCACCTGCTCCCCGGTGAGCCCGAGCGGCAGCGCGGGCACCGCGTCGCGCGACCGGGACACGGTGTCCACGGCCACCCACGGGCGACGGTCGACCGGGACGCGCTCGGCGGCCACCGGGTCGACCAGTGCGGTGAGATTACCGGCCGAGTCGGCGACCGCCAGCACCACGTTCGGCCTCGGGTCCTCCGAGCGGCGGCGCTGCGCCTCGCCGAGCGGGGTGCCGGCCGGCACGGTCAGCAGCGGGCGGGCCAGCCGGGCCAGGTCGATCATCGGGAAGCGGCGGGTCATCCGGGCCAGCCGGATCGACTGCCCGGCGCCCTGCCACAGGGTGAACACCACCAGCACCACGAACAGCAGCCCGAACAGGGTGAGCGTCTGCAGCCGGTACAGCCACAGCGCGACGACCATGCAGGCGACCGCGAGGATCCGGCCGGCCCAGGCGGCCGCCTCGGTGGCCAGGTTCCGGTTCTTGGTCAGCGCCCAGATCCCGGCCCGCAGCGCCCGGCCGCCGTCCAGCGGCAGCCCCGGCAGCACGTTGAAGACCGCGACCAGCACGTTGCTGGCGGCCAGCTGGAAGGCGATCTGCCCGGCCGGGGTCCGGTCGGGCAGCGCCACGGCCGCGGCGGTGGCCACCCCGCCGAGCACCAGCGACACGGCCGGGCCGGCCAGGCTGACCAGCGCGTCCACCCGCGGGGTGGGTGCGTCGCGGTCCATCTCGGTCCAGCCGCCGAGCAGTTCCAGGGTGATGCCGCGTACGCCGATGCCGAACCTGCGGGCGGTCAGCGCGTGGCCGAGCTCGTGCAGCAGCACCGAGCCGAGCAGGCAGGCCACGAAGCAGATGCCGAGCAGGTAGCCCCACGGCTCGGGGAGACGCAGCTCGGCCCGGACGTAGTTGCCGTAGACCGCCGTGACCAGCGCCGCGAGCGCCAGCATCGACCCGTTCACATAGATCGGGATGTCCAGCACGTGCCCCACCGGCCGTCCCGGCCGGCCGGGACCTCGGGGCCGCGGCATGCTCTGCTCCACGCCGACGATGCTACGGACCCGCCGCCGCGGGGTCGCCACGCCGTTTCGTCATACCCCTGCCCTAGCCTTTCTGGCATGACGGCACAGACGGTCTCCCCGCTGCCCACCACCGGCCCCTCGCTGTCGCCGTCGCGGGCGGCCGACTTCAAGACCTGCCCGTTGCTGTTCCGCTTCCGCACCATCGACAAGTTGCCCGAGCAGCCGTCCGCCGACCAGGTCCGCGGCACCCTGGTGCACGCGGTGCTGGAGCGCCTGTTCGACCTGCCCGCCGCCGAGCGCACACCGGCGGCCGCGGCCGCGCTGGTCGAGCCGTCCTGGGCCGCCCTGCTGGCGGCCGAGCCCGAGCTGGCCGGCATTTTCGCCGCCGCCACCGCCCCGCCGCCGCGCCGCGACCCCGCCGCCCTGCTCGCCGAGGCCGACGCCACCGGCCAGGTCCCCGGTCACGACCCCGCCGCGCTGCTCGCCGAGGCCGACCCCACCGGTCACGACCCCGCCGCGCTGCTCGCCGAGGCCGACCCCACCGGTCACGACCCCGCCACGTTGCTCGCCGAGGCCGACCCCACCGGCCAGGCGGCGCTGATCGAGGTGCCTGCGCCCGGCGAGACGGCCCGGCTGGCGGCGTTCCTGGGCAGCGCCACCGCCCTGCTCGACGGCTATTTCGCGGTGGAGGACCCGCGGCGCCTCGAGCCCGCCGAGCGCGAGGCGCTGGTCTCCACGACGGTCGACGACACCCTGCTGATCCGCGGCTACATCGACCGGCTCGACGTCTCCCCCGACGGCGACCTGCGCGTGGTCGACTACAAGACCGGCGGCGCGCCGCGCGAGGCGTTCGAGGGCCGGGCGCTGTTCCAGCTGAAGTTCTACGCGCTCGTCCTGTGGCGCACCCGGGGCGTGGTCCCCCGCGTGCTCCGCCTGCTCTACCTGAAGGACGCCGAGGTCTGCGACTACAGCCCCGACGCCGACGAGCTGGAACGCTTCGAGCGCACCCTGATCGCCCTCTCCGAGGCCATCGAGCGGGCGAAACGCGAGCAGGACTTCCGCCCCCGCCCCAGCCGGCTGTGCGGTTGGTGCAGCCACCAGGCGCACTGCCCGGAGTTCGGCGGCACACCCCCGCCCTTCCCGGCCGACGAGCCGGTCAGCATCGACCTCACCCCGGCCGACGACGACCGCCTGGGGTGATGCCTCCGAGGAGCCGCTCACAAACCAACGCCCCGCCACGCCCGACGGCCTCCCGCGGGCCCGCCACGCCCGACGCCCAACGGCCGCCCGCGGACCGGCAGGGCGCCGCCGCCACGCCGAGGGGCCCGCACAGGCCCGCAGCGTGGCAGGCCGGACGGACCGTCCACACGGCAACGCCCGCCATGCCTCACGCCCCACGGCCGCCCGCGGACCCGCAGGGCGCGCCCACCACGCCGAGGGGCCGCGTACCGGCCCGCAGCGCGCCAGGCTGGACCGTCCACACGGCAACGCCCACTACGCTCGGTGGGCCGGCGTGGACATCGCGCTGCCGCCCCGACGAGCCGGTCACAGGCCAGCCGCCGCACGCCGGGCAACGTCACGCCACTCGGGCGGGGACGGGCCGGGTGCTCCCCCGGCGGCGGGCACGCCGAAAGCCCGGTCGGGTGCACCGGGCTCTCGGCAGGGGTGACGTCAGCGACGCCGGGGGTTGGGCGTCGGCCCGCGGCTCCGGGGCCAGTTCGCCCGGCTGAGGCGGGCGCACGCGTGGCCGGGGAGGCGCCGGCACGCTCGCGAAGCATGGGATTCGAGGCTGTGGTGGGTGGCCGGGAGCATCGGGAGCTCTCCTTCCAGGTTGTGCGGGACAGGCCCGGCGACAAAGGCCGGAAACAGCAGGCCAGGCGGGAAGGGCCGGGCAGGAAGGGCCGGGCGGGGTCAGGCGGCGGCCCGGGGGCGGGCCGGGGTGGCGCGGTGGATGCGGATGTCGCCGCTTGCGGTGCGGATACGCAGCTCCAGTTCGGCCGGGGAGTCGGTGGGCGGGACGTCGCCGCGGGCGGTCAGGTCGGTGATGGACTTGCCGGAGCTGGTGTTCACGTCCATCCAGACGGCGGAGCCGGCGGCCACCCCGACGGTGATGTCGCCGGAGGCGGAGCGGACGTCGGCCCTGCCCTGGCGCAGCGAGCCGATCTCGATGTCCCCGCTCGCGGTGTAGGCGCGCACCGAGCCGTCGATAGCGCCGGCGCGGATGGTGCCGCTTGCCGACTCCGCATTGACGTCACGGGTGACGTCACCGATGCGCAGGCTGCCGGAGGAGGACTTGGCCCGCAGCGAGCCGCCGACCCGGGCCACCGTCAGGTCGCCGCTCGCGGCCTCGAGGGAGACGTCGCCGGTCGCCTCGGCCAGGTCGATGTCGGCCGAGGCCACGTCGAGCCGCACGTCGCCGAAGACGCCCAGCGCGCGGACGTCGGCCGAGGCGGTCTTGCCGGCCACCGAGCTGCCGGTCGGCACCCGGACGGTGATCCGCAGTTTCGGGCTGCGCCGCCAGGACCAGGCCTCGGCGCCGGGCACCTGGACCAGCAGCGTGTCGTCCTCGAGGACGACCCGGGTCTGCTGCGCGGCCTCGGCGCCGCCGGCGCTCATCGGCTGGACGTCGACCTCGGTGGTGAGGCGGTCCTCGGCCACGATCTCGACGGCGCCGCCGTGGGCGCGCAGGACGACAGTGACGGGCGTGGAGCGGTCGAACTCGTACATGATGATCTCCTTGGGTTCGAGGGGTCAGGCCTGGAAGTAGCCCTTGATCTGCTTGCCGGGGCGGCCGCGGGGCGGCACCGGCGGCGCGGGCGGGTAACTGATCGCCGCGGTCACGGCGCGGACCAGCCACGCGTTGACGGAGATGCCCTCGGTCGCGGCGATCTGCTCGACGTGCGTCTTGAGCGCCTCGGGCATGCGCAGGGTGAGCCGGGTCAGGTCGCCCCCGTCGACGGGCGGCGGCGCCGCGGCCGGGGCGGCGGAGGCCGACTCGGGGGCCAGGCTCGTGACGACCAGGTCGGCCTCGCGGCCGCGCAGCCGCACCTCGACGGTGGTGTCGGAGAGCCGCGTGGTGATCTCGGCGGCCGCGTCGGAGAGCGCCTCGAGCAGCGCGAGCCGGGCCGACGACTCCAGGGAGTGGCCGAGCAGCTCGGCGGCGCGGGTGATCTCGGACCCGCCGGGCGCCGCGGCGGTGGCGAGGTCGGCCCGGAGGGTCTCGAGGTACGGCGTCAGGTCCATGCCACCACTATGACGTCACCAGTGACGTCAGTCAAGCGTCAGCATGACGCCAATCGTGGCGGGTCAGCTTTCGGACGGCAGCAGTCGCCGCGTGACCAGCAGGTTCGCCAGATAGCCGGGATCCACGCCGACCAGCGAGCGGCGAAGGTGGACCCCGTCGGTCGCCGGCAGCTCCAGCTCGGCCGGCACGGCCAGCACCACCGCCCCCGAGGCGACCGCGCTGGCCACGCCGGTCGGCGAGTCCTCGATCGCGACGCAGTCCTCGATCCGGACGCCGAGCAGCGTGGCCGCCGCCCGGTACGGCTCCGGGTCGGGCTTGGGCATGGTGACCTCGTCGCCGCAGACCACGACGTCGAAGTTCTCCCGGCCCAGGGTGTCGAGCGCGGCCTCGACCAGGAGCCGGCCGGTCGAGGTGACCAGCGCGGTCGGCATGCCGGCCGCCTTCACCGCGCGCAGCAGCTCGGCGGCGCCGGGGCGCCACACCAGTCCCTCGCGGAACAGGTTGAACACCCGCGACGTCAGCCAGTTGACGTCGGGCTCCTCGGGGCGGTCCGGCTGCCCGAGGTCCTCCCGGAAGATCCGCATGCTGGCGGCCATGCTGCTGCCGACCATCGCGGCGCGGGCCGCGGGCGAGAGCTTCCCGCCTGCCCAGGCGGCGAGCTCGTGGAGGGCGATCTCCCAGACCTTCTCGCTGTCCACCAGGGTGCCGTCCATGTCGAAGAGCACCGCAGCAGGTTGTTGTCCGTTCATCGCTCCCGATTCTCCCCGCACCGGCGGGTCCCCGGGGCGACTGTGACGCAAGTGGCAGAGTTGCCCGATCGTGCCGACCGGGAAACGGACTAGCTTCGGGCCATGACGCTCATCCCGCCCGGCGGCACCGAGGAGGTCACCCCCACCACGCCCCGCCCGGTGGGCCGGTCGCTGCTGGTGCAGCGCTGGGCGGACCTGACGTTCCTGCACTGGCCGGCCGACCCCGCGCTGGTCGCCCCGCTGCTGCCGGCCGGGTGCCGGCCCGACGTTCTCGACGGCGTCACGTACGTCGGTCTGATCGCCTTCCGGATGGAGGGCGTCGGCTTCCTGCGCGGGCCCGGTGTGCCGTACCTCGGCACGTTCGCCGAGACCAACGTCCGGCTGTACAGCGTGGACCGCAACGGCCACCGCGCGGTCGTCTTCCTGTCGCTGGACGCCGAGCGCCTGCTCCCGGTCCTCACCGCCCGCGCCTGGCTACGCCTGCCGTACATGTGGTCCCGCATGCGGATAAGCCGCGCCGGAGACGTCCTCTCCTACACGTCCCGGCGCCGCTGGCCGGCCCCGCGCGGCGCCACCTCGTCGCTGTCCGTGCGGGTCGGCGACGCCATTGCCGACCCGACTCCGCTCGAGCTGTTCGTCACCGCCCGCTGGGGTCTGCACACGCGCGCCTGGGGCCGCACCGTGCACCTGCCCAACGACCATCCACCATGGCCGTTGCACCGCGCCGAGCTGCTCTCGCTGGACGACTCCCTGATCGCGGCCACCGGCCTGCCGGCTCCGGCCGGGCCGCCGGCCAGCGTCCTGTACTCCCCCGGCGTACCGGTCACTTTCGGAAAACCCCTTCCCTCGTACGGGTAGCAGACGCCCAACCGCAATCCGGCCCGGGCCGTTGCCTGACGCGTAACACAGTGGTTACGCTTTCCGGCGTGGACGAGGTGGCGGGCGCGATCGCCGACCCGGTGCGGCGGCAGATCCTGCTGATGCTGCGCGCCGCGCCGCTCTCGGCCGGCCAGATCGCCGACCGGTTCGCGATCAGCCGGCCCGCGGTCAGCCGGCACCTGCGCGTGCTGCGCGAGGCCGGCCTGGTGCGCGACACGGCCGACGGGCGCCGCCGCGTCTACGAGCTGGTCACCGCCCCGCTCGACGAGCTGGCCGGCTGGCTGACCCGGCTGACCCGCCCGGCCGGCTGGCAGCACCACTTCGACGCGCTGGAGACCGAGGTCCATCGCACCCGCCGCGAGCGGCAGGCCGCCGCCGGGCACCGGCCCTCGGACCCGGCTCAGCCCGCACACTCCTCGAACCCTTCGAACCCTTCGAACCCTTCGCACGCTTCACACGCATCACCCGCTTCGCACAAGGAGACCGCATGAGTCCGACCCCGACCGGCCGCCTGTTCGGCAACGACCTGGTGCTGACCCGCACGTTCCGCGCCCCGATCGACGACGTCTGGGCCAGCCTGACCGACCCGTCCCGGACCGCCCGCTGGTTCGGCCCGTGGGAGGGCGACGCCGCCCCGGGCCGCACCATCAAGGTCCAGATGGCCCAGGAGGAAGGCAAGCCCTGGATGGACTTCACCGTCGACGCCTGCGACCCGCCGAGCCACCTGGCCGTCTCCGCCGGCGAGGAGCCCGACCGGTGGCGCCTGGACCTGACCCTCACCGAGCGGGCCGGCGTCACCGAGCTGCGCTTCACCCAGCACCTGACCAGCACGGAAGCCGCCGGCGAGATCGGGCCGGGCTGGGAGTACTACCTGGACGCGCTGGTCGCCGCCCGCGAGGACGCGCCGATGCCCAGCTTCGACGACTACTACCCGGCGATGAAGGACCACTTCGAAGCGCAGCGCTGACCCGGCCGACAGCGGTTCAGCTCAGACGGGGGTGGCGGGGGCCGCCCAGTTCGACGGAGATGGTGTCCACCAGCTTGCGGTAGGCGATGCTCTCCGGCGGGGTGGTGAAGTCCTCGTCCCCGTCGATGTTTTCCGCCAGGAAGACGGCCGACTGGCTCAGCTGGACGAGCAGGTCGGTCCAGCGGGGGCCGGTCAGGGTCATCCGGGCGCCGGTCCGGCCGACGTCGGTGCCCGCGCGCAGCAGGCGCTGCTGGCGGCCGGACAGGCTGACCGTGTACGTGCGGTCGGGCCGCAGGCCGAGCTCGGTCAGCGCTTCCAGGCTGACGTCGCCCATCCCGGTGTAGTCGACGGCGGCCGCGGACACGGTGAACTCGCACCAGGGCGACCACCCCCGCTCGTAGTCGGCCATGCTCCAGGGAGTGTCCGAGTCGTCCCTCTCCTCCCCGGTGTCGAGGACTCGGGCTCGCCAGCGGTAACTGTGGCCCGGCGCGAGGTCGCCGGGACGGAACTCCAGAACGGGACCGCCCGTGCCGGTGGTGTCGCTGTCGACGCCACCGAGCGGCTGCCACTCGTACCAGATCTCCTCGCCCGGCGCCGTGGCCGACGCGCTGGTGAGGGCCGTGGCGGTCACCGGCCGGCCGGGCCCGGTGACGCAACCCCGGTGTCCCACGGTCACCACCGGGGTCGGTGCCGGCTTGACCGCGACGGGCGGGAACAGTTTCGGGTCGATCGGAACGTCGTCCGGCCACAGGCAGGCCACGTTGACCCTGATGCCGTCCCCGCGATACCGGTCGGCGATTTTCCGCGCCTCGCGCAGGCAGGCCAGGTACCTGGCCACGGCGCTGTCCGCCTCGGTCGGCGCGGGCGCGGAGCCGGCGGCGGCGAGCACGACCGCGACGGCGGCGAACCCCGCCGAGCAGCGCACCGCCGTGCGCCTCCGCACCGTGCCGGCCACCCGCCGCCTCCCGCCCGTCCGAAACCAGGCCACCCATCGGCCGCCCCGCGCCGGGCTTGAAGATTCCGCCCTCACCTCACCGGGACGCCAGGCTGTCGATGAAGAAGCGGGTACGGCGGTCGTAGTCCTCGCGCGTCTGCTCGCCCAGCGCGCGCAGCGCCAGCCCGTTGGCGACATCGGCGTAGTACAGGTCGGCGGCGGTGAAGCCGGGCCGGAGCACGCCGGCGTCGTGGCCTCGCCGGAGCAGGTGGACGGTCGTGTCGGTGGCCGCGTTGGCGAGGGCGACCAACCGCGGCGAGTTCGGGTAGGTCATCAGCAGCGCGTCGGTGAACGCCGGCTCGCGGAACTGCAGGTCGCGCCGGTCGCCGACGTAGGTGACCAGGGCCCGCCAGGGGTCGCCGACGGCCCGCGCCCGGCCCATGATCGTGTCCATCTCGGCGGCGACCAGGTCGCCGATCACGGCGTCGATCAGGCCCTCCCGCCCGCCGAAGCGGTTGTAGATCGTCGCCTTGCTGACCCCGGCCGCCAGGGCGATCTCCTCCAGCGGCGTGCTCAGCCCGCGCCCCCGGAAGGCGGCGATGGCGGCGGCGCGGATCTGGGCGACATTGCGAGCCGCGTCGGCGCGCAACGACACGGCTGCACTGGCTTTCACATACGCAACGATACCAACTTGACCCTGGAGTCAACTTAACCCTAGGGTCAGGTTATGACGAAGTCCATCGCTGTCATCGGAGCGGGGCCCGGTCTCGGCCAGGCGGTCGCCCGCCGGTACGCGCGGGAGGGTTACGCCGTCGCGCTCGTCGCCCGCCGCCCGGAGCCGCTCGACCGGCTCGCCGCGCAGCTGACCGCCGAGGGCGCGCGGGCGTACCCGATCGCCGCCGACCTCACCGACGTCGGCGCCATCCCGGCGCTGGCCGAGCGCATCCGGGCCACGGCCGGCGACCCCGAGGTGCTCTACTACGGCGCCGCCGCCGACGGCTTCGTGCCGGTGCTCGAGCTGACCTCGGAGCGGGTCGACGAGCTGATGACCCTCGGCGTCCACGCGCTGCTCGCGCTGGTCCGCGAGTTCCTGCCGGCCATGCTCGCCCGGGGCGAGGGTGCGATTCTCAGCGCCCAGGGCGCGAGCGCCCTGCGGGGCAACCCGGCCATCGCCGGCGGCCTCGCCCTGGCCGCCCAGCGCAACCTGCTGCAGGCCTGGCACGCCGAGGTGGCCGATCGGGGCGTGTACGTCGGCGGCCTGTACATCGGCGCGGCGATCGAGAACACGCCCTTCCACGCCTGGCTGACGGCCGCCGAGGCCGCCGGCGAGCCGGTGCCGGCCATCCCGTCGGTCGACCCCGCCGACCTCGCGGAGCTGCTCTGGACCATGCAGCACAAGGCCCGCGAGCCGGAGGTCGTCCATCCCGCGGCCTGACGGCCGGGCCGGGCTCAGGTCTTGTCGGGCAGGCGGCAGTGCAGCTCGGCCAGCAGGACCTCGGGGCCCGGCGACATCAGGCCCACGTCCACCAGGTAGGCGACCTGTCCGCCGCGACGGCGCATGCGAGGGCGGCGGCCGGGGGTGGTGCCGATCGCGGCGAAGTCCTCGGACACCGGGGTGATCACCAGTTCGGTGAACGGGCCCCAGCCGCGCAGCGAGACCGCGGCCACGCCGGCCCACGGGAGGTGGACCGGTCTGCGGCCGGTGGCCGCGAAGTCGAGGCCGCGGATGGAGCAGTACAGCCAGCCCAGGCGGCGCCAGGCCACCAGGAGGATCACGGAGGCCATCACCACCGGGACGATCAGGGCGATCTCCACGTAGATGACGATGGTGCCGCCCGACGGGACGTAGCCGGTCGCGACGCGGACCAGCAGGTGCAGGGCCAGGGCGGTCGCCCAGACCGCGGCGATGACCCAGAGCATCGTCACGAAGACCATGGCCCGCGGCTGGAAGAACTTCACGGTGTCGTCGGTCGGCCCCAGGACCTGGTCGAGGTGCGGCTGTCGCTCGCGTGCGGCGGTCACCGTTGCAGTATGCAGTTTTTGCCGCTCTCTGCGTCGATGAACGGAATTATGGCGCTATGGCCGGGCTGCGGGTGGTCAGCGTCACCGCGCTCGCCGATCCGCTGTTCGCGGGGGCGGCGGCGCTCTTCGACGAGTACCGGCAGCACTACGGGGCCAACCCGGCGCCCGAGGCGGTGGCCGCCTGGATGCGGGAGCTGGTGCTGTCCGGGAAGGGGCGGATCTACGCGGCGGGCGACGGGAACCAGGCGTACGGGATCTGCTCGACCGCGGTGGCGCCGGCGGCGCTGACCCTGCGGACCGTGTGGCTGGTGCGGGACCTTTACGTGGCGCCCACGGTGCGGCGGCAGGGCGTGGCGGGGCGGCTGCTGACGCGGGTCGCCGCCGACGCCCGCGCGGCCGGGGCGCACCGGCTCTCGTTGCAGACCGAGACCGCCAACACGAACGCCGTCGAGTTGTACGCGCGGCACGGCTTCGAGGTGCTGACCGGGGTGGCCGTGCTGGACCGGGTGCTTCCGGAGCCCTGGTCGCGGGCCAACCCGGCGGCCGCACGCGGAGGGTGAGTGGCAACCGGCCGATGCGCCGCGGCGGGGACGGCGGTCATGCGGCCGGGGACGGCGTCAGCCTCGTACCCTTCGATGGTGTTTCGACGGCCAGGACGGCCGCGCAGCGCAGGTTGCGATATCTGCCCTGGTGATCGAGGCCGTAACCGACGATCAGGCCCGGGCCGACGTCGAAGCCGATGTGCGTCGGGGTGTCGTCGAAGCGGGCCACGTCGGGCTTGCGGAGCAGGGCGCAGACCGAGATCGTCGCCGGGTTGCGCTGGGCCAGGTTGCTGATCAGCCAGGTCATCGTGAGGCCGGTGTCGATGACGCCGTCGACGATCACCACGTCCCGGCCGGCGATGTCGATGTCGAGGTCCTTGAGCACGCGGACCGAGCCGGAGGCGCGGTTGCGGGTGCTGTACGACTTGATCGCCATCCAGCCGATCTCGACCTGGCCGGGGTACGCCCGCGCGAGATCGACCGTGAAGGTGGCCGCGCCGCCCAGGACGCCGACCAGTACCGGGGTACGCCCGGCGAGGTCCTGGTACAGCTCCACGGCCAGCACGGCCACCCGGGCCAGGATCTGGTCCTCGGTGAGGATCACCGCTTCGAGCTCGTCCGCCACGTGGCTCGCGTCCACGTCGTGCCCCCTCCGCGCCGGTTGCCGGTGATCCTGTCACGACCGCGTGAACGGTGGAGGATTCGGCCGTCGCCTTAACCTCGCATTTCCGGCAATCCCGTGCGGCGTTCTCCGGGCACTTCGTTTTGATGCGTTTCATCGCCGCGCGCCCGGGCCGAGCGCGGTACGGCCGCCGGGTGATGCAGGCGGGGCGCACGTAGGCTGTCAGACATGACTGAGTTCGACGGCCTCCCGGTGCTTCGCTCCCCGGTGGCAATCGCCGCCTTCGAGGGCTGGAACGACGCTGCGGACGCGTCCACCGCGGCCGTGGAACACCTCGAGCAGGTCTGGCAGGCCCGGGAGATCAGCACGATCGACCCCGAGGACTTCTACGACTTCCAGGTGAGCCGGCCGACCATCACGATGGCCGAGGGCGAGACCCGCAAGATCGAGTGGCCGACCACCCGCTTCACCGTGGCCAGCCCGCCCGGCGCCGACCGGGACGTGGTGCTGATCCGCGGCATCGAGCCGAGCATGCGCTGGCGGACGTTCTGCGAGCAGGTTCTCGAGGTGTGCCACAGCCTCGAGATCAACCGGATCGTGCTGCTGGGCGCCCTGCTCGCCGACGTGCCGTACACCCGGCCGCTGCCGATCAGCGGATCGGCCACCGACAGCGACATGGCGGACAAGTACAAGGTCGTGCCTACCCGGTACGACGGGCCCACCGGCATCGTGGGCGTGCTGCACGAGGCCGCCGGCCGGGCCGAGCTCGAGGCGCTGTCGTTCTGGGTGCACGTGCCGCACTACGCGAACAACCCGCCCTGCCCGAAGGCGACGCTCGCGCTGCTGGGCCGGCTCGAGGACGTGCTCGACCTGCCGGTGCCGATGGCGGAGCTGGCCGAGGAGGCGGACGAGTGGGAGAAGCGGGTCCGTGCCGCGGCCGAGCAGGACGCCGAGCTCGGCGAGTACGTGCGTGAGCTGGAGGAGCGGGTCGGCGACGAGGGCATTCAGCCGCTGACCGGGGACGAGATCGCCAGCGAGTTCGAGAAGTACCTGCGGCGGCGGGGCGGCTCGGCCGGCCCCACGGCCGGTTCCTGGTAGACCCGTCTCCGGGCGTGTCGCTGCGCCCCGCGGCACGGCCCGTACGGCATCCTAGGAACCTAGGGTCTCTGCGGGAGGTCGACGATGACCATCAATCCGGGCGCGGCGGAGTTTCCGCATCGGCAGATCGCGACGCAGCTCAAGGAGCGCATCCGGCGCGGGGACTGGCAGCCGGGTGAGCGGCTGCCCTCGATCCCGGCCATGGCGGAGATGTTCGGGGTGGCCAAGCAGACCGTGCAACGGACCGTGGACCAGCTGCGGGTCGAGGGTGTCCTGATCACGAAGCCGGGCTCGGGGACGTACGTCCGCGGCACCCGGCGGCGGCTCAACCGGCTCTCCCGCGGCCGGTACGGCGCGCACCGCGGCTACCACGCCGACCTCGCGGCCCGGTACCGGCAGCAGCTGGTCTCGGTCGGCCGCGAACCCGCGCCGCCGGAGGTGGCCGATGCGTTCGGCGTACGCGACGGCACCGAGCTGCTGGTGCGGCGTCATGTCGTGCGGGCCGACGACGCGACCGTCGAGCTGGGCGCGTCGTGGTTCCGGGTGGCCGAGACCTCCGGGACCTCCCTCGAACGGGCCGAGGCGTTCGGCCGGCCGCTCTACCAGGAGGCCGAGGAGGCGCTCGGCAAGCGGTACGCGTCGGCCACCGACACGATCAGCGCCCGCCAGCCGAGCCGGGACGAGGCCGAGATCCTGCAGATCCGGCCGGACACGCCGGTGCTGCACCTGCTGCACGTGGCCTTCGACGAGACCCGCAAGCCGATCGAGGTGGCCCAGGCGACCTGGCCCGGCCCGATGACGACGCTCACCGAGGAGTACCGCATCCCGGCGCCCGTCCCGGCCGCCACCGACTCGGACCCGGGACTGGCGCTCGCCTGAGCAAAACGACGGACCCGGGGGCCCTGTGCGGGCACCCCGGGTCGATGTCGTCGGTCTACTCAGTGTCGGCTTGGTCTCCGATCACCAGCCGCCACCCCAGCCGCCGCCACCCCAGCCGCCACCCCAGGGGCCCCAGCCCCACCGGTGGTTGTGGCAGTACCCTCGCCAGCCCCAGCCGTGGCCCCAGCCGTTGCCGTTGCCCCAGCCGTCGCCCCAGTCGTTCCAGTTGTCGTTCCAGGCGTTGCCCCAGCCGGGCCCCCAGCCGTTGCCCCAGCCCCAGCCCAGGCCGCCACACCAGCCGCCGGGAATCCAGGCGCCGTGCGAGGCGGACGCGGGCGCGGCGACCGTCGCAGGCGCTGCGGGCGCTGCGGGCGCTGCGGAGGCGGGTCCCGCCCCGGCAAGGCTCGCGCCGGCGGCCAGAACAAGGCCAGCAAGGTACAAAGCAGGACGTCGCATGATAAATCCCTTTCGAACGAAAATAGGACCTCCGAAAGTCTGTGCCTCCGAGCGGATCAAAGTGGCGGTTTCCGGGAAAATCCGATAAGTCATTTTTTTACCCGCAAATAAGTCGGGAATGTCTTAGGGTATTTCGGTCCGCGACTCCGGCGTGAGGTAAACCTCACGCTCGGGTTTCTGTCACATCCGGTGGATAGGCTTCCGGACCATGGACACGTGGACCGGGCACGAAGTGCCGACCCTGCCTGGTGACGCGGTGGCGCCGCACCTGTTCGACTCGGCCCGGCGGGCGGTGGCAGCCACCGCGCCCGAGGGCGTCGCGACGATGTACGTCTGCGGCATCACGCCGTACGACGCGACCCACCTGGGGCACGCCGCCACGATGATCACGTTCGACCTGATCAACCGGCTCTGGCGGGACGCCGGGCTCGAGGTCAACTACGTGCAGAACGTCACCGACATCGACGACCCGCTGCTGGAGCGGGCCGCGCGCGACGGCGAGGACTGGGTCGTCCTGGCCATGCGCGAGACGGCCCTGTTCCGGGAGGACATGGAGGCACTGCGGATCATCCCGCCGCAGCACTACGTGGGCGCGGTCGAGTCCATCCCGGCGATCGCCGGGCACGTGCGCGAGCTGCTGGCGGCCGGCGCGGCCTACACCCTCGACGACGGCACCGGCGACGTCTACTTCGCCATCTCCGCGGCACCGCGCTTCGGGTACGAGTCGAACCTGCCCCGCGAGGAGATGACCGTTCTCTCGGCCGAGCGCGGCGGCGACCCCGACCGGGCCGGCAAACGCGACCCGCTCGACCCGCTGCTGTGGCGCGGCACCCGCGACGGCGAGCCGGCCTGGGACGGCGGTGACCTCGGCCCGGGCCGCCCCGGCTGGCACATCGAGTGCACGGCGATCGCGCTGGGCCTGCTCGGCAACACGATCGACGTCCAGGGCGGCGGCAACGACCTGATCTACCCGCACCACGAGTGCTCGGCGGCGCACGCCGAGGTGCTGACCGGCGCACAGCCGTTCGCGGCGCACTACGTGCACGCCGGCATGATCGGGCTGGACGGCGAGAAGATGTCGAAGTCCAAGGGCAACCTGGTCTTCGTGTCCCGCCTGCGCGCCGACGGGGTCGACCCGATGGCGGTGCGGCTCGGGCTGCTGTCCGGCCACTACCGCGCCGACCGTGAGTGGACCGACGACGTGCTCAAGGTGGGCGAGGAGCGCCTGGCCCGCTGGCGGGCGGCGGCCGCGGCCCCGGCGGGCCCGTCCGGCGAGGGCCTGCTGGCGGCGGTGCGGGAAAGCCTGGCCAACGACCTCGACACCCCGGCGGTGCTGGCCGTGGTCGACGCCTGGTGCGAGGCGGCCCTGACCGCCACGGGCGACGACGAGTCGGCCCCGGCGCTGATGTCCCGCACGGTGGACGCCCTGCTCGGCGTCAAACTCTGAGGTGATCCCGGCGTCCCGCGCGCGCTGGTCGACGGCCGGGCGGGCTGCCATGGCCCGGCAGCTGCCTGGTCACGGTGGGAGCGGCCGGTCGCGGTGAGCGGGTGGCCAAGCCCGGCTTCCCATGGCCCGGCAGCTGCCCGCTCACGATGGGAGCAGCCGGTCGCGGCGACCGGGCGGCCAAGCCCGGCTTCCCCTTGCCCCAGCACCTGCCCCGCCACTGCGGCACACCACCCGCTGCTCCCCCACTCTCCGTGCTCCCCTCCCCCTCCCCCGCCGCGATCTAGAGGCGCTGGCGTTCAGCACGCACCGGAACTCTCCAAGATCAGGGGCGCGCGGGCGATCTAGAGGCGCCGCCGTTCCGCACGCACCGGAACTCTCCAAGATCAGGCCTGCGCGGAGGCGAGCTGGAGCGTTGGCGATCGAGGGGCGGGCGGATGGGGGCGGGCTGGCGCACGGGGGACGCTGCTTGCGCAACCCGGCGGGAACAACCCGGCGGCCGCTCGCGGAGGGTGAGTCGCACTCAGCCGGTGCGCTGCGGCGGGGGCGGCGGCTGTGCGGTTGGGGCGCCTCGGCCTCGTACCCTCTCGAAGATTTAGACGGGCGGCCAGGGGATTGCCGGCCAGTCCTGTGGGGGTTTGGGGAAACGGCCGGCGCGGAGCAGGCGGCGGACGCGCAGGCGCAGGTGCTGGACCTCGGAGAGGGTGAGGTGCTCCTCGAGGGTGGCGCCGAGCGCGGCGTCCAGCTGTGCGCCCAGCGCCCGCAGCACGTCGGCCGCATCGGCGAACAGGGACTTGCCGGTCCAGCCCCACAGGACGGTGCGCAGTTTGTTCTCCACGTGGAAGCTCACGCCGTGGTCGACGCCGTGGATCGAGCCGGTCGCGGGGTAGAGGACGTGGCCGCCCTTGCGGTCGGCGTTGTTGATGACCGCGTCGAAGACGGCCAGGCGGGCCAGCCGGGGATCGTCCTTGTGCGCCAGGGCGTAGGCGTCGCCGTCCTCGTCGCGCGCGTTGGCCACCGGCAGCCAGCCGTGCGGGACGTCGTAGGCGGGCACGAAGCCGATCAGGGACTCGGCGTCGTCGGGCTCGTCGATCCAGAGTTGCAGAGCGCCGACGCCCAGCGGGCCGTCGCGCAGGATCGTGGGCGGCACCAGGTCCCAGCCCGTGGCCTGGGAGACCAGGAACGCGGAGACCTCACGGCCGGCCAGGGTGCCGTCGGGGAAATCCCACAGCGGGCGCTCGCCGCGGACCGGTTTGTAGACGCAGCGGCGGGTCAGGCCGTCCAGCGTGATCTCGGCCCGCAGCGTGGTGTTGGACGCGGCGACGAGGCGGCCCTCGATCTCGATCTGCCCGTGGGCGAGCAGGTCGAGGGCTTCGCTCTCGGCGAGCGCGGCTGCGGGCTCGGTGGTCACGCGCAGGTCACCGGTGATAGCCGTTGTGCCGGGGGCAGAGGTGGCCGGCCGGGTCGAGCGGCTGGCCGCAGAGCGGGCAGGGCGGCCGGCCGGCGGCGACGACACGCCGGGCGCGGTCGATGAAGGCCCGGGTGGCCTCGGGGCTCAGGCGCACCCGGAGCCGGTCGAGGTCGTCGTCGGGCTCGTCGTCATCGTCGTCATCGTCATCGGTCTCGCCGGGGGCGTCGGGGCCGAGCTCGATCTCGACTTCCGCCTCACCGGCCTCGATCGCCTCGATCACCACGGTGCCGCTGTCGACGTCGAAGGCGAGGCCGAGCGTGCCGACCCGGAACTCCTCGTCGACCGGGGTGTCCAGCGGCTCGTTGTCGGGGCCGTGCACCATCGGCGCCTCGGGGAGGTTGACCCCGAACCGCTTGTTGGCCTCGAGAAGGAGCTCCTCGAGCTTCTCGGCGAGCAGCGACACCTGCACCTTTTCCAGCGCGACGCTGATCACCCGGCCGCCGCCACGAGCCTGCAGGAAGAAGGTGCGGTCGCCCGGCTCGCCCACCGTACCGGCCACGAACCGCTCGGGCGGCTCGAAGGAGTGCACCTGGTGGGTCATGGCAACAACCCTATCGAGCCGCCGCACCGATCGCTCACCCCGCTTACCCGGGTTCGCCTAGGGCGCAATGGGATCGACCTGCGGTGACCCGGTGGTCACCCTCCGGCGCCGCCGCCGACCGAGGCGTCCGAGGCGGCCGCTTCCGCCTTCGGCGGGACCAGCGAGGCCAGGTCGCCGCCCTCGTTGACCCGCACCACGAACGGCCGGGTCGGGGTGTACCGGATGACGCTGATCGATGCCGGGTCGGCGACGATCCGCTGGAACTGGTCGAGGTGCATGCCGAGCGCGTCGGCGATGATCGCCTTGATCACGTCGCCGTGGCTGCAGGCGAGCCAGAGCGCGTCCGGCCCGTGCTCGGCGCCGATCTTCGCGTCCCAGCGCCGGATGGTGGCGACCGCCCGGGCCGACATGTCGGACATGGCCTCACCGTTCGGGAAGGCCGCGGCGCTCGGGTGCTGCTGGACCACCTGCCAGAGCGGCTCCTTGGCGAGGTCCTTGAGCTGCCTGCCCTCCCAGTCGCCGTACCCGCACTCGGTGAGGCCCTCGTCCTCGACGATCTCCGCGTCCGGAAGGGCGATCTCCACCGTTCGGCGGCATCGGAGCAGTGGGCTCGAAATCACCGATTTGAAGGGCAGATCGGTCAACCGGCTTCCTGCCCGCTTTGCCTGGTCGATGCCGGTTCCGTCGAGGTCGACCGGCTGACGACCGGCCAGCAGGCCGCTCGCGTTGGCCGTGGTCCGCCCGTGCCGGAGCAGAAGAACAGTGGCCACTACTCCGCCACACCCGATTCCTCGTACGCCTCGGCGACGATCCGCAGCGTGTCGATCCCGCTCTTCAGGTCGCCCACGTACGGGCTGATCGAGAGCGTCCCGACGCCGGCCGCGGCGTACTGCCGGATCCGTTCCTTGATCTGGATCTTGTTGCCCAGGATCGCGGTGCGCTCGATGAACTCCTGCGGCACCGCCTCGGCCGCCTCCGCCTTCTTGCCGGCCAGGTACAGCTCCTGCACCTTCGCGGCCTCGTCGGCGTAGCCCATCCGCACCGCGAGCTGGTTGTAGAAGTTCTGCTCCCGGCTGCCCATGCCGCCGACGTACAGCGACGCGTACGGCCGGATCACGTCCGCGCACCAGGCCACGTTGTCGCCGATCACCACGGGCACGGTCGGCGCCACGTCGAAGCCCGCCAGGCCCAGCCCGCGCTTGGCCCGGCCGCGCTCGATGTGCTGCAGGTACTCCCCCGCCGCGTCCGGCGCGAAGAAGATCGCCAGCCAGCCGTCGGCGATCTCGCCGGCCAGCTCCAGGTTCTTCGGCCCGACCGCGGCCAGGTAGATCGGGATCTGCGTACGCGGCGGGTGGAAGCCGAGCTTGAGCGCCTTGCCGGGCCCGTCCGGCAGCGGCAGCGTGTAGTACGAGCCCTGGTACGACACCGGCTCGCGGGCGATCGCCATCTTGACGATGTCGACGTACTCCCGGGTGCGCTGCAGCGGCTTGCCGAACCGCACGCCGTGCCAGCCCTCGGAGACCTGCGGGCCGGAGACGCCGAGCCCGAGCCGGAACCGGCCGCCGGAGAGCGTGTCGATGGTGGCCGCGGTCATCGCGGTCATCGCCGGGGTGCGGGCCGGGATCTGCATCACGGCCGCGCCCAGGTCGATCTGCTGGGTCTGGCCGGCGATCCAGGCGAGCATGCTGACGGTGTCCGACCCGTACGCCTCGGCGGACCAGGCCACCGCGAAGCCGAGCCGATCCGCCTCCTGGGCCATCGCCAGATGATCGGCGGGTGTGGTCCATGCCGCCTGGTAACCGAGGCTGAGTCCGAGCCGCACGTGGTCCTCCCCCATCCGACCGCCCCGCCGGTCGTCGTCGACCGGCCCGGAGACGATCCCCTGATCCTTCGTCGCAGCCTATCCACCCACGCAGCGTGATTTCGGTCCGGCATCCGACCGGGTTGACCTGCTCATGGCATTTCGCCGTGGCGGGCTGATGAATAAGGTTCACTCATGCAGCAGCGACCGCTCGGCCGAAGCGGGCTGGCGGTCTCCCGGCTCGCCCTCGGCACCATGACGTGGGGACGTGACACCGACCCCGATGATGCCGCTGCCCAGCTCAAGTTCTATCTGGAGGCCGGCGGCACCACGATCGACACCGCCGACGTGTACGGCGACGGGGACGCCGAGCTGGTGATCGGCTCGCTGCTCGACCACCTGGTGCCGCGGGACGAGGTGGTGATCGCCACCAAGGCCGGCCTGACTCCGCACGGTTACCGCCGCCGGGACGGGTCGCGGGGCAACCTGCTGCGCTCGCTGGACGCGTCGCTGCGCCGGCTCGGCACCGACTACGTCGACCTGTGGCAGGTCCACGGGTACGACGCGGCCACCCCGCTGGAGGAGACCCTGGCCGCGCTCGACCACGCGGTGAGCAGCGGCCGGGTGCGCTACGTGGGCGTCTCCAACTTCGCCGCCTGGCAGACCACCCGGGCCGCGACCTGGCAGGCGGCCTACCCGGGCCGGGCGCCGATCGTCGCCGCCCAGATGGAGTATTCCCTGCTCGAGCGGGGCATCGAGCGCGAGCTGCTGCCCGCCTCGGCGGCCCTCGGGGTAGGCGTGCTGGCCTGGTCGCCGCTGGGCCGGGGCGTGCTGACCGGCAAGTACCGCAACGGCCGGCCGATCGACTCGCGGGCGGCCACCGAGCACCTGGCGCCCTTCGTGCAGACCTACCTGGAGCCGCGCAGCTCGAGCATCGTGCAGGCGGTGGTGACCGCGGCGGCCGGGCTCGGCGTGTCGCCGCTCGAGGTGGCCATCGCCTGGGTGCGCGATCGGCCTGGGGTGGCGGCGCCGATCCTGGGGGCGCGCACCGCCGGTCAGCTGCAGGGGGCGCTGCTGAGCGAGGAGCTGACGCTGCCGGCCGAGATCGCGGTGGCGCTCGACGACGTGTCGGCCCTCGACCTGGGGTATCCGGAGCGAGAAGGCGTGGGATACCCCGGCCCGGAGGGTGGCGACACGCCGGTCAGCGGCGCATATTAGACGCCATGGACTACGAATACGCGCCGCTGCGGTTGCCTTCGAATGTCGACAAGTTGACCGCGGCGGCGCAGCTCGCCATCCAGGCGGAGTTCTCCGGTTGGGAGCTCGCCCGGGTCCAGCTCTTCCGGGACGGGACCCGCAAGGTGATGCTCCGCCGCAGAATCCAGGCCACCCCGCAGCCGGGTCTCAGCTACTAGAGACCCGGCTGCGTGGTTGAGCGGGGTGTGTCCGCGGAAAGCGCGGACCGGAACCACTCCGCTATGCCTGCTCCGGGGCCGAGCCCCGGAGACCCCAAGCGGGGTGGGTCCGCGGAAAGCGCGGACCGGAACCACTCCGCTATGCCTGCTCCGGGGCCGAGCCCCGGAGACCCCAAGCGGGGTGTGTCCGCGGAAAGCGCGGACCGGAACCACTCCGCTATGCCTGCTCCGGGGCCGAGCCCCGGAGACCCCACGGTGCGGTGGTCGCGGTCAGTGGTTGTGACCGGCGTGGTCCTCTTCCTCGTCGGGGAGGAACGGGTGCTCGTCGAGGCGGCCTACCAGCAGGTCACCCTCGCGCGGCTGGAACGGGCCGTCGCCGTCGGAGTCCTCGAAGGCCTCCAGGTCGAGCGGCTCGCCGATCTCGCTCACGGTCAGCAGGCCGTCGAGCGGCTCCAGCTCGGGCACGTCCAGCGACGCCAGTGAGCCGTCGCCGGCCTGCAGCAGTTCGAGCACGGCCTCGCCGACCGTCTCCACCGGGCCGGCGTCCTCATCGTCGGGCACCGAGTTGCGCCGGGCCACGTCGGCCACCCGCAGCAGCGCGCCGACGCTGGGCACCCGGTAGTCGCGGCGCTGCCGCACCGAGACCACCTGCGGGTACGGGTCGGTCGACTCGGCCGCGTCGAAGCCGTCCACGCCCAGGCCGAAGCGCTGGTCGGCCTCGTCCGGGTCGATCGACTCCACGTCCCAGGGCGTGACCTCGCCGTACGCGTCGAGCAGCTTCTCGTCGTAGGCGAAGGAGGCGTTGTTCAGGGCGACGTACGCCTGCCAGACGTCGTCGTCGTCGATGCGGCCGGCGGCCGCCTTGACCGCCGCGAGGTGTGCCCGCGCCGCCGCCACGACCTCGTCGAGAGCGGCGTCGAGCTCGGCGTTCTGGTCGGTCATTTATGGGTCCTTCCGGGATCAGCTGGTACGAAGCAGTCGGTCGAGCACACGCACGCCGAACTTTAGTCCCTCCACCGGAACCCGCTCGTCGATGCCGTGGAACAGCGCGGCGAAGTTGAGATCGGGCGGCAGGCGCAGCGGCGCGAAGCCGAAGCAGCGGATGCCGAGGGTGGCGAACGCCTTCGCGTCGGTGCCGCCGGACATCAGGTAGGGCACCGTGCGGGCGCCCGGGTCCTCGGCGCGCAGTGCGGCGCCCATCGCGTCGACCAGCGGGCCGCCGAACTCCGTCTCCACGGCCGGCTGCTGGTGGTTGTGCTCGATCTCGACGTCCGGGCCGATCACCTCGCGCAGCTCGGCGAGGAACGACTCGGCCTGGCCGGGCAGCGTACGGCAGTCGATGGTGGCCGACGCCCGCCCGGGGATGACGTTGTCCTTGTAGCCGGCCTCGAGCCGGGTCGGGTTGGCGGTGTTGCGGATGGTGGCGCCGATCAGGTTGGCGATCGGGCCGAGCTTGGCCACCGCGACCTCGGGATCGTCCGGGTCGATGTCGATGTGCAGCGCGTCGCCGACCCGCAGCAGGAACTCGCGCACGGTCGGGGTGACCACCACCGGGAAGCGGTGCCGGCCGACCCGGGCGACCGCCTCGGCGAGCGCCGTCACGGCGTTGTCGTCGTGGATGAACGAGCCGTGCCCCGGCCGGCCGGTCGCGTGCAGGCGCAGCCAGTCGAGCCCCTTCTCCGCCGTCTGGACCAGATAGAGACGAAGATCATCATTCACCGTGTACGAGTACCCGCCGACCTCGCCGATCGCCTCCGTGCAGCCGTCGAGCAGATCGCGGTGCTTCTCGACGAGGAAGCCCGACCCGTACGCCATCCCCGCCTCCTCGTCGGCGGTGAACGCCAGCACGACGTCGCGCGGGGGAACGTAGCCGACCCGGCTCCACTCCCGGACCACGGCCAGGATCATGGCGTCGAAGTCCTTCATGTCGATCGCGCCGCGGCCCCAGAGGTAGCCGTCCTTCTCCTCCCCGGAGAACGGGTCGACCGACCACTCCCGCGGATCGGCCGGGACCACGTCGAGGTGGCCGTGCACCAGCAGGGCGCCGCGGCTGCGGTCGGCGCCGGGGATGCGGGCGACCAGGTTGGCCCGGCGGGGCGCGGACTCGTGCAGCTCGTAGGTGATGCCCGCCTCGTCGAGCAGCGCCGCCACGTGCTCGGCGGCGACCCGTTCCCCGACGGTCGTGTCCTGGTCGCCGGTGTTGGTGGTGTCGATGCGCAGCAGGTCACGGCAGATGGTCGTGACCTCGTCGGCGGCGGTGGTCTCCATCGCCCCTTCTTACCAGGTGTTTGATAAATCCCCGGCTCGGGTACCGGCGGGCCCGTGTCGTCAGTGAATCTTCCCCCGCTCCCCCCGGTCGGCGGCGAGGCCACCGGCCGCAACGTGCTGGACGTCCTGTCCGAGCAGCATCGCGACCTGCTCGCGCTGTGCGACCGGCTGGGCGAGGACCCCCGGGTGACCGACGTCCTGGTCGCCGAGCTGTCCCGGCATCTGTCGGCCGAGGAGCAGTACCTCTACCCCGCCCTGTGCCAGGCGGTCCCCGGCGGGGAGGATCTTGCCGCGCGGGAGCTGGCCGAGGACCACCAGCTGCTGCTTCTGATGAAAAATCCCGGCAAGGACCTGATCGCGGCCGTACGCCGGCACGTGGCGGCGGACACCGAGGAGCTCTTCCCCGTGCTGGCGCAGATGGTCCCGATCGACGACCTGATCCGCCTCGGCAACCGGGTGGAGACCGCCGAGGAGGCCGCACCGACCCGGCCGCACCCGAGGACCCCGTCCACCCCGCCGTGGAACAAGGTCGTCGATCCGGCGGTCGCGGTGGTCGACAAATTGCGCGACGCGGTGACCGGACGCACGACGTACCTCAGCGATTTATGACGTTACCGCCGGGTTCGTTAACCGATTTGTCACAAGTGTTGGATCTTTCACCAGGCAGCAGGGCTAGCCTTCGATGTCGTAAAGGTCCTAACGTCACGCTATGAACCTGGAGCTGCGTCACCTCAAGGTCGTCGTCGCCATCGCGGAGACCGGCAGCGTGACCAAGGCGGCGTCGCAGCTCGGACTCGCCCAGCCGGCCCTGACCGCGCAGCTGCAGCGGATCGAGCGCACGCTGGGCGGCCCGCTGTTCGAGCGCGACCGCCGCGGCGCCCGCCCCACCGCCCTCGGCGAGCTGGTCCTCTCCCGCGCCCGCGTGCTGCTGCCGGCCATGAAGGGCCTGCAGGACGAGGCGGCGCGGCTGGCCGGTGCGGCCGGCGCCGAGGAGATGAGCCGCTACCGGATCGGCGCGATCGGCGGCCCGGTCCTCGCCGGCCTGGTGAACCGGCTGTCGATGGCCCAGCCGGACGCCCAGATCACCACCCACGCGTCGTACTGGGTCGACGAGCTGGCCACCATGGTCCTCGCGGGCAAGCTCGACTACGCGCAGGTCGGCGTGTGCGGCGACGCGATCCCCTCGGCCGACTACGGCCTGTTCTGGCAGACCATCGCGGTCGACGCGGTAAGCGTGCTGATGCCCGAGGACCACCCGCACACCAAGGACGTCGACGTCGACCTGGCCGAACTGGCCGACGAGCAGTGGGTCGGCTCGACCGGCGACGGTTGCCTGGCCGACTGCTTCGCGGCCGCCTGCGCCCGGGCCGGCTTCACCCCGCGCCGGGTGCTCGAGACCGACGTGCGCAGCTGCGTGGACATGGTCGAGTCGGGGCTGGCCGTGGGCCTGTGTCAGCCGACCTTCCGCCCGCCGGCCGGGCTCACCCACCGGCCGATGCGCGGCGCGCCGCTGCGCTGGCGCCAGGTGCTGGGCTGGCACCCCGACTCGCCCGCCGCGCGCAGCGCGCCACGGCTGATCGAGATGGCGCGGGAGGCGTACCACGAGGCCGTCAACCGCAACCCGATGTACGTGGAGTGGATGGCCGACCACCCGCAGCTCGGCGAGACGCCGGACGCGCTGGCCCCGCTCAGCGGTCGCTGAGCGGGGCCCTGCTTTGTCCTAGCTGAAGACCAGCTTGCCGTCGGCGACGTCCACCTTCACCGTCTGACCCTTCTTCAGGTCGGCCGAGAGCAGCAGCTTGGACAGCCGGTTGTCCAGCTCGCGCTGGATCGTCCGGCGCAGCGGCCGGGCACCGAACTCGGGCTGGAAGCCCTTGTCCGACAGCCAGTCCACCGCCTCGGGGCTGATCTCCAGGTGGATGTCCTGGTTGCTCAGCCGGCGGCGGGTCTCCTGCAGCATCAGCTCGGTGATCTGCCGCAGCTGGGCGGTCTCCAGCTGCCGGAAGATGATGATCTCATCGATCCGGTTGATGAACTCGGGCCGCAGCTGCTCGCGCAGCCGCCGGTCGAGCCGCTCGCGCAGCTCCTCGTCGGCCGACGACTTCGCGTCCGCCGCGCCGAAGCCGACGCTGCGCCGGGTGCCGCTGATGATGTCCGAGCCGAGGTTGCTCGTCATGATCAGCACGGTGTTCTTGAAGGACACCGTCCGGCCCTGGCTGTCGGTCAGCCGCCCGTCGTCCAGCACCTGCAACAGGATGTTGAACACGTCCGGGTGCGCCTTCTCGATCTCGTCGAGCAGCACCACGCTGTACGGGCGGCGCCGCACCGCCTCGGTCAGCTGCCCGGCCTCGTCGTAGCCGACGTACCCGGGCGGGGCGCCGACCAGCCGCGCCACGGTGTGCCGCTCCTGGAACTCGCTCATGTCCAGCCGGATCATCCGGTCCGAGTCGCCGAACAGCGCCTCGGCCAGCGTACGCGCCAGCTCGGTCTTGCCGACGCCGGTCGGGCCGAGGAACAGGAAGCTGCCCACCGGCCGGCCGGGGTCGCCCAGACCGGCCCGCGACCGGCGGACCGCCTCGGCGACCGCCTCGACTGCGTCGTCCTGGCCGACCACCCGGTCGTGCAGGTGCGCCTCCAGGCGCAGCAGGCGGTCCCGCTCCTCCTCGGTGAGTTGGGTGACCGGGATGCCGGTGGCCCGGGACACGACCTCGGCGATGTCCGCCGCGGTCACCTGCTGCACGCCGTCCTCGCTGACGGTGGCCTGCTGCAGGCGCGCCCGGATCTCGTTCATCTCGTCGCGCAGCTGCGACGCCTTCTCGTAGTTCTCGGCCGCCACCGCCTGGTCGCGGTCGCGGGAGAGCTGCTCCAGCCTCCGCTCGTCCTCGCGGGTGTCCGCCGAGGGGGTCTTGACCCGCAGCCGCACCCGCGCGCCGGCCTGGTCGATCAGGTCGATCGCCTTGTCCGGCAGGAACCGGTCGGCGATGTAGCGGTCGGACAGTTCCGCCGCGGCATCGAGGGCCTCGTCGGTGATGCGTACCTGGTGGTGGGCCTCGTAGTTGTCCCGCAGACCGCGCAGGATCGCCACGGTGTCCTCGACGCTCGGCTCGCCGACCAGCACCGGCTGGAAGCGCCGGGCCAGCGCCGCGTCCTTCTCGATGTGCTTGCGGTACTCGTCGAGCGTGGTCGCGCCGATCACCCGCAGCTGCCCGCGGGCCAGGGCCGGCTTGAGCATGTTGGAGGCGTCCATGCCGCCGCCCTCGCCGCCGCCGCCCGCGCCGACCAGCGTGTGGATCTCGTCGAGGAAGACGACCAGGCCGTCCCCCTCGCTCTGGATCTCGTCGATGACCTTGCGCAGCCGCTCCTCGAAGTCGCCGCGGTAGCGGGTGCCCGCCACCAGGCCGGCCAGGTCGAGCTGGATGACCCGCTTGCCCTCGAGGGTCTGCGGCACGTCACCGTCCACGATGCGCTGGGCCAGGCCCTCGACGACGGCGGTCTTGCCGACGCCGGCCTCGCCGATCAGCACCGGGTTGTTCTTGGTACGCCGGGACAGGATCTCCACGGCCTGCTCGATCTCGGAGGCGCGCCCGATCACCGGGTCGACCTCGCCGCGCCGGGCGAGCTCGGTGAGGTCCACGCCGTACTGCTCCAGCGTCGGGGTCTTGCCGCTGGAACCGGTCGGGCCGCTGCGCCCCGGGCCGCCCGGCTGCGGCTCGGCGGCCTGCGGCTGCAGGTTGTGCGGGTCCAGCTTGCCGGCCAGCAGCCGGCCGGCCGCGGAGTCCGGGTTGAGGCCGAGCGCCATCAGGACGTGCTCGGGGCCGACGTACGACGCGCCGAGCGCGCGGGAGATCTGCAGGCTGTCCAGCAGGGCCCGCTTGGCCTGCGGGGTCAGCGCCACCTGCTCCGGCGGATTCTCCCGGACCCCCGCTGGGCGACCCAGGGCGGCCAGCAGCTGGTCGGGGTCGGCGCCGGCGCGGCGAACGGTCTGCTTCATCGCGTCCTGCTGGAGAACGCCCCACAACAGATGGTCGGTGTCCAGGTCGGCGACCAGGCGGTCGGGGTCGGCGAGCTCGGCGGCACGACGGGCGGCGGCGGAGAGCACCTCACGGGCGTCCCCGCTCATGTACTTCGTGATGTCGATGCGCTGCTGCTGCTGCCGGCGCGGCTCGGCCGCCCCGAAGAAGCGCGCGAACAGGTCGTCCCAGTTCCCGGGCCCGGCCGGGCCGATCGGTCCGATGCTCATAAGTCTTCTTCTCTCCTGATACCTAGCTCGTGTGCGGTCGGCTTACCCGCCCCGCACGCCCCCTATCAGCGACCCTCGACATAGATTGATTCCCAGATCTCACAGAAACTTGATATGGGGAGACTCAACTCTCATGACGACCGTACCGCTCGTGATCGTCGACGGGGCCAACGTCGTCGGATCCGTCCCCGACGGATGGTGGCGCGACCGGGCCGGCGCGGCGATCCGGCTCCGCGACCGCCTGGCGGCGGTGCCACCGGCCGGCCTGCCGGACATTCCGGGCCCCGTCGAGGTCACCCTGGTCGTCGAGGGCAAGGCCAGGGACATCCCGCAGGCCGACAACGGGGTACGGGTGGAGCGCGCGACCGGCTCCGGGGACGACAAGATCGCCGATCTCGTACGGGTGGCCGCCCGCACCCGCCGGACCGTGGTCGTCACCGCCGACCGCGGGCTGCGCGAACGGGTCCTCGCCCTCGGCGGCGAGGTGCGGGGCCCGTCCAGCGTCCCCCGGCGATAGGCTGTCGCGGTGACCTTGGCTTGCTTGCTGGCGCTTGCCTACTGGGTCACGCCCGACCTCCCGCTCTACGGCAACGACCACGATCGCGGCGACTTCGCTCCCTGACCGCTCCCGGCCCCACCCCATCCCCCTTTCTCTTCTCCTCAGCCGGGAGTCCCACGTCATGCCCACCGCCTCCGCGGTCCTGCGCGCACCCCAGGTGCCCGTCGTTCTCATCGCCAGCCAGATCGGCCGCCTGCCGCTCGCCGCCGCTCCCCTGGCCCTGCTGCTCCACGCGCGACAGTCCGTCAGCCTCGCCGTCGCCGGCATCGTCGTCGCCGTCTTCACCGCCGGCATGGCCGCCGGCGCCCCCGTCCTGGCCCGCTCGGTCGACCGGTGGCGGCAACCCCCCGTCCTGTACGCCTCCGCGTCGCTCTCCGCCGCCGGCTACCTGATCGCCGCGTTCAGCACGGGCCGGCCCGCGCCGCTGCTGGCCGGCGCGGCCCTGGCGGGCCTCGGCACCCCGCCCCTGGAGGCCTGCCTGCGCGCGCTCTGGCCCGACCTGGTGCCGGCCGCCGACATCACCGCCGCGTACGCGCTCGACATCGCCCTGCAGGAAGTCATCTTCGTGGCCGGCCCCCTGGTCACCCTGGCCGCCACGGCGGCTGCCGGCCCCACGGCCGCCCTGCTCACCGCGGCCGCCCTCCAGCTGGGCGGGGTGGCCGCCTTCGCCAACGCTCCCGTCGTACGCGGCTGGCGCGGCGGCGACGTCGGCGTCCGGCACTGGGCCGGCCCGCTGCGGATCCCCCGCCTGGTCGTCCTGGTCCTGGGCGTGGCCTGCACCGGCGCCGCCGTCGGCAGCATTCCGGTGGTGCTGACCGGCTACGCCGAGGCGTCCGGCGACCGCGGCCTGACCGGCTGGCTGCTGGCCTGCCAGGCCATGGGCGCGCTGGCCGGCGGCCTGCTCTACACCCGAGCCAGGCCCGGCGGCCCGTCCCGCCTGCCGCTGCTGGCCGGGTGTTTCGCGCTCGGCTACCTCCCGTTGCTGCTGGTGCCCGCGCCCGGCTGGATGGCCCTGCTGCAGGCGATCAGCGGTGTCGGGCTGCCCCCGCTGCTGACGGCGTGCTTCCTGGCGGCGGACCGGCTGGCCCCACCGGGCACGGCCGTCGAGGCCTTCGCCTGGATCTTCACGGCTTTTACGGTCGGCAGCGCGACGGGGGCGGCGGTGGCGGGGCCGCTCACGGACGTGAGCGTGCGCACGGGGTTCGCGTTCGCCCCGATCGCGGCGCTGTTCGCGGTCGTCGCGATGGGGGTGGTCGCCTACTCCCGCTCTGTACCGGCCTGACACGGGTCGGCCGCCCGTGTGGTTGGGGCGGTCTGGGGCGTGCCCGCTGGGCGCCCGCTCCGGACGACTTCGGGGGCCTGTCCACATGCACGTCGGGCAGTGGCAGCTCTCCGCTCGGCCGCCGGGGTTGGCGCTCTCCGTGTGCCCGCCGGGCAATCGCGCCGCTCCGGGCAATCGCGGCCCACCGCGCGGCCGCCGGGCAATCGCGGCCCACCGCGTGGCCGCGGGCAATCGCGGCCCTTCGCGTAGCCGCCGGGCCGTCGCGCACCGGCCGAGGTGCGCCGTCGTCCTCGCCGCGGATGCCGTAGCACATGTCCTGGTGATCACGTGGCGTTTCCACAGAATCTCGTTGTCCACAGAGCACCCGGCCTCGTCCGCGCAACATCGCGATTTCTTCGTCAGAATGACCGACGGGGGCACCCCCTGGGAGGGCGGGCTTGGTGGGCGGGCTTGGTGGGCGGGCTTGGTGGGCGGGCTCGGCAGGCGGGCTCGGCAGGCGGGCTCGGCAGGCGGGCTCGACAGGCGGGCTCGACAGGCGAGCTCGACAGGCGAGCTCGACAGGCGAGCTCGACAGGCGGGCCCGGCAGGCGGGCTCGACAGGCGGGCTCGACAGGCGAGCGCAACGGGCACGACAGACGAGCACGACAGACCTTGAATCCGTGATCATCGGGGCTGGTTGGCGCTGCTTACAGCGCCGCGGCTCGGGCCTGCTGCGGTGTCGTGCCGGACCAGCGGTGGAATGCCCGGTAGAACGAGCTGGGCTCGTCGTAGCCGAGCAGGAACGCTACCTCGGCGACGGTGACGTCCGGGCGGTCCAGGTAGTGGTGGGCGAGCGCGAGCCGGGTGCGGTCGAGGACGGTCTGGAACGTGGTGCCCTCGTCGGCCAGGCGGCGCTGGAGGGTTCGGGGGCTCAGGGCCAGTCGCCGGGCGACCGCCGGTGCGTCGGTGCGGCCGGCCGGCAGCAGCTCCAGGAGGGCGGCCCGGACTCGGTCCGAGGTGGACTCGACGCGGTCCAGGTCGGCCAGGCGGCGCCGCAGCTCGGGCTCGAAGACGCGCCACATCTCGTCGTTCGCGGTGAGAAACGGTCGCGAAGCGTCGGCGGCCGAGAAGGTCACGCTGGTCGACGTCCCGACGGTGAAGGGCATTCCCAGCAATTCCCGGTACGCCTTCCCGGCCTCACCGCCGGGCGGGGCCGGCATGGTGATCGCCGTCGGGAGGACGCGGGCGCGGGTGCCCAGCCGGGCCAGCATCACGATGAAGGCCAGCTCGAAGGCGACCAGGCCGTTCGGCGGCGGCGGGCTCTCCGGCCACGTCACGGTCAGCCGCACGCCCCCGTCCACGCCCGAGCCCGAAACAACGCCCGAGCCCGAAACAACGCCCGTACCCGAAACAACGCCCGAGCCGGAAACGGCGACGTCCGTGACGGACAGGGCCAGCGGGCCGATCAGGCGCTTGTGCACGGCCATCCGCTCGGCCGCGTGCCGCAGATCGGGGCTGCACAGCGCAGCGAACAGCGGCGGCTGGAAGATCTCGGCCGAGATGTGGCCCGCCATACTGGCCCCGATCGCCGGGTCCCCGGTGACCGACTCCAGCGCCGTCCACAAGGCGTAGAACTGCGCGGGAGTCAGGTTGACCTGCGGGCTCAGGAACAGGTCCTCGGGCAGGCCGGCCACCCGCAGTACGGCGGGGACCGGCACGCCCAGGTCGGCCAGCAGGGCGACGGTGGCGGGGCTGAGCGCGAAGCGGGCGACGGTCAAGCGGCCACCACCCGGGACACGTCGATGTCGAGGCCGGTCAACCGCCGGGAGACCGACCACAGCACGGCGATCGCGTGGTCGGCGCCGGGGCGGATCAGGCGGCGGCGCACCGGCGGGCCGCTGCTGTTCCAGCGTGGGCCGTACATCGTGCCGCCGGTGGCGTGCGGGTCGGTGGCGGCGCGTAGCTGGCACAGGGCGCCGCGGGCCGGGGTCATGCCGATCCGGCGGGTGAGCGTCAGGAAGAACGGGCCCAGCCGGCCGCCGCCGCCCTCGTGGACGGTGTGCGACTGGAGGCCGGTGTCGGAGAGGCCGGGGTGGGCCGTGAGCGCCCGGGCGGGCACCCCGGCCGCCCGGAACTGGCGGTCGAGACCCTGCGCGAAGTGGCGGTCGGCGAGCTTGCTGTTCGCGTACGCAAGCCAGGGTTTGTAGTTGCGGTCGAGGAACGGGTCGTCGGGGTCGAGCGGGCGCCCCAGGTGCTGCGCGCCGCTGGTCAGGGTGACCACCCGGGCGGCGGGGGCGCGGAGCACGGCCGGCAGCAGGCGGGCGGTGAGCGCCCAGTGCCCGAGGTGGTTGATGCCGAGCTGGGACTCGAAGCCGTCGGCGGTGCGCCGCTGCGGCATCGCCATCACCCCGGCGTTGTTGATCAGCAGGTCGATCGCCGGGTGCGCGGCGAGGATGGCATCGGCGGCGCGCTCGACCGAGGCCAGGTCGCCGAGGTCGAGCTCGACGATCTCGACCGAGGCGCCGGGGTGCTGGGCGAGCAGCCGGTCTCGGGCCGCGGTCGCCTTCGCCTGGTCGCGGGCGGCCATCACGACGTGGGCGCCCTTGCCGGCCAGGGCGCCGGCGGTGATCTCGCCGAGGCCGCCGTTGGCGCCGGTCACGACGGCCACCCGGCCGTTCTGCCGGGGAATGTCTTCGATGCTCCAGGACATGACAATGACGCTACGGTCCCGGCCGGCCCGATGCAGTGGCCGATCGCGCCAACTGGTTGGCAGATGGCGCCACGGCTCACTCACTTTCACTCACCGTCGGATCTTGGACTCGACGGGCGGACGGGGTGTGCGGCGGTGCTTCGGTAAGGGTTCCGGCCTGTCCCGCGAATGGGGTGTGCGGGGACGGCAGGGCAGGAAGGGGGCAGTAGGCTGAGGGCCGAAGTCGGGTTCCGCACAGCAGGAGGCTGCACGGGTGGCCAGTGTCGCCGAGGTCAAAGCGGCCGTCGACGCCGCGCTCCAGCAGGTCAGCGAGGGGCAGGCGGCGATACAGGCGGCCCGGGAGAAGCTGGGCGAGGCCCAGCAGAGCCTGGCCGCGGCGCTCGACGGCAGCGGGCACGACGCGGTGACCTCGGCGTATGCCTCACTGTCGCAGGCCGACCAGCAGCTCGAGGAGTGCATCGGCGTGACGGCGGCCGCCGTCGAGCAGGCGCAGACCTACACGGCCAACCTCTGAGATGTCGCTGATCCAGGACCTCGGCGCGCAGGTTCGCGCCGCCTCCGACGAGTTGCCCACCGGGCTGGTCACGGTGGCGATGGAAAAGCTGCGCAGCGCCACCGAGCTGCTGATGTGGGTGCGCGAGACCTCGCAGGACCCGATGGGCGTGCCGCAGCTGGGCAACGCCCTGGAGGCCGCCGAGCGGGCCGCCGCCGCGCTGCGGGTGACGCAGGATTCCCTCGCGACCTATCTGGCCGGCCTCGGGCTGGCCGCCGATGCCGCCGCCCCGCCCGACCAGACCTGGAAGGCGGGCCTCGAACAGCCGGCGGTCAAGGCGGCGGGCGGCGAGGCGCCACCGCCGGGCGAGAAGCTCGGGCCCTGGTGGCAGCAGCGGGTCGCCCAGCTGACCGGCGAGCCCGCCCCGAAGGAGGACCGGACCAAGGCGGCCGCCACCGAGGACACTGCCGAGCTGCTGCGCCGGGTCGCCTCCGGGGTGCGCGCCGGTGACAAGGCGAAGGTGGGGCGCGACCTGCACGGTGCGAGCGCGGCGACCGGGCTGGCGCTGTCCGCGATGACCTCGCCGGTGCTGCACCGGCTGGCCGGCGACCTGCTCGGGCACGAGCCCCGGCCGGACGACGTGGAGCGGCTGCGCACCGCCTCGGCCGGGCGGGTGCGCTCGCTGCTGCCGGGCACCTCCCCGGCGGTGCTCGACACGCTGCTCGCCCGGATCTGCCGCGCCCCGGTCAAGCAACCGCCGGGGCAGGCCGCGCACCCGGCCGACAGCGCGGTGACGGCGGGTGTGCTGACCGGCGTGCTGCTCGCCCGGCTGGGTCGCGACGCGGCCTCGCTCAAGCCGGACGCCCCCGACCCGGTGCGCCGCCCCGAGGCCGCCGACGCCCGATGAGAGCGTGCTGACACCCCATGGCTGACTCGACCGCACAGCAGGTGATGGACATCCGGGCCGCGCTCTCGCACGCGCTCGGCGCGGCGGAGAACGCGCTCGCCGCGGCGCAGGACGCGTACGCGAACGCCGGCGAGCGCCGGGAGCGGGTGGTGGCCGCCGCGATCGCCCGCCGCAAGAAGGTGGCCGAGACCCTCGACGGCCGGCTGCACGAGATCGACGACCGGCACCGCAAGGATCTCGCCGCGTTCGCCGAGGCGGCCGCGTCGGCGGCCGACCGGGCGGCGCCGGGCGCGGCCGGCGACCCGTGGGGCGACTGGCAGCCGACCCCCCTGGACACCGCGGCCGAGCTGCGGATCGGCCGGCTGCTGCTGCCGCACCCCGAGCAGGTGCCGGCGTTGGTGCCGTTCCTCGACCACGGGCACATCGTGGTGCGTGGTGAGCGGCGGCCCGGCGATGAGGTGGTGGCCGGGCTGCTGCTGCGGGCGCTGGGCACCGCCGCGCCGGGGGCGCTGACCATCACCGGGTACGACCCGGAGCATCTCGGCGGGGGCCTGGCGCGGTTCGCCACGCTCGCGCCGGCCGGCGTGCTGACCTTCGTCGGCCCGGGCGGGTTGCCGGGGCTGCTGAACGAGCTGGTCGACCACGTACGCCGGATCAACGAGACGGTCCTGGCCGGGGAGTACACGTCGCTGCGGGAGCTGGCGGCGGCCACCCACCGGCGGCCGGAGCCGTGGCGGGTGGCGGTGCTGCTCGGCGCGGGCGAGCTGAGCCGGCCCGAGCAGACCCAGCTGCAGCGGCTGCTGCGCACCGGCGCCGCCGCCGGCGTGCACCTGATCATCCAGGGGCTGCCGGTGCAGGCCGGGCCGGGCATCGAGTTCATCACCGCGCAGGACGGCGATCATGCGGGGATGAGCAGCGCGGGCGCTCTTCCGGTACGGCTGGACGACGGCCCGCCGCAGGCGGTCGTGGCCGCGGCCTGCCGCCGGATCGCCGAGGCGGTCGCGGCCGGTCCCGCACCGGTGGCGCTGGACAGCCTGCTCCCGCAGGAGCTGTGGAAGGAGAGCTCGGCGACCGGGCTGACCGCGCCGCTCGGGGACAGCCCGCTCGGTGTGCCGGTGACCGTGACGCTCTCCGACTACCCGCCGCACGCGCTGATCGCCGGGCCGTCCGGCACCGGCAAGACCAACCTGATCTACGCCTGGATGGGCGCGCTCGCCGCCCGCTACTCCCCCGCCGAGCTGGCCTTCTACCTGCTCGACTTCAAGGAGGGGGTGTCGTTCGCCCGGTTCGCGCCGGGGCGGCGCGACCCGAGCTGGCTGCCGCACGTGCGGCTGGTCGGCGTGAACGTCAACAACGACCGGGAGTTCGGGCTGGCGCTGCTGCGTTTTCTCGGCGAGGAGCTGCGCCGCCGGGCCGACGCGGCCAAGCGGTACGAGGTGACCAACCTGGCCGAGCTGCGCGCCGAGGACCCGGAGGGCCAGTGGCCGCGGATCGTCGCGGTGGTCGACGAGTTCCAGGTGCTGCTGGCCGGCCGCGACGCGGTCACCGGCGAGGCCGCCGACCTGCTCGAGGACCTCGCCCGCCGGGGGCGCTCGCAGGGCATCCACCTGATCCTGGCCAGCCAGGACGTCTCCGGCATCGAGGCGCTGTGGGGCCGGCCCGCGCTGGTCGCGCAGTTCTCGCTGCGGCTCGCCCTGCCCCGCGCCCGCCGCGTGCTGCCCGAGACGAACAACGCCGCCGACTCGCTGCCGCGCTACCACGCGGTGGTCAACGCCGACTCCGGCACCCCCGAGGCCAACAAGATCGTCCGGGTCCCGGCGGCCGGCGACCGCGACCGGTGGAACGCGCTGCAGCACCGCCTGTGGCGCAGCCGTCCGCGGGACCAGGGGCCGCCCCGGCTGTTCGACGGCGACGCCCGGCCCCGGCTCGCCGACAGCCCGGACTTCCGCCGGCTCGGCCCCGCCGAGGGTTCGCCCGCGCCGGTGGTACTGCTGGGTGACACCATCGACGTCCAATCACGATCTGCGCGTACGGTGTTGCGCCGCGCCCCCGGCCGCAATCTGGCCGTCCTCGGCACCCGCACCGAGGAGGCGTGCGCGGTGCTGGCCACCGCGGGTCGCTCGCTCGCCGCCCAGTTCCCGACGGACGGCGCCCGCTTCTCGCTGCTCTGCCTCGACCAGGACGCCAAGCAGCCGGCCGCCGACCTCTGCGCCGAGCTGCCGGAGTGCGGCTGGTACGACGCGGACAACGCGGACTGGCTGCTCGAGGACGCCGCCGCCGAGTCCTCCGGCGCCTTCCCCGCCGACCGGCCGCATTTCCTGCTGATCTACGCGGCCGACGCGCTGCCCGGCGGCAAGGACGCGGCCGGACAGCTGCGCACGATCCTGCGGCAGGGCCCGGAGCGGCGCATCCACGTGCTCGGCTGGTGGCGCGGCGCCGGCCTGCTGCGCGACGCGCTCGGCGGGCACGCCTCGCGCACCGACCCGATCGGCGCGTGGGTGGCCCTGGACGTGCACGGCAGCGAGCTCGCGCCGTACTATCCCGGCGCCGGCGCGCCGGCCTGGTACCCCCGGCCGTGGCGGGCCCTGCATTTCGACCGCTCGGTGCATCGTGGCGCCGAGGTGATAATCCCTTACGGACAATGATCGAGGATTATTCACGACGGTGGCGATCAGGATGGACAACTTGCGCGAGGTGCAACTCGAGGAAGGTCGTGAATAACCCTCGATGAGCGAGCTTCAACCGGCCGACTTCGAGACCGCCGACTATCGCAGCGTGCTGCGGCGGCTGACCACACTGGACGCCGACGCGGCGGATCTGCGCGCCGAGGCGCGGCGATGGCACGACGGCCGGGTCGCCGCCGCCGACCAGGCCGTCCGCGAGGCCGACGAGGGCCTGGCCGGCGCCGCCCGGGCCGCCGAGCAGGCGCAGCGCGACCTGGAGCGGGTGGACGCCCGGGCGCTCGGGCTGTGGGCCGAGTACGTGCACAAGGTCGGGCCGGTCGCCGAGCGCTACGGGCGCACCATGCCGGCCGCGTCGATCCCCCGGCAGCGCGGCGACCGGAACGCCGAGGACTACCTCGAGGAGGTGGCCGCGAAGGTCAAGTACATCCCGCCGCAGCAGCCGCTGAACTTCGGGGTGAAGGCGCTGTTCGCGCTCTTCGGTCTGGTCAGCGGTCTGCTCGCCGGGCTGGTCTTCCACGCGCTGCGGGAGGCGGCCGGCAACGAGCGGACCGGCACGTGGCGGGACGCGCTGCCGGTGGTGGCCCTGGTCGTGTTCCTGGCCTGCCCGGTGCTGGCGGTGGTGGCGGCCAAGAAGGTGGCCGACCGCCGGCAGGTGGGGCTGGACGCCGCGACGGTGGCCACCGTGCTGATCACGGGTCTGGTCACCGGCGGCCTGGTGCTGGCCGCGATCGGCCTGTAGCAGCCGGGATCGGCCGTCAAAGAGCCGCGATCGGTAGGGCGGGCCCTACGCCGGCGTCAGGACACCCTCGCGCAACAACCTCCGGGCCAGCACGAGGCGGTCCGCGTCGTCGTCGAGCGGCAGGTCGGCGACCCGCACCGGGCCGCCGGCCAGCACCACGCGCAGCGCCTCCGCGCAGGACGCCGGCAGCCTCAGCGCGCGGCCGGACAGCCGCAGCACGACGTGCCCGGGGCCGTCCTCGACCAGCCGCCATCGCAGACCGTCGCGCACCGCCACCGCCGATGACGGGGTCAGGCCGGCGGCGAAATCCAGCTGAGCGAGGGGGGAGATCGGGGCCGGGCGGGCGGCCGGCCAGTCCCGGGCGGTGAGCCGGGCGGCGACCTCGACCGGGTCGGCGGTGGCGAGCCAGTCGCGCAGGGCCTCGACCGTGTCGGTCAGGGTGGGTTCGAGGGCGGCCGGGTCGGTGACGTCCACACCGTACGGCAGGGTGCCGCGCAGGCGGACGTCGTCGGCTGCCATCGTCAGAAGCTCCTCGACCAGGGCGTACCGGGTGAGGGCGCGCACCCCGACGGTGAGGTGCAGGGAGCGGGACTCCTGCGCCTGCGCCGAGTGCAGCCAGCCGCGCGGCAGGTAGAGGGCGTCGCCCGGCCGCAGCAGCACGTCGAGGGCCGGTTCGCCGTGCGCGACGGCCGCGACCTCGTCGGCGCGGCCGCCCCACGGCTGGCGTTCGATCGGATCGTCGAGGACCGGCTCGTGGATGCGCCACCTCTTCACGCCGTCGACCTGCAGCACGAACACGTCGTGCGTGTCGTAGTGGGTGTCGAAGCCCTGGCTGCCGGGTGGGGTCAGGTACGCGTTGACCTGCACGGGGCGGCGCAGCTCGGCGCCCAGCTCGCGGGCGAAGCCGATCAGCGGCGGCCACATCCGGTGCAGGCCCTGCAGCACGAGGGTGGCGCCGCCGGCGAACAGGCGCATCACCTCGTCGTCGAGCACCTGGTCGGCGATCTCGGCGCCGGCGCCGCCCGGCCCGGTGAATCGGCCGTCGGGCAGCACCTTGCCGCGCTGGGCGACCCGCAGGAACGGCGTGCGCAGCCCGCGGCGGCTCAGCAGCTCGTCGACGGCGGCCGGGGAGAGCAGGTCGGTGAACGGGCCGGCGTGCGACAGCAGCGGCTCCCGGCCCCAGTGCGCGGCGGCGAACTTCTCCGGCTCGAGGCTCACGCAGCGGGTGAGTGCCGGGCGGTGGCCGCCCGGCGTCTCGTCGGTCATGCCGATGCTCAGGCGGCCGGGCCGTCGGCCCCGCCGTCCTGACTGCCGGGGTTGGCGCCGCCGTCGGCGGGGCCCTCGCCGCCGGCGCCGCCGTCCGCGCCGCCGTCCTGGCCGCCGGGGTTGGCGCCGCCGTCGGCGGGGCCCTCCCCGCCGGCGCCGCCGTCCGCGCCGCCGTCGTGGCCGGACACGTCGGCGCCGCCGTCGGCCGGACCTTCGCCGGAGGGCGTGCCGGTGCCGATGATGTCGTCGTCGCTGAGTGACATGGGAGCTCCTCGTTGTCGTGGGCTCCCGAAGTACCCCGAGTTGATCGTGCAAAACCGGGTATTCGGGGATTGTGTTGATGGTCGGAACCTCTGGGTGGCAGTACCAGGACTGGCGCGGCGGCCTCTATCCGGAGAAGCTGCCGCAGCGGCTGTGGCTGGAGCACTACGCGGAGAACTTCGGCACGGTCGAGGTGAACAACGCGTTCTACCGGCTGCCCGAGAGGTCCACCTTCGAGCAGTGGCGGGAGCGGACGCCGGCCGGCTTCGTGGTGGCGGTGAAGATGAGCCGTTACCTGACCCACGTGAAGCGGCTCAACGAGCCGGAGGAGCCGGTGCAGCGGTTCCTTTCCCGGGCCGAGGGGCTGGGCCGCAAGCTCGGCCCGGTGCTGATCCAGCTGCCGCCCTCCCTCCGGGGCGACCCGGACGCCCTCGAACGGACCCTCGCCGGGTTCCCGCCGCACGTCGAGGTGGTCGTCGAGCCCCGGCATCCGAGCTGGTTCACCGACGAGACGCGGGCGGTGCTGGAGAAGCACCGGGCGGCGCTGTGCTGGGCGGATCGGAAGGGACGGCCGCTCAACCCGCTGTGGCAGACCGCCGATTTCGGATATGTCCGGCTGCACGAGGGCCGGGCCCGGCCATGGCCGCGCTACGGCAGGGCGGCCCTGGCCCACTGGCTCGAACGGGCCGGGCGTTTTCCCCGTACGTACGTCTTCTTCAACAATGATCCCGGCGGCGCGGCGGTCGCGGATGCCACCGCCCTGGCCGCGCTGGCCCGCCGCCGAGGCGTCGAGGTCAGTCGGAGCCCAGCAGGTCGATGAGGGTGGACGCGTTGCGCTGGGCGTAGTCCGAGTAGCAGTTGTTCATGAACACCTGCACGTGCCCCGACTTGTCGGACAGGTCGCGCAGCTTCGGCGCCCAGCTCGCCAGCTCGGCCGAGGAGTACTCGTAGCCGAACTTCTCGTGGATGTCCTTGCTGGTCCACTTGTCGGAGTGGCCGTGGAAACGCACCACCGCCAGGTCCGCGGTGGCCGCGACGACCGGCGGCACCGACGACCGGTGCCCCTGCGGCATGTCCACGCAGACGAACGGCAACGCGTGCGCGCGCAGGAAGTCCAGCGTCTCGGTCTGGTTCGCGCCCTCGAACCAGGACGCGTTGCGCAGCTCGAACACCGGCCGCAGCGGCTTGCACCGCTGCGCCACCTCGACCATGAAGTCCTTGTTCGAGCGCCGGATGCCGAACCAGGGCGGGAACTGGAAGAGCACGGCGCCGAGCTTCCCGGCCTGGGCGAGCGGGTCCAGCGCCGTGAGAAAACGGCTCCAGATCTCCTCGTACGTCTGCGGTGCGAGATCCTGGGGATAGACGTTTTTCTTGTCCGTCTCCGGCCGGAGATCCTTGTAGATCGCGGACACCCGGGTGGGGTGTCCGGTCAGCAGGCTGAACGCCTTGATGTTGAAGACGAACCCCGCCGGCGTACGCTGCGCCCACAGTTTCGTGGTCTGCTCGTTCGGCGGGCCGTAGTAGGTCGCGTCGACCTCGACGATCGGGAACTGCCTGGCGTAATAGGCCAGCCGCTTCTCCGGCGTGTCGGCCGACGCCGGGTACCAGCCGGAGGCCAGCAGCGTCCGGTCCGTCCACGAGGCCGTGCCCACCTGGATCGTGCCCATCCGATCACGCTAGCGCTGATACAGCGGGTCCGCCGCTGCGAGGCGGCGGACCCGTGATCGTCCGATTCAGCCGGCCCGGCGCTCGCGGTTCTGCTTGCAGTTGACGCACGTGGTGGCCGAGGGGAAGACCTCGAGCCGCTCCACCGGGATCGGGTTCGAGCACCCCTCGCAGTTGCCGTAGGTGCCGTCGTCGAGCCGCTGCATGGCGTGCTCGGCCTGCGTCCGCCTGTCCAGCAGGGTACGCAGCAGCGACGTGGCGGCGTCGCGCTCGGCCGTCTTGGATCCGCTGTCGGCCTGGTCGTCGCCGGCCGCGTCACCGATCTCGACCAGCCGGAGCTTGTGGGACTCCGCGAGCGCCTCCTCGTACTCGGCGTTCGCGTCGTCGAACCGGCCCCGCAGGATGTCCCGGATCAGCTCGACCTCTTCCGCCGTCCGGCTCTTGGCGGCACCCTTGCCCGTGATCACCGCTCCATTGACGAGCATGCGCTCCCCCACCCTTCCTCTGCCCCTGCCGGCGGATCCCTCCAGGGGCCACCCATCGCACCGTGGGCGCCCTTGATACCCGCCGCCGGAGGTCCCAAACTGGCCCCTCCGCTAAAAAAGTAACCGGAGCATAACTGTCAGTGGTCGAGTCCGCTACAGACTCGCGTCACCAACGTTCCTCGACGCGGGCCGGACGCCTCGGGTCGTCGACCCGCAGCACCACGTCGGCGAAGGACGCCGGGGCGACCTCGGACGCGTACCGATCGAAGGCCGGCAAGGTCCACCGCAGCCCAGGTGGGGTGCGCCGGAGCAGGGCCGCCGGGGACATCTCCAGATGCACCGCGAAGTCGACGGCGAGGCCGCCGCCGAGCAGCAGCGGGCCGCTCACCAACAGCACCGACGCCGGGGCCAGCAGGTGGTAGGAATCACGCGCCGAGCGGTCCGTCTCCGCGTTCCAGAGCCGGGTCAGCACCCGGCCGTCGCCGCCCGGGCCGGCCCGGTCGAGGACCTCGCGGGCGAGGCCGGCCTCGTCGAACCAGCCCGCGTAGAACGAGTCGGGGTTCTCCCGCCCGAACTCCAGGCGCACCGACGCGGGGCGCAGGAAGTCGGCGGTGTCGATCCGCACGGCCGGACGCCCCCGTAGCCGCAGCGGGTCGACCAGGGCGTCGGCAAGGCGTCCCGGCTCGGCCGCCGCGGGCCCGTCGATGGCCACGCGGAGAAAACTGTCAGGTTCCCGACTCGCCAGCTCATCGGCCAGCTCCTCGACGAGGTTGCCGACGGACACCGGGCGGACGCGCACGCCCGGAAGACTACTCGCGGGGCTGCACCACGATCCGGGCGTCGTCCGAGAGGCGGTAGCCCACCCCGTACACGGTGGTGATCACCGGCAGGGTGGCGCCGAGCTTGAGGCGCAGCCGGCGGACGTGCACGTCGACGGTGCGCTCGCCGGTGTGCTCGTAGCCCCAGACGCCGGCCAGCAGCTGGCCGCGGGTGAACACCAGGCGGGGCCGCTCGGCCAGGAACAGCAGGAGATCGAACTCGAGCCGGGTCAGCGGCAGCGGCTCCCCGTCGAGCAGCACCTGACGGGTCCCGGTCAGCAGCCGCACCTCCGGGCCGGTGGGCTCGTCGCGCTCCAGCAGAGCGGTCGCGGCCGGCTCGACGGTGATCGTGCCCTGGCTGATCTCGACGAGCTCGCGGACTGCCTCGATCAGCTTGTGGGCCTGCGGCGAGAGAGTGTCGGTGGTGAGTGGGATGGCGACCGTGACGGTCAAAGCGGAGTCGGCGGGCCGGCGGAGTCCGGAGCTACCCCGCCCCGGACCTGTGGCATGGCGGTTGACACGAGGCGACAGCGCGCTTACCGGCATTGTGATAGAGCCCCCTGAAATTGCATGGTCGGTAACCGTATACGACCGATCACCCTCCGTAAATTCGCGGTGAATAATTCCGCGACCGTTGTTGCCGGGTCAAGGCGGCAACCACACTGTGGGAAAATCGTTCCACATCGGCTTTGACCCAGCCAAATGCATTCTGGTAACGGCTTCTGTCAGTCTGTTTAAACGTTGCCGAACTGATCCGGTGACGTCCGTGCAGGCCACGAGGCATCGACGGGCAATAATGAGATTATTGCCACACCACATTTCTTTGTGGAAGCAAAAATCCCGCGTGGCGCACACGGCGCCACGCGGGATCTTTCTCGTCAGTTTCCGCCGGTCAGGCGGCGTCCCACCGCCGCAATCAACCGGTCCAGCTCGGAGCCGAACGGGTTGTCGTGCACCAAATACGTCCACGTCGCGCTGGGGCGGACGATCTCGGCGCGCTCCGGCTCCCAGCCCTCCGTGAGATCGGTCTGCTCGAAGGTCTCGATGGTGCGCGCCTCCACCTGGGTCAGCAGGTTCTGGAAGGCCGGAACGGCGGCCCGGTGGAATTCGTCCAGCGGGTCCAGCTTGCCCAGCGCGCGCAGATGCACGCCCTCCCGCACCTCCTGCAGCTCGGCCAGGTGCTCGGCCCAGAGCCGGTCCAGGTGGAAGAGTGCGATCGCCCGGGCCGCGTCGGAGAGCACGTCCTCGTCGGTCTCGTTCGCCTTCTCCGGCGAACGCTCGAGCAGCATGATGGCCGCGACCTCGGAGGTGAGCAGCCGCTCGCGCCGCTCGGCCAGCTGCAGCCGCTGCTGCTCGATGACCACGCTGTACCGCCAGGTGTTGCGGTGGATCTCGTGGTTCACGCCCTCGGCGACCCGCTGAGCGTGCTCGACCGCGTACTCCACCTGGTCGTCGTGCACGACGCCGTCCATGTCCATCCGCGGGGAGCGGGGCAGGATGTCGCCGGCGTGCCGGACCACCAGCTCGTCCTCGAGGCTCACGAAGAAGACCGAGCCGCCCGGGTCGCCCTGCCGGCCCGCCCGGCCGCGGAGCTGGTCGTCGACGCGGCGGCTGTCGTGCCGGCCGGAGCCGATCACGAACAGGCCGCCGAGCTCGACCACCCGGTCGCGGTCCTTCTCGTCGCTGCCGCCCAGCCGGATGTCGACACCCCGGCCGGCCATCTGGGTGGAGACGGTGACCGCGCCTACCGCGCCGGCCTCCGCGATGATCACGGCCTCCTCGGCGTCGTTCTTCGCGTTCAGCACGTTCGACGGGATGCCGGCCGCGGCCAGCTGCTTGGCCAGCAGCTCGGACGCCTTCACGTCGAGGGTCCCGACGAGCACCGGGCGGCCCTTCTCGTGGGCGATCTGGATCTCCTCGACCAGGGCGCGGTCGCGGTCCTCGTGCACCGAGTAGATCCGGTCCGGCTCGTCCTCGCGGATGTTCTCCGTGTTCGGCGGGATCACCGCGACCTCGAGCTTGAAATACTCGCGCAGCTGCTCGCCGACGTGCACCGCGGTCGCGGTCATGCCGCACACCGTGGCGTACAGCGCGATGTAGGCCTGCACGGTGATCGTGTCCAGCACCTCGCCCTCGGCGGTGGCGCTCAGCCCCTCCTTCGCCTCCACGGCCGCCTGCAGGCCGTCCGGCCAGCGGCGGCGCTGGGCGACCCGGCCGCGCATCTCGTCGATCAGCTCGACGCCGCCGTTGCGGACGATGTAGTCGACGTCGCGGTGCAGCAGGGCGTGGGCGTGCAGGGCCACGTTGACCGCGGAGAGGTGCTCGACCTGGTCGTCGGCGTACAGGTCGATGCCGCCGAGCTTCTCCTCGATCAGCTTGAGGCCGGTGTCGGTCAGCGCAACGCTGCGGCCGTCCTCGGCGACCTCGTAGTCCTTGCCGGCGCGCAGGTCACGGACCAGCTCGGCGGCCTCGTGCACCGGGTCGGCCTCGGTGGTGATCGAGCCGGCGAGGACCATCGGTACGCGAGCCTCGTCGATCAGGATCGAGTCGGCCTCGTCGACGATCGCGGTGGCCAGCTCGCGCTGCACCCGGTCCTCGACGTCGGTGACCAGTTGGTCGCGCAGGTAGTCGAAGCCGGCCTCGCTGACCGAGACGTACGTGACGTCGGCCAGGTAGGCCTCGGTGCGCTGCGCGGGGGTGCAGGACTCGGTGACCCAGCCGACCGAGAGGCCGAGCAGCTTGTAGACCGGCTCCATCCACTCGGCGTCGCGGCGGGCCAGGTAGTCGTTGACGGTCAGCACGTGCACCGGGCCGTGGCCGAGGCGGACGTGCCCGTATGCGGCGACGGTGGCGGTGAGCGTCTTGCCCTCGCCGGTGGCCATCTCGGCGACCTGGCCGGAGAGCAGCGCCATGGCACCGAGCAGCTGCACGTCGTACGGCCGCTGCTCGAGCGCACGCCACGCGGCCTCGCGCCCGATCGCGCAGATCTCGGTGAAATCCTTCGCCTCGCCGGCCGCCGCGGTCAGCGCCTCGTCGTCGAGCTCGCGCAACGCCTCCTCACGAGCTTCGATCGCCGGCAGCCGCTTCCGGAACGGCGCCAGGTCGACCGTCGTGCCCGGACGCTGCAGAAACTTGCGGAACCGGCTCTTGAGCCGCGTCGACACACCCATGGCGCGCAACGGTACTTCATTTTGCTGAAAGGCGGGTCACGACACCAGCAGCCGAGCGGACGCCGCCACCTCAGGTCAGATGTTTAGCGCCGCCGGGGCGGGGAACCAGGATCTCACCATCTGATGGCTTGCGCACGGGGAGGAATCGGCGTTGCCCAGCCAGCTCGTGTGCCGGCCGGAGGGGAAACGGCCCGTGGCGGTGCTGCGGGTCAGCGGAACTCTCGACCCGGTCACCGGGGACGCGCTGCAGAACGCCGTCCGCCGCAGCCTCGCGAACGAGCCGACCGGCCTCCTGCTGGACGTCGCCGGCCTGCGCATCGGCGACCCGATCGGGCTCGGCGCCCTCGGCGAGGTGGTCGGACAGACCCGCGAGTGGCCCAGCGTGCCGATCGTCGTCTGCGGCGCCCCACCGGCCACCCGGCGCGCGATCGAGGCCGCCCCCGGATGCGCCGGCCTGGTCTACTCGGCCGACTGCGAAGGGGCCCTCGCCGAGCTCCGGAAGGAGCCCGAGCCGCCCCGGATCCGCGCCCGGCTGCGGCCCGTGCCGGACGCCTGCCGCCAGGTGCGCCAACTGGTCACCCCGGCCTGCGAGGCGTGGCACCGGGCGGACCTCGCGGCCACCACCGCGCTGATCGCCACCGAACTGGTCGCCAACGTGGTGCGGCACGCGCACACGACGATGGAGTTCACCTTCGGGCTGCGCGCCGGGCGGCTCCGCATGGCGGTGCGGGACGGCAGCCGGCGGTTGCCCGAGCCGGCCCAACCGGGGCTGACGTCACCGGGCGGGCGGGGGTTGTGGCTGGTGCGCGATCTGACCGAGGCGTGGGGCGTCCTGCCGGTCAGCGACGGCAAGGTGGTGTGGACGCAGCTCGGGGCCGCGATGTAGCGGAGCCGGCCGGGCTAATCCTTCTGATCCTGGCCGCTCTCCCCGATCGGACGGTTGAGCTGGCCCATCTGCGGGGGCTCCAGCGGGGGGCGATTGCGGCGGGCCGCCTTCGCGGCCGGCTGGGGCGGTTGGTTGGGCGGCTGCTGCGCGCCGGCCGGACTGGTCGGCAGGGGCTCGGCCGGGCCGCGGTTGGGGTGCACGCCCAGGCCGCTGGGCACGGCGCCGCCGTCGCCGCCGAAGCGGTTGCTGGCGTTCTCCGGGGTGGCGGGCGGCTGTGGTGGCGAAGCCGCCGGGCTCAGGCCGCTGGGTGCGTCCGTCCGGGGCTGTCGGAGGCCGCTGAGTGCCTCTGGCGGCGGGACGGCCGGAGCGGTCGGCAGCGTCGTGGCGGGCGGCTGCGGTGGCGAAGCGGCCGGACCCAGGCCGCTGGGGGCGTCAGTCCGGGCCATGCCGAGACCGCTGGGGGCGTCGGGCCGGGCCGGTCCGAGGCCGCTGGGGGCGGCGGGCGGCGGGACAGCGGGAGCGCTCGGCAGCGGCGCTGGCGGGGCGGTGCCGAGACCGCTGGGGGCGTCGGGGCGGGCCAGTCCGAGGCTGCTCGGTGCGTCGGGCTGCGGGATGCCGGGAGTGCTCGGCGGCGGGGTGGCCGGGGGCCAGTTCGTCTGCTGGTGCGCGGCCTGGTGGCCGGGCGATGGCGGCGCGGCCGGCTGAACCGGGGATGGCGGCGCGGCCGGCTGACCCAACGACGGCGGCGCGGCCGGCTGAACCGGGGATGGCGGCGCGGCCGGCTGACCCAACGATGGCGGTGCAGCCGGCTGACCCAACGATGGCGGTGCAGCCGGCTGACCCAACGATGGCGGCGCGGCAGGCTGGCTGAGCGGTTGCGGCCCGGCGGGCTGATCTGGCGGCTGGGGCGCGGAGGGCCGGCCCATCGCCGGGTTCGGGGGGACGACGGCCGGCGATGGTGGGACGGGTGGCTGCGCGGCCTCCGCCGGGGCGGGGCGGGACGTCGCGACCGGGCGGGGTGCGGGCGGGCGGTTGATCGGCGTGTAGAGCGGGGCGTCCAGGGGGCGCTCCTGCGGGCGGTACTGCGGCGGGCTGCCGACCGGCGAGCCGGGGCCGGACGGGAGCGGCTGCCGGGCCGGCGTGGGAGTCGCGGGCGGGGGCCCGGGCTGCGGGTTCGACGGCGGAGTCTCGACCTGAGTGTCCCCGGCCGGGGGCTCGACCTCGGCGGCCGGCGGCGGGACGGCGGGGGGCAGGTCCATCGCCGGCGGCTCGGGGACCCGTGGCTCGGCGTGGCGGGGCGACGCGGATCCCAGCGGCGGCGGGGTGAAGGAGAGTCCGCTCGGTGCTTCGGCCGACGGCAGGTCCAGCGACGCGGCGGTCAGCCCGCTCAGGCGCGGCCCGGGCGGCTCGCCGGAAGGCGCAGGAGAATCGGCAGGCTCAGGAGATTCGGAGACCTCAAGAGACTCGGAGACCTCAAGAGACTCGGAGACCTCAAGAGACTCGGAGACCTCAAGAGACTCGGAGACCTCAAGAGAATCGGAAGGCGCGGGCGGGAGCAGCCCATCGTCGAGCGGCGACGCCACCAGGGTCGACGGCTCGATCGGGGGCAGATCGGCACTCAACGGCTCCCGCGGCAGGGCTGCGGTCAACGACTCGATCGAGGGCAGCTCGATATCTGCCTTCGGCGAGGCGAACGACACCTCCACGTGCGGCTCGTCGTCCGGCGCATGGCTGCCCGCGGACGGGCCGGGCCACGCCGGGCGATCCGGCTCGCCGAGGGAAGAGCCCGGGAGCGGATCGAGCGAGCCGAACAGCGGCGGAGACGCGTACGGCTGGTCCTCGACCGCACCCGGCGTGCCCTGCCGGGCGGCCGTCACCAACCCGGAGGCCTCGGCGAGCTCGGCGAGGCCGGCCGCCTCGACGACCTCGGCGGCCGCGCGCCCGACGGGGCAAGGCAACGGCGCGCCGCAGACCGGGCACTCGGTCATCTCCTCGCTGGGGCCGGCCCCGCCGCCGTGCGCCTCGAGCATCCCGAGGGCGGTCCGGGCGAGCACACTGTCCGGGTCCACGAACGCCTTGGGTGCCATGTCCTGCCCCCTCCCCCGCGCGAGGCCGCACGGTTCCGAGTCAAGTTCACCTTTCGTGGTGATCCTTCGCGGGGTTTTCGGGGATTCAGGCGGTGCTCTCGTCGTCGTCGTCGCGCAGGATCGCCCCGATGCCGTGCGTCAGGCCGATCTCGGCCGGGTCGACCAGCAGCAGGCCCGCGCCGGTGCCGACGACCGCGCGCAGCAGGGCCGCATCGGCGCGCACCTCGATCGGTTCGACGCCCGAGGCGCGCAGCGTCCCCGGCTCGGTGGCGATCAGTCGGGGATCGCCGGCGCCGATGAAGAGCCGGTCGGTCGAGTCCGGGTCGTCGACCAGCAGCACCTCCTCGACCTGGCCGCGGCGGAGCCGGACGACCACGTCGCCGAGGCCGTCGGCGTGCGGCCGGCTGCCGTACCGGGCCACGGACGCCTTCATGTTCTGCGCGGCGACCTCCGCGACGGCCCGTTCGGTGGCCTCGTCCAGCCGGCCCGACCCGCCGGTCTGCCCGGTGGTGACCACCCGGTCGCGCCAGCGGGGCGGAAGCTTGCCGACCACGTACGGGATCTCCTTCGGGTCACCGGCCACGACCACGACCTCGGCGCCGATCTGCTCGGCCGCGTCGGCGGCGGCCGCCACGTCGCCGGCGTGGCGTTTCCAGTTCTCCTCGGCGGCCCGCTGGTAGCGCGGGTTGGCGATCGGCTGCTCGCCGGCGCCGTGCACCGTGTACCGGCGGGGCGTTCCGCCGGCGTCCAGCGCCTCGATGTCGCCCTCGCGGTGCCCGGCCTGCACCCGTACGTAAGGGATCTCCTCGCCGCGCAGCGCGACCATCGGCATGGCGTGCGGCAGCGGCCCCCAGGTGGCCAGGTCGGCGACCGGCGGCGCCGGCAGCGGTTCGATCAGCGCGACCTCCCCGGCGCGGGCGAAGATCGCGAGCCCGTGGCGGCCGGGGCGGTGCGGGTATCCCTGGACGGCCTCGCCGATCGCCGCGATCGTGGCCGGATCGGCGCCCGCGCCGGCCAGCAGACCGGCCAGGTCCCGCCACCGCTGCTCGATCCGGTGGCCGGCATCCCCCTCGGCGCGGGTCGCATCCTCAGCATGGGCCGCGTTCTCGGCGTGGGTCGCGTTCTGGGCGTGGGTCGCGTTCTCGGCGTGGGTCGCATCCAGGTAGACCGACGCCCACGGGCCGTCCCCCGCGAACAGCGGGCGCAGATATTCCAGGTCCATGATCGCGTACCCCCTTCTGACCGATTCTCACTTTTTCACTCACGGTAAGTGAGAAGTTGCGCTCCGTACGATATGAACACATCCAGGAGGTGGTCCGCTTGGACGAGGTCGAGCTGTACCGCGAGCAGGTCCTCCGGCACGTCAGCCCGGTCATCACCGGTCGTTTCGCCGGATACCAGACGTCGTACACCCGGGAGGTGAAGGTCGGGCAGCCGCTGCTGGTGCTGGTCTACCTGGCGGCCGGTGTCGCCCAGATGCTCGGCTCGCTGCTGCGGATGGGTGGCGCCCGGCGCAGCTTCAAGGAGCTGAAGAAGGGGCCGGAGTTCCTGGTGACCCCGCTGCGCGTACGCGACGACCTGGGACAGACGTACGAGGTCGAGATGCACGGCCACCTGCCGCAGTCGGCGCTGCACCGGGGCGACCTGATCCAGCTCACCACCCGGCCGCAGAAGGACGTGCGGCTACCGGTCCGGCTCATCCAGGTGGTGAACCTGACCACCATGCAGCCGCTCACCCCGCGGATCCCGACAATGTGGTCGCATCTCGGTCCGGCCCTGCTGCTGCAAGCCATGATCGGGTTTCTCGTCGTCGCAACGGTGGCAGCCGCCTGGCTCTCCTGAAAATCCAGACACCCCCTTCCCCTGTGGCGCAGACCTGCCCGGTGTGCGAACTTGGATTCACTCGAGAAGAGGTGGTGTGCCGTGGGCGAGGAAGTCGAGCAGACCAACTTCACCCGAGAGGATCGAGCGAAGTACCGGCACAAGATCCGCCGGAGCCTGGATGTGTTCGCCGCAATGTTGCGCGAATCCCGCTTCGAGTTCGAGCGGCCGCTCACCGGCATGGAGATCGAGCTCAATCTCATCGACGAGGACGCGAATCCGGCGATGCGCAACGCCGAGGTGCTGGGCGCGATCGCCGACCCCGACTTCCAGACCGAACTGGGCCAGTTCAACATCGAGATAAACGTGCCGCCGCGCCGGCTGGCCGGGGACGAGAACGCCGACCTCGAACGTACGCTGCGGGCCAGTCTGAACAACGCGGAGAAGCACGCGCGCGCGGTCGGTGCGCACACCCTGATGATCGGGATCCTGCCGACGCTGCGCCGCGAGCACATGACGCTGGACGCGCTGTCGGCGAATCCGCGCTACAAACTGCTGAACGAGCAGATCTTCGCGGCCCGGGGCGAAGATCTCGACATCCGGATCGACGGTGTGGACCGGCTGGCCGTCACCACCGACACCATCGCGCCCGAGTCCGCCTGCACCAGCACCCAGTTCCACCTGCAAGTCAGCCCGGCACAGTTCGCGTCGTACTGGAACGCCGCCCAGGTCATCGCGGGCGTGCAGGTGGCGCTGGGCGCGAACTCGCCGCTGCTGTTCGGCCGGGAGCTGTGGCGCGAGACCCGCATCCCGCTGTTCGAGCAGGCCACCGACACCCGGTCGGAAGAGATAAGAGCGCAAGGTGTACGCCCGAGAGTGTGGTTCGGCGAACGCTGGATCACCTCGGTGTTCGACCTCTTCGAGGAGAACGTGCGTTACTTCCCGGCCCTGCTGCCGATCTGCGACGAGCTCGACCCGGCCGACATCCTGGAACGGGGCGAGGTGCCCGAGCTCAGCGAGCTACGGCTGCACAACGGCACGGTCTACCGCTGGAACCGGCCGATCTACGCGGTGGTGCGCGGCCGCCCGCACCTGCGGGTGGAGAACCGGGTGCTCCCGGCCGGCCCGACCGTCATCGACACCCTGGCGAACGCGGGCTTCTACTACGGGCTGATCCGCAACCTGGCCGAGGCCGAACGGCCACTGTGGACGCAGATGAGTTTCAGCGCGGCCGAGGAGAACTTCCACGCCTGCGCCCGGCACGGGATCGACGCCAGCGTGTTTTGGCCGGGGCTCGGCTACATCCAGGTCACCGAGCTGGTGCTGCGGCGCCTGCTGCCGCTGGCCCAGAGAGGGCTGGAACGGTGGGGCGTCTCCGCGGGCGAGCGGGACCGGCTGCTCGGGATCATCGAGCAGCGCTGCCTGAACCAGCGGAACGGGGCGTCCTGGCAGGTGGGGACGCTGCACGCGCTCGAGGCCGACGGACGGGACCGGCAGCAGGCGCTGCACGAGATGCTGCGGCGGTATCTGCCGTTGATGCACGAGAACATCCCGGTCCATGAGTGGCCGATGGGTTGAGCTGGTCCGGCCCTGGTTGCCATGGCCCGGGTGGTGCCTGGTCGCGGCTCGTGCCGCCGGTCGCGGAGATGTCGTGGTCGGGCTCGTCAGCCATGGCCCAGGGGCTGCCTGGTCGCGCCTCCTGCCGCCGGTCGCGGAGATGTCGTGGTCGGGCTCGTCAGCCATGGCCCAGGGGCTGCCTGGTCGCGCCTGCTGCCGCCGGTCGCGGAGACGTCGTGGTCGGGCTCGTCAGCCATGGCCCAGGGGCTGCCTGGTCGCGCCTCCTGCCGCCGGTCGCGGAGATGTCGTGGTCGGGCTTGGCAGCCATGGCCCGGGGGTGCCTGGTTCCGGTGGGTGCCGCCGGTCGCGGTCGGCGGCGGTATAGGGTCATTTTGCGCCGCCGGAATGGCCGACATCCCCTTTTGGAATTTCGCGAGATTGGCATGATCTTCCCAGGATTCAGGCTTACCACGGCGTTTCCGGGGGTGGGATAATGTTCGTGTGGGACAGCTGGGATTCTTCACCAAAGCTCAATTAGCTGGAATGCGCGATCGCACCAGGTCTCGCCGCTATTCCGCGGAGAAGGAAGCGTTTCGCCGGGAGCATGAGAGGCATCGCGCCTGGGGGCTGGTGCAGCGGCACTCTCGGAAGCTTCGCGAGCTGCACGGCGGCGACGGGATCGTGGCGCTGACCGCGGCGATGCTCGGCCGGGCCGACCAGGCAGGCGATCCGCGGGTGGTCGAGCAACCGTCCCATCCCCAGGTGGTCGGGCAGGCGTGCGACTTGCCGGTGGCCGACCAGGCAGATCCGGTGCTGGTGGCGGAGCCTGCGGCAGCCAGGCCGGATCTACCGCCGTCGGAGTCGTCGGAGACTTTCGTGATGGAGCGGCCGAGCAGCACTGCGGAAACTGTCCCGGACGCGCTGCGGCGAAACCGTTCTATTTGTTCTGCGGGGAGCGCATCAGTCAGCGATGGCTTCGCGGACGAAACGCTCGAACCGGGTCGGGTCGGAGAACATCGGGAAATGGTCCGCGTCCGGCGCGACGAAAAGGCTCGCCTGCGGTGCCTGGTCGGCAAGGCGCGCGGCCCACAACCGCGTGCCCTCGAAATCTCGGCCGCCGGCGAAGACGGCGATCGGCGTGTCGATCTCCGCGAACCGGGTCTTGACCGGCGGGTCGAGCTCCACGCCGTGGTACTGCGGCATCGTCAGGACGCGGGAGTTCGCCACGTGCCAGCCGATGAGCCGGCGTCGGTCGGCGGCGTTGACCGCCGGGCTCCACGCGTCCACGTCCACCGTCGAGGCGGCGAGGATGTCCTGGTTGCGCAGGTGCCGCTCCACCTCGTCGAAGACCTTGCGCATCTGCTGCCGGGCGGCGGTCTCCCGCGGGGCCGGGTCGGGGAACTCGCCGAACGAGCCGCCCACGACGCAGACCTTGACCACTCGGCCGGGGTGCCGGTGGGCGAAGGCCAGCGCCTGTCGGCCGCCGTCGGACGCGCCGAGCAGCGTGGCGCGGGCGACGCCGGCGGCGTCCAGCACCGCCTCGAGGTCGTCGATCTCGCGGTACGGGCGGCTGCTCCAGGACGACAGGCCGGTGTCGCGGTAGTCCCAGGTCGTGACCCGGGCGATGTCCGCGAGCCAGGCCACGGTCGTGTCCCACATCCGCACGTCGGCCAGGCCCGCGTTGAGCAGCACGACATCCGGCCCGTGCCCGTGCTGCCGGTAGTAGAGGTAGCCGTCGGGAACCTCGGCGAAGCCTTCCGCAACTGTCCGCATAGGGCACCCAGCATGAGGGTCAGCGCGCCATGGATCAACCGGATTCAGCTGACCGCCTGGGCGAGCAGCAGGCCGATCGCGGCGGCGCCCAGGCCGGCGACTATCGAGGCGATCACGTTGACCAGAGCGTAGAAGCGGGCGCCCTGCTGGACCAGGCGCAGCGTCTCGTAGCTGAAGGTCGAATACGTGGTGAGCGCGCCGCAGAAGCCGGTGCCGAGCAGGGCGGTCACCGTCGGGCCGACCGGTGCGGCGGTGAGGAAGCCGAGGATCAGCGAACCGCAGACGTTGACCGTGAAAGTGCCCCAAGGGAAGACCGAGTCGTGCCTCGCCTGGACCGCTCGGTCGGTGAGGTAGCGCAGCGGGGCGCCGACCGCCGCGCCCAGCGCGACCAGGAGGATGGTGATCACCGGCGCACCGCCAGGCGGGTCAGGACGGTGCCGGTGTAGACCGCCAGCAGCGCTCCGATCAGGGTCAGGGCCAGGTAGCCGAGGGCCACCAGGGCGGCGCCCTCGCCCGCCGCGCGCTGGATGTCGACCACGTACGTGGAGAAGGTCGTGTAACCGCCCAGGACGCCCACCCCCAGGAAGGGGCGCACCAGCGGCTTGTGGGTGACCACCTCGGTGACGATCACCATGAGGACGCCGATCAGGAAGCAACCGGTCACGTTGATCACGAAGGTGGACCAGGGGAAGCCGTCCGGCGGGTGCGGCCAGGCGGTGGCCAGGCCGTAGCGGGCCAGGGCGCCGACCACGCCGCCGGCCGAGACGGCGGCCAGCACCGAGGCATGCAACTCGGCGCGCATGGCCGGGACGTGCAGGTCCACGTCGGAATCGGTGGGGGCGGCGCTGGACTCGGCCACGTACACACTCCTGCCTTTGATCTTGCCAGGCAGGGAGTCGGCGGGCCCCACCGCCGGGAACTGAGCCTACCGTGGGGCCCGCCAGGATTCATGCCGTCGGGGTGAGCGTCACGTCGTCGAGGACGAAGGACGTCTGCAGCTGTGAACCTTCCGTGCCGGTGAAGGTGATCGTCGTGCTGCCCGAGCCGGAAACGGTGAGAGATTTCTGCACGTAACCGGAGGCGGCGTTCAGGTTCGAGTAGGTGGCCAGCGTCGTTCCGCGCGCGGCGACGGTCAGCTTGTCGTACGCGGTCGTGGTGGTCGTCTCGGCGGTGTCGACGTGCAACCAGAAGCTCAAGGTCGCCCCGCGGCAGCCCGCCGGGACGGTGACCGTCTGGGAGAGCGTGTCGGTGGTCGCCGTGCCGTAGCCGTCCAGCCAGGCCTTGTACGAGCCGGCGTGCGCGGCCTCCGACGACGAGTTGGTGATCACGCCGGAGGTGGCGGTCCAGCCCGAGCTGCCCGACTCGAAACCGGTGTTGGTCAGCAACTGGGCGGTGCTGCACGAGCCGCCGGTGGGCGAGGTCGTGGGTGATGTCGTGGGTGATGTGGTAGGCGTCGAGCCGGTCCCGGCCAGCCACTCGGTGGCGTTCAGCGCGAGCGCCGCGTTCGTGCCGGCCGTGTCGTTCCAGCCGTCGTAGAGCGTGTTGCCGGACTGCCCGGTGCCGTCGTCGATCGGCGAGCTGTCGCCCCAGACCGCGACCCGGCCCGAGCCGAACGTGCTGGTCGTGAAGAACGCCCCGGTGCTGCCGGTCGGGCTGTAACCGGGCCGCCAGACCAGGCCCTTCACGGTGGCGTTGTCCGCCTTGTGCAGGGTCTGGGTGCTGCCGTCGCGGATGATGCTGCCGGTCACCTTGCCGAACGAGCCGTTGATCACCGGGTCGGTGCTGCTGGAGATCGCGGTGGGGTTCTCGCTGGAGATGTCGTTGCTGTCGATGCTGAAGCCGAACGGGTCGGTCGAGTCGACGGTGTTGTTGGTGAGCAGGTCGTTGGCGACCTCGACCGAGTCGTACCCGTCGTTGTTCCGGTCGCTGCCGGTGTGGTCGACGATCAGGAAAAACCCGCCGCCGGCCTGGACGAACTTCATGACCGCCGTCTTCTCGGCGGCGCTGAGCAGCACGTTCGGCTCCGGCATCACGAAGACGTCGAAGTTCTTCAGATCAAGAGCACCGCTTCCGCCGTACGTGATGGTGCTCCCCGCCGGCAGCGTCTTCAGGCTGTAGGACCCGGTGCGCTGCAGCGCGACGCCCCACGACGAGAGCGCGCCCGTCCACGAGGTCTCCGAGGTCGGGTTCGAGTTCTGCCCCAGCGGATCCGGCTGGGACGTGCTGATGATCCAGTCGGCGTTGCCCGCCGTCTCGGCCTTGCTGTTGTCGAACAGCACACGATGGACGACCGCGGCCGACGCGGGTGGCGTCGAGACCACGGCGACGAGGGCGGCTCCGGCAGCCACGATGGTGGCGGCGAGGACAGCCCGGGTACGGACCAGCACCTTGCACCTCCGATTGTCGATATATCGACCGGAGACTATGGGCGCGAGGTGACCGCGCCCACCCTCCTTCGGTGACGCAAGGGGAAACCCTATCGGCGCGACCTACGGTAGGCCCGGACCGTCATGCCGAACACCGTTCCCGCTGCGACCGCGAGGCACATGGCGGCGAGGTGCGCCATCGAGCCCAGCGGGCCGGTCAGCCCGTCGGCCCCCACGTCGGCGGCGACCACCCCGATCGTCACGACACCGCAGATCACGGTGACGGCCGCAAGCCGGGCGCGAGTGACCAGCGTGACCGGGCTCTCCGGCAGCGGGGCGACCTCGGCGGCAGCCGTGCCGATCAGAGCGCGCTCCTCCGGATGGGTGCGGTAATGATGGATCGCCGCCGCCACGAACTCCGGGTCGACGCCCTCGACGAGCATCTGGCGCCGGTTCAGCACGAACCCGGTCGTCCGCGCCGACTCCCGCCGGTCGTAGGTGAGCTCGATGGCCGGACCCATGACGGCCTTGGGCGGCACCGGCGACATGGCCTCCCACGGCACGGTGAGCGTGCCGGAGTACTTGTCGGCGCGCAGCCCCTCGGCCGTGATCGTCAGGCCGACGCCGCGCCAGACCGCCCGCAGGTAGCAGAACAGGAAGGCGATACACGCCACGCCTTCGGCGGACATTTCAGCCGGAAAGAGGAGGACCATGCCGATGAGGCCGAGGTGGGCGAAGGCGGCGAGCCCGAGAACGACCGTCCGCGGCGTACGCAGCGACCGCCCGTCCGCGACGAGGGCCGCGGGTGGCCGCCGGGTCGACGGCGCGACGAAGGTGACCACCGCGAGCCCGGCACCCACCACGAACATCCCGGCCGGCAGGAAGACGAGCACCTCGCGATCGCCGCCGAGCCGCCCGGCCACCACCGTCGCCGCCAGCAGCAGCACGCCACCGACGAACAGCGGGCGCCGGAAGCGCGCGGTCGCCACGACCAGTCGGAAGATCACCGCGGGAGTGTAGACACCGCCACCGTGACCCCGCCAAAGACCCGCTTCGGCAGGATCAGCGTGCCCCCCGTGCCGGCGGCGGCAAGGGCCGCCGCCTCCGCGACGCCGGGAGTGCCCACGGCCGCAGCGACGGTTTCGCTCCTATTGGGTACGTCGTGAGCACGGAGCTCTTCCGGGGCGAAACTCATCAGCCGCCATCCCCGCCCGGCGGCCACGGCTCGCACGCCTTCCTCGCCCGCCCGCCGGTCGACGGTGGCCAGCGCGACGACCTCCGCCGCCGGGATCCCCGCCTCGGCCAGGGCCGCCTCGACGGCCGCGGTCAGCTCGGCGGCGCTGCGATCCGGCCGGGCCCCGAGCCCGACCACGAAGCGGCCCCCGGCACGGTCACTCACTCGCCTGGGCCGCGATGACCACGTTGCGGGCCAGGGACGGCGTCCCGGCCCAGTGCAGGTGCAGGTAGGAGGCGTGCACGGCCGGGGTGGCGAAGCCCTCCGGATCCGCCCCGCGCCACTGCCACGCTCCGCCCGCCGCCGGGGAGAGCAGCAGGCCCGAGCGCGGGTGCACGGCGGTGCGGTGGAACTCGTGCCCGGTCACCCGTGTCCCGGCCGGGGCGAGAGGGCTGTCGGCCAGCGCGACGGCGTCCCGGTAGCCCAGCGTGAGGGTCGGGGTCATCGCCGCGTCCGCGTCGAGGACGCCGCACATCGGGGCGTCGTCGAGGGTCCGGCACAGCCAGAGCAGGCCCGCACACTCGGCCACGATCGGCCCGCCGCGAGCGGCCAGGGCGGCGACCTCGCGGCGGAGCGGCTCGTTGGCGGACAGCTCCGACGCGTACACCTCCGGGAAACCGCCGCCCACCACCAGGCCGCGCGTGCCGGCCGGCAGCTTCTCGTCGCGCAGCGGGTCGACGACGACCACGTCGGCGCCCGCGGCCGCGAGCAGCTCCGGCGTCTCGGTGTAGGAGAACGAGAACGCCGGGCCGCCGGCCAGCGCGATGACCGGCCGCCCGCCCAGGCCCCACTCCGCGCCGCCGGCCACCGCGTCCGGCTCCGGCGCGCCGCGGCCGGCGCCGGTCCCGAGCCGCGCGGCCCCGGCCCCCGGCCCGACCGCGTCCGCCGGATTCCACGGCTCCACCTGCAGCGGGGGCGCGGATCGGGCGACCGCCTCGATCTCGCCCAGGTCGACCGAGGCGGCGACCAGGGCGGCGAGCGCCTCCACCGACTGCCGGGCCTCGGCCCGGCGCTCGGCAGCCGGGATCAGGCCGAGGTGGCGGGACGGCGCGGCCACCGCGTCGGCCCGGCGCAGCGCGCCCAGCACCGGGGTGCCGACCTCCTCGCACGCCTCCCGCAGCAGCGACTCGTGGCGGTCGGAGCCGACCCGGTTGAGGATCACGCCGGCCAGCCGGACGCTGCCGAAGCTGCGGAATCCGTGCACCAGCGCGGCGATCGACCGGCCCTGCGCGGCCGCGTCCACCACCAGGATCACCGGCGCGTCGAGCAGGGCGGCCACCTGCGCGGTCGAGCCGGTGTCGCCGGCGCCGACCCGGCCGTCGTAGAGGCCCATCACGCCCTCGACGACCGCCAGCCCGGCGCCGGCCGCGCCGTGTGCGAAGAGCGGGCCGATCAGGCGCTCACCGGTCAGCACGGGGTCGAGGTTGCGGCCCGGGCGACCGGCGGCGAGCGCGTGGTAGCCGGGGTCGATGTAGTCGGGGCCGACCTTGAACGGCGCGACCGGCACGCCGCGCCGGGCGTACGCGGCCAGCAGACCGGTGGCCACGGTCGTCTTGCCGTGTCCGGAGGCGGGCGCGCCGATGACGACGCGCGGGATGTCTACCACTCGATGCCCCGCTGCCCCTTGCGGCCGGCGTCCATCGGGTGCTTGACCTTGGTCATCTCGGTGACCAGGTCGGCGGCCTCGAGCAGGGCGGGCGCCGCGTCCCGGCCGGTGATCACCACGTGCTGGGTGCCGGGCCGCCCGGCGAGCGTCGCCACCACGTCGTCGACATCGACCCAACCCCACTTCATCGGGTACGTGAACTCGTCCAGCACGTAGAACGCGTACGTCTCGGCGGCCAGGTCCCGCTTGATCTGCGCCCAGCCCTCGGCCGCCTCGGCCGCGTGGTCGCGCTCGGTGCCGGGCCGCTGGATCCACGACCAGCCCTCGCCCATCTTGTGCCAGGCCACCGGCGCACCACCGGTCGTGCCGAGGGCCTTGAGCGCGGCTTCCTCGCCGACTCGCCACTTCTCCGACTTCACGAACTGGAACACGCCGATCGGCCAGCCGGCGCTCCACGCCCGCAGCGCCATCCCGAACGCGGCCGTCGACTTGCCCTTGCCGTGCCCGGTGTGCACGGCGAGCACGGCCTGGCGGCGGCGCTGCCGGGTGGTGAGCCCATCCTGCGGCACGGTGGTGACCTTGCCCTGCGGCATCGGAATCACGCGGCCTTTCGGGTCGTCGGGGCGGCCCCGAGGTGGTCGAGGGGCATCAGGTCGGCGTCGAGGGCGGTGGCGAGGCGGCGGGCCAGGCCCAGGCGGATCGGCCCGGACTCGCAATCGACCACGACGGCGGCCACACCGGCCAGCGCCGGGGCGACCGTCACCGGGTCGGGGCCGCTGGTCGCCCGGCCGTCGGTGACCACCACCAGCAGCGGGCGGCGGCGGGGGTCCCGGCGGCGCTCGGTGGCGATGGTGGCGGCCGCCGTGCGCAGGCCCGCGGCGAGCGGGGTGCGACCGCCGGTGCGCAGGCTCGCCAGGCGCAGCACACCGACCTCGTGGCTGGAGGTGGGCGGCAGCACCTGCTCGGCACCGTGGCCGCGGAACGTGATCATGCCGACCCGGTCGCGGCGCTGGTAGGCGTCGCGCAGCAGGGACAGGACGGCGGTCTTCACGATGGACATGCGCTTGCGGGCGGCCATCGAGCCGGAGGCGTCGACCACGAAGAGGACCAGGTTCGCCTCCCGGCCGACGTGCACCGACTCGCGCAGGTCGCGCGGGTCGACGCCGCGGGCGCCGCGATGCAGGGCGGCCCGCAGGGTGGCGGGCAGGTGCGGTGCGCCGGCCAGCTTGCCGCGCGGGACCCGGCTGCCGACCACCCGCCCACGCCGGGCCAGGGCCGGGGAGCGCCGGCCGGCATGCCCGCCCTCGCCACGCCGGGCGATCGAGAGGGTACGGGTGCGGTAGGGGTTGCCCGCCGCGACGGCCGGCGCCGCCTGCTCCGCCCCGGCCGGGCGCTGCCCGGCGTCGGCGGCGTCGGGCGGTGGGTCCGGCTGCGCGCCCGCGTCCGCGTTCCGCGGGGTGCCGGCGTCCCCGCCCTGCTCGCCGGCGTCCCCGCGCGGCGCGCCGGCATGCCCGCTCGGCGCGCCGGCGGGCCGCGGTTCCTGCCCCTCGGGGCCGCCCGACTTTTCGGGAATGTCGGGTGGGCGGGAGTCGGGGCCGTCCGGGCCGGGCGGCGGCGCCCCTCCCCCGTCCGGGTCGTCGTCCGGGTCGTCCTCCAGCTCGGCCTCGGCCCGGGCGAGCGCCTCCTCGAGTCGCTCCTCGTCCGTCCCGGGCGGGTCGAGCGGGTCCCGGCGCCGCCGATGCGGAAGCGCCAGCCGGGCGGCGTCCCGTACGTCGTCGGAGGTCACCGCCTCGCGGCCGTGCCAGGCCGCCAGGGCCACCGCGCAGCGAGCCACGACGATGTCCGCGCGCATCCCGTCCACGCCGTAGGCCAGGCACACCCGGGCGATCCGGTCCAGCTCCCGATCCGGCAGCTGCACCCGGGGCAGCGCCGCCTGCGCCGCCACGATCCGGGCCGCCAGCTCCCGCTCGGCGTCGGCGAACCGGGCCGCGAACCCGGCCGGGTCCGCCTCGTAGGCGAGCCGCCGCCGCACCACCTCGGCCCGCTCCCTCGGCTCCCGCGGCGCGCCGACCGTCACCACCAGGCCGAACCGGTCCACCAGTTGGGGGCGCGGCTCACCCTCCTCCGGGTTCATGGTGCCGACCAGCAGGAACCGGGCCGCGTGCTTGACCGACACGCCGTCCCGCTCGACGTGCGCCCGGCCCATCGCCGCCGCGTCCAGCAGCAGGTCGACCAGGTGGTCGGGGAGCAGGTTCACCTCGTCCACATAGAGCACCCCGCGGTGCGCCGCCGCCAGCAGGCCCGGCTCGTAGGCCTTCACCCCGTCGGCGAGCGCGCGCTGGATGTCGAGCGTGCCCACCACCCGGTCCTCGGTGGCCCCGACCGGCAGCTCGACCAGGGCGGCCGGCCGGGAGAGCGCCGGGCTGTCCGGCGGGTGCGGCCCGTCGGGGCACAGCGGATCGGGCGCGCTGGGATCGCAGGCGAAGCGGCAGCCGCGTACGACCGGAACCGCCGGCAGCAAGCCGGCCAGCGCGCGCACGACGGTGCTTTTCGCGGTGCCCTTCTCGCCCCGCACCAGCACCCCGCCGACGTGCGGGGAGACGGCCGTGAGCAGGAGCGCGAGGCGCAGGTCGGCAAGACCGACCACGGCGGAGAACGGGTACGGCGTCACAGGTTTCCCCTTCTGCACGGGTGTCCACGCCCGCGCGGCGGTCGGCACGAGCGGCCGGAGTCTCCTGGCTCCCGGATCGCCGCCGCCCGCCGTGCCTTCCAGCCTCGCGGCCGTGGCTTGAACTCGGCGGGAAACTCCCCGGTCACAGTGGCGGGACCGTCCCGGATTCGCACCGGGTTCCTCCGCTACCGCTCGGCTGTCATCGTTTCCTACCGTCCGGCGGACCGTCAACGCGGGTCCCCCGCCCGCCGCCGGAGTCGGCGTGCGGATGCGCGGCCGTCTCCGCCGCGTGCGGATGCGCGGCCGTCTCCGCGGCGTGCGGATGCGCGGCCGTCTCCGCGGCGTGCGGATGCGCGGCCGTCTCCGCGGCGTGCGGATGCGCGGCCGTCTCCGCGGCGTGCGGATGTGCGGCCGTCTCCGGCAGCGGCGCCAGCCGATCCAGCTCGCGCACGGTCTCCAGCACCGACAGCGCCGCCTTCTCCACCAACGGCCGCAACCGCGCGTAGAGCTCGGCGTCCGCCGGGTCCGGCCGGGTCGGCTCGCCGATCTCGACGAGCGCCGCCGCGTGGTCGAGGTCGGGCAGCTCGCCCAGCGCGTGCCAGCCCAGCAGGCAGGCCCCGAGCGCGGTGCCCTCGGGCGTGTCGGCGATCGCGACCGGCAGGTTCAGCGCGGCGGCGAGCACGCCCACCCACAGCTCGGAGGCGGTCGACCCGCCGGTGGCCCGCACCTCACGCACCTCGAAGCCCTCGGTCGCGAACGAGTCCCGCACCAGCGCCAGTTGCTGGCACACGCCCTCGACGGCGGCCCGCACCAGATGCGCCCGCCCGTGCTCGCGGCGCAGCCCGAGATAGGCGCCGCGCAGGCCGGAGCGCCACCACGGCGCCCGCTCGCCGAGCAGGTACGGCAGGCAGAGCAGCCCGTCGCTGCCCGGCGGCGCGCCCTGTGCCTCGATCAGCAGCGCGGCGTCCCGCTCGTCGGCGTCCTCGCCCTCGGCGCCGGGTCGCTCGAAGCCGGACGCGAAGCTCTGCCCCGCCCAGCGCACCACCGAGCCGGCATTGTTGACCGCGCCGCCGATCGCCCAGCGGTCCTCGGTGAGCGCATAGCAGAAGAGCCGCCCGTCGGCGTCGGCCGTGGGCCGGTCGACGATCGTCCGCACCGCGCCGCTCGTGCCCAGCGAGACGGCGGCGACACCGGCCGGGGTGGCGCCGAGCCCGAGGTTGGCGAGCGGCCCGTCGGCGGCGCCCACGACCAGCGGAAGGTCGCCGACCTTGAGCACCTTGGTGGTGGGCACGACCTCGGCGAGCTGCCCGTCCCGGACGCCGGCGATCTCCATTGCCTCGGGATCCCACTGCCGCCGGTGGATGTCGTAGAGCCCGGTGCCCGACGCGACCGAAAGATCCAGCAGGAACGACCTGTCCACCAGGGCGGACAGGATCAGCTCCTTGACGCCACCCCAGCGCGGCGTGTCGCGCAGCAGCCCGGGATCCTCCGACCGCCACCAGGCCAGCTTGCTCAGCGGGGCCATCGGATGCACCGGGGTGCCGGTCCGGCCGTGCAACCCCTTGGCCCGCCCCGACGCGATGATCTCGTCACACTGGTCGCCGGCCCGCCCGTCGGCCCAGGTGATCAGCGGCCCGAGCGGCTTGCCGTCGGCGTCCATCGGCACCAGGCCGTGCAGGAACGCGCTGAGGCTGACCCCCACCACCCGATCGCCCTGGGCGTCGCAGGCGGCGCGCACGTCCCGCAGCGCCGTCACCGCCGCGCCGATCAGGTCGGACGGCGAGATCTCGGCCCGCCCCGGGGCCGGCACCGACAGTGGATAGTGGACGCTCGTCCGTGCCCGCAGCCGCCCGTCCAGGCCGGCCGCGATCGCCTTGGTGGCCGTGGTTCCGGTGTCGATCCCGATCACGACGTCCGTCATGTTCCCAACGTAATGGCAGCGCGGCCGGAGCGCGTGAACACCACGATCGGGGGGAGGGTCACGGCCAGCAGCAGATACGCGACGCGCAGCAGCCCGGTCGAGCGTGCCAGCACGAACTCGTCGAAGTCCTCCCCCCCACACACACACAACCGGATAGACACCGGCTGGGTGCATTCGGTTGCTCTCCTTCGGACGTACGCGGGAAGCAGTCCCCGACCGCAACCCGCGTCGTCCCCGGTGCGGCGGCCACTCCGGGCGCGGCACCGGGCCGTTCCCGGCCTCCGGCCGGGGCGGCCCCACCGTCCGGCGCGTCACCCGATCTGCAGCACCAGCTTGCCGTGCGCCTGTCCCGAGCGGCTCCGGTAGAGGGCCGCCCGCCACTCGTCGAGCGGGTGGACCCCGGCGATCGGCACCGAGAACCGCCCGGCGGCCGCCAGTTCCGCGTACTCGCCCAGCACGTCGTCACGGATCGCGCCGGCGCTCACCCGCACGCCATATCGTCCGGCCCCCGCCAGGTCGCTCTGCGTCAGCACGTCCGTGGGCGCTGCCACGGTCCGCACCAGCTCGGGCAGCGCCGTCCCGGCCGGCGCCAGGTCCAGCACGACATCCACCGGGCCGCCCGCGATCGCCGTCACCCGGTCGGCCAGCCCCTCGCCGTACCCGGTCACCTCGGCGCCCCGATCGCGCAGGTCGCCGGCGTACGTCGGGCCGGCGGTGGCGATCACCCGCGCGCCGAGCCCGATCGCGATCTGCACCGCCGCGAACCCGACCGTGGTTCCCGCCCCGCTGACCAGCAGGGTGGTCCCCGCGGTCACCCCGAGATCGGCCAGCCCCCGGTACGCGGTCTCGACCGCCATCGGCAGCCCGGCCGCCTGCGCCGGACCGAGCCCGGCCGGGCGCGCGAACCACACGTCGAGCACCGCCAGCTCGGCGGCCCCGGCCGTGGGCCCGCGGAACGGCGCCGGCCCGAAGACCGGGTCGCCGGCCGCCACGCCGCTCACCCCCGCGCCGAGCGCGTCGACCGTGCCGGCCACCTCGAGGCCGATCCCGCGCGGCAGCTCCCCGGCGAACAGCCCGCCGCAGAGCGCCCAGTCGGCCGGTGTCAGCCCGCAGGCCTCGACCGCGACCCGGATCTGCCCCGGCCCCGGCTCGGGCGCCGCGGCCTCCTCCAGCCGCAGCACCTGGGCGGGATCGCCGTACTCATGGAAACGAAGAGTGCGCATCAGGGGTCTCCTCCCCGAGAGGTGACGACAGGATCTGTCGTCACCAACCTAGCACCGTGATGACAGCATCTGCTGTCGCTACACTCGCGGCATGGCCAGGTGGGAGGGCAACACGCGGGGACGGCTGGAGCGGGCGGCGCTGACCCTGTTCACCGAGCAGGGCTACGACCGCACGACGGTCGCCCAGATCGCCAAGCGGGCAAACCTGACCGAGCGGTCGTTCTACCGCTGGTTCGCCGACAAGCGCGAGGTGCTGTTCGCCGGCGACGACCTGGAGGCCCGGATCACCGCCGCGATCGAGGCGGTCCCGGCCGGCACGGCCGCGTTGCCGGCCCTGCTGACCGCCTTCGCGTCGGTGCCCGAGGTGCTGCGCCCGCGGGAGTTCCTGCGCGAGCGGGCGGTGGTGATCGCCGCCAACCCGCCGCTCCAGGAGCGCGAGCTGATCAAGATGGCCGGCCTGTCCGGCACGATCGCCGCCGCCCTGACCGCCCGCGGCGTCGACGAGCAGACCGCGCTACTGGCCACCGACGTCGGCTCGGCCGTGCTGCGGCTGGCCCTGAGGCGCTGGATGGACGACGAGCACACCCCGTTCGCCGACCTCCTCGCCGCCGGGGCCGCCGACCTCCGGGCCGTCGCCGCCGAGGGAGCGATCAGCCCGGCGGGTCGCTGATCAGTCGCGTAGGTCGCCGATCAGCCCAGGGCGGTGCTGGCCGCGCGCAACTCGTCCAGCGCCGCGCGGGTGTGCCAGGCGAGGTCGTCGCCGGAGTTGGCCTGCGCCCACGCGGCGTACCCCCGCTTGAAGGCGAGCACGCCCAGCTCGCTGGCGAGCGCCGCGGTCGGGTCGGGCACGCCGCGCTCGACCAGGGCACTCGTCATCGCCGCGGCGAGGCCGACGCTCTTGAGGGCGTCCCGCTCCCGCAGCTCGGCGCTGGCGGCCACCGCGGCGGTCAGGCGCGGGGCCAGTTCCCGGCTGACCGGGGTCATCGCGTGCGAGGCGCGGTCGAGACCGGCGGCGACCGCGGCGAGGGGCGTCGACCCGGCGGGCGCCTCGGCGATCCCTTCGGCCAGCAGCCTGCTCAGCGTCTCCTGCCCGGCCACCAGCAGCTCGCGCTTGTCCGGGAAGTGGCGGAAGAACGTGCTCTTGGTGACCCCGGCCCGCTCGGCGATCTGCGCGACGGTCGTCTCGTCGTACCCCTGCTCGGAGAAGAGCTCGACGGCGGCCACGACGAGTCGTTCGCGCGCGCCGGGTTCCCATCGAGCCATGGCGCCCAGCATAGTGATGAGACCTTTGTCCCGTCACCGTGGTAGTGTGATGGGACAAAGGTCCCATCACATCGAGGGGTACGTCATGCGCGTTTTCATCACCGGCGGCACCGGCCTGATCGGCTCCGCCGTCGTCGCCGAGCTGCTCGGTCGCGGCCACACCGTCCTCGCGCTCGCCCGCTCGGAGACGTCCGCGCAGGCCGCCGAGAAGGCCGGCGCCGAGCCGATCCGCGGCGGGCTCGCCGACCTCGACACCCTGCGGACCGGCTGCGACCGCGCCGACGGGGTGATCCACCTGGCCTTCGGCAACGACTTCAGCAGCGCCGAGGCGGTCGCCCGGTCGGTCGCCGAGGAGGGCGCGGCGCTCGCCACCCTGGGCGAGGCGCTCACCGGCAGCGGCCGGCCGCTGGTCACCGTCTCCGGCACGCCGTGGGTGCCCGGCCGCCCCTCCACCGAGGCCGACCCGGTGCCCACCGACGGCCCGGTCGGCGGTCGCGGCCGCTCGGTCATGTCGGTGCTCGGGCTGGCGGAGCACGGGGTGCGGAGCACGGCCGTACGCCTGCCGCGGACCGTCCACAACGAGGGCGCGGGCGGGTTCGCCGGCCTGCTGACCACCATCGCACGGCGCAGCGGCGTCGCCGGCTATCCCGGCGACGGCACGCAGCGCTGGCCGGCCGTGCACGCGCGGGACGCGGCGGTGCTCTTCCGGCTGGCCCTCGAGGGGGCCCCGGCCGGCACCTGCTGGCACGCCGTGGCCGACGAGGGCGACCGGGTGCGCGACATCGCCACCGTCATCGGCCGCCGGCTGGGCCTCCCGGTCGAGTCGGTGCCGGCCGGCACGTACGGCCCGCTCGGCCCGATCTTCGCCACCGACCAGCCCGCGTCCAGCGCACACACCCGGCAGGCGCTCGGCTGGGCGCCGACGCACCCCAGCCTGCTCGACGACCTGGAGAACATCCACCCATGAGCGGCCCGGTCAGCCAGGCGCGGCAGGGTCGGCCTGGCGCGGTCCGATCGGCCCGGCGCAGCCCGGTCAGGCGACGTGCCGGGCCGGGCGCAGCAGGGTCAGGGCGCGCAACGCCTCGGCCCGCGAGATGGGCTGGTCGTCCTCGGCCTGGACGGCGAGGGCCATCTCGATCGCCTGCCGGATCCAGGTGGTCTTGGGCACCTCGGCGGCCTTGGCGGCCAGGGCCACCGCCTCGTCCAGCTCGGTCGGCAGGCGCAGCGACCGCACCACCATGACCGGCGAGCCGGCCGGTGGCAGCGCGTCGAGCAGGGCCTGCTCGTCCTGCGGGGCGGGCGCGGGCTCGAAGGACAGGCCGTTCATGAACGCGGCCAGCTGCTCGGGCGTGCGCGGCACGTCGCCGTCGTGACTCATCGCGTCTCCTCCCACCGGCTGAACTCGGTCAGCTCCGCATCCGACATCTCCCGTGCCCCGATGATCCGCCAGGTCAGCTCGGCGACGTGGTAGACCGCGACGATCAGCGGTCGCCCGGCCGCCGTGCGCCCCCAGACGGTGAGGACCGGAACCCGGTTGGCGCTGATCGCCCGCCGCGGCCACCGCCGCTTCGCCTCCAGCACCTGCCGGACCTCGTACGACTCGATGCCGATGAGGGCCGCCAGAGCCCAGTCCTCCCATTCGTACGGCACCCTCCCAGCGTACTACGCACGTATTACGCGCCGGAACCGAGCCAGTCGAGGACCGGCGCGACGCCGTCCTCCGCGCCGATCCGGGCCGACAACGCCCGCGCCCGCGCCGCGTGGTGCGGATTCGTGGTGACCTGCCGCAGCGCCGCCGCCAGCCGGTCCGCGTCCAGCTTCGGCATCGGGATCGGCGCGGGCGACACCCCCAGATCGTGCAGGCGCCGCGCCCAGAACGGCTGATCGGCCAGCACCGGCACGGCCACCGCGGGCACACCGGCCCGCAGCGCGGCCGCCGCCGTCCCCGCCCCGGCGTGGTGCACCACGGCCGCCATCCGCGGGAACAGCCACGAGTGCGGCGCCTCCCCGATGCTCAGCACGTGCTCGCCGGCGACCGCGAGCTCGGACCACCCGGCCTGGACGACCGCCCGCAGCCCCGCCCGGCGCACCGCCTCCGCCACGATCGGTCCCGGCCGCTCGCCCTGCCCCGGGACCATGCTCCCGAACCCGACGAAGACCGGCCGCGGCCCGTCAGCCAGAAACGCCGTGAGCGCCGCCGATGGCCGCCAGGCCGGCGCCGAGGCCGCCCCCGGGTCACGGCCGGCAACCGCGCCAGGCGTCCCGCGGCTGTGGCCGGCAACCGCCCCAGGGGGCCTCAGGTCGTCGCCGGCAACCTCGCCGGCCGGCCCCGGGCCGTCGCCGGCGACCGCGCCGGCCGGCCGGCCACCAGAAGCCGGTCACCCGCAGCGGGGCCGGCCAGTCCGCGGGCCGGGGCACGACGGCCGCGCTGAAGCCGTGGAAGGTCGGCGCCGCGAACTCCTGCTCCCGGCGCAGCGCGGCGAGCCGCACCCGGGGCAGCCCGAGCCGGCGCCGCAGCTCCCGGATCGGTTCCGCGTACAGCGGCTGGATCGCCCAGGTGGCCGCCAGCCCGGTGAGCCGGTTCGCCGCCGCCCCGAGCGGGCGCCCGCCGAGCAGCACCGACCCGAACTCCCGGGTCGGGTGCACCGGCTGCAGGAAGACCCCGGCCCGGCGTACCCGATAGGCCTCCGCGACCTGATAGCCGAGCGGCGCCACCATGGTGGACAGCAGCATGACGTCGGGCCGTACCGCGGTGACCGCGTCGACAATCCCGGCCCCGAGCGCCGCGATCAGCGGCCGGGCCAGCCGGAACTGCCGGGCAAGCGCCCGCGGCCCGAGACCGCCGGGCGCGTTCGCCAGCATCCCGCGGAGGTCTCCGGGCAGCGGCCGGAACCCGAGACCGGTGCCGGTGACGTACGTCCGGAACGGCTCGTGCGCGGCGAGCGTGACCTCGTGCCCGGCCACCCGCAGTCCCGCCCCGAGACCCGTGTACGGCGCCACGTCACCCATCGACCCCGAGGCGACGATCAGGACGCGCACCGCTAGGCCAGCTTCTCCTTCATCGCGGCGGCCAGCGCGGTGAGCCCGCTCAACGGCCGCACCATCACCATGAACTCGGAGATCAGCCCGTCGCCGTCGAGCCGCAGGAAATCGCAGCCGTTGACCGCCCGCTCGCCGATCCGGGTCTCGAAGATCAGGGCCGTGTCGTCGCCGCCGCCGATCTCGCGTACGTAACGCAGGTCCTCGAACACCGTGAAGACCGCCCGCAGGATCGCCGAGACGGCCGCCTTTCCCTGGTACGGCTGGTAGGCCACCGGGCTGAGGAAAACCACGTCGTCGGCGAGCAGCCGCAGCGCCGCCTCGATGTCGCCGGCCTCGACCGCCTTCCGGAACGCATGCATCACGCCTCCACGAACGTCAGCTCGGCCGGGACCGGCCGCGGGACCTGAAAATACCCGAGGGCCGTCCCGCCCCGCTCGTGGAAACGGTGGGGTCGAGCCGTCAGCGTCCGGTCACGACCGCCCAGTTCGTGATGTCCTGGATGGAGGTGAGATCCCCGGTCGCGCCGGTGAAGCCGACCCAGGCCCGGCCGGCGCCGAGCTCGCGGGCGACGTCGACCCTCTGGTCCAGCGCCATGTCCTTGCCGGCGAACACCAGGAGTCGGTGGGCCGACGCGTCGTAGACCACCTTGACCGTGGTCGTGTTGCCGTACAGCGGCTTGGCCGTCGGCGCGGTGGCCAGGTGGACGTCGGGGTTGCCGCCCAGCACGATGCCGATGTGGTCGCCGGCCGGGTCGGGCGCGTTCTGGAAGTCGTCGAGCTCGACCGCGACGCTCGGGCGGACGCCGCGGTAGCCGAGCCCGCCGCCCCAGCCGCCGAGGGCCCGCGGACCCACCGATTGAACTACGAACGCGACGCCGTCCGCGCCGCGGTCCTCGACGCCGAGCAGGGACGCCCGGAACGTGGCGACGAACGATCGTGTCACGTCGATCTGATCCGTCAACCAGGCCGAGCCCATCTGCTGGTAGCCCCCGTTGGTCAGGCGTATTCGGTTGTTGGACAACATCGTGGCGGTGCCGTTCAGGCGGAACCCGGGCGGTTTGGCGGCCGTGACCCGACCGGTGCCCGTGGACGCGCCGGCGGCCAGGGCCGGGGCGGGCGCGACGCTGATCGACAGGGCTGCGGCCAGAAGACCGCCATACACCATGCTGCGATATCCGGAAGACATTTTCCCCACCTTCCAGGCGGCGAGTTCGTCGGTTCGATCCGGACCACCGTAAAGCCGACGGAAGCGCTTAATCAGGCGAACCAGGCAATTGCCCAGGCCCTCACTGCGGCAGCGGACCACCGGCGAGCACGATCAGAATGCCGGCCGCCGCCGCGGTGAGCAGGGTGAGGACCGGGCCGCGGCGGAACCCGAGGGCGAGGATCGCGGCGCCGGCCAGCACCGCGAGCTGCCACGGCTCGCCCAGCGCCCGGGCCAGCGGGATCGCCGAGCCGAGGATCGCGCCGATCGCGGCCGGACCGGCGCCGTCGAGGAAGGCGCGCACCCGCGGGTCGGCCCGGAGCCGGTCGAAGCGGTCGGCGCCGAGCAGGATGAGCGCGAACGACGGACTGAACGCGACCACCGAGGCGAGGACCCCGCCGACCAGTCCGGCGCCGGCGTAGCCCACCACCGCGACGGTCTGGACGACCGGGCCGGGGGTGATCTGTCCGAGCGCGACCGCGTTGAGGAACTGGGCCGAGGTCATCCAGTGGTAACGGTCGACCGCGTCGGCCTGCATGAGCGGGATGATGACGAACCCGCCGCCGTACGAGAGGGCCCCGACCTTGATCGCGACCCAGGCGATCGACAGCAGCACGCCGCCGCCCAGCCCGGCGCCGGCCAGGACCGGCAGCGCGGGCAGTTTCGCCGGCGGGCGGGCCACCCGCTGCGCGACGACCTCGGCGACGCCGCAGGCGATCAGCAACAGCACCAGCCACGGGCCGACCGTCGCCGCCGCGGCCGCGCCCAGCAGCAGGAAGACGATCCACCGCGCCGGGCTGCCGTGCTCACGGGCCCGCCGCCACCCGGCCGGCATCAGGCTCGAGCCGGCCTGCACGGCGACCGCCGCCACGGCCGCGCCCGCACCGGCCCCGGCCGCCTTCACCGCCGCCGGCGGGTCGCCCTGCAGGAACAGCGCCGCGAGGGCGAGGATCACGAACAGTCCGGGCAGGATGAACGCCGCGCCGCCGACCAGCGCGCCGACCCGGCCGCGTACCCGCCAGGCGCAGAAGATCGCCAGTTGGGTGGAGGCCGGGCCGGGCAGCAGGTTGCAGGCGGCGATCGCGTCCTCGAACTCCCGCGGGCTCAGCCATTTCCGGTCGTCCACGCAGAGCTTGCGCAGCAGCGCGATGTGCGCGGGCGGCCCGCCGAACCCGATGCAACCGATCCGCCCCCACTGGACGAGGACGGTTCGCAGCCCGGCGACCGGCCGGGTCGCCGGGGACGGCGGCACGGTCATGCTGCACCTTCCTTAGGCATGCCCTTCTGGCCCTCGCCTTCGGCCTGGGCGGGCACGTTGCGGAGGTGCCGCTCGGTGCAGGCGGTCATGCTGCGCCTTCCTCAGGCATGCCCTTCTGGCCCTCGCCTTCGGCCTGGGCGGGCACGTTGCGGAGGTGCCGCTCGGTGCAGGCGGTCATGCTGCGCCTTCCTTAGGCATGCCCTTCTGGCCCTCGCCTTCGGCCTGGGCGGGCACGTTGCGGAAGTGCCGCTCGGTGCAGGCGCTCATGCCCCGGCCGGCTGGAAGAGCTCGACCGCGTTGCCGGCCGGGTCGTCCAGGACGACCTGCCGGCCGCCGGGGCCGCTGATCACGTCGTTGCGGAAGACGACGCCGGCCGCGCGCAGCCGGGCGACCTCGGCGTCGATGTCCTCGACGATCAGCTCGATCCGGTTCCAGCCGCCGGGACCGGGCCGGCGGCCGTCCGGCATGGCGCGGCCGGCCGAGCTGCTCGGGCCGGACAGCAGCAGGCGCAGGTTGCCGCGGCGGATTTCGGCGAAGGCCGGCGGGGCCACCCACTCCCCGGGCTTGAACCCGAGGTGGGCGGTGTAGAAGTCCAGGGCGGCCTGGACGTCGTCCACCAGGTAGCGGACGCTCACGGTGTCGGTGGTCATGGTGCTTCCTCCAGGGCTTCGAGGGTGTGCAGCAGGAAGGTGATCCGTTCGTCGAGCTCGGTCGTGACGCGGTCGAACGCCGGGCGCCCGGCCGGATCGCGCGCCGGGTCGGGGACGCTCCAGTGGACCGGGCGGGAGTGGCCCGGGAACTCGGGGCAGACCTCACGCACCCGGTCGCACAGGGTGATCACCCGGTCGAAGCGCTCGGCGGTGTACTCGCTCAGGTGCTTCGAGCGGGCCGCGCCGAGCTCCACTCCCCGATCGGCCAGCGCGGCCACCGCGTACGGATGGATGGGTTTGGGGTGGCTGCCGGCGCTGAAGGCCTCGACGGCGCCGCCGGTGCGGTGCCGGAGCAGGGCCTCGGCGATCTGCGACCGCGAGCTGTTGCCGGTGCACAGGAACAGGACCCGGCGGCCCGCGACGGCCTCGGCGGCGGGCGACGGCGCGATCAGCCGCAGTCCCGGGTGCAGGGCGCCGCCGGTCTCGGCCAGCAGTGCGGAGCAGCGGGCCAGGTCGAGCGCGTAGTACGTGTCGCGCCCGTCCGCGCTGCTGCGCCGCACGGTGACCAGGCCGGCCGCACGCAGCTTGCCGAGGTGGTAGGAGACCAGGTTCTGCGGCCGGCCGAGCAGCTCGGTCAGCTCGCGCACCGGCCGGTCGCCGTGGGCCAGCTCGCTGAGCAGGAGCCAGCGCAGCGGGTGCCCGGCGGCGATCACGAACGCCGGCGGCGGTGCGGTCACCCGCGCAGATTACATCAAATCAATTTGATGCAATAGCCGGGCGATCGAGGTCGACGACGATCGGGGCGTGGTCGGACGGGCCCTTGCCCTTGCGCGCCTCCCGGTCGATCACGGCGTCGGTCACCCGCGCCGCGAGGTCCGGCGTGGCCAGCACCAGGTCGATGCGCATGCCCTTGTTCATGTGGAACATCCCGGCTCGGTAGTCCCAGTACGTGAAGGGCCGGTCGCCCTTGAGCGGGCGCCCGACGATGTCGCGCAGCCCCAGGTCGCGGATGGCGGCGAGGGCGTCGCGCTCGGGCGGGGTGACGTGGGTGGAGCCGACGAACACCGCGGGGTCCCAGACGTCCTCGTCGGTGGGCGCCACGTTGAAGTCTCCCGCGATGATCAGCGGGCCCTCGCTGAGGGACGACGCGAGCGAGTCGCGCAGCGCCGCCAGCCAGGAGAGCTTGTAAACATAGTGCGGATCCTCGGGCGTCCGACCATTGGGGACATAGACCGAAATAAACCTGATATCGCCGCAAAGGGCGCCGATGCAGCGCGCCTCGGGATCGGGAAATCCGGGCTCGCCCGGAAATCCGTTACGGATGTCGGCGAGGCCGACCCGGGACAGCAGGGCGACACCGTTCCACCGGCCCTGACCGTAGGCGGCGGTTTCGTAGCCGAGCTCGGCGACCTCGGCGGAGGGGAAGCCGTCGGCCGGGACCTTGGTCTCCTGCAGGCAGACGACGTCGGGTTTCGTGCCGTCCAGCCACTCCAGCAGCCGCGGCAGCCGGGCCTTGACCGAGTTGATGTTCCACGTGGCGAAGCGCATCAGCCCAGCCTGCCCTATCGCGGCCGGGCGTGGCGGTCACGAGCGGCCGGGCGTGGCGGTCACGAACGGCCGGGCGTGGCGGTCACGAACGGCCGGGCGTGGCGGTCACGAACGGCCGGGCGTGGCGGTCACGAGCCGCCGAGCGTGGCGGTCACGGGCGGCGGACCGCCGCCGTCAGCGCCGCGGCGAGCCCCGCGGTGAGCATGAGGAGAACACTCACCAGCGCGATCATCAGGGGTCCTCCAGAAATGTGATCCGGGTTACCGCAGGTCACGAATGATGCCCGACGAATCGCGCGGGCGCCAGTGGTCAGTCGTGCCCGGCGAGCGTCGCCGCGGCGCCGGACGCGCGCCAATGCGCCGCGAACTCGGCCGGCGGCACGGCCGGTCCCCACAGCCAGCCCTGGCCGTTGGTCACCCCGATCCGGGCGAGCACGTCCCGCTGCAGCCGGGTCTCCACCCCCTCGGCGATCACGCTGAGCCGCAGCGCCTGGCTCATCGCCACGATCGCCCGGACCAGCTCGCCGGCCTCCTCGTCGGCGCCCAGCCCGGTCACGAACGAGCGGTCGATCTTGACACCGGTGACCGGGAAGCGGCGCAGGTAGCCGAGCCCGGAGAAGCCGGTGCCGAAGTCGTCGATCAGCAGCTGCACGCCCAGCTCGCGCAGCTCGTAGACGACCCGGGAGGTGTCGCTGGAGCTGTCCATCATCACCGACTCGGTCATCTCCAGGGCCACCACCCCGGCCGGCACCCCGAAGCGGAGCAGCTCGGCCGAGAGCACCAGCGGGAACGTGGCGTCGGACAGCTGCTTCGCGGAGACGTTGATGGACAGGTAGAAGTCCTCGGCCACGGTCCCGTCGGCCCGCCACGCGGCGAGCTGGCGCAGGGCCTCCTGGCGTACGTAGGTGCCGATCGCCCGGATCAGCCCGGCGTCCTCGGCGAGCGGGATGAACACGGCCGGCGAGATCGGACCGCGCTCCGGATGCACCCAGCGGACCAGCGCCTCGGCGCCGAGCGGCCGGCCGGTCTCCAGCCGGACGATCGGCTGGTAGGCCACCCAGAGCTCGCCCTCGCCGAGCGCCCGGCGCAGCGCGACCTCCAGCTCGATCCGCTCGCGTACCTGGTCGTGCATCGACCGGTCGAAGACCGTCGCCTGCCCGGGCCCCTCCGCCTTCGCCTGGTACATCGCCGTGTCGGCGTCGCGCATCAGCTCCTCGGGGTCGCCGTCCAGCCCGGCCGAGGCGATGCCGATCGAGGCGCTGATCTTCAGCTCGAAGTCGCGGACCACGAACGGGCGGTCGAAGCAGGCCCGCGCCGAGTCCAGCAGGCGGCGGGCGTACGCGTTGTCGCCGATCGCCGTGAGCACGAACTCGTCGCCGCCGAGGGCCGCGACCCGGACGTCGGACGGCACCCGGGCGCGCAGTCGCTCGGCGACCTCGATGACGAGCCGGTCGCCGGTGTCGTGGCCCCACGAGTCGTTGACGTACTTGAAGCCGTCCAGGTCGAGCAGCAGCACCCAGACCGACTCGTCGCCGGGCGCCAGGTAGCCGAGCAGACGCTCGATCTCGTGGCTGATCATCCGCCGGTTCGGCAGCCCGGTCAGCGCGTCGTGGGTGGCCTGGTGCTCGGCGAAGCTCTGGGCGCTGGCCTGCGCCTGCACCGCGGTGATCGCGCGCAGCAGCAGGAGCGTGACGATCAGCATGCCGACCGCCGCGATCACCAGCCGGTGGCCGGCGGTGTCGCCGATCGCCAGGACCAGCACGTACGGGGCGATCAGGGCCGGGATGAGCAGCGCCATCCGCCGCCCGGACCAGGCCGCGACCGGCGGGCGGGACGGGCGGCCCAGCAGCACCGCGGACGGGTGCAGCGCGGTGACCCCGAGCAGCACGTACGCGAGCAGGAACGGCACGTCCAGCAGCGGCGAGGTGTACAGCTTGCCCTGAGCGCCGATGATCGCGTACGCGACGTCGCCGGTGAGCAGCATCGTCATCGACGCCAGCAGGGTGATCAGGCTGAGCGGCCAGCTCCGGGCCGTGAAGGTGAGGCTGAGCACGAGCATCAGCACCACCACGTCGAACAGCGGGTAGAGCCCGGCCAGCATCGACACGATCTCGGGCCGGTCGCCGATCCGGGCCGCGGGCAGCGCCAGCAGCAGCACGCTGGCCAGGCCGGCGGAGAGGCAGACGATCAGGCCATCCAGCACGGAGTGCCATTCGAGACTCTGCCGGGCCCGCAGCAGGATGGTCAGGAAGGCACAGAGCAGCAGGTAGCCGGGGATGGTGAAGGCGTCGGCGATCAGCGGCAGACCGGCGGCGGTGACGATCGGCCGCAGGATCACGCCGATCAGGAAGGACAGCGAGGCCGCCGCGATCAGCGGCCAGGCGGTGCGGGGCTCGGCGGCGAGCCGCCGCGGGCCGACGGTGCAGGCCACGACCGTGCCCGCGCCGATCAACAGCGCGCAGACGCTGTTCACGGCGGGCGAAAGGTCGAACAGATATACGGCCGTCGCCGCCACCCCGCCGAGAGCGAACAGCCGCCACATTCCGGTCATCAACGGTTCAGATCGGCGCGTTACGCCCAAGTTTTAGGTCATAGCACCGGCTTTGCGATCGGATGGCAACCGTGGCACGGGGACGGACCGGCCGTGCACGAAGATCGTCGGGCAGGCGCCGCGGTGCAACACCTCCCGGGCCACCGCGCCGAGCAGCCCGGCGTCGCGGGTCCCGCGCGGCCCGAGGACGATCACCCGGCCGCGGCGGGAGGCCAGCACCAGCGTGGGGCCGGGCGCGCCGGCCAGCAGCCGGGTGTGCGCGGCGGGCGCCGCCTCGGCGGCCTCGGCGAGCACCTGGCGGCCCTGCTCCTCGTCCGCACCGCCGTACTCACGCACCACGTGCAACACCTCCAGGGTCGCCCGCCGGCGGCGGCTCTCGGCGAGCGCGTGCCGCAGGGCGCGCATCCCGTTCGCCGACCCGTCCACCGCCGCGAGCACCGCACCGCGCGGCGGCCGCGGCCCGCGCGCCACCAGCACCGGGCACCAGGACCGGGCCACCGCCTGCACCAGCACCGAGCCCGGCGGCAGCCACGGCGTGGTGGCCAGGTCGTCGTCGCCGAGCACCAGCAGCACGGCCGCCCGGCTCAGCCGCAGCAGCACCCGGTCGGGCAGGCCGTCCACCAGTTGTCCCGTCACCCGGACCCCGGGTGTGGAACGCTGGGCGGTGAGGACCGCCTCGCCAACCACCTGTGAGGCGGCCCGTCGAGCCCGGTCGTAGTCCATCCCGGCGCCCGGCGGGCCATGACTGGGCCAGGTGAACGCGTGAACGACTTTGAGCTGACAGCCGCGGGAAACGGCCTCGCGGGCGGCCAGCCGCACCGCGGCCAGGCCCGCCGACGTGCCGGTCACACCGACCACGACAGGGTTGCGCACCGGTCTCACCTCCGCTCCGAGACTGCGCACCATTATCTATGCAAGAACGCCACTCTTCGTGATCAATCCCTCAGCCGGTGGCCGCCTGATGACCCATTCAGGTTGAGGGTTTACGGTGAACGACAAATTCTTGTGGACATCTGCCGGTGAAGTGAGGGAAATACATGACGGATGTCAAGCTCGACCACCCGGGTGGCCAGTTGTCGATGCCGGTGCGCTCGGCCGTCGAGGGTCCGGGCGGCATCGACGTCAGTGCCCTTCTCAAGGAGACCGGCTACGTCACCCTGGACCAGGGTTTCGTGAACACGGCGTCGACCACCTCGGCGATCACGTACATCGACGGCGATGCGGGCATCCTGCGCTATCGCGGTTTCCCGATCGAGCAGCTCGCCGAGCGGTCGACCTTCCTCGAGGTGTCGTACCTTCTCATGCACGACGCGCTGCCGACGCCGGAGCAGCTGAAGGACTTCGCCGACAAGATCCGGGTGCACACGCTGCTGCAGGAGGAGATGCGCTCGTTCTTCTCCGGCTTCCCGCGCGACGCGCACCCGATGGCGGTGCTGTCCTCGGCGGTGACCGCGCTGTCGACGTTCTACCAGGACACGCTTGACCCGCTCGACCCCGAGCAGGTCGAGATCTCGGGCATCCGGCTGATGGCGAAGCTTCCGACGATCGCGGCGTACGCGTACAAGAAGAGCATCGGCCACCCCCTGCCGTACCCGGACAATTCGCTCGACTACGTCGAGAACTTCCTGCGCATGACCTTCGGCCTGCCCACCGTGCAGTACGACGTGGACCCCAAGGTCGCCAAGATCCTTGACATGCTGTTCATCCTGCACGCCGACCACGAGCAGAACTGCTCGACCTCCACGGTCCGCCTGGTCGGCTCGGCGCAGGCCAACCTGTTCGCGTCGATCTCGGCCGGCGTGAACGCGCTGTCCGGCCCGCTGCACGGCGGCGCCAACGCGGCGGTGCTCGAGATGCTCGAGCAGATCCGCAAGGACGGCGGCGACGTCAACTCGTTCGTCACCCGGGTGAAGAACAAGGAAAAGGGCGTCAAGCTGATGGGCTTCGGCCACCGGGTCTACAAGAATTACGACCCGCGTGCCGCCATCGTGAAGAAGGCCGCCCAGGAGATGTTGAACACACTGGAGAAGCCGGACCCGCTGCTGGACATCGCGTTCCAGCTTGAGGAGATCGCGCTCAACGACGATTACTTCGTCAGCCGCAAGCTCTACCCGAACGTCGATTTCTACACCGGCCTGATCTACAAGGCGATGAACTTCCCGACCAAGATGTTCACGGTCCTGTTCGCCCTCGGCCGGCTGCCCGGCTGGATCGCCCAGTGGTCCGAGATGATGACCGATCCGGCCACGAAGATCGGTCGTCCGCGTCAGCTCTACACCGGTTCCCCGGAGCGCGAGTTCATCCCGATCGACAAGCGCTGATCAATTCCGCGAGAAAGCGCCCCGCCGATTCCGATCGGCGGGGCGTTCTACTCTTTGTTCATGAGCACGACACCGGCCGGACTCCTGCAGGCCTGGCGCGAGCCCGCCACCCGGGCCGTCTCCCGCCTGATCCCCGGCGACGTCATCTGGTACGTCGACACCACCGACCCGGTGTTCGCGCTGACCTTCGACGACGGCCCCTCGCCGACCAGCACGCCCGGCCTGCTCTCGGTGCTCGCCGAGCACGGCGCGAAGGCCACCTTCTTCCTGGTGGGTGAGCGGGTCCAGGCCCACCCCGGGCTGGTCGCCGACATCGTCGCCGCCGGTCACGAGATCGCCAACCACCTGATGCGGGACGAGCGCTCGGCGCTGATCCCCGACCGTCAGTTCCGCCGTGACCTGGCCCGCACCACCGAGCTGCTCGCGCCGCACGGCCCGGTCCGCTGGTTCCGTCCCGGTTCCGGCGTCTTCACCCCGCGCATGCTCCGCTCCGCCGCCGAGCAGAACCTGCAGGCCGTCCTCGGCACGCTGGTGGCTGGAAACCGGGGCCTGCCCTCCGACGACCGGATCGCCCGCTCCCTGCTCCCCAGCCTGCGCCCCGGCTCGATCCTCGTCCTGCACGAGGGCACCCCGCAGCGCCGGGGCGTGGTGCAGACGACCGAGGAGCTGCTGTCGGCGCTCGACGGTCTGACCGCGGTCACGGTCGCCGACCTCGTGAACCGAGCAAAACCATGATTTCGTACGCGGCGGCCGCGGCGTAGTCTTCGCCCGTGGGACTGCAGTTCACCACGCGCCGGTCGGATTCGCCGTGGGTCGACAGTGTCTGGACGTGCACGAGCGAGCAGGTCACCACGATGACCTCGGTCGCCGAGGCACGGTGGGGTCTGGTCTTCTGGGAGCAGGCCGGCCGGGCGTACGCGAGCATCACCGGTCCCGAGACCCGGACCCGCACGGCGCCGGTGCCCGAGGGCGCGACCTTCACGGGCATCGACTTCGCCGTCGGCACCTCGTTGCGGGCCATGCCCACGGCGACGCTGGTCGACGGCGGCATCGGCCTGCCCGACACCACCCGCCGGACGTTCCGGCTGGACGGCGCCCGCTGGCGGACGCCCGGCCTGGACGACGCCGAGGCCCTGGTGGCGAGCCTCGTGCGGGCCGGGATCGTGGTCCGCGACCCGCTCGTCGCCGACGTGCTGCGCGGCCACCGCCCGGCCGTCTCGGGGCGCACGGTCGAACGCCGGTTCCGCGCCGCGACGGGCCTGACCCGGGGCGCGGTCCGGCAGATCGAACGGGCCCGCACGGCGGCGGCATCGCTGGCCGCCGGCGACCCGGCCGCCGACGTCGTGGCCCGGCTCGACTACTTCGACGAGCCACATCTCGCGCGGGCGCTGCGTGCCTACGTCGGACGGACCGCCGGACAGCTGCGCGAGGGCGCCGGCGGCGCGATCGGCCTCGACGTGGATCAGCGCCTGACGTCGTAGACCAGCTTCAGGATCCCGTTCGAGTAGCTCTCCGACTCGCGCAGCGTCAGCATGTGCTTGTCCCGGTCGGCCCGGCCGAACAGGCTCTTCCCCGCGCCGAGCAGCACCGGGAAGACCAGCAGGTGGTACCGGTCGATCAGGCCCGCGTCCGACAGTCGCCGGGCCAGCTCCGCGCTCCCGTGGATGAAGATGGCGCCGCCGTCGGCCTCCTTGAGCGCGGCGACGTCCTCGGTCGAGCGCAGGATGGTCGTCGGCCCCCACCCGCTGACCAGGGCGTCCTCGGGCAGCGTGGCGGACACCACGTACTTGGGCAGGTCCTTGTAGCCGGCGTGGTCCGCCGACCCGGGCCAGACCGGCGCGAACGCCTCGTAGCTGCGCCGGCCGAACATCAGCGCCGTCGTGTCGGCGAGCTCCTCACCCTTCAGCGACCAGGCCTCCGGGACGAACTCGAGGTCCTTGACCACCCACCCGCCGCTGCGGTGCTCCTCCCCGGGCCCGCCGCCGGGCGAGTCCACGACGCCGTCGAGCGACATGAAACCGGTGTAGACCAGGTCACGCATGCTGTTTCTCCTCATGCTCGCGAGTTGCCGGGTTCACGCTAGATCGCGGCCGGGGCGACGGTCTTGGACAGAAACGACAGCGGCCGGCGCTCTAAATGGGTCGCGACGATGAACGGTGCCCGGCTAACGTGACCGCATGATCCTGATGCTCTGAGATGGTGGCCGCCGGTAGCGGCCGCACAGCGTTCCGGCTCCGGGCGCTCCGGCGGGTTGTCCGCCGTGGAGACGCCGGCGTGCCGACGCCCGGAGCAAACACCCCCTCTCCACGGCATCCTTCTGCCAGTTTCCGGAGGTTTCCGTATGCCCTTCTCCGTGCATGTCGATCAGAAAGAGCTCGCGGTACGCGATCTCGCGGCCGGACTCGCCCGGCCGTCCACCGAGGCCACCGCGTCCGAACGGCGCGACGCGTCCGGCGCCGGGCGCCGCGGCGGCCGGGACGACCGGCAGGCGGCTCGCGGGCAGTCCGGGCGCGACCACGCCCGGGCCGGCGGCGGGAAGTCGCGGTCCTACGCGTTCCGCCGCAGCTAGGACAGGTATCGAAGTCGGTGGGTCGCGTCGGCGAACGTGGTGAAGCCGACCGACGTACCTGACGAACCACGTATCGGCCGTCGGTTACCCACTCGGTCTGCACCTAGCATCGATTCATGCCGGTGCTGACGACGAGGAGAACGAGGCCATGAACCCGTTCACCGACTGGTACGACGCGGCCGGCGTGCGGGCCGGGAAACGCCGGATGTTCGCCGACGAACGCGACCAGGGCAAGGTGTTCTTCCCGGCGGCCCTGGTGCCGTACCTGGAGCATGACCTGGTCCGCGAGCGGGCCCCGGGGCAGCGCGAGGTGCTGACCGTTCGGCACCTCTACCAATTCCTGCTCGCCACCACCCACCTGGAAACTCGGGTGGTCAATCGGGGAGCGGAACGGATCGCGAACAACCGGATCGGTGTGCCGGTCGGCGGGCAGTTGCGGATGGACGCGTTCAAGGTCTACTGCGACGAGGGTTACCACTCGTTGTACAGCCTGGACCTGGCGCGGCAGGTCGAGGCGGCAACCGGGACGGCCCTGCCCGACTGGGACTTCGGCGGATTCGCCGACCGGCTCGACGCGACCGCGGCCGCGCTGCTGCCCGGTGCCGAGGTGCTCGCCCAACTGTTGCAGGTCGTGGTCTTCGAGACGCTGATCACGTCGGTCCTCAACGAGTTGCCCGCCGATCCGACGGTGGTGACGACCGTCCGCGACCTCGCCCGCGACCACGCGCGCGACGAAGGACGCCACCATCGCTATTTCGCGGGGTTCTTCCGGCACCTGTGGACCCACCTCGATGCGCCGACCCGGGCCCGGGCGGCCGTTGCCCTGCCCGAGCTGATCGCCGACTGTCTCCGCTGGGACGGCGAACCGGTACGCCGATCGCTGACGCTGGCGGGGCTCACCGAAGCCGAGGCCGACACCGTGGTACGCGACTGCTACGGCGGCGTACCGGAGATGCGACAGACCGCGTCGGCCACCGTGCGGTTGTGCCGGTCGACCGGCGTTCTGGACCAGCCGGGCGCCTGGGAGGCATTCGCCGCCAAGGGCTTGGTCGATGACTAGCCGGCCGCAGGTGCGGCGCCGGCCCGTGGCGCAAGCGCGGGACGGGTTCACCTATGCCGAGTACCTCTGCCTGCCGCGGCTGCTCGACGCTCAGCGTCCGCAGGCCGTTCCGGCGATGCACGACGAGTTGATGTTCATCGTCACGCATCAGGCGTACGAATTGTGGTTCCGGCTCTTGTTGCACGAACTGACCGCGGCCCGGGATGCCATGCTCGCGGGCGAGGCGGAGCGGCCGTGGGCATTGCTGGCCCGATGCCACACCGTGGAACGGTTGATGCTGGCTCAGATGGACGTGCTGGACACCCTGCCGCCCGCCTCCTTCGCGGAATTCCGGTCGGCGTTGGCGGGGGCGTCCGGCTTCCAGTCCGTCCAGTTCCGCGAGATCGAGTTCTTGTCCGGCTGGCCGGACAGGCGCTACCTTTCGGCCGGCCTGCCGGCGCAGGAACGTGACCGGCTTCAGCGGCGGCTGGACGAGCCGACGTTGTGGGACGGCTTCCTGACGGTGCTGACCGCTGCCGGCCATGACGTGTCCGATCCGGAACGGCGTGCCGGCGTGTTGGCGGAACTGGCGCGTGCCAGGGGGGATCGTCGGGGCCTGTGGCGACTGGCCGAGGCCCTGCTCGACCATGACCAGTCCTGGTCACTGTGGCGTTGTCGGCACGCTCTGCTGGTGGAGCGGCAGATCGGTGTCAAGGCCGGCACGGGCGGCAGCACGGGGGCGAGCTTTCTGCGCTCACGCCGCGACCGGCGCTTCTACCCCGACCTGTGGGAGGTGCGCAGCCGGCTATGAACGCCAGGAACGTTCTGATCACCGGCGGTTCCAGCGGCATCGGCCGGCACGCCGTCGCCAGGTTCGCCCGCGGCGGGGACACGGTCTGGTTCACCTACCTGCACGGCGCGGACCGCGCCAAGACCCTGGTGGAAGAGCTGGCCTCGGACGGCGTCGAAGTGAACGCCTTCGCGTTCGACCAGGGTGACTGGGACAGCCATCAGCGGCTGTTGCGGAAGCTTCCCGCCCCGGTGGACATCTTGGTCAACAACGCCGCGGTGGGTTCGGCCACGGTGGTGGACTACGAGCCCGGGGCGGCACACCAGCGGTCGGCGGCCATGCTCCAGATCAACAGCGTCGGTCCGCTCTGGCTCGTCCAGCAGTTGGTGCCCAGCATGCTGGAACGCGGCTACGGAAAGATCATCAACGTCGCCAGCGTCGGCGGCGGGATAGCGCCCTTCCCCACCTTCGATCTCGCCGACGGCATGAGCAAGGCTGCGCTCGTGCACCTGAGCCGCCAGCTCGCGGTCGAGCTGGCGCACACGCCGGTGGACGTGTTCGCTGTCTGCCCGGGCGCCGTGGACACACCCATGCTCAATGCGAGCGTCCTGGGCCGGTTGGACGACGCCGCGCGGGCCACCTTCCTGGCCGCACTGCCGAAGCAGCGGCTCATCCAGCCCGGCGAAATCGCCGACCTCATCGCCTGGCTGTGCACCGGTGCGGCCGCCAGCCTGCACGGCGCGGTCCTGGACGCCTCGCTGGGACTCGGGCTGGCGCCGGGAATGTTCCAGCCCGATCCGGCCGCACACTGATGGTGTCGCAGCAGGCCACCCGGCTGGTGGCGGGGACGCCGGCGATCGCCGCCGCCCACTTCGTCGCCGAGGCCGACCCGTACGACTCGATGTCCAACCCGGACGGCTATGTCAATGTGGGTACGGCCGAGAACCGGCTGGTGTGGGACATGCTGGGGCCGCGGCTGTGCGCCGCCCGAGCGGTGACGGCCGCCGACGTTCGATACGCGCCGCTGCACGGCACCGTCGCGCTGCGGTCACAGGTGGCCCGGTTCCTGGCCCGAGGCGGCGCTCCCATCGACCCCGAGGATCTGGTCGTGGTGAGCGGGGCGACAGCGGCCCTGGACATCATCGCGTCGGTGCTGTGCGATCCGGGCGAGGCGCTGGCCGTGCCGGTGCCCTACTACGGAGCCCTCGACACGGACCTGACCGGCCGATCCGGGGCGCGACTGGTACCGGTGCCGCCGCTTGCCGGGGCACCGCTGCCGGATGCGGCGGCGGTCGTGGACACGGTCCGGCGAGCTCGCTCCGCCGGCACCACCGTACGCGCCTTGGTGCTGACATCGCCGCACAACCCGCTCGGGCTGATCTACCGCGAGACCGAGTTGCGCGCCTTCGCCTCGGCCTGCGCGGCACTCGACCTCGACCTGATCGCCGACGAAGTGTACGCACACTGCGCGTTCGCCGGTCCGGCCTTCGTCAGCGCCCGCGATGCGGCGTCCGGCCCACTGGATCCGCAACGCGTTCACGTGGTGTGGGGATTCGCCAAGGACCTCGGCCTGCCCGGGCTCAAGGTCGGCGTGTTGCATACCCGGCAACCGCAGGTGCGCGTGGCGGCGCGGGAGCTGGCATACTTCGCGCCGGTCTCCACCGACACCCAGTGGCTGTTGACGGAACTGCTGGCCGCCGACGACTGGACGGTGCAGTTCCTGACCACCAGCCGGAACCGGCTCGCCGCCTCGTACGCCGCGGCAGCCGGCCACCTCACCGCCGCCGGTGTGCCGTTCCGGCCGGCCGAGGCGGGCTTCTCCATCTGGACCGATCTGCGTGGCTGGTTGGACGCGGCATCGCCGGAGGCCGAGCGTCTGCTGTGGCAGCGCTTGTTCCGGTCGGGCCGAATCAACCTGCTGCCCGGTGCGGTCTTCCACCACCCGGAACCCGGTTGGTTCCGGCTGTGTCACACGACCGATCCGGCGACGGTCGCCGAGGCGGTGGCCCGTCTGCGGCACGTCCTGGGCGACTCGACGACCGCCTTCCCGCCCCGTTAGGTCCCGCCCCGCCGAGACGACGAGGAAGCGGCCCGGCGCCAGGGGGCGCCGGGCCGTGGTGGATGGGGTCAGCCGAGTTCGGCGTACACGTCGTCGAGCTGGCCGTGGTACATGTCGCTGGACGTGTTGAAGTTCGGGCCGCCGATCCGCAGCGGCATCGAGTTGCTGATCGACATCGCCGCCGGGACCGAGACCGTGCCCTGCTGGACCCCGTCGACGAAGATCGCCAGAGTGGTGCCCGAGCGCTGGCAGAGGATCTTGTGCCACGCGCCGTCGGTGATCGGGTTGGTGGAGTGTGCCATGTAGACGGCCGGCGAGCCGACGCCGATCACGACGCACTGGGCGCGGCCCATCTTCTGGCCGATCTGCATCTTCCACTGGCTGCCGGTGGCGTTGGTGCCCTTCTGCATGATGTTCGACGAGCCCCGGACCTGGCTCTTCAGCACGCGGATGGTGGCACCCCAGCGGAACAGCCGGGTGCCCGGGTTGAGGTCGCCGTCGTTGGGCGCCTCGAGCATGGCCCGCGGGCAGGCCGTGGCGCCCACCGAGCACAGGGCCGGGAAGGCGACGTACTTGCCGCCGGTCGGGCCGGCCTCGTAGCTGAGCGCGCCCTGGTCGGCGCCGCGCGCGGTGAGCGCCGGGGCACCGTGGCCCGAGGTGTCGGCGACCCGGCCGGCCGTGGCGCCGGCGTCGAAGTTCCAACGAGCGACCAGGACCGGAGCGGCCGTGGTGGCCGGCGCCGTGCTCGCGGCCGGGGGCGTGTCATGGGGAGCGGCGGTCGCCGCCTGGGCGGCGGACATCGGGACGATCAGGCCGGCCAGAGCCGCTACCGCAATTGCGATCTTCATACCTCAGAGATCGCTGCCGCCCACAACTGTTACTGGAAATTTAGGAATAAAGTCTTCGAAATCGCTCAAAGTAGTCCAAAGCTCTCAGCCAGGTAGCAGACCGCCACCAGCCGCAGCAGGTGCCAGTCCCCCGCCAGCCACTCGGCGGGGCGCACCGGCGCCTCCCCCGCGGCGGGTACGTACCGGCCGGCGCGACGAGCGGAGGCGACGACCGACCGGGCGTACGCGGCGAGCGCCTCCGCGTCCGGTTCCCGCTCCGCGTCGGCGAGCGCGTCCCGCACGGCGGACGCGTGCTGGTCGACCAGGGCCAGCAGGCCCGGGTCGGCGAAGGCGGCGACCAGTCCGTCGACGCCCACGCGGGCCATCATCTCGTCCAGCTGGGCGGTCGACGAGGCGAGATTCGGGGCGGTCGCGGCGGTGGAGATCGGGGCGAAGGTCAGGAATTCGTTCGTCATGGCGATGACGCTATGGCCTGCGCCGGGGTCGCGACAGGTGGGTAACCGAACGGCACCCAAGCCCCTACGGCCTCGCTACGCCGGTAGTTGATCCATCGCCTTGTAGATGCGTTTGTCCGAAACCGGGTACGCGGTGCCGAGGGTCTGCGCGAACAGGTTGATCCGCAGTTCCTCGATCATCCAACGGATCTCGGCGAGCCCCTCGTCGGCGGCGCTGAGCGGCGGGAACTCGGCGCGCAGCTCCCGGTACTCGGCCTCGATCTCCTGGATCTGCGCCATCAGCTGCCGGTCGCGCCCGAGGTTTCCGCCGACCCGGTCGAGCCGGTACACGATGCCGCGGAGGTACCGGGGCAGATGATGCAGCTGCCGCCAGCCCGCCTCGGTGACGAACCCGGTGTGCACCAAGCCCTTGAGCTGCTGCCGGATGTCGGCGAGCGCGGGGATCAGCTGCGGGTCGCGCAGGCTCTTGAGGCGCTGCTCGACGTCGTACGTGGTGGCCAGCACCGCCTGGACCTGGGCGACCACGCCCTCCACCGCGTCGACGAGGTCCTGCCGGACCGTGTCGCGCAGGGCGGCGAACTCGATCGAGGACCAGACCGGCCCGCCGGCGTCGGCGACCAGCTTGTCGACGGCCGCGCCGGCGCAGTCGTCGAGCAGGTCCGCGATCGACCGGTACGGGTTGGCCCGGGACAGTTCGAGCTTGGCCCGGTTGTCCAGCCGGCCCTGCAGGAAGCGGGCGGCCGGCGGGAGGGTGAGCAGCAGCAGTCGCCGGGTGCCGGCCCGCATGGCGACCCGCTGCTCGGGCTCGTTCTCGAAGACCCGGACGGCCACGCTGTCCGTCTCGTCGACCAACGCCGGAAACACCGTGACCTCGTAACCCCCGCGGACCTGGGCGACCCGCCGGGGCAGCATGCCGAAGTCGTTCGTGGTGATCCCGCGCCGCTCGATGTTCCCGGCCGCCGCCGCTATCGTCCGCTGGACCGTGGGCGCGAGGCGGCGCCGCAACTCGTCCAGATCGCGGCCGACCCCGAGCGTCTCCCCCGACTCGTCGACCACGCGGAAGTTCATCCGCAGATGCGACGGCACCTCCGCGGGGCGCCACGCGTCGCGCGGCACCACCGCGCCGGTGAGCCGGCGCAGTTCGTTGCCGATGGCGTCGGTCAAGGGCCCGCGGCGGGCCGGCACCCGGTCGAGCACCGCCTCGGCCCAATCCGGGACCGGCACGAAGTTGGTGCGCAGCGCCTTCGGCAACGACCGGATCAGCGCGATCACCACGTCCTTGCGGAAGCCCGGCACCGACCACCCGAAGTCCTCCGGGTCGAGCTTGTTGAGCAGCGGCAAGGGCACCTCGACGGTGACCCCGTCGGCCGCCGAGTTCGGCTCGAACTCGTACGTCAGCGGCAGTCGCACGCCGTTGGCCAGCCACGCGTCCGGGAACGCGTTCGGGTCGACCGTGTCGCGCCCGGTGTTCACCAGCAGATCGCGGGTGAAGGTCAGCAGGTCCGGCTGGTCCCGCCGGGCCTTCTTCCACCACGCGTCGAAATGCCGGGCGGTGACCACCTCGGCCGGGATCCGCTCGTCGTACAGGCGAAAGACGGTCTCGTCGTCGACCGCGATGTCCCGCCGGCGGGCCCGGTTCTCGATCTCCTCGATCCGCCTCAGCAACCTGCGGTTCTCGTCGAAGAACTTGTGGTGGGTCTCCCAGTCGCCCTCGACCAGCGCGTGCCGGATGAACAGTTCCCGGCACAGCGCGGGATCGACCCGGGCGTACCCGACGCGCCGGCGCGCCACGATCGGCAGGCCGTACAACGTCACTTTCTCGTACGCCATGACGGCGCCCTGCTTCTTCTCCCAGTGCGGCTCGCTGTACGAGTGCTTCACCAGGTGCGGCGCGAGTTTCTCGGCCCATTCCGGCTCGATCCGGGCGTTCACCCGGCCCCACAGCCGGCTGGTCTCCACCAGTTCGGCCGACATCACCCAGCGCGGTTGCTTCTTGAACAGCGCCGAGCCCGGGAAGATGGCGAACTTCGCGCCGCGGGCACCGAGGTACTCGCGTTTCTCCCCGTCCTTGAGCCCGAGGTGGCTGAGCAGCCCGGCGAGCAGCGCGGTGTGCACGTGCTGCCCCTCGGCCACCTCCTCGCGGTCCTCGGCGAGGGCCAGCCCGAGGGTGCGGGCGACCTGCCGCAGCTGCGCGTAGATGTCCTGCCATTCGCGTACGCGCAAGTAGTTGAGAAATTCCGATCGGCACAGCCGGCGGAACTGGTTGCCGGATATTTCCTGCTGTTTCTCGCGCAGGTAGCGCCAGAGGTTGAGGTAGCTGAAGAAGTCCGACTCCTTGTCGAGGAACCGGGCGTGCTTCTCGTCGGCCTGCTGCTGCTTGTCGGTGGGCCGCTCGCGCGGGTCCTGGATGGACAGCGCGGCCGCGATCACCATGACCTCGGCGACGCAGTCCTGCTTGTCCGCCTCGATCACCATGCGGGCCAGCCGCGGGTCGACCGGGAGCTGGGCCAGCTGGCGGCCGATCGGGGTGAGCCGCCGGTCGTCGAGCGCACCGAGCTCCTCGAGCAGCTTCACGCCGTCGGTGATGTTGCGCTTGTCCGGCGGGTCGATGAACGGGAACCTGGTGAGATCGCCCAGTCCCAGGTTGGTCATCTGCAGGATGACGCTCGCCAGGTTCGTCCGCAGGATCTCCGGCTCGGTGAACTCGGGCCGGCCCTCGAAGTCCTCCTCCGAGTAGAGCCGGATGCAGATGCCGTCGGCGAGCCGGCCGCAGCGGCCCTTGCGCTGGTTGGCGCTGGCCTGGGAGACCGGCTCGATCGGAAGTCGCTGCACCTTGAGCCGGTTGGAGTAGCGGCTGATCCGCGCGGTGCCGGGGTCGATCACGTAGCGGATGCCGGGGACGGTCAGCGAGGTCTCGGCGACGTTGGTGGCCAGCACGACCCGGCGCTGCGTGTGCCGCTCGAAGACCCGGTGCTGTTCGGCCGCCGACAGGCGCCCGTACAGCGGGACGATCTCGGTGTTGCGCAGGTTGCGCTTGCCGAGCGCGTCGGCGGTGTCCCGGATCTCCCGCTCCCCGGAGAGGAAGACGAGGATGTCGCCGTCCCCTTCGCGCCCCAGTTCGTCGACGGCTTCCGCGATCCCGTCGACCTGGTCCATGGGCTCTTCGGTGTCGTCCTCGGTGGTCTCCACCAACGGTCGGTATCGGACCTCGACCGGATATGTCCGGCCCGAGACCTCGATAACCGGCGCCGGCTTGCCGGAAGCGTCCGAGAAATGCTCGGCAAACCGCTGCGTCTCGATGGTCGCCGACGTGATGATCAGCTTGAGGTCGGGACGCTTCGGCAGCAGCTCACGGAGGTACCCGAGAATGAAGTCGATGTTCAGGCTGCGCTCGTGCGCCTCATCGATGATCAACGTGTCGTACCGGCGCAGCTGCCGGTCGTTCTGGATCTCGGCGAGCAGGATGCCGTCGGTCATCACCTTGATCATGGTGTCGTCGCTCACCTGGTCGGTGAAGCGCACCTTGTAGCCGACCGTGGAGCCGAGCGGCCGGTCCAGCTCCTCGGCGATGCGCTCGGCGACCGTACGGGCGGCGATCCGGCGCGGCTGGGTGTGCCCGATCTGGCCGCGCACGCCGCGCCCCAGCTCCAGGCAGATCTTCGGGATCTGGGTGGTCTTGCCGGAGCCGGTCTCACCCGCCACCACCACGACCTGGTGGTCGCGGATGGCGGCGAGGATGTCGTCCTTGCGCCGGCTGACCGGCAGCGCTTCGGGATAGGTGACCTTGGGTACCGCGGCGAGCCGGGCCTCGAGGCGCTCAAACGCCTGCGAGGCCTCGGCCTCGATCTCGGCGAGCACGGCCGCGCGGGCCGCCTCGTCGCGGATCTTGCGGGTGCCCTCCAGGCGACGCTGGAGTCGCCGTTCGTCGCGGGGCAGGAGCTGTTGTAGCCGGGTGCGAAGCGCGGCGGGTGTGGAAGACATGGCGCAGCAAGAATAGGCGGAACGGGCCGGAATCGCCTGGTGATTAACGCCGCCCCAGACCGTCGATCGAGCGCATCTCGTCCGGGGTGAGCTCGAAACCGGAGATGTCGAAGTTCGTGGCGATGCGCGCGGCGGTCTTCGACTTGGGGATCACCACGATCTCGTGCTGGACGTGCCAGCGCAGCACCACCCGGGCCGCGTCGACCCCGTGCAGCGCGGCGATCTGGGTCAGCACCGGGTCGTGCAGGTTGGTGGTCTTGAACGGCGAGTACCCCTCGACCACCATGCCGCGGGCCCGATGCCCCTCGACCAGCGCCGGGTCCCACAGCGTCGGCCCGAAGCGGATCTGGTTGACCGCCGGCGTCTCGCCGGTGGCCTTGGTCAGCTCGTCGATCTCGTCGAGGTCGAAGTTGCTGACCCCGATGGCCCGGGCCAGCCCGGCGTCGCGCAGGTCGACGAACTCCTGCCACACCCGCACCGACCGGCCGCGTGACGGCGGCCAGTGGATCAGCCACAGGTCGACCGCGTCCACCCGCAGCTGCCGGAGGCTCTCGGTGAGGGTGGCGCGTTCGCGGCCGGCCCGCTCGGGCGGCAGCTTGGTGGTGACGAAGACCTCGTCGCGGGGTACGCCCGAGTCGGCGAGCGCACGGCCCACCTCGGCCTCGTTGCCGTACATGGTGGCGGTGTCGATGTGGCGGTAGCCGGCGTCCAGTGCGTGCCGGACCGCCTGGTACGCCGACTCGCCGCGGATCTGCCAGGTGCCGAAGCCCAGCACCGGCATCGCCGGGCCGGACCGCAGCGCAAGCGCGGGAATGCTCATACGCCCCAGTCTTACGCGGCCGGGACGTGATGCGGTACCGGCGAGCGCAGCCGGGCCGCGCTCGGCAGCCGCGCCGACGGGTCGGCGGTGGGCAGCGCGCCCAGCCCCGGCAGCCGGATGTCGTGCATCGCGGCCCGTTCGGCCAGGGCCCGTTCCAGCTTCTCCCGGGCCTCGTCGTGCTCCCGCGTGGTCTTGTCGGTCATCTCGGCCTCCTCGGTGTCCTCGCCGACCCCCGAGCGACCCGGCACGAGGGTCATCCGCCTCAGCAAAACGAGCGTAATACGCAAATTGCCCCCATCAGCTGCATCAGCCGATGGGGGCAAAAGCTCTGACTTACTTCCAGATGTCGTACTGGTACAGGTTGCGCGAGGCCATCAACCCCGTGATCTTGGTGAAGTAGTTGGGGTCCGTCGCGTACCCGGCCTTCCACACCTGCCAGATGAACTTGTTCGCGTCCTTGGTGTAGCTGAACGCCGGCTGGTAACGGCTGTTGACCCGCAGGAAGTTGCCGTGGTCGCGGAACGAGTCGGCCATGGTCGCGTAGATCCGGAAACTCGCCGTCGTGCCGAAGCACTTGCCGGCCTTGTCGCACTCGCTGGTGTTGTAGACGTGGCAACCCTTCGCGATCGTGCCGTACTTGCCGTTCTGGCACTTGATCCCGAAGTAGTTTCCGTCGGTGAGCGAGAGGCCGCTCTTGCCCCAGCCCGACTCGAGGATGGCCTGCGCGATCGTGACCGACGCCGGCACGCCGTACTGGCGCCAGCCGGCCTGCGCACCGGGCACCGCGGCGGCGAGGAACTGCTCCGGCGTGATCTCCGGGGCGACCACCGGGGTGAGCGACGCGCCCGGGCACAGGTGCAGGGTCGGCGTGACCACGTACGCGTGCGAGATGTAACCGCCGTCGCCGAGCCGGTTCCATTGCGTGGTCGAGCGGACGGTGCCGTTGACCGACTGGCCGACCACGCCGCACACGCCCTGCACCTTGGCGCCGTTGAGCACCGTGCGCTTGAGCGGGAAGGACGTGCCCGGGCCGGTGCGGACGTTCACCGCGCCGTCGGTGCTGCGCACGGTGCCGATCGTGTAGGCCGCCCCGGCGACCGGCGCCGGCTTCGCCGCCACCGGCTTCTTGGTCGCGCAGAGCGGGAGGGTCCGGCCGATCTGGAGGTACGCGTGCGTCACGTACGAGTTGTTGCTGAGGCGATCCCACTGACTGGTCGTGCGGACCGAGCCCCGGACCGACTGCCCGGTGACCCGGCAGACGGCGGTGATCTTCTGCCCGTTGCGCAGCGACCCGGTGATCCGGGACGCCAGCGAGGGCCCGGACCGGGTCTTCAGCGGGCTGTTCGCCTTGACGACCGCCGTCGTCCCGGCGGCCTGCGCCGGGCTCGCAACGACCATCAGGCCCGCGCCGGCGGTCAGCGCCATCATCGGCACCGCGATCAGTCGGCGGGTTCTGCGCCCCATGAAGCAACCCCTTCGGTCGGTCGGCGGTCCGTACGAGACTGCGGGCCGAAGGTTGCGGGCCGGGATCGGCGGAGGTTGCGGATGGGTAGCCACGCTCCGGGTGGGTTGAAAGAACCACCGTTTGGGCAAACGGCTACGCATCCCACCGCCGCCCTTGATCAGCCGCAGGAGGTCTTCCGCCGATGACGGCCCTGGCGTCCCGCCCCAAGACGTCCCGCGCCGGGACGTCCGCGCCGCGCCCCGGCGGCGCGGCGTACGTGCTCGCCCCGTTCGCCGTCGCGCTGTCGGCGGCCGCCGGCGTGGCCGCCGCCTACCTGGCCTTCGTGCGCACCGCGACCGGCCAGTACGCGGACACCACCGCGATGCTCGGCGGCGACGTGCACCACCCGCGGGTGGTCGAGGTGCTCAGCCGCGCGCTCAACGGCACCACGCTGGTGAGCCTGGTGCTGGTGTGCCTGGCCGCCGCCGCGATCGGCGTGCTGCGCCACCGGATCGACCTGGCGATCGGCGCGACCGTGCTGGTGCTCGGCGCGAACGCCAGCTGCCAGCTGCTCAAGACCCGGCTCCCCCGGCCGGACCTGTCCGACTTCCCGGGCCCCAACTCGTTCCCGAGCGGGCACACCGCGGCCGCCGCCTCGGTCGCGTTCGCGCTGATCCTGGTGCTGCCCGCCGCCGTGCGCGGGATCGTCGCGCTGATCGGGGCCGGCTACGTCACGGTGATCGCGATCGCCACCGTCTGGGCCGAGTGGCACCGCCCCAGCGACACGGTCGCCGCGGTGCTGCTGGTGCTCGCCTGGGCCGCGCTCGCCGTGTTCGGCATCCGCCTGTTCCGGCACCGCGCCGCCGGCCCGGCCGTCCGGCTCTCCCGGCTCGCCACCCTGCCGCTGCTGGCGGTCGCCGTGGTGGCCGGCGCGGCCGGCGTGTTCGGCCTGATCTGCGAGGTCATGACGGTCCGGGTCACCCCCGAGCTGGTCTCCAGCCGCTTCGTGTTCCTCACCGCCTCGGCCGGCATCGCCGCCGCGGTGGCCGCCGGATTCCTGCTCTGGGCGCGGCTGGCGGCCGGCGACCGGGGCACCGCGACCGCAGACGTCAAGGCGAGCCGCCCGGCCCGCCGTCCCCAGGGAGGCAAGAAGTGACCACCCCATCCGACAGCGGCGCCACCCCTACGGCAGCCGGCCCGACCCCCGAGCCGGAGGCGGCCCGCACCCAGCCGGTCCCCGAGCCGGAGGCGGCCCGCACGCAGCCGATCACGGTGCCCGAGGCCGCGGCCGCACAGCCGGTCGCCGAACCTGAGGCGGCCCGCACCCAGCCCATCTCCGTGGCCGACGCGGCAGCCACCCCGCCGGTCACCGAGCCCGAGGCGGCCCGCACCCAGCCGATCACGGTGCCCGAGGCCGCGGCCACCGAGCCCATCCCGGCGGCCGACCCGATCGTCCCACCGACCGGCAATCCGGGCATTCCTCCCGGCCCCGGCGGCGTACCGTGGCTGCCCGGCCAGGTCCGGGCCGCCCCGAGCGTGCCGACGGTCATGGTCGGCTCCTACACCGACTACGCGCTCGCCCAGCAGGCCGTCGACCACCTCTCCGACGAGAAGTTCCCGGTCGAGCGGACCGCGATCATCGGCACCGACCTGCGCCTGGTCGAGAACGTGCTGGGCCGCCTGACCACCGCCCGCGCGGCCGGCGCCGGCGCGGCCGGCGGCGCCTGGTTCGGCCTGTTCATCGGCCTGTTGTTCGGCCTGTTCAGCAACGCGAACTGGTTCGCGGTCATCTTCGTCTGCCTGCTGATCGGCGCGGCCTGGGGAGCCGTCTTCGGCGCGATCGCGCACGCCGCCACGGGTGGCCGCCGCGATTTCGCCTCCCGCAGCTCCCTGCAGGCCGGCCAGTACGCCGTCGTCACCGATCCCGAGGTCGCCGACCAGGCGCGTCAGCTGCTGATCCAGCTGAACTGGCGCGCCTCGGGAGCGCGGTAGCCCGCGCTCCGCGGAGCGTGCGGGGCGTGGAAGGCTGCGCCTGGGCCTTGCCACGCCCCGGTCAGGGGGTTCTGAGAAGCCCCGGGGCGGCAAGCCTCGGGGCTCCTCGTTCGGGTCCTGAGCGGTGGCGGCCGCCCCGGACCCGGGGTGGGTGAGTTCGGTCAGAAGGTCGCGTCCAGCTCGTCGCGCAGCTTCGCCAGCGCCCTGC
>NZ_JAOSZE010000022.1 GCF_025630775.1 Actinoplanes sp. KI2
AGATGTACTAAGATATGCGAGTGACCAGCACCTACCAGCCGTCGATGCTCGACCTGGTGGCCGGGCCCAGCCCGACGCCCAGGCTCGAGCCGCTGCGCGGCCGCGTGACCCGCCACCGGCTGACCGCCGGGGCCTGGGTCGACGTGCTGCCCGGCTGGTTGCACGGGTCCGACGAGGTCTTCGACACGCTGCTCGGCATCGACTGGCGGGCCGACCGCCGGCAGATGTATGACAACGTCGTCGACGTGCCCCGGCTGCTGCGCTGGTTCGGCGGCGACGAGACGCTCCCCCACCCCGCATTGATCGAGGCCAAGGCGGCGCTGAGTGCCTACTACGCGGAGGAGTTGGGCGAGGAGTTCGTGACCGCCGGCATGTGCCTCTACCGCGACGGACGCGACAGCGTGGCCTGGCACGGCGACACGATCGGGCGCTCGGCCCGGCACGACACCATGGTCGCCATCCTGTCGCTCGGGTCGCCACGCCACCTGTCTCTGCGGCCGCGGGCCGGTGGGCACGAGACGCTGCGCTTTCCACAGGGGCACGGCGACCTGATCGTGATGGGCGGGTCCTGCCAGCGGACGTGGGAGCACGCGATCCTCAAGACGGCGAAACCGGTCGGGCCGCGCATCAGCGTCCAGTTCCGCCCGATCAACGTGGCGTGATTCAGGGGCGCACGGGCTGCGCCCTAGAAAGACCGCCCACCGGACGCCGCCGGGGTTGAGGTGCCGGCGCGCGTACGGGCCAGGGCAGGCGCAGCGCGGGCGGGCGCTGGCAGGGCACGGCGAGGGGGCGGGCCCGGCGCGGCGCAGGTGCGGCACGGCGCGGGTGCGGGCGCGGCACGGGTGCGGGCGCGGCACGGCGCGAGTGCGGGCACGGCGCGAGTGCGGGCACGGCGCGAGTGCGGGCACGGCACAGCGCAAGAGCGGGTCCGGGCGCAGCACGGGAGCGGAGGGGCGCGGGAGCGGCGCGGACGGGTGCGGGCGCGACACAGCGCGAGAGCGGGTCCGGGAGCAGCACGGCAGCGGCGCGGCGGAGGTGGGGCACGGCGCGGCGCGGGAGCGACACGGCGCGGGAGCGGGTCCGGGAGCAGCACGGGAACGGCGCGGCGGAGGTGGGGCGCAACACGGCGCGGCACGGCACGGGAGCGGGCGCGGCACGGCGCGGGAGCGGGCGCGACACGGCGCGGGAGCGAGTCCGGGCGCAGCGCGGGAGCGGCGCGGCACGGGAGAGGGCGCGGCACGGGAGCGGCGCGGCGGAGGTGGGGCGCAACACGGCGCGGGAGCGGGTCCGGGCGCAGCGCGGGAGCGGCGCGGGAGCGGCGCGCGGCGCGGGAGCGGCGCGCGGCGCGGGAGCGGCGCGGCACGGGAGAGGGCGCGGCACGGCGTGGCTACGGCGCGGGTGTGGGCGCCGGGCTGGCTCGTGCGGGCGTGAGACCGCCGTCGCAGGTGTGGCCTTTGGGCGCCGGCTTGAGTGTGCGGGCACGCTCGTGGGCGCCTCGTCGGGGGCTGTTTGGCGAACGACGGGCTACGTCGGGCAAACCAATGGTTGACGCGGCGACCTGGAAAGTTACACTCCAAGTGTAAAAAGTTGACCTTCACGCTCCACTCAGGACTTCCACCGGTGCAAGCCCGAGGTGACCATGTCAACGCACGATGACCAGGGGCTTTTCCTCCATCACATAACGGTTCGCTTCGGCGGGCTACTCGCGCTCGACGATGTCTCGCTCCGCGTGCCGCCTGGGCGGGTGGTCGGGATCATCGGGCCCAACGGGGCCGGCAAGACGACGCTCTTCAATGTGATCTGCGGGTTCGTGGCGCCGCAGTCGGGCGCGATCACGTTGGACGGCCGGCCGCTGCGGCCCCGGCCGCACCGCCTCCATCGGCACGGCATCGCGCGCACCCTCCAGGGCGTGGGTCAGTTCGGCGGCCTGACGGTCCTGGAGAACGTGCAAGTGGGACAGCGCCGAAAAGCCAAGGCCGAGGAGGCGTACGCCGCCCTCGAGCGCTGCGGCGTCGCCGAGTATGCGGGCGCGTACCCGGCCTCGCTGCCCTATGCCAAACGGAAACGGGTCGAGTTGGCCCGGGCGCTGGTTGCCCGGCCGCGGATCCTCATGCTGGACGAGCCGGCCGGCGGGCTGGACGCCGATGAGATCGGCTGGCTGGCCGACCTGATCCGGGACGCCGGCACCACGGTTCTGCTGGTCGAGCACCACATGGATCTGGTCATGTCGGTCTGCGACGAGATCCTCGTGCTCGACTTCGGCAAGCCGATCGCGCTCGGCACCCCGGGCGAGATCCGAACGAACCCCAAGGTCGCCGAGGCATACCTGGGAGCCGCCGCATGACCGCGTTGCTCGAGGTGGAGGGGCTCACTGCTGGGTACGGGGCCGCGCCCGTGCTGCACGACGTCGGCCTCACCGTGGGCGCCAGCCGGATCGTCGCCGTGCTCGGGGCGAACGGTGCCGGCAAGACGACTCTCCTCCGTACGCTCTCCGGCCTTTTGCCGTTGTCCGCCGGCCGCGTGACGTTCGACGGCCTTGATCTGCGCGGGGTGAAGGTCGAAAAGATGGTCCGGCACGGCATCGCGCACGTGCCGGAGGGCCGTGGCGTGGTCACCGAGCTGACCGTGGACGAGAACCTGCGGCTCGGCGGCCTCTGGCGCAAGCCGCCCACGAAGCTCGACGAGATCTACGACCTGTTCCCGGCGCTCGCCAACCGGCGCAGTCACCTCGGTCATCAACTGTCCGGCGGCGAGCGGCAGATGCTGGCGATCGGCCGGGCGCTGGCCGCGAAGCCCCGGCTGCTGCTGCTCGACGAGCCGTCGCTCGGGCTGGCTCCGAAGATCACCGCCCAGATCATGGGGCTGCTGCGCGACCTGCGCGACCGCACCGGCCTGGCCGTGCTGCTGGTCGAGCAGAACGTGCGCAGCGCACTGTCCATCGCCGACGAGGGCATCGTGCTGAATCTCGGCCGCATCGCGGCCCGGGAAAAGGCCGACAAACTGGCCGGTGACGCCGACCTCCGGCATGCCTACCTGGGGTTCTGACATGGACCGTTTTCTTTACCTGACCTTCGACGGCCTGAGCCGGGGCGCCGTCTACGCAGCGTTCGCCCTGGCCCTGGTGCTGATCTGGCGGGCGGCGCGGATCGTGAACTTCGCCCAGGGCGCGATGGCGGTGGCGACCGCGTACGCCGGCTATTCGGTGGCCAACGCGACCGGCTCCTACTGGCTTGGGTTCGCCGTCGCCATCGCCGGTGGCCTCGTGCTCGGCGCGGTGGTCGAGCGGGTGGTGATGCGCTTCGTCGACCACTCCTCGCCGCTCAACGGCGTGGTGGTGGCGCTTGGCCTGGTGCTGATCATCCAGGGTGTGCTCGGGATGATCTACGGCAACGAGTACCGGCCGGCCCCGACACCGTTCAGCCGGGACGCGTTCGAGATCGGCGGCATCGCCATCCTCTCCCGTTACGACCTGTTCGTGTTCGCCGCGGTGGGTGCGGTCGTCGTCCTTCTCACGCTTCTTTTCACGCGTACGTCGACCGGCTTGCGGATGCGCGCGGCGGCGTTCGCGCCGGACGTCTCGCGGCTTCTCGGGGTGCCGGTCGGCGGGATGTTGACGCTCGGCTGGGCGCTCGCGGCGGCGGTCGGCTCGCTCGCCGGAATGCTGGTCATCCCCACCGAACTGGGCCTGCACCCGAACGCGATGGATCTGCTGTTCATCTCGGCGTTCACCGCGGCGGTGCTGGGCGGCCTGGACAGCCCGGTCGGCGCGGTGGTCGGCGGCCTGGTGGTGGGCCTGCTGCTGACGTACGTCAGCGGCTATCTGGGCGCCACGGTCGCGCCGATGGCCGTGCTGATCCTGCTCGTGGTGGTGCTGTTGAGCCGGCCCGACGGCCTGTTCTCCAAGGCGAAGGCGAGGACCGCATGACGATCGTCGAGCCGGTGGCAACACGGACGAAAAATCAGCAGAAGTCGTCGCAAATAAACAAGTTCGTGCCGTTGCTGGTCGTCATTGCCGGGGCGATCATCGTCGTCGCCCTGACCTACACGCTGCCGCCGTTCCGGAACTACCAGTTGGCGACCATCGGCGCGTATCTGTGCGTCACCGCGGGGCTGACCGTCCTCACCGGGCTCAACGGCCAGCTCAGCCTGGGGCACGGCGCGCTGATGGCAACGGGCGCCTACACCTTGGCGCTCTGGCAGAACAGGTTCGACCTGCTGCTGCCCGGGATCATCCTGGCGGTCCTGGTCACCACCGCGGTCGGCGGCGTCATCGGGCTCGCCGCGGCCCGCCTCCGCGGCCCCTACCTGGCCGGGCTGACGCTGGCGGTGGCGGTGGTCGTGCCGAGCATCACCAGCACGTTCGACCAGACGTTCAACAGCGACCAGGGCCTGCCCGTGGCGCTCGACCCGCCGCCGGGCGTGATCCCGGTCGAGCAGTGGCAGGTGTGGATCTGCTGGGCGGGCGCGCTGGTGACGGTGCTGGTTCTCGCGTACCTCGTCCGCGGCCGCTTCGGTCGTGACCTGCGCGCGGTGCGGGACGACGAGACGGCCGCCAAACTCGCGGGCGTCGGCGTCGCGCGTACCCAAGTCTTGGCTTTTGTGGTTTCCGCGGCCTGCGCCGGGTTGGCCGGCGCCCTGTTCGCGGTGCTCGCGCAGAGCGTCTCCCCCGGCGCCTTCCCGCTCAGCCTGTCGCTGTTCCTGGTGATGGCGATCGTGATCGGCGGCCTGGGCCGGCTCACCGGCGCGCTGATCGGCGCGTTCCTGCTGGTCGTGCTGCCGTCGGTGGCTCAGTCGATCGCCGAGGACGCGGGGTCCCAGCACCTCGAGGGCAACCTCGCGCTGACCTTCTTCGGCATCGTCCTGGTCCTCGTCATGCTCGCCGCTCCTGGCGGGCTGGCCTCCCTGAAGTTCCCCCGCAAACCCCGTAAGCAGAAAGGCCAAGAATGAAACGCACCGCGACCGTCCTCGCCGCGCTGCTGCTGGCCGCAGGCTGCAGCAACGGAAACAGCAATAGCAGTGGTGGTTCCAGCAGCAATACGCCCGGCGTGACCGACAACTCGATCCTGATCGGCTCGCATCAGCCGCTCACCGGGCCGGCCGCCGCTGGGTACTCCGAGATCGCCCCGGCCACCAAGGCCTACTTCGACTACGTCAACGCGAACGGCGGCGTCTACGGCCGCAAGATCACATACAAGTACCTCGACGACGGGTACAACCCGGCCAACACCCAGCAGGTCGTCCGCCAGCTCGTGCTGCAGGACAAGGTGTTCGCGATCCTCAACGGCCTGGGCACGCCGACGCACACCGGCGTCCTCGACTTCCTCAAGACCAACCGGGTGCCCGACCTCTTCGTGGCCAGCGGCAGCCGCACCTGGAACCAGCCGGACAAATATCCGGGCACGTTCGGCTTCAACCCCGACTACACCGTCGAAGGCAAGATCCTTGCGACGTACGTGAAGCAGACGTACGCCGGCAAGAAGGCCTGCTTCCTCGGCCAGGACGACGACTTCGGGCGGGACAGCCTGGCCGGCGTCGAGAAGGTCCTCGGGCCGGTGGCGACCAAGCAGACGTACGTGGTGACCAACCCGAACGTCGGCCCGCAGATGGGCGCGTTCAAGGCCGCGGCCTGCGACGTCGTGATCCTCGCCAGCATCCCCGGGTTCACCGCGCTGTCGATCGGCACGGCCGCGAAGATCGGCTTCAAGCCGCAGTTCGTGGTCAGCAACGTCGGCTCCGACCCCAGCACGCTGACCAAGACGCTGGGTGCGGCGGCGCCGCTGCTCGAGGGTTTGGTGGCGGCCGGCTATCTACCGCTGGACACCGACGAATCCAACCCCTGGATCCAGCTTTACAAGAAGGTCAACACCCAATACAACGGGAACGCCGCATTCGACAACAACGTCGTCTACGGCATGTCCGTCGGCTATCTGTTCGTCCAGGCGTTGCAGGCCGCCGGCAAGGACCTCACCCGGGACAAGCTGACCGAGGCGGTACAAAAGGGCGGATTCACCGGGCCGGGATCGGTCCCGCTGCGCTTCTCCGCGCAAGATCATTCCGGCTACGCGGGTGAGCAGATCACCAAGCTCACCGGCGGCAAGGCGTCCTACCTCGGGACGCCGTTCACCACCGACGACGCGGACGGCGCGGTCACGGCGTTCACCGGGGCGGCCGCGGTGCCGCCGCAGAACGGTATCCCTACGGCCCAGTAACGTCTGGGTAGGAACGAATCTCGAAGTTGCTAGCAAAGGAGCGGCGATGGCGGACCAAGTGGCGATCGTGACCGGAGCCAGCCGAGGAATCGGCTTCGCTATCGCGCAACGTTTCGTTGCCGAGGGCTATCGGGTCGCCATCACCGGACGCAACGCGGAGGCGCTCGCCCAGGCCGCACTCGACCTGGGCGGGCCCGACGTGGCGATCGGCATCCCCGGCAAGGGCGATGACACCGACCACCGGGCCGAGGTGGTCGACACGGTGATCGGCCGATTCGGCCCGATCACCACGCTGGTCAACAACATCGGGATCAACCCGGCGTACGGCCCGCTCGGCTCGCTCGACCTGGGCGCCGCCCGCAAGATGATCGACGTGAACGTGCTCGGCACCCTCGGCTGGGTGCAGGAGGCACTGCGCGGCGGTCTGTCCGAGGGCGGCGCCATCGTCAACATCTCGTCGGTCTCCGGCGTGCGCCCGGCGCCGGGGATCGCCTTCTACGGGGTGACCAAGGCCGCGCTGATCCACCTCACCGAGGAGCTGGCCGTCGAGCTGGCGCCGAAGGTGCGGGTCAACGCGGTCGCCCCGGCCGTGGTGAAGACCAGGTTCGCGACCGCCCTCTACGAGGGTCGCGAGGAGAAGGTGGCCGCCACCTACCCGCTCGGCCGGCTCGGCGTGCCCGAGGACGTGGCCGGCACGGTCGCCTTCCTCTGCGGGCCGGACGCCGCCTGGATCACCGGCCAGACCATCGTCATCGACGGCGGCGTCACGCTGACCGGGTCGGTGCAGTGACCCGGCGCGTCGTGGTCACCGGCGCCGGCGGCGGGATCGGCGCGGCCCTGGCCCGCCGGTTCGCCGCCGACGGCGCCGAGGTGATCGTCAGCGACCTCGACCCGGCCGCCGCCGCGGCGGTGGCCGGCGAGATCGGCGGCCGGGCCGTGCCCGGCGACGCCGGGAACGAGGACGACACCCGTCGGCTGATCGACACGGCCTGGGCCGAGCTCGGCGGGATCGACCTGTTCTGCTCAAACGCGGGCGTGCTCACGGCCGGCGACGAGAACACCCCGGACGCGGCGTGGACCAGGGATTTCTCGGTCAACGTGCTGTCGCACGTCTACGTCACCCGGCACCTGCTGCCGCGCTGGCTGGATCAGGGTGAGCCGAAGCGGCTGCTCATCACGGTCAGCGCCGCCGGGCTGCTCTCGATCCTGGGCAGCGCCTCCTACGCGGTCACCAAGCACGGCGCCCTGGCGTACGCCGAGTGGCTGCGGGCCACGTACGCGCATCGGGGTTTGCTGGTGCAGGCCCTGTGCCCGCAGGGGGTGCGGACCGACATGCTCACCCGCAGCGACGAGCACGACAGCGCGAGCGCCGCGATGCTCGCCGAGGGTGCGCTGGAGCCCGCCGAGGTGGCCGAGGTCGCCGCCAAGGCGATCGAGGGCGAGAGCTTCCTGATCCTGCCGCATCCCGAGGTCGCCGACTACTACCGGTTGCGGGCGACCGACACCGACCGGTGGCTCGGCGGGATGAACAAGATCCAGCGCGCGTTCGAGGACGGTCGCCGGTGAAGGGCCTCGACCTCGCCGTCCTGCAGGCGTATCTCGGATCGGGTCCGTTGACCGGCCGGATGTTCGCCGGCGGAAGATCCAATTTGACGTACGCGATCACCGACGGCGAGCGGCGCTGGGTGCTCCGCCGGCCCCCGCTCGGCCACGTCCTGCCGACCGCGCACGACATGGTCCGGGAGCATCGGGTGCTGGAGGCGCTGTCGAAGGCCGGCTTCCCCGCCCCCACCCCCGTTCTACTTTGTACGGATATTTCGGTCATCGGCGCTCCGTTCTACATGATGGAGCACGTCGATGGGAGAATTTACCGCGACGAATCGGATTTGTCTGATTTGGGCGCGTCGGCGCTGCGCGGCCTGATCCTCGCGCTCGTGGACACGCTCGCCGATCTGCACGCACTCGACCCGGCCGCGATCGGGCTCGCCGACTTCGGCCGCGCCGAGGGTTTCAACCAGCGCCAGGTCGGCCGCTGGAAGAAGCAGCTCGACGCCTCCCGCAGTCGCGACGTGCCCGGCATCGAGGAGCTGCACGCCCGGCTGGCCGTGGACATCCCGGCCGGCGGCCCGGGCGCGGTCGTGCACGGCGACTACCGGCTGGACAACGTGCTGATCGGCGACGGGCTGCAGATCAACGCGGTGCTCGACTGGGAGATGTCCACGCTCGGCGACCCGCTCAGCGACGTGGCCCTGATGCTGGTCTACGCCGGGCTCCCGCTGCAGGTCGACGGCGGACGGGCGACCGTGCCGCTGAAGGTCGCGGGGCATCCCACGCTGGCCGAGATGAGTGCCCGCTACGCCGAGCGCAGCGGGCGCGACGTGAGCGACCTGCACTGGTACGTCGCCTTCGCCGCCTTCAAGCTCGCGGTGATCCTGGAGGGCGTGCACTACCGCTACGTCCAGGGGAAGACGGTCGGTGACGGCTTCGATACGATCGGCAACCTGGTTGGCCCGCTGGTGATGCGCGGCCACGAGGCGCTGGAGGGGAACTGATGGAGTTCGGCTTCGACGCGAGGACCGAGGACTACCGGAAACGGCTGCTGTCCTTCATGGACGAGCACGTCTACCCGGCCGAGCCGTCCCTCGCCTCGCATTCGGGATGGGAGCCGCCGGAGGCCCTCCCCGAGTTGCAGGCGCGGGCGAGGGAAAAAGGCCTGTGGAACCTCTTCCTGCCCGGCGAGCACGGCGCCGGCCTGACCAACCTCCAGTACGCGCCGCTCGCCGAGATCACCGGTCGCAGCCCGTCGCTGGCGCCGGCCGCGCTGAACTGCGCCGCGCCGGACACCGGCAACATGGAGGTACTCAACGAGTTCGGCTCCGCCGCGCAGCGGGAAGAGTGGCTGACGCCCCTGCTCGAGGGCGAGATCCGGTCCGCCTTCGCGATGACCGAGCCGGGCGTGGCCTCCTCGGACGCCACGAACATCGGCACCCGGATCGAGCGCGACGGCGACGAGTACGTCATCAACGGCCACAAGTTCTACATCAGCGGCGCGATGAACCCGAACTGCAAGATTTTCATCGTGATGGGCAAGACCGATCCGGCCGCCGCCCGGCACGTCCAGCAGAGCATGATCCTGGTGCCGCGGGACACGCCCGGCCTGCAGATCAAGCGCGGCATGCACGTCTTCGGCTACACCGACGGCGATCACGGCGGGCACGCCGAGGTCATCTTCGACAACGTCCGGGTGCCGGCGGCGAACCTGATCGGCGAGGAGGGCAGCGGCTTCGCGATCTCCCAGGCCCGTCTCGGCCCCGGCCGCATCCACCACTGCATGCGGCTGATCGGCATGGGCGAGCGGGCGCTCGAACTGATGTGCACGCGGGCGCTGGCCCGCACCGCATTCGGCAAGCCGATCGCCGAGCAGGGCGTGGTGCAGGACTGGATCGCCGACTCCCGGGTGCGCCTCGAGCAGGCCCGCCTGCTGGTGCTGAAGGCGGCCTGGCTGATGGACACGGTCGGCAACAAGGGCGCACACACCGAGATCCAGGCCATCAAGATCACCGTTCCGGCCACGGTCGAGTGGATCATCGACAAGGCCATCCAGACGTACGGGGCGGCCGGCGTCAGCCAGGACACCCCACTCGCCGCGCTCTGGGCCGGCTCGCGCACCCTCCGACTGGCCGACGGCCCGGACGAGGTGCACAAGCGGTCGCTGGCGCGGCGCGAGCTGAACCGCTACCGGAGCCACTCGTGACCACTTCCCCGCAGCGCGTCGACGGGCGTACGGCTCGCTCCGAACGCACCCGCAACGCCATCGTCGACGCCCACCTCCAGCTCATCCACGAGGGCGACCTGCGTCCCACCGCCGAGCGGATCGCCAAGCAGGCCGGCGTCTCGCTGCGGGCGCTCTGGAGCCACTTCTCCGACCTGGAGGCGCTCTTCGCGGCCAGCGGCGAGCGGGTGCTGCGCCAGGCCGCCGAGGGCCACCGGCCGGTGTCCACGGAGCTGCCGCTGGCCGAGCGGATCGACGCGTACACCAAGCAGCGCGCCCGGATGCTGGAGCAGCTGGCCCCGAACTCGAGGGCGTCGGCGCTCAAGGAGCCGTTCTCGGAGACCTTGCAGCACTATCGCCGCGCCCACCTGAACCGGGCCCGGGACGAGATCGCGACGCTGTTCGCCGCCGAGATCGACGGGGATCAGGAGCTGCTGGACAGCCTCACCGCGGTCACCATGTCGGCCACCTGGTCGACCTGGCGGGAGGTGATGAAGATGTCGGTGGCCGCGTCCCGGTCGGCGTTGTCGCGCACCTTCACGGCCCTGTTGACCACCGCATGATCCATTAGCATGGGACGATGCCGTGCTCGCTGGGTCACCCTGTCGAACCTCGGGAGCGCGTCCTTCCCGGCCTCTACCGCTGCCTGACGTGGGTGACGATCCTGGTGCCGCAGCCGTTCGGGCCGACCGGTGCGGTGCAGCCGGTGCCGACGTCGTATCCGCACGGCGAGATGTATTACGACGCCTCGGTCGAGCCGATCGCGACCTGCGCCTGCGGCCAGTACGCCGCCACCGTCTGCCCCCAGTGCCGCCGGTATCGCTGCCCGGCCTGCCAGCCGTCCGGCGGCCCGGTCTGCACCGAGTGCGCCGACACGGCCGTGCCGCCGGACGCGGCGGACCGGGAGCGGCGGCTCGGCCTGGTCGCGCAGATCCCGGAGCCGACCGAGCGGCTGCTCCAGGCCGCCATGGTCCTCGAGGACGATCCGGGCGACGACCTCTACGCGGCGCTGTACCGGGTCTGCCCCTTCCTGCCGTTCATGCCTGGCATGACCTATTGGGAACCGCTGGCGGCGGTCTTCCCGCCCGGCCCGCAGTGGGTGCCGTGGGACTCCGGCATGGTCGGGCGGTGGTTCGCCGCCCGGGCCGCCGCGCAGCGCCTGCGGCCCGGCTTCGAGATCGCCGAGGGGCGGGTGTTCGCCCAGACCGCGTACGGCTGGCGGCTCCTCGGCGGCAGCACGGTCCGGGAGGACGACGGCTTCACCGACACGGCGTTCGTGCTCACCTCCGGCGCGGTGCTGCGCGCGGTGGCGCCCGAGGAGCGCCGCCCCGGGTTCATCGCCACCCGCCGCACCGAGCCCACCGGGCTGAACCTCCTGGCGCTCGCCGAACTGGGCGGCCTACTCGGTCTGCAAGCACCGGTCGGCTGACGGGCGCGGCCGGGCGTTGCGCAGGCGGATGCCGCTGAAGCCGGCCGTGCTCTCGACGACCTGATCCCAGAAGGGCCACAGGTTGTCGAGCAGGCGCAGCTGGATGCCGGCCGACGCGTGGCAGTCGAGCAGGTCGCCGACCGGCTCGGGTGGCCCCAGCGGGGTCACCGGCTCGGTGGCCACGAGCGCGTGCGGTTCGGAGTCCGGGGACGAGACGTGGTGGAACGGGCCGGCGGGGAGGCGGTAGGCGTACACCATCGTGGTTTGCATGGTTTTCAGCCACTCGAACTCGATGGCGTGGACCCGCTCGCCGCAGCCGGGGCCGATGATGCGCTCCCGGTCGGCGGTCGTCGTGCGGTCGCGGACCCACGCCATCGCGCGCGGGCACTGCCTGGGAAACCAGTAGCTCGGCGCGTTGCGCCAATCCACGGCCCAGACGTACGGGGTGGTCGTGCCGGACGTGGCGGCCACGTGCGGCACGAACCTGGTGATCGTCGGGTCTTCCGAGAAGTGCAGAACCTCGCCCGGACGCGGTCGCATCCGGTCACCCTGTCACAGGACGACGACCGAGCGGGCCCCTTCCCCGCGCGACATCCGGTCGAACGCCGCGGGGACGTCCGGCAGCCCGATGCGGTCGGAGATCAGGTGGTCGACGGAGAGCGCGCCGGAGAGCACGTCCGCGGCCAGCTTGGGGATCTCGGCGTCGAAGTCGGCACCGCCGTAGACCGAGGAGCGCAGGGTGCGGGCCGAGGAGAAGATGTCCAATGCGGACAGCTGGACCAGGTCCTCGTTGCTGCCCATGCCGACGACCGTGACCTGCCCGCCGCGGCGGGTGGCCCGCCAGGCGGCGCGGATGGTGGCGGCCCGGCCGACGCACTCGAAGGCGTGGTCGGCACCGCGGCCCGAGGTGCGCACCCGGATCTCCTTGGAGAGCGCGTCCGAGGACACCACGAAGTCGGTGGCGCCGGCCGTCTCGGCCAGCCCCTTCTTCGCCTCGGAGACGTCCACCGCAATGACGGCGGCCGCGCCGGCCGCGCGGGCCGCGGCGACCACCGAGAGGCCCACGCCGCCCAGGCCGATCACCACGACCGACTCGCCGGGGGCGACCCGGGCGGTGTTGCGGACCGCGCCGGTGCCGGTCAGCACGCCGCAGCCGAGCAGCGCCGCGCGATCGAAGCCGAGCTCGGCCGGGACCTTGATGACCGCGCTCTCCGGGGCGACCACCTGATCGGCGAACGCGCCCAGACCGAGCGCCACGTGCACCGGCACGCCGTCCAGGGTGATGCCGTTCGCCAGGGCGGCGACGCCGGACGAGGTCGAGCAGAGCCACGGCTCGCCCTGTCGGCAGAACCAGCAGTCGCGGCAGGGCGGCTGCCAGTTGAGGACCACGGGGTCGCCGACGGCGGCGCGGGTGACGTGCTCGCCGGCCTCGATCACCTCACCGGCCGCCTCGTGCCCAAGGATCAGCGGGTACGGCGCCCGGATCGTCTCGTTGACCATGGAAAGGTCGGAGTGGCAGACCCCGGCCGCGCGGATGCGCACCCGCACCTGGCCGGGCCCGATCTCGGGCAGCCGCAGCTCGGCCACCTCGGGCCGGGCGCCGGACGAACGAACCACCACGCCGTTGAAGTAGTTGGTCATCGCTGAATCGCCTTCACCTGTTGGAATTCAGTGAGACCGTACTCGCCCAGCTCGCGGCCCACACCGGACTGCTTGTACCCGCCGAACGGCGCGAACGGGTTGAAGGCGCCGCCGTTGACGTCGACCGCGCCGGTCCGCATCCGCCGGGCCACCGCGAGCGCCCGCTCGTCCGAGCCCCAGACGCCGCCGGCCAGGCCGTAGCGGGAATTGTTGGCGATCGCCACGGCCTCGTCGTCGTCGGCGAACGGGATGATCGACAGCACCGGGCCGAAGATCTCCTCCTGGGCCAGCTCGCTGTCCGGGGCGACGTCGGCGAAGACGGTCGGCGCGACGAAGTGTCCCCGGCCGGGCAGCGGCGCGTCCGGGCCGCCGGCGACCAGGCGGGCACGGGAACGGTCCACGAACCCGCGCACCCGGTCGCGCTGCGCCGCGGAGACCAGCGGCCCGAGCCGGGTGCCCTCGTCGAAGGGGTCACCGACGGTGTAGCCGCCGGCGGTCTTCGCGGCCAGCTCGACCGCCTCGTCGTAGTGCGAGCGGTGCACCAGCATCCGGGTCCACGCCGTGCAGGTCTGCCCGGAGTTGAGGAACGCGTTGCCGACACCGACCTTCACCGCCTTGACCACATCGGCGTCCTCGAGGATCACGTTGGCCGACTTGCCGCCCAGCTCGAGCGCGACCTTGGCGATCCGGTCGGCGGCCGCGTGGGTGATCGCCCGACCGGTCGCGGTCGACCCGGTGAACGACACCATGTCGACCCCCGGATGCCCGGCGATGGCCGCGCCGACCACCGGCCCGGTGCCGGTGACCAGGTTGAGCACGCCGGCCGGGACGCCGGCCTCCGCAGCGGCGTCGACCAGCAGGTACGCCACCAGCGGGGTGAGCTCGCTCGGCTTGAGCACCACGGTGCAGCCGGCCGCCAGGGCCGCCGCCACCTTGGCGACCACCTGGTGCAGCGGGTAATTCCACGGCGTGATCGCCCCGACCACCCCGACCGGCTCGTGGACGATCAACGAGTTGCCGATCGTCTCGTCCGGCGAGGGGCGTACGGCGAGGTCGGCGTAACCACGCAGGACCGTGAGCGGAAGTCCGGCCTGTACCGCCTTCGCGATCTTGAGCGGCGTGCCCAGCTCGAGCCCGACGGTCCTGGCGATGTCGCCGGCCCGGGCCGCGAGCGAGGCGTGCAGGCGGTCGAGCACCGCGCCGCGATCGGCCATCGAGCGGCCCGCCCAGCCGTCGAAGGCTTTCGTCGCGGCCGCGACGGCCCGGTCGACGTCCTCGGACGTGCCGGCCGGCACGCGCGCGATGATCTGTTCGGTCGCCGGGTTCTCGACCGGGATCGTCTCGGGAGAGGCGGGCGGCACCCACTCCCCGCCGATGAACAGCAGCGGACGGTCTAGCGAGGTCATCGACTGATCTCCCCTTCGTGGGCAAACAGAGCTTTCTGCGCGGAAAGGCCCTTGATGAGCAGGTCGAGGCCGAGCTCGAAGGCGGCTTCGTCGACGGCCTCATGATGCGCCGCGAGCAGCGGCGCGCGGTGCAGATGCGGGTATTGGTCATACAACTGCGGGTCGATGTCGAAGCCGAGCGCGAACGAGCCGAGCGCCGAGCCGGTGACCAGATAACGCATGAGCGCGCCGATGTGGGTGGCCCGGGCGGGCGGCCAGCCGGCGTCGACCAGCGCGCCGAAGACCGCCTCGGCCATGGCCAGCGCGGCCGGCCGGCGACCGGGGCCGGTGGCCAGCACCGGCACGATGTTCGGGTGGGCGACGAGAATCGCGTGGTACGACCTCGCCCAGCGGCTCAGCGCCTCGGGCCACTCGTACGTGCCGAAGCCGGTCAGATCGACCTGCTCGATCACCGCGTCGGCGACGGCGTCGACGATCTCGGCCTTCGTGCCGAAGTGGTTGTAGAGCGAGGGCCCTTGGACGCCGAGCTCGGTGGCGAGCCGGCGCATCGACAGCGCCTCCAGTCCTTCCTCGTCGACCAGGGCGGACGCGGCCTCGATGATCCGCTCGCGAGTCAGCAACGCCTGCCGAGGTCGGGCCATGCAGCATTCTCCTAGGAATTCGCACTGGACGCGCAAAAACTTACACCGCTAGTTTAAGCGTATGGACTTCTCGCTCACCGACGAAGAGCGTGCGATTCGCGACACCGCTCGTCAGTTCATCACCAAAGAGGTCATGCCGCTGGAGCAGGAGGTACTCCTTCGTGAGCGCCGCCACCAGCCCGGCCTGGAGCTCAGCGAGCTGCGCGAGCTCCAGCAGAAGGCGAAGAAGTTCGGCTTCTGGGGCCTGTCCACTCCGGAGGAGTACGGCGGGATGGACCTGCCGGCCATCCTCCAGTCGCTGATCTGGACCGAGATCGGCCGTACCTTCGTGCAGTTCAGGTTCGGCGGCGAAGCGGACAACATCCTCTACTACGCCAACGAGGACCAGAAGCGCGAGTTCCTCACCCCGACGATCGAGGGCGAGCGGATCTCCTGCTTCGCGATCACCGAGCCGGGCGCCGGCTCGGACGCCGCCAACATCAAGTTGCGAGCCGTCCGCGACGGCGACGACTGGGTGCTCAACGGCGAGAAGACGTTCATCACCAACGGCAACGACGCCGACTTCGCGATCGTGGTCGCGGTGACCGACCCGTCCCGCAAGGCCAGCAGCGGCGGCGCCACGGCATTCCTGGTCGACCGCTCGATGGGCTGGCGGTCCGAGTTCATCCAGACGATGGGCGAGGGCGGCCCGGCCGCGCTGATCTTCGAGGACGTCCGCGTGCCGCACCGCAACATCCTCGGCGAGATCGGCCAGGGCTTCGAGCTCGGCATGAAGTGGATCGGCAAGGGCCGCTACCTCATCCCCTCCAACGCCCTGGGCATCGCCGAGCGAGCCCTGTCGATGGCCATCGACTACGCGAACACGCGCGAGACGTTCGGCGCCCGGATCGGCGTCAACCAAGCGATCCAGTGGATGATCGCCGACTCCGAGGTCGAGCTGGAAGCGGCCCGCTGGCTGATCTTGCGGGCAGCCTGGACTGTTGACCAAGGCTGGGATCCCCGACACTCTTCATCGATGGCAAAGCTGTACGGCGCCGGCATGGTCAACCGGGTGGTGGACCGGGTCATGCAGATCCACGGCGGCATGGGTTACACCCGTGAGCTCCCGATCGAACGCTGGTACCGGCAGGTCCGGCTGATGCGGATCTACGAGGGCACCGACGAGATGCAGCGCCTCATCATCTCGCGCGACCTGCTGCGCGGATACACGAAGATCGGAGGGCACCTGGCATGACCCAACTGTCGCTCGCCACCGTCCTGGCTGAAGCGGCCCGGAAACACCCCGGCAAGGTCGCCGTGATCGACAGCGCGACGACCGAGCGGATCACCTATCGCGACCTGTGGCAGCAGACCCTCGCGTACGCGGCGGGCCTGCGCGAGCTCGGCATCGGCCCGGGCGACACGGTCGCGATCCAGATCCCCAACCTTGCCGACTTTCCCCGGGTCTACTACGCGACGCTCGCGGTCGGGGCCACCATCGTCCCGATGCACCTGCTGCTCACCCCGGCCGAGAACGCGTACGTCCTGCGGGACAGCGGCGCCAAGCTGCTGGTCGCGCACTCCAGCCAGCTGGCGAACGCGGTGGAGGCGGCCAGGACGGCCGGGATCGAGGCGGTGTCGGTCGGCCCGGCGGTGCCCGGCGTGCGCCGGCTCGAGGACGCGGCGGCCGCCGTGCCTCCGCTGCGCACGTACGTGAGCCGCGAGGCCGAGGACGTGGCGGTCGTCTTCTACACCAGCGGTACGACCGGCAAACCCAAGGGCGCGCTGCTCACCCACCTCAACCTGGTGATGAACACGGTCGTCAACGTCTTCGACGTGCACGACCTCTACCCGGACGACGTGGTGATGGGCTGCCTGCCGCTGTTCCACACGTTCGGGCAGACCGTCGGGATGAACGGGACGTTCCGGATGGGCGGCACCATCGTGCTGATGGCCCGGTTCACCGGCGAGGCCGCGATCGACCTGATGGTCAAGGAGAACGTGACCATCTTCCACGGCGTCCCGACCATGTACATCGGACTGCTCGAGGCGGCGGCGAAGGCGGACCGGCTGCCCGCGCTGCGGCTGTGCGTCTCCGGCGGCGCGTCGCTGCCGGTGGCCGTGCTCGAGAAGTTCAACGAGGCGTTCCACGCGACCATCTTCGAGGGGTACGGGCTCTCCGAGACGTCGCCGACCGCCACCACCAACCAGCCCGCGTTCGGGGTGAAGGCCGGCACCGTCGGCCACCCGATCTGGGGCGTCGAGGTGGAGATCGCGCGGCCGGAGCTCGACGACCGGATCGAGTTCATGGAGAACGGCGAGCTCGGCGAGATCGTCATCCGCGGGCACAACGTGTTCTCGGCGTACCTGAACAACCCGGAGGCGACCGCACAGGCCGTCGTCGACGGCTGGTTCCGCACCGGCGATCTCGGCACCAGGGACGATGACGGGTTCATCACGATCGTCGACCGGAAGAAGGACATGGTGATCCGGGGCGGCTTCAACGTCTACCCCCGCGAGGTGGAGGAGGCGTTGGCCCGGCACCCGGCCGTGCTGCAGGTCGCGGTGATCGGCGTGCCCGACCCGGTGCACGGCGAGGAGATCTGCGCGGTGGTGGTGCCCGATCCGGGCGGCGTCACGGCCGAGGAGCTCATCGAGTGGTCGCGGGAGAAGCTGGGCAAGCACAAGTACCCGCGCCAGATCCGGTTCGCCGAGTCGCTCCCGCTGGGCCCGAGCATGAAGGTCCTGAAGCGGGAGCTGCGGAAGACCTACTCAGAGCAGTAACGGCGGAAGGGCGGCGACGATCGGCTTGTCCGCGGGCAGCCAGTGCACGGTGTCCAGCTCGTCCGCGGACAGCCAGCGCATGGCGTTATGTTCGAGGGCCCGCGGTTCGTCGTCGCCCAGCAGCTGGACGGCGAAGACACGCAGAACCGCGCGACCGTGGGCGAGCGGGACGTCCGGGCCGATCCGGGCGCCCACCGCCACGCGTACGCCGAGCTCCTCGACGCACTCGCGGGCGAGCGCCTGCTCGTCGGTCTCGCCCGGCTCGACCTTGCCGCCGGGAAACTCCCATCGGCCGGCCACCTCGGGCGGCGCGGAGCGCTCGCAGGCCAGCACGCGACCCTCGGCGATGATCGCCGCCGCCACGATGACCCTGCGTGACTTTACGGCGTTGACGTGCTGTTCCCCCGGCATGAGATGAGAGCTTCCCACAAAACTTCACCGTTCAGGTTGTCCAAGCCGTCCCGATCGTCACGCAAACACGTATATGTGGGCGTGGACATGGTTGTCCCGAAAGACAAGACTGTGGGCACCGACCATGACGACACGGCGACAGTTTGGCCACAAGCCGGCAACGACGCCTAGGGGGTGCGGCGATGCGGGCCAGAAGACGTCGGGCCAACGGCACCGACTATCTGAGCGACGCACTTGCTCTGCTGTCCGGCTGGACGCGCGACGGCGTTCAGCTCAAACGCGAGCTGGCATGCGACGAGAGTCAGCATGCCGCATTGACGGAACGGATCAAGGTGGCGGCGGACACACTACACATTCGGCCCAGTATCCGGCGCCTCGACGGTCACACACAGATCTGCCTGGGTTCCCGCGATGGCGACGCCATCACGGACGGTGAGGTCACGCTGGCCGCCCGGATCGAGGACTTCTACCGGACCGTGGTCCAGGCCGCTCAGCCCACGCCATAGAGGCGGCTCGCTAGGCTCGCCTCATGAGCGACGTCATCTTCGACAACAAGGGCCAGCTCCAGCAGGTCGAGAGCGGCCTCCTGGACGGCGAGCAGATCATCGCCGTCTACGACGCGATCGGGGCCGGCACCGGGTTCATCGGGCTGACCAACCGGCGCATCATCATCCAGGACAAATCCTTCATCGGTAAGCGCGTCGCGATCACGAGCATCCCGTACTCCAAGGTCAGCTCGGTCAGCGTCGTGAGCAACAAGAGCTGGGCCGGTGAGTTCTTCTCCTCCGGCACCATCGTCATCACCGTCGGCACGCACCAGCACGAGGTCGAGTTCCGCGGGGTGGAAAAGACCCAGCACGTGCACAACGTGATCCTGCACTACACGTCGTAGCTCAAGATCGGATCATCAGGGCGCACGCGTCCGCGGTGTCGAGCACGAGATCCGCGGCGATGTCGATGGCCGCGGTCAGTTGCAGCGGGTCACCGCTGAGGCAGCCGAACGTCTGATCCACCCGCTCCCGGAACCGCTTCGGAGCACCGGGCAGGGCGGCGGCCGCGGCCACCGCGCCCTTCTCGTTGATCAGCCACTCCCGGGCGGCGCCGTGCAGGGCGTGCGCGCACACCCCGACCACCCGGAACAGGCAGCCCGCGACGTAGGCGCTGTCGGCGCGGGAAACCGCCTTCCGGGCCACGGCGATCAGGAAGTCGGCCTCCCACAGGGCGGCGACCAGCGCCTCGGACAGCTTCGGTGGGTAGTCGCGCATCCGCGACTGCACCTCGGTGAGCTCGCCGGTGTGGTCGACCAGAATGCGGCCGAGGGCGAGCTCACCCACGTACGCGAAATCGGGGAAACCCAGCGGATGGCCGCTCTGCACGTGGAACCCGAACCTGCCGCGCTCGGCGTCGGCCCGGACGGCCAGCACCCGGTCGAGGTCCCGGTAGATCCAGTCCACCGCCTGCCCGTCGATCCGAAGCCAGCCGCCGCCGTCGACCCACGGCCCCCAGCCACCGGGCGCGGTGACCATGGCGGCCGGCCCGCCGATCGACTTGGCCAGCCGGTCGAGCCCGTCGACGTCGAGCGGAGAGCGGTAGTAGAGGCCGATGTCGGTGTCCGAATCCGGGGTGTGCGCACCGCGGGCCCGGCTGCCGCCGAGCACCAGGCCGACCACGCCGGGAACCTCGGCGACGCGCTCGGCGACCTCGATCAGGTGGGCATCGGTCAGCGGCACGGGTTCCAGTCTTCCCCCTGGCGCGGTCAGCAGACCAGTCCTTCGAGATAGCCGATGTCCTCGGCGTCCGCTGCGTCGAGATAGCCGAGGTCCTCGGCGTCCGCGACCGGGTCGGGCGGAGGGATCGAGGCGGCCTCCTCGTGGCCACCGTCCGAGCAGAGCGGATTGCCGACGAACGGGAGGCAGAGGTTGAGGATCAGGCCGCAGTTGCGCACCGGGCGGTTGGGCGCCGGACGGTTGTTGTCGGTCGCCGGGCGCTGCGGTCCCTGGACGGGGCGCCGCACGGGGCGCTGGGTGCCCAGCGAGACCACCTGAAACTGGGGCCGGCGGGTCACGACGGTGGCGATCAGTCTCCGGTCGGTCGGCCGGCCGTCCGTGAGTGTCACCAGATAGCGGAGGGTTTCCAGACCGTTGACGCCGGGCGTCTCGATCTGTCGGGTGCCGCGCGGAAGGCCCGGATCGCGGACCGTCCTCGTCTCGTACGGAATCTCCCTGGTTTCGGTCTCGACTCGCGTCGTTTGTACCGGTTGCACCGCGCCGCCGGCGACCGGCGCGGGTCCGCCGATCACCGCGGACTTCGGCGGCGCTGCCGCGTTGATCCCCGGGTTCGCCTTTTGCTGATTTTTCGGCATGGGGTGCTGCTTGTCGGCGCGAAGCTTGCTCGCTGCCGCCTCCCCCGCCGGAACCGGCACCAGGATCGTCCCAGCGGCCGTGCCCGTGGCCAGATCCGCGCCGTCGGCCGTGCCCGTCCCGGTGGCCACGCCTGTGCCTCCTGCCGCCGGAGCGGCCCCGTTCGGCTCGGTGACGATCCGCGGCCCGGGTGCCCGGCCGCCACCACCCTCGACCAGGGTCGCGACGCCGGCCACCCCGGCGCCGAGCACGACCAGCACGGCGCTGGCGCCGCTCGCCATCCGCACCCCGAACGGCAACCTCGCCCACCAAGACTTACGTGGCATTTCGAGCAATTGTTGCCACGAGTCACTAGATGTCTGGTTTTGCACCTCAGCATTGGACAAGCGCGCGGACCGGGATGCAAGCACCGTCCCCCTGCTGGCGAGCCGATCAAGCGCGTCATTCGCTTGTTTCGTCAAACAAACCCTCGGGCGCCGGAGCCGTAGGATCCATCTCATGCCCGCCACGCCACCCGACGGCATCCCCCCGCTGAGCCCGGAGGAGGAGGCGGTGATGCGCGCGCTCGGCCGGCTGATGCTGGTGCTGCCCCGCTCGCTCAACAGCGATCTCGAGCGCGACCAGCGCATGACCGCCAGCGAATACAGCGTGCTCCGGCACCTCTCCGAGTCGCGCTGCGGCCGCATGCGGATGAGCGAGCTCGCCCAGTCCTGCGACATGTCGCTGAGCGGCATGACCCGGCTGGCGGCCAAGCTCGAGGCGCACGGCTATCTGAAGCGCACCAAGTGCGCCGACGACGCCCGCGGCTGGAACGCCGAGCTCAGCGAGCAGGGCCTCGCCCGCCTCGAGCAGGCCTGGCCGACCCATCTGGCCAGCGTCCGGCGCCACATCTTCGACCATTTGGGCGACCTCGACCTGCCGACGCTGGCCAAGGCCCTGAACGCCATCGCCGGGGACGCCTGAAATTCAAACCCTTTCCTCTCGTACGCCGTTGTTCCTTGACGTATTCCGTTATGGGTATACGATCGCGTCATGGCACGAGCGGCAACGACGACGGACGCGTTCAACGCGGTGGCCGAGCCGCGGCGCCGGCAGATCCTCGACCTGCTGGCCCAGGGCGAGCGCCCGGTCAACGACCTGGTCGCCCAGCTCGGCCTCGCCCAGCCCCAGGTCTCCAAGCACCTGCGCGTGCTGCGCGAGGTCGACCTGGTGCGCGTCCGCGACGAGGGCCGCCAGCGGCTGTATCGGCTGAACCCCGGGCCGCTGCGTCCGATCCACGCTTGGCTGAGCCGGTACGAGCAGATGTGGAACGACCGTTTCGATCTGATGGACGCCGTCCTGGCCGACCTTTCCGAGGAGGATTCGAATGACAACCACTAGCGGCACGGCCAAGGTGACCCTTCCGGCCGACAACCAGATCCTGATCACCCGGGAGTTCGCCGCCCCGCGCGCGAACGTGTGGCGCGCCTACACCGAGCCCGAGCTCATCAAGCGCTGGTGGGCCGGCCGGAAGGGCACGGTCACCAGCGTCGAGGTCGACCTGCGGGTCGGTGGCCGCTGGCGCTACGTGATGACCGCCAACCGCGGCTTCGAGGTCGCCTTCCACGGCGAGTTCCGTGAGATCGACGCCCCGGCCCGGCTGGTCAACACGGAGGCCTACGAGGGCGTCCCCGACCCGGACGGCACCGCCGGACTGGTCACCGTGACGCTGGCCGAGCGGGACGGGCGGACCTACCTGGAAATGCTGTGCGAATACCCCGACAAGGCCGTCCGCGACATGGTCGTCGACTCGGGCATGGAGTCCGGCATGCAGGAGTCCTACGACGCCCTCGAGCAGGTCGCGGCCGCGCTCGCCTGAGCTCAGGCCAGCCCGTAGGACGCCAGCGTGGCATCCAGCATCCGCTCCTGAGCGTCCGCCGGATAAGCGGCCGGATCGGCGGCGGCGAACGCCGCGGCGCCCTCCACCATCGCGCCCAGGGCGAGCGCCGCAACACTGACGCGCGCGGCCGGCCACTCCGGGGCGGCGGCGCCGATCAGGCGTTCGAGGCGCTCGCGCCACAGCCGGTTGTTACCCCGGTGGATCTCGATCAGCTCGTCGTCGGCGAACGCGGCGGCGAGGAAGCCGATCCACACCACACTCCCGTTGATGGTCTCCTCGTCGATCGCCAGGCCCTGCCGGAGCACCGCCCGCAGCGCCTCCCGCGGCGAGCCGGCCGCCGCCTCCAGCGCCTCGACCCGCCGGCGCGAGGTCTCGTGCAGCAGTTCGCGGGCGTGCCGCAGCAGCGCCCGGCGGTTCGGGAAGCGATGCATCACCAGCCCGGTCGTGCAGCCGGCCGCGGCCGCCACGGCCCGCACGGTCAACCGCTCGAGGCCCTCGTGAGCCAGCACGTCCCAGACCGCCCGGGACAGCGCCTCCTGCTGAGCGGGCCGATCCGCCGTCCGTGACACGAGTCTCCCCCTCCATTTCCGTAACGGATGTTACCGTAACGTCCGTTACGAACAAGGGGGGTGGGCCGATGGCCTGGACGATCGAGGAACGCGCCTGGGACGACCCGGCCGGCGAGGCCCTGCGCGCCGCCCAGCGCACCGAGCTGGACGCGCGGTACGGCAGCGACGACCACGAGCCCGGCGCCGCCCCGTCGGCCGCCGACATCGACGTCTTCCTGGTCGCCGTCACCCCCTCCGGCACGGCGATCGCCTGCGGCGCCCTCCGCCGGCTGGACGCCCGCAGCGCCGAGGTCAAGCGCATGTACGTCGAGCCGGCCAGCCGCGGCTCCGGCGTGGCCGCGGCCCTGCTTCGATCGCTGGAGCAGCAGGCCCGCGCCCACGGCTGGACCACCCTGCGCCTGGAGACCGGACCGGCCCAGCCGGACGCGATCCGCTTCTACGAGCGCGAGGGCTACCGGCCGATCCCCCTCTACGGCGCGTATGTCGGCTCGGACCTGTCGCTCTGCTACGAACGCACGCTGTGAGCCCGGTCGGTCAGATTCAGGTACATGATGTGGAGGCCGACCAGGCCGCGCTCCGGGTGGTCGAAGGCCTCCGGAACGGTGGCGAGCACCTCGAAGCCCAGTGAGCGCCACAGCCGCACCGCGGCCTCGTTGGTCTCGACCACGGCGTTGAACTGGATGCTGCGGTATCCCGCGGCCCGCGCCCACTCGACGACGTGCTCGCCCAGGGCGCGACCGACGCCGCGGCCGGCATGCCGCGGATCCACCATGAAGCTGGCGGTCGCCACGTGCGCTCCACGACCCGGCCGGTTCGGGCCCATCTTGGCGCTCCCGAGAACGGTCGGCCCGTCCACCGCAACGACGGTACGGCCCGGCGGCGACTCCATCCACAACCCGCGAGCCTGCTCCGAAGAAAGACCCTCGGGGTACGCGTAGGTCTGTCCCCGCGGCGACGATCTCCCGGAAGAAGGGGTAGATCGCCGGCCAGTCGCCGTCCTCAGCGTCCCGGATCATCATCGCGCCAAGGTAAGCCGGTCAGCCGCGCCCAGCAAGCAAATCGTCCACCACCAGCGGTCAGTCGACCGGCGGAGAGATGGCCGCGCAGGTGGACGTCAGGGGCGACCACCACGACCGTCATCGGCGGCGCACGGGATCAGACGTCGAAGCGGAACTCGACCGGATTACGTCGCCGAGCAACATCACCCGGTGACTGGCCGACGACACCGCAGCAAGGGCTCAAACCGCCACAAGCCGGACGCGATCGCCGCAGAGCTTGACCATGTCGTCAATGTCGGAAGTCAACATGACCACGGGGCGATGCTGGCGCAACGCAGCCTCGGCAACCGCCGCATCGATCGCGTACTTGTGCCCGTGCAAACCGGCATCCATCAGTAGGTTCGACGCAGCCCTCGCCTCCTCCTCGCCCACCGGGACTACGCGCAACCCAGAGAGCACCCCGTTCAGGCGAGCCTTGTGGGTGCGAGCGTGGACTGCCTCGATGATGGTGAGTGCGCTGATCACGGCCTCCATGCCACGCGAGCGCGCCTCGGCAGTCAATGCCACCACCTGCTCGTCGTCGGCAAGCAGCTTCGAGAGCCCTTCGCTGTCGAGGACCAGCGTCCCTTCGTGGATCAGCTTGCGGCGGGCCATTCGCCCTCCTCGGCGAACACCTCGTCGAAGACCTGCCGCGCCCGCTGACGAGCCTGCTCGGAGACCGGGCCCTTGCGGCTCTCGTAGTCCGCCAGGTACTCGTCAAGCATCTGCCCGCGCAACTCTCGCTCGACCGCCTCGGCGATGAACGCGGAGAACTCCCGCCTGCCTACCCGCGCCCGGATCGCCTCGGCGGTTCCCTCCGGCAGCGACAGGCTCACCCGCGTCGCGGGTCCTTCGCCGATGCCGTACCCCGTTTCGCCCATGCCCCCAGTGTGTCAAACGAGTAGGAAAACCGCTATGCTGACACTGCGGGGCCGACGCCAGCCGGCAGATGTTGACCCGAAATCAGACATTAAATCTGAATTCGACGACGTCGCCGTCCTTCATGATGTAGTCCTTGCCCTCCATGCGGACCTTGCCGGCCGCCTTCGCCGCGGCCATCGAGCCCGCGGTCATCAAGTCGTCGAAGCTGACGATCTCGGCCTTGATGAAGCCGCGCTGGAAGTCGCTGTGGATCACGCCAGCGGCCTCGGGAGCGGTGGCGCCGACCGGGATCACCCAGGCACGGGCCTCCTTCGGGCCGGCCGTCAGGTACGTCTGCAGGCCGAGCGTGTCGAAGCCGACCCGGATCAGCTGGTTCAGGCCCGGCTCGGTCTGGCCGGTCGACTCGAGCAGCTCCATCGCCTCCTCGGGCGGCAGGTCGATCAGCTCCGACTCGATTTTCGCGTCCATGAAGACGGCCTCCGCCGGGGCGACCAGGGCCCGCAGCTCGTCGAGGAACGCCGCGTTATTGAGCTCGGCCTCGTCGACGTTGAACACGTACAGGAACGGCTTGGTGGTCAGCAGGTGGAGCTCGGCGAGCAGGGAAAGGTCGATGTCCTGGCCGCCGGAGTACAGCGTCACGCCGTCGTTGAGCAGCTTGAACGCGGCCTCGGCCGCGGCCACCGCGGTAGCGCGGTCCTTCTTGAGCTTCGCCTCCTTCTGCAGGCGCGGCAGGGCCTTCTCCACCGTCTGCAGGTCGGCCAGGATCAGCTCGGTGTTGATCGTCTCGATGTCGTCGGCGGGCGAGACCTTGCCGTCCACGTGCAGGACGTTCGGGTCGGAGAACGCGCGCACCACCTGACAGATCGCGGACGCGTCGCGGATGTTCGCGAGGAACGCGTTGCCCCGGCCCTGGCCCTTCGACGCACCGCGCACCAGGCCGGCGATGTCGACGAAGCTGACCGGCGCGGGAATCACCTTCTCGCTCTGGAACAGCTCGGCGAGCTTCCCCAGTCGCTCGTCGGGCAACCCGACGACCCCGACGTTCGGCTCGATCGTGGCGAACGGGTAGTTCGCGGCGAGCACGTCGTTCTTGGTCAGGGCATTGAACAGGGTGCTCTTGCCGACGTTCGGCAGGCCGACGATTCCGATGGTGAGGCTCACGGAAACCCAGTCTACGCAACCGGCCGAGAGCGGCCCGGCGGCGATGCTCATGTCCGAATCCCGCCAGCCTTGCGAGGCAAAAGCGCGCAGACTCGACGCCATGGAACTGGACTTCGAGCGGTGCTACCGAGCCGTGGACAGCCGGGACCAGCGCTTCGACGGCTGGTTCTTCACCGCCGTGACCAGCACCGGCATCTACTGCCGACCGTCCTGCCCGGCGATGACGCCGAAGCGGGAGAACGTCACGTTCTTTCCGTCCGCGGCCGCCGCCCAGCGCGCCGGCTTCCGCGCCTGCAAGCGTTGCCGGCCGGACGCCGCGCCCGGCTCCCCGGAATGGGACGTGCGCGCCGACCTGGTCGGCCGCGCGATGCGGCTGATCGGCGACGGGGTGGTCGACCGCGAGGGCGTGCCGGGCCTGGCGAGCCGGCTGGGCTACACCGAGCGCCACCTCAACCGGATGCTCACCGCCGAACTGGGTGCCGGTCCGCTGGCGCTCGCCCGGGCCCAACGCGCGCAGACCGCGCGCATCCTGATCGAGACCACCGACCTCGGCCTCGCCGAAATCGCGTTCGCGTCGGGCTTCGGCAGCGTGCGGCAGTTCAACGACACCATTCAGGAGGTGTACGCGCAGCCGCCCTCGCAACTGCGCGAACGCCGCCCGGTCCGGACGGCCGAGGCGGGCACGATCAACCTCCGGCTCGCCTATCGGTCGCCGCTGCACGTCCCGGCGCTGCTCGACTTTCTGGAGATGCGGGCGCTGCCGGGCGTGGAGGAGCGGTCGGGAAACACGTACCGCCGCGGTCTGGTCTTGCCGCACGGAAGCGCGACGGTCGCGCTCACCCCGGCCGACCGCTGGGTCTCCGCGTCGCTGCGGCTGGCCGACGTGCGCGATCTCGCGCCGGCCGTGGCCCGCTGCCGGCGGCTGTTCGATCTCGACGCGGACCCCGACGCCGTCGATGCCACGCTGAGCGCGGACGTCGCGCTGCGCGCGTCGATCAAAACCGAGCCGGGCGTACGCGTGCCGCGAGCGGTCGACGGCTTCGAGATGGCCGTGCGCGCGATCGTGGGGCAGCAGGTCAGCGTGGCGGGTGCGCGCACGACGCTGACCCGCATGATTCGCGCGGCCGGCGGCTTCGACGGCGCCGACCTCGTCGGGTTCCCGGCGGCCCGAGCGGTCGCCGACCTGCCGGACGCGGCGTTCGGGATGCCGGCCGCCCGGCGCGACACGATCCGGCGGCTGGCCGAGGCGGTCGCCGACGGAAAGATCGACCTGGAGCCCGGCGCCGACCGCGAGGAGTCGGCGGCCCGGCTGCTCGAACTGCCCGGGATCGGGCCGTGGACGGCCGGCTACGTGGCGATGCGCGCGATCGGCGACCCGGACGTGTTCCTGCCGACCGACCTGGCGGTGCGCCGGGGTGCGGCCGCACTCGGCCTGCCGGACACGCCGAAGGCCCTGGAGCGGCACGCCGAGCGGTGGCGGCCCTGGCGGTCGTACGCACTGATCCGCCTGTGGCGAGCCTCCTGAACCCAGTTGTCCACAGGCACCGAGAACGTCGAGCGCGGCCGGCCCCGGCGGGCCAGGCTGGGCAACCAACCCCTGGAGGAGACGATGTTGAAGTACCAGACCATGGAGACCCCGGCCGGCCCGCTCACGATCGTGGTCGGCGAGACCGGCGCCGTGCGCGCCGCCGGGTTCACCTCCGAAGTGGACGACCTGCTCCCCCTGATCCACCCGGCGCTGGCCGGCGAGGCGGTCCCGGCCGACGACGTGGGCCCGGTCACCGGCCACGTGCGCTCCTATCTCGACGGTGACCGCACCGCGCTCGACGCGGTGGTCGTCGAGCAGCGCAGCAGTGGGGAGTTCATGGCGCACGCGTGGCGGGTGATGCGCGACATCAAGCCGGGCAGCCCGGTGACCTATTCCGAGTTCGCCCGGCTGGCGGGCCGGCCGGCGGCGGTCCGGGCAGCCGCGGCGGCCTGCGCGCGCAACCCGGTGGCCCTGTTCACCCCGTGCCATCGGGTGCTGCGGCTGGACGGCTCGCTCGGCGGCTACCGCTGGGGGCTGGACGTGAAACGCTGGCTGCTCGACTTCGAGGCCGAGTGAGGGGCCGAATGACCGGTGGTCGCCCGGCTCCCGCCCTTGGGGAGCGGAGGCCGGGCGACCGGCTCACGCCTGGGTGCGGTCGTCGTCGAACAACCTGCGGAGGAGGGTGAGTTCGTCGGAGCGAGCGTTCCAACCGGTGATCGACTCGCTGGGCGGCGCCGTTCCCCCGGACGGGTCGATCGTCATGTGCCACTCGAGGTGCAGGGCGGTGTCGTTCACCCAACTTCCGCACCGGTCGCACTTGAAGGCGGTCTGGGCGACATTCACACCGTCGCTTTCCGAGTGCCCGGCGGTGCCGGTCGGAAGCCGGACCGGTTCGGCTACCGGCACGCTGGCCCGGCCCCGGATCGTTCCGGGCTGGCGTCGGTGCATGTTCGCCGCCGTCCAGAGGATGTGCCACTCCCGCAACACGGCCGGCGGGACCCGGAAGCACCGTCCGAGCCGCTGCACCAGCACCCAGGAGGGCATCGCCTTGCCACAGAAGACCTTGGACAGCGTCGCCTTGCTGTACTCGACCTTGTCCCCGAGCGCGGTGAGGGACGGCTTGCCCGCCCGGGTGTAGGTGAGGCTGAGGTCGGCGATCAGATCGTCGTAGGCACGATCCGGATCCATCAGCTTGGCCCGGTTCCGGGCCTCGGCATCCGAATAGGGGAACGGGATCTCCCGCGGGTGTGCCTCCGCCGCCTCGGTCTCGCGCCCGGTCGCCCGGCGATGCCGCCCGACCGGCATACGCGGCGCCTCTTCCCGGTGGTCGATGTCATTCCGGCGGCGCTCGGTCATGCCGTGCCGCCCGAGAAGCGCGCCAGGAACGTGCCGATGGCCGGCGACGGGGCGCCGTCGAGCAGCCACCCGGCGACCGTCGCGCCGGCGAGGCCGAGCCCGGCCATGGTCATCAGCGCCGTCGGCAGATCGCGCCCGCTGCAGATCAGGAGCAGCCCCGGAACCAGCACAAGCACAAGAACGAGGATTCGCCCTCCGACGCGACAGTCACGGACAGTGGTCGGCTCTTTCACCGGCACCAGGCATTGCCATGGGGTGGGCAGATTAACGTGTGGGACTTTCATATTCCGGATGACCCCTCATCTGGATGGTCTCGGACCTTGGTCAAAGGGCGCGAGAAACCAGATGGTGGACTGGCCGCATCGCCCCGGCCGCCGATTCTGTGCGGCGGCTAAGAGAGATTCCAGCACTCAGAGTGGCCCCGATCAAGGCCTACTGGACACGCCGGACAAGCGTGCAACTTGCACGTCCCGGTAGTGAGACAACTTAACTATTCGCACGGAAAGACGCCCGCGAAACGACGCGGACGGCAATTCCGGATAATGCGATCGAGGGGCCGGTCAACGCCATGGCGGCGCCGCATCGACCCCTCGACCGATCCGGAAAGACTGCCACCATAGCCGCTTTCCGGCCTTGCCATCTCCGATTGCGGTCCGAGACCAATCAGAACCAGCATCGGGCGAAAATGCATGACCTTCGCACGGGTCACCCTACTAGCCGTGCACCGATGCGACCAGGCCCGCCAAGGCTGAGCCGCGACGCTCAGGCCGGAGGCCTCCTCGCCATCGGCCATCAGAGTCGGTGCAACGGCCACGACGCGCCACCCCCACGAAACACCGCGAAACGGCCGGCGCCGCCCAACGAAGCCTGAGCAGGCAGATTTCAGCATAACGATCGTCCTGGTTTAGAAACCACGCGAAACACGGCGAAACGCGAAGCGCCGGTACGCAACGACCGGAGCTGCACGATCGGGCGGTCTGCGGTTGCCCGATCGCGCTCCTCGGCCCGGCGGCCCGAAAGGCACGGCCAATGATCAGGAGAGGGCTCCCGTGCGGGCCCGGTTTTGTCGCAATCCTTTGCCCGTAGGCATGAAACCACCGCGACTCCAATCGGAGATGCCCCGCAAAAATGACTCGCCCGGCAGGAAAGCCTCGCGTTCTGCGACGGGCCGAGGCGGCATTCGCCGATCCGGTCCACCGAATGCGCCGAATTGTTGATCCCGAAGCCACTCTGGTCAGATGGTTGCCTTATTAGCATCGGTATCAGTGGGGCGAAACACCTGATGAGCGCTAAAGACGTGATACTGGCATAGTGGACACCGAAAAATACGATGCGTAACGTCTCGGGTTCCTGCCGTCAGGACGTTGAACGAAATTTCGCGTTTCCCTGGTTCGGTGATCGGCAGCGCCACCCGGGCGCCCGCGGGACACCGCCCGACCGTTCGAGGCGACGCGGCCGGGCGGGTTATCGGGCGGTCACGATCCGCATACCGCCGTAGCATTCTGCCCATGACTGATACGGGTAGGACCGCGCGCGCCGGTCTCCCCGAGCGACCGTCGCTGGACGGCCTCGAGGGCAAATGGTCGCGCCGCTGGCAGGAGGAGGGTGTGTATGCGTTCGACCGCTCGAAGGAGCGCTCGGACGTATATGCCATCGACACGCCTCCACCGACCGTATCGGGCGAGCTGCACATGGGGCACGTCTTCTCGTACACCCACACCGACACCGTCGCGCGGTTCCAGCGGATGCGCGGCAAGGCCGTCTTCTACCCGATGGGCTGGGACGACAACGGCCTGCCCACCGAGCGCCGGGTGCAGGTCCGCTACGGCATCCGGTGCGACCCGTCCCTGCCGTACGACCCGGCCTGGCGGCCGCCGGCCACCCCGCCGAAAGACCCGATCTCCGTCTCCCGGCGGAACTTCGTCGAGACCTGCGCCGAGCTGACCACCGAGGACGAGAAGGCGTTCGAGCAGCTGTGGCGCACGCTCGGCCTGTCCGTCGACTGGGGACTGACCTACACCACGATCGGAGATCGGGCCCGGGCCGTCTCGCAGCGCTTCTTCCTCACCAACGTGGCGCGCGGCGAGGCGTACACGGCCGAGGCCCCGACGCTGTGGGACGTCGGCTTCCGCACCGCGGTCGCCCAGGCGGAACTGGAGGATCGGGACCGCCCCGGCGCGTACCACAAGCTGCGCTTCCACGGGCCGGACGGCCCGATCGAGATCGACACCACCCGGCCCGAGCTGCTGCCGGCCTGTGTCGCCCTGGTTTTCCACCCCGGCGACGAGCGCTATCGGCACCTGGTCGGCCGGACGGTCAAGACGCCGTTCTTCGACGTCGAGGTCCCGGTGCACGAGCACCCGCTCGCCGCGCCGGACAAGGGCACCGGCATCGCGATGGTCTGCACCTTCGGCGACACCACCGACGTGACCTGGTGGCGTGACCTGCGGCTGGAAACGCGCGTCGTGCTGGGCCGGGACGGCCGGTTCCGGCCGGACCGCCCGGCCGGGGTGCCCGCGGCGGCGTACGAGCCGTTCGCCGGCCTCACGGTGAACGCGGCCCGGCGGGAGATCGTCCGGGTGTTGCGCGAGGCGGGCGACCTGATCGGCGAGCCTCGGCCGGTCACCCACCCGGTCAAGTTCTACGAGAAGGGCGACTCGCCGCTCGAGATCGTCACGAGCCGGCAGTGGTTCATCCGCAACGGCGGGCGCGAGCCCGAGCTGCGGGAGAGGATGCTGGCCCGGGGCCGGGAGCTGCGCTGGTTCCCGGAGCACATGCGGCACCGGTACGAGCACTGGGTCACCGGCCTGACCGGGGACTGGCTGATCAGCCGGCAGCGCTTCTTCGGCGTCCCGATCCCGGTGTGGTACCGGCTCGACAACGCTGGCGAACCGGATTACACCCAGCTTCTCATACCGGACGAATCAGCACTGCCGGTTGACCCTTCCTCGGAGTGTCCGCCCGGCTTCGACGAGTCCCAGCGGGACGTCCCCGGCGGCTTCACGGCCGACCCCGACGTCATGGACACCTGGGCCACGTCGTCGCTGACCCCGCAGATCGTCGGCGGCTGGCACGACGACGAAGACCTCTTCCGGCGCGTCTTCCCGATGGACCACCGGCCGCAGGCCCACGAGATCATCCGGACCTGGCTGTTCTGCACGGTGCTGCGCGCCGACCTGGAAAACGGCGTGCTGCCGTGGCGCACCGCGGTCCTCTCCGGCTGGATCCTCGACCCCGACCGCAAGAAGATGTCCAAGACCAAGGGCAACGTGGTCACCCCGCTCGACCTGCTCGAGCAGAACGGCTCGGACGCGGTCCGGTACTGGGCGGCGAACGGCCGGCCGGGCGCCGACCTGGCCTACGACCCGGCCCAGATCAAGGTCGGCCGGCGACTGGCGACCAAGCTGCTCAACGCGTCGCGGTTCGCGCTCGGCCTGGGCGCGGCGGAGGCGCTGCGGCAGCCGGTGACCGAGCCGATCGACCGGGCCATGCTGACCCGGCTCGCCACCGTGGTCACCGCGGCCACCGAGGCGTTCGACCGGTACGACCACACCGAGGCCCTGCAGGTCACCGAGGCCTTCTTCTGGACGTTCTGCGACGACTACATCGAGCTGGTCAAGGAGCGGGCGTACGCATCCGGCCCGGCCGCGGACTCGGCCCGCGCCGCGCTGGCGGCCGGGCTGTCGGTGCTGTTGCGGCTGTTCGCGCCGGTCCTGCCGTACGTGACCGAGGAGGTCTGGTCGTGGTGGCGGTACGGCTCGGTGCACCGCTCGACCTGGCCGACCCGGTACGAGCTGACCCGGGTCGCGCCCGAGGGCGACGTCGGCCTGCTCGACCTGGCCGGCGAGGCGCTGCGTCAGGTCCGCAGGGCAAAGTCCGACCGGAAGCTGTCGATGAAGGCCGAGGTGCCGCTGGCCGAGGCGCTCGGGCCGGCGGCGCTGCTCGACCGGCTCGCCCTGATCGAGGGTGACCTGCGGGCGGCGGGCCGGATCGGCAAGCTCGACCGGCTGCCCGACCGCACGCCCGAGCTGGTCATCGCCTGCGCCTTCTGACGCCTCGCCGGAAACGGGGCCGGGACCGGTTAAAACGCCGGTCTCGGGCCCCTCCTGCGGGCAGCATGAAGGGCATGTCGATCGCGCCCGAGCAGGTGGCGGCGCCCGCCACCGACACCGTGCTGTTCCGATCCTCGCCGTGGCGGACCTTCGGCACCGTCTTCGCGCTGCTGATGCTCTCGTTCACGGCGGTGTCGCCGATCGCCGCGCTGCTGGCCGGCGGCACCGGCAACCCGTGGTGGCAGACCGCCCTGCAGGCCGCCGCGATCAGCGTCATTGCCGCCGGCCTCTACGCCTGGTCGACCCGGGGCGCGCTGAAGACCTGGATCCGGATCTCGTCGGGCGGCCTCGAGATGGCCGCCCAGGACAGCGACCCGATCCTGCTGGCCTGGCCGGACATCGCCCACGTGCAGGTACGCCGGCAGGGCATCCGCTCGATCCTCGAGGTCACACCGCTGGACCTCGACCGGGTGCACCCGGTGCAGGGCGACGGCCCGGGCGGGCCGGCGATGACCGAGACCGCCGAGGGGCCGGCCTTCACCGCCGACCTCACCGAGCTGTGGCCGGGCCCCCGCGCCCTGCGGCGCGAGCTGGCCCGGCACCTGCCGCCGGAAAAGCCGGCACCCTAGCCGGACCCGGCCAGCTCGAACGAGCCTCGGCCGCCTCGAACCAGTCCCGGCCGGCCGCCTCGGTCAGAAATCTCCGCCGAAGTCGCCGCCGCCGAAGTCCCCGCCGTCGAAGCCGCCGAAGTCCTGGCCGCCGCCGTCGTAGCCGCCGCCGTCGTAGCCGCCGTTGTCGAAGCTGCCCGCGTCATACATGCCGTCGGCGCCGCCGCCGAAGTCCTGCGCGGCGTCCTGGAAGCCGTCCTGGTAGCCGTCGCCGTAGCCCGTGTCGCCGAAGCTGGGCGAGAACAGCGCGTCGAAGATCAGCAGGCCGCCGAGCGCGCCGGCCCCGGCGCCGAGCGCCGTCTTCCACACCGGCGTCGAATACCACCCGGCCGGCACCGGACGGCCCTGCACCCGGCCGCCCGGGTAGTAGTAAGGCATGTCGGGTTGGGGCTGCGGGCCGGCCTTGTAGTGCTGGCCCTGCACGGTGACCTCGCGCTCGCGGGTCAGCTGGCCGACGCCCTGCGCGGTGGACAGCGGCGGCAGGTCGGGGCCCGGGTCGATGCCCATCGCCACCCGGGCGGCGCGCACGTAGTTGAGGCCCTCCAGCGCCGACTCGCGGGCCAGCGCGAACTGGTGCACGGTCTTGGCCTGCTGGAGCTGGCCACCGGCCGCGTTGTACCGCTCGCCGGCGTCGGCCAGGGCCTGCCGGGCGGCCGCGTCGTCGCCGTGCAGGTTCATCAGCTGGCCGCCGAGCCGCTCATACCACCGCTGGGCGTCGGCGCGCGCGTCCTCGAGGCTGGTTTGCTGGCTCGCGGCGCCATTGCGGCGCGCGAGCATGACCACCAACAGGACGACGATGACGATGGCCAGGATCAGCAACACGCTCATGTCTTAACGGTACCCTCGCGGTTCTTGTCATACCGATCTGGCAATCTGCCCGTTGTGACCGTCTCGACGCTGGCCGTGGTGCTCCTCTGTCTGGCGGCGGGCGTCGCCCTCGGGTGGCTGGCGGCCCGGTTGCGGGCGGCGGCCGACATCGCCCGGCTCGAGGCCACCGTGCAGGCCCACCGCGACGGCGAGGAGCGGCTCGAGCAGTCGATGCGCGCCCTGTCGTACGAGTCGGCGGCCCAGTCGCAGGAGGCGGTGGCCCTGGCGGTCGCCCCGCTGCACGACACGCTGCGCCGCTACGAGCAGCGGGTGGCCCAGCTCGAGCGCGAGCGGGTGGATGCGTATGCCGAGCTTCGCGAGCAGGTGCGGCAGATGGGCGCCGTCTCCGGCGAGCTGCGCACCGAGACGAAACAGCTGGTGGCGGCGTTGCGGGCGCCGCAGGTGCGCGGCCGCTGGGGCGAGCATCAGCTGCGCCGGGTGGTCGAGGCGGCCGGCCTGCTGGAGCACTGCGACTTCGCCGAGCAGGTCACCGCCGCCGACGGCGAGGGCGGCGTGGTCCGGCCCGACCTGGTGGTCCGCCTGCACGGCGGCCGCAGCGTGGTGGTCGACGCGAAGGCGCCGCTGGAGGGCTACCTGGCCGCCGCCGAGGCCCGCGACGAGCGCACCCGGGAAGCCTGCCTCGACCAGCACGCCCGCCACCTGCGCGGGCACGTCGACGCGCTCTCGGCGAAGGAGTATTGGGCCGTCTTCGAGCCGGCCCCCGACTTCGTGGTGCTGTTCGTGCCGGCCGACCCGTTCCTCGACGCGGCGCTGCGGCACGACCCGACCCTGATGGAGCACGCGTTCCGGCGCAACGTGGTGCTGGCCACCCCGGCGACGCTGGTGGCGATGCTGCGCACGGTGGCGTATTCGTGGCGGCAGGAGGAGCTGGCCCGCAACGCGCTGGAGGTGCACGGCCTGGCCCGCGAGCTGTACGCCCGGCTGGCCACCCTCGGCGACCACGTGGGCAAGCTCGGCACGGCCCTGGGCGGGGCGGTCACCGCGTACAACAAGGCGGTGGGTTCGCTGGAGTCGCGGGTGCTGGTCAGCGCCCGCAAGCTGGCCGAGATGGGCGTCTCCCGCGAGGAGATGCCGGCGCCACCGCAGGTCGAGGTCGCGCCCCGCCAGCCTCAGGCGCCGGAACTGAGCTAGCGATCGTCGCCGGGCGACTGCCCGCGGAGCGAAGCGGAGCCGGCCAGCTCAGCCTTCTTCATGTCGCGGCGCAGCTCCTGCGGCAGCGAGAAGGTCAGCCGCTCCTCGGCGGTGGTGTACTCGGTGACCTCGCCGAAGCCACGCGACGCGAGGTGGGCGAGCACCTCCATGACCAGGTCCTCCGGCACGCTCGCGCCCGAGGAGACCCCGACGGTGGTGGCCTCGGAGAGCCACTCGTCCTGGATCTCGGAGGCGTAGTCGACCAGGTAGCCCGCGCCGGCGCCGGCGTCGACCGCCACCTCGACCAGGCGTACCGAATTCGACGAGTTCTTCGAGCCGACGACGATCACCACGTCGCAGTCGGGGGCGATCTCCTTGACCACGTGCTGGCGGTTCTGCGTGGCGTAGCAGATGTCGTCGCTGGGCGGCGACTGCAGCAGCGGCAGCCGGGTCTTGAGGCGGGACACCGTCTCCATGGTCTCGTCGACCGAGAGGGTGGTCTGGGACAGCCAGACGACCTTGGCCGGGTCGCGCACCACGACCTTGTCCACCGCGTCCGGCCCGTCGACCAGCTGGATGTGCGCCGGGGCCTCGCCGGCCGTACCGATGACCTCCTCGTGGCCCTCGTGACCGATGAGCAGGATGTCGTAGTCCTCGTTCGCGAAGCGTTTCGCCTCGTGGTGCACCTTGGTGACCAGCGGGCAGGTGGCGTCGATCGCCCGCAGGTTGCGCGCGCGGGCCTGCTCGTGCACCTCGGGCGCGACGCCGTGCGCCGAGAAGACGACGATCGACCCCTCGGGGACCTCCTCGTTCTCCTCCACGAAGATCGCGCCGCGGGCCTCGAGGGTGCTCACCACGTGCTTGTTGTGCACGATCTGCTTGCGTACGTAGACCGGGGCGCCGTACAGCTTCAGCGCCTCCTCGACGGTCTGCACCGCCCGGTCGACGCCGGCACAATAGCCGCGCGGCTTGGCCAGCAAAACACGCTTACGAGGTTCGCTCACCCGGCCATGGTACGTGCCGACCTCCGGCCGCCGCCGGTCTGCGAGATGTGCCACACGCCTGGTCCCGCGGGCGACGCGGAGAACCCGGGCCCATCCGGGCCGACCGCGGGGCCGCAGGACTGCGGCATACTCGTCCGGTGGCGGACGAGACGATGATCGATGAGAAGGCGCCCTCGCGGTGGGCCGCCGCGGGTCGGACGGCGCGCTGGCTGCTCGGCGCATTATCCCTGGTCTGCGGCTTCACCTGGATCCTGTTGACGGTGCACGGCACGAGCGCGGCGGGCGACCTCACGGTGGGCACGGTCTTCGCGGTGGCCGGGCTGGTGCTGCTCATGCCGCACCGAATCCGGCTGCCCCGGCTGGTGACCACGCTCGTGATGGTCATGGTGGCGATCGCCGGGACGGCCGCCGGCCTGGCCCGTGGGACGGAGCGCGTCAGCGGGATGTATGCGTACATCGCCGACCGCGGCTTCCCGGTCACCTGGGCGCAGCGGGGAGCGATCGCCGACGACGTGGACACGGCCGAGCGGCTCGCGCACTCCGCCAACTGGACGGTCGACCTCATTTCGCTCGCCACGAACCTCTTGTTCTGGGCGTACACGGGAATGATCTTGGTAGTGATCGCCGTGCTCATCCGCCGCAAAGCGGGGGAAAGCCGCCGGTAGCGGTGCTTTTGCGACGATACTCGGTCGCATGAGCGACGCCGAGCCGGAGGGCCACGGCCCGCTGGCCTCGTTTCTGATCATGGCCCGGCTGATGATCGGCTGGTGCTGCACGGCGCTCGGAGCGCTCGGCCTGCTGATGGGCTTCGGCGGCGCGCGCTATCTGACCTACCACGCGGTGCTGCTGCTCGGCGGCCTGGCGCTGCTCGCGTTCCGGCCGATGGTCCGGCGCCCGCGGCCGATCGCGTACGTGGTCGGCGGCGGGGTGACCGCGCTCGGCCTGATGCTGTCCGCCGTGCCACGCGCCTCCCGCGCGGTGTGCTGTCACCTCTCGGGATATGCCCATCCGCACGGATTCCCGCTCGCGTTCGTCGCCTCCGGTCATTTCGACCCGTGGCGGGCCTTCGCCGATCTGCTCTTCTGGGCCCTGGTCGGCCTGATTCCGCTGGTCGTGCTGACGCGCCTGTGGCCGGCCCCGGCGCCCGGCGCGAGCGTCGAGCAGCCGGCCGCCCGGCCCGCCGGCCACGCCGAGCAGCGGGCCGAGGTGGCGGACGACGAGAATGTCGGTGGTCTTCCGTAATCTGGCCCGGTGAGTGAGCCCGAGCCGACCGCGACGCCCAAGAGCACCGCCGACGAGCCCTGGCCGGTCCGCGTCGTCAGTCAAAAGGTCGGCGCATGGATCGCCAAGCTCGGCTGGGTCTGGGTCGACGGCCAGGTCGCCCAGATCAGCCGCCGCCCCGGCTCGTCCGTGGTGTTCCTGACCCTGCGCGACCCCTCGGCCGACCTCAGCCTCACCGTCACCGCCCACCGCGACGTGCTCGACGCCGGCGCCCCCGAGCTGGCCGAGGGTGCCCGGGTCACGCTGCACGCCAAGCCCGAGTTCTACCCCGCTCGCGGCACGCTCAGCCTGCGCGCCGACGAGATCCGCCAGGTCGGCCTGGGCGAGCTGCTCGCCCGGCTGGAGCGGCTGAAAAAGCACCTCGCCGCCGAGGGGCTGTTCGCCCGCGACCGTAAGCGCCGGCTGCCCTTCCTCCCGCAGCGGATCGGCCTGATCACCGGCCGGGCCAGCGCCGCCGAGCGCGACGTGCTGATGAATACCCGTCGTCGCTGGCCCGCCGTCGACTTCCGGGTGATCAACGTGCCGGTTCAGGGCCCCACGGCGGTGCCCCAGATCATCGACGCGCTCAAGGTGCTGGACAACGACGACACGATCGACGTGATCGTGATCGCCCGCGGCGGCGGCAGCGTGGAAGACCTGCTGCCGTTCTCCGACGAGGCGCTGTGCCGGGCGGTCTTCGGGGCGCGCACCCCGGTGGTCAGCGCGATCGGGCACGAGACCGACGCGCCGCTGCTCGACTACGTCGCCGACCTGCGCGCCTCCACCCCCACCGACGCGGCCAAGCGGATCGTGCCCGACCTGGCCGAGGAGCGGCAGCTCATCGACATCGCCCGGCGCCGCATCGAGCGGTCGGTGCTGACCCTGGTCGAGCGCGAGGAGCATCGGCTCGCCTCCTGGCGGTCCCGGCCCTCGCTGGCCCGCCCCGAGCTGCTGGTCGACCAGCGCGCCGCCGAGGTGACCGGGCTGCGCGAGCGGGCGGTCCGCAGCCTCGAGCACCGGCTGCGCCGCGCCGACGACGACCTGCGGCACACCCTGGCCCGGCTGCGCGCGCTGTCCCCGGCGGCGACCCTGCAGCGGGGTTACGCGATCGTCCAGCGCGCCGACGGCCACGTGGTCCGGGCGGCGGGCGAGGTGCGGGCCGACGACCCGCTCCGCGTGCGCCTAGCCGAGGGCGAGCTGCGAGCGACGGTGACCGAGACGCCCGCGACCGAGGCGACCGCGACCGAGGCGACCGCGACCGAAACGACCGGGACCAAGGCGCCCGCGACCAAAGCGACCAGGGCCAAGGCGACCAGGGCCAAGGACACCAGGGCCAAGGGCACCGAGACCAAGGCGACCGGGACGGCCGCGGCGGGAGCCGACCGAACCGACATCGACCCATCGGCAGAGGAGAGCGCATGACCGACGACACCCTGTCCTACGAGCAGGCCCGCACCGAGCTCGCCACCGTGGTGGAGCGCCTGGAGCAGGGTGGCAGCTCGCTGGAGGAGTCGCTCGCGCTGTGGGAGCGCGGCGAGAAACTGGCCGACATCTGCCAGCGCTGGCTCGACGGGGCCCGGGAGCGCATCGACGCCGCCCGAGCCGCCCGCGCTGAGTCCGACAACTAGCTCAGCCGCCCGCCCGAATCCGGCGGCAGCACAGCCCCGCACCCGAACCCCCCGACTAACTCACGCGCGCGCCGAGCGCCGGCGGCGGCTAGCTCAGCGTCGACGCGAGGGCTTCCAGCTGCGACAGCTCGGCCTTGCCCACCACCACGATCGTCCGGGTCGGCTCGGCCAGGACCAGCGCCTTCTCCCCCTGTCGCCCGTCGTAGACCCGCCACACCCCGGCCGGCGTGCGGAAGACGTCGAGCGCCTTGCCGCCGCTGCCCAGCTCACCGGGGAGGAGCGTGGCCGGCGGGACGCTGCTCTCCACCAGTTGCACCGGGTCCTTGCCCGGGTCGACGTAGCCGATCCGCAGCGTCGCCCCGTCGCTCTGCCGCTGGAAGGTCGCGCTCGCCGTGTGCCAGTCGTCGCCCAGCCCGCGCGGCACTGCCACCGGGAACGCGGCCGCCTGCTGCGCCTCCTGGATGGCCGGCGTTGCATCGACGGTCACCGGCGCGTCGCCGCTCAGCACCACCCGATAGAAGATCAGCAATAGTGCGATCGGCACCAGCAGCACCGCCAGCGACAGCGTCATGTCCCGGGCGGACCGCTCCTGCCCTCGGCCGAGCCGGGCCGGAGCCTCCTCGGCGGGCCGGCTCTCGTTGGTCTCGGTGCTGGGTGCTGGTTCCACGCACCCATTGTTAACCATGTCGCTGATGCGGGACTTTGCGCGTCCGGACATGTGAGGATCGGTGGATTACCAGCCCCGCAACGTCGCGAGGAGGCGCCCTTATGCCTGCCCGGGTTCCGCAGGATCTCGACCGCAACATCGCTCTCGACCTGGTCCGCGTGACCGAGGCCGCCGCCATGGCGGCCGGTCGCTGGGTAGGACGCGGCGACAAGAACGGTGGTGACGGAGCCGCCGTCGACGCCATGCGCAAGCTGATCAACTCGATCCAGATGCGCGGCACCGTGGTGATCGGTGAGGGCGAGAAGGACGAAGCCCCGATGCTCTTCAACGGCGAGCTAGTGGGCGACGGCACCGGCCCCGAGGTGGACGTGGCGGTCGACCCGATCGACGGCACGACGCTGATGAGCAAGGGCATGCCGGGCTCGGTGAGCGTTCTGGCGGTGGCCGAGCGTGGCGCGATGTTCGACCCGAGCGCGGTCTTCTACATGGAGAAGATCGCGGTCGGCCCCGACTGCGCCGACGTCATCGACATCAACGCCCCGACCGCCGAGAACCTGCGCCGGATCGCCAAGGCGAAGCGCTCGTCGGTCTCCGACGTGACGGTCTGCATCCTCGACCGCCCGCGCCATGGCCGGTTGGTCGAGGAGGTACGCCAGGCCGGCGCCAACATCAAGTTCATCTCGGACGGCGACATCGCGGGCGCCATCTCGGCCGCCCGGATGGAGTCGGACGTGGACGTGCTGATGGGTATCGGCGGCACCCCGGAGGGCATCACCGCGGCCTGCGCGCTGAAGTGCCTGGGCGGCATGATCCAGGCCAAGCTGTGGCCGCGGGATGACGCCGAGCGGGAGAAGGCGGTGGCCGGCGGCCATGACCTGGACCGCGTGCTGACCACCGACGACCTGGTCACCGGCGACAACTGCTTCTTCGTGGCCACCGGCGTCACCTCGGGTGACCTGCTGAAGGGCGTCCGGTACCGGGCCGGCGGCGCGCACACCCAGTCGATCGTGATGCGGTCCAAGAGCGGCACGATCCGGGTGATCGACTCCTACCACCGCCTGGAGAAGCTGGCCCTCTACTCGGCGGTCGACTTCGACGGGCACCTGCCGACCGTCCCCATGGGAGAGCCGGTCATCTGACGGGAAGGCGGGCCGCGGCCCGCCTTTCCTTTGGGCTGATAGTCAGCTCTACTGACGATCGGTTAGGCTGACGAACATGACGGAACTGACGATCGGCTGGAAGGCCTCCCCACAGCACTTCACCATCGGCGAGTACCGCGAGCTCTGGCGCCTGGTCGACGCCGCGGGCTTCGACAGTTGCTGGGTCTTCGACCACCTGCGACCCATGGGCCGGGACCGCGACGGCGACATCTTCGAGGCCTGGACCGTCCTGGCCGCGATGGCCGAGGCGACATCCCGGGTACGCGTCGGCACCCTCGTGTCCAGCAACCTCTATCGGCACCCGGCATTACTGGCCAAGATGGCCACCACCGTCGACCACATCAGCGGCGGCCGGCTCGACCTCGGCCTGGGCGCCGGCGGCGATCCGGGCGTCGACCCCGCGATCGGGCTGGCCGAGCTGTCCGGCCGCGAGCGGGTGGAGCGCCTGGACGAGTCGGCCCAGATCGTCCGCCACCTCTGGACGCGGCCCCTGACGACCTTCGCCGGAAAGCACTACCGGCTCACCGACGTACCCGCCGACCCCAAGCCGGTCCAGCACCCGATGCCGTTGTGGCTGGCCAGCAACGGCGAACGGCGAGGCCTCCGGGTTGTCGCCGAGCGGGCCACCGGTTGGCTGACCGCGACCTTCGACACCACGCCCGGCGACCTGACCCGGCTGATCGGGTTGCTGGATCAACACTGCGAGAAAGCGGGCCGCGATCCGGGTACGCTCCGCCGCGGCGTCCAGTTCCCGCTGCCGGAGAGCGATGATGAGATCCTCGAAGCCGTCGAGGCGTTCGCCCGCGCGGGCTTCACCGATCTGGTCCTGATGCCTCGCGGCGGCGGCCTCGCCCGCGTGGCCGCCACCGGAACCCTGCTGCCAAGGATGCGAGAGTGCTTCAAGACCGCCTCGGGTACCTCCTGAAACACGCTCAGTCGGCGCTGGCCGCGCACACCGCGGCCGCGCTGGAGCCGCTGAACATCAACGGTCGCGAGCTGGCCGTGCTGTCCGTGCTGGGTGCCGCCGAGCCGCTGGCCCAGCAACAGGCCGCGACCAGGCTGAGCGTCGACCGTACGACGATGGTCGACCTGGTGGACACCCTGGAGCGCAAGGGCATGGTCGAGCGCCGATCGGACCCGGCCGACCGGCGCCGCAACCTGGTCCACCTGACCCCGGAGGGCGAGAAGACCCTGGCCGAGGGCAACCGCCGCTACCAGGAGATCGAGCGCGGTCTGCTGACCGAGAGCGAGGCCGACGACCTCAAGCGGCTGCTACGCCGGCTGCTGGCCAACGCCGAGTCTTAGCCGTCGGTGAGCGTGGGCGCGTAGAGCGCCGGCTGCGGCTTGAGCTTCTTCCGGCGGAACAGGATCGCCGCGATGACGCCGCCGAGCAGCCCGAGCAGGTGCCCCTGCCAGGAGATCGGCTGGTCGGTCGGCAGGATGTTGTAGAGCTGGTACCAGTACAGCAGCCCGATGAACGCGGCCACCGCGAGGTTCCACCAGCTGCGCTCGACGAGCCCGCGGGTCAGCAACAGCCCGAGATAGCCGAAGATCACTCCGCTGGCACCGACCACCACGGTTCTCGGGTCACCGATCAGCCACACGCCCAGCCCGCTGACCAGCATGATCACGAGCGTCGACCAGATGAATCGCCGCCCACCGCCGGCCAGCGCGAACGTGCCGACCAGGATCAGCGGGACGGCGTTGCCGTACAGGTGGTCCCACCCGGCGTGCAGAAACGGGCTGAACAGCACGCCGTCGAGCCCGTACAGGTGGTGGGGGATGATGCCGCCGGCCGCGTCGAGCCGGCCGTGCCCGATACCCCGGTCGATGACCTCGATGAGGAACAGGAACGGGATGACCGCGCACATCGTCACGAAGGCCCGCCCGAGGGAGGCGTAGAACGCCGGGGTGCCGAACTTTGTCGCATCTGACTGAGCGTCCGCACCGTCGTAACTCATGGTTCCCATGGTCCCAGGCCGCGGCAACGCCTGCCAGATCAGCCGAGCCTGCGGGTGGCCTCGCGAATGTCGTCGCGGAAGGTGGAGATTTGCGAGTAGACGCCCGGATAGCCGTCCCGGGCGCAGCCGAGCCCCCAGCTCACGATGCCGACCTGGACCCACTCGCCGGTCGCGTTCCGGCCGACCATCGGGCCGCCGGAGTCGCCCTGGCAGGTGTCGACGCCGCTCTTGCCGGCGCAGATCGAATCGGACGCGACCAGCTTCACGCCGGCCTTCTTGTACTCGGCGGCGCAGGTGTCGTCGGGAACGGACGGGACGGTCGCGTAATGCAGCTTCCGCTCCTGCCTCATCGAGCCCTCGCGGGTCTGCCCCCACCCCATCACCACGAACTCACCCTCCTCCACGGTGCCCTCGACCAGCGGCAGGGTGGGCAGGTCGAGCACGCGGTCGAGCTGGACCAGCGCCCAGTCGTCGCCGCGGGTCTCGTCCCGGAAGCCGGGCGCCCGGAACACGGTGACCGAGTGGGCGACGATCGCGCCGCGGGACTTGAGGTCGACCGCGCCGGCGATGACCTTGATGCCGGTGGTCGGTCCGGTACGGCCGACACAGTGCCCTGCGGTGAGCACCACCCGGGGCGCGGTCAGGGCGCCACCGCAGCCCATCGAGAGCCGCACCACCCACGGGAACTTGCCGGACGTCGCGACGGCCCCGCCGACGACCTCGGCCACCGGTCTCGACGCGGAACCCGCGTGGGCCGGCAGATCGGTGACGGCCGCTACGCCCGCGATGGCACTAATGAGGACGAGCGCGGCGTTTCGGACCATACATACATTTGAGCACAGCAAAACGGGCCGCGCGGCGTATGCCACGCAGCCCGTTTTGTCAAATTTGTCTAAATCGCGCCGATGAGCTAGGGCAGGCCCCTAGTACCAGCCCGTGTTCTGCGAGTGCGACCACGCCCCACACGGCGAGTTGTAGCGGTTCTCGATGTAGTCCAGACCCCACTTGATCTGCGTGGCGGGGTTGGTCTTCCAGTCGTCACCGAACTTCGCCATCTTGCTGCCGGGCAGCGCCTGCGGGATCCCGTACGCCCCGGAGCTGTTGTTGGTGGCCTTGTAGTTCCAGCCACTCTCGCGGGCGAAGAGCTTGTCGAGGCAGGGGAACTGGTCGATCTTGAAACCGGCCGCGAGCATCAGCGCGCACCCGGTCTGCCGGCTGCCGCTGAAGTCGTTGCAGGAGCCCGGGATCGGGCCGTTGTAGGCGACCGGTCCGCCGCTGCCGCTGTCCGCGGCCTTCTTCGCCGCGGCGGCCTTCTTCGCCGCGATGGCCTTGGCCTCGAGCGCATGCGCCTTGTCGGCCGCGGCCTTCGCCTCGGTGGCGGCCTTCGCCGCGGCGTCGCCCTCCGCCTCGCGCTGGTAGGCGCGGGCCGCGGCGTGCTCGGCTTGCCGCTGCTTGAGCAGCTGCATGTCGTCGACATCCACCTGGACGACGTTCGAAGCTTCGGAATGCTGCTGTGGTGCCGGGACCACCCGGTCCTTGCCGAGGTACACGCCGCCGATCAGGCCCGCAACAAGCAGACCGACCGACGCGGAACGTACTCCGACCCGGCTCCAAGGCCGACTCACGAAGTATCCCTTCGTCGGGGGCAGGGACGCGGCACGCCCGGCCGCCCGGAAGGCGGTTGGCCGTGCCGCGAGCACCGCGACCACTCGGGCCGACGCCTCGGTCTCAGTCGATCAAGGCGGTGGCCCGACGTCGATCTCCGACGAAGATGACCACGCGATGGCGCTCGCCGAACACCATTGCGCAAGGTGAAGTGGATGTGAAATGCGTACGCAGTGATGTGATGTTGCTCACATAAATTTTCAGCGCAAACCGGTCGATAGTTCGCCCATTCGAGGGTCACCTCATAGCGGGATGTCCTCCAGCAGATCGGTGACCACCTCAGCGATCGGCGACCGCTCGGACCGTGTCAAGGTCACGTGGGCGAAGATCGGATGCCCCTTCAGCGCCTCGATGACCGCCGTCACGCCGTCGTGCCGGCCCACCCGCAGGTTGTCCCGCTGGGCGACGTCGTGGGTGAGCACCACCCGCGACCCCTGCCCGATACGGGAGAGGACGGTGAGCAACACGTTGCGTTCCAGGGACTGCGCCTCGTCGACGATCACGAATGCGTCGTGCAGGCTGCGGCCGCGGATGTGGGTCAGCGGCAGCACCTCGAGCATGCCGCGGGCCATGACCTCCTCCATGACGTTCGCGTGCACCACCGCGCCGAGGGTGTCGAAGACCGCCTGCGCCCAGGGCGACATCTTCTCCGACTCGGTGCCGGGAAGGTAGCCCAGCTCCTGGCCGCCGACCGCGTAGAGCGGGCGGAAGACGATCACCTTCTTGTGGCGGCCGCGCTCCATGGTCGCCTCGAGACCGGCGCAGAGCGCGAGCGCCGACTTGCCGGTGCCGGCCCGGCCGCCCAGCGAGACGATGCCGATCGACTCGTCCAGCAGCAGGTCGAGCGCGACGCGCTGCTCGGCGGAGCGGCCCCGCAGGCCGAACGCCTCGCGGTCGCCGCGGACCAGGCGCACCGTCTTGTCGGGGTTGACCCGGCCGAGGGCCGAGCCCTTCGACGAGTGGATCACCAGGCCGGTGTGGCAGGGCAGGTGCTCGGCCTCCTCCAGCTCCAGCTCCGCGCCGCCGTAGAGCGCCGAGACCTGCTCCTCGGCGAGCTTGAGGTCGGCCATGCCGGTCCACGTCGGGTCGCTGGCCTGGCCGTGGCGGTACTCGTCGGCGGTCAGACCGACCGACGCCGCCTTGACCCGCAGCGGCATGTCCTTGCTGACCAGCGTGACGTCCCCGCCTTCGGCGGCCAGGCCGAGCGCCACGGACAGGATGCGGGTGTCGTTCGAGTCGTTGCGGAACCCGTGCGGTAGCACACTCTGGTCGGCGTGGTTGAGCTCCACCCGAAGGGTGCCGCCCTCGTCGTTGCAGAGCACAGGCTGATCGAGCCGGCCGAACTTGATACGCAGCTCGTCCAGCATGCGCAGCGCCTGCCGCGCGAACCAGCCCAGCTCCGGGTGGTGACGCTTGCCCTCCAACTCCGTGATGACCACGAGCGGGATGACCACCTCGTGATCGGTGAACCGGCGGAATGCCGCCGGGTCGGACAGCAGGACCGAGGTGTCCAACACAAAAACACGGCCCGTCGGGGCCGGTTCGGCGTCAGCGTGGCGATCGCGGGGTGTGCGTCGCGTTGCAGCGCGGGTGTTGGAGGGGGTGCCCTCGGCGTCAGATCGGCGTGGTGTCACAGGCCTGCTCCAGCGGGCGTGCAACCCGTCGACGCCCGCGGTCCGCAACCTCCGGCGGCCGGCTGTTGCACGGGGTCGGATTGCGGGGCCCCGTGGCGCACTTGTCGCAGGTCCGGGCCGTCCGGCTGACTCGGGATGACCCCGTGTCATGCCTAGAACGCTAGCGGTCAACAGGCTTACGCGGTAGTACGCAAAACCCGGCTCAGGGCAATTTCTCAGGCCGCCAACCGGACTTCCGGCAGGTAATCTGACGTCGTGGCAGAGACTCAGCGTCCGAACCATCCGCCGAGCATCGCCGAGGCCTGGGCCGTCACGGTCGCGCGGGCGGCGGAGACCACCTTCTTCTTCGACTTCGACGGTGTCCTTTCCCCGGTCACCGACGACCCCGACGCGTCCCAGCCGGTCGCCGCCGTGCCCGGCGTGCTCGAGCGCCTGGCGTCCGCCGTGCGCCGGGTGGCGATCGTCTCGGCCCGCCCGGTGAGCTTCCTGCGGTCACGCTTCGAGTCGCTCGAGCGCGTCGACCTGTACGGGCTCTACGGCCTCGAGGTGTGGCACGAGGGCGACGTGGTCACCGAGCCGGCCGCGCTGCCGTGGATACCCCCCATGTCCGACCTCGCCGAGCGGGCCCGGGCCGAGCTGCCCCCGCAGATCCTGGTCGAATACAAGCGGCTCTCGGTCGCCCTGCACTACCGCACGGCGCCGCAGCTGGCCGGCGAGGTCGAGCGCTGGGGCCACGAGCAGGCCGAGCGTCTCGGCCTGCGGGTCCAGGGCGGCCGCATGGTGATCGAGCTGAAGCCGCCGGTCGACCAGGACAAGGGCATGGTCATCACCGAGGGCGTCCGGAACGCACACTGCGCCTGGTATTTCGGCGACGACATGTCCGACATCAAGGCGTTCGACGCGCTGCGCGCCCGCGAGGCCGTCGACCCCGACTTCTTCGGCGTCGCGGTCGCGGTGGCCAACCCGGAGACCGGCGCCGAGGTCTCCAGCGCCGCCGACCTGACCTTGGATTCGCCCGACGCGGTGGCGGCATTCCTCACCGACGGATTGCGCCGCTTCTAAAAGTCAAATTCCCTTTACCGTACGAGGCTGAGCCAAGCCCCCGCCGATCACCGCGACCTGGCTGCCGTCCCGGCCCTTTGCCGCGAGCGTCCGGGCGGAGCTGCAACCCGGGCCGGCCGGCCCAGGCGGTTGGTCGCCCGTCTGCCGCCGCTCACCGCCGCGTCGTGAGGCGCCGCGTCGTGAGGCGCCGCGTCGTCAGGCGCCGCGTCGTCAGGCGCCGCGTCGTCAGGCGCCGCGGCGGGTCATGCGCCGAAGCGGCGCTGGCGGCTCGCATAGGAACGCAGCGCGCGCAGGAAGTCGATGCGCCGGAAGTCGGGCCAGTTGGCGTCGTGGAAGTAGAACTCGGACTGAGCCGACTGCCAGAGCAGGAAGCCGGAGAGCCGCTGCTCGCCACTGGTCCGGATGATCAGGTCGGGGTCGGGCTGGCCGCGGGTGTAGAGGTGCTCGGCGATGTGCTCGACGTCGAGGATCTCGGCGAGCTCCTCCAGCGTGCCGCCGGCCGCCGCGTGCTGTTGCATGAGGGAGCGGACCGCGTCGGCGATCTCGCGCCGGCCACCGTAGCCGACCGCCATGTTGACCTCGACGCCGACCGTGCGGTCGCGGGTCTTCTCCTGCGCGGCCTTCAGCGCGGCCGCGGTCGAGGCGGGCAGCACGTCGAGCGCGCCGACCATGCGCAGCCGCCAGGGGTTGCCGTCCTCGGCCAGCTCGGTCGCGAGGTCCTCGATGATCCTCAGCAACGGGTCGAGCTCGGCGGACGGGCGGCGCAGGTTGTCGGTGGCCAGCAGGTACAGCGTGACGTGCCGGATGCCGGCCTGGTCGCACCAGGTGAGCAACTCCTTGACCCGGGCGGCGCCCACCCGGTGACCGTCGTTGGGGTCGACGAACCCCATCTCCTTGGCCCAGCGCCGATTGCCGTCGCACATGACGCCGACATGCTGGGGGACGGGCTTGCCGACCAGCCTTCCGGCCAGCCGACGCTCGTAGAAGGAATAGACCAGGGACCGCACACTCATCGCCCCAAACCCTAGCCCCCATACCAGCCGGCGGCCTCGTCCGGGCGGTTAATAACGTTTGTCACGGTGGGCGAGAACGCGTGCTCGACGCGTACGGGCAAAGACGCCGCACAAAGCCGCCTCGCTCCGCCCCGGCAGGAAGCCGAAGCGGAGCGAGGCGATGGAGAAGAAGCGAGGCGATGGAGAAAGAAGGGTCAGGCGTCCGCCAGCCGAGCACGGAGGGCGTCGAGCTCGGCCCAGAGGACGGCGGGCAGCTTGTCACCGAACTTGGCGAACCACTCGGTGACCTGAGGGATCTCGGCCAGCCACTCGTCCCGATCGACCTTGAGGACGGCGGTCAGGTCGTCCTCGGACAGGTCGAGGCCGGTGAGGTCCAGCGCGGTCGCGGTGGGCACGTGGCCGATCGCGGTCTCCACCGCATCGCCCTTGCCGTCGAGGCGCTCGACGATCCACTTGAGCACCCGGCTGTTCTCGCCGAAGCCCGGCCACAGGAACCGGCCGTCGTCGCCGCGGCGGAACCAGTTGACGTAGAAGACCTTGGGCAGCTTGGCGGCGTCGCCGGACGCGCCCTTGGCCATGTCGATCCAGTGCTGGAAGTAGTCGCCGGCGTGGTAGCCGATGAACGGCAGCATCGCCATCGGGTCGCGGCGTACCACGCCCACCTGGCCGACCGCCGCCGCCGTGGTCTCGCTGGACAGCGTGGCGCCCAGGTAGACCCCGTGCACCCAGTCGCGCGCCTCGGTGACCAGCGGGACCGTGGTCTTGCGGCGGCCGCCGAAGAGGATCGCGTCGATCGGTACGCCGCGCGGGTCGTGGTACTCGTCGGCGAGAATCGGGCACTGCTCGATCGGGGTGCAGAACCGGCTGTTCGGGTGGCTGGACGGCGCGGCCGAGTCCGGCGTCCAGTCGTGGTTCTTCCAGTCGGTGAGGTGCGCGGGCGGCTGGCCCATGCCCTCCCACCAGATGTCCCCGTCGTCGGTGAGCGCCACGTTGGTGAAGACCGAGTTGCCCTGGGCGAGCGTGCGCATCGCGTTCGGGTTGGTGTGGAAGTCGGTGCCGGGCGCGACGCCGAACAGGCCGAACTCCGGGTTGGTGGCCCAGAGGCGGCCGTCCTCGCCGAAGCGCATCCAGGCGATGTCGTCGCCGACCGTCTCCACCTTCCAGCCGGGCAGGGTCGGCTCGAGCATGGCGAGGTTGGTCTTGCCGCAGGCCGACGGGAACGCACCGGCGATGTACCGGACCTGCCCCTCGGGCGACGTCAGCTTCATGATCAGCATGTGCTCGGCGAGCCAGCCCTCGTCCCGGGCGGCCACGCTGGCGATGCGCAGCGCGTAGCACTTCTTGCCGAGCAGCGAGTTGCCGCCGTATCCGGAGCCGTACGACCAGATCTCCCGGGTCTCCGGGAAGTGCGAGATGTACTTCGTCTCGTTGCACGGCCAGGCGACATCCGGCCGGCCGGGCTCGAGCGGGGCACCGACCGAGTGCAGCGCCGGCACGAAGTCCGCATCGTCGCCCATCGCCTCGAGGACACCGGCACCCATCCGGGTCATGATGCGCATGCTGGCGACGACGTACGGGCTGTCGGTGAGCTCCACGCCGAACATCGGCTGCGGCGCGTCGAGCGGGCCCATGCAGAACGGGACGACGTACATCGTCCGGCCGCGCATGCACCCCCGATACAGCTCCGTCATGATCGTTTTCATCTCGGCCGGCGCCATCCAGTTGTTGGTGGGTCCGGCATCGGCCTCGTCGACCGAGCAGATGAACGTGCGCTCCTCGACTCGGGCCACGTCACCCGGGTCGGTGCGGGCCCAGAACGAGTTGGGCTTCTTGGCCTGGTCGAGCCGGACCAGGGCGCCGGAGTCGACCAGCGCATCGGTGATGCCGGTCCACTCCGCCTCCGATCCGTCGCACCAGACGATCCGGTCGGGCGTGGTCAGGGCTGCCACCTCGGCCACCCACGCCAGGAGACGGGGATGGGAGGTCGGGGGTTGTTGCATGCGATCTCCTTCGGTCGGCACTGACCAATGACCGCCAGGCCGGGCGCCCGGCTAGGTCATGGGAGTCACATGAGCGTAAGGCGATTCGACGTGCTGTTCATCGGTTGTTCCTGTGGATAACCGCACAATCATCGGAAGCTTTGCTTGCAGACGATCGATTCTTCGTCGGTAAGTGCAGTTCTGCGCAACATCGGCCGTACGACGCCCCGCCACCTGCTCGTCCGGGCGCTTCCAAAAAACGGACTAAAAGTCCTAAACTGCTGTTATCTGATCTTCCCCGTCCAACAGGGGGCAGGAATGACGATCCCGGCAGAAGGACCCGACTCGGACAGCGACTTGCTGGCCGCGGTCCGCTCCGGCGACACCGCCGCGTACGGCACGTTGTACGAGCGGCATCGCGGAGCGGCCCGCCAACTCGCGTACGGGCTCGCGCACGACCCGGCCGACGCCGAGGACCTTGTTGCCGAGACGTTCGCCAAGGTGTTCGCGTCGCTGCGCGCCGGGCGGGGTCCCCTGGTCGCCTTCCGCGCCTACCTGAACACGACCATGCGGCACGTCTGCTACCACCGCACGCGGCGCGACCGGCGGCTCGAGTTCACCGACGACCTCACCCGGTACGACGAGGGCCAGCCGTTCACCGACCCGGCGCTGGAGGGGCTCGAGCGGGCGTACGCCGCGGCCGCCTTCCGGCAACTGCCCGAGCGCTGGCGGGACGTGCTCTGGCAGACCGCGGTCGAGGGCAACTCCCCGGCCGAGGTCGCCGGGATGCTCGGCATGACGCCGAACGCGGTGGCCGTGCTCGCCCACCGCGCGCGGGAGGGGCTCCGCAGTCTTTATCTGCAACAGCACCTCGCGGTGGCCGAACACCCGGAGTGCCGCTGGGCCGGCGACCGGCTCGGCGGTCACCTGCGCGGCCGGCTCGCACCCCGCGACGCCGGCCGGATGCACGCCCACCTGGGCTGGTGCGGCGAATGCCGGGGGCGGTTCGCCGAAATCCGCGAAATCGACGGTCTTCGTCACCGATCGTATCGACAACGACACCACGCCCGTCGCGCCGGTTAAGACTCGCCAACGAAAAGTGCGCACCGTGACAGCCGCCGGTACTCTCGGGTCGTGCCCGACACCTCGCCCACGCCGCCGTCACGCGTGCGGGCCAAGCTTCAGGCTCTGATCCGCGAGGTAGGCAAGTTCGGCACGGTCGGCGCGGTCTCGTTCGCCGTCGACTTGACGGTTTTCAATGTCCTGCTGCAGCTCGGCCTCGAGACGCTGTTCGCCAAGACCATCTCCACCGTGATCGCAACGACGGTCGCCTTCGTGGGCAACCGGTTCTGGACCTGGCGGCACCGCTCGCACACCAACATGGCTCGGCAGTACACGATGTTCTTCGTGCTGAACGCCATCGGCCTGGGCATCGGCCTGGCCTGCCTGGCGATCAGCCACTACGGACTCGGGCAGATCTGGCCGGCGCTGCAGACCCCGCTCGCCGACAACATCTCCGGCCTGCTCATCGGCACCGCCTTCGGCACGCTGTTCCGCTTCTGGTCGTACAAGCGGTTCGTGTTCCGCGCCACAGAAGAATCCGATCAGGGCACTGCGGGGCGGCGCCCCGAGCGTCACGCGGCTACCGTTGCGGAGACCTCGCCCATCGGTGACTCCGCGTGACCATCCCCTCACTTCGTTAGGTTGACCCCATGCCTTCAGCCAGTACGCTGACGGAACGCCTGCGCCATCTCGCCCCCGAGGCGATCGCGTTCGGTGTCATCGGCGCCGGCAACACGCTGCTCTACATGGCAATCACGTGGGCAGCCCTGCCGATCGGCGCGGTCAAGGCGAGCGTCATCGCGACCATCGTGACCACCACGCTGGCGTACTTCGCGAACCGCTACTGGACCTACCGGCACCACACGCGTACGGCGCTGCGCCGCGAGTACACGCTGTTCTTCGGGTTCAACCTGGTCGGCATGGTGATCCAGTCGGGGATGGTGGCGCTCGGCAAGTACGGCTTCGGGCTCACCGAGGAGCACGACGAGCTGGCGTTCATGGGGTTCACCGTGATCGGCATCGTGATCGCCACGGTGTTCCGCTTCTGGGCGTACCGCACGTTCGTCTTCCTGAAGCCGCCGGTGGACGGGCACGAGGCCGACCTGGCCGACCTGGACGCGGTGGCCGGCCTGGCCGAGCTCAGCGCGGAGGCCGAGCTCAGCGCGGAGGCCGAGCTCAATGCGGAGGCCCAGCTCACCGGCGGGGCCCAGCTCGACGCCACGCGCTGAGCCCGCGCTGCGGCGGCACCTCGGGCTCGTCGTCTTCCTCTTCTTCTTCCTCGTCGTCCTCGGGCAGGCGCTCGATCAGCTCGTAGAGAGCGCTCTGCAGCTGGTGCGCGTGCGGGACGGCGGTCAGCACCGCGGCCTGGTCGCCGATCGAGTCGACGGTCAGCGTGCCCGAGCCGAAGAGCCGGTCCAGCAGGGACTGGGCCAGCAGGTGGTCGTTGATCCGGTTCAGCGGCAGGTCCCGGCGCTCGCGGGCGATCACCCCGTCCTGCAGCAGGAGCCGTTCGTCGGTCAGCACGTAATGGGTGCACCGCCAGGCCACGAGCGGACCCGCGCCGTACCTGATGCCGTAGTAACCCATGATCGCGACGACCACGCCGAACGCCAGGAAGCCGCCGGTGTTCTGCGGGAGCATGACCCACGCGAAGGCCGTCGTGGCCACCGCCAGCACCGTGACCAGGGCCGGGCGGATCGCCGTCCGCCAGTGCGGGTGCAGGTGGAGGACGACCTCCTCCTCGTCGGTGAGTACCTCGTCCGGGAAAGCCACGCGGTCAGCGTACGTGCAGCACGTCACCCGCCGAGACGCGAAGGTCGGCGCCGTCAGCCGTACGGATCACCAATTGCCCGTCGGCGTCGACCGATGTCGCCTCGCCGGTGGCCTCGCCGCCGCCGGGCAGCAGCGCGCGCACCGGGCGGCCGATCGTGGCGCAGCCCCGCCGGTACGCGCCGAGCAGGCCGGACATCTCCGCGTCGCCGCCCGCCTCGCGCCACCCGGTGTACCAGTCGGCGACGCCCCGCAACACGGCGCGCAGCAGCGGCTCCCGGTCGGTCGCGCCGGCACCGGCCAGCAACAGCGAGGTGGCCGGCAGCCCGGTCGTCTCCGGCAGCTCCTCGGCGCGGGTGGTCACGTTCAGCCCGATGCCGACCACCACGGCGTCGCCGGCCACCTCGGCGAGGATGCCGGCCGCTTTGCCGGGCCCGTCGGCCGGGCCGACGAGCAGGTCGTTCGGCCACTTCAGAGCGGCCTCCACCGCGGCGACCTGGCGCACCGCCTCGAGCAGGGCAACCCCGGTCAAAAGCGGCAGCCAGCCGTACGCGCCGGTTGGCACCGCCGGCCAGCCCCGCTCGTCGTCGGCCACGCCCGGACGCAGCAGCACACTCAGCGTCAGTCCGGCCCGCGCCGGCGACGTCCACTGCCGATCGCGGCGACCGCGCCCGGCGGTCTGCTGCTCGGCGACCACGACCAGGCCCTCCGGCTCGCCGCGCAGGGCCGCCGCGGCCGCGTCGGCGTTGGTCGAGGCGGTCTCGGCGCGTAGGTCCACCCTGGTCCAGAACCCGCCCGGGGTCACCAGCGCCCGGTCGACGCTGCGCGGGGACAGCGGCGGGCGATCCAGGTCGTCGTACGGCGAGGACGGCATTCCCCGAGCCTAGTCGCCCTGGTTTCTAGTCCCGCCGGGGCGACGGGTCTGCCGCGTGCCTGCTCACGTAGACGGTGCTCGGGTCGCTCGGCTGCTCCGGGTCGGGACGCGGGCGCGGCCGTGGGCGCCGGGGCTCGGGCTTCGCCAGGCGCTTCTCGTTCCGGCCGGACCACGAGCGGGGCAGGTCGATCAGGCCCGTGCGGTCGTCGGCGGGCGGCCAGGTGGGCAGTAGGCCGGTCGGCTCGGAGATCGGGATCAGGTCGAAACCGGTGGCCGGCTCGTAGTCGGGGACGGCGGGGAGACGCTCGACCGGGCGGGGCCAGCCGTACCCCTTGGCCGACGGCTCGGCGTCGCCGGCCAGGTCGACCGGGATCGGGGTCCAGTACTCGCCGGGGCGGGGCTCGTCGGGCGGGTCCTGGTACCGGGGCCGCACCCAGCCCTCGATGCGGTCGCCGTAGCGATCCGGCGGGGGCGAGGCCGGGGACGGGAGTGGCGGCGGAGCGGGCTCGTCGTTCTCCGCGACGTCCCCGCCGTCCGCCTCGACCGGCATCGCCGGGTCCTCGTCGTCGGAGAAGCCGATCGACGCCAGACCGCCCTGATCATCCTCATCGGACGCCGTGGGCACCGAGGGCGCGGCGACCGGTTCTCGCGGCCGCCCCGGCCGGGCGCTCCCGGCCGCCTCGCCCAGCCCAGCGCGCCGATCACGCTCACCGTCGCCGATCTGGCCGCGTTCGGCCCGGACCAGGTCTTCGGTCCCGCGCGCCGGCCGCCGCCGGGCGCCGCGCTCCTGGGTGCCGAACAGGATCGAGCGGAAGCTGAGCAATGTCGCGAGGCCACCGGCGATGAGGGCGAGCCCGGCCCCGGTCATCCAGTTCGTCACGACCGGAGTAACGAATAGGGCATTGGGTGCGAAACGCACCCGTAGCGACGCTCGATCCGGGGCCGCATTACGATCACGACGAGGCTTGTTCCCAACGGCGGAGGACGACGTGACGACGCAGCAGGACTCCCCATCCGACCGCCCCACCACCACACTTGACCGGACTGAAGACTCGATGAAGGCCGACATCCACACCACCGCCGGGAAGCTCGCCGATCTCGAGCTGCGCACCGACGAGGCGGTGCACGCCGGTTCGGCCCGCGCCGTCGAGAAGCAGCACGCCCGCGGCAAGAAGACCGCCCGCGAACGCATCGAGCTGCTCCTCGACGAGGGCTCGTTCGTCGAGCTGGACGAGCTGGCCCGGCACCGCAGCACCAACTTCGGCCTGGAGCGGAACCGCCCGTACGGCGACGGCGTCGTCACCGGCTACGGCACCGTCGACGGCCGCCAGGTCTGCGTCTTCTCCCAGGACTTCACGATCTTCGGCGGCTCGCTCGGCGAGGTCTTCGGCGAGAAGATCGTCAAGGTCCTCGACCTGGCCATGAAGATCGGCTGCCCGATCGTCGGGATCAACGACTCGGGTGGCGCCCGCATCCAGGAGGGCGTGGTCGCGCTCGGCCTCTACGCCGACATCTTCTTCCGCAACGTCCGGGCCAGCGGCGTCATCCCGCAGATCTCGCTGATCATGGGTCCGTGCGCGGGCGGCGCGGTCTACTCCCCGGCGATCACCGACTTCACCGTGATGGTCGACCAGACCTCGCACATGTTCATCACCGGGCCCGACGTGATCAAGACGGTGACCGGCGAGGAGGTCGGCTTCGAGGAGCTGGGCGGCGCCCGCACCCACAACTCGCGCAGCGGGAACGCCCACTACCTGGCCGCGGACGAGGACGACGCGATCGACTACGTGCGCGCGTTGCTGTCCTACCTGCCGTCCAACAATCTGGACGAGCCCGTCGTGTTCGAGGAAGCGGCGGACCTGTCCCCCTCGGCGGCCGATCTCGCGCTCGACACCCTGATCCCCGACTCGGCCAACCAGCCCTACGACATCAAGCAGGCAGTCGAGGCCGTCGTCGACGACTTCCTCGAGGTGCAGCCGCTCTACGCGCAGAACATCGTGGTGGGCTTCGGCCGGGTCGTGGGCCGGCCGGTCGGTGTCGTCGCCAACCAGCCCATGCACTTCGCCGGCACACTCGACATCGCGGCCAGCGAGAAGGCGGCCCGCTTCGTGCGCACCTGCGACGCCTTCAACATTCCGGTGGTCACCTTCGTCGACGTGCCCGGCTTCCTGCCCGGCACCTCCCAGGAGTGGGACGGCATCATCCGCCGGGGCGCCAAGCTGATTTACGCGTACGCCGAGGCCACCGTCCCCAAGGTCACCGTGATCACGCGAAAGGCGTACGGCGGCGCGTACGACGTCATGGGGTCCAAGCACCTCGGCGCCGACCTGAACTTCGCCTGGCCCACGGCGCAGATCGCGGTGATGGGGGCGCAGGGCGCGGTCAACATCCTCTACCGGGGCGAGCTCGCGGCGGCCGGCGATCCGGCGGCGCGGAGGGCCGAGCTGATCCAGGAGTACGAGGACACGCTGGCCAACCCCTACATCGCGGCCGAGCGCGGGTACGTGGACGCGGTCATCCGCCCATCCGAGACCCGAGCGCAGATCACCAAGGGACTACGGATGCTGCGCACCAAGCGCGAGACGCTGCCGCCCAAGAAGCACGGCAACATTCCCCTTTAGGAGGTCGCTGCTGGCAGCCACTGGCCGGCCAGCAGGAAGGCGCCGGCCACGAGCGCGGCCAGATCCACCGCGAGGAAGACACCGACCCAGAACAGGGCCGGCACGTGGGTGATGTGCGCGAGCTGGTCGGCGTCCGACTGCGGCATCCGGCCCCGGCGGCGGAGACTCTGCAACTCGAAGATCGGGCGAACACCCCCGAACAGCAAGAACCAGACCCCGGCGTACGCGAAAACGGCTTGGATCTGCGGCGACGCGAACCAGGACACGATGAAGACGATCGCGCCCGTGACCACCAGCGAGATCACGCCGAACAGGTTGCGCACGTTGATCAGCATGAGCAGCAGCAGAAGCACCGCCAGCCAGAGCAGCAGGGTGATCCGGTTGCCGCCGAGCAGCCAGGCGCCGAGCACGCCGACCAGCGACGGCGCGACATACCCGCCGAGCAGGGTCAGGATCATCCCCGGCCCGGTCGGCCGACCCGACGACAGGGTCAGGCCGGAGGTGTCGAACTCGAGGCGGATGCCGCGCAGCCGACGGCCGGTCAGCAGCGCCGCCAACGCATGACCACCCTCATGGGCGATGGTCACCGCGTTACGGGCCACCCGCCAGACCGGGCGGATCGCCACCGCCAGCAAGCCGGCCAGCGCGGTGAGCAACACCAGCAGGCCGGGCGGGTCCGGCTGAGCGCCGAGCAGCTTGTCCCAGAAGTCAGTCACACCGTCGATCGACACGCCGGGGACTGTAGCCGATCACGCTAAGCCCGCGGCCGAGCCACCGTCTTGCCGGCCCCGTCGGACCGGTGCAGCAGGGCGCGAGCGGCGACCACGCCACCGGCGAGGGCGACCAGGCCGGCCACGATCAGAAGCATGGTGACCACACCGGCGGCGGCGACCAGGATCGCGACATCAGCGATCGCGATCAGCATCCAGAGACCGATCGTGGGCTTACTGCCGTGCCGTCGGCAGTTCATGGCACTGCACCTCCATCCGTGACACCGAACGGATTACCCATTTCCGCGGTGTCACGCACATCGGTGTCGTCAGCCCGGCTGAAATCCCTGGTAGAGGGTCTTAAGTTGGGCCTGCGACGGACCCCAGTCCTCCGGTGAGACATACCACGACAGCATGTACGCGGAGTGCGCGTCGACCCGAATGTTGCGCCGGACCACGTGCTGCGGGTTGCCGTTCTCCGAGGTGTACAGATACTCCCAGTCGGCGGCCGAGTCGTAGTCCCGGTACTGCACCTTCCTGATCCCGAGGAGCGAGTAGTCGCGCTTGTTGCTGCCCGCGGCCTCTTTGTCCTTCAGGTCCTGGTAGGCGTCCGGCTGCGGGCTGTTGGTGCGGTCGACGATCAGCAGGCGGTTGTTCCACCGGAACTCCACCGTGACGCCCCGACCGCCGGTGATCTTCGCGTTGTTCGGGATGGGGATGGTGAACGCGGGGGCGCTGGAGGTGGCCGGCTGGGTGTACATCCGCCAGCCGGCGGGCAGGACGAAGCTGCCGGGGGTGGGCGCTTGACTGGTCGCGGACGGGGTCGTCGAGGCGTTGTCGCTGGGCCGGCCGTTCCCGTTCGAGCCGTTCCCGTTCGAGCCGTTCCCGTTCGAGCCGTTGCCGGCCGGGCCGTTGCCGGCGCCGGTCGGCTTGACCACGGCGGTCGGGGCGGCGGTCGGCTTGGTCGTCGACGGGGTGTCGTCGTTGCCGAAGGCCTTGACGGCCAGCACGACCAGCAGGACGAGGACGACGAGCAGGACGGCGGCGCCGATACCGGCCTGAGCGTAGGTCAGGCGGGTGCCGAAGACGGTGATGCCGGGGCGGGCGGAGGGGCGGACCTCCATCGGGCGCCAGGCCGGCCTCGTCGAACGGCTGATCGGCGGGGAGATGGGAGCTAGGTCGTCCGGGTCCCTGCCGGAGTGGGCCGCGGGGTCGCCGGCTGCCGGGGCGCGCTCGTCTTGGCCTGTGGCGGGCTTGCTTTGCCCGGCGGTGGACTTGCTTTGCCCGGCGGTGGACTTGCCGGGCCCGACGATGGGCACGCTGGGCCCGGTCGTCGCCATGTCGGCAGGCGGCGTGGGCTCGTTCGGGGTTGGCTGGGCCTTGTCGGTGCCGGCTGTGGGCGTGTCGGGGGCGGCCTTCGCCCTGTCGGTGCCGGCTGTGGGCGTGTCGGGGGCGGCCTTCGCCTTGTCGGCAGCGGTGGCGGGCTCGCTCGGTTCAGCCTTCGGGTCGCCGGGCTGGGGCTGGGCGGGCTCTGTCTCGGGCTCGGCCGTGGGCTCTGCGGTGGGCTCGACCCTGGGCTCGGCCGTGGACTCAGCGGTGTGCTCGGCCGTGGGCGAAGCGGGACGGGTGAGCGGGACCTGGACGGCAGCCAGCGACATTTCCGATTTATCGGCGTTTAGCGGGGTGGCCTTGGCTCCTTCGAGCGCGTCGGCCGCCTGCGGCTGGGCCTTCTTCGGCTTCTTGGCGTCCCGGCCGGTGTCCCTATCGGATATTTCCGACTTGTCGGCGTCGGTGCTGTCGGTGACGACCGCGGCTTCGTCGTTCGCGGACTTCGTCGGGCTCCCGGTCGATGGGGCCGCGGCGACCTTCGCGTCGGGCTGGGCTTCCGTGTGGGGCTGGGTCTTCGCCTCAGGCCGTGCCTTGGCCTTCGGCTGCGCCTTCGTTTTGGGCTGCGCCTCTTCGGAAGGCTTCGCCTCCTCCGCAGACTTCGCCCCTCCCGCAAGCTGCGCCTCTTCCGCGGGCTGCGCCCCTTCCGAGGGCTTCGCCTCGGGCTGCTTTGTGTCGGCCGGTCCAGCCTTGGGCTGCTTCGTCTCCGCGGGCGGGGTGGCTTTCTTCTTCGGGCGCTGCGGGGCGGGGACGACCGTGGTCGCCTCGGCCGAGTTGGTTATCGGGCCGCGGACCACGGTGGTGGCGTCCGCGGGCGGGCCGCCGACGATCGTCGTGGCATCGGCAACCGGGCCCCGGACGACCGTGGTGGCGTCGGCGGGCGGACCACTGACGACCGTGGTGGCGTCGGCCGGCGGGGTGTCGACGCGGCTGACCAGCGAGGTCGCCTCGGCTAGGGACTGTTCGTGCTCGGGGGCAGCCTGGCGCCGGCGATTGGCGGCGACGTCCGCGGCCGTGAACGCGCCCGGCCCGCCTCGACTCGTGCGCATCGGGGGATTCGCGGGCGTCGCTCCCGGGCGCACCGGGGGCGAGCCCGGGGGTGGACTCGATGCGGTTGGGGCGTGGTCGCGCGTACCAAAGAATTTGGAGGTTTTGTCGTCTTTGACTGGCGGGGTATCCACCCGCGTCGCGTCGAGGCGGGGGGCGTCGACCCTGGTCGGACGGTCCGGGTCGGTGCGGCCGACGGGCGCCTTGCCCGGCACATAAACCGGCGGCCGGCCCTCGCCGACCGCCGGGCGACCACCCGTGAGCGGCGCACGACCCGGCGGATCCACCGGTCGCGCCGGAATAACCGGCGGCCGGGGCCCCGGCACCACCGGAGTCGCCCCGGTCGGGCCCATCGCGCCCAGCCGGTCGCGGCCCACGCCCGGCCGGCGCATGGTCGGGCTCATCGGGAAGGCAAGCTTGGAGCGGCGGCCGGCGGCCCGGTTGAGCAGGCGCTCGGCCTCCTCCGCGTTGATCCGGTGCGACGGGTCCTTGCGGAGCAGACCGTTGAGCACCGGCTTGAGCGGGCCGGCGTTGCGGGCGGGCGGCGGGTTTTCGGTGGCCAGCGCCGCGAGCGTGGCGATCGCCGACGGACGGGCGAACGGCGAGGCGCCCTCGACGGCGGCGTAGAGCGTGGCGCCGAGCGACCAGAGGTCGGCGGCGGGGCCGGCGGTGCCCTCGCGAGCACGCTCCGGGGCGATGTACGCCGGCGAGCCCAGCACCAGCCCGGTACGCGTGACGTTCGGGTCGCCCGGCACGGTGGCCAGGCCGAAGTCGGTGAGCACGACCCGCCCGTCGGCGCCGATCAGCACGTTGCCCGGCTTCACGTCGCGGTGCACGACGCCGGCCCGGTGCGCGGCGCGCAGGGCCCCGAGCACGCCGAGGCCGATCTCGGCGGCCCGAACCGGGTTGAACGGCCCCTCGGCAGCCAGCGTGTCCTGCAGGGAACGGGACGGCACGTACTCCATGACGATCCACGGGTCGGCATCCGTCCGCAGCACGTCGAAGACGCGGACCACGTTCACGTTGTTGAGCCGGGCGATCGCGCGCGCCTCGCGCAGCGACCGCTCACGCATCTCCTGCCGCTCGCCCGGGGTGAGACCGGGCGGCGGAACCAGCTCCTTGATGGCCACGTCGCGGTGCAGGACAACGTCGACCGCCCGCCAGACGCGACCCATCCCGCCCTGACCGAGCGGCGCAATGAGCCGGTAACGGTCAGCGACTACGGCTGGGGGAGAAGAAGACATCACGCAGAAAATACCCGGTCCTGTCCAGCGACAGCGAATCGATCAGCCGAGTGTGGGACGCGTGTCACCGGACAAGCTACTCCCCTGTCGTACGCTCGGTCGATGGATGAGGAACCGCTGGTCAGCGTCGTACGCGGCACTCCGACCGATCGAGAGCTGGCCGCCCTGGTCGCGGTCATCGCGGCCCGATCCACCTCGATGGATACGGTTTCGCCCCGGCCACCCGTTTCCGCCTGGATGATGTCCGCACGACCGTCGATGGGCCCTTCCTCGTGGCGCCACTCCGGCCTCCCCCGATAGATCATCAATCATCGATCAATCGGCGGGAGATACTACTGTCCACATCCGCTGGAGAGGGTTCCACGAAGCTGGCGACGACCGACTACTCTCTCCTATGCGTCGTCGGCGTTCCGGTGATGTGCAGAGTTCGGTCGGGGGAGGGCACGAATGATTCCTGAGGACGACCTGGGTCCCGCCTGGTTGCGTGACTATGGGTATACGGATTTCAGCCAGATCGAGGCCGACATCCAGGCGATGGAGCACTTCGCCCAGAAGCTGTCGGCTAACGTCGCCGACAACTACGCCCCACACCTGACCACGGTCACCGACGGCATGTCGACCAAACTGCCCGACCCGCCGAGCGAGTTCATCGAGCTCTACACGTTCCTGTTCGTACACCGCGACGCCATGGACGTCACCCACCAGAACGTCTACAACTACGCGAACGGCACAAAGAGCTTCGCGATCGCCGCGAAGGACATCAGCGACACCTACCGCGGCTCGGACGCCTTTTCCCACGCGAAGGTGGGCGACGTCAACAAGGCTTTCGATCAGGTCGGCATCCCGGCCCAGCAGCCCGATCAGGGGGTGGCCTGATGTTGGACGGAGGCGGCGGTGGCGGCGGTACCCCGTGGGAGTCGATGACTCTCGAACTTATGCAGCAGCTGATCCAGAACCCGAGCACCGACGCCCAGTGGAAGCTGGCCAGCGCGTGGCAGAAATCCGCTGACCTGTTGAGCGAGCACAGGTTCCAGGTGCAGCAGTACCGGGACAATCTCGCCGCCGCCTGGCCTCCGGAGAAGAGCGCGGCATCGGCCGCCTATCTGGACCGGCTCGACCAGCTGATCAAGAACCTCTCCGACACGTACGACGCGTCGGTCACCAACCAGGCGGCTCTTTCGGCAGCGACTGGGTCCATCTATCGCGCCCAGCTCCAGATGGACAAGATCTACGAGGAGTACTCGGCCAACAAGACTGCTCTGGACGCCTACAACGCCAAGTTGGTGCAGCAGCAGAACAGCGCCACCCCGACACCGAGTCCCAGCGCGAGCGGCGACGAGCCGCCGGTCGCCCCGGGACGGCAGGAGGCGCTGCGAGCCCAAGCCGCAACGTTGCTCAGCGGCGTGAGTACCGAGCTGGCTCAGGCCCAGGCCCACATCGTCAAGCCGGTCGCCTACACCGAGTATCCGACGTTCGAAGATAACAAGGCCATCCGAGACGGGGGCACCTACAGCGCTCCCGCACTCCCGCCGATCATCCCGACCTCGGTCGACGGCACGACCACCACTACGCGGCCAACGGGGACTACGACTACCTTCCCGACCTCCACCCCGGCGACGGCCACCCCGGTAACGCCGACCACCGGCACGCCCCCGCCTGGCATCGTGCTCGGCGGGGCAAGCCCAACCTTGCCGACGACAGCACCCGGGATCAGTCCGATAGCTCCGATCAACCCCGGTGGCGGTGGCGGCGGGCCGCTGCCCAACCCCGGTCTCCTACCGCCGAGCATCGGCCCGCTGCCAGGCGGAAGCTCGCCGCTGAAGCCGGCCGCGCCCGGTGTTGGGCCTGGAGGTCTCGGCGTGCCGCGTGAAGGAGTCCTGCGGTCCGGCGGTCTGCCCGAGGGTGGCATGCGAGCGATGGCGCCCGGCGGCATCATCGGCGGTAGCCCAGGCGCCCGCGGCCTCGGCCAACCGGGCACCGGAACCCGGCGCGTCAACCCGGTAGGCGGCGTCATCGGTGAGAGTGAAGGCGGGGTCGGCTCACGTCGCGGCGTTGGCATGCCCGCCGCGGAGCACCCCGCCGGTATGTACGGACAGGGCGCGGCCGGTCGACGGTCCGGGCGTCGGGACGAGGGCGAGAACATGCACTGGGACCCCGACAACCCGTGGGCGACCGTCGAAGGCGTCGACCCGGTTGTTCTGCCGATCCAGGCTCAGCGCGTCGATCCAGGTCCGGCGATCGGGCTCGGCTGACCGATGCGTTCTCGATTCGCCGCGGCCGCAGGGGCCATCTCACTTGCGGCCGCCGTTGCGGTTCCGGCGACTCCCGCGTTCGCGGACAGTGTTCGCAACGATCAGTGGTACCTCAAGAGCCTGAACGTGGCGCAGGCCCAAACCATCAGCGAGGGATCCGGCGTCTCAGTCGCCGTCATCGACACTGGGGTATACCCGCATCCCGACCTCCAGCGGAACCTCCTGCCGGGGGCCGATCTCCTGCCCGGGGGTACGGGTGACGGACGCGTCGATGACAACGGTCACGGGACGAATGTGGCGGCGCTGGTGGCCGCGCACGGAAGAAACAACGACGGCGTCCTAGGAATCGCGCCGTCCGCCAAGATTCTCCCAATCAAGATCGGGAACAAGGCGAACGGATTGTCCATCGATGCCGCGACGGATGCCTTCGGCTGGGCAATAGCCCACGGTGCGAAAGTTATCAACGTATCCTCAGGAACCGGCCCCACCGACGCACTGATCAATTCGGTCAACGGGGCGATCAGTCATGACATCGTCGTTGTTGCGGCCGCCGGAAACACTAGCGAGGCAGCCATTCTCAGCTATCCGGCGGCGATTGACGGCGTCCTTGTCGTGGGCGCCACCGACCGGAATGGGAAACACGCGCCGTTCTCGATAGTCGACAAGAAGGTCGACATCTGCGCGCCCGGCAAGGACGTCATCACGGCCGAGCCCAAAAAACGATACGCGGACGTCGACGGCACATCCTTCGCGGCGCCCATCGTTTCGGGTGCGGCCGCTCTAGTGCGGGCGAAGTTTCCCAACCTGTCCGGCCCTGAGGTCATCCATCGTCTGGAGGCGACCGCCGACGACATCGGCCCGCCCGGGCGTGACGACCAGTGCGGCTACGGCGAGCTGAACATCGTCAAGGCGCTCACCGCCGACGTGCCCCCGTTGGCCAATAGCACCGCCTCCCCCGCCGCCACCGCGTCGGCCACCGCGAGCAGCGACGGTCAGGCCCACTACATCGACCCGGGCGCGACGACGGCCGCCGCCCAGCCCGAGAACGGGGACACCAAGCCGGCCTCGAGCAGCACGCCGCTGATCCTCGGACTGGTGGTCGGCCTCGTCGTGGCCGGCGGTCTGGTGGCCCTGTTCGTAGCCCGGCAGCGCCGCAACAACTCCTGATCTTCCCGCCGCACAATTGATCGTCGATCATTATTCGGCGTCCACCCCGATTGGGTTATCCACAGGCGCCGGATAATTTTCTTCCGCGCTGGCGCCGATTGGCTACTCTCGCCTATGCGTCGCCCCCACGGTCGCAATTAAGATCAGAAATCCCCACAGCGACTCCGACAAACTTCGCCATGCGAAGATCCGCGACGCGCTAACGGCATTCGGCCGGGCGCATATCCCGGCCGAGACCCGGCAAGGATGTGGCCCATGCTGGACACAGGCGGCGGTGGCGGAGGAACGCCCTGGGAGTCGATGACGCTCGACTTGATGCAGCGTCTGATCCAAAACCCTGACGTCGAAGCGCAATGGCAGCTGGTCGAGGCGTGGAACAAGTCCGCCCAGCTACTTGGCGATCACCTGTACCAGATGCAGGAATACCGCAACAACCTCGCGGCCGTCTGGCCGCCGCAAAAGAGCGCGGCCGCAGCGGCATACCTCGATCGTCTCGACGTGCTGATCAGGAGCCTCAACGAGACCTACGAGGCATCGATCGCCAACCAGCGAGCCCTTTTCGTGGCCACCGGTTCCATCGATCAGGCGCAGGCCCAGATGCACAAGATCTACCAAGAGTACGAGAGCAACAAGGCGGCGCTTGAAGCCTTCGCTGCGAACAGCCAACAGACTGGCGCGACATCCGGCCCGAGCAACGTAGCGCCACCGGTCGCCCCGAGCCGCCAGGAGGAACTCCGCCTCCAGGCCGTGAAGCTGCTCAGCGGCGTGAGCACCGACCTCGCCGAGTCCCAGGCTCAAGTCATCAAGCCAACCCCGTACAAGACGATCACCGAAAGAGGTGACATCACGACGCCCGCCACCGGCGGCCAATTCGTGGCCCCGCCGATTCCGCCGATAGTCCCGCGGCCCGCCGCTCGCAACGCGCCAACTGCGCCTTCGGATGCGGAGAAAATGTTGCCGTCGTCGGCCGCGGCGAGTAAGGCTGGCGGACTGCCGCCCGGGCTGGTCCTCGGAGGCATCGACCAGCCCGTGCTACCGCCACCGTCCACCGCCGGCGTCGGCTCCTTAGAGTCTCCGCTCCCCGGCGTAGCGGGCGGTCCGCAGTCGAATCGTGGCTTTCCACCGCCCAGTGCGGGAGTGTTTCCCGGAATCGGATCACCCGTGCCGCCGACCGGTCCTGGCCCGGGACGGCCAGTCGACGTGCCCCACGAGGGCGTAACTCGTGCCGGAATTCGCATCCCTGGAGGAGCTACGCGGGCCAGGACACCGAGTGGATTCATCGGCGGCTTTCCCGGCGGCGTCTCCAGTCAGTCGGGCTCCGGGCGCATCACGTCGCGACGCATCAATCCGGTCGGTGGGCTTATCGGCGAGGGCGGGCGTGCGCTACGTTCCCGGCACGGCGCCGGCGAGCAATCCGGCGGACTGTATGGAACGGGCGTCGGACAGCGGCAGGGACATCGCCAGGACGAGGAACGGCCACGATGGGATCCCACCAATCCGTGGGAGATCACCGAAGGCGTTGACCCGATCGTCCTGCCGCCGCGGGAACGACGGATCGATCCAGGACCTCTGATTGGACTCGATTGAGGATGCGACTCAGAATCCTCGCGGCCACAGGAGCCACCGTTCTCGCAGCCGTCGTTGCGACTCCGCCCTCTCCGGCGGTCGCCGACGGCACTCGCGACGCCCAGTGGTACCTGAAGACTCTGCAAATCTTACGAGCGCATGCCATCACCGAAGGCGTCGGCGTTACCGTCGCGGTCGTCGACAGCGGGACCTACCCACATCCCGATCTGCGACGAAACCTCCTCACCGGCGCGACCACCGTCACTGGCGAGACTGGCAATGGGCAGGACGACAATTCCGGCCACGGCACGAATATGGCAGCGGTGATCGCCTCGCACGGACGAGGAGGGGACGGGGTTCTGGGAATTGCGCCGTCTGCCAAGATTCTGCCGATCAAGGTGGAGAACACTCCGCGAGAGGCCAACAAGGCCAACCTGGGCAAGGGCATCGAGCAGGCCGTGACGAGCGGTGCCGACGTCATCAATGTGTCGGTGGGAACGGGCCCCGACCCTGACATCGAAGATGCGGTCGCGGACGCTCTGACCGCGAACATCGTGGTCGTCGCCGCCGTCGGCAACGCGCCGCAGTCGGCGATCATCGACTATCCGGCCGCGATAGCCGGGGTGCTGGTCGTCGGCGCCACCGGTATGGATGGGAAGCACGCGTCCTTCTCCATCGACGACTCCAAGGTTCAGCTCTGCGCCCCTGGCGAGAAGATCAGAACGGCTGAGCCGAAGACCAGATACGTGGACAGCACGGGGACCTCGCCGGCCACGGCGATCGTTTCCGGGGCGGCTGCTCTGGTGCGGGCGAAGTTTCCTGAGCTGTCGGCTCGTGAGGTCGTTCATCGGTTGACCGCTACCGCCGACGACATCGGGCCGCCCGGGCGGGACAAGGAGTGCGGCTTCGGCGAGCTGAACATTGTGAAGGCGTTGACCGCTGACGTGCCGCCGCTGGCGGGGGCTGCCTCTGCCGCCACCCCCACGGCCGGTTCGGTGGGGAGCGGGCGGGACGGATATCTCGATCCGGGGGCTACCGCCGTGACTCCGCCGGCAGCGCAGGTGGTCTCGAACGGTGCACCGCGAACCCTTTTGGTGGTGCTGGGCGGGTTGGTCATTGCCGGTGGGGTGGTGGGGTTCCTCGTGTTGTGGCGACGCCGGCTCCGGCGCTGAAACTTCGGGTTGAAACGCGGGGTCTGTGGGCCTTCGCGCATGGTTGTGGCTTGTAGCCTCGGTGGCGTGGGAAACGACATCAACTACCGGCTCGTCCTGGCCTCGGCCAGCCCGGCTCGGCGTGCTCTGCTGAGCGCCGCGGGCATCGATGCCGAGGTGGTGGTCAGCGGGGTGGACGAGTCCAACGTCGATGCCGGGGACGCGTACGGGATCTGTCTGACCCTCGCCCGGATGAAGGCGCGCGCGGTGGCCGCCGAGCTGCCGCCGGATCCCGGTGTTCTGGTGCTCGGGTGTGACTCGGTGCTGGCGTTCGACGGGCAGGTTTTCGGTAAGCCCGCCAGCGCCGAGGCAGCCGCTAAGCGGTGGACGATGATGCGCGGGCGATCCGGCGTGCTGCACACCGGGCATCACCTGACCGGGCTGGTCAGTGGCCGGCAGGCCGAGGCGGTCGGCACCACCGTGGTGCACTTCGCGGAGGTCACCGACGAGGAGATCGCCGCCTATGTGGCGACCGAGGAGCCGCTCAACGTGGCCGGGTCGTTCACCATCGACGGGCGGGGCGGCGCGTTCGTGGAGCGGATCGAGGGCGACGCGGGCAACGTCATCGGGCTGTCCCTGCCGCTGCTGCGCAGACTGCTCCTCGAGATGGGTGTCTCGATCACCTCACTCTGGCGAGCCTGACCCGCCCAAGAGGCACCCGCCCAAGAGGCACCCGCCCAAGAGGCACCCGCCCAAGAGGCACCCGCCCAAGAGGCACCCGCCCAAGAAGGACCCGCCCCGAGAAGGGCGGGTCACCAACTCGATTCACCGCACGCTGCGAGCGAACTCCCGCGCCGCCCACCCCACCGCAGCGGCGGCCAGCACCGCCATGATGAGCAGGCCCTGCCAGACCGCGGGCGCACCCAGATCACCGCGGAACAACGCCCGCGTCCCGTCCACCGCCCACGAGAACGGGTTCCAATCGGCGATCCCCTGCAGCCAGCCCGGCGCGAACGTCAGCGGCAGCAGGATCCCGGAGAGCAGCAGCACCGGCTGGGCCACCGTGTTCATCAGCGGCGCCAGCGCGTCCTCGCTCTTCACCACCAGCGCCACGCCGTAGCTGAGCGCCGAGGTCATCAGCGAGATCAGCGCGAGCATCAGGTACGCCAGCAGCAGGTTGAGGAGGACCACGCGCAGGTCGAAGATCAGCGCCAGCAGCGTGATGATCACGGCCTGGGCGATCAGCGAGACCACGTCGCGCAGCGAGCGGCCGAGCAGCAGCGCCAACCGGCTGACGGGAGTCACCCGGGATCGTTCGATCACTCCGGCGCGCAGTTCGGCGATCAGGCCGAAGCCTTGGAACAGGCCCCCGAAGATCGCCAGCAGAACCAACAGACCAGGGACGAAGATTTCGTACGCCTCGGCGTTGGAGCTCACCTGGAGCGCGGGTTTGAGCAGCGGCGCGAACAGCAGCAGGTACATCACCGGCTGGAAGACGCCCACAAAGATCCAGACCGGGTTGCGCAGGAGCAACTGCATCTGACGTTGGAAGATCAGCGAGGTGTCACGCAGCATTTTCATGGGTCAGCTCTCCCGCAGGGATCGGCCGGTCTTGGTGAGGAACACGTCGTCGAGGCTGGGCCGGTGCAGCTCGATCGCCCCGAGCGGGACGTCGGCCGCGTCGAGAGCGCGCAGGATCTGCGGGATCGCCGTGGCGCCGTCGTCCACGAACAGGCGCACGCTGTCGTCGTACGTCTCGATCTTGTAGTTCTCCAGGGCCTGGGCCGCCGCGGCGATCGCGTTCACCGGCAGGGCGACCCGCACGACGTCGCCGGAGATCTCCCGCTTGAGGGCAGCGGGCGTGCCGGACGCGACGATCTCGCCGTTGTCCATGATGGAGATGCGGTCGCAGAGCGCGTCCGCCTCGTCCAGGTAGTGCGTGGTGATGAAGACCGTCATGCCCTCCGCACGCAGACGGCGGATCTCGTCCCACATGTGTGCGCGACTCTGCGGGTCGAGCCCGGTGGTCGGCTCGTCGAGGAAGACGACCTGGGGCTCGTGGATGATGCCGAGCGCGATGTCGACCCGGCGCCGCTGGCCGCCCGAGTACGTCTTGCACCTGCGATCGGCGTACTCGCTCAATTGGAAGCCGTCGAGGACACTCGCGGCACGCGCCTGAGCCGACGCCTTGCTCGCGCCGTAGAGGCGCGCCTGCAGCACCAACTCCTCGCGCGCGGTCGAGTCGTCCCACGTGCTGCCGCCCTGGGCGACGTAGCCGATCCGGCGGCGCACCTCGCCGGGATCGCGGCGCAGGTCGGCGCCGGCGATCGTGGCGGTGCCGCCGTCCGGCTCGATCAGGGTGGCGAGCATGCGCAGCGTGGTGGTCTTGCCGGCCCCGTTCGGACCGAGGAAGCCGAAGATCTCGCCCTCGGAGACGTCGAGATCCACGCCGCGTACGGCCTCGACGGTCTTTTTCTCGCGCCCCTGGCGCGACGTGAACGACTTGCGCAACCCGCGAGTCTCTATCATGCGGGAAGCGTACGATGCTCAAGTTTTACTAGTCAAACTTGACTAGAGCTCCCGGGGCCACTCCTCATAACCGGGCCGGTCCGGCAGGTACGGGTCACCGGCCTCGATCTTCTTGGCCGTCCGCTCGCACCAGGCGATCTCCGCCTCGGCTCGGGCGATCGACAGCTCCCACATCCAGGACACATAGATCGGCTTCCGGTCCGCCCAATCGGCCGCGGTGGCCGCCTCCAACTGCTGCGTGCCCGCCCGCAACTGCAAGGCCCGGTTGCGCAGCGCCGCGGCCGCCTCCTCCCGGGACAGTGCCGGCAGGAACGCGAAGGCCGCCATGAACGGATCGGGCGCCGCGGTCATGGTCCACCAGTTGCCGCGCAGCAGCGTCTGGAACTCGGCCTGGCCCTTCTCAGTGATCTCGTACGTGGTGCGGGCCGGCCGGCCGCCGACCTGCTCGGTGCCGACCTCGCGCAGCAGGCCCTCCTCGCTGAGCTTCCGCAAGGCGTGGTAAATCGACCCAGGCTGCACATTGGCCCACTTGTCCGCGCTCCAGCTGAGCAACTCGCGCCGCACGTCGTAACCGTGGACGGGCTGCATCCAGTGCACCAGGCCGAGGATCATCATGCGCGTAGCGGACACTACTTCAGAGTAGAACTGTCGGCCGTTGCCACTAAGCTCAGGCCGTGCGCAAGGTATTGATCGCGAACCGTGGCGAGATCGCCGTCCGGGTCATCCGGGCCTGCCAGGACGCCGGCCTCGCCAGCGTCGCCGTCTACGCCGACAGCGACCGCGACGGCCTGCCGGCCCGGCTCGCCGGCGAAGCGTACGCACTGGGTGGCGAGACCGCCGCCGAGACCTATCTGCGGATCGACAAGCTGCTCGACGTCGCGGCCCGCAGCGGCGCCGACGCGGTGCACCCGGGCTACGGCTTCCTCTCCGAGAACGCCGAGTTCGCCCAGGCCGTGCTCGACGCCGGGCTGATCTGGGTCGGCCCCACCCCGCAGGCGATCCGCGACCTCGGCGACAAGGTCACCGCCCGGCACATCGCCCAGCGCGCGGGTGCCCCGCTGGTGGCGGGCACGGCCGAGCCGGTGGCCGACGCCGACGAGATCATCGTCTTCGCCCGCGAGCACGGTCTGCCGGTGGCGATCAAGGCGGCGTTCGGCGGCGGCGGCCGGGGGCTCAAGGTGGCGCGCACCCTCGACGAGATCCCGGCGCTGTTCGAGAGTGCCACCCGCGAGGCGGTCGCGGCGTTCGGGCGCGGTGAGTGCTTCGTCGAGCGCTATCTCGACCGTCCCCGCCACGTCGAGGCGCAGGTCCTCGCCGACCTGCACGGCAACGTCGTGGTGGTCGGCACCCGAGACTGCTCGCTGCAGCGCCGTCACCAGAAACTGGTGGAGGAGGCGCCGGCCCCGTTCCTCACCGACGAGCAGCGCGCCCAGATCCACTCCAGCGCCAAGGCGATCTGCCGCGAGGCGGGCTACCACGGCGCCGGCACCGTGGAATACCTGGTCGGCCAGGACGGCACGATCTCGTTCCTCGAGGTCAACACCCGTCTGCAGGTCGAGCACCCGGTCAGCGAGGAAACGGCCGGCATCGACCTGGTCCGCGAGCAGTTCCGCATCGCCGACGGCGCGACGCTGGCCATCACCGAAGACCCGACCCCCCGCGGCCACGCGATCGAGTTCCGCATCAACGGCGAAGACCCTGGCCGCAACTTCCTGCCGGCGCCCGGCACGGTCACGTCGCTCACCTGGCCGCTCGGCCCCGGCGTGCGGGTCGACGCGGGCGTCGAGGCGGGCAGCGTGATCGGCGGCAACTTCGACTCCCTCCTCGCGAAAATCATCGTGGTGGGCGCGACCCGCGAGGAGGCGCTCGAGCGCTCCCGCCGCGTCCTCGACGAGACCGTGGTCGAGGGCATCGCCACCGTTCTGCCGTTCCACCGCGCGGTGGTGCGCGACGAGGCGTTCACGGCCGCGCCGTTCACCGTCCACACCCGATGGATCGAGACCGAATGGGCCGCCGTCGTGCCGCCGTTCGTCGCGGCGGCGGCCGGCGCCGCGCCGGCCGAGCGCGAGACCGTCGTGGTCGAGGTGGGCGGGAAACGGCTCGAGGTGAGCCTGCCAAAGACCCTTTTCTCCGGTACGAGTTCAGCACCCGCCGCCCGGCCCAGTGCGCGTCGATCGGGTGGCGGTGCGACCGCGGCCGCGGCGAGCGGCGCGACCGCGCTGACCGCCCCGATGCAGGGCACGATCGTCAAGGTCGCGGTCTCCGACGGCGACGAGGTGCAGGAGGGCGACACCATCGTCGTGGTCGAGGCGATGAAGATGGAGCAGCCCCTGCAGGCGCACAAGCCGGGCACGGTCGCCGGCCTGTCCGTCGAGGTCGGCGCCACGGTCACGGCCGGCACGGTGATCTGCACGATCGACTGAGCAAGCCGCCGCACCGAGCGGACCGCCGCACCGAGCCGCCCGCCGCACCGAGCCGCCCGCCGCACCGAGCGGACCGCCGCACCGAGCCGTCCGCCGCATTGAACGGACTGCCGCACCGAGTGGGCCGCCACGCCCGGTGGGTCGCCACGCCGAGTGGGCCGCGCACTGAACCCGGCCGCCACGGCTATGACGCGTGCACCCAGGCGAGCTCGGTGAACAACTGCCGGGCTGCCTCGGCCGGGTCACCGTCGCTGTCCGGGAACGCGCCGGTCAGCCACAGCGTGGCAAAGCCGTGCGCCATCGACCAGCCGGCCCGGCCGGCGGTGCGCACCTCCGGCGGCGCGGTCTCGGCGGCGCCGGGTTTAGCGGGCCGAGCCGGTCGCACCACGCCGTCCGTCACGCTCACCACAGTGGACGTGGCACCACCGGCCGAAGCACCGCCAGCCGAGGCACCGCCATCCGAGGCGCCATCGGCCGGAGCACCGCCGGCCGAGGCCGCCACGCCGCCGTCCGGAGCGGGCACACCGTCGGACGCGGCCGGCATGGCGTCGGGCAGGTCGAGGACGGCGGCGTAGAGCATGTCGGCTGCCCTCGCCCGAGCGGCCAGCAGGTCGGGATCGTCCCGGTGGTAGAGGTCGGTGCGGAACATGACCTCGAACATCGCCCGGCGGGTCACCGCGAACCGGATGTAGGTGACGCCCATCTCGACGATGCTGTTGCTGGCCAGCCGGGACGTCGCCAGCGCCTTGGCCAGTTGCTCGAAACCCTCGATCGCGAACGCGGTGAGCAGCCCCGCCTTGTCTCTGAAGTGGTGGGTGGGCGCCGTGTGCGAGACCCCGGCCCGGCGGGCCAGGTCGCGCATGCTCAGCGTGGCCACGCCGTTCTCGGTGATCGCCTCCTCGACGGCTGCCAACAGGGCCCGGCGCAGATCGCCATGATGGTAGGTCGGTTTCGCCATGGCCCGATGGTAACTAGCCACTGGCAAGATTCAGGACGTGGGCAGCCAGAAGCGAAGTTTCTCGTCGAGCTGGTCGTGCAGCACGCCGCCGTTGCGCTCGATCGTGCGACGGGAGGCCACATTGTCGTCGTCGCAGGTGATGAGCACCCGCGACAGGCCCAGGGACGCCGCTATCGGGAGCGCGGCCGCGAGCATCGCCGTGGCGTGCCCCTGCCGGCGGGCCGACGGGCGCACGTCGTACCCGATGTGGCCGTTTCGTTCGCCGACCCGGCCGGGCGCGAGCCGGTGCCGAATGCCCAGCCGGCCCAGGTACTCGTCGCCCTCGACCCACCACACCGACGTGGTGGGCACGAACAGCGCCGGGCGCGGCGCGTCCGCCGACTCCTGGGCCAGCAGGTCGCCGACGAAGCGGGCGAACTCCGCCTTGTCGTCCCAGGTAGCGCCGTAGACGCGGAGGTACATGCCCACGTTGGACTCGTCCGAGGGCAGGCCGCGCCCCTCCGCCCGGTGCTCCGCCATGGCACGCAGGAACGAGGCTTGAAGCTCGACGGTGGGCGAGATCAGTGCGGGCACGACGCTCAGCGTAGGCGAGTGATGGTCACCTCGACGCCCTGTCCGGTGCTCTTCGGCCCGGCGTAGACCCCCTTGAGCGGCGGCACGTCCCCGTACTCGCGCCCGCGCCCGACCACGACGTGGCGCTCGCCGACCGGTACCCCGTTGGTCGGGTCGAAGGCCGTCCACCGGCCCACCCACCACTCCACCCAGGCGTGACTCTGCCCGACGAGGCTTTCCCCGATCGCGGCGGACGGCATCGGGTGCAGGTAGCCGGACACGTACCGGGCCGGCAGCCCCATCTCCCGCAGCATGCCCACGGTCAGGTGGCTGATGTCCTGGCAGACGCCCTTGCGCTGGGCCCACGCGTGCAGCGCGTCGCTCTGCACCCCGGTCGCGCCGGGCTGGTAGGTCACCTCACCGCGGACGAACTCGCAGACCGCGAGCGCGGCCAGGTACGGGGTGGCGTGCGAGCCCCTGATGTCCGCGACGATGCCGCGCAGCTCGTCGTCGAGCCCGGTGCGCGGGCTGGGCACGAGCAGCTCGTACCAGCGGTCGACCGCCTCGGGCAGCTCCAGGGCGTCCCAGCTCGGGCCCTCGCCGGCCGAGATCAGGTCGCCGGGCGGCAGCGTCTCCACCGTGGACGTCGCGGTCACGGTGAGCGCCTCGTGCCTGGCGTGCACATCGAACGCGGTGACGACGGTGCCCCAGTAGTCCTCGTACCGGTACGTGCGGGCCGGCGGCCACACCTCGACCCGGGCGTCGAGCACCGCCTGCCGGGCCTCGTTGCGGGGCCACATCCGAGCCTCGTTGTACGACGACGACACCGGCCCGGCGTAGTCGAAGCCGGTCCGGTGCTGAATGCGCAGCCGCCACGAATCCACCGTCATGCGACCGCTCCCCGAACCCAGTTGACCGCCGAGGTCTGCCGGAAGTACCGCCGGGAGACCGCGTCGTTGACCTGCGAGCACGTCTTCTCCAGGCTGGCCAGCACCGCGGACATCTCACCGATCAGCTCGTCCGCGCCGCGGAACTCGAGGTTGGTGCGCGCCCGGCCGACGATCCGCTGCGCGTCGGTGGCCACGCCGGCCCGGCCCGGGTCGGGCTCCAGATCGGCGAGGCAGCCCTCGGCGGCCGACAGCGCGGCGAAGACCGAACGCGGGAACAGCCGGTCGAGCAGCAGGAACTCGGCGGCGTGGCGGTCGTCGAGCGCGCCCCGGTACGTACGCAGGAAGGTTTCCCAGGCCCCGCTGGAGCGCAACAGGGTCATCCAGGACGGAATGCTGCCGCCGGCCCGCTCGTGGGTGCGCAGCAGCCGCGCGGTCATGTCGACCCGCTCGACGCTGCGGCCGAGCACCAGGAACAGCCAGCCCTCGTCCCGGCTCATGGTGGCGTCGGTGAGCCCGGCCATCACCGCGCAGCGCTCGCGCACCCAGCGGAAGAACGCGTGCACGCCCTGCTGCTCGACCTGCCGGCGGGCGTTGGGCAGGCCGTTCCAGGTGGCGTTCAGGCACTCCCACATCTCCGAGGAGACCGTCTCGCGGGCGCCGCGCGCGTTCTCCCGGGCCGCGGCGAGCGCGCCGACCACCGAGGACGGGTTGTGGTCGTCGAGGCCGAGCAGCCCGATCACCTGGGCCGAGGTGAACGGGCCGTCGACGATCGGCATGCCCATCACGGCCAGCAGCGAGCGGCAGGCCGAGTCCTCCTGCGTCCAGGGGTCGGCGAGGACCCGCTGCAGGTGCACGTCGAGGATGCGGGCGGTGTCCTCGGCGCGCTCGACATAGCGGCCGATCCAGTACAGGGACTCCGCGATGCGGCTCAGCACGACGATCTCCCCTGCTGCTGCTGTTGTTGTTGCTCCTCACTGCCCGATGCGCCGGGGCCGAGATCGGGGCTGGCGGCCGGCGAGAGCGGCGCGCGCGTGATCGGCCGCGAGGGCACCTCGAACGGCACCATGTCGTCGTCCCCGGCGAGCACCCAGGTGTCCTTGGAACCGCCGCCCTGACTGGAGTTGACCACCAGCGCGCCCTCGGGCAGCGCGACCCGGGTGAGCCCGCCGGGCAGCACCCAGATTTTCTCGCCGTCGTTCACCGCGAACGGCCGCAGGTCGACGTGCCGGCCGCGCAGCCGGCTGCCGACCAGCGTCGGCACCATGGAGAGCTTCACCTCGCGCTGGGCGATCCATCCGCGCGGGTTTTCCAAGACCTTTTCCCGTACGTCCGACAGCTCCCGTTCCGAGGCCTGCGACCCGATCACGATGCCCGCGCCGCCGGCCCCGTCCACGGGCTTGAGCACCAGCGAGTCCAGCCGGGGGAGCACCTCGTCCAGCACGCCCGGCTCGTCCAGCCGGTAGGTGTCCACGTTGGCGAGCAGCGGCTCCTCGTTCAGGTAGTAGCGGATCAGGTCCGGCACGTACGTGTAGAGCAGCTTGTCGTCCGCGACCCCGTTGCCCACCGCGTTCGCGATCGTCACCCGCCCGGCCCGCGCCGCGTTCAGCAGGCCGGCCACCCCGATCACCGAGTCGGCCCGGAAGTGCACCGGATCGAGGAAGTCGTCGTCGATCCGCCGGTAGATGACGTCCACCCGCTGCTCGCCGCCCGTGGTGCGCATCGCCACGTCGTTGCCCACGCAGACCAGGTCGCGCCCCTCGACCAGCTCGACCCCCATCTCCCGGGCGATCAGCGCGTGCTCGAAGTACGCCGAGTTGTAGACGCCCGGGCTGAGCACCACCACGGTCGGGTCGCTCACCCCGACCGGCGCGGCCGCTCGCAGCGCCCGCAGCAGCATCGCCGGGTAGCTGTCCACCGGCAGGATCCGGGTGGCCGCGAACACCTCGGGCAGCACCTGGGCCATCGCCCGCCGGTTCTCCATCACGTAGCTCACCCCGGACGGGATGCGCACGTTGTCCTCGAGCACCCGGAACGTGCCCTGCTCGTCCCGGATCAGGTCGACGCCGGCCACGTGGATGCGGACGCCGTTGGGCGGGTTGATCCCGGCCGCGGCCCGCAGGAAGTGGGCGCTGGTCGCGATGATCCGCCGGGGAACCACGCCGTCGGCGAGCACCTGGCCGGTCCCGTACACGTCGGCGAGGAACGCCTCGAGCGCCCGGATCCGCTGCGCCACGCCGAGCTCGACCGACCGCCACTCCGCCGCGGCGATGATGCGGGGCACGATGTCCAGCGGGAACGGCCGCTCGACGCCCTTGAGCGCGAAGGTGATGCCCTGGTCAAGGAAGGCTCGGGCCAGCACCTCGGCGCGGGTGCCCAGCTCCGCGCTGGAGAGCGGCTGGAGCGTGGCGTGCAGCGCCTCGTAGCTCGCCCGGGGCATGCCCAGTTCGCTGAACATCTCGTCCCAGCCCGGGCCGAGGCGGTACTCCTCGAAAAGATCCGCCATGCGAGGACCCTACGCACGGCTCGTTTCGCTTGCGTAACACGGAAAATGCGCTCTTCAAGCGGGATTTACGGGTGGGCCGTCGGTACGGGACCTACCGACGGCCCATCGCCGAGACACCGAGAACGGGGGACCCGGCGTCTCCGGCAATCAAACGGTACGCCCGGGAGCGGCGAGCGAAAAACTCGCTCGGCGCGGGCGGGTGAAATCGGGGGAAATAACCGGCGCGGCTTCCCACCCATGATCGGGATCTCCCCGTGTTCGTTATCACCAAGGCAGGGGCCTGATCAGGGCGCATGCTGTAACACAGCACATTCTCAGCTACACCGATCGAGAATATGCCGAGCGCTGACGGGGGGAGGTGGCCAGTCCGATGACCGAATTGTTGGCGATGATGGCCACCCCGCTCTGGGCCTACTTGGCGCTGTTCGGCTTCCTGACCGTCGACGCGATGATTCCGGTGGTGCCGACCCAGGCGATCATGATCACCTCCGGGGCGCTCACCGTGTACGGCAACCTCAGCCTGCCGCTGGTGATCGCGGTCGGGGCCGCCGGCATGTTCGCCGGCGACACGATCGCCTTCCTGCTCGGCCGCTCCACCGGCCAGGTCGGCCGGGGCTGGCTGGCCGCCCTGCGCGCCCGCTGCGCCCCGAGACATGACGAGGCGCCCCGCGAGCGGTCCAAGACCCGCAAGGCCGCGGTCCGCTTCACCCGGGGGCTGCGCAAGCCGGGACCGCTGGTGCTACTGCTCTGCCGATTCGTTCCCGGCGGCCGGATGGCCGCCGGTTTTCACGCCGGCCGCACCGGTTACCCGATGAAGCTCTTCGTGCTCTACGACGCGGCCGCCGCGCTCTGCTGGGCGGGCTACGGCGGCCTGGTCGGTCACGTCGGCGGGACGGCCATCACCCAGTCGGCCTGGCGGCTGTTCGTGATCGCCGCCGCCGCGGCGCTGGTCTTCGGCACGGCCGGCTGGATCCTCGCCCTCTCCGGCGGCCGCAAGGAGATCGACGCCGAACTGGCCGTCGACGCTCACCTGGCCGCCGAGGCCGAGCTCGCGCTGGAGCTCGAGGTCGCCGAGGCGGTGGCCGAGGCCGACGTCATTGCAGCTCGTGCTGCATCAGCTGACGAGCAGCTTCCGCGATCGACCCGGACAGCGACGGGTAGATAGTGATCGTGTGGGCCAGCTGGTCCACGGTCAGGTTGTTCTCGATCGCCATCGTGATCGGCAGGATCAGCTCGCTCGCCTTCGGCGCCACCACCACGCCGCCCACGATCTGACCGGTCGCCGGCCGGCAGAACAGCTTCACGAAGCCGTCGTGCAGGTCGGCCATCTTGGCCCGGGCGTTGCCGGTCAACGGCAGCATCACCTGGCGGGCCGGCACCCGGCCGGCGTCCACGTCGTTCTGCGTGACGCCGACGGTGGCCAGCTCGGGGTCGGTGAAGACGTTGGCCGACACGGTACGCAGCCGCAGCGGTGCGACCGCCTCCCCCATCGCGTGCCAGATCGCGATCCGGCCCTGCATGGCGGCGACGCTGGCCAGCGGCAGCACGCCGGTGCAGTCGCCGGCCCCGTAGATGCCCGGCACGTTGGTGCGCGACACCCGGTCGACGGTGAGGTAGCCGCCGTCGCCGACCTCGACGCCGTACTCGCGCAGGCCCAGCTTCGCCGTGTTCGGGATGGCGCCGACCGCCATCAGCGCGTGCGAGCCCTCGACCGTACGGCCGTCGGCGAGGGTGACCAGGACGCCGTCGCCGGTGTTCACCACCGACTCGGCGCGGGACTGGTTGAGGATCGTCATGCCGCGCTCGCGGAACACCCGCTCGATCGCCATCGCCGCGTCGGCGTCCTCGTGCGGCATGACCCGCTCGCGGCTGGAGACCAGCGTCACCTTCGTGCCCATCGCCAGGTAGGCGCTCGCGAACTCGGCGCCGGTCACGCCGGAGCCGATCACGATCAGGTGCTCGGGCAGCTCGGTCAGGTCGTACACCTGCCGCCAGTCGAGGATGCGGACGCCGTCCGGCTTCGCGGTCGGCAGCACGCGCGGGGTGGCGCCGGTCGCGAGCAGCACCGTGGCCGCCTCGATCGAGTACATCTCCCCGATCTCGGGCATGACCAGCACCTGGTGGGTGTGGCCGAGGGTGTCCTCGCCGAGCAGCGCCCGGCCCTGGACCACCTCGACGCCCGCCTTAATCAGCTTCGTCTGGATGTCGGCCGACTGAGCCAGGGCAAGCTTCTTGACCCGGCTGTTCACCGCCACCGCGTCGACCTGGACGCCGTCCAGGCCGGCCGAGCGGATACCGAACCGGTCGTTGTGGCGATATCCGGTCATGACCTCGGAGCTGGCGATGAACGTCTTCGACGGAACGCAGTCGGTCAGCACGCATGCGCCGCCCGGGCCGTCGGCCTCGACGAGGGTTACTTCCGCGTCGAGCTGGGCGGCGACCAGGGCCGCCTCGTACCCGCCCGGCCCCCCACCGATGATCACGATCCGACTCACGACGTACCCCTCCGTAACAACGCGACTGTGCCGACACGCACTCTCTTATTCTCCACCAAGGCCGTATCGGGCTATCGTCATCGCCGTGCGTCATTACGCCGCGTATGGCTCAAATCTCGACCCGGCCCGCATGCGGGCCTACTGTCCGCACTCGCCCATGGTTGGCGTCGGGTGGATAGAAGGCTGGCGCCTGACCTTCGCCGGTGAGGGGGAAATGGGCTGGGAGGGAGCGGTCACGACGATCGTCGAGTCGCCTGGCGACCGCGTCTTCGTGTCGCTCTACGACGTGCATCCGTGGGATGCGTCACAGCTCGACGAGGTCGAGGGGGTGACTGCGGGGGCATACCAGAAGCTCACCGTGCGTGTTTCTACGCTCGAGGGCGAGTTCCCGGCGTGGGTCTACGTCTACGACGGGTACGAGGGCGGGCTGCCCACCGCCTGGTATCTCTCCGAGATCGCCAACGCCGCCGAGAAGGCCGGCGCCCCGGACGACTACGTCCAGGACCTGCGCCGCCGGCCGAGCGCGACCTCCACGCCGGAGATCTGACCGCTGCCGTTCCCCTGCGGGGCGTCAGCGGGCCAGGCGCTGGCTCAGCGACTCGAGAAGGCCGACCAGCTCGATCCGCTCGGCCATGTCGAGCGTCGCGTACGCCTGGCCGGCCAGCGCGTCGGCCACCGAGTCGGCCCACATCAGCCGCCGCACGATCGGCCCCGCCGACGGGTACGGCGGCTGCCAGCCGAACGCGACCGCCCCGGTCTCCCCCTCCGGCCCCGCGATGATCGCCTGCAGCGGGGTGAGCCCGCTGGCCCGCACGGCCACCAGGTGCACCCCGAGCCGGTGCTCGTGCAGCAGGTGCAGGGTCACCGCGGCCCGCGCCCCGGCGGCCTGGTCCGGCACCGGCATCGCTCGCCACGCGGCGAACAGTGGCAGCGCGGCGCGATCGGCCGCGTCCACCACGCGGCCGCCCAGCTCCAGCAGACGGCTCAGCCGGGGGAAGCCGCCGATCTGCTCGATGCCCCATTTGCACAGCTCGTGCAGATGCCAGCTGGCCACCTCCATCGGCGCCGACGTCTTGGCGGTGGACTCCCAGCCGTCGATGACGGCGTCCGGAGCGATGAAGCCGATGGCCGCGGCCACCGTCTCGGGTCGTACGTCGCCGAGCGCACCGGCCCGCGCAGACACGTGGTAAGCCCAGCCGGACAGCCCCAGCAGACGCGCTCGGCGCAGCGTCTGCGGCGACTCGGCAAAGGCACCGACGATCGTTGCGAGCCCGGTCATGGCGTTGGCGGCAGCCTGTTCGGGGGTCACGCGGTGATTCTGCTCTTACCCCGACCGATCTGGAAAATATTCTTCCTACCTGGGGCGACGATTCGGATCAATCCGGCTCGTCCGCTTCCAGGTCCTCCAAGGCCGCCTGTACGTCGCCCACCTGGCGCCGGGCGGCGGCCGCCTCCCGCTCGGCGGTGCGACGGGACTGCTTGCGCCGGGCGACGTCGGCCTGCGCCTCGGTGCGCCGACGCTCCAGCTCGGCCAGCTCGGCGTCCAGGTCCTCGACCCGGTGGCCGGCGTCCCGCTCGGCCGCCTCGGCCCGCTCCAGCTGCTCGTCGGCCCGGCGCTCGGCGGCCTGCGCCGAGCTCAGCTCACGGCGCAGCTCCCGGCGGCGCTGCTCCCACTCCCGCCGGCGACGCTCGGCGGCCTGCCGGTCGCGCGCCGACTGCTGCGGGAACTCCACCACCTCGCCCTCGGCGCCGTCCTCCTCGCCGGTCTCGTCAGCGTCGGTGTCGGTGTCGAGGTCGCTGACCAGGCGCAGCCGGGGCCGCGGCACCTCGCCGAACCCGGCGTAGGTGGCCGCGCGAATCAGTCGCCCGGTACGCACCTGCGCGGCCACGGCCGGCTCGGCCAGCGCCGCGGTCAGCGTCGCCTCGACCTCGCCCAGCGGCAGCTTCGCCCCGGGCTCGGCGCGGGCGCCGGCGTCGGCGGCGAGCGCCTCCGTCGCCAGCTTGCGGGCCGCGCCGACCAGTGCCGAGACCACCTGGCGCCGCTGCGCGTTCAGCTCGCGCAACTGGTCGCCGTCGAGGCCGCGCTGCGCGTCGCGCAGCGCGGTGGACAGGTCGACCAGTTGCTCGATCAGGTCGGGCCGGCGCAGCGCCAGCAGGTTGACCACCCAGGCGGCGACGGTCGGCTTCTTCAGCGCGGCCAGCCGCTTCGCGGCGTCCCGGTCGCCGGCCTGCTTGGCATCGTTGATCGCGGCGGTCCGGGCCGCCACGAAGCCGTCCGGCGGCTCCTCGTAGAGCCGCTGGATCAGCGCGTCGGTCATGCTCGGCACGTCAGATCGTGGTTTCGGGCGCCACGTGCGCGTAGGTGGTGCCGGAGAGCCGGGTCAGGTGACCGTCGGAGATCTGCGCGCCGGTCGGGTTCAGCAGCGCGTCGTGCACCGCGAAGGCGCGGGCCGGCTTCACCGCGCGGACGAAGTCGATCGACTCCATGAGCTTCATCCACGGAGCATTCAACGGGACGAACAGCGTGTCCACGACCGTGTCCTCCGGAACGGTGAACGAGTCGCCGGGGTGGTAGACGTTCGTGGTCTCGTCGCCGATCAGGTACGCCAGGTTCGCGATCCGCGGGATGTCCGGGTGAATCACGGCGTGCCGGCCGCCGAACGCGCGTACCGGAAAGCCCGCGGCGGCGAAGCTCTCACCCGGACCCACCGCGGTGGCGATGTCGCCGAAGGCGGCGAGCTTGGGCAGCACCTGCTCGTGGGCGAAGATACGCAGGCCCGGACGGCTGCCGGCCGCCTCGGTCAGGGCCGCGACGTCCAGGTGGTCCGGGTGCTCGTGGGTGATCAGCACGGCGTCCGCGCCGTCCAGCGCGGACCGTTCGCTGAACTCGCCCGGATCGACGACCAGCACTCCGTCGCCGTCCAGCCGGACGCAGGAATGCGTGTACTTCGTGATGCGCACGGGACCCCTCCGCTGCCGATTTGTAACCGCTCACCACGCAGTCTGCCGGAACCAGGATGCCTCTGCCGCACGTCCCAGGGGCACGCCCGAACGGGGATCGGAGAGAAGCATGCGCGTCAACCATCGGAAAACCACATATGTCTTGGCCTCCGCGCTCGTCGCGGGGGCCTTGCTGACCGGCTGCAGCGCCGGGGACAGCAGCAACATGTCGAGTTCGTCCGGCGTGGGTACGGCGGACAAGGCGGCGGAGCCGCAACGAGCCGACGGCGGCGCCGCTCAGGTGGAGCAGCAGCCCGCCACCGCCAAGGACCAGCCCGCCCAGCAGTCGCCGAATCTCGCCGTCGACCAGCGATCGATCATCTACCGGGGCAGCAGCACGGTACGCGTGAAGGACAGCGTGAACGCCGCCGCCGGGCAGGCGACCGGCATCGCCGTCACGGCCGGCGGCTTCATCGGCTCGGACAACCGCACCACCGGCGAGGGCGGCTCGGACACCGCCACGCTGACGCTGCGGGTCCCGGCCGACAAGTTCACCACGGTCGTCGACCAACTCGCCCGGCTCGGTAAGGAGGAACACCGCGAGATCAACACCGAGGACGTCACCGAGGAAACCGTCGACCTGGACGCCCGGATCCAGGTGCAACAGGCCAGGGTGGACAGTGGCCGCAAGCTGCTGGCTCAGGCGAAGACGCTGAACGACCTGGTGATGCTGGAGAAGGAGGTGGCCACCCGGCAATCCGACCTGGCGTCGCTGCAGGCAAAGAAGCGCAAACTGGCCGACCTCACCGCACTGTCCACGATCACCGTGACCTTCCTCGGACCGGCAGCGCCCGCGCCGAAACCGGAACCGGAGAACCCGGGCGGCTTCCTCGGCGGCCTGACGGCGGGTTGGCACGCGCTCCTGGCGTCGCTGAAGGTCGTGCTGACCGTAGTCGGGGCGCTGCTGCCCTGGGCAATCGTGCTAGGCCTGCCGCTCTGGCTGGCGTTCTACCTATACCGCCGCTACGGCCGAGGACGGCTAACCCCGCCCCAGCCCACTCTCGCCCCCGCCGGCACCCCTCCACTGCCCTCAGCCCCGCCCATCTCAGAACAGCCAGCCCCCGAGCCGCAAACTTCCGAGGACTAGTAACCAGGGAACGACCGCCATCGCCCCGCTGATAACACCGGCATCTGCAGGGCGCCCCTCGTCCGAGCACGGGCCCGCGATCGCCCCGCTGATGAGGAGGCAGTCGCTTTTCGTCGCCGCGGGGTTTGCGGCGTCGAAAAGCGGCTGCCTCCTCATCAGCCCCCGAAGGGGCGATCGCCCGCGGAGCGAAGCGGAGCCAGCCAGCTCAGCCGCACGGGACAGTCCCCCACGCGACTCACCCGGCCAACCGCACCCACCGCAAACCGCACCCACCCAGCCCACCGCACGGGACAGTCCCCCCACGCGACTCACCCGGCCGACCGCACCCACCGCAAAGCGCACCCACCCAGCCCACCGCACGGGACAGTCCCCACGGGACTCACCCGGCAGACCGCAACCACCGCAAACCGCACCCGCCCAGCCCACCCGCACGGGACAGTCCCCCACGGGACTCACCCGGCCGACCGCTCCCACAGCAAACCGCACCCACCCAGCCCTAACGGGCCAGACAACACCTCAGAACGCGCCGGTCGACAACGCCGCCAGGGCCGTGTGCACGAAGACCCGCACGCCGTACCCGATGCAGCTCTCGTCCACATCGAAGCTGCCCTGGTGCAGGTCGTACCGCTTGTCGGAGCCGGGGAACCCGGTGCCCAGCCGGATCATCGCGCCCGGCACGTTCTCCTGGTAGAACGAGAAGTCCTCGCCGCCCATGCTGATCTCGGCCTCGACCACCCGCTCGGGGCCGAGCGCCGCGCCCGCGGCACCGGCGATGACCGCGGTGGCCATCCGGTCGTTGATCACCGGGGGCATGCCGCGGTGGTAGCCGACCTCGACCTCGGCCCCGGTCGGCGCGACCACGTCGCGGATCAGCTGGGTGATCAGCTCGGGCGCTTCCCGCCAGGCCTCCCGGCTCAGGATGCGGACCGTGCCGGTGGCCCGGCCCTCGGCCGGGATGGCGTTGAACGCCTCGCCCGCGTGCACCGAGCCCCACACCATCGAGACCCCGGCCCGCGGGTCGATCCGCCGGTCCACCAGGGCCGGCACGTCGACGACCACCCGGCCGAGCGCGTGCACCAGGTCGGCGGTCAGGTGCGGCCGGGCGGTGTGCCCGCCGGGGCCGGTGAGTTTGACCTGGACGATGTCGGCGGCCGCGGTGAACGGACCGGAGCGCACCCCGACCAGGCCGGCCGGCAGCTGGGGGTAGCAGTGCAGCGCGTAGATGGCGACGACGTCCTTGAGCGCCCCGGCCGCGACCATCTCGGGCGCACCGGACGGGATGCTCTCCTCGGCGGGCTGGAAGATCAGCCGGACCTTGCCGGCGAGTTTGCCCTGCTCGGCGAGCTGCGCGAGGGCGAGGCCGAGGCCGAGCAGCACGGTGGTGTGCACGTCGTGCCCGCAGGCGTGCGCGACCCCGTCGACCGTCGACCGGTACGGCACGTCTTTGAGGTCGGTCAGCGGCAGCGCGTCCAGGTCGGCGCGGAACGCCACCACCCGGTCGCCCTCGCCGATGTCGCAGACCACGCCGTTGCCCTTGGGCATCAGCCGGGGTGAGAGGCCGGCCACGGCCAGTTCCCGGGCGACCAGCGCGGCGGTTTCGAACTCGTGGTGGGAGCGCTCGGGGTGGGCGTGAATGTGCCGACGAATGGCTACGAGCTCCGTGCCGTGGGCGGCAAGCCAGCGGTCGAGCTGGCCGGGCAGGGGCTCGGCGCCGGGCAACGGCCCGGGCCACTCCGTCTGCGCCTCCTGGTGGGGCGCTGTCAGAGCAGTAGTCACGTCGGATTCCGTATCGCTCTCGAAGGTTTGTCTGGGCCATGCTGGACAGCTCTGTGCGACGCGCGACAGCTTAGACCCATTTTGGTGACGCTGTGCAACATCATTCCCGTACACGCTGAGTTGCGTAGGGTCACGAATGCCCTGATAAGAGCCTTCGACGGCGGTGCGGGAGATGCTCGGGGTGTCGTCCCAGCGACGCATCTAGCCCTTCACCTCCTACAACGTGTAACGAGTCGTGGAGGTGATGACACACCACGAGTCCGTTTCAGAAACGCTCGACCGGGCGGTACACACCCCACACGCCGCGCAGTGTGTGGCATACCTCGCCCACGGTGGCACGTAACCGCAATGCCTCTTTCATCAACGGTAGGACGTTCTCGCTGCCTTGGGCGGCCTTCGCCAAATCCGCCAGCGCGGCCTCGACGGCCGTTCCGTCCCGCTTCGCCCGGAGTTCTGCCAGACGCGCCACCTGGGCGGCCTCGATCGCCGGGTCCACCCGGAGCGGTTCGTACCGTTCTTCCTCGTCGGAGGCGAATCGGTTGACCCCGACCACGACCCGCGCGCCGGAGTCGATCTCGTTGGCGATCCGGTACGCCGAGGTCTCGATCTCCTCCTTCTGGAACCCCTGCTCGATCGCCTCGACCGCCGACCCGAACGCGAAGACCCGCTCGATCAGCCCGGACGCCTCGGCCTCCACCTCGTCGGTCATCGCCTCGATCGCGTACGAGCCGGCGAACGGGTCGACCGTGCCGGTGAGGCCGGACTCGTAGGCGAGCACCTGCTGGGTGCGCAGCGCGAGCCGGGCCGACTTCTCGGTGGGCAGGGCGATGGCCTCGTCGTACGCGTTGGTGTGCAGCGACTGGGTGCCGCCACCCACCGCGCCGAGCGCCTGGATCGCCACCCGGACCAGGTTGACCTCGGGCTGCTGCGCGGTGAGCTGCACCCCGGCGGTCTGCGTGTGGAAGCGCAGCATCAGCGACTTCGGATCCTTCGCCCCGAAGTCGTCCCGCATGATCCGGGCCCACATCCGGCGGGCCGCACGGAACTTGGCGATCTCCTCGAGCAGGGTGGTGCGGGCCACGAAGAAGAACGACAGCCGGGGCGCGAAGTCGTCGACGGCCAGGCCTGCGGCGAGCGCGGCGCGCACGTACTCGATGCCGTTGGCCAGGGTGAAGGCGATCTCCTGCGCGGGCGAGGCGCCCGCCTCGGCCATGTGGTAGCCGGAGATGGAGATGGTGTTCCACTTCGGGATCTCCGCCCGGCAGTACGCGAAGGTGTCCGCGACCAGGCGCAGCGACGGTTTGGGCGGAAAGATGTAGGTCCCGCGGGCGATGTACTCCTTGAGGATGTCGTTCTGGATCGTGCCCTGCAGGGCGCTGCCGTGCACCCCGTGCTCCTCGGCCACCAGCTGGTAGAGCAGCAGCAGGAGGGAGCCGGGCGCGTTGATCGTCATCGAGGTGGAGACCTGGTCGAGCGGGATGCCGTCGAACAGCCGGCGCATGTCGTCGATCGAGTCGATCGCCACGCCGACCTTGCCCACCTCGCCGTGCGCGATCGGGTCGTCCGAGTCGTAGCCCATCTGGGTGGGCAGGTCGAACGCCACCGACAGGCCCATCGTGCCGGCCTTCAGCAGCTGGTGGTAGCGGGCGTTGGACTCGGCGGCGGTGCCGAAACCGGCGTACTGCCGCATGGTCCAGGGGCGTTTGGTGTACATCGTCGGGTAGACGCCCCGGGTGTACGGATATTCCCCGGGCTCGCCGATCGGCGCGCCGGCCGGCACGTCCCCCGCCCGGTAGACCGGTTTGATCTCGAAACCCGACTCTGCGTCCACAATCGTGATCCTAAGACGTCGTTCAGGGCGAAAGCGTGAGGAGTTTTGCACAGAGCGTCCCGAAAGTGCGCACACAATGCTGTTTCCCGCTCACGGACGGTCGAGTTCACCGGAACGTCGGCGTCGCGACTTTCAAATCAGGCCACCCACCCGGCAAGATAGCGGGGTTGGTCGACGGCCCCTACATCCCCCTCGGTGGCATCCTCAGTGACTCAGATTCCGACGTGGAGCGGCGGCAACACGGCTCCCACCAGCGGACGCGCAGCCCCGGGCACGCTCATCGGCGGGCGGTACACGCTCCGCGCGGCGGTGGGGCACGGCGGCATGGGCACGGTCTGGCGCGCGGCGGACACGCTGCTGCGCCGCGACGTGGCCGTGAAGGAGGTCGTCCTCCCGGTCGGCCTGGCCCCCAGCGACCGCGACGCCATGTACGAACGCACCATGCGCGAGGCCCGTGCCGCGGCCGCGCTCCAGCACCCGGCGGTGGTGCAGGTCTACGACGTCGTGCACGAGAACGGCCGGCCGTGGATCGTGATGGAGCTGCTGGACGCCCGCAGCCTCGCCGACATGGTGATCGAGGACGGGCCGGTCTCGCCGCGCGTGGTCGCCAAGATCGGCATCGCCCTGCTCGGCGCCCTCGAGGTCGCCCACGCGCACGGCGTGCTGCACCGCGACGTCAAGCCGGCCAACGTGCTGATCTGTTCGGACGGCCGCTGCGTGCTGACCGACTTCGGCGTCGCCCGGATGCCCACCGACGTGCAGCTGACCACGCCCGGCATGGTGCTCGGCTCGCCGCACTTCATCTCCCCCGAGCGGGCGATGGGCAGCGATTTCGGCCCGCCGAGCGACCTGTTCTCGCTGGGCGTCACGCTGTTCACCGCGGTCGAGGGCCGTCCGCCGTTCGACAAGGGCGACCCGATCGAGACCATGCACGCGGTGGTCGAGGACCCGCCGGCCGCGGCCGTGCGGGCCGGCTCGCTCACCCCGGTGCTGATGGGCCTGCTGGAAAAGGACCCGGCCCGCCGGATGGACGTGCAGACCGCGCGCACCATGCTCCGGCAGCAGCTGGCCGGCCCGCTGGCCAGCACCAGCCCGCCGCACATGGCGACGGACCCGTACTCGGTGGTCCCCGCGCAGCGCCCGCCGGCCCAGCCGGTCGAGACCCAGCCGCTGCCGCCCCAGCCGAGCGGTCAGATCGGCGGGCGGGCCATGCTCGCGGCCGGCGAGTCGCTCACCGACCACCTGGCCAGGCTGCAGCAGAGCAACGCGCCGGCCGGCCGCGGCCGGCGTCGCGCCGCCGAGCCGGACGACGCCCAGATGCCGGGCAGCCCGACCGGGCTGATGCCAGCCACCCCGTCGGCCGACCCGACCGCCGCGATGCCGCCGCGCTACGCGTGGGACGGCGGCCGCTCCGCCCGTGAGCCGCTGGGCGGCACCGTGGTGACCAGCCCCGCCGCCAAGCGCGCCGCGATGGTCGAGAAGGCCGTCGGCTCGGTGAAGGAGGCCGTCGGCAAGGCGGTCGCGACCTTCCAGGGCTGGCCGCGCAACAAGCAGCTGATCGCCGGTGGCGGCGCGCTGGCCGTGGTGGTGCTGCTCGTGCTGCTGGTCAGCCTGACCGGCGGCGGCGACAAGGCGCCGACCACGCCGGTGGCCCAGCCGACCGGCGGCCAAGACCCGGCGCCGAGCTTCGCGACCCAGGCGTACCGGGACCGGGGCATCTCGGTGCAGGTGCCCAAGGGCTGGACCCGCAAGGCGGGCGGCAGCTACGTGGACTACATCGACCCGGCCGACGCCAAGCGCAAGGTCCGCATCCTGGTCGAGAAGGGCAACGGCACGGCCTCGTCGTTCCTGGGCGTCGCCGAGAGGAATCTGAGGAAGAACGCGGCGAGCTGCCCCGGGCCGTACAACCAGGTGGGCCTCACCAAGACCACGATCTCCGGCAAGGACGGCGCGGTCCTGGAGTACACCTGCGGCAGCGGCGACGACAGCCGGCACGGCATGTGGGGCGCGGTGCTCACCGGCGGCAAGGCGTACTCGTTCTTCGTGACCTCGAGCGAGGCGCAGTTCGCCGACAGCAAGCCGATCTTCGATGAACTGATCAAGACTTACACCCTCACGGACGCCTGATCACCCGGCACGTGCTATCAATCCCAGATGGCGCCTGACGAACTGCGAGTGACCGCTGAGGCCTGGCTCGCCGACGATCCCGACCCGCAGACCCGGGCCGAGCTTCGCGAGCTGATCGACGGACTGCCCGGCACGACCGAGGAGCTGCGCGACCGGTTCGCCGGCCCGCTGACCTTCGGCACGGCCGGCCTGCGCGGCCGCTTGCGGGCCGGGCCGAACGGGATGAATCTCGCGGTGGTCACCCGGGCGGCGGCCGGCCTGATCGCCTGGCTCGACGAGCAGGGCGGCGACGGCCCACTGGTGATCGGCTACGACGCCCGGTACGGCTCCCGGGACTTCGCCGAGCGCACCGCCCGGGTCGCCACCGGTGCCGGCCGCGAAGCGCTCGTCATGCCCTCGACGCTGCCCACACCGGTGCTCGCGTACGCGGTGCGGGCGCTCGACGCGGTGGCCGGCGTGATGGTCACGGCCAGCCACAACCCACCGCAGGACAACGGCTACAAGGTCTACCTCGGGCGGCAGCTCGGCGGGCCCGGCGGCGACGGCGCGCAGATCGTGCCGCCGGCCGACGCCGGCATCGAGGCGGCCATCCGGGCGGTCGGGCCGATCGCCGGGATCCGGCTGGGCGTTCCGGGCACGCTTCTCGACGAAAAGATCGTTCAGGGGTACGTGCAGAGCGCCGCCGCCGTGCTGACCCCCGGCGGGCCGCGCGACCTGACCGTGGTCTACACGCCCCTGCACGGCGTCGGTGGCGGCACGCTGGCCGCCGCGTTCGCCACCGCCGGGTTCGGGGTGCCGGTGCCGGTGACCGACCAGTCCGAGCCCGACCCCGAGTTCCCGACGGTCTCCTTCCCCAACCCGGAGGAGCCGGGTGCGATGGACCGCCTGCTGGCGCTGGCCAAGGCGTGCCGGGCCGACCTGGCGATCGCCAACGACCCGGACGCGGACCGGTGCGCGCTGGCCATCCCGGCCGGGGACGGCTCCTGGCGCCCGCTGCGCGGCGACGAGCTGGGCGTGCTGCTCGCCGACCATCTGATCCGGCGGGGCGTGCCCGGCACGTACGCGACCACGATCGTCTCGTCGCAGCTGCTGGGCCGGCTCTGCGCGGCCCGCGGCGTGCCCTACGCCGAGACCCTGACCGGCTTCAAGTGGATCGTGCGGGCCGCCGAGGAACTGGCCTTCGGCTACGAGGAGGCGCTCGGCTACTGCGTCGCCCCGGCCCTGGTGCGGGACAAGGACGGCATCACCGCCGCGCTGACCGCCGCCGAGCTCGCCGCCGGGCTGCTCGAGTCGGGGCGCGGCCTCGCCGACCGGCTGGACGAGCTGGCGGCCGAGTTCGGGGTGCACGCCACCGACCAGCTCTCGGTGCGGGTCGACGATCTCGCCGAGATCGGGGCGGCGATGGGCCGGGCCCGGCGGGAGCCGCCCGCGACACTGCTCGGCGCGACGGTGACGGCCGTCGACGATCTGCTGCCGGAGAACGACGTGCTGACCCTGCGGACCGAGGCCGCGCGGGTGGTGATCCGCCCGTCGGGGACCGAGCCCAAGCTCAAGGCGTACCTGGAGGTGGTGGAACCGGTCGCCGACGGCGACGTGCCCGCGGCCCGCACCCGCGCGGCGGCCCATCTGCGGACCCTCCGGCAGGAGGTAGCCGCAGCGCTTGGTGTCTAGGCCTTAGGTCGGGCCGAGGCCGGCTTGGCCTCGTCCGGGCCCGAGGTCAGGCCGAGGCCGGCTTGGGGGCGCCCAGCGCGGCCGAGATGGCCTTGCCGAGCGTGTAGACGACGAGGGCGACGGCCGGACGGACCACCGAGTCCTCGAGGTCGGCGGTGCCGGAGAAGCCGGCGCCGGTGGCGATCTGCTCGAGCCGCTGGTGCGCCCGGTCGGACTCCTCGGACGGCAGGCGCAGCGCCGGCTCCATCCGGCTGGCGACCAGCAGGGTGGCCAGCGCCGCGGTCCGCTCGTCGCACATGCTCTCGCCGGTCAGTGCCTCGGCCAGCCGCCGCCGGATCTCGGCCTCGTAGGCCGGGTCGGTGGTCGGGTAGCGGTGCACGTGGATGAACTCCAGCTGCGTCTCGTCGACGTCCTGCACCACGCCACGAGCGACGAGGTCTTCCAGCACGCGGGTGCGCAGCCGGTGACGCAGGCGCTGCACCCACTGGCTCGGCGTGTGCGGCTCATCCTCGGCCGCCTTCGCCAGCACCGAGTCGGCGATCGGCTCGCCGGTCGGGGTCGGATCGAGCACCTTCAGGTAGCCGTCGACGTACGCGATTCGGCCCGCGAGCGCCAGGTCGACCAGCACGGCGGCGGACATCCCGAGGTCGAGCCCGATGCGTGAGCCGGTCGCCTTGCCGGTCTGGTCGTCATAGGCGAGGAGGAGCAGTTCCTCGGCGAGCGGAATGGGGGTCATGGGACGCAACGATAGTGTCCCGAGTCACGCAAAACGATCGCCAGGTCGGGTCGAAAGCCCGGCCAGGTCGGACAGATTGGAAGGAGATCACCATTGCGGGCAGTTCTGGCCACGCTCGGTTACCTGCTCTCGCCGGACCGGCAACGGGTGTTGATGATCCGGCGGGACGCGCGGCCGGATGACATCCACTACGGCTACTACAACGGGCTCGGCGGCAAGCTCGAACCCGGCGAGGACGTGGTCACCGGGATGCGGCGAGAGATCCGCGAGGAGGCCGGGCTCGAGTGCAACGTGCTCGACTTCGCCGGCACGATCTCCTGGCCGGGCTTCGGCAAGGACGGCGCCAACTGGTTCGGCTTCCTGTTCCGCATCCCGCTCTGGACGGGCACGCCGCTGACCGCCAACGACGAGGGCAGTCTGCATTGGATGCCGGTCGCCGACGTGCTCGCCGGCACCCTGCCGATGTGGGAGTCGGACCGGCATTTCCTGCCGCTGGTGTTCGCCGACGCACCCCGGGTGTTCCACGGGGTCATGCCGTTCGCCGACGGCAAGGCCGTCAGCTGGTCGTACACGAGCGCCTAGAAGCGGCGCATCCCGCCGAACTGACGGTCGCCCGCGTCACCCAGGCCGGGCACGATGTACGCCTTCTCGTTGAGGCCCTGGTCGATCGCGGCGGTCACCAGCCGCAGCGGCAGGCCCGACTCACGCAGCCGCTGGATGCCCTCGGGCGCGGCCAGCACGCAGCAGATGATGACGTCGGTGCAGCCGCGCTCGACCAGCAGCCGGCAGCAGTGCAGCAGCGAGCCGCCGGTGGCCAGCATCGGGTCGAGCACCAGCACCGGCTGGCCGGCGAGGTCGCCGGGCAGCGACTCCATGTACGCCCGCGGCTCGAAGGTGAGCTCGTCGCGGGCCAGGCCGACGAAGCCCATCGACGACTCCGGGAGCAGGGCCAGGGCCGAGTCGGCCATGCCGAGGCCGGCCCGGAGCACCGGGACGATCAGCGGCGGGTTGGCCAGCCGGGTGCCCTGGGTCGGCGCCACCGGAGTGGTGATCGGGTACTGCTCGACGTCGAACGTGCGGGCAGCCTCGTACACGACCATCGTGGTGAGCTCGTGCAGAGAGGCACGGAAGACGCCCGAGTCGGTCTCCGCGTTGCGCATCGCGGTGAGCCGGGTCTGGGCCAGCGGGTGATCTACGACGAGTACGTCCACGGCGACAACCTACCGGTCCGTCAAGATCAAATGTTAACGCCCCGCGTAGAATCCCTTTCATGACTGCGACAGCGACGTCGACCAGCACCCTGCGGGCCCTCCTGCACGGGCTTCCCGGGGTCGACAAGGTGGGCGTCGAGGCCCGGGCGGCCGCGCTGGGCACCCGATCGGTGAAGACGACGGCGAAGGCCAAGGCGATCGACCTGGCGATCCGGATGGTCGATCTGACCACCCTCGAGGGCGCCGACACCCCGGGCAAGGTCCGCGCCCTCTCCGCCAAGGCGATCCGGCCCGACCCGGCCGATCCGAGCTGCCCGTCGGTCGCCGCGGTCTGCGTCTACCCCGCGATGGTCCCGACCGCCGCGGCGGTGCTCGCCGGCAGCGGGGTGCACCTGGCCAGCGTGGCCACGGCGTTCCCGTCCGGGCAGGCGCCGCTCGACGTGAAGCTGGCCGACACCCGCGACGCGGTGGCCGCCGGCGCCGACGAGATCGACATGGTGATCAGCCGGGGCGCGTTCCTGGCCGGCGACTACGCCAAGGTGTTCGACGAGATCGTGGCGGTCAAGGAGGCGTCCGGCACCGCCCACCTCAAGGTCATCCTGGAGACCGGCGAGCTCGGCACGTACGACAACGTCCGCCGCGCCTCCTGGCTCGCGATGCTGGCCGGCGCCGACTTCATCAAGACCTCCACCGGCAAGGTTCCGGTCGCGGCGACCCTCCCGGTCACGCTGATCATGCTGGAGGCGGTGCGCGACTTCCGCGCCGAGCACGGGCGCCAGGTGGGCGTCAAACCGGCCGGCGGCATCCGTACGACGAAGGACGCCATCAAGTATCTGGTGCTGATCAACGAGACGGTCGGCGACGACTGGCTCGATCCGGACTGGTTCCGCTTCGGCGCCTCCTCGCTGCTCAACGACCTGCTCATGCAGCGCACCAAGCTCACCACCGGCCACTACGCCGGTCCGGACTACTTCACGCTGGACTGAGGCCACACATGTTCGACTACGCCCCGGCACCCGAATCCCGCTCGATCGTCTCCATCGATTCCACCTACGGCCTCTTCATCGACGGCGAGTTCTCCGACGGCAAGGGCACCTTCAAGACGGTGAGCCCGGCCAGCGAGGAGGTCCTCGCCGAGGTCGCCATGGCCGCCCCGGAGGACGTCGACCGGGCCGTCGCGGCCGCCCGCCGCGCCTTCGGCCCGTGGTCGGCGCTGCCCGGCGCCGAGCGCGCGAAGTACCTGTTCCGGATCGCCCGGATCATCCAGGAGCGCTCCCGCGAGCTGGCGGTCCTCGAGTCGCTGGACAACGGCAAGCCGATCAAGGAGTCGCGCGACGTCGACCTGCCACTGGTCGCCGCACACTTCTTCTACTACGCGGGCTGGGCCGACAAGCTGGCGTATGCAGGCTTCGGTCCGGACCCCAGGCCGCTGGGCGTGGCCGGCCAGGTCATCCCGTGGAACTTCCCGCTGCTCATGCTCGCCTGGAAGATCGCGCCGGCGCTCGCCGCGGGTAACACGGTCGTGCTCAAGCCGGCCGAGACCACCCCGCTCTCGGCGCTGTTCTTCGCCGACGTGTGCCGCCAGGCCGACCTTCCGCCGGGCGTCGTCAACATCATCACCGGCGCCGGCGACACCGGCCGTTACCTGGTCGAGCACCCGGACGTCGACAAGGTCGCCTTCACCGGCTCGACCGAGGTGGGCCGGCAGATCGCCCGCTCGGTGTCCGGCACCGGCAAGCGGCTCACCCTCGAGCTGGGCGGCAAGGCGGCGAACATCGTCTTCGACGACGCGCCGATCGACCAGGCGGTCGAGGGCATCGTCAACGGCATCTTCTTCAACCAGGGGCACGTCTGCTGCGCCGGCTCCCGGCTGCTGGTGCAGGAGTCGATCGCCGACGAGCTGCTGGCCTCGCTCAAGCGGCGGATGGCCACCCTGCGGGTGGGCGACCCGCTGGACAAGAACACCGACATCGGCGCGATCAACTCGGCGGCCCAGCTCGCCAAGATTACCGAGTTGTCGGAGATCGGGAGCTCGGAGGGCGCCGAGCGCTGGTCGCCGCCGTGCGAGCTGCCGGACCGCGGCTTCTGGTTCGCCCCGACGATCTTCACGGGCGTGACCCAGGCGCACCGGATCGCCCGGGAGGAGATCTTCGGACCGGTGCTCTCGGTGCTGACCTTCCGCACCCCCGACGAGGCGATCGAAAAGGCCAACAACACGCCGTACGGGCTGTCGGCCGGCGTCTGGACCGAGAAGGGCTCGCGGATCCTGGCCGTGGCCGACAAGCTGCGGGCCGGCGTGGTCTGGGCCAACACGTTCAACAAGTTCGACCCGACGTCACCGTTCGGCGGTTACAAGGAATCCGGTTACGGCCGCGAGGGTGGCCGGCACGGCCTGGAGGCGTACCTTGCCTAAGTCAGCACCCACCACCTCGCCGGCGGCGAAGAAGGCGGCGAAAGCCGCGGCCTCCGCCAAGCCCGCGGCCGCCGCCAAGCCCACGGCCGCCGCCAAGCCCACGCCGGCCGCCGAGCCCGCACCCGGCCGGCTTTCCGTGCGCAAGACCTACAAGCTGTACGTCGGCGGGGCCTTCCCGCGCAGCGAGTCAGGACGGACCTATCTCGTGGACGGCGACAACGTGGCCCTCGCCTCCCGCAAGGACGCGCGCGACGCGGTCGTCGCGGCCCGCAAGGCCCAGCCCAAGTGGGCCGGCGCCACCGCGTACAACCGCGGCCAGGTCGTCTACCGGATCGCCGAGATGATCGAGGCCCGGCGCGCCGAGTTCGCCGCCCTCGGCGTCCCGGCCGCCGAGGTGGACGCCGCGATCGACCGCCTGATCTGGTACGCGGGCTGGGCCGACAAGATCGCCCAGGTGGCCGGGAACGCCAACCCGGTGGCCGGCCCGTTCTTCAACATCTCGGCGCCCGAGCCGACCGGGGTGGTCGCCGTGGTCGCCCCGGCCTCGCTGCTCGGCCTGGTCAGCGTGGTGGCCCCGGCCGTCGTCACCGGTAACACCGTGGTCGTGCTGGCGGCCGGCCCGCAGGTGGCGATCACCCTGGCCGAGGTGCTCGCCACCTCGGACGTACCCGGTGGGGTGGTCAACATCCTCACCGGGCGCGCCGCCGAGACCGCGCCCTGGCTCGCCTCGCACGACGACGTCAACGCGCTCGACCTGACCGGCGTGGCCGACCCGGAGCTGGCCGCCGACCTGGAACGGGCCGCCTCCGGCACGCTCAAGCGGGTGCTGCGCCCGCGCGGCGAGGTCGACTTCACCGCCGACCCGGGACTGCGTCCGATGACCGCTCTGCTGGAGACCAAGACGGTCTGGCACCCGAAGGGCTATTGACCCACTTTTATCGGCCGATACCGAAGTAGGGGGATGGTCGGCGCGCACTCAGGCACGCCCACTAGGGTGTGTCGGCAGAATCACCGTCCAACCGTGCGCAAGTCATCCCGGAGGTCACCGTGGCCAGCCAGTCCGACGAGTCCGAGGCGTCGACGCCGGTGGACGACAAGTCCGGTCTCTCCGGACAGGAGCTCTGGGACGACGTCCGGATCGAACCGGTGGAGATCGCCCTCCCGGCCGGCGTCGGACTGACCCTGCGCGCCTTCCGGATGTCCTCCGAGCTGACCCCGACCGAGACCGCGGTGGAGGACGACGACCCGTTCGACGCCCGCAAGGGCGCCGGCTCCCGCGATGACGAGGAAGAGGTCATCGTCGACGAGGAGTTCCAGGCGCTGCTCGCCGAGGGCGAGGACGACCCGGATGCGGCGCAGGCGGAGGAGCCCGATCCGGCCGAGTTCGAGGACGAGACGGACGAGGCCGAGGAGCAGGAGGCCGATGAGGAGGTGCCCATGTTCCTGAGCCACAAGGGCCGCCTGCTCGCCTTCAAGAGCCCCGAATCGCTGGTCTCCTTCATTCGTTCGGGTGCTCCGCACGACCTCGCACAACTTGACAGCTGGGCGACCCTCGCCGAGCGGGTACAGTCGACCGACATCGACCCGTCGCCGGACGACCGTTACGAGCTAGACCTCGTGGTGGAAAACCTGCGCGGCGGGCACGACACGTGGGATCTGCCGTTGCTCATCGCGGCCGGCGAGGTCGCCCGCGATCTGGGGTATGGTCTTCGGCTCAAGCCGGTGATCCTGGCCCTGTCGCCCGGCTCGCCGCTCGATGATCTCGACGAGGCCCTCCGGTCCGCGGAAAGCGGCGGGATGGGTGGATTCTTCGGCCGCCGCCGGCTGAAGAAAATCGGGGCACAACAGGCAAGTCTCGGGTGGCGCTCGGTAATCGGCAAGATCTCTGCCGCTGTGGACTGGCGCGACTGACCCCTAACCAGGGACCATCAGTGCTTGGCCTTGGACAGCATCCCATCCCGGGGAGGAGGACGACGCCGTGGCGCTCGTGCGCGTGTACTGCGGTCTCGCGTCGGCTGATGATTCGGTGCGTGCGGCCCCAACCGCGCAGCTGACCATTGCCGTGGTTGATGACGCAGGCCGGCTGCTCGGCGTCCACGAGATCAGCGACGACCCCGGCGGGTACGCCGAGCTGGGCATGCTGCTCGTGGAACGGACGAGTGGGTTCACCGACGCCGCGGTGGCCGCCGACAGCGACGACCACCTGGTCACGTCCCTGCTCATCGCGGCGGGCCGGCCGCTGGTCGTCACCGACGACGACGCCACCGACGACTTCGCCGAGCGCTTCGCCGACGACGACTCGATCGAGGAGATGCAGGCCCCGCCGGCCGCCCGCCGGGCCGTGGGCCTGGCCCGGGCGCTGCAGGCCGGCGCGATCGCCGCGGTCACCCAGGCCACCCCGCGGGAGCTGGTCAGCTACAAGCCGGTCCTGGCCGCCCACGTGGCCCTGCTGACCGGTCGGAGCGCGGCCGCCGGCGCGCTGCGGGAGGTGCTTCGCGAGCTCTACCCGGCCGCCCTCCGGGCGTATCCCGACCCCGCCCACGCACTCGCCCTGGCCGTGCTCGACGCGCTGCCCGAGCCGGGCCGGCTCACCTCGCAGGGCGCCGAGCCGCAGCAGGTGGCCGAGCAGGTCGCGGTCGAGCTGATCCGGGCCGGCGCCGGCACCGACGACGAGATCATCTCGGCGGTCACCGCGCTGCAGGTCGCGATCAGTGAGTCACCCCGCCGCGGCGGGGTCAACAAGTCGCTCGCCCCGGCCGCCGCCGAGACGGTTCGCCAGGCGATCGCCGCGGTCCGTGCCTGCGACGCCGCCTGCGCCTCGCTGATCGGCACGATCGCCGCGCGCAGCGTCCCGGCCACCCGCCGGGCCGATCCGGCTGCCGCCGCGGCGCGGTCCGGGCCGGCGGCCGCCGCCGGTCGGCGCAGCCGCCGCGAGCCGACCAGCACCGGCGTCGGCGCCATCCCGCAGCCGATGAACGCTCCGCCCGTGGCGCCCGACCCGGTGGCTCCGCCGCCGCTCGCGCCGCGCCCGGTCGCGCCGCCGCCCGCGGCGCCCGCCGCCGCGACGGTGTTCCCGAACCGCTCGCCGATCCCCAGCAACCGCCCGGTCTCGGTGCCTCCGCCTCCACCCGGCATGACGCCGATCACGCCCGGCTCGCGGCCGTCCCCGGCCGCCGCGCCGTCGTCGCCGGCCGCCTCGCGGCCGCCGGCCATGCCGCCGTCATCGCTGCCTGCCGCGTCGCTGCCGGGGGGCTCGTTCCCGCCGGCCTCGGTGTCGCCGGCCGATAGCGGGCAGCCGTTCCGGGCCACCCTCACCAACGCGGCGATCAACAGCGCCCGTGCCGAGCGGCAGCGCACGGTCGTCCCGCCGCGGCCCAGCCGCGCGCCGTCGAGCCCCGCGCCCGGCAGCGCCACCGACTACTCGCTGCCGATGCCGACCCAGCGGCCCGAGCCGACCGAGCCGGGTTCCCGGGCGAACTGGCCGCTCATCAACCCGGGCGGCGACGAGGCGGCCTCGCCGGCCGCGTCGATCAGCGCGCCGCCGACCAGCACCGGCCGGGTCAAGCCGCCGTGGCAGGACATGCCCAAGGAGCCGCCGGCCCTGCGCCTGGTCGAGCCCCAGCTGAGCGGTGGCCTGGATGCGACGTTGACCGGCGGCCTGCCGCCGATCAACGAGCCGCCGTCGCTGCGAGTGGTCGACGGCGAGCGTAGCCGGATCTCCGGCCGCCGCGGCGGTTCGGCGCCGAGCACGACGAGCACCAAGCTCACCGCGCTCGACCGCAGCACCACGCCGCCGGTCGCGGCCGACGGCAACGACACCGACCTGCTGATCTTCGCGGCGGCTCGGTCGGCCTGGTTCACCGGGCACAGCGACACCTCGGCCGATCTCGACTGGGCCAACCCGAACGACAGCGGGTGGCGCGCGGCTCAGCGGGCGGCCACGCCGGAGATCGCGGCCGAGACCTCGGCCGGCCTGCCCAAGCGGGTTCCCCAGGCCAACCTGGTGCCGGGCTCCCCGCTGCGCGACGAGCGCCCGCTGCGCATCGTGCGCGACGCGGCGAGCATCGCGGCACACACCACCGGCTACTTCCGGGGCTGGCGCCGCGGCCAGGAGATCGGCGGGTTCGCGATGGGTGGCCGTCCGGGCCGCGAGTCGGCCGGTGGGTGGGACTTCACCCGCGACCGCGAGGGCGCCGACGACTACCGGAACAACGCAAACTACAGCTCCCGATAGTTCTTCGAACAGGTGGCCGCGACCCGGACGGGTCGCGGCCACTTTCGCTCAAGCCCCACGGTCCTGCCAGGTGCACAGGCAGACCTTGTTGCCCTCGGGGTCGGCCAGCACCCAGAAACTGGGCGCCTCCGCGTCGCTGACCAGCGTGCCGCCGGCCGCGACCGCCGCGTCGATCCGGGGCTGCACCTCGGCCGGGTCGACCCAGACGTCCGGGTGCCAGCGCTGCCGCGGCTCCTCGCTGCCCGACTCCTGGAACCAGATCAGCGGCAGCGTCCCGGCGGGGTCGCGCAGGTCGTCCCCGACGTCCGGCCCCCGGTCCGGCTCCATCGCCAGCACCGCACCCCAGAACGGCAGCACCGTGGCGAGCGCCGGGGTGTCCAGGGCCAGCTCGAGCTCGCTGACCCCGCGCGCCGACTGGGTCAGTCCCGCGTCCGCGACCAGGGCGGAGATGGTGCGGGCCAACCGGACGTCCCGGCCGGTGACCCCGTTCTCGTCGTGGCTGGCCAGCCGCACGTTCAGGTGCGGATAGCGCAAGTCGAGGTCCGGGTGGTGGTTCATCTCCTCGGCCGCCCGGCCGATCGCGTTCACCAGGGCCAGGCCGGTCGCGAAGTCACCGCTGCGGATCCGGGTCTGCAGGCTGTTGGCCAGCAGCACCCAGCCGGACAGCCCCTCCGCGGCGATCTGCTTTCCCGTCAGCTTCGTCATGCAGGCCATCCTGCCGCGTTCGGCGCGGTGCGTGCGGTGCGGCTTCGTCAGCATGCCCCTCCTGCCGCGTTCGGCGCGGTGCGTGCGGTGCGGCTTCGTCAGCATGCCCCTCCTGCCCCGTTTGGCATCATGACGCGGTGCGCGCGATCGTCTTCGACTTCTTCGGCACGTTGACCGATCCGGGGGCCGAGGCCGGCCGCCGCGCGTCGTTCACCGCCACCGCGGCCGCGCTGGGCGTGCCGGCCGAGCAGTTCTGGCGGGAGATGGCGGCAAGCTTCCCCGAGCGGATCGTCGGCCGGCTCGGCGGCACCCGGGCCACGCTGCGGGCGATCGCCCGGCGCTGCGGCATCGAACCGGCCGAGGAGCGGCTCGACGCGGCGGTCGCGGTCCAGCTGGCCGGCGCCGAGCTGGTGCGGCCACCCCGCGCCGGGGTCCTCGACCTGCTCGACCGGCTACGCGCCGACGGCTTCCGGATCGGGCTGATCAGCGACTGCTCGAGCGAGTTATACGAATCCTGGCCGATGACGCCCTATGCGCCCCGTATCGACGCTGCAGTGTTCTCCTGGCACGAGAGGTGCCGGAAGCCCGATTCGCGCCTCTACGTGGCCGTGAGCGCCCGTCTCGGCGTCTCCCCGGCCGACTGCTGGTACGTGGGGGACGGCGGCAGCCGTGAGCACGACGGCGCGCGCCGGGCCGGGATGCGCCCGGTGCTGGTCAGCAACGCCGGCTACCCGGGTGTGCACGACTACCGCACCGACCCCGACCCGTACCGCCCCGACCTGGTGATCGCCGACCTCGACGAGCTACCCACGTTGATCGGTTCCTGAACAGGCAGAAGCCCCGCTCCGAGTTCTCGGAGCGGGGCTTCACGCACGTGATGACTCGCAGCGACCGCGACGACGACACCGTGCGGCATCCGGGGGCTCGGCCCCCGGACCAGGTATGCGACGAGCGACCCCGGTCCGCGCTTTCCGCGGACAGAGATCGCCCGATCGCTCGTCGCTCAGGCCGGCGCCACGGCGCGTGAACGACGCATCGTCAGCACATACTCGACAAGCGAGATGAGGACGTTCTTCGTCGACTCACGGTTCCGGGCGTCGCAGCTCACCACCGGCACGTCGCTGGAGATCGCGAGCGCGTCGCGAACGTCCTGCGCGTTGTGGTACTGCATGCCGTCGAAGCAGTTGATCGCCACCAGGTACGGCAGGCGACGGTGCTCGAAGAAGTCGATGGCGGCGAAGCAGTCGGCGAGACGCCGAGTGTCCACCATGACCACGGCACCGATCGCGCCACGCACCAGCTCGTCCCACATGAACCAGAACCGCGTCTGGCCGGGCGTGCCGAACAGGTAGAGGATCAGGTCACGGTCGATGCTGATACGGCCGAAGTCCATGGCGACGGTGGTCGTCATCTTCCCCGGCACCTGCCGGTTGTCGTCGACACCCACACCGGCCGAGGTCATGATGGCCTCAGTGGTCAGCGGGGTGATCTCCGAGACCGACCCGACCAGCGTCGTCTTACCGACGCCGAACCCACCGGCGATGACAATCTTCGCCGATGTAACGCGCCCCCCAGCAGCGGGACGGTGCGACATGTCAGAGCCTGCGAAGTCCACTCAGCACCCTTTCCAGCAGTTCAGTGCCTACCGCGTCGGTCTCGTCTTCCAGCGAGGTGGGCTCGTACACCGCGACCAGGCCATCGGAGGCCATGTCCGCGACGATCACTCGAGCCACACCGAGCGGCAGTTGCATGCGTGCGGCGATTTCCGCGAGCGACTGCACACGGCCGCCGTCGCACATAGCCGCGATGTACTGATGCTCGCTTCCACCCTGCCCGCCGCGGATCATTCCAGATCGGCCGCGCACGGTTGTCTCGACCAGCGCTTCCAGCGCTATCTCAAGCTTCGGCCGGGTCCGACCGCGGGTCACGGCGTACGGCCTGACCAGCGCGCCGGTCGGCTCATCGCGCTCGGGCATCGTCACCGCTCACCCCTTCCTCGAACCCTTAGAAGTGTATGTGTGTTCAATGTTTTGAACAGCCGCCGAGTGGCTCTGCACTCGATGGAACAGTCCGGTAAACCCCGTTGGCTCAGCCGGCCCACGGCTCGTTCAGCCGAGTACCCCGGCCGCGGACCGCGGAGCCGGAGTAAGTGCCTCGCCGACCCGGTCGACGAGAAGAGCCATCTCGTAACCGACCTGCCCGACGTCACAGCTGCGCGCCGCGAGAACCGCGAACGACGAGCCGTCGGAGATCGACATCAGGAAGAGGAACCCGTTGTCCATCTCGACGACCGTCTGCAGAACCGCACCGCCCTCGAAGCACCTTGCGGCGCCCTGAGTGAGGCTGACCAGGCCGGAGGCGATAGCCGCCAGCTGGTCGGCGCGGTCACGCGGAAGGTCCCGCGAGGCTGCCAGGAGCAGACCGTCGGCGGAGACCGCGATCGCATGTGCGACTCCGGGAACGCGGTCGGCGAAGTTGGCCAGGAGCCAACCGAGATCCTGCGTAGATGTCATGCCTCATGCTCCTTGCCAGCCTGCGAGGACTGCTGCCCTCCCGGAGTCTCCTCCGGGTTGGTCGATTGTTCCTTGGTGCGACCGCGCTGCACACCCCGGTGGTACGCGGACAACAGACCGCGAACGCCCTCCGGAGTACGTTTCTGGGCGGGATCTCCGCCCCGGTCGACACCGCCGGGGACGAGCTGCGCCATCGGTGTGCGCTTGGGCAGCCCGGCCGTGGTGGTGGTGTCAACAGTGTGCTCGGCAGCCGCACGGGCGGCCTGCCAACCCTCGTCGGCCGCGGTGCGCCACGGGTTGGTTGCCACACCGCCGCCGGTCGAGCCGCTGCCATTGGAAGTACCGTAGCCGTTCGCGGCCCCGACGCCCACCGGAGCGGGGTCATGGTCGCGGGATTCGGGCGGTCCGGCCTGCTGTGGCACGCCAACCGTACGAGAAGGCTCGCCGGTCGGGATGCGCTGGGCCGTCCCATCGTCGCCGGCCGGCTTCTGCTCGGCCGGGTGAGCCGTGGTGAACCAGGCCGACTCCAGCTCGCGGAAGATCGGCAGCTCCATCGTCTCGTCGGCGAACTGGCCCTGTGCGCTGTCCCGCTGGCGGGCCGCGGCCTGCGCCGCGGCGATCTGCGCCGCCGCGGTGGCCTGCGCCTCGGCGGCCTGCGCCGCCGCGATCTCGTGAGCCGCCCGGGCCGCCGCGGCCGCCCGCTGGGCGTCGATCGGCGAGGCGCTGGAGATCGGCGTGCCGGTCACCGGGGCCGCCGACACCGGGCGAGCCGGCGGGGCGGACGACGGGATCGGCGCCGTCTGCGGGTTGGTCGGACGCTCGACCTGCGGCTGCTGGTCGACGCCGCCCGGCCGGTAGCGCGGGATCTCGGCGGTCATGTCGAGCGCCGCGGCAAGGCTTTCCGGCACGTGCGGGGCAGCGGTCTGGTCCCGCTCGGGGGCCGGCGGCCAGGCCGGCGGCGCGACCGGCGCACCGCTCGTGGGCGGGCCGGACACCGGCGGCTCGTTGGCCGGCGGCACCGACGTGGGCCGGGCGTACGGCGGCGCGGAGATGGGGGGCATCGACGGGACGGACCCACCGCGACCCTGGCTCTCCGGGTTGGACGGCAGCTGGCGCGGGATGGTCGGCCCGTAACCGCTGTCACCCTCGGGCCGCGGCTGCTCGCCGTTACGGCGCTGCGGCAGGCCGTCGGGGCCGGCGAAGCCCTGCGGGCCCTGCGGCAGCGGCGGGATCATCTCGTTGCTCCGCGGGCCGTAGAAGCCGTTGGCCGAGCCGTTCCCGTTGCCGTTGCTGCCGTTGGTCGAGGGGCTCGGGCCGAAGCCGTTGCCACCCATGCCGTTGGCCGGGCCGAACCCGTTGCCACCCATGCCGTTGGTCGAGGGGCTCGGGCCGAAGCCGTTGCCACCCATGCCGTTGGCCGGGCCGAAGCCGTTGCCACCCATGCCGTTGGCCGGGCCGAACCCGTTGCCACCCATGCCGTTGCCGCCGTTGCCGGGCGCGCCGGTCAGGTCGGACCAGGCCGGAACCGACCGGCCGCCGGCACCGAGCATGCCGCCGTTGTTCATCGGCGGGTTCGGGTCGAAGGGACGGCCGCCGGGGTAGCCACCGCGGCCGCCGCTCTCCAGAGCCAGCGGCTCGGGCAGGCCGGGACGGCCGCCCTGCGGCAGGCTCTCGTAGCCACCGGACTGGACGCTGCGGCCGGCCATCGCGCCGGCGATCAGCACCTGCACCGGCAGGCCGACCTCGGCCACCGTGCCGCGCTCGGAGTCGGCCGGCCGAAGCTCGACCTTGACCCCGTGCCGGTTCGCCAGCCGGGCGACCACGACCAGGCCCATCATCCGGGAGACGGCGACGTCCACCATGGGCGGGTTGGCGAGCCGCTCGTTGAGGTCGCGCAACTGCTCACGGCTGATGCCGATGCCGCGGTCCTCGACCGACAGCAGCGCACCGTCGCCGAGTCGCCGGGCCTCGACGGTGACCGTCGAGTTGGGCGGGGAGAACGCGGTCGCGTTGTCGAAGAGCTCGGCGACCAGGTGGACCATGTCGTTCACGGCGTGCGCCGCGACCTCGATGTCCCGGTCGATCATGCCGAACTCGATGCGGGTGTAGTGCTCGACCTCGGACTGCGCGGCGCGGAGCACGTCGATCAGGGCGGCCGGCTCGCGCTGCACGCGGGTCGAGTCGGCGCCGGCGAGGACCAGGAGGTTCTCGTCGTTACGACGCATCCGGGTGGCCAGGTGGTCGAGCTGGAAGAGCTCGGCCAGGCGGTCCGGGTCTTCCTCGCCGCGCTCCAGACGGTCCAGGTGACCGATGAGCCGGTCGACCAGGATCTGCGAACGGCGGGCCAGGTTGACGAACATCGTCGCGACGGAGGCTCGCAGGGCGGCCTGCTCGGCCGCGGTGCGCACCGCCTCGAGGTGAACCGCGTTGAACGCCTCGGTCACCTGCCCGAACTCGTCCCGGCTGCGCACCGGGAGAGGCTCGGCGATCTGGTCGGCGACCTGCGCCGGGGTGAGCGAGGTGGCCAGCGCCGGGTCCCGCAGGCGGGACACCGCGTGCGGCAGGCCGAACTGGGCCACCGACAGCGCACCCTGGCGCAGCTCGCGCAGCGAGCGGGCCATCGACCGGGCGACGAGCCAGGCGAACAGGATCGCGAGCAGCAGCATCGCGAGCAGCACACTGGTCTCGATGAAGACTCGCCGGTTCACGTCGTTGCGCAGGTTGGTGGCCTCGGCGACGACGTCGGAGTCCAACTTCTGTTCCACCTGGCGGAACAGGTTGTTGTAACCGATCATCGCCTTCTCCCACGACGGCGCGTCGTACGGGATGTTGCGCGTGTTGGCGCCCTGCAGCGACTTGAGCTGCACGGTGAGGTTGGTGGCGGCGCGGCCGTCCGGAACGCTGTCGATGCGCTCGAAGAGCTGGACCTCGGCGTCGGTGCCGATCGAGTGGATCGTGCCGGATGCCAAGTCGAAGCCGGCGACGGTGAGCAGGAACCGCTGGCGCAGGGCAGGGTTGAAGTCGCCCACACCGAGCACCTCGTGGCCGAGGTCGCGCTGCTCGGCGACGTACTCCTTGGCCCGGGCCACGGCCGCGACGGTACGCAGGTGGTCGGCGAGCTCCGAGTCGCTGGACAGCTGGGCCGAGATGTCGCGCACGGTCAGCAGGTCGTTGATGAGGATGTCGTACGTGCTCGCGACGTCCGCCGGTTGTCCCAGCTGGCCCTTCGCGATGGACGTGCGCTTGGCCGGCAGTTCCTCGAGGTTGCGGTCGAGGCGCAGGAGCAGCGTCGCCACCTTCGGCGGCACGTCGTCCAGCGAGGCCTTCTGCTGGGAGTACGGCACCTTCGCCTGGTCGGTGGCCGCGTTCTCCTTGAGGTACGCGGTGGCGGCCGCCTGGCCGACCGGCGTCTTGCCGTATACCTTGATCATCACGCCGTAGGCGCGTTCGTTCTGCAGCCGGTCGACGAGGCCACCGGCGGCCTCCGACAGAGCCGAAAGGTTGCGTGCGCGCTCCGCGTTGCTGGCCGTATCGATATGGTCCACGAGACCGCTGACGCCGACGATGATCGTCGCCAGGGTGGGCACCAGCATGATCAAGCCGAGCTTCGACCAGATCGGCAGATCTCGCAGCCGATCGGCCGGCCGACGGAGACGCGACATGACGCCGGTCGCCGTCTTGGGGCGCTTGCTCACGTCACCGTCCTCCTGATTCGGGCCCGGCTTCGGATCGCCGGACGCCGCACACGGCCGACTACCGCGTCGGGCCCCCGAGATTCCATCACGACGAGTGTCAAAGAGAAAGAGCAGTCGGACACGGACCGGCTGTGTGATGCGATGTTGTCCTGTCCTGGACGCTCATCGCCGGTTCGATGTAACTGCCTGTATCTGTGCGCGTTTCTCAGTGTCACTCGCTCCGCTCGGCATGGCGTGGGGGTGGCGCCGGCCGAACGGGCCCGATCGTAGTGGATCGCGGCAGGAGGAACGATGGCGCGGTACCGCCCCCAGAGCAAGGTGAGATGCCCGATTTTGCAGTCTTTGTTGGGACCATTCTGGCCGAACGGATGAGGAAGCCGACCGAACCGCGAGCATCGCGACCCATAGGAGGGGTGCTATTTGCCAGACGGCACAAACCCGACGGCCGGCCGCCCTCAGCCCAGGAGCTTCGCGTACGCCGGTTTGATGGTCTCGTCGATGATCGCCAGCCGCTCGTCGAACGGGATGAACGCCGATTTCATCGCGTTGATGGTCAGCCAGCGCAGTTCCGCCCAGCCCCACCCGAAGGCCTCGCAGAGCAGGGCCATCTCCCGCGACATGGACGTGCCGCTCATCAGCCGGTTGTCGGTGTTGACGGTGACCCGGAAGCGGAGATCGTGCAGGAGCCCGATCGGATGTTCGGCGATCGAGGGGGCCGCCCCGGTCTGCACATTGGACGAAGGACACAATTCCAGCGGAATCCGCTTGTCCCGCACATAGGCGGCCAGCCGGCCGAGCGCCGCGTCGCCCCCGGCCGGCGTTCCGGTGACGTCGTCCACCAAACGGACCCCGTGGCCGAGCCGGTCGGCCCCGCACCACTGGATGGCCTGCCAGATCGAGGGCAGCCCGAAGGCCTCGCCGGCATGGATGGTGAAGTGGAAGTTCTCCCGTTGCAGGTACTCGAAGGCGTCCAGATGGCGGGTGGGCGGGAAGCCGGCCTCGGCGCCGGCGATGTCGAAGCCGACCACGCCGGCGTCCCGGTAGCGGACGGCGAGCTCGGCGATCTCCTGCGAGCGGGCCGCGTGCCGCATGGCGGTCAGCAGCACCCCGACCCGGATCGGCCGGCCCTGGGCGGCCGCCTCGGCGCAGCCGTCGACGAAGCCGGCGTTCACCGCGTCGACCACCGCGTCCAGCGAGAGCCCGCGCTCCAGGTGCTGCTCGGGCGCGTAGCGCACCTCGGCGTAGACGACCCCGTCGGCGGCCAGGTCGAGCGCGCACTCCCGGGCCACCCGGTGCAGCCCGGCCTCGGTCTGCATGACCGCCACGGTGTGCGCGAACGTCTCCAGGTAGCGTTCCAGCGAGCCGGAGTCGGCGGCCGCGACGAACCAGGCGCCCAGCGCCTCGGCGTCGTTTGCCGGCAACGGGTGCCGCACGGCCTCGGCGAGCTCGAGGATGGTCTCGGGCCGCAGGCCACCGTCGAGGTGGTCGTGCAGCAGCGCCTTGGGCGCCTTGACGATGTCGGAGTGCGTGATGGCCGCCATCAGCCGAGCCTAGAGGTCGGAAACGGATGATCGACGCAGCATTGCCGTACCTGCGGTGCCCGAACTGCGCGCAGCCGCTGACCCGGTCGCAGCAGGCGCTGCGCTGTGCCCGCGGCCACAGCTTCGACCTGGCCAAGCAGGGGTACGCCGACCTCAGCGCCGGTCGCCTCCCGCACCATGGCGACTCCGCGCCGATGGTGGCCGACCGCGAGACGTTCCTGGCCGCCGGCCACTACGACTTCATCGCGGACGCGCTCGCCGCGGCGGCGCCGAGCGGTTTCCTGGTCGACGCGGGCGTGGGCACCGGTTTCTACCTGGCCCGGGCGCTGGGCGAGACGCCGACCCCAGCGCCGGGCGAGACGCCGACCCCGGCGCCGGGCGAGACGCCGACCCCAGCGCCGGGCGAGACGCCGACCCGGGCACTGGGCGAGACGCCGACCCCAGCGCCGGGCGAGACGCCGACCCGGCCACTGGGCGAGACGCCGACCCCGGCGCCGGGCGAGACATCGAGCGGGGTCGGGCTGGACGTGTCCAAGCCAGCGCTGCGCCGCGCGGCCCGCGCGCACCCGCGGGCGGCGGCGGTGCTGACCGATCTGTGGCGGCCGCTGCCGATCGTGGACGGGTGCGCGGCGGCGGTCCTGAACGTGTTTGCCCCGCGCAACGGCGCCGAGTTCCGGCGCGTCCTGCGGCCGGACGGCGTCCTGCTGGTGGTCACGCCGGCCGCCGGGCACCTGCGAGAGCTGGTCACCGCGTACGGAATGATCGGGGTGGATCCGGACAAGGAACGACGGGTCCGCAGCAGTTTGGACGACTTTTTTCTGCTAAAAACGACAAAGAACTTAAAAAGCCAAATGAGGCTGAACGCCACCGAGGCTCGCACGCTGATCGGCATGACGCCGAGCGCCCACCACGGCGCCGGCGCACCGACGGAGGACGTCACGGTGACCGCCGAGGTCACCTTGAACGTTTATCGCCCGGTTTAGACCGAGAGGTCGACTTCCTCCCACTCCGGGGGCTTGTCGTGATACGGGCCGTGGAAGACGATCGCCCACTCGAGCGCCCAGCGCCGCTGCCCGATCGCGTTGCCGTCGATCTCGCCGGGCGGCTGCATCCCGATCCGCTCCGCCTCCTGGAACGCCCAGTCCAGGCAGTAGTACAGATCGAGCAGGATGGCCGCCTCGATCGGGTCACGCGGCGACATCAGCGACCGGGACCGCCAGCTGCCGAAGGTCTCCCCCGCCGGCAGGTCGGGCATCTCCGCCATCAACCGGCCCTCGGGTGGCACGGTCGGGTCCAGGTGCCGGCTGAGGCCCAGCAGCCAGGCCAGCGCGAAGACCGCGTCGTGGTGCAGGACGAACGAGCGGTGGTCGCCCTTGGCCCCGATCACGAACTGCCACTCCGGCGGGGTGACCAGGTCGACCAGGTGCGACCCGAGCAGCCAGCCCATCGCGAGCTCGGTGGGCATCCCGAAGCACCGGGCCACCACCACGTGCAGCACCGCGGCCCGCGCCTCGATGTCGAACGTCGGGCGCAGCTCGACCGCGTCGCCGGCCTCCCAGATCAGCGGGAAGCCCGGCGGCGGCAGCGGGAGCCCGAGGCGTTCGACCTCGTCGAGGCTCGCCTCGCGCACCGTGCGAGGGTCGGGTGCGGCCTTCGTCATGGTGCGTCAGGCTATGCGGTCAAGGACGAGCGGGGTAAGGGTTGGGGCGACATCTCCGACAATCACCGCTTCGGCCGCCAGGTTGCGCGCCGCGGGAATTCGGGACTGTTCATCCGTACGCAGCTCGAACAGCACATCTCCGGCCCGTACCCGATCGCCCGGCTTCACCTTGAGCAGCACGCCGGCGCCGAAGCTGACCGGGTCCTCCTTGCGGGCCCGCCCGGCGCCGAGCCGCCAGGCGGCCACTCCGATCCCGTACGCGTCGACCGCGGTCACCACCCCGTCGGTCGTGGCCCGGACGACCTCGTTCTCCCGTGCCACGGGCAGAACAGAAGACGGGTCGCCGCCCTGCGCCGCGATCATCCGGCGCCAGGTGTCCATCGCCGCCCCCGACTCGAGCACCTTGGCCGGGTCGGCGTCGATCCCGGCCGCGGCCAGCATCTCGCGGGCCAGTGCCAGGGTCAGCTCGACCACGTCGGCCGGCCCGCCGCCGGCCAGCACCTCGACCGACTCGGCCACCTCGATCGCGTTGCCCACGGCCAGGCCGAGCGGGGTGTTCATGTCGGTGAGCAGGGCGATCGTGGTGACCCCGCTGTCCTTGCCGAGCCGCACCATGGTGCTCGCCAGCTCCCGGGCGGTGGCCAGGTCCTTCATGAAGGCGCCGGAGCCGACCTTGACGTCGAGCACCAGCGCGCCGGTGCCCTCGGCGATCTTCTTGCTCATGATCGAGCTGGCGATCAGCGGGATGGCCTCGACCGTGCCGGTGACGTCGCGCAGCGCGTACAGCTTGCGGTCGGCCGGCGCGAGGCCCTCGCCGGCCGCGCAGATCACCGCGCCGACCTCCTGCAGCTGCCGCTTGAACGCGTCGTTGGAGATCGACGCCTGCCAGCCGGCGATCGACTCGAGCTTGTCCAGGGTGCCGCCGGTGTGGCCGAGCCCTCGGCCGGAGAGCTGCGGCACGGCCGCGCCGCAGGCTGCCACCAGCGGGGTGAGCGGCAGAGTGATCTTGTCGCCGACGCCGCCGGTGGAGTGTTTGTCGGCGGTGGGCCGGGTGACCGCGGACAGGTCGAGCCGCTCGCCGCTGGCGATCATCGCGGCGGTCCAGCGGGCGATCTCGGCGGCCGTCATGCCCCGCAGCAGGATCGCCATGGCCAGCGCCGACATCTGCTCGTCGGCGACCACGCCCTTGGTGTACGCGTCGACCACCCAGTCGATCTGCGCGTCGGACAGCACGTGCCCGTCCCGCTTGGCCCGGATGACGTCGACCGCCGCGAACTCGCTCATACCTGCTCCTCGTTCCACTTTGCGGGGATGCCCTCCGGCGGCTCTCCCTCGCCGGCCCACGCCAGCCCACCGGACGCGTCCACCACCACGATCCGCGGCGTGCGGACCTGTCCCCAAGCGACCGCCTCGGCAGCGGTAGGGAAGTTCGGGCCCTCCTCGAGCACGCCCTTCTCGGCGTCGCCCTCCGAAGGGCTGCCCCCGGACCGTTCCCAGTACCCGGTCCAGACCGTAGTGCCGCCGGCCAGATCGGGGTGCACGAAGACCGTGCCTCGGCCACGCCACTTGGCGAGGTCCGAGGGCACCTCATGACCGAGCGCCGGGCCGTTGACCTTGTCCAGGTCGGCCGGGCCGAACGCGTACGGCAGCAGGTCGTGCACCCGCAGCGGGGCCGGCACCGCCTCGACCAGACACTCCGGGCCACCGTGCTCGTAGAGCAGCTGCCGGCAGCGCCCACAGGGCATCAGCGGCTCGCCGTTGGCGTCCACGCAGGAGATGGCCACCAGCCGGCCGCCGCCGGTCGCGTGCAGCGAGCTGACGAGCCCGCACTCGGCGCAGAGCCCGAGGCCGTAGGACGCGTTCTCCACGTTGCAGCCGACGACCACCCGGCCGTCGTCCACCAAGCCCGCCACGCCGACCGGAAAGTCGGAGTAGGGCGCGTACGCGTGCCGCATCGCCTCGATGGCGGCGGCCCGCAGCCCAGCCCAGTCGATCTCCATGGAGCCGATTCTGCCCCATGGCAAATGATCAGCTCTTTACATACGGCACACCGTCGGCGGCGGGCGCCCGGACCCGGCCGACCAACCCGGCCACGGCGATGATCGTGGCAATGTACGGCAGCATGTTGAGGAACTGGTTGGGCACCGGACTGCCGGCCACGCTGAGGTAGTACGCCAGCTTCTGCGAGAACCCGAAGAACAGCGCCGCACCGAGCGCCCCAAACGGCGTCCACCGCCCGAAGATCAGCGCGGCCAGCGCGATGAAGCCGGTGCCGGCGGTCATGTTCTTGTTGAACGCGCCGGTGGACACCAGCGTGAAGAACGCACCGCCGGCGCCCGCGACCAGGCCGCCGAGCAGCACGTTCAGGTAGCGCAGGCCGCGCACCCGGACGCCGACCGTGTCGGCCGCGGTCGGGTGCTCGCCGACCGCCCGGGTACGCAGGCCCCACCGGGTGTTCTTGAGCCCGAAGTGGATCACCGGGACCAGGATCAGGGCGAGCCAGACCAGCAGGTTGGCGTGGAACAGCACCGGGCCGATGACCGGGATGTCACCGAGGCCGGGGATCTTCCACTCGGGCATCTTCGGCGGCTGGTTGTACTTGAGCGCGTTCGGCTGCATCAGCCGCTCGTAGAGGAAGCCGGTGATGCCGAGCGCGAGCAGGTTGAGCACGATGCCGACCACGACCTGGTCGACCAGGTAGCGGATGGCCAGCACGGCCAGCATCGCGGCGATGATGAGACCGCCGACCATGGCGCTGACCAGGCCGGCCCAGACGCTGGTGGCGAGGGTGCCGACCAGGGCCGCGCCGAACGCGCCCATCAGGAACTGGCCCTCGATCGCCACGTTGACCACGCCGGAGCGCTCGCCGAGCACGCCGGCCAGGGCGCCCAGGATGAGCGGCAGAGCGTACTCGAGGCTGCCGTCCAGGGTGTCGACCAGCGGCATGAACTTGCCGGCCACCTGCCAGCACAGGAACGACAGCACGAAGGACAGGATGCCGAGGCTGAGCAGCAGCGTCTGCCAGCGGCGGGACTTGCCGATCAGCATGACCACGCCGAGTGCCAGGGTGATCAGGCCGAACACGATCGTGCCGACCTGCCCGTTGATCGAGATGGCGGCGCCGCCGGCGTCCGCGCTGATCGTGAACCGGGCGGTCTTCGACTCGGCGAGCGAGCCGAAGACGAACGTCGCGATCAGGCCGATGATCGTGATGCCGGCGCCGAGCCGCCGGTCCCGGTTCCAGAAGGGCTCCGGGGCGTCGACCACGGTCGCGTCTTCCAAGGTTGCCGTCGACACGCGGCTCACCAGCCCTTAGCCATCGAGGTACCGAGCCGTGCGGAGCGAGCGGCGCGGAGGTGGAAGATCGCCTTCACCAGGGCGGGGGCGGCGATGAAGATGACGATCAGTGCCTGGAGCACGGTGACCAGTTGGAGCGAGATGCCCAGGTCGACCTGCATCAGGTTGCCGCCGGCCCGCAGCGCGCCGTACAGGATCGCGGCGAGCAGCGTGCCCCACGGTTTGTTGCGGCCGAGCAGCGCGACCAGCAGGCCGTCGAAGCCGATGGTGCCGGCCACCTGGTCGGTGAGCTTGTCGGCGGTGCCCAGCACCTGAACCGCGCCACCGAGGCCGGCCAGGCCGCCGGCGACGACCATGAGCAGGGTGTACGTCTTGGCCACGCTCATGCCCGCGGTCTTGGCGGCCGGCGGGTTGACGCCCACCGCGCGCAGTTCGAAGCCGAACGACGACCGGTTGATCAGCCAGGCGACCCCGGCCGTGACCAGCACCGCGAGCACGATGCCCAGGTGCACCCGCAGCGGCGCGGGCAGTGCCGGCAGCACGGCCGAGTCGTGGATCGCCTTGCTGATCGCGTCGCTGCGTTTCGGGTCGTGGACGCCCTTCTGCTCGATCAGCCAGCTCAGCAGCAGCGCGGCGGTGTAGTTGAGCATGATCGTCGTGATCACCTCGTGCGCGCCGGTCCGCGCCTTGAGCAGGCCGGGCAGGAAACCCCAGAGCGCGCCGCCGAGCGCGCCGAACAGCAGCGCCACGATCAGGTGGATGCCCGGCGGCAGGCTGAACGCGAAGCCCGCCACCGCGCCGAGGATGCAGCCGATCACCGCCTGGCCCTGGCCGCCGATGTTGAACAGGCCGCCGCGGAAGGCGATCGCCACCGAGAGGCCGGTGAAGACCAGCGGGGTTGCGTAGGTCAGGGTCTCGGAGATCGGCCCGAGTGCGGCCTGCCAGGTCCCGGTGCCGTTGAGCCACGCCTCGACCGCGGCCGGGTCGAAGATCGAGCCCTTGAACAGGTCGGCGTACGCCTGACTGACCAGGTCCCAGCTGGCGTTGAGCGCGTCGCCGGGCCGGGCGGTGAAGTAGGAGAACTTCGCCAGCACCTCGGAGTCCGAGATGACGATCAGCACGGCGCCGATGACCAGGGCCAGGAAGATCGACAGGAATGTGACCGTGAAGGTGTTCGCCGACCAGAGGTTCTTGAGGAAGAGACTCAGGAACGAGTCCTTCTTCTCGGGCGGCGCCGGCTTGGCGGGCGTCTCCGCGACGTCGGTGCTCACTCGGCTCCCTCTTCCTGTGCGGCCCCCGAAGGACCGGGCGACGGCGCAGCTCCGTCGGTGATGCCGGCCATCAGCAAGCCGATCTCCTCGCGCGGCATGTCCGGCGAGACCGTGGCCAGGATCCGGCCGCGGTACATCACCGCGATGCGGTCGGCCAGGCCGACCACCTCGTCGAGCTCGCTGGAGACCACGAGCACCGCGGTTCCGTTGTCCCGCTCGTGAATGATCTGGTTGTGGATGAACTCGATCGAGCCGACGTCCACGCCGCGGGTCGGCTGACTGGCGATCATCAGCCGCAGCGGGCGGGACATCTCCCGGGCCACCACGACCTTCTGCTGGTTGCCGCCGGAGAGCGTGCTGACCGTGTGCTCGGCCGATGAGGTGCGGATGTCGAACTGCTCGACCCGGGCGCGGGCGGAGTCGCTGATCGCCTTGGGGTTGAGCTTGAACGCGTTGCCGAACGGCGGCCGGTCGTACATGTCGAGCACCAGGTTCTCGGCGACCGTGAACTCCTTGACCACGCCGTCCAGGCTGCGGTCCTCGGGGATGTAGCCGACGCCGGACCGCAGGATCTTCTTGGTGCCCATCGCGGCCAGGTCCTCGTTGTCGAGCTCCATCGAGCCGGCCCGGATGGCGCGCAGGCCCATGATCGCCTCGACCAGCTCGGTCTGGCCGTTGCCCTGCACCCCCGCGATGCCCAGCACCTCGCCGGCCCGGACCTCCACGTCGACGCCGTCGACCGCCCGGACGCCGCGGTCGTCGTCGACCACCAGGCCGGAGATCTTGAGCACCTCGCGGCCGGGCTCGGCCGGGGTCTTGCTGACCTCGAGGTTGACGTCCCGGCCGACCATGAGCGCGGCCAGTTCCTCCTCGGAGGTGTCCGGGGTGGCGGTCCCCACCGTGCGGCCACGGCGGATCACCGTGATCCGGTCGGCGATCGCCTTGACCTCGCGCAGCTTGTGCGTGATGAAGACGATCGACTTGCCGGTCTCGGCCAGGCCGCGCATCACCGCGAGCAGCTCGTCGGTCTCCTGCGGGGTGAGCACCGCGGTCGGCTCGTCCAGGATGAGCAGGTCGACGTCGCGGGTCAGGGCCTTGACGATCTCGACCCGCTGCTGCGCGCCGACCGGCAGGTTCTCCACCAGCGCGTCCGGGTCGACCGGCAGGCCGTACTTCCTCGAGGTCTCCAGCACGTCGCGGCGGTTGCGCCGCCGGTCGAGGATGCCCAGCGGGCCGCCGCGCACGTCCTCGGCGCCGAGCGCGATGTTCTCCGCGACGGTGAAGACCGGCACCAGCATGAAGTGCTGGTGGACCATGCCGATGCCGGCCGCGATGGCGTCCCGGGGGCTACGGAAGACCTTGGCCGCGCCGTCCACCAGGATCTCGCCCTCGTCCGGCTGCAACAGGCCGTAGAGCTGGTTCATCAGCGTCGACTTGCCGGCGCCGTTCTCGCCCAGCAGGGCGTGCACCTCGCCGGGCTCGACGGTGATGTCGATGTGGTCGTTGGCCACCAGGTCGCCGAAGCGCTTGGTGATGCCGCGCAGTTCGAGTCTCAGCGGAATCTCCTGCCCTCTTACTCCTGGTGGTGCAACGGGAACCGCCGCGCGGCTGCGAGGGATTCTCGCAGCCGAGCGGCGGCCTGGATGTTACCTACTGCCGACTCACTTGGGGGCGTTCGGCGACTCGACCTTGACCTTGCCCGAGATGATGTCCGCCTTCAGCTTCTCGACCTCGGACTTGAGCCCGGCGTCGACCTTGCTGTCGAACTGGTTGTACGGCGCCAGCTGGACGCCGTTGTTCTCCAGCGTGCCCAGGTAGCCCGGGGTCGCGGCGAGCGGCTGGCCGCTGGCGCCGGTGACGACCGCCTTCTGCACGGCGTCGGTGATGTTCTTGACGACGGTGCTCAGGAAGACGTTGCAGTACTGCGCGGCGCTCTTGCAGCCGTCCTGGTCGACCCAGATGATCGAGACCTTGCCGCCGGAGCCCTGGGCCACCTCGGCCGCGCCGAGGCCGGTGCCGCCGGCGACCGGCAGAATGACGTCAGCGCCCTGGCCGACCTGCGTGTTGGCCAGCGCCTTGCCCTTGGCCGGGTTGGCGAAGTCGTCGGTGAAGCTGCCGGTCTGCTTGGCCTTGTCCCAGCCGAGGACCTTGACGCTCTTGCCCTTGGCCTGGTTGTAGTACGCCACGCCGTCGACGAACCCGTCCATGAAGACGGTGACCGGCGGGATCTTCTTGCCGCCGAAGGTCGCGACGGTGCCCGACTTCGAGTAGCCCGCGGCCAGGTAGCCGGCGAGGAACGCGGCCTGGTCGGTGGCGAACTGCATCGGGTAGACGTTCGGACCGGTGCTGCCCGAGTCGACGATCGCGAACTGCGAGCTCGTGTTCTCGTCCGACACCTTCTTGGTGGCGTCGCCCATGAGGCCGCCGACCGAGAGGATGAAGTTGCACTTCTTGGTGACGAAGCCGCGCAGGTTGGGCTCGTAGTCGGCCTCGGCGGTCGACGCCACGTAGCTCGGGTCGACGTTGGCGGCCTGGGTCTTGGCGGCCTGCATACCGGCCCACGCGGAAGCGTTGAACGACTTGTCGTCGATGCCGCCGGTGTCGGTCACCATGCAGGCCTTATATGCGGCGGCGGCGGCCGTGCTGGCGCCACCGCTGGGGGTCTCGTCCGGGGCCTTGCCACAAGCGGCGGCAGTGAGCGTCAGCCCACCCACCGCGAGAACCGCAAGGATCCGCTTCCCACGTACTGGGCGCAAGACGCCCTCCTTCCCACGCACACCGACACGCGTCGGTGAGTCTTCAAGTTGGGGAGCGTAGCCGCAGGCCAGAATGGTGGCGGAGGTTTGCCCCGGACTGTTGGCGCACCGTTATATGGCCGCAACCGTAGATCACTTTGAACGGCAGTTTAGGTCGATCTGACCAGCAATTTGCCGGTCAATTGCGTAACATGCCGTTAATCTTGCGGCCCGGAAACGCCCGTGACCACGGATTCTTCGGCCGTCCGGCGAGTCGCCAGCCAGGCGCGGACGCCCAGCACGCCGACCGTCGTGCCGATCGCCAGCGACGCCGCGATCAGCACCGCGTGCACGATCAGGAACGAGGTCGGCCGCCCGTCGGCGAACGAGCGGTCGTCCTTGTAGATCGCCAGCCCGAACCGGGGCCAGATCACCCAGGTCCAGACCCCGACCGCCGTCAGGAAGACCGCCCACCGCCGCGAAAGCACCATCCGTCCACTATCTCAATGCGCGCCGGCCAGCTCCGGGGCGGCCTCGACCGGCACCACCTCGGTCCGGCCCGCGATCCGGTCGCGGCCGATCAACACCAGGATCAAACCCCCGATGGCGTACGCGCTGAGCACGGTCACCGCGAGGCGCCCACCGTGCCCGTCGAAGTAGGCCGCCGACCGCAACAGCGTCCCGCCGGCCCCGATCGGCAGCCACTGCCCGACCGCGCCCCACGGCTGGGGCAGCAGTTCGGGAGCCGCGGCGATGCCGGAGAGCGCGTTGCCGACCAGGAACATCACCACCGCCCCGAGCGCCAGACCGGCCCGGCCGGCCAGCGCGGCGAGCCCGGTCATCGCCGCCGAGACGGCCAGCGCGAACAGCCCGAGCGAACCGGCCACGGCGAGGTAGTGGTCGGGCAGGATGCCCAGCCACTCGACCTGCACGGCGGCCCCGGCCAGGCCGGCCAGCGCGCCGAAGGTGACCAGCGCGGCGAGCCGGGCGCCCCGGCGCGGCACCAGGAAGTAGACCAGCACGCCGGCGAGCAGGCTGGTGATGGCCAGCGGCAGGAAGCCGGCCCCGAACCCGGCGCCGAGCGGGTCGTCCGGATCGACCGGAACGACGTCGCGCACAGGCACTGTGCCGCCGCCCGAGCCTGGACTACCGGTCGGCGGGGCCGTCGCGCCGAGGCCGGCCGCGGCCTGGGTGAGCAGCCGCGCCACGGTCGGGCTGGCGGCGGAGGCGACGTGCACCTCGGGCCCGGAGGCGGTGACCACGATCGCCCCGTACACCGCCCGGTCTTTGATCTTGAGGTCGGCGGCCGCCGGATCGGCCACCTGGGTGATCTCGAAGGCCCCCGGGTGCTGGGCCTCGAGCTGAGCGGCCAGCTGCGGCGGACCGGCCACCGCGAGCGGCAGGTCGCGCGGCGCCAGATTGGCGGCGGGCGCGGCGAACAGCGGAATGAGCAGGGCCTGCCCGGCGACCACCGCGATCGCGATGAGCACGCCCAGGGTCAGCGGCTTGGGACGCATCTCGACTCTCCTAAAACGAATGCTCGTTCTTTATGCGCCCAGCATGAACCCACCCACGAGATCGAGTCAAGAACGAGCGTTCGTTTTACAATGAGGGGCGTGCCACGCGTCTCCGAGGAACACCTCACCGCCCGCCGCGAGCAGATCCTGGCCGCCGCCCGGGTCTGCTTCCTGAGCAAGGGCCTGCACACCACGTCCATGCAGGATCTGATCCAGGAGGCCGGCCTGTCGGTGGGCGCGGTCTACCGGTACTTCAAGTCGAAAAACGAGATCATCGCGGCCATCGCGGAAACCGTGGTGGGCGGCGTCCAGCAGCACATCGACGAGGTCGCGGGCCGCCGACTGCCGCTGCTCGACTCGCTGTCGCTGATCCTCGGGTTCGTCGAGGCCGAGTTGGGCCCGGGCGGCATGCTGCCGATCGCGCTGCAGGTCTGGGCAGAGGCCACGCTCGACCCGGCGATCGGCGCGATCGTCAAGGAGCGGTACGAGTCGCTGCGCGCGAGCATGCGGGTGCTGGTCGCGCACGCGGTCGAGAGCGGCGAGCTCCCGCCGGCGACGGACGTCGACGCCACCACCGCGGTCTGCTACGGGTTCCTGCCGGGCTATGCGCTGCAACGCCTGCTCACCGGCGTCCCCGACAAGGAGACCTACCTGATCGGCGTGCGCACGCTGCTCGACCGCCGCTAACCGACCAGCCTCGCGGCGATCCGGGCCCAGCCGGCCCGGACCTCGGCCTCGGTCGGGGCGCGCCCGCGACGTACCCGGCGGGTCTCGTAGTCGTCGTCGCCGGCGCCGGACGGCGCGCCCACCGGCTCGTCCGCCGCGGCCCGGGCCAGTTCGATCTCGTCGCGGATCGCCTCGGCGTCCGGCCGGGGCAGCAGCGGCTCGACCACCGCCATCAGGTCCTCGTCGGCCACCACGGCCTGGGCAAGCGCGAGGGCGTGCGCCCGCTCGTAGGGCCCGCAGACGATCGGCTCCCAGTCCTCCTCGTCGCCCAGCGAGCCGATCGTGATGACCCAGGGGAGGTCGGCCACCGGCGAGTCGGCCGGCAGGTCGAGTGTGAGGAGTGTGCCCACGGGGACATCATTCCGGGCGGCTGTGCCGAATCCAGGTATTTTGTCCCACGGGGGCAGTTTTATCGTCAGCTGACAGGTCGACCACGCGGCCGTGCGGGCTGGTCGCCGCCCAGGCCGCGCCGAACAACAGCAGCTGGTTGAAGACGTAAAGGTAGACGAGCACCCCGACGGCCGAGCCGACCAGGCCGTACGCGGGGTTGCGCTGCACCAGGGCGACGAACGACCTGCCGACGGTGTTGAGCAGCGTGATGCCGATGCCGACCTGCAGCACCGGCGGGATCAGTCGGCGCACCGTCATCCGCAGCCGGGGCACCGCCACCAGCAGGGCGGCCGCGAACACCATGTTGACCGCGACGGTGAGGATCCACTCGACCATGGACTGGACGAACCCGTCGGCGAGCCAGTTGGTCACCTTCTCCAGCCCGTAGACGGCGAGCTGGGAGAGGGCGAGCAGCACCAGGATGCCGATCAGCACGAGCAGGTCGAGCGCCTGCCGTACGCCGATGTAGCCGGGCTGCTCGGGAATCCGCCAGATGAGCCGCTGCGAGGAGCGGATCGCCTCGACCCAGCCGATGCCGGTGAAGGTCAGGCCGATGATGCCGATGATGCCCACGGTCTTGCCGCTGGACAGGATCGCCTGCACGTCAAGAAAGGGCAGGTTCTGGGCGAGGAAGTCGTGCACGACGTCGTAGAGCTCGGTGTTGTTGGTGAGCAGGATGCCGAAGATCGAGTAGCCGATCAGCAGCAGCGCGAAGATCGCGAAGAACCCGTAGTACGCGATCGCCGCGGCCAGCCGTCCGCCCTGCACGTCCCAGTAGCGCAGCAGCGCCCGACTGAAGTGGTCGAAGTACCGGGACCGGACCCGCAACCGCATGATGCGCGCCTCGGTAGCGTCGTACGCGCGATCGATCGGGTTCACGGCCGCACCCTACTGGCCGGCTCCGCTTCGCTCCGCTGGGCGATCGCCCCTTTCAGGTCGATGAGGAGGAAGTCGATTTCCGTCACCGCAAACCCCGCGGCGGCGAAAATCGGCTGCCTCCTCATCGGCGGGGCAATCGCGGGCAGTACCCGATTCACGGGCGCACAGTAACCCGAATCGTCACGCGGGAAACTCAGCCCAGCGGGAAGTCGCGGCGCGGGCGCCAGGGGCCCTCGCCGCCGTGCGAGAACAGCGTGAACGAGGTGACGTCGAACTTCACCGAGAAGCCGGCCAGGTCCTCGAAGACGGCGTCGAGCTGCTCGGCCGGCACGTCCTGGGCGACGGTGACGTGCGGGTGGTAGGGGAACCGGGCGTCCCGGTCGATGTCGTCGGAGCTCGTGATCGCCTCGGCCAGCAGCTCGCACTCGCTGATGCCGACCGCGAGGGTCACGAACACCACCTCGGTGACCGGCCGGAACGTGCCGGTGCCGCGCAGGTGGATGATGAACGGCTGCTGGGCGGCCGCGACCTTCTCCAGGTGGCGCTCGATCGCGGGCAGCGCGGCGGTGGCGACCTCGGTGGGACCGAGCAGCGTGACGTGGGCCGGCGTGTAGGCGGCCTGCGGGTCGCCGGCCTCGGCGCGCCGGGCGGTGAGCCGGGCGCCCCAGGGCTCCGGAATGTCGATCGCGACGCCGATCCGCGTGGTGTCCGCGGCCACGTCGAGTCAGGCCTCGCGGGCCGGACGGAGGAAACCCACGTTCTCGTACGCCGCGGCCAGCGTCACCGCGGAGACCGCGCGAGCCTTCTCGGCGCCGACCGCGAGCACCTTGTCGAGGTAGCCCGGGTCCTCCAGGTAGGCACGGGTGCGCTCCTGAATCGGCTGCACGAAGTCGACGACGATCTCGGCGAGATCCTTCTTCAGGTCGCCGTAGCCCTGGCCCTCGTACATCTCGAGCAGCTCGTCGATGGCCCGGTTGGTCAGCGCGGCATAGATGGTGAGCAGGTTGCTCACGCCGGGCTTGTTCTCCTCGTCGTAGAGGATCTCGCGACCGGTGTCGGTGACCGCGGACCTGATCTTCTTGGCCGAGCGGGCCGGGTCTTCCAGCAGCTCGATGATGCCGTTCGGCGAGGACGCCGACTTGGACATCTTGGCCGTCGGGTCCTGCAGGTCGGTGATCTTGGCAGTGTCCCGCACGATGTGCGCCGACGGGACCGTGAACGTACGCCCGAACCTGGTGTTGAACCGCTGGGCGAGGTCGCGGGTGAGCTCGAGATGCTGCCGCTGGTCCTCGCCCACCGGGACCTGGTCGGCCTGGTAGAGCAGGATGTCGGCGGCCTGCAGGATCGGATAGGTGAACAGGCCGACGGTGGTCGAGTCGGCGGCCTTGGCCGACTTGTCCTTGAACTGGACCATGCGGCCGGCCTCGCCGAAGCCGGTGATGCAGCTGAGCACCCAGCCGAGCTGGGCGTGCTCGGGCACGTGCGACTGGACGAACAGCGTGCAGCGCTCGGGGTCGAGGCCGACGGCGAGCAGCTGGGCAGCCGAGATGCGGGTGCGGTTGCGCAGGGTGGCCGGGTCGTGCCCCATGGTGATCGCGTGCAGATCGACCACGCAGTAGAAGGCGTCGTGGGTGTCCTGCATCGCCACCCAGTTGCGGACCGCGCCCAGATAATTGCCGAGGTGGAACGAGTCGGCGGTCGGCTGGATGCCGGAGAGCACGCGGGGTCGGCGGGCGACGTCGGACATGAGCGCCATTCTGTCAGTCGGGGTTACGCGATGGCCAACGCCCCCACCGCTCGCCACGTGACGGCTGCCCAGCGCGATCACATGAAAGTCTATGTTCATTCTTGTTGACTCGTGATCGATTCCGAGCAAGACTTCTGGAAAGACAGCCTACTGCGCAATTCTTGATAAACGATCTCGAGAGGCCTGAGACCACGTGAAACTGCTCGTCACCGGGGGCGCCGGCTACGTCGGCAGCGTCACCAGCCGTCTTCTGCTGGACGCCGGGCACGAGGTCGTCGTGCTCGACAATCTCGTCACCGGCTTCCGCGAGGCCGTCGCCCCGGATGCCACCTTCGTGGAGAAGGACATCCGCGACGCCGCCGACGTGCTCACCCCGGAGGCCGGGTTCGACGCGGTGCTGCACTTCGCCGGCCTGATCGCGGCCGGCGAGTCGATGGTCAAGCCGGAACTGTACTGGCACGAGAACGTGGTGAAGTCGCTGGCGCTGCTGGACGCGGTGCGCGCCGCCCGGGTGCCACGGCTGATCTTCTCGTCCACGGCGGCGGTCTACGGCAACCCGGTCGAGCTGCCGATCACCGAGTCGGCCGCGAAGGCACCGACCAACACGTACGGCGCGACGAAGCTGACCTTCGACCACGCCATCACCTCGGAGGCGTACGCGCACAAGCTGGCCGCGGTGTCGCTGCGCTACTTCAACGTGGCCGGCGCGTACATCCGCGACGGCTACGAGATCGGCGAGCGGCACGACCCGGAGACTCACCTGATCCCGATCGCGTTGCAGGCGGCGGCGGGCAAGCGGGCCAAGCTCCAGCTGTTCGGCGACGACTACCCGACCGCGGACGGCACCTGCGTACGCGACTACATCCACGTGGAAGACCTGGCTCGCGCGCACCTGCTGGCGCTGGACGCGGCCACCCCGGGCGAGCACCGCATCTACAACCTGGGCAACGGCAACGGCTTCTCGAACAAAGAGGTCGTCGAGGTGGCCCGCGAGGTGACCGGCGCCGAGCTGCCGGCCGAGATCGCGCCGCGCCGCGAGGGCGACCCGGCCACCCTCGTCGCCTCGTCCGCGAAGGCCCGCGCCGAGCTCGGCTGGGTCCCGCAGAAGCCGACGCTGCAGGCCATGATCGGCGACGCTTGGACCTTCTACCGCGCGCACGTGGCATGAACGCCGCTGCCCTGTTCCGCAAGGAGTTCGGCGCCGAACCGGCCGGCCTGTGGGCGGCGCCCGGGCGGGTCAACCTGATCGGCGAGCACACCGACTACAACGAGGGCTTCGTGCTGCCCTTCGCGCTGCCGCAGCGCACGATCGCCGCGGTCGGCCCCGCCCCTACGGGGGAATGGACGGTCTGCTCCACCTTCGAGGGCGAGTGCGTCTCGTTCGGGGCGACCGAGCCCGGCGAGGTGACCGGCTGGGCGGCGTACGTGGCCGGCATCGTCTGGGCGCTGCGGGACGCGGGCTTCGACGTGCCGGGCGCGCGCATCGCGCTCGACTCCGAAGTGCCGGTCGGCTCCGGCCTGTCCTCCTCGGCCGCCCTGGAGTCGTCGGTGCTCACCGCGTTGGTCGAGCTGGGCGGCCTGGACCTGCCGCTGGACCGGCGCCCGGCGCTGGCCCAGCGCGCCGAGAACGTCTACGTCGGCGCGCCCACCGGCATCCTCGACCAGTCCGCGTCGATCCGCTGCCAGGCCGGCCGCGCGCTGTTCCTGGACTGCCGCTCGTACGAGATCAAGCAGATCCCGTTCGATCTGGCCGCCGCCGGCCTGGCGATCCTGGTGATCAACAGCAACGCCCCGCACCAGCACGTCGACGGCGAGTACGGCGCCCGCCGCAAGTCCTGCGAGGAGGCGGCGCACCTGCTGGGCGTGCCCGCCCTGCGCGACGTGCCGCTCGACGGGCTGGCCGACGCGCTGGCCCGGCTGGACGACGAGGTGATGCGCCGCCGGGTGCGGCACATCGTCACCGAGAACCAGCGGGTGCTCGACACGGTCGCGCTGCTCGAGGCGGGCCGGGTCCGCGAGATCGGGCCGCTGCTGACCGCGTCGCACGCGTCCATGCGGGACGACTTCGAGATCACCGTGCCGCAGATCGACGTGGCGGTGGAGGCGGCGCTCGCGGCGGGCGCCTACGGGGCGCGGATGACCGGGGGCGGCTTCGGCGGCTGCGTGCTGGCCCTGATCGACGCGGACCGGGCGGCGGCCGTCACCGAGGCGGTGGCGCACGCGTACGCGAAACCGGGTTTTACCGCCCCCACCTGCTGGATCGCCACCGCGGGCCCGGGTGCGACCAGGCTTTGAAAACCCCCGCCGCGGGTAATCACGCAGCATGACGAGCGAGCGGGAAACCGACCAGCCCAACGAGTTCGGCTTCTCCGGCGGGGCCACCGCGCCCCAGCCGGAGCCGGATCACCGCAAGGCGGAGGACGTCGACGGCGAGAGCATCGCGGTCCCGTCCGGCGACCTGACCGGCGCGATCACGCACGCTATCGAAGACGCCACCGAACACCGCCACGACGAGGACGAATAGGACTGGCGGCGTGGGGATGGCTCCCCACGACCCTCTAGGCGCGCGCTACTCCTACTGGGCCTCGATGATCATGCCGGCGCCGACCGTGCGGTTGGTGCTCTCGTCGACCAGGATGAAGCCGCCGGTGGTGCGGTTGCGGCGGTACTCGTCGGCGAGCAGCGGCACGGTGGTGCGCAGCCGGATCCGGCCGATCTCGTTGAGCTGAAGCTCCCCGGCGTTCTCGTCCCGGTGCAGCGTGTTCACGTCGAGCCGGTACTGCAGGCCGCGGACCACCGTGCGGGCGGTCCGGGTGGTGTGCTTGATGGCGTACTTCCCGCCGATCCGCAGCGGCGCCGTCTCGTCCATCCAGCAGACCATCGCCTCGATGTCCTGCGCCACCGCCGGCGCGTTGTGCGGCCGGCAGATCATGTCGCCGCGGGAGATGTCGATCTCGTCGGCCAACCGGACGGTGACCGACATCGGCGGAAACGCCTCGGCAACCGGGCCGTCGGCGGTGTCGATGCCGGCGATCGTGCTGTGCAGGCCGGACGGCAGGACCATCACCTCGTCGCCGGGCTTGAGCACGCCGGAGGCGACCTGGCCGGCGTAGCCGCGGTAGTCGGTGACCGTGGTGGACTGCGGGCGGATCACGTACTGCACCGGGAAGCGCACGTCGACCAGGTTGCGGTCGGAGGCGATGTGCACGTGCTCGAGGTGGTGCAGCAGCGACGGGCCCTCGTACCAGGGGCTGTTCTCCGAGCGGGAGGCGATGTTGTCGCCGTTGAGCGCGGAGACCGGGATGATCGTCAGGTCGGTGATCTCGAGCTTCGCCGCGAACGAGGTGAACTCGTCGGCGATCCGGTCGTAGACCGCCTTGTCCCAGTCGACCAGGTCCATCTTGTTGACACAGAGCACCAGGTGCGGCACCCGCAGCAGGCTGGTCAGGAAGGCGTGCCGGCGGGACTGCTCGACCAGGCCCTTGCGCGCGTCGACCAGGATCAGCGCCAGGTCGGCGGTGGAGGCGCCGGTGACCATGTTCCGGGTGTACTGAATGTGCCCCGGGGTGTCGGCGATGATGAACTTGCGCCGCGGCGTGGCGAAGTACCGGTACGCGACGTCGATCGTGATGCCCTGCTCGCGCTCGGCGCGCAGGCCGTCGGTGAGCAGCGCGAGGTTGGTGTACTCGTCGCCGCGCGCGGCGCTGACCGCCTCGACCGCGTCGAGCTGGTCCGCGAAGATCGACTTGGTGTCGTAGAGGAGCCGCCCGATCAGCGTGGACTTGCCGTCGTCGACGCTGCCCGCAGTCGCGAACCGCAGCAGGTCCATCCGCTGCGAAGGCGCGGTCTCGGTCTCCAGCACGGCCTGGCTCATCAGAAGTAGCCCTCTCGCTTGCGGTCTTCCATCGCTGCCTCGCTGACCTTGTCGTCGCCCCGGGTGGCGCCGCGCTCGGTGATCCGGGTGGCCGCGACCTCGGCGATCACCTTCTCCACGGTGTCCGCCTCGGAGAGCACCGCGGCGGTCTGCGACGCGTCGCCGACCGTCCGGTAGCGCACGGTCTTGACAGAACTGGTCTCGCCGTCGCGCAGCCGGATGAACTCGTTGATCGCGTAGAACATGCCATCGCGCTCGACGACCTCCCGGTCGTGCGCGTAGTAGATGCTGGGCAGCGGAATCTGCTCGCGGGCGATGTAGTGCCACACGTCCAGCTCGGTCCAGTTGGACAGCGGGAAGACCCGGATCGACTCGCCCGCGTGGTGCCGGCCGTTGTACAGCGCCCACAGCTCGGGCCGCTGGTTCTTCGGGTCCCACTGGCCGAACTCGTCGCGGAAGCTGAACATCCGCTCCTTGGCCCGAGCCTTCTCCTCGTCCCGCCGGGCGCCGCCGAAGAGCGCGTCGAAGCGGTACTTCTCGACCGCGTTGAGCAGCACCGGGGTCTGGATCCGGTTGCGGGTGCCGTCCGGCAGCTCGCGCACCAGACCGGTGTCGATCGCCTCCTGCACGCTGGCGACCACCAGGTTGAGCCCGAGCGCGGCCACCCGGCTGTCCCGGAACTCCAGCACCTCGGCGAAGTTGTGCCCGGTGTCGACGTGCATCACCGGGAACGGGATGCGGGCCGGGGCGAACGCCTTCTCGGCCAGCCGGAGCATCACGATCGAGTCCTTGCCGCCGGAGAAGAGCAGGACCGGGCGCTCGAACTCGGCCATCACCTCGCGCATGACGAAGATGCTCTCGGCTTCGAGAGCATCCAGATGCGAAACGCGGTAGTGCCCTGTCTGGCTCATACGGTTTCCCGACCTTTCCGGGGTTTGCGGCCGTGTTGCACTGCTTGAACCGTCATTGTGACGGAAGGTGGCGCTGCAACGCTGCAAGCAACCGAGGAGCGAGATCCTTACGGCACACCACAAGGTCCGGCAACTTGGGATCGGCCTCGTTGTATTTCAGCGCAGAACCGTCGATTCGGCTAGCGTGCAGACCGGTGGCCAGCGCCACAGCTACCGGCGCGGCGGAGTCCCACTCGTACTGGCCGCCCGCGTGCACGTACGCGTCGGCCTCCCCGCTGATCACCGCGGCGATCTTCACACCGGCCGAGCCCATCGGCACCAGCTCGGCGCCGAGCTCCTCGGCGAGCGCCACCACGAACCCCGGCGGGCGGGTGCGGCTGGCCGCGATCCGCAGCGCCTGCCCGTCGCCGAGCGGCATCGGCGGGTACGCCGGGGGCTGGTCGGTGGCGATCGTCCGGTGCTGGGCCGGCATCGCCACGGCGCCCGCGGCCAGGCGGCCCGGGCTCGACGAGTCCGCGGTCCAGAGCGCCACGTGCACGGCCCAGTCGGTACGGCCCTCCTCGGAGAACTCGCGGGTGCCGTCCAGCGGGTCGACGATCCAGACCCGGCTCGACTCGAGTCGCTCCGGGCGGGCGGCCGGCTCGCCTTCCTCCCAGGCCACGCGGGCGTGGTCGTCCTCCTCGGAGAGGACCGCGTCGGCCGGCCGCCAGCGGGCGAGCTCGGTGCGCAGCAGATCGTGCGCGGCGCGGTCACCGGCGGTCTTGAGGGCCTTCGCGTCCGCGTACCCGACCTCCGCCCGCACCGAGAGCAAAAGGTGGCCGGCCCGCTCGGCCAGCCAGCGGGCGAAGGCCGCGTCGATCACCGGGGGCGTCCCGGCCTCGTCACGCTGGGTCACGAGGCTCGCCGGCGTCGATGTCCGCTCGCTGGTCATGTAGGAGCTCCCTCACTCAATACGCTCCCGACGAGCGCACCACGGCCGTCATCGTCCGTAAAAGGATCACCAGGTCCAAACTGAGGGACCAGTTCTCCACATAGCGCAGGTCCAACCGCACGGCTTCCTCCCACGGCAGGTCCGCTCGTCCGGAAACCTGCCATAAGCCCGTCATGCCGGGTTTCACGGCTAGGCGACGCCGCACGTCGCCGGCGTACGCGGCCACCTCCGACGGCAACGGCGGTCGGGGCCCGACCAGCGACATCTGGCCCAGCAGTACGTTCAGCAGCTGCGGCAGCTCATCCAGCGAGAACCGGCGCAACCACCGGCCGACCCGGGTCACCCGCGGATCGTCACGGATCTTGAAGAGCACCCCGTCCTGCTCGTTGAGATGCCGGAGCTCGGCAAGCCGGGCCTCAGCGTCCAGATACATGCTCCGGAACTTGAAGATACGGAAGTGACTGCCGTCCCGGCCGACCCGTACCTGACGAAAGAGTACCGGCCCGCGCGAGGTCAAGCGCACACACAGTGCGACAGTCAGGAGCAACGGCCCGAAAACGGCTAGCAGGGCCAGCGCGCCGACCCGATCGAACGCCTCCTTGACCAGGCGCGAGCCGCCGTGCAGCCGGGGATGCTCGACGTGCAGCATGGGCAGCCCGTCGACCGGCCGGATCGTGGTCCGTCCGCCCGCGACGTCGACCAGCGCGCTCGCCACTATCAGGTCGACGTCGTCGCGCTCCAGCCGCCAGGCCAGCCGGCGCAACTGGACCCCGTCGAGCTCCGGGCAGCTGAGCACCACCACGGTGTCCGCCTCGGCCAGGTCGACCGCGTTCGCCACGTCGTCGAACGTGCCATAGACCGGCAGCACACCCACCCCGACGCCGTCGTGCCCCGGCGGCAGGCACGCGCCCACCACCTCGAGCCCGTGATATCGCTCCCGGCACAGCTGGCGGGTCATCCCGATCACCGACAGCTCGTGCCCGACGAGCAGCACCCGGCGCAGGTTCTCGCCCTTCGACCGGGCCAGATGCAGCCGCTTGCGCAGCACGAACCGGCACACCACCGAGGTGACGATCGCGGTGGGCACGGCGGCGAGGACATAGCCTCGGGCCAGATCAAGATCGAGCGCGTACGAGACGAGCGCCGCGCCCGCGATCAGCCCGACCCCGCCCCGCAGCACCCGCTGATACTCGTCGGTGCCGACGAACAGGAACCTTCGCTCGTACGCCCGGCAGAACCCGAGCACGGCCAGCAGCAACAACGGCAGCAACCCGGTGAGGAACATGTAGCCCCGGTTGTACGCGGTCACCTCGTCGCCGAACCGCAGCCCGAAGGTCACCCCGCCGGCCGCGCCACCGGCCAGCAGGTCGCAGAGCACCAGGACGCGGACGTACCGGTGCTCCCAGCGCTGCCGCCGGGACATCGCCGCGTGCCGGCCCCGCACCCGCACGAACGGGCGGGCGGGCGAGCGCTCGGCCGCCGTCCGGTTCCGCCGGTCCGACCAGTGCCGGTCGACCGCCCGGTTCCGCTCGCGCTGCCCGGCACCCCGCGCCGCCCGCGGCGGCGCGTTGTCCGGCTTCGGCTTCGGCGGCGCCGGGCTGGGCTTCGGGGGCGGCCCCGGGCTCAGCTTCGGAGACGGCCCTGGGCTCGGCTTCGGCGACGGCCCCGGGCTCAGCTTCGGCGGCGCCGGGCTCAACGGAACCAGGATCTTGCTGTTCCGGGACGAGCGGCCGGCCGGGGCCCCCGGACCGGCCTCCGGCAGAGGGACGGTCGTCTCGGTCAGCAACGAGTCCTCGACGGCCTCCTGCCGCGCCGCCTCCTGCTGCACCCCGAAGACCTCCCCCCGCCTCGCCGGCCCGACACACCCAACGGTGCATACGTGTGACCAACGCACGGACAGCGGCCTCCGTCACGGGACTATCGGACGGACAAAACCCCTCAAATGATCTATCCGTTTCGGCCCGCGAGATCAACCGCCGTGGTATTTGTTCTGCGCCCACTCCACGCCTTCGAGCGCGATCGCCTCGACGACGTCCGCCGCTCGGTCGACGAGAAACTCCAGCTCCTTACGCTCCGCGCCGGAAAAGTCGGACAGCACGTAGTCCGCCGGATCCTGCCGGCCGGGCGGCCGCCCGATCCCGAAACGGACCCGCGCGAACTCCTTGCTCGACAGCGACTTCGACATCGAGCGCAGCCCGTTGTGGCCACCCTCACCGCCGCCTCGCTTCGCACGTACCTGCCCGAACGGCACGTCAAGCTCATCATGCACGGCAATCACGTTCGCCACCGGCACCTTGAAAAACTGGGCCAGCGACACGACCGGCGCACCGGACAGGTTCATGTAGGTCAGCGGCTTCACCAGGACGAGCTTCGGCCCGCCGAAGGTCGTCCGCCCCTCGGCCACGTCGGCGTGCGCGCGCTTCGCGCGGCCGAACTTGGCGCCCATCCGGGACGCCAGCAGGTCGGCCACCATGAAGCCCACGTTGTGCCGGTTACCGGCGTATTCCTTGCCCGGGTTGCCCAGGCCGACCACCAGCCACGGCGACTCGTCGCTCACTGCCCCTCCAGATACACGTCAGGGAAAGCGCCCGGCTCGGACGCTTTCCCTGATCACAGCCATGTACCGCCGGCGGCGGATTTACTCCTCCGACGCACCCTCGGCGGCAGCCTCGTCGCCCTCGCCCTCGGCGGCCGGCTCGGTGCCCTCGAGCTGCTCGGCGGTCTGCGCCTGCGACACGATCGCCAGCACGAACTCGGGGTCGACGGCCAGCTCCACGCCGCTCGGCAGGGTCACGCTGGCGGCGGTCACCTGGGTGCCCGCCTCGAGGCCGTCGATCGAGACCTCGAAGCCGGACGGCAGGTGCATCGCCTCGGCCACCACGGCCAGCGTGGTCGACTCGTGCACGACCAGCGTGTTCCGGGCGGCCTCGCCGGTCAGCGTCACCGGGACGTCGACCTGGACCTTCTCGCCGCGCTTCACGATCAGCAGGTCCACGTGCTCGTACGTGTCCTTGACCGGGTCGCGCTGGATGGCCTTCGGCAGCGCCAGCGTGGTGCCCGACGCGCCGTTGATGTCGATCGTGAAGACCTGGTTGAGCCCGCCGTGCCGGATGGCAGCCGCGAACTCTCGGGCCGGCAGCGCGATGTGCTGCGGCTTCTCGCCGTGGCCGTAAAGCACGGCGGGCACCAAACCGGCCCGGCGCGTGCGGCGGGCACCACCCTTGCCGAACTCGGTGCGGGGCTCGGCGCTGATCTTTACCTCGGACACGGGGAAACTCCTGAAACTCTTCGATCGGGCTGCGTCGTAAGTCGGCGGGCTGCTGGGTCCGGCAGTGGCGATCGGCTTGCGGCCGTTCGTCGGCGCTGCCGGGCAAGGGAAGGCGCGCTGGGCACAGGCCCGGAGCACCGCGTCGATCACGGTGCCTCCGAGCGGCTGCGAACCTCAGCAGACCGCGGGGCACCCTCGCCGTGGCAACCGCTCTATCTTACCCACGACGTTTTGCGGCTGTTCAGCGGGTCGGGCGGATGCAATTGCCGAGCTTGCTGGTCCCGTTTTGGGGAGTCCCGTGCGGCTGGGCTGGCCGGTCCCGATTTGGGGAGTCCCGTGCGGCTGAGCTGGCTGGCTTCGCTTCGCTCCGCGGGCGATCGCCCCTTTGATGCTCGTGAGGAGGCAGGCGATTCCCGGCGCCGCAAACCCCGCGGCGACGGGAATCGACTGCCTCCTCACGAGCGGGGCGATCGCGGGCCGTTCCGTGGTACGGGGCCCTTGGGAAATGATGGTGGCCTCGGCGCGGGTCACGCCGTGGGTGGCGTTGGCGCTGGTCACGCCGTGGGTGGCGTTGGCGCTGGTCACGCCGTGGGTGGCGTTGGCGCGGGTCACGCCGTGGGTGGCGTTGGCGCGGGTCACGCCGTGGGGTGGCGTTGGCGCGGGGGTTGGCGGTGGGTTAGCTCAGGCCGCCGAATAGGGTGGTTACTGAGCCGTCGTCGAAGACTTCGCGGATTGCGCGGGCCAGGAGCGGGGCGATCGACAGCACCGTGATCTTGTCGAGTCGCTTTTCCGGGGGCAGCGGCAGCGTGTTCGTCACCACCAGCTCCGAGATGCGGCTGTTCTTCAGCCGCTCGGTCGCCGGGTCGGACAGCAACGCGTGCGTCGAGGCGACAATCACGTCCGCGGCGCCCTCGTCGAACAGGATGTCCGCGGCCTTCGTGATCGTCCCGCCGGTGTCGATCATGTCGTCGACGATCAGGCACACCCGGCCCTCGACCTCGCCGACCACCCGGTTCGCGACCACCTGGTTGGGCTTCAGCGGGTCCCGGGTCTTGTGGATGAACGCCAGCGGGCAGCCGCCCAGCCGGTCGGTCCACCGCTCCGCCACCCGCACCCGGCCGGAATCCGGCGCCACCACGGTCAGCGGCCGGCCCGCGAACTTCCGCTCCACGTGCTCGGCCAGGATGTCCATCGCGAACAGGTGGTCCACCGGCCCGTCGAAGAAGCCCTGGATCTGCGCCGTGTGCAGGTCCACCGTCAGGATCCGGTTGGCACCCGCCGTCTTCAGCAGGTCGGCCACCAGCCGGGCCGAGATCGGCTCCCGGCCGCGGTGCTTCTTGTCCTGCCGGGCGTACGGGTAGAACGGCAGCACCACGGTGATCCGCTTCGCCGACCCACGCTTCAACGCGTCGATCATGATGAGCGTCTCCATGACCCACCGGTTCACGCCCTCCGTCATCGACTGCACGACGAAGGCGTCCGACCCGCGTACCGAATCCTTGAAACGCACGAAGATCTCGCCGTTCGCGAACTCGTACGAGTCCGACGGCGTCGGCGCCACGCCGAGCACCTGGCCGATCTCCTCCGCCAGCTCCGGGAAGCCCCGGCCGGAGAAAAGCATCAGACTCTTACGGTTCTCCGCGACGATGCTGCCCATCGGCTCGCTGCTCCCGTTGGATCGAGGGGGTGTAGTCACCAGAAGTATCCCCCGAGGCCACCCACATGCCATGCCCTCGAGCGCGCCGGGTGGGATGCCTCACCCCGCCGGTAGCCCCAGCCTTCCCTACGGCACGCCCGGACGCGAGATCATCCGGCTCGGTGGACGCCGCGGTTCGGCCTCGGACGCCTCGTCATTCGGCCTCGGACGCCTCGCCGGCCGCCGCGTCCCGCTCGGCCGCCGCACCCCGCTCGGCCGCCGCCGCACCCCGCTCGGCGGCCGCCGCCGAGGTGGTGCCCGGCCGGCGCCGGGCCGTCCAGCCCTCCACGTTCCGCTGCTTCGCGCGCGACACACCCAGGTTTCCGGCCGGCACGTCGGTCGCAATGGCCGAGCCCGCCGCCACGTACGCCCCCGGCCCGACCTCCACCGGCGCGATCAGCACGGTGTCCGACCCCACGAACGCGGCCTCGCCGATGGTCGTACGGCTCTTTCGCACCCCGTCGTAGTTCGCCACGATGGTGCCGGCGCCGACATTCGCCCGCGCGCCGACCGTGGCGTCGCCCACGTACGACAGGTGCGGCACCTTCGCGCCCTCGCCGAGCTCGGAGTTCTTCGCCTCGACGAACCCGCCGATCTTCGACTTCCGGCCCAGCCTGGTCCCCGGCCGCAGGTACGAGAACGGACCCACCGCCGCCTCCGGCCCGATCTCGGCGCCCACCGCGTGCGCCCTCAGCACCGTCGCGCCGACCCCCACGGACGTGTCGACCAGCGTCGTGTCCGGCCCGATCACCGCGTGCGCCGCCACCGACGAGGCGCCCTTCAGCTGCGTGTTCTGATCGATCACCGCGTCCGGCTCCAGGGTGACCGTGACATCGATCCACGCCGTCGCCGGGTCCAGGATCGACACGCCCGACCGCATCCACGCCGTGTTCACCCGGTCGCGCATCAGCGCCCGCAGGTCGGCCAGCTGCGCCCGGTCGTTCGCGCCCAGGGTCTCGTCGGCATCCGGCGCCACGAACACGCCCACCGGGCTGCCCACCTCGACCAGCAGCGCGAACACGTCGGTCAGGTACTCCTCGCCCTGGTCGTTGTCGGTGGACAGCTTCCCGAGCGCGGCCCGCAGCGCCGCCACGTCGAACGCGTAGATACCGGCGTTGATCTCCCGGATCTCCCGCTCCGCGGCCGACGCGTCCCGCTCCTCCACGATCCGCGCCAGGTCACCGCTCGCGTCCCGCACGATCCGGCCCAGCCCGCTCGGGTCGTCCACCGCCGCCGCCAGCACGGTGGCCGAATGCGCGGCCGACTCATGCGCCGCGATCAGGCCGGCCACCGTCTCCGGTCGCAGCAGCGGCACATCCCCGTTGAGCACCACGACCGTCCCGGTCGCCTCCGGCACCGCCTCCAGGGCGATCCGCACGGCGTGGCCGGTCCCGTTCTGCACCGCCTGCAGCACCGGCACCGCGGCCGGCGCCACCTCGGCCAGGTGCTCGCGCACCTGCTCGGCCTGGTGCCCGACCACGACCACCGTCTGCTCGGCCTCGGCCGCTCCCGCCGCCACCAGCACGTGCCCGAGCAGCGTGCGCCCGAGCAGCGTGTGCAACACCTTGGGGGTGGCGGACTTCATCCGCTTGCCCTCCCCGGCGGCAAGAACGATCACGGTACGACGGGGGGCCTGGCTCACGCGGGACTCCATTGTTCGCTGAGGCACTTTCAACGGCGGTGACGATACAACCGCAGGGCGCATTGCTCCCGGAAGAGGATTCGAACCCCTATAAATGGCACCAAAAGCCACGGTCCTACCATTAGACGATCCGGGACCTAATTCGGACATTTCCCCGTTGGGCCATGACCTTCAATCACATCCTAGCGGTACGCCACTCATCGCCTACCGCGGCAATCCCGCCCATCACTCCCTCCACTTCCCGCCGGAGGCGGCCTGACTTGGGCACGTAGCGAATCCGGCGGCCGCACGTTCCGTCTAACGATGGACGGCTCGAGTGCCTTCCGGGCACGCGGTCGCCGCGACGCCTCGGCCCGCCCGGTGCCGCGCAACCCATCGGTCAGCGTGCTGTTTCCCACCCGCAAATACCTCATGAGCTGCGCCCGGGACACACCCGGACCGACGCGCAAATTTGGTTCGGCGATCCCCTTGGAGTCGGGACATCCTCCGGCTACGGTGGCGTAAGTTACGGTGACGTAGGCGTAAGTAATTGATCTCCTCCGGCGCCGAGCTCCCCCCAGATCGACCAGCCGCCCCCCAAGTTCAGTGAGGTGCCATGACAACCACCGCCGAGGCCGCACCCAACGCCGGTCCCAAGCCGCTCACCGAGGGCCCGCAGGCCCGGGGTGTCCTCATCGCCCTGTACGCGTTCGTGGTCATCCCGTTCCTGGCCGTCCTGGCTGCCGTCCCGGTCGCCTGGGGTGGCTGGCTGTCCTGGACCGACATCGCCATCGGCGCCGTCTTCTACGTGGTGTCCGGCCTGGGCATCACGGTCGGCTTCCACCGGTACTTCACGCACGGCTCGTTCAAGGCGAAGCGCTGGCTGCGGGTCGCCCTGGCGGTGGCCGGCTCACTGGCGATCGAGGGGAACATCATCCAGTGGGTGGCCGACCACCGGCGGCACCACATGTTCAGCGACCAGGAGGGTGACCCGCACTCGCCGTGGCGGTACGGCACGGGTTACTGGGCGCTCACCAAGGGCCTCTGGTTCGCGCACATGGGGTGGATGTTCAGCCGCGAGCTGTCGAACCGGGAGCGGTTCGCGCCGGACCTGCTGGCCGACGAGGACATCGACCGGGTGGACAAGGCCTTCCCGGCGCTCGTGATCTTCTCGACCCTCGGGCCGGCCCTGATCGGTGGCCTGGTGACCTGGTCCTGGCAGGGCGCGCTGACCGCGTTCTTCTGGGCCGGCATCGTGCGGATCGGCCTGCTGCACCACATCACGTGGTCGATCAACTCGGTGTGTCACGTGTACGGCGAGCGCCCCTTCGAGGTGCGCAACGGGGACAAGGCCTCGAACTTCTGGCCGCTCGCGCTGGTGTCGTTCGGGGAGAGCTGGCACAACCTGCACCACGCGGATCCGACCTGCGCCCGGCACGGTGTGCTGCGCGGTCAGATCGACATCTCGGCCCGGGTGATCTGGCTTTTCGAGAAGACGGGCGCGGCCTGGGCGGTCAAGTGGCCGAACCACGAACGGCTCGCCGCGAAGATGACCAAGGCGTGACGGCGGCCACGGGGGAGATGGACAAAGGGCACACCTGGCAGGATGTCCAGGTGACCGATTCCGGCGACAGCAGCGGCGACCAGCCTCGTGTGCGGCGGCAGCGGCCGGCGGCGACCCCTCCCCGGGTCCGCATGTCGGCCGCGCAGCGGCGGGAACAGCTGATCGCGATCGGCCGGCAGCTGTTTGCCGAGCGTGGCTTCGACGCGACCAGCGTCGAGGAGGTCGCGGCCCGGGCGAAGGTGTCGAAGCCGGTGGTGTACGAGCACTTCGGCGGCAAGGAGGGGCTGTACGCGGTCGTCGTCGACCGCGAGGTGCGCTCCCTGCTCGACCGGATCGCCGCGGCGCTGACCGCGGGGCATCCACGGGAGTTGCTGGAGCAGGCGGCGCTGGCCCTGCTCGACTACATCGAGGACGAGCCGCACGGTTTCCGGGTGCTGGTCCGCGAGTCACCGGTGCTGTCCCCGGCGGGAAACTTCTCCAGCGTCATGAACGACGTGGCGCACCAGGTGGAGCACATCCTGGGCGACGAGTTCAAGCGCCGCGGCCTGGACCCGAAGTTCGCGGAGCTGTATTCGCAGGCGCTGGTCGGGATGGTGGCGCTGGTCGGCCAGTGGTGGCGGGAGGCGCGGAAGCCGAAGAAGGAGATGGTGGCCGCCCACCTGGTGAACCTGGCGTGGAACGGCCTGTCCCATCTCGAGCCGAAGCCCACCCTGCTGACCCGCAAGACGCGTTGACGGCCGCAGTCAGCGGCGCCTGAGTCAGCGGGGGTTGTGCGCCGCCGCTGCCTCGGCGTCGGCGGCGTCGCGGCTGCCGACCTTCGCGTACAGGCCGGCGGTGAGCGTGACCAGCCCGAGGACGATGGTCACGATCACGTTGATCATCGAGGCGTGCAGGACGTTGGCGTCGGTCTGGATGAACGCCATCACCAGCACGCTGACGCCGCACAGCCCCCAGCCGAGGACGATCGCGACCCGGTGCAGCAGGTTGCCGCCGAGCAGCACGACGCCGAGCAGCACGAGGCCGACGATCGCGTAGAGCCAGGCGGAGGCGGGGTTGACCCGCAGCCCGAGCGACCAGTCGCCGCCCTCCCGGTAGAAGAACGGGTCACCCCACGTCTTCGCGATGCCGATGATGCCGACCAGCGCGAAGTAGAGGCCGGCGAGGCCCGCCAGGAGGCGGTAGACCTGACGCAGGTGGTGATTGACCGGGTAGTGCGCCATCAGGCCGCGCGCCCCTCCCGGACCTGACGCGGCGCGCCGGCCTCCCCGGCGGGCGCGACCTTGCTGTAGAGGCTCGAGGTGATCAGCGCCAGGCCCACGATGTAGGTGACGACCACCGTGTGGATGTCCTGCCCGAAGATGTTGGCGTCGGTGCGGCTGAACGCGAGGCCGAAGGTGCCGAGGACGAGCAGGCCCCAGCCGAAGTACTTGTTCACGGCGGTGTCGACGTTGCGGCCGATCGCGGTGGCGATGAGCACGATGACGCCGACGGCCAGCATGATGATCGACAGCAGCGTGTTGGTGCCCTGGCCGAGGACGGTCTTGTCGTTGGCGCCGGTGAGCTCCTCGCCGGAGGTCCGGATCAGGCCGACGATCCCGAACACGACCAGGTAGGCGCCGGCGAGGAAGCCGACGACGCGGTACAGCGGCCGCAGCGGGTGGTTGACGGGGTTGTGCGCCATGGTGTCCGTCTCCAAGCTCAGGTGTTGTCCAGGCCGATTCTGGCGTATCCCGCTGAAGCGGCGCAGCCACACCCCCCGGATCAGTTTTCGGGCACAATCTCCGCGAGCTCGAGCCAGGCCTCCTCGACCTGGCCACGCTCCTCCTGGACCGCCTTGAGCTGCGCTTCCAGCTCGACGATCTTGGAGTAGTCGCTGCCGTGCTCGGCCAGCTGCTCATTGATCTTGAGGATTCGCTCCTCGAGCTTGCCCAGCTGCCGCTCCAACCGGGCAAGATCCTTGCGAGCCTGGCGAACCTCACCCGCGGAGAGGCCGGCCGCGCTGGGCGTCACTTGCGCTGGCGACTGCGTTTCCCGTACGCCCGGGGCCAGGCGGGCCGCCGCACGCGTCAGGTACTCGTCCACGCCGCCGGGCAGGTGCACGAGGCGGCCGTCGCCGAACATCCCGTACGCGGTGTCGGTGACCCGCTCGACCAGGTAGCGGTCGTGGCTGGCCACGATCATCGTGCCCGGCCAGGAGTCGAGCAGGTCCTCGAGCGCGGCGAGCGTATCGGTGTCCAGGTCGTTGGTGGGCTCGTCGAGCAGCAGCACGTTCGGCTCGGTCGCCAGCAGGCGCAGCAGTTGCAGCCGGCGCCGCTCGCCGCCGGACAGGTCGCTCACCGGCGTCCAGATCCGCTTGTCGGTGAAGCCGAACACCTCGGCCAGCTGCCCCGCGGACAACTCCCGGTCACCGAGCTTGACCCGCTTGGCGACCTCTTCGACGGCTTCGAGCAGGCGCAGGTCGCCGGGCAGCTCCTTGAGCTCCTGGGAGAGGAACGCGGCCCGCACCGTCGAGCCGGTGACCAGCCGCCCACCGGCCGGCGTGCTGATGCCCGCGAGCAGGCGAAGCAGGGTGGTCTTTCCGGCCCCGTTGGCGCCCAGCACGGCGATCCGGTCGCCCGGCCCGACCTGCCAGGTGAGGCCGTCCAGGATCGGCTTGCTGCCCGCGGTCAGCGTCACGTTCTCGAGGTCGTAGACCTGCTTGCCGAGCCGGGTGACGGCCAGCCGCTGCAGGCTCACCGTGTCGCGGACCGGGGGCACGTCGGCGATCAGCGCGTTGGCCGCGTCGATCCGGAACTGGGGCTTGGAGGTGCGGGCCGGCGGGCCACGGCGCAGCCAGGCGATTTCCTTGCGGAGCAGGTTCTGCCGGCGGGCCTCGATCGCGGCGGCTACCCGCTGCCGTTCGGCGCGGGAGAGGATCCAGGCCGCGTAGCCGCCCTCGTACGCGTACACCTGCTCGTCGACGACCTCCCAGGTCGCGGTGCAGACAGCGTCGAGGAACCAGCGGTCGTGGGTGACCACGCACAGCGCCCCGCGGCGGGTGAGCAGATAGCGGGCGAGCCAGTCGACGCCGGCCACGTCCAGGTGGTTGGTGGGCTCGTCGAGGATGAGCAGATCGCTGTCGCGGACCAGCAGCGCGGCCAGCGCGACCCGGCGGCGCTCGCCACCGGACATCGGCCCGACCGGCGTGTCCAGCCCGAGGTGGCCCATGCCGAGGCCGTCGAGGATGGCCCGCACGCCCGCGTCGCCGGCCCACTCGTGCTCGGCGCCCATGCCCTGCGCGAGCCAGCCGGTGCCGAGCACGACGTCCCGCACGGTCGCTTCGGCGGCGAGGTCGAGCGTCTGCGGCAGAGTGGCGACGCGCAGGTCACGGCGGTGGGTGACGCGCCCGGAGTCGGGTTCCTCGGCCTTGGCGAGCAGCCGCAGCAGGGTCGACTTGCCGGCCCCGTTGAGCCCGACGATGCCGACGCGGGCGTCGTCGTCCAGCCCGAGCGACACGTCGGTGAGCAGCTGACCGGCGGCGCCGTACCCCTTGCTCACCCGGTCCAGGTTGATGATGTTGGCCACGATGGAACTACGTTACCCGCGCCGCCGTCGCCGCCCCGCGCCCGGTCGCGCTCAGGGGGGAGCCACGGCCAAACGACCCGCGCCGCCGACACCGAGCCGGCTGGATTGCGGCTAAGTGACCCGGGCTCCGGGCATGGGGCCGCGGGCGGCCAGCGCCTCGCGGCAGACGCCGGCGGCGTTGATGTCGGCGGCCAACCGCTCGGCGTGCGCAGCGTCGGACGCCAGGAACACGCACGTCGGCCCGGACCCGGAGACCAGGCCGGCCACGGCGCCGGCCGCGCGGCCCGCCTCCAGCACGGCGGTCAGCTCGGGGCGCAGCGCGATGGCGGCCGGCTGCAGGTCGTTGCCGAGAGCCGCGCCGAGCACCGCCGGGTCGCGCTGGCGCAGCGCGGCCATCAGATCGTCGGCGCCGGCCAGCGCCTTGGGCGGGAACGGGCTCTCCCGCAGGCCGTCGAGCTTCGCGTACACCTCGGGGGTGGACAGGCCGCCGTCGGCGAGCGCGACGACCCAGTGCCAGGTGGTGGGCCGGGCCAGGATGGGGCTGACCGCCTCGCCGTGCCCGGTGCCCAGGGCGGTACCGCCGTGCAGCAGGAACGGCACGTCCGACCCGAGGGTCGCGCCCACCTCGGCCAGCTCGTCACGGGACATCCCGGTGCCCCAGAGCAGGTCACAGGCGATCAGCGCGGCGGCCGCGTCGGCGCTGCCCCCGGCCAGCCCGGCGGCGAGCGGGATCGATTTGCGCAGATGCAGCCGGGCGTGCGCCGGCACCCGGGTGCGCGCCGCCAAGGCCCGCGCCGCCCGGATGATCAGGTTGCTCTCGTCGAGCGCGAGCGACCCGGCGCCCTCGCCCTCCATGGTCAGCGCGAGCGTGTCGCCCGGCCGGGCGGTGAGCTCGTCGAACAGGCTGATCGCGTGATAGACGGTGTTCAGCTCGTGAAACCCGTCGGGCCGCAGCGGACCCACCCCGAGATGCAGGTTGATCTTGGCCGGCACCCGCACTCGCACCGGCCCACTGTGCCGGCGCGGCTCGTCGTCGTCCGGCCCCCACGCCTCCGTCACGGAGCAGTCTCCCGAATCGGCACCTCGATGGCGAACGGCTTGCTCAAGCGCTGCACCTCATCGGAATCACCGGCCGGCTCGTAGCCGCCGTCCACCAAGCCGTAGGCGTGCACGTGCCGCATCGGGTCGGGGGTCCACATGACGTGCTGGGTTGACTCGGCGGTCATGTGTCCACCTCCTCGGGCTGTCTGCCGGACGCGCTGAGCTTACCGCCGACGCCCGACGGTTTTGCCGCGGCGGCTATCTCGGCGAACTGGGCCACGGTCAGCGATTCGCCCCGGGCTTGCGGCGCTATCCCGGCCGCCACCAGTACCTTTTCCGCCTGCTGCGGCCCGCCCGCCCAGCCGGCCAGCGCCGCCCGCAACGTCTTGCGCCGCTGGGCGAACGCCGCGTCCACCACCGCGAAGACGTCAGACCGGTCGATGTCCGCCCTGGGTGGGGTGCGCCGGAGGAACGCCACGAGTCCGGAATCCACGTTGGGCACCGGCCAGAACACCGCCGGCGGCACCTTCCCGGCCGGCCGGGCGTCCGCGTACCAGGCGAGCTTCACCGACGGCACCCCGTACACCTTGGAGCCCGGCCCCGCGGTGAGCCGATCGGCGACCTCCTTCTGCACCATCACCAGGCCGCCGCGCAGCGTCGGCAACCCGGCCAGCAGGTGCAGCACCACCGGCACCGCCACGTTGTACGGCAGGTTGGCCACCAGCATGGTCGGCGCCGGGTCGAAATCCGCGGCGCCGACCCGCATCGCGTCGGCCGGGTGCACGGTCAGGTTGGGCGCCGCCACCGTCTCGGGCAGCGCCGCGGCGAGCCTCGGGTCGATCTCCACGGCGTGTACGTGCCGGACCGCGCCGACCAGGCCGAGCGTGAGCGAGCCGAGCCCGGGCCCGACCTCGAGCGCGACGTCGTCGGGGCGCAGACCGGCGGCGGCCACGATGCGGCGGATCGTGTTCGGGTCGTGCAGGAAGTTCTGGCCGAGCTTCTTGGTCGGCGACACGCCGAGGCGGGTCGCGAGCTCCCGGATCTCCGCCGGGCCGAGCAGTGCGTCAGCCATGAGGTCAGAGCCTACGGCCGAGGGCGGGCGGGCCCGGCCGCGACGGGGTAGAAAGCAGGAATGAGCGAGTTGCTCGAGCTGCATGGGGTGATCGAGGCGCCACCGGACCGGGTGGCCGAGGTGCTGCTCGACGTGCGCCCGGGCGGCCGCTCGCCGATCGCGGCCCGCGGCGAGCTGGCCGAGACCGACCCCGGCGACGACTTCGTGGTGACCCGGGACGGCAGCCGGCTGACCGTGTCGGTCGACCGCGCCCGGCGCACGGTCGCCTTACAGGGCGAGTGGTGGTACCGCGGGGTCACCTCGGTCGAGGCCGACCCGCGCGGCAGCCGGGTGGTGCACCGCATCTTCAACGTGGCGCCGAGCCACGGCTGGGCGGTGCGCTTCGTCTCCCGGGGCCCGCTGAACGCGGCGCCGGGGACGTTCGCCGAGCTGATGCGCGGCCTCGGCGAGCTCCTCGGCGCGGCGGCCTGGGTGGAGGACGACTGACGCCGAGGGCCAAAGAGGACTAACGCCACGGCCCGAAGACCCGCTCCCCGTTCGCCGAGATCGCGGCGCACAGGGTGTCCACATCGTCCCCGCGGGTCTCGGCGAGCGCCCGCACGGTCAGCGGGATCAGATAGGACGCGTTCGGCCGCCCGCGGTGCGGCATCGGGGTCAGGTACGGCGCGTCGGTCTCCACCATGATCTGCTCGGCCGGGGTGATCTCGGCGGCCGCCCGCAGCGCACCGGCGCTGGCGAAGGTCACCGTCCCGGCGAAGCTGAGGTGGAAGCCGCGCCGGACGCACTCGGCGGCGAAGTCCGCGTCGCCGGAGAAGCAGTGCATGACCACCGTCTCGGGCGCACCCTCCTCGTCGAGCACCCGCAGCACGTCCCGGTGTGCGTCCCGATCGTGGATGATCAGCGCCTTGCCATGCCGCTTGGCGATCGCGATGTGCGCCCGGAAGCTCTCCTCCTGGGCGTGCCGGCCGTCCTCGCCGGTCCGGAACGTGTCCAATCCGGTCTCCCCGACGCCGCGCACCCGCGGCTGCCCGGCCAGCGCCTCGATCTCGCGCAGCGCTTCGTCGAGATCGGACAGAATCGGCGCCTCGTTCGGGTGAATCGCGACCGCCGCCAGAATCGCCGCATTCCGGGCGGCCAGCTCGGCCCCCCAGCGCGACGAGGCGACGTCCACGCCGACCTGGACCAGCCGATCGATACCGGTCTTGGCGGCCGCGTCGATCAGCGCGTCGATCGGGTCGCCGGAGCCGTCGCCGGGCACCCCGGCCTCCTGAATTGTTAGATCCAGGTGGGTGTGGCTGTCGAATACCGGAACGGACAACGGCTCGGGCGAGGCGGGAAACTCCCCGCGCCGGCGTGCTTGCTTGTCCGTACGGGACCGGGACGGTGTCGGTGGCATGTGAGACATTGTGCACTTACGCCTGGACGCAACCGTTTGTTCACTTGAAATCCACTGTTGTCGCTTAACTTGCGGCCGTGACCTTGACCGGCGAGGACAGCGCGGTCGGCGCTGATCCCCTAGAGCCGCCCCTGTCGGCCCCCCTCCGCCGCGATCTCGGCTGGACCCAGGTCCAGCGGATGAGCCAGTCGGCGGCGTATCGCGACGATGTGGTGTTGCGGCGGATCCGCGCGACCGCGGCGATCCGCCGGGGCACCAGGATGACCAAGGTGCTCTCCCCCGCTCAGGTCGCCGGGCATCTCGGCGGCTGGCTTCCGTACGGGTTCTGCTACCGCGCCTGCGACATCGCGCACCTGCACGACCCGCATGACCTGACGCTGCTCGCCACCGACGGCGCCGCGGAGAGCACGGAAGTCGCCTACGCGCTGCGCTGGCGGGCCGTGGACCCGCTCGACTACGAGGTGCCGGCCGGCCCCACCCAGCCTGGGCTGGCGATGCTGCCCGCCCACTCGCGGGTCGGCGCGATGGTGCTCGGCACCGGGTTCACCCCGAGCACCGAGGACCTCATCCCGGAGTACATCACGGCCGGCTTCGCGGACCTCCCGATCCCGGCGAACGCGCAGCTCGTCGCGTACGTCGAGGGCAGCGAGGAGATCCTGCTCTACACCTACCAGCCGGAGCAGCACGGCTGGCTGCGGCTGGCCGGTCCGCGCTGGCGTCCGCTGCTGGACAACCTCCCCGGCGTCAGCCCCGACCGGGAGTACGTGCCGTGCACGACGCCCGGCTCGGCCAAGCTGGTCGGCCGGATCAAGGACAAGGAGTACGAGGCGGTCGCCGACCCGCCGGACGAGTTCCGCGTCCGCGCGCTCACCCGCGCCGCCCGGTACCCGGTGAGCACTCTCAGCCGCCGAGCCGAGCAGGCGCTATGGCGCAACACGCCGTGCTGGGTGCTGCAGCGCGACGACTCCTGGGCCCGCCTGCGCCTGGTGCGCCCGGACGCCGAGTCGCTCAACGAGACCGGCGCCCGCTGCTACGAACGAGGCGTCTACGAAACCTGGGCCCCCGTAGGCGAACTACAAGACCACCACATAGCCGACATCCCCTACACCCTGTAACCCAGCCCAACACCGGTATCCGCAGGCCGCCCCTCAACCGAGGACGACCCACGATCCCCCCGCTGATAACACCGGTATCTGCAGGGCGCCCCTCGACCGGGCACGGCCCGCGATCGCCCCGCTGATTACACCGGTATCTGCAGGGCGCCCCCGGTCCGGGAACGGCCCGCGATCGCCCCGCTGATTACACCGGTATCTGCAGGGCGCCCCCGGTCCGGGGACGGCCCGCGATCGCCCCGCTGATGACGAGAGGCCGCTTTTCGGCGCCGCGGGGTTTGCGGTGTCGAAAAGCGGCCTCTCGTCATCAGCCTCAAAGGGGCGATCGCCCGCGGAGCGAAGCGGAGCCAGCCAGCTCAGCCGCACGGGACAGTCCCCCCACGCGACTCATCTGCCCGACCGCAACCACCGCAAAGCGCACCCACCCAGCCCACCCCGCACGGGACAGTCGCCCCACGCGACTCATCTGGTCGACCGCAACCACCCGCCCAGCCCGCTAAGCGGAGCCAGCAAGCTCAGCTCTCGAGGCGGGCCAGTTCCTCGTCGACCACCGACGGCTCGAGCTTGCGGAAGACCGGTTTCGGGGCCGCCAGCGGGGTGCCGGCGACCAGCGGGACCGACTCCCACTTCGCGCCCACCGTGTAGTCGCCGGTCAGCACCGGGTAGGACGGGCCGCCGTCGAGGTCGTCGACCTCCTCGATGCGCGGCATCGGCGCGTGCACGCCCGCGCCGCCGAGCAGCTCGAACACCTTCTGCGCGGAGTGCGGCAGGAACGGGGTCAGCAACGTGTTCGCGTCGCTGACCACCTGCAGCGCCACGTGCAGGACGGTGGCCTGGCGGGGCTTGTCCTCGTCGGCCTTCAGCTTCCACGGGGCCTGGTCGGACAGGTATTTGTTTGCCTCGGCGACCACCCGCATCGCCTCGCCGATTGCCGCCTTCTGCCGGTGCCGGCCGATCAGGTCGCCGACCGTGCCGAACCCGGCCTTGGCCACCGCGAGCAACGCCTCGTCCTCGGGCGTGAGCTCGCCGGCCTCGGGGATCGCGCCGAAGTTCTTCGCCGCCATCGAGATCGAGCGGTTGACCAGGTTGCCCCAGCCGGCGACCAGTTCGTCGTTGTTACGCCGGACGAACTCGGCCCAGGTGAAGTCGGTGTCGGTGGACTCGGGGCCGGCCGCGGCGATGAAGTATCGCAGGGCGTCGGCGTCGTAGCGCTCCAGGAAGTCGCGCACGTAGATGACGACCCGCCGGGAGGAGGAGAACTTCTTGCCCTCCATCGTCAGGTATTCGCTGGAGACGACCTCGGTGGGCAGGTTGAGCCGGCCCAGCTCGCCCGGCTCGCCGCCCTTGTCGCCCTCGCCCGAGTAGCCCAGCAGCAGCGCCGGCCAGATCACCGAGTGGAAGACGATGTTGTCCTTGCCCATGAAGTAGTACGACTGAGCGTCCTTGCCCAGCCCGTCGGCCGACCACCACTGCCGCCACGCGTCCGGCTCGCCGGTGCGGCGGGCCCACTCGATCGAGGCGGACAGGTAGCCGATCACCGCGTCGAACCACACGTAGATGCGCTTGTCGGCGCGCTCCCGCCAGCCGTCCAGCGGGATCGGCACGCCCCACTCGAGGTCTCGGGTGATCGCCCGGGGCTGCAGGTCGTCCAGCAGGTTGCGGGAGAACTTGAGCACGTTGGGGCGCCAGTTCTCGCGGCGGTCGAGCCAGGCGCCGATCGCCTCGGCGAACGCGGGGAGGTCGAGGAAGAAGTGCTCGGTCTCGACGAACTCCGGCGTCTCGCCGTTGATCTTGGAACGGGGGTTGATCAGCTGTTCCGGGTCGAGCTGGTTGCCGCAGTTGTCGCACTGGTCGCCGCGGGCGCTCTCGTAGCCGCAGATCGGGCAGGTGCCTTCGATGTAGCGGTCGGGCAGGGTGCGCCCGGTGGACGGCGAGATCGCGCCCAGCGTGGTCCGGCCGACGATGTACCCGTTCCGCTCCAGAACGGTGAACAGCTCCTGCACGGTGGCGTAGTGGTTGCGGGTCGTGGTGCGGGTGAACAGGTCGTAGGACAGGCCCAGACCGTGCAGGTCCTCGACGATGACCCGGTTGTACCGGTCGGCGAGCTCGCGCGGGGTCACCCCGTCGGCGTCGGCCTGCACCTGGATCGGCGTGCCGTGCTCGTCGGTGCCCGAGACCATGAGCACGTCGTGACCGGCCATCCGCATGTACCGGCTGAAAACGTCGGAAGGCACCCCGAAGCCGGAAACATGACCGATGTGGCGCGGGCCGTTGGCATAGGGCCAGGCAACCGCGGCGAGAACGTGACTCATGGTTCCTAAGAGTAATGAGCGGCCCGGGCGGCTCGCGAACGGATTCGTTCTGGCGTCAGCGCGAAATGGCATTTATGGCGACACGCCCTTATTGTGCGTGATCGGCGCCCGGCGGCGTAGTCCAATGGACGGGTGATCGGAGAGACGCCGCAACCCGGGGAGAAACCCTCCAACGAGGGCAACCCCTGGTCGTTCTCCGACCCCAACCCGGGCTGGTGGCGCGGCGAGACCGACCGGGCCGCCACCGACCCGCCCACCGGACGCCAGCGGCGCCCTCGCCGACGTGCCCCGCAGCACCAGGAGGAGGCCGCCGCCGGCGTCACCGGCACCTTGCTGCCGCCCGGCGAGGCCGGGCCGCGACGTTCCGCCGAACAGGCGGAGGCGCACGCCGCGGGCGTCCGCGACACCACGCGCCACCTCGACCCGGACACCGAGCCGCCGGTCGTGGAGCGCCGGCACGACCAGCTGGACGAGCACCGGTACGACCCGCTGCGGCCGCCGGCCCGGAACCGCTCGCGCCGTGCGTCGGCGACCGCGGCCGCGCCGGTCACCGCGAAAAAGCCGCCCGCCGAGACGAAACCCGCGGCCGCCACACCCACGGCAAAGAAGCCGCCCGCCGGGGCGGAGGCCGGGGCCGCGGAACCGGCCACGGCCGAGAGCGCGCGACCGGAAATGCCGCCCGGCGAGGTGGCCGACTGGGCGGTCGAGATCACCGGCGAGCACAAGACCGTCGACGCCGAGGGCAAAGAGCCGGACGTGATGGTGCTGCCCGAGCCGAGCGCCCGCAGCCGGCCCACGGTGCCACTGGAGTCCGCCACGCCGCCGGGCACGGCCTCCGGCGTCACCAAGCAGAACCGTCGGGTGCTGCCCAACGAGCCGCTGCCCCGCGCCACCGGCGACCCGGAGACCGACGCGCGCCTGGAGCGGATGGAGAACTCCCCGTTCTGGCACACCGACCCGGAGCAGCTCCCCGAGCCGGCCGCGGCGGAGGAGCCCACACCCACCGCCACCCGGCGCGGGGCCCGGCAGGCAGCCCCGCACACCCCGATCGGGGCGCTCGCCTCGCTGATTGCGCTCGGCCTGGTCGCCGCGTTCTTCGCCTGGGTCAGCGCGGAACCGTTCTGGCTGGCCGTGGGGCACGGCACCCGCGGCTACGCGACCGTGACGAGCTGCACCGGCTCCGGCCTCACCCAGCACTGCGTGGGCCCGTTCGCCGCCGCCGACGGCTCCTACCTGGTCAGCCGGGTGACGCTGCTCGGGGTGGAGCCCGGTCACCGGGTGCCGGGCGCGGTCGCGGCGGCCCGGATGGTCAGCCCGGACAGCCCGCGCGCCTACCTCGGCAACACCAGCCCGCTGCTGGAGTTGCGCTGGATCCTCGGGTTCCTGATGGTGCTGTTGTGCGGATGGGCCATCGCGAGCGTGACCGGAGCGCGGCGGTTGGAGACCCGGACGGCCCGGCGCGGCGCGGTGCTGGCCAGCCTGGCCGGGCCCGTCTTGCTCCTCGCGGGGTTCTTGATCGCGGCGTTCTGAGCGGCGGGTCGGTGGCGGAACGGCCCCGGGCGGCCCTCACTCGGCCACGCGGGACGGCCCCGACGCGTACAGGGAAATGGTTTTAGGTGGTGTGCACCAGGCTGTAGACCTCGCGCTTCTTGAGGCCGAAGTCGTCGGCCACCTGCTGGATCGCGTCCCGGCGGGAGGCGCCGGCGGCCTCCCGGGCGGCCACCGCGGCGCGCAGCTCGTCGTCGGCCGGACGCGGCGGCGGACCGGCCGGCGCGCCCGCCACCACCAGGGTGATCTCGCCGCGCGGCTCGCCGTCCCGGGCCCAGGCGGCCAGCTCGGCGAGCGAGGCCCGGCGGATCTCCTCGTACGTCTTGGTCAGCTCGCGGCAGACCGCGGCCGCACGATCACCGCCGAAGGCCGACGCAAGATCGCTCAGGGCGCCCGCGATGCGGTGCGGGGCCTCGAAGAACACCAGCGTGCGCGGCTCGGCGGCCAGCTCGCGCAGGCGCGCGCGACGATGCGATCCGGTACGCGGCAGGAAGCCCTCGAACACGAACCGGTCGCTGGGCAGGCCGGAGAGCGCGAGCGCCGTGGTCACCGCGCTCGGGCCGGGCGCGGCCGTCACCGGGAAACCCGCCTCGAGCGCGGCCCGCACCAGCCGGTACCCGGGATCGGAGACGCTCGGCATGCCGCCGTCGGTGACCACCGCGACGGTCGCGCCCTGCTCGAGGGCGGCCACCAGCTCCGGCGTACGCCGCTCGTCGTTGCCCTCGAAATAGGACACCACCCGGCCGGCCACCGTGACGCCCAGATCCCGGGCCAGCCGGGCCAGCCGCCTGGTGTCCTCGGCCGCGACCACGTCCGCCGAGGCCAGTACCTCGCGTAGCCGGGCCGACGCGTCGCCGATGTTGCCCAGCGGCGCACCGGCCAGCACCACTCGGCCCGCGCCCTCTTCGTTGGCTGTCACGGCGAAAGTCCATCACATGCACGCCTTCTCAGCAGTAGGCCCTAGGATCGCGGAGTGACGACGGCGACAGCTGAGACAGAACTCACTCCGGAGCCGCCCGCGGCCGTGGAGCCCACCGGTGTGCGCGGCGTTCCCGAGATCGTTCGGCGCCGCCTGAGCACCCTCGACAACTGGCTCAACCCGCACTCGTGGCTCGTCACGCTCGTCGTGGTGGTGATCGCGGGCATCCTGCGGTTCCAGAACATCGGCCAGCCCAAGGGCTACATCTTCGACGAGGTGTACTACCCGACCGACGCGTGGGACATGATCCACCACGCGGTCGAGTGGGACGAGAAGACCAACGGCCCGGCGTACGTGGTGCATCCGCCGCTGGGCAAATGGCTGATCGCGCTCGGTGAGCTGGTCTGGGGCAACCACGAGACCGGCTGGCGGGTGCCAGCCGCGGTGGCCGGCACCCTGATGATCCTGATCCTGGTCCGGGTCGCCTACCGGCTGTTCCACTCGGTGCTGCTGGCCGGCACGGCCGGTCTGCTGATGGCGCTGGACGGCTTCCAGCTGGTGCTGTCCCGCACGTCGCTGCTCGACATCTTCCTCGGCCTGTTCGTGCTGGCCAGCTTCGCCGCCATCGTGCTCGACCGGGACCACTACCGCCGCCGGCTGCTGCGCGCGCTGGAGGACGGCTACGACCCGGCGAAGACCCCCGCGATACCCCGGATCGTGCCGTGGTGGCTGCTCGTCTCCGGCGTGCTGTTCGGGATGGCCTGCGGGGTCAAGTGGAGCGCGCTGTTCTTCCTGCCGTTCTTCGGCGTGCTGGTCGTGGTGTGGCGCTGGCAGGCCCGGCGCTCGGCGGGCATCCCACAGCCGATCATCGCGGGCATCTTCGGCGACTTCGGCTGGGGCGTGCTCTCCGTCGTCCTGTCGCTGATGACCTACCTGGCCACCTGGACCGGCTGGTTCGTCACCAACACCGGGTACTTCCGGCACTACCGGCAGGCCAACGGGCTCAGCGAGCCCCCGGTCATCGGGGCGCTGCGCAACCTGTGGCACTACCACGTCGAGGCGTTCCACTTCCACAGCCAGCTGACCGAGCGGCACGTCTACCAGTCCTGGCCGTGGCAGTGGCTGCTGCTCGGCCGGCCGGTCGCGTTCTATTGGGGCAACAGCGGCAACTGCGGGGCGCCCAGCTGCGCCCGCGAGATCCTGCTGCTGGGTACGCCGATCCTGTGGTGGTCGTTCCTGCCCGCGCTGGCCACGCTGATCTGGTTCGGCATCGCGCGGCGCGACTGGCGGGCCTGGGCGATCCTGGTGCCGGTGCTGGGCGGCATGCTGCCGTGGTTCTACTACGCGGTGAAGGACGGCCGGACGATGTTCTCGTTCTACCTCCTGCCGGCGCTGCCGTTCCTGATCCTCGCCGTGGTCTACGTGCTCGGGGCGATCATGACGCCGCCGACCGGGGTGGTGGCGGGCAAGGCGAGACCGGACCGGCAGGTGATCGGTACGGTCGTGGTCGGCGCCTACGTGGTGCTGGTGGCGCTCTGCTTCGCCTACTTCCACCCGATCTTCGTGGGGCAGCTCATCACGTACGACAGCTGGTCGTCGCGGATGTGGCTCGGCGGCCGCTGGATTTGAAGGAGCTAGGCGCGGAAACGGCCTGAACGTAAGGGCGCGCCCCGATCGCCTGCCACGGGGGAAGCGGGCGATAGGGGCGCGCAAGAAGAAGCTTAACGACCTCCGATGTCGGACACAACGGGTCGCCTGCCGAACTTTCAAATTTCGATCAAGCCACCTTGCCACATCGGACATTCCGGTTGTATTATCATAAGGTCGACTAATCGGACGACGAATTTGTCTCGCATTAAATGTCGCGCATGCGACATGAAGAATCTCGCCCGAATGGCGTAACCTTCTCCTGCCGCTCATTCTGCCGCAGCTCAGGACGATCATTTTTTCGATGGCACACATCGGTGCCCATCTGGTCAAACGCCGACGGTCATCATTTCGGCTGAATAGCGCTGGCGATCATCCGTCATCCGCCGGAGTGAGTGCCTGCTGCATTGCGGGCCAGCCTTTTTAAGCTCGCTCGGTGACTTCGCTGGAGCCTGAAACCCCGCCATTCATCGACGGCGACATCCCGGTCACCGAGGTGATCTCGGTGGCGCCGGGGGCACCGGTGTTCGTGGACACCACCGGACGCCGCAGCCGGCTGCTGCGCCGACTCGCGTACGGGTTCGGCGCCCTGGTGATGCTCTACGGTGGCCTGATCAGCGTGAGCCTGGTCGGCGGCCCGGTGCCGTCCAGCGCCGTGCTGCCGCTGCCCGGCCTCGAGCCCGCGGGCGACACCGGCGAGAAGCGGCCGGCCCCGCCCAGCCCCGCGCCGGCCCCGACGCCCAGCCTCTCGCCGAAGCCGGTGCTTGTCGTCGACGCGCTGCCGCCGCGCGGGAACACCTCGGCGCCCGGGCTCGAGGCCGCCAAGGTCACGTCGGCGACCGCCCGGCCGGTCACCAAGCCGACCGCGACCAAGAAACCGGCCCCGACCGTCCCGCCGAAGCCGGTCCCCTCCGCAAGCCGGCCGGTGGAGTCGACGACCGCGCCCACCACACCGGCCACCACCACGCCGACCACGACGCCGACGAGTCCGACGTCGCCGCCCACCGGCGGGCAGGGCGGCGGCGAGGGTACGCCGATCGCATCCGCCAAGGCCGCGGCCGCGGCGCCCACCAGCGATCTGCCCGAGGCCAGGCCGGCCGAGGTCGAGGCGTGAGCAGCCGCAAACGCCGCCGGGTGCTGCCACCACCCCGGGTCGCGCTCGCCACCCTGCTGGTGGTGATCTTCGTCAGTGTGCTGGTCGTGCAGGCGTACGTGAACTCGGAGTTCACGAGCGACCACGTCGAGTCCGAGGTCGGCGACCAGGACGGCGTCCCGCTGTCGATCCGGGGCGGCGGGCCGGTCATCAACACCACCGGCGGCCAGCAGAGCAGCAGCCGGATGCCGCCGCGCACCATCGCGCTGACCTTCGACGACGGCCCCGACCCGACCTGGACCCCGAAGGTGCTCCAGGTGCTGGCCGAGAACGACGCGCACGCCACCTTCTTCGTGGTCGGCTCCGAGGTGGCCCGCCACCCGGCGCTCACCCGGGAGATCACCAAGGACGGCAACGAGCTCGGCGTGCACACCTTCACCCACCCGAACATGCAGCGGGTCGCGCCCTGGCGGCGCACCCTCGAGCTGTCCCAGACCCAGGTCGTGATCGCCCGCGCCACCGGCGTGCACACCAACCTGGTCCGGTTCCCGTACTCGTCGAAGGCCGACGCGATCGACGACACGAACTGGAAGCTGGTCAAGGAGGTCGGCGAGCAGGGCTACCTGACCGTGGTCAACGACATGGACAGCGAGGACTGGCAGCGACCCGGCGTACCGCAGATCATCCGGAACGCGAGCCCGCCCGGCGAGACCCCGGCGGTGATCCTGTTCCACGACGCCGGCGGCGATCGCTCGCAGACCGTGGCGGCGCTGCGCACGTTCATCCCGATGATGAAGGCCCGGGGCTACGCCTTCACGACGATCACCGAGGGGCTCAACCAGACGATCGCGGAGCGCAATCAGGTCGCGGGCGCGACGCAGGTGCCGCTGCTGGCCGAGAACCCGCCGGCCCCGCGCAGCGACGTGTGGCGCGGCGCCGCCGTGATCGGCACCGTGCGGCTGGCGGACGGGATGCTCTGGCTCATCGCCGGGCTGTTCCTGGTGGTCGGTTCGCTGACCATCGGGCGTACCGGGTTGTTGTTGCTGCTCGCCAGCCGGCACGTGCGGCAGCGCCGCCGACCCGGCTGGACCTGGGGTCCGGAGGTGACCGACCCGGTCTCGGTGATCGTGCCCGCGTACAACGAGAAGGAGGGCATCGAGGCGGCGGTGCGCTCGCTGGCCGGCGGCGACCATCCCGGCGGGATCGAGGTGGTGGTGGTCGACGACGGCTCCACCGACGGGACGGCCGCCCTGGTCGAGCGGATGGGGCTGCCCAACGTACGGGTGGTGCGGGTGCCCAACGGCGGCAAGTCGAACGCGCTGAACATCGGCATCGCGCTGGCGAGGAACGAGCTGATCGTCACCGTCGACGGCGACACCGTCTTCGAGACCGACTCGATCCGGATGCTGGTGCAGGCGTTCGCCGACCCGTCGGTGGGCGCGGTCGCCGGCAACGTCAAGGTCGGCAACCGGGGAAAGATGGTCGCCGCCTGGCAGCACATCGAGTACGTGGTCGGCTTCAACCTCGACCGCCGCCTGTACGAGGTGCTGAACTGCATGCCGACCGTGCCGGGCGCGATCGGCGCGTTCCGCCGCAAGGCCCTCGCCGACGTCGGCGGGATCAGCGACGAGACGCTGGCCGAGGACACCGACGTGACGATGGCGCTGTGCCGGGCCGGCTGGCGGGTGGTGTACGAGGAGCGCGCCCGGGCGTGGACCGAGGCGCCGGCCACCCTGGAGCAGCTGTACCGGCAGCGCTACCGGTGGAGCTACGGAACGATGCAGGCGATGTGGAAGCACCGCCGCTCGCTGTTCGACCACGGCCCGTCCGGCCGGTTCGGCCGGGTGGGGCTGCCGTTCCTGGCCCTGTTCGGGGTGCTGCTGCCGATGCTCGCCCCGGTCGTCGACATCCTGCTGCTGTACGGCCTGGTGTTCTGGGCGCTGGAGAAGACGCTGATCGCCTGGGGCGGGATGCTGGCACTGCAACTGTTCACCGCGGCGGTGGCGTTCCGCTTCGATCGGGAGTCGCTGCGTCCGCTGTGGCGGCTGCCGCTGCAGCAGTTCGCCTACCGGCAGCTGATGTACCTGGTGCTGATGCAGTCGGCGACAACCGCGCTGACCGGCGGCCGGCTGCGCTGGCACAAGCTGCAGCGGGCCGGGCTGGGGCCGCGTTCCGAGCTGGCCCCGCCGCTCGCCCGGGTCGCCCTGGAGTGGGAGCCGGTGGCGCCGGCCGTGGACACCTGGCCGTCGACGATCGGCCAGGACCGGCCGTCGCTGCACCCGGCGGCCGGACGCGCCACGACGACGCCCGTACCGGTGCAGACGCGGTCCGATCCCGAAGACCTCCCGTCAGCCGGCTCGCCCCCGGGTGGCGGCTCCGGCCCGGTCTACTCCGGGTGACGAGGGGTCCGTACCCGTCCGTCCTGCAGCCGGACGGGTACGGGCTCCTTGGGCAAGCTTTCTAGGCCGCCATCAGGTCGGCGATCTGGGCCGGCGAGGTGGGCTCCGCGAACGGGAAGACCAAGTGCAGCGAGGTGCCGTCGCCGGGCCGGTCGGAGAGCGCGACCGTGGCGTGGTGCGCGTCCAGGATCTTCTTGGCCACGGCCAGGCCGCGGTCCGGGCCGGGGATCTCCGACGGGTTCGCGATCGCACCGTAGAAGAGGTGCGGGAACAGTTCGGGGCGCATGCCGTCGGGCAGGTCCATGTCGTCGAGGCGGACGGCCGGGCCCGACTCGATCTCGGTGCCGACCCGTACCCGGCCGCCGGACGGCGTGTACTTCACGGCCGCGAACAGCAGGTGGGTGAGGACCTGCTCGAGGCGTACCGGATCGGCGATGATCGGCAGCGCCGTGCCGCCGGCCTGGTTGAGGATCCAGATCTGCTTGGTCGCCGCGATCGGCCGCACCGACTCGACTGCCCGCTGGGTGATCCGGGTCAGATCGATCTGCCGCATGTGCAGGCTCTCGCTGCCGATCCCGGCCTCGGCCATCGTGGTCAGATGCTGCACCAGGTCGAGGAAGCCGCGGATGTGCCCGGCGGTGGCCCGGCCGACCAGCTCGGCCATCTCGACGTCGTGGAACCCGGTGCTGCCCAGCTTGTCGAGGTACGCCGAGATCAGCCGCAGCGGCGCCCGCAGGTCCCCGCCGACCAGGCCGGCCAGGTCGTCCTTGCGCCGCTCCAGCTCCTGCAGCCGGGCCGTGGTGTTGGCCAGCGCGATGGCGTGCCGGCGCATCTCCATCTGGGTGGTGACCTGCCGAGCCAGCGCGCGCAGCGCCTGCACCTGCTCGTTGTCGAGATGGCGCGGCCGGTTGTCGAACACGCAGAGCGTGCCGAGCGCGTACCCCTCGGTGGTGATCAGTGGAGCGCCGGCGTAGAACCGGATGCCGCCCTCCATGTCGACCGACGGGTTGTCCGCGAAGCGGGAGTCCGTGGCAGCGTCCGGGACGACGAGCAGATCGCGGCCGAGGATCGCGTGCGCGCTGAAGGATTGGTCGCGCGGGGTTTCGGTGAGGTCGGTGCCGACCCGCGCCTTGAACCACTGCCGATCGGTGTCAACCAGGGTGACCAGGGACATCGGCGCGTCGCACACCTTCGCGGCGAGCGTCGCGATGTCGTCGAAGTCCTGCTCCGGGGCGCTGTCGAGGATGTCGAGCGAGTAGAGGGCAGCGAGACGATCGGTTTCGTTGTCGGGCAGGGGAGCTTTCATGCGTCACCTCCGAAGACTTGGCTTCAGAGATACCACCCGAAAGTAGCATTTTTCGGGTTTCACCCAACAAAAAGGTCTGAGGTCTGTCCTTTTCCGGTGAGTGAGTGCTCGGCGACCGGCCAGCCGAGCAGCGTCCGCAGCTCCTCCGGCCCGGCCAGCTCGTCGGCGCCCAACTCGGCCCGGGCGCTCCGGTAGCCGGCCGCCACGTCCGGGTCGTAGCCGTAGACCTCGGGCCACTGCCGGTGCAGGCGCGGCTCGCCGCCGAAGGTCATGTCGCCGTTCTCCAGCACCATCGGGTCGCCGTAGACCGCGCTCTGGCAGCCGGCCAGCAGGCCGTACCAGATCGCGCTGCACAGCCGGTTGGAGACCACGCGGCGGTGCCGGCGCAGCTCGGCCAGCTGGCGCACCAGGAAATCGCGGTCGTGGTCGCGCCACCAGAAGCCACGGTAGCCGTGGCAGATCACCCGGAAGCCGGCGTCCTCGTACAGCCGGCGGATCGCCCGCACCCGGTGCTCGTTCCAGTACAGGCAGACGGTGATCGGGCCGGACTCGTGCGCCTTGATCTCGTCGATCAGCCGCCGGTGGTCGCCCATCACCTCCTGCCCCTCCCAGCCGTGGAACGGGTAGAAGATCGTGCCCTCGCGCCGCAGGTCGGCCGGTTCCGGCTCCAATTCCAGCAGGTACGCGAACGGGGAGCCGACCACCACGGCGTTGCGCCGCCCCTGCGACCAGGCCCGGCGGCGCACCTGCTCGGACCAGATCAGCAGCGGACTGCCGTCGACGAACGGCACGCCCGGGGCCATGCCGTCACCGATGTTCCACCCGTGCTGCAGGTAGCCCTTGATCCGCGGCGGGTGCAGCGGGTCGGGCAGCTCGCAGTACCGGGCCAGCACGTGGGCGTGCCCGTAGTAGTAGTTCGCGTGATGCATACCCTCACCGACCCCGGTATCCCGTCGGAAAACCGAGCGGTTACGTTCGGTCCCGGCGTTGGATGGTACCGGGTCCGCCCAGGTGGACCACGACGGAACGGAAGCGCGAGCGATGAGGATCAATGAGCGCGGTGGCTACCGCCAGTCCGCGCTGGTGCTCGGCACCGCCCAGCTCGGCGGCGCGTACGGCATCGCCAACCGCACCGGCGTGCCCGGCCCGGCGGCGATCGCCCGGATTCTCGCTACCGCGCGCGAGCTGGGCGTCACCCACCTCGACACGGCCCGCGCGTACGGCGAGAGCGAGCAGCGGATCGGCGCCGTCGAGCACGGCCTCTCGGTGATCACCAAGGTGGCACCCGGCGGCCCGGTGCGCGCCAGCGTCGACGCCAGCCGCGCGGCCCTGCGCCCGGCCGGCCCGCTGACCATCCTGCTGCACCGCGCGGCCGACGCCGAGGACTGCTGGACCGAGCTGCGCCACTGCCTGGAGACCGGCGAGGCGGACCGGATCGGCGTCTCGGTGCAGTCGCCGGACGAGCTGCGCCGGGCGCTGGAGCTGCCCGGCCTCGGCTACGTCCAGCTGCCGTGCAACATCCTCGACCGGCGCTGGCTCGACGTGGACCTGAGCGGACGGCCCGATCTCGTGGTGACGGTGCGCAGCGCGTACCTGCAAGGTCTGCTCGTCGCCGGCACCGCGGTGCCCTGGCCGAACCTGCCCGACCCGGACCGCGACGCGGTGGTCGCGACCCTGGACAAGCTCGCGGCCGACCTCGGCCGCGAGGGCCGCGCCGATCTCTGCCTCGCCTACCTGCTGTCGCTGCCGTGGGTGACCTCGCTGGTGGTGGGCGCGGAGACCGAGGAGCAACTGCGGGCGAACGCGGCGCTGATCGACCGCGAGCCGCTGACCGAGACCGAGCGTGAGCGGGTGCTGGGCACGCTGCCCGAGATGCCGGTGGAGCTGCTCGACCCGAGCCGGTGGTCGAAGTGACCACTCTCGACGAACTCTTCGGCCTGCGCGGCAAGGTCGCGGTGGTCACCGGCGCGACCGGCCGGCTCGGCCCGGTGATGGCCGAGGCGCTGGCCGGCGCCGGGGCCACGGTCTGGCTGGTCGGCCGCGACCAGTCCAAGTTGGACGCGCTCGCGGCGGAGCTCGGCTGTCGCGCCGCCCGCTGCGACGTAACCGTCGACGAGGATGTGGCCGCGCTCGGCGAGACGCTGCGGCGCGACGGCGGCCGGCTCGACGTCCTGGTGCACAACGCCCACGTCGGCCGGGGCGGCTCGCTGCGATCCGCCAAGCCGGCCGACTATCTGGCGGCGGCCGATCTCGCCCTGGCCGCCTTCCAGCGCCTGCTCGACGCGACCCGCGACCTGCTGGTCGCCGCGGCCGCCGACAGCTCCCCCGCGGTGATCGCGGTGGCGTCGATGTACGGCGTGGTCAGCCCCAAGCCACACCTGTACTCGACGCCCGAGGCCGGCAACCCGCCGTACTACGGCGCGGTCAAGGCCGGTCTGATCCAGCTCGCCCGGTACGCCGCGGTCGAGCTCGGCCCCGCCGGGGTACGCGTCAACTGCGTCACCCCCGGCGCCTTCCCGGGCGGCGGCGAGCCGGAACTGCTCTCGCGGCTCGGCCGGCAGACCCCCCTGGGCCGGGTGGGCGATCCGGCGGAGATCGCCACCTCGGTGCTCTATCTGGCCTCGCCGCGCAGCAGCTACGTCACCGGCGCCAACGTCGTCGTCGACGGCGGCTGGACCGCCTGGTAGCGACCCTAGGCGGCCGCGGTCACGTGGCAGGTCATCGACTCGTCGGCGTCCAGCAGCGTGCTCTGCTCGACCGCCTTCGTGTCACCGGCACCGATGTCGCGCACCAGCACGGTGTCCGCGTCGATCAGCTTGCCGTCCTTGTCGTCGTACTCGACCCGGATGGTCGCCGTCTGGGTGCTGGAGCCGTTGTTGTGCACCGAGAGCCCGACGGTGGCGACGCTGCCGCTGGATTGGCACTTGGTCACCTTGACGTCGAAGCCGCTCCCCGACGACGGCCAGAAGAAGTAGGCAAGGAGACCGACCACCGCCAAGGCGGCCGCGGCGATCGCCCATTTGGCGCCCGACCCGGACCGCTGCACCGGCGGCGGCTGATACCGGTTTTCCGAGGTCGACGCGTGATGCGTCGGCTGCCAGCCCTCGCCGGTCGGCAGGGCCTGCTGCGCGGGCGGTTCCCAGCCCGGGCGGGTCGGCAGCTGACGGGACTCGGACGCCCAGCCGGGCTGCTGCCCACCGTAGGAGGGTTGGCCGCCGTACGAGGGTTGGCCGCCGTAGGGCGGTTGCTGCTCGCCGGGGTAGGGCGGTTGCTGCTCGCTCGGGTGGTGCGGTTGCTGCTCGCTGGGGTAGCCCGGCCGTTGACCTCCGGGCGGAGACCACCGATCGGGCGACGGTGGGTAGTCCTGGGGCGGATTCGCGTAAGACATCGAGCATCCTTGCACGATGGGTGTGGGGGCGCTCACAGCCTGGCCTTCAAAACGATCCCCGTCGAGAGTCCGACCACAGACTCATATGATCGTCAAGAGAAACTAGATGATCGTATGAAGTCCACCAGCCCACCCGCCGCGAACCGCATTCGCCGGCAAGCCGGAAGCGGAAGCAGGACTACATCACGAAACCCACCAGTAACACAATCCCGGAGAGCAACCGCAAGCAAACGTATACGTAACCCCACCCGCCACCCGCTCGTTAGACCACGGCATTCAAGCGGACCGTCCCACCCACCAGGCAAGCGCAACCATCAGTCCCAGCGCGCCCACGGTGATGCAGCGCAACCATCAGTCCCAGCGCACCCACGGTGATGCAGCGCAACCATCAGTCCCAGCGCACCCACGGTGATGCAGCGCAACCATCAGTCCCAGCGCACCCACGGTGATGCAGCGCAACCATCAGTCCCAGCGCACCCACGGTGATGCGGGGTCTCCGGGGGCTCGGCCCCCGGAGCAGATATGACGAGGCGACCAGGTTCGCGCTTCCCGCGAACACATGGCCGCCATCGACTCGTGGAGCTGAGGGGATTTGAACCCCTGACCCCCTCGATGCGAACGAGGTGCGCTACCAGTCTGCGCCACAGCCCCTCGACGGGCGCTGCCCGTCGAACGGAGAAAGGCTAACAGGTCATCGGGTCCAGCCGCGAACCGCCCCCCGGCTTCACGCCGTGTGGTGCCGGCCCCCGGCCTCGTACGCCCGCCCGCGCAATCCACCCGCCCGCCGATAGGAGACCGAGGCCGCAGCCGGCAGCTCCGACGGGTCCCGGTCCAACCCCATCGCCGCCCGCCGCACCGCCTCCCGCTGGGCCGCCAGCCGCCGCTGCGCCTCGCGCCGGGCCGCGGCCCGGCGCGCCTGCTCGCGCCGTACCTCGGCCTGCCGCGCGGCCAGCCACGCGGCCTCCCGGGCCTCGATCCGCCGGCGCCGGCGATCCGCCAGCGCCCGGTTGCGCAGATGCACCAGGTACAGCAGCAGCAGCGTCCCGGTGACCGCGAACCCGATCCAGAATCCCGGTCCCACGGTCAGCACGCCAATCAGCTCGATCACGTTGAGCAGCAGCAGCGCCGCGAACACCCGGCGGCGGCGCACCACGGCCGGTGTGTGCCGCCGGGGCGGGACGCGGCGGGCCGGCCGTTTGCCGGTGACCAGGCGGAGCCGGCGCTGCGGCGACTGATCACCGGAGGCTGAGGACGGGGCCGGGACCGTAACCGTGACCGTCCGCCCGGGGTTGATCGGTCGGCGTCCGGGCACGGTGCGGCGACGGCGGCGGCGCTGCAGCACCCGCGCCGTCGACGACGCCCGCTCCGCGGCCAGCCGCTCGGTGGCGTCGTACCGGCGCACGAGCGCCGGTGCGAGGGCGAGCAGTCCGGCCGCGGCGAGGACGGCGAGGAGCACCGAGGTCGGCACCCTCACCCCTCCCGTCAGCTATGCGCGGTCCTACCGGTAAACAAGGCGGACCGCAAGACCCAATCTCCCCGAGGCTACGGGCGCGAGCTGCGGAAATGGGCGCGCCGCGCCGGGCGCGTCACGCTCGGAAGATCATGGCGTCAAGCGCGTACGCGACGCCAGCGGGCCAGCAGACCGCCCTCGGCGGCCACCTCCTCGCTGGTCAGGGCGTATCCAAGATGGTCGCGCCAGCCGCCGTCGATGTGCATGTACCGCTGGTGGTACGCCTCCTCGCGGAAGCCGAGCTTCTCCACCACGCGGCGGGACGGGCGGTTCTCCGGGCGGATGTTGACCTCGATCCGGTGCAGCCCGCCGGGGCCGAAGGCGTGGTCGACGGCGAGCGCCAGCGCCGTCGGGATCACCCCGCGGCCGGCGACCCGGGCGTCCACCCAGTAGCCCGCGTACGCCGAGCTGAACGCCCGCCGCACGATGTTTCCCAGGTTGATGTGCCCGACGAGCCGGCCCTCGAGGCAGACCGCGAACGGCATGCTCTCGCCGCGCCGGGCCGAGCGCTTCATGTCCTGGTAGACGTAGGCGTAGGCGCGGGTCGAGTTCATCTCGGCCCACGGACCGGGCGGCGACGACTCCCACGGCGCGAGCCATTTCTGATTGGCGATGCGCACCTCGGACCAGGCGCGCGCGTCGCCCCGCTTGTAGGGCCGCAGCAGCACCGGGCCGTCAGCCAGGACGGCGGGCCATCCCGGCGTGGACCCCAGCATCATCGCCTCCGGTCGAGGAGTAACACGTCTACGGTCGAGCCGGCGGCCGCCGTGGTGACCCGCTCGCCGAGCACCAGCAGGCCGTTGGCCTCGGCCAGGCCGGAGAGAGTGTACGGCCCACCGGCGAGCGGCTGCACCGTGTAGCCGCCACCGCGCCGCTCGGCCACGTGAGCGGGGCGGAACTCGCGCAGCCCGCCGGGGGACGAGACGGTCTCCAGCAGGTGGGCCTTGACGCTGGGGCGGAACACCGGCTCGGCCCCGGCCAGCAGCTGGATGACCGGGCGGCCCAGCACCTCGAAGCCGATCAGCGCGGAGCCGGGCTCGCCGGGCAGGCAGACGACCGGCACCTCTTCGCCGCCGACGGTGCCGAAGCCCAGGGTCGCGCCCGGGGAGAGCGCCACGCCGGTGAACTCGACCGCGCCCCGGCCCGGATCGCGGCGGGACAGCACCCGGCGCAGCATGTCGCCGGGCCCGGTGCCGGTGCCGCCGGTCGTGATGATCAGGTCGGCCCGCAGCGTCTGGTCCTCCAGCAGGCCGCGCAGGCCCTCCGGGTCGTCGTCGCAGATCCCGATCCGGTACGCGAGGGCGCCCGCCTCGACCGCGGCCGCGGTGAGCGCGTGCGAGTTCGCGTCGACGACCTGCCCGGGCTGGCTGGGCCGGCCCACGTCGACCAGTTCGTCGCCGGTCGCCACCACCACGACCCGGGGGCTGGGCCGCACGATCACGTGCCCGATGCCGGATGCAGCAAAGGTCGCCACCATGGCCGGGGTCACGTAGGTGCCGGCCGCGGCGAGCAGCTGACCGGCGGCCAGCTCCTCGCCCGTACGCCGGACCCCGGACCCGCGCTTGGGCGCGTGCAGGATCTCGACGGCCGCCATGCCCTGGTCGGTCCAGTGCACCGGGACGACCACGTCGGCGCCGATCGGCAGCGGCGCGCCGGCCGCCACCGAGAAGCAGGTGCCCGGGGTGAGCCGCACCGGCCGCCAGCTGGCCGCGCCGAGGTCACCGACGACGTTGAGCCGGATCGGCCGCGGCCCGCCCTCGAACTTGCCGAAGGACGGGTGCGAGCCGACCCGGCCGGCCGCCGCGAGGTCCTCCCATCGGGCCGCGTATCCGTCGATCGCGGCCTGGTCGAAGGCGGGGTACGGGTGCGGGGCGAGCACGTCCCCGGCGAGCACGTTGCCGTGCGCCTGGGTGAGGTCGAGGTCGAGCGGAGGCAGCGCGCGGAGCCTGCGCAGCACGCTGCCCAGGTATTCGGCGAGAGGCATCAGCTCGTTGGCGGCCGCCTCGGCATCGGCCGTGGCCGTCATCCCTTCGCACCGCCGGCGACGAACTCGGCCAGCCAGCCGCGGAACTCCTCGCCGAGGTCGGGCCGCTGGCTGGCGAGCATGACCACGGCCTGCAGGTAGCCGAGCGGCATTCCGGTGTCGTACCGGTAGCCGCGGTAGACGATGCCGTGCACCGGTACGCCGTCGGCGAGCAGCTGGGCCATCGCGTCGGTCAGCTGGATCTCGCCGCCGCTGCCCGGCTTGGTGTTCTCGATGGCCTCGAAGATCGCGGCCGGCAGGATGTACCGGCCGAGCACGGCCAGGTTGCTCGGCGCCTCCTCCGGGGACGGCTTCTCGACCAGGCCGGTCACCTCGACGATGTCCTCGCCGAGGGTGGAGGGCGCCACCGAGGCGATGCCGTAGCGGGAGGTCTCCTCCGGCTTGACCTCCATGAAGGCGAGCACGATGCCGCCGGTGCGGGCCTGCAGGTCGAGCATCGCCGGCAGCAGCGGCTTGTCCTCCTCGACGAACTCGTCGCCGAGCAGCACCGCGAACGGGTTCTCGCCGACGTGCGAGGCGGCGACGCCGACCGCGTGGCCGAGGCCGAGCGGCTCACCCTGGCGGCAGGTGTAGATGTCGGCGAGCTCACTGGTGCGGCGCACGGCGGCGAGACGCTCGAGGTCGCCCTTCTCCTCGAGCCGCTGCTCGACATCGGGCCGGCGGTCGAAGTGGTCCACCATGGAGGTCTTGCCGCGCCCGGTCACCAGCAGCACGTCGGTGATCCCGGCGGCGGCGGCCTCTTCGACGATGTACTGCAGGACGGGCCGGTCGACGACCGGCAGCAGCTCCTTGGGCACCGCCTTGGTGGCCGGTAGGAATCGGGTGGCAAGGCCGGCCGCGGGAATGACGGCCTTGACCGCCCGGCGGCCGGTCGTGTGCGCGTTCGGGGTCATCGAGGTCACCGCACCTTCGCTCAGATCGTGCCCGGACATTCCGCGAGACTATCGGCCGCGCGCCTGACGCGGCGGCTGTGGCCCTCCACCGGACCCCGTACCAGAGTCAAAATTCGCTTTCCGTACGCGGTCCGCGGTGTCCGCGAGACGATAGGTGTCCCGCCCGGCGCTCTTGGCCGCGTACAGCGCGTCGTCGGCGGCCTGGAGCACCTCCTGGGCCGTCTTGCCGTGCTCGGGAAAGACCGCCACCCCGATCGACACGGTCACCGGTATGACGCCGCCCACATCGATCGACACCGGGCGATCCCGGACGGCCGCTCCGAGCCGCTCGGCGACGATCACCCCGCCGTACGCGTCGGTCTCCGGCAGCAGCACCACGAATTCCTCCCCGCCCTGGCGGAAGGCCACGTCCACCTCACGCAGCCCGATCCGGATCCGCCGGGCGAACTCGCCCAGCACCGCGTCCCCGGCGGCGTGCCCGTACGTGTCGTTGACCTCCTTGAAGTGGTCCAGGTCGAGCACCAGCACGGCCAGCATGCGGCCGAACCGGCTGGCCCGTTCCACCTCCCGGCGCACCGACTCGCGAAGACAACGGTAGTTCCACAGGCCGGTGAGCGGGTCGGTGAGCGACAACCGCTGCGCCTCCTCGTGCATCCGCACGTTGTGCACGGCCACCCCGGCCTGCCCGGCGAAGGTCCGCAGCGTGTGCAGATCCGCGTCGTCGAAGTCTTCGCCGCCGACCCGGTCATAGAGGGCGAGCACGCCGAGCGTCGCCGGCCCGCCTTCACCCGGCCGGAGCGGATCGTCAGCGTCCAGTCCTACGGACGGCGCGGAGAACCCGTGCCCTCGGGGGGCCTGGATCGGCACCGCGAGATAGGTGCGGCAGGGCGGCTCGGCCTCGGCGATCGTGCCGTGCCCGCGCCGGGGCTCGCCGCCGGCCGCCACCTCGCCGAGCACGCCCGAGCCGACCGGCAGCCGCAGCGCGCCGAGCTCGGCCTCGGGCACGTCCCAGGCACCGGTCAGGCCGATCGCGGTGTGTGCCACCAGGTGCCCGCCGACCGGGTCGAGCAGCAGCACCAGGCCGGCCCGGGCGCCGGTCGCGGCCAGTGCGGTGCGCAGGATCACCTGCAGGATCCGGTCGACGTCGTGGGTGCTGGACAGCGTCTCGCCGAGGATCGCCAGGTGACCGCGGAGCTGGTCGCGGCTGGCGGTGAGCGCCCGCACGTACGCCTTGAGCTCGCGAGTCATCCGGTTGAAGGTGGCGGCCAGCCGGCCCAGCTCGTCGGGGCGCACGATCGGCACCCGGGTGTCCAGGTCGCCGCCGGCCACCTGATCGGCGGCCCAGGCCAGATCGCCCAGCGGCCGGGTGGTCGAGTGCGCCAGCCAGCGCGCCACGAGAATGGCGGCAGTCCCCGCGGCCAGCACGACGGTGACCAGGACGGCGTACAGGAAATGCGGTTTGGGGTGCGGGACGGTGACGGTGAGTCGCAGCGGCTCGCCCGGCCCCGCGCTCAGCTCGCGTCCGTTCGGCCCGGCTTGACCGCCGAGGGTGACGTGCGCGCCGCTGACCGCTCCGAGCCGCTCGAGGAAGGCGGCGTCGACCGTCTGCGTCGCGGTGATCGCGTACGTGTCGACCACGGTGCTGGCGGCGATCGCGCCGGCCGGGCCGTCGGTGGGCGCCGCGCAGTCCTGCCAGTTGTCGCCGGCGCCGGCCGGTTTGGATCGGCTGCCGGCCCCGATCGGCGTCGCCGGGACGATCCGGATGTCGGTGGCCAGGCCGCGGGCGACGAGCTGGCCGGCGACCGCGGACCGCTCGCCGGCGGGCACCACGGCGACGGCGTCCGCGGCGCCCTGCAGCTGGCGGCAGATGGCCGAGATACCGGTCCGCACGGTCGACGCGGCATGATCGAGCCGGTCGGCCGCCCGGTTCCGGCTCACCGTGGCGACGGTCAGGGCGACAAAGATGGACCCGAGCAGGACCGGACCGAGTACGACCACCAGGAACGCGGCGGTCAGCCGGCCACGTAGCGTCACGCATCCTCCCGGGAGTGGCCCTATTTGGAGCGATGCTGACATAGTGTGCGCCGTTTGCCGCTTTTTGGAAGGGGGTGTTGCATGTCCGATTTAACCGGGGACGAAGAAGGATCACACGCAGCCAAGACCGCGCTGCGCAGTCGCCTGATTACCGCACGACGGGCGCTTACTCCGCGCGATCGGTCACTCCTCGCCGAACAACTTCAAGATCAAATTCTTGCTTTCGTACGTCGTGAGCACCCCGCCACGATCGCCGCCTACGTCCCGGTCGGCTCCGAGCCCGGCGGCCCCGATCTGCCCTCGGTCCTGGGCGAGCACGCCCGGGTCCTGCTACCGGTCCTGCTCCCGGACAACGACCTGGACTGGGCCGTCTTCACCGGGTCGGTGGCGCCCGGCCCCCGCGGCCTGCAGGAGCCCACCGGGCCGCGGCTCGGCGTCGCCGCGCTGACCTCGGCCGATCTGGTGCTGGTGCCGGCGCTGGCGGTCGACCGGTCGGGGAATCGGATGGGGCGCGGCGGTGGTTCCTATGACCGAGCGCTCGCCCGGCTCTCCGGTTCCCGCCCGCTGATCCTCGCCCTCCTGCACGAGGGCGAGCTCGTCGAGGCGGTCCCGGCCGAGCCGCACGACCGCCCGGTGCACGGTGTGATCACACCTCGTGGTGGCTTGACTCTCAACCGCGCAGCCGAGTGGACGAAATGACCTCCGATGGCGCAACATTGGCACTCGGAGTTGGCGAGTGCCAGCAGCCGACAGATCCGGAGGAGCCGTGCCCACCTACCAGTACGCCTGCACCGAGTGCGGTCACCAGCTCGAGGCGGTCCAGTCGTTCTCCGACGCGGCGCTCGTCGAGTGCCCGAACTGCCAGGGCAAGCTGCGCAAGGTCTTCAACTCGGTCGGCATCGTCTTCAAGGGCACCGGCTTCTACCGCAACGACTCCCGCTCGGGCGGCGTGAGCGCGGAGAAGGCGAACGGCTCGGACACCAAGTCGGACGCCAAGAAGGCGGACTCCACGTCGTCGACGTCCTCGTCGACGTCGTCCTCGACCTCGTCGTCCTCGTCGACGTCCAGCTCGTCGTCCTCGACCCCGGCCGCCGCCGCTTCCTGATCACTCTGGCGGCCGCGGGTTTGTGATCGTTCCCGCGGCTTTGTGATCGTTCCGGCGGCCGTGGCTTGGTGATCGCTCTGGCCGCCGCGGCCTCGTGCTGCCGCGGGCGATCTTGATCCGGCTCGGCCGAGCCGATCACCAGTGCGGCGGGCGGTCCTCCCAGAGTCGCTCGTCGTTGGTGTCGCCGCGCTCGCCCCAGCCCCGCTCGGTGTCGTCCCGGGTCTGGTCGGGCAGCACCGCCGCCTCCTCCGACTCGAAGTCCACCTCGCGTTCGGCGTCGTTGTCGCGCTCAGGCTCATCCAGGATGTCCACGGCTACGAGGGTAAGCCGCGCCGCTGCGCCCGTCTTCCCCCTTCGGCTGTACCGTCGGTGAACGTGAGCTCCCCCACCGGCTTCCCGGACGACGCCTACTGGCAGCGACCCGATCCGGCCGCCAGCCCGCCCGCCACCCCGCCGGTCACTCCACCCACCCCGGGCGATGACTACCAGGGGCCGCCGCGCACCGACCCGGCCGCGGCCGGCTGGCGGCCACAGACGATCTCCCAGCCCCCGCCGCCACGCGCGCTGCCGCCGCAGGACATGGACGCGCTCGACGACGCCGAGGGCTCGGCTCGCACCGTCACGTACGGCGTCGGGCTGGTCGCCGGGGCGATCGCGCTGATCCTGATCTGCCTGC
>NZ_JAOSZE010000023.1 GCF_025630775.1 Actinoplanes sp. KI2
GACGTGTTCTTCGACGACGGCGACGTGCCACCGACCAGCTGCCGGGTCACGTACCGGGTCAACACCGTTGCGGCGGCGGGCGGTTTCGGCGTCACGATGAGCATCACCAACACCGGCTCCACGCCGATCCCGGCCTGGAAGCTGCGCTTCGTGTTCGCCAACGGGCAGCGGATAACCGACTTCTGGGGCAGCATCGTCGCGCAGGACGGCGCCCGGGTAACGATGACCAACGCACCCTGGAACGCCGCCATCGGCCCCGGGCAGACCCTGAGCAGCATCGGATTCAACGCCGCCCGGTCCGGCCGGAACAAGCGGCCGGCCGCGTTCTCGGTCAACACCACCGCCTGCCGCGCCGGCAAGCGCAGCGACGAGGGTTCGTGAAGAGAAGGCGATCGATGCGTTCGGAGGAGTTTCGAAAACTCGGTTGGGGGGTTTGGCAGGATTACGGGGTGATGACACGGGGACCGGCAAGTTTTCTCTGGTGGCTGGCGCGGGAGTACAAGGGACGGGTCGGGCTCGGCGCCATGTTCGGATCGCTCTGGTTTCTGACCCTCGCCTTCACGCCGTACCTGATCGCCCAGGCGATCGATCGCGGCCTGCACCCGCACCGGATCGAGGCGCTGCTGTTCTGGTCGGCGGCCGTCCTGGTCACCGGCGTCGCGAGCGCGGGCATGGGCATCATGCGGCACCGCAGCATGACCAAGCTCCGGCTGGCCGCCGCGCTGCGCACCGCCGATCTGGTGATGACGCACGCGACCCGGCTCGGCGCGGCGCTGCCGCGCAGGGTCACGTCCGGCGAGGTGGTCACGATCGGCATCTCGGACGTGTGGACGATCGGCCGGGCCATGAACGTCGGCGGCGTCGGCGTGGCGTCCATTCTGGCCTGTTCGGTCGTCGCGATCCTGCTCGACCGCACCTCGCCGGAGCTGGCCCTGGTGGTGCTGATCGGGGTGCCATCGCTCGCGCTGATCGTCGGGCCGCTGCTGCGCCGCACCCAGCGAGCCGGGTCCCGGTACCGATCGCGGCAGGGCGAGCTGAACGCCCGTCTCGTCGACACGCTGGGCGGCCTGCGCATCCTCAACGGTCTCGGCGGGAAACAAACCCATCTGCAGAGGTACGAGCGGCAGTCCGCGGCCCTGCGTGACCAGGGCTACCGGGTGGGTGGACCGTCGAGCTGGATCGGAGCGCTCGGCGACGGACTGCCCGTGGTCTTCCTCGCCGTGGTGGTCTGGCTGGCGGCCCGGCTCGCGGCGTCCGGCGAGATCACCGTCGGACAGCTGATCGCCGTGTACGGGTACACGGCGATGCTGGTGATCCCGGTGAACGTGCTGATCTTCTGCGGCTTCGACGTGACTCACGGACTGGTCGCGGCCCGCCGGGTGACCGATTTTCTTCGCCTGCCCGAGGACGACCCGTCCGGTGCGCCGGCCGCCGGGGTACCGGCCGCGCTTGTCGATCCGGAGTCGGGTGTGATCGCCGAGCCGGGCCGGCTCACCGCGCTGGCCGGGAACAGCCCGCAGCACGCCGCCGCCGTCATCGACCGTCTCGGCCGATACGGTCCGACCCGGGCCACCTGGGGAGGCAGACCGCTCGAGGAGTTCGCCCAGGCGGCCGTGCGCGATCGGATCCTGGTCGCGGATCAGGACGCCGACCTGTTCGCCGGCGCGCTGCGCGACGTGGTGGCCGGCAAGCACGACCCGGACGACGACCGGGTGCGATCGGCGATCGCGACCGCCGTGGCCCACGACGTCGCGACCGGACTCGATCGGGAGGTCGAGTGGGGCGGCCGCAATCTCTCCGGCGGGCAGCGGCAGCGGCTCCGGCTGGCCCGTGCCGTCTACGCCGATCCGGAGGTGCTGCTGACCGTCGAGCCGACCTCGGCCGTCGACGCGCACACCGAGGCGGCGATCGCCGAGCGGCTCGCCGCGGCGCGCGCCGGCCGCGGCACGGTCGTGGCGACCACCTCGCCGGTGCTGCTCGACCGCGCCGACGTCGTGCACTACCTGGTCGACGGCCGGGTCGCCGCCACCGGCACGCACCGCCAACTGCTCGCCGCCGAGGCCGGCTACCGATCGCTGGTCACCCGGGTGTTCGGTGAGGACGAGGCATGAGCGCCTGCACCGAGCGGCACTTCCGCAAGCTGCGCACCCAGGCCGAAGGCGAGGGCCAGAAGCGCATGCCTAGGGTGGGCACAGCATGAGCAGCGCGCTGCCCGTTGCTGACCAGCGGGCGGTCGGGCGGGCCGCGCTGCGGCTGCTCGCCGCCGACCGCCGGTCGGTCGTTGCCATGATCGTGCTGAACGCCCTGGCCGCGCTGGCCGCCCTCGGCGGACCGTTCCTGCTCGGCCGGGTCATCGACGCGGTCACCTCCGGCGGCGCCGACCGGGTCGACCGGCTCGCGTTCGGCGTGCTCGCCTGCGCCATCGCGCAGATGGCGCTGTCCCGCTTCGCCCTGGCGATCGCCTACCGTTTCGGCGAGCGCACCGCGGCCCGGATTCGCGAGGGCTACCTGCGCCGGGCCCTCGCGCTGCCGGCCGCCGTGATCGAGCGGGTGCCGGCCGGCGACCTGGCCGCGCGGGGCACCACCGACATCGACGCGGTCGCCACCACGCTGCGCGACATCCTGCCGAACCTGCTCGTCGGCCTCGTCCAGATGTTCTTCATCATCGGCGCGGTCCTGCTGGTCAACCCGCTGCTCGGCGGCGTCGGGGTGCTCGGCCTCTCCGGCATCTGGTTCGTGACCCGCTGGTACCTGCGCCGGGCGCGGGACGCGTACCTGGCCGAGGGCGCGGCGAACTCCCGGCTCGCCGACGAGCTGGCCGCCACCACCGAGGGCGCCCGCACCGTCGAGGCGTTCGACCTGCGGCGGCGCCGGCTCGACGCCGGGCACGCGGCGATCGAGGAGACCCGCCGCACCCGAATGGCCACGCTGGCCCTGCGCAGCGTGTTCTTCCCGCTGGTCGAGACCTCGTACGCGGTGCCGGCCGTGCTCGTCCTGCTGCTCGGCGGCCTGCTCTACCTGGACGGCCAGGTCACCCTCGGCACGGTTGGCGCGGCGGTGCTCTACCTGCGCCAACTGGTCGGACCGCTGGACACGCTGCTGATCTGGATCGAGCAGTTGCAGTCGAGCAGCGCCTCCTTCGCCCGCGTCGAGGGGCTGGCGGCGATTCCCGTCCCGCCCCCGGTGGTGACCGCGCGTCCACGGGACGATCGGATCGAGGTCGTGGGCGTGCGGTACGCGTACGAAAAAGGTCGTGATGTGTTGCACGACGTCGCGCTGACCGTGCGTCCCGGCGAGCGGCTGGCGATCGTCGGCCTCTCCGGCGCCGGCAAGTCCACCCTGGGCCGGCTGATCGCGGGCGTCGATCGGCCCACCGCCGGCATGGTCACGGTGGGCGGCGTGCCGATCGCCGACCTGCCGCCGGACGAGCTGCGCCGCCAGGTCGTGCTGGTCACCCAGGAGCACCACGTGTTCCGCGAGTCGTTACGGGACAACCTGATGCTCGCCGCCCCGGACGATGAACTGCGCCGCGCGCTCGCCACGGTCGGCGCCGACTGGGCCGACGATCTCGACCGGGACCTCGGCGAGCACCCGCTCGACGGCGCGCAGGCGCAGCAGTTGGCGCTGGCCCGGGTGGTGCTCGCCGACCCGCACACGGTGATCCTCGACGAGGCGACCGCGCTGCTCGACCCGACCGCGGCGCGCACGGCGGAACGGGCGCTCGCCGCGGTCCTCCACGAGCGAACGGTCATCGCGATCGCCCACCGGCTGCAAACCGCGCACGACGCCGACGAGGTCGCGGTGATGCGCGACGGCCGGATCACCGAGCTGGGCAGCCACGACGACCTGGTCGCGGCGAACGGCGAGTACGCCGCGCTGTGGCACTCCTGGCACGCTTCCGACTCGCTGGTGGACTGACCGTGGCTGGTGACTAGTCTGACGTCGATGATGACCGGCGAAGCGCAGCACGAGGCCTGGCAGCGGCGGGTGCTGCCCCCGGTCGAGCAGCCCCGTCCTGGCCTGTGGTCGATCCCGGTGCCGATCCCGGACAACCCGATGCGCTACACCCTCGCCTACGCGTTCGTCGAGGACGACGGCGTGCTGCTGGTCGATCCCGGCTGGGACGGTCCCGAGGGCCGCCGCCTGCTCACCGAGGGCCTGGCCCGGGCCGGCGCCACCCCGGCCGACGTCACCGGGATCGTGCTCACCCACATCCACCCCGATCACCACGGGATGACCGGCTGGCTGCGCGAGCAGAGCGGCGCGTGGGTCGGCATGCACCCGCTGGAGGCCGCGACCCTGCCCGGGCGGGCCTGGCGCGACGGCCGTCATCCCGGGCTCGATCCGGCCTGGTTGCGGCGGCAGGGCGTGCCCGAGGAGGAGATCGCCGGTCTCCGCGTCTCCGTGGATCGGATCGACGTGCTGCTCGCGCTGGCGCAACCCGATCGCGACCTGGAGGACGGCGACCGGCTGCCGTTGACCGACCGATCGGTGCGGGTGGTCTGGACGCCCGGGCACACGCCCGGTCACCTCTGCCTGCACGACGCCGAGGCGGGCGTCCTGCTCACCGGCGATCACCTGCTGCCGCGGATCACCCCGAACGTGGCCGCCATCGCCACCTCGACCGGTGACCCGCTCGGCTCCTACCTGGCGTCTCTCGGCCGAACCGCCTCGTTCGTGAGCGACGAGGCGCTGCCCGCGCACGAGTGGCGCTTCCGGGACATCCCGGCCCGGGTCGCCGAGATCCTCGCCCACCACGAGAAGCGCGACGCCGAGATCCTGCGCGCCGTCGACCTGCTCGACCGCCCCACGACCTGGCAGATCGCCGCCGCGCTCAGCTGGTCGCGCGGGTGGCCCTCGCTGCACGGCGTGCTGCGCCGGCTGGCCCTCGCCGAGACGCTCGCCCATCTGTGGCATCTCGCCGAGAACGGGCTGGTCAGTTCCTCTCCCGGCGACCCGGTCAGGTGGCTAAGGTGGCGCAATGTCCGTTGATGACCGCCTCACCACACTGGATGCGCTCTGGTCGGTCTGGGCCGCCACCGGGAAGGACCTGTCCGAAGCCGACTGGCACCGGCCCACCCGACTCGACGGCTGGGACCTGCGGGCGCTGTGGGCGCACTCGGCCGGTTGGCCGTTCGGCTTCTCCGTCCTGGTCGGCCGGGTCACCGACGCCGCGCCGACGCACGACACCGCCGCCGCGCTGCTGGCCGAGTTCAACGTGCCGGACGGCATCGCCAACACGATGCGCGACCGGGTCGCCGATTCCGGCCGTGACGACGCCGCGAAGTACACGCTGGAGCAGCTCGTCGATCAGTTCGTGACGACCGGGCCGGAAGCGATCGCGGCCGCTCGTGAGCTCGGCGAGGTCACCGTGGACTACTTCGGCCGGGCGGTGCTGCCCCTCGCCGAAGCGGTCAGCATCGGCATCCTCGAGGCGACCATCCACCTGCTCGACGTGCAGCGCGCCCTCGGACAGGCACCCGAGGTCCCGGCGGCCGGTCTCGATCACTCCGCCGAGGTGCTCGCCCGCATCGCGCCCCCGATCGACTTCATCGAGGCCGCGACCGGGCGCGCCTCCACCGATCTGTTCCCCGTCCTGTCCTGACGGTCGCGGCGATCAGGGCCCGATCGGCCCGATCGCTTCGGGCGGGATGGTCGCTTCAGGCGCGATGGTCACTCTAGGCGGGATGGTCGCCCTAGGCGGGATAGGAGCAGGCGGCGGCTGCTGCCGAGGCACGGTCGGCCGGGGCCAGCGTCGCCTCGGGGAAGCCGGCACCGGTCACCGTGCGGGCGGTCACCACGCCGGTCGGGCCGTCGCCGCCCATGCACGCCGCCGCGGCGACCAGCACCGGTTTGCCGTCCTGCGCGGGGACGGCCGTCCACCGGGCGGTGAACCGGGGCCGGTCGGCGGTCTTCTCGGTGAAGGCCACCTGCCGCCAGCGCCGTTCGCCGGGCTGATCGCCGTCCGGATCGAACAGCGCCGCGAACCCGACGATCTCCAACCCGGTGCCGGTCGCGCTCAGTTGCAGCGCGTGCGAGCCGGTGACGCTCAACGCGATCGCGTTCGGTCCCGGGTGGTCGTCGGTGCAGTGCGAGGGCGCGAGGCCCGGCGGCGGGTTCCCGTGCACGATCCCGGAAGCGATCACCCGGTCGTCGGACAGCTTGAACCACCGCAGGTCCGGCGACCCGCCGGTGTTGTCGTGGATCTTCTCGCCCAGGCAGTAGCCGACGAACCCGACCGTGCACCCGCCCGGGATGGTGGTGGTCACCGGCGCATCCCGGACCGCGCCGGTGTGTACCCGGGCGCCGGCCCCGTAGGTCAGCGCGGCGAACACGGGGTGCGGGACCGCCCGAGGGCAGCCGTTCGACTCTTTCCGCTGCAGCAGGACGATTGCCCCGCCCGTGGCGACGAGCAGCACGGCCGCGAGCGGAGCGAGGACCCTCCACCGCCGGCGACGCCACCCGGTCGCGGCGGGCGGTGCGGGATCGGCGCTCACCGGCGGTGAGCCGGCCGTCCGGTCAGCCTCGGCACCGGCCTCGTCGCGGACTTGTGATCCGGCCTGGCCGGCCGAAGGGAGACCGGCATCCTCGGCAGAAAGGGCGACCGGGAGCTCGCTCACGGCAGGCGACGTCGCCGCCGGCTCGGGCAGGGCCTCCCACCGCGAGCGCCAATACGCACAGTCCCCGCGGCAGGCGCCCACATAGGCGAGCACCACGTCCAGAGTCGGCTTCCGGGCGCCGCCGGCCGCCTCGGACAGCGTCGTCGCGCTGTACCCGGCGACCTTCGCCAGCGTACGGTAGGTCGGATTGCCGGCGTCGGCCCGGACTTTTCGCAGGTCGTACGCGAAAGCCTCGAGCGGACCCGCCAGCGGATCCACCGCCCTCTCCCGGCGTGCCACCCAGCCCTCCCGGCGCCTCGCGCGCCCGGCCCCGTGCCGGAATCGCCCGGAGAATCATGCCGTCGAGCCCTCCGGCCGACAAGGGCCCATCGACTTGTGTCGGTTTCGACACAAGTAGACGGGCCCTTGTCGTACTTCACTCAGCCGCAGTGAGTCCATCCACTGGTCCAGGACGTGCTCTCGTAGGTGCCGCCCCACTTGACGCAGGCACTGGCCGCGGACAGCCGCACCGGCCCGGCGTACCACTGGAACAGCCCGGGGTTGCTCCCCGACGACCCGCCCTGAACGGCGAGTGTCGCGTTCAGCCCGACCGCCCCGTTCCCGTTGTGCACCATCGTGACGACGCAGTTGTACCCGGAGTTGTAGAGCAGGTAGATCGTTGCCGACCCGAGGTTGTGCGAGTCGATGACGCTGTACCCCGACCCGCAGACCCCCGCCGCGGTGTACGGGTTGGCCGTCGAGGATCCCGACCCGCAGTGCCCGTAGTCGCTGGTCCAGGAGCTGGACGAGTACGACCCGCCCCACTTCACGCAGGACGACGGCGCATACTCGTAGACCGGTCCCGCGTAGTACGTGTAAGACCCGGAGTCGCTGGTGGACGCCCCGCCCTGCACCGCGAGCGTCGCCTTGCCCGCCACCGCCCCCGCGATGTCGCTGTAGAGCGTCACCACGCAGTTGTTCCCGCTCGAGCCGTTGTAGAGCAGATAGACCGTCGCCCCCGACAGCGCGTGGTGGTCGACCACGTCGTATCCGTCCCCGCAGACCTGGTTGGCGGTGTACGGATTCGATCCGGACGGCGCCGGCGACCCGTCCCCGCTTCCGCAGTGCCCGTAGCCGCTGGTCCACGACGAGGTCTTGTACGTGCCGCCCCACTTGACGCACGAGTCGGGCGCGTACGCGGTGACCGGTCCCGCATACCAGTGGTAGCTCCCCGGATCGGACACCGTTCCGGAACCCTGCACGGTCAGGGTCGCGTTCATCGAAACGGCACCGCCGTCGGCGTCGGCCAGCGTCACCACGCAGTTCTTGCCCGAGTCGTCGTCGTACAGCAGGAAGACGGTCGCCGCGCCGAGGTCGTGCGAGTCGACCACCCCGAACCCGCTGCCGCACAGCGCCGACGCCGAGTACGGGTTTCCCGACGTGTCCGGGGGGTTCGAGCCGCCGCTGCCGGACGCCCCGACGAACCCGGTGATGTAGTAGCTCTCCGCCGCGACCCAGGACCCGGTGGAGGCCGACCCGGCCGGGATGGTGATCTTCACGACCGACGAGGTGACGGCGAAGTGCGCCATGCTGCCGCTCTCGCCGCCCCAGTCGCCGTTCGCGGTCACCACCGAGCCGTCCGCGTTGACCGCCGTCACGATCGCGACGTGATTGGCGTAGCCGCCGCGGCTGGAGGAGAACACGACGGCGTCGCCCGGCTGGGCGGTGCCGTGGAACGTGCCGTGCGACTGCCCGTACGTGTAGAAGCTCTGCGCCGCCGCGGTCAGGCCGGACACGTTGAGCCCCGAGTTCCGCCACACCCACTTGGCGAAGTCGGCGCACCAGTACTCGGGTCCGCCCGAGTAGCCGCCCGCGCAACTGTGCTCGAACTGCGAGCCGCCGAGCGAGTTCGTGGCCGGGTGCTGCGCGCACGTGCCGGCGCTCTTGTTGTAGTTCGCCGCGGCGAGCGTGGCGGCGCTCGCGGTCGATGCCTGCGCGGCCGTCGGCGCGGCGAGGAGCGCCGCGACGAGGGCGAGGGCAAACAGAATGCGTCTCATGCCGACACCATCGATGTCGGCTGATGAAAAAAGAAGCCGGGTCAATCAACTCCGGTCAATCAACCGGCCGGCCGGCCGGCCGCGGGCCGGCGGGGTCGGCTAGGAGCCGATGACCCGTCCGCCCAGGCCGGACCGGGACGTGGGTTGGCCGACCAGCTCGACGAGCACCTCGTCGCGGCACCCGTCGCCGAAGACGGCGGTGACGGCGTCGGTGAATGCGGCGACGAGGTGGGCGACGACTCGCGCTGCGTCCTCCCTGGCGAACACCTCCTCGCGCATGCCGAAGGTGACCGAGGGAGCGGCGGTGGCGACCGCCGTTCCGCCGCGCGCCCACCGTCCGGCGGGGATGCCGATCAGCCGGACGTCCACCGAGCTGCGGGCCCATTCGCCGTACACGGACACGACGGCGCTCGTCAGTTCCCCGATGAGGGCGGGTTCGCGTCCGGCGAGCTCGTCCTCGAGCGCGTGAAGCGTCACGTGCGGCATCGGCAACTCCTCGTCCTGTGCTCTCGCGACAATCCTCTCAAGCCGACTCGTCGGGCCGGCTCCGGACCGCCAGGACGCGATCACCCGCCGGCGATGATCACCATCTGATCCGCTCTTGCGGGGGTGATGTGGATCGCCGAAGCTGCTGCATATGACGGAGACCGGCGTCCCCACCACTCCCGCGACCCGCTGGCCCGATGTGGAGCGCGTGCCCCGCGCCCCGCTGCGCGCGGTCACCGCCAGGGCGCTGCTGAAGTTCGTCGCCGGCCGGATCCCGGTCCGGGTCGTCACCGGCGACGAGCCGCAGCCGCCCGGCCCGCCGGTGCTTCGGCTGCGCCGGCCGGACGCGTTCTACCGCCGGATCGGCACGACCGGGCTGATCGGGCTGGGCGAGGCCTACCAGGCCGGCGACTGGTACGCCGACGACCTCGCCGGGCTGTTGACCGCGGCCGCCGCGGGGATGAACGGATCGCTCGGCGGCTACCGCAAGCTGGCGAAGCTGCGGCACGTGCCGTGGCTGAAGCCGCTGCACGGCGCGCGGTCGCCGGCCAGCGAGGAGAACACGGTCGAGGGCGCCCGCCGCAACATCCAGCGCCACTACGATCTGTCCAACGAGATGTTCGCGCTCTTCCTCGACGAGACCATGACGTACTCGTCGGGTCTGTTCGCCGGCCCCGAGGACGAGGACCTGGCCGCCGCCCAGCGCCGGAAGATCGACCGCCTGCTCGACCTGACCGGCGTCGGCGACGGCACGCGGGTCCTGGAGATCGGCACCGGCTGGGGCGAGCTCGCCATCCGGGCCGCCCGGCGCGGCGCCCGGGTGCACACCGTCACCATCTCGACCGAGCAGCAGCAGCTCGCCCAGCAGCGGGTGACCGACGCGGGCGTCGCCGATCGGGTGACCATCGAGCTGTGCGACTACCGGCACGTCATCGGCGAGCGGGAATACGACGCGATCATCAGCGTCGAGATGATCGAGGCGGTCGGCCGTAAGTACTGGCCGGACTACTTCGGCGCGATCGATCGGCTGCTCGCGCCCGGCGGCCGGGCCGGCCTCCAGGCGATCACCCTGCCCGATCACCGGATCGAGTTCGCCGAGACGTACACGTGGGTGCAGAAGTACATCTTCCCCGGCGGCGTGATGCTCTCGACCGAGGAGGTGGCCCGCCAACTCGCGGCGGGCACCTCGTTGCGGTCGGTCGAGAAGCGAGCGTTCGGCTGGAGTTACGCGAAGACGCTGCGGGCGTGGCGGGAAAGGTTCCTGTCCAACGCCGACCAGGTCCGGTCGCTCGGCTTCGACGACATCTTCGTGCGCACCTGGGAGTACTACCTGGCGTACTGCGAGGCGGGCTTCGTCTCCGGCGAGATCGACGTCTGTCAGCTCATTCTCGATCGGGAGTGAGCGGCGTCGCGCGCCCCGGCTCAATCACCGCGCGCCGGCGTCTCGGGCATCAGGTAGCCGTCGCGCACGATCCGGTTCACCCCGTGCAGGTAGGCCTCCGGCGACTCCGGCTTGAGCGTGGCGAGGCCGTCCACGTACCGGTTGAACATGCTGAACGCCGCCGCGATCAGCACCGTGTCGTGCACCTCCCGATCGGTGGCCCCCTCGGCGCGCGCGTCGGCCACCAGCCATGCGGTCACGTTACGGCCGTCCTCCCGAACGGCCGCCGCGATTCGCAGCAGCGACCGGAGCTTCGCGGTGATCGGCGCCGTCTCCAGGTCGGCCCGCACCTCGTCGACGAGGCGCACTCCCTGCGGCAGCTGGGCGGCCGCGAACGCGGCGTGCGACGCCGCGCAGTAGTCGCATTCGTTCAGCTCCGACACATAGGCAGCGATCAGTTCCCGCTCCCCGGGCGAGAGCGTGCTCGGCCCGCGCAGCAACACCTCGGCCAGCATCATCAATGGTTGCGCCGTCTCCGGCCGGTACCGCAGCAGCCCCTGGATCCCCGGAAACGCGGTCTCGTCAACGCCGAGGTCGATGTGCGCCATCGCAGCAGGATAGGTGTCCGGCGATCACCCGGAAAGGCCCTGGGTGTCCTGCGCGCTCGTCGGCATCGTCCTTAGGATCGACGAAGTTGCCGATCGCATCGGGAGGAACGATGGCCGTCGCGGTTGCCGCACCCCATCCGGCCGCGGTCGAGGCTGCCCGCGAGGTGGTCGCGCGGGGCGGAAACGCGTTCGACGCCGCGCTCGCGGCGGCCGGGGCGCTCACCGTCGCCTATCCGCATCAATGCTCGGCCGGGGGTGACCTGGTCGCGATCGTCCGCCCCGCCGGGGGAGTGCCCCGGGCGGTGCTGTCGATCGGCGCGGCGGCCGCGGGCGTGGACATCGCGGCGTTACGGGCGGCCGGCGATCGGATGCCGTTCGACGGGCCGCAGACGATCACGGTGCCCGGCGTGGTGGCCGGCTGGGCGGCGATCGCCGGTCTCGGTGCGCGCCTGGCCTTGAGCGAGCTGCTCGCCCCGGCGATCCGCCTGGCGACCGCGGGTGTCCCGGTCAGCCCGGGTCTGCGGCGGGCGATCGCTGGTCGGATCGATGCGATCCGGTCGGATCCGGGCTTGTCCGCCCTGCTGTTGCGCGGCGATGACCGTCTCGTGCAGCCGGTGCTCGCCGAGACGCTCACCGCGATCGGAACCGATTGGCGTTCGTTCTACGAGGGCGACCTCGCGCGGCGTCTCGCCGCGGGCCTGGGCAGGCTGGGCAGCCCGATCGTCGCCGCGGACCTCGCCGCGCACCGGGCCGAGGTGGTTCCGCCGCTGACCCGGGCGCTCGGCGAGGTCGTCTGGCATGCGGCCCCGCCGCCGGTGCAGGGCCCGACCTTCCTGGCCGTCGTCGGCGCCGACGATCTGCTCGCGGCCTCGCACCGAGCCCGCCAGGCCCGCGACGCCCGGCTCGGCGACCCGCGCACCGGCCCGATCGACCTGGACGGGATGCTCGCGCCCGACCCCGGCCGGGCTGTTGCTGTGGATGGCGCGGCCGACGGGCGAAGGGGACCGGGCACGGGAGCGGTCCGATCGGATTCGGCCCAGGTTGGACCGAAGCCGGCCGGCGACACCGTGGCGGTCACGGCCGTCGACGATGACGGGATCGCGGTCACGCTCATTCAGAGCGTCTTCGGGAGTTTCGGGTCGGGTCTGCTCGATCCGGGCACCGGGCTCGTGCTGCACAACCGCGGCTCGTCGTTCCGGCTCGAGCCGGATCACCCCGGCCGGATCGCTCCGGGCAGCCGCCCGCCGCACACGCTCTGCCCGACCATGGCGCTCACCGGCGGCGACGTGCTCGCGCTCGGCTGCCAGGGCGGCCGCAACCAGCCGTGGATCCTGGCCCAGGTCGCCGGCGAGGCGCTCGGCTCCGACGACCTGCCCGGCTTGCTGACCAGGCCGCGCTGGTTCTTCGACGGCACCGCGGTGGTGACCGAGCCGGGCGTCGACGCGCTCGTCGACGACGCCGGCCACGTACAGGTCAGCCGCCTCCGCGCCGGCCGGCTCGCGTCCGCGAGCGACCCCCGGGCCGACGGTCGGGCCGCGGTGTTGCCGGGATAGCCGCACGGCCGGTCTGTGCGCGGTGTCGCCCGGGTAGCGCACGGCAGGTGGGCGGGGTGTTACCGGGACAGCTGCGCGGTGTTCGCGGGAGAAGGCTCGGGAGAGCCGCGCCGATCAGGGGAGCAGCTGGTCGAGGGCCGGGGCCTTCTTGAAGATCCCGTCCTGCTCGCCCAACTTGGCCACCTGGTCCAACGAGGCCCGATTGATGTCCTGCGGCCAGTCCGGGAGGATCATGCCGATCCGGACCGTGTCGTTGATGGGCGTGTAGGTGCCGACCACATCCCGTACCTCATCCGGGTTGTGCTCGGCGTATCTGAGCGACTCCTTGATCGCGTCGGTGAAGGTCGTGACCAGCTGTGGGTCCTGCACGATCGTGTCCGTGCTGGTGAAGTAGAGCGCCACCGTCAGGTCGGGCGCCGTGTCCACGAAGTTCGACGCCAGCACCTGCGCGCCCGTGGTGATCGCCTCGGAGAGCTGGGGCTCGACCACCCAGATCGCGTCGACCTTGCCCGATCGCAAGGCGCCGTTCATGGTCGGGAACGGCATCGCCTCGAACTTGAGGTTCTTCGCGTCGCCGCCGGCCTTGCGCACCGACTGGCGGACCGTCGTGTCGCCGATGTTCTTCAGCACGTTGACCGCGATCGTCTTGCCGGCCAGATCCTTCGGCGACCGGATGGTGCTGCCGTCCTTGACCACGATGGCCGAGAAGTCCCGCCCGGGACGGCCGGTCGAGGCGACCCCGCTGGCGACCGCCTTGATCGGCGCGCCGTCGGCCTGCGCGGCCATCAGTGAGGTCACGTTGCTGAAGCCGAACTGGTACTTGCCGGCCAGCACGCCCTTGACGATCGGACCGCCGCCCTGCTCCTGCACCAGGTTGAGATCGATTCCCCGCTTGCTGAAGAAGCCTTTCGCCTTGCCCAGGTAGATCGGCGCGACGTCGATGATGGCGATGACGCCGACGTCCACCTTGGTGCCGACCGGCTCCTTCGCGGACTTGGCGGAGGTGCAGGCCGTGCCGGCGAGCAGCGTAGTGAGCATGGCGACCGTGGCGAGGATCCGACGCATGGGTGTGCTCCCTGGAGAAATATGCGTGGCGGACGCAGACGGACGGCGCAAGATGCGCCGGGCGCACGGTACCGCGATCTTCATCGCAATGACACAGAGAGAATGGGCAGAACTGCATTCAGTAAGGAAGGCGTGGTGACGGAGGGTGGGCGATGTGTGCCCGAGTGACCACTGTGCCCACGATGATCAGGCAGATCACCAGTCGTGCAGGGTGCCGTCCGCCAGCCGGCTCACCGGCAGCGAGGCCGGCCGGTACGGGTATTTCGCGGCGAGCGCCTCGTCGATGTCGACCCCGAGGCCCGGCTCCTCCGACGGATGCAGGTAGCCGTCCGCGTAGCGGTACCCGTGCGGGAACACCTCGTCGGTCTCGGGCGCGTGCGGCATGTACTCCTGCAGGCCGAAGTTGGGGACGGCCAGGTCCAGGTGCAGCGCCGCGGACATGCAGATCGGCGACAGGTCGGTGGCACCGTGCGAGCCGGTGCGTACGTGGTGCAGCGCGGCGAGGTCGAAGATCCGGCGCAGGTGGGTGATGCCGCCGGCGTGCACGACCGTGGCCCGGATGTAGTCGATGAGCTGCTCGCGGATCAGCCGTTCGCCGTCCCAGATCGAGTTGAAGACCTCGCCGACCGCCAGCGGCGTGGTGGTGTGCTGCCGGATCAGCCGGTAGCCGTCCGGCAGCTCGGCCGGCACCGGATCCTCCAGCCAGGTCAGCGCGTACGGCTCGAGCGACTTGCCGAGCCGCGCCGCCTCGATCGGGGTGAGCCGGTGGTGCACGTCGTGCAGCAGCCGCAGCCCCGGCCCGAACTCCGCCCGCACGCGCGCCAGAACCCCGGGAAGGTGCGCCAGGTAGTGCTCCGTGGACCACACCGACTCGGCCGGGATCGCGGCCGAGGCGGGCTCGTAGATGGCCGCCGCGGACACACCGTACATCTCGGAAATTTCTGGAATAGCCGCTTGGACGCGAACTGCTCGATAGCCGCGGGAGACGAACGAGGCCACCGACGACAGCAAATCGTCGACAGTGGCGCCATTCGCATGCCCGTACACGGAAACCCCGGAGCGCGACCGCCCGCCCAGAAGTTGGTAGACGGGAAGCCCGGCCACCTTTCCCTTGATGTCCCACAGGGCCGTGTCGACCGCCGCGATGGCCGTCATGGTGACCGGCCCCCGCCGCCAATAGGCACCCTTGTAGAGGTATTGCCAGGTGTCCTCGATCCGCGCCGGGTCGCGCCCGATCAGCAAGGGAACAACATGCTCGTTCAGGTACGCGGCAACCGCCAGTTCCCGCCCGTTGAGCGTCGCGTCGCCGACCCCGGTGAGACCGTCGGACGTCTCGATTTTGAGCGTGACGAAATTGCGGCCCGGAGAACACACGATGACCCTCGCCGCCGCGATGCTCACTGCGGCTCCTCCTTGACCCGCGCCACCAGCTGCGTCGGATTCACGAACCGCAATGCGACGACCAGTAGCACCAGCATCATGCAGGTATAGATGACCGCCATCGCGTCCACCGACTGCTGCGCGCGGATGCCGGCCGCCGACATCGTGTAGTAGAGCGCCACCACCAGCGTCTGCGAATCGGGCCCGGCGGTGAGGAAGGTCAGCTCGAACATGCCGATCGTGCGCACCAGCACGAGAATCGAGGCGGCCAGAATGCCGGGCACCAGCAACGGCGCGAGAATCCGCAGGAACACCTGCCAGGTCCGCGCCCCGCACATCCGGGCGGCCCGCTCGATCGCGGGATCGACCTGCTCGATGAACGGCGTCATGGTCAGGATCACGAACGGGATGGAGGGCACCAGATTGGCCAGCACCACGCCCGCCATGTGCCCGGCGAGCCCGTACTTGTAGAGAACGGTGGCCAGCGGAATCCCGTAGGTGATCGGCGGCATCAGGATCGGCAGCAGGAACAGCAGATAAAGCACCCGCCGGCCGGGGAAGGTGCGCCGGGCGAGCACGTACGAGGCGGGCACCCCGACCAGCACCGAGATGCCCACCACCAGCAGGGCCACCTCGACCGTCACGATCAGCACGTCGAGCAGCGTGAATTCGTGCCACGCCTGCCCGTACCACTGGGTGGTCCAGCTCTCCGGCAGCCAGGTGTCGAACCAGCGCCGGCCGAAGGAACTGACCACGACCGAGCCGATGATGCCGGCCAGCATGACGAAGAAGAATGTCACCGAGCCCCAGACCAGCCATGCGCCGGGCGACGCGGCAATGCGGAAACGGCGGCGGCTCTGCCGCGCGGGAACGGCGATCGCGGTCATCCCTTGCCTCCCGTGGATCCGGTGTAGAACAGCGCCCGCACGCCGAGGACGGCGGCCACCACCGCGAGCTCGACCACGCCCATCACCACGGCGATGGCGCTGGCGAGCGGATAGTCGTAGGACTCGTAGGCGGCGTGGTACGCCGCGATGGAGATGACCCGGGTGGTTCCGGCCGGATCGCCGACCAGAACGGCGGACGGGAAAACGCTGAACGCCAGCACGAAGGTGAGGCAGAACGTGGTGGCCAGGCCGGGCGCGAGCAGCGGCAGCGTGATCCGGTGGAATCGCGGCCACCAGCCCGCACCGAGGGTCGCCGCGGCTCGTTCGAGAGTGGGGTCGATACCGGAGAGATAGGACAGGATCAGCAGGAACGCGAACGGGAAACCGGTGATCACCAGGGAGAAGAACACGCCCCAGTAATTGTTCGTGAGCCGCAGCGGCGCGTCGATGAGGCCGGCCGACATCAGCGTGCGGTTGAGCCAGCCGGTCGGCCCGAGGAAATTGAGCAGGCCCTCGGCGGTCAGCACCGTGCCGAGCGTGATCGGAACGACCAGCAGGATGGTGAGGAGCCGTTTGCCGCGGAAACGACCGCGCATCCGGTACGCGATCGGCACGGAGGCCGCCACATTGAACAGCGCCGCCGGCAGCGCCAGTTTCAGCGTGGTCCAGATCGTGTCCCGCTGATAGGCGTCCGCGAAGAAGTCCCGGTAGGCCCCGAACACGCCGCCGTGCGTCGGCTGAAAGGACAGTCCCAGGCCGTACGCGAAGGGATAGACGAACAGGATCAGCACGCAGAGCAACGCCGGGACGAGGAGCAGCAACTGCCGGTCCACACCGCGCTCGGCCAGCCGGTGACGCCACGCGGTCATGTCGGGAACACCAGCACCCGGGCCGGGTCGGCGACCACCGCGATCTTGTCGCCGACCGAGGGCCGTTCGGTCGCCCGCAGGTGCAGCATGGTCCCCTGCTCGGTGCGGGCCTCGACGGCGAGTTCGCGTCCCTGGTACTCGACCACTTCGACGGTGGCCGGTATCCCGCCCTCGCCCAGCCGCAGGTCCTCCGGGCGTACCCCGGCCATGACCTCGTCCGCGGGCATGAGCTCGCCGATCGCCGTGCCGCGCAGTCTGATCCCCGCGCCCTCGACGTCCACGAAGTCGCGGGACACCGAACTGACCCGCATCGGCAGCAGGTTGCGGTAGCCCATGAAGTCGGCGACGTGCCGGTTAGCCGGTCTGGTGTGCAGTTGTTCGGGCGTGCCGACCTGCTGGACCCGGCCGTCGCGCAGCACGACCAGCCGGTCGGCCATCGACAGCGCCTCCTCCTGGTCGTGCGTGACGTAGACCGTGGTGAGGCCGAGCGACTGATGCAGCCGGCGGATCTCGGTGCGCATCTCCAGCCGCAGTTTGGCATCGAGGTTGGACAATGGCTCGTCCATCAGGACCAGCGCCGGTTCGAGGACGACCGCCCGGGCGATGGCGACCCGCTGTTGCTGACCGCCGGACAACTGTCCGGGGAGCTTGGTGGCGTGTTCCTCCAGGCGTACGAGCCGAATTGCCTCGTCGGTGCGACGCCGGACCTCGGCCCGCGGCAGTCGCCGCATCTGCAGGCCGAACGCGATGTTTCGGCGCACCGAGAGGTGCGGGAAAAGGGCGTAGCTCTGGAACACCATGCCGAAGCCCCGGCGCTCCGGCGGCAGCGTGTCGAGGCGCTTGTGGTCCTGCCAGATGCTGCCCTCGGAGAGCGGGAGCAGGCCGGCCAGGCAATTCAGCGCGGTCGACTTGCCGCAGCCGGACGGCCCGAGCAGGGCGATGAACTCGCCCCGGCGGATTTCCAGGCTGAGCCCGGACAGCGCGTCCTTGTCGCCGAAGCGGCGAGTCACGCTCTCCAGGCGCAGCGCCTCGAACGACGTCACTTCTTCACCTTCGCGCCGCCGATCTGGCGGTCCCAGGTGTCGAACGCGGTGACCAGCGCTTTCGCGTCCAGCGGCACTTCCAGGGGGTTGCCGGCGATGAGCTGGTCGTACTCGGGGCGGCCGTATTCGCCGATCGCTTTCTGGCTTTCCGGCGGTGCCATGGACAGCGTCACGTCCTTCACCGCGGGGCCCGGGTAGAAATAGCCCTTGTCGTACGCCTTGGCTTGCTGTTGCGGGGTGAGCATGTCCTTGAGCAGGTTGAGGATCGCGGCCTGCTTTTCGACGTCGACGCCCTTGGGAATGACCGCGTAATGCGCGTCGGTCACCCAGTGGAAACCCTGCAGGGTGCCGACCGCGGCCTCCTTGGGCACGGTGCCGAGCACCCGCGGGTTGATGTCCCAGCCGGTCGTGCTCGCGATGATTTTCGCCGAGCCGTTCGCGAGGTTCTTCATGGTCTCGCTGGTGGTCGACGGATAGAGCGTCACATATTTGTTGAGCTCCGCCAGATAGGCCCAGGTCTTGCTCCAGCCGTTGACCGGGTCCTTGGGATTCGAGTCGCCCAGCAGATAGGGCAGACCCATCAGGAAGGTACGCCCGGGGCCCGAGTTGGCCGGCCGCGCGTATTGGACCGCGCCCGGGTTGGCCTTGGCGTACGCGAGAAGGTCCTGGGCGGTCTTCGGCGGGTTCGGCACCTTGGCCGGCAGGTACTCGATCAGCGGACCGGACGGGTAGTAGGTGACCGCGACGCCGAAGTCGCCGGCCAGCTTCTGCATCGCCGCGGCGCCGGGCAGGTAGTCGGTCATGCCGGGGACCCGATCGGCGTACGTGGGCAGGAGGGGCACCCAGAGGTTCTGGTCGATGCCGGCGGCCAGCCCGTCGACGCCGGTGAGCACCAGGTCGATGTCGACGCGCCCGGCGTTCTGCTGCGCTTTGATCTTGCCGACCAGCTCGGGGGCGGTGGCCTTGGAGTAGGTGACCTTGGCGATCTGGTCCTGGTTCTTGGACACGAACTCGTCGATCATGCCCTGGGTCAGCTGGAGGTCCCCGGCCACGTCCAGGATGTTCAGCGTCACGGCCCGGCCGGGCTTGGCGGGCACGGGCCCGTCGGTCTTGGCGCTGCCGCCGGGCTTGTCGGGGGCGCCGCACGCGGCGAGCGCCAGGACTGCGGCGAGTGTTATCGCGACTTTGCGGGACATTGGGGGTATCCCTTCAGGCGGGGACGGGGCCGGTGGAGCCGCGCACCATCAACTGCGTGGGCAGTTCCCGCCGGGCCGCCGTCTGGCGGTCCGGCTCGGCCAGGAGTTGCAGGAGCAGATCCACGCCGGCCCGGCCGGACTGCTCCTTGGGAAGAGCGACGGTGGTGAGCGAGGGGTGGACCATCGCCGCGAGGGCGATGTCGTCGAAGCCGAGCACGCTGATGCCGGCCGGGACGGCGACACCCCGGGCCGTGAAACGGTTGAGCAGGCCCAGCGCGACCAGATCGTTGTAGCCGATCACCGCGGTGACCTCGGCGGCGAGCACCTGATCGGCCGCGGCCACGCCGCCCTCGAACACCGGCATGACGTTGCCGATCTCGACCAGGTCGACGCCCATCTCGCCGGCGACCAGGCGCAGCGCGCGGACTCGCTCCCGGTTCGCCCAGGAGGAGCGCGGGCCGGCCACGTACGCGATGCGGCGGTGGCCCAGGGCGGTCAGGTGGCTGACCGCCTGGCGCATGGCGTCGGTGAACTCCGGGGTCACCGACGGAACCCGGGCGATGCGCCGGTTGACCAGCACGACCGGGGTGTCGGCGACCAGCGTGCGCAGCTCCTCGTCGGGCATCCGGGGTGAGCAGAGCACGATGCCGTCGACCTGTTTCGACAGCCGCCGCACCAGACCCGCCTCGGCGGTCGCGTCCTCGTCGGTGTCGGCGAGGAAGACCGCGTAGTCGGCCTCGTGCGCGCGGGCCTGCACGCCCTTGATGACGCTCGGGAAGAACGGGTTGCCGAGGTCGGGGACGAGCAGGCCGATGTTGCCGGTGCGACCGGTGATCAGGCCGCGGGCGGCGCGGTTGGGGTGGTAGCCGAGGGCGGTCGCGGTGCGCCGGACGCGCTCGCGGGTCTCCGGATGGACCAGTTCCGGCATGGTGAGCGCGCGGGTGACGGTGGACGCCGAGACGCCGGCCGCCCGCGCCACATCCTTGATCGTCACCGCCACGCCGTCTCCCTCATCGGGGGTCAACGGCAAGTCTGAAATCCATTTCGGACCGATGTCAAGACATCGAGCATTATCTCTTCAAGATCCCGCCGGACGTCGGTGATTCCGGATGAAAACGTTGGCGATCTTGAATCAGTGCCAGTGGCGGCCGGCTCGTCGTCCGCCCCGCTGCTCGAGCGGTGGTGGGCGGCGCCGCGTCCCGGTCCCGCACGCCCGGAGCGCGGCGCCGCCCCGGGGGGAATCAGGTCGGGACGTCTATCGGGCGACGCTAACCCCACCGGTGGCGCATGCCCCTCCACCGGGCAGATGATCATGCGTGGCCGGCCGTCGGATCGGTCTTGCCCGACCACCCGGTTCCGCTGGACTCTCGAAGACTCGCGAACGACCGACGTCCATCGATCCTTTTGCGGGCGCGGGCCGTATCACCTCGGGAAAGGGGTGCCCACCATGCTCGACAGACTCCTCTCCCGCACCGGGCCCGAAGCGCCGCCCGACCTCGAGGTGCCGCCGCCGGTCATCGACGAGCCGACGCAGAAGCTGAAGGTCGTCCTGCCGTCGATCCCGCAGCGGGTGGCCGCCCGGGCGGTGATCGTCTATGAGCAGGCGCCCCGCCGGCCGTGGCGGCTCTGGGGGTTCACGGCCGTCCTGGTGGCGCTCACGATCGGAGTGGTGCTCGGGCAGGCCGAGGCGTTCCAGCCGGTCTCCCGGGGTGCGAACGCCCAGGCCGCGACGGTGCCGTCGGCCGCGCCGACGTCGGTTGCTCCGGCCGCCGCGATGACCGCGCCGCTGGGCACCGCGAAGGCGCTGGTCTTCGAGGTGACCGGGGACGCCTCGTCGGTGCACATCGCGAGCGCCGACCTCGGCGATCGGCTCTACAGCATCGTGCCGATCGGCGTGAGCGTGCCGCCCCGGATCACCGACTCGCCGCGCGGGCCGCGGCTCGTGCTCGCCAGGACCGGGGCGGAGGTCCGGCTGAGCGCGAAGGTTTCCTGGACCGTACGCCTGGCCGCGACGTCCTCGGAGCAGACGGTCGACATGCGCGCCGGTGGTCTGGCCGCGATCGAGCTGACCGGTGCGTCGGCCCGCACCGAGCTGACCCTGCCGCGGCCGCGGGCCACCGTGAAGGTGAACGTCCTGGCGCCGGTGGGGGCGCTGCGGGTGTCGACCGTGGGCGTCGTGCCGGTCCGGCTGCGCCTCGACGGGGGAGCGCAGACCGCCGTCATCGGCGGCAAGACCCATCAGAGGGTCAAGCCGCACACGACGCTCACGCCGGCCGGATGGAAAACCGCCAAGACTAGGTACGACGTGAGCGCGGCGGCGGCCCTGGGCTCGGTGTTCGCCGATCACCTCTGATCAGGTTCGCCCTCGATCGCGTGCGGTCGTCCGTGCGTTCGATCCGGCCACCGATCGCTGCGGCCTACAGTTCGAAGCGGCTGCCGACCGAGTTCGGCCGGAAGGCGCCGGGAAGCGCCGCGGCGAGCGCCTGCTGCGCCTGCCATGACGTGCAGTGCGCCGGGACCAGCATCGCCGGTGCCTCCTCGGCCAGCGCGGCGACCGTCTCCGTGACGATCGGGCCGTACTGCAGGTGGAGGCCGCCGAGCACCGCGTAGAGCCGATCGACGCCGGTGAGCCGCTTGGCGTACCGGATGATGTTGATGATCCCGGAGTGCCCGCAACCGGTCAGGATGACCAGGCCCCGATCCCGAACGTGCAGAACTATCGCCTGGTCGTCGTGCACCGCGCGGTCCGGCTCCCAGGCACCGTCGCGGAACGCCTGATGCGCGGGCGGCATGCCGGTCTCGAACGGCGTGGTGCGGTCGACCTCGCCGGTGACCAGGATCGCGTCGTCGAGCAGGAACGACGGTTGCCGCTCCTCGATGATCGTGAAGCCGGCACCCTCGATCGCGGACCGGCTCGGCGTCGGGAAGTCGAGCGTGCGATCGGGCAGCACGAGCCGGCGCCGCAGCCAGAAGTCGGGATGCAGGAAGACCGGCAGATGGGTGGGCCCGAGCCGGGCGGAGAGCCCGTTGAGCCCCATCACGTGATCGAAGTGGCCGTGGCTGAACACGATCGTCTCGAATGTCTCGGGCCGGATCGCCAGCCGATCGAGATTGCTCATCACCCCCTCGGCCGAGATGCCGGTGTCGAACAGGATGCGGTGGCCGCCGACCTCGACCATGGCCGAGAACCCGTGCTCCGCGCGGAGGAAGTCGAAGGTTTGCTTCTCCTCGGCGAGCTCGGCCGGCAGCACCGCCAGCGGCGCCGCGGTCCCGACGAGCCCCCAGCGGCGCACGAGTCCCTCGTCGGGCAGCAACGCATCCGAGGAGTTGTCCATCAGGGTCGTGATCTGCACGCCGTCGACCGGCGCGAGGCTGATCTTTTGCATCTTCGTGAGCGTACGCTCGCCGCTCGTTTTCCCGTTGCCGCTTCACGATCGGGCGCCTGCCGTTTCACGATCGGGCGCCTGCCGCTTCACGATCGGCCGCCTGCCGCTTCACGATCGGGCGCTCACGAGGAACGCAATCGCGCGACCGCGAGGGCGGCCGGCACGGGGGAGCCCTTGCCGGTGACGGCCCCCGCCGCCAGCCGGGCGAGAGCGGGCGCGATCTGAATCCCGTAGCCGCCCTGGCCGGCCAGCCAGAACAGGCCAGGCGCTGCCGGATCGGCGCCGGCCACCGGCTGCCGGTCGGGAGCGAACGTGCGCAGGCCCGCCCATGCCGTGTGCACCGAGCGCAGCCCGAGAACGGTCGCCTCGTTGACCCGTTCGATCGCCAGCGCCACATCGATGTCGTCCGGCCGGGCATCGCACGGCTCGCTCGGCGTCTCGTCGGCCGGCGACACCAGCACGCCGACCCCTTCCGGCCGGAAATAGAACGTCTCGCCGACGTCGCCCACGATCGGCCAGTCCCGATCCACCCCGGACGCGCGCACCACAGCCGCGGTCCGCCGCATCGGTCGCATCCCGACCGGTTCCACCCCCAGCGCGGAAGCGACCCGATCCGCCCACGCCCCGGCCGCGTTCACCACGGCACCCGCCTCGACCGGTCCCGCGGCCGTGTCGAGCAGCCAGCGTCCGCCCTCGTACCGGCCGGATCGGACCGCCGCATCGAGCACGATCCGTGCCCCGCGCCGTCGTGCCCCGCCCAGATAGTGCTGGTGCAGCCCCATCACGTCGATCTCCAGTGCGCCCGGCTCGCGCAGCGCCCCCGCGCACCAGTCCGGGCGCAGCGCCGGGCAGAACGTCTCCGGCCGGGGCGCCGGCACGAGCGTGGGCTGCGCCGCCGCCATCGCTTCCAGCCGGTCCATCTGCTCGGGCGGAGCGACCCAGATCATCGGCCGCGGCTTGAGCAACTCCCCGGCGGCGTCGAAGTCCGGCCGCGAGTCGGTGGTCAGCCGGCGTACCTCCGGGCTGCCGTAGCTCTCCAGGAACATGGCCGCCGATCGGCCGGTGGTGTGGTACGCGGGCCGGCTCTCCTGCTCCAGCACCAGCACCGAGCCCGCGTCGGAAAGCTCGTACGCGATCGAGACGCCGGCCATCCCGGCCCCGATCACGGCGACGTCAGCTGAGATCCTCATGGCTCATTCTGCGTGCGAAGAGTGATTCGGCGAAGCAACTCCGGGCGGGAGTCGGCCGGCCGGCGCCAGAACTGCCGGGGAGCGTATCCCTCGCGGCGCAGCCAGTGCTCGGTATAGACGATGCGCTCCGCGGGGATCACTCCGATCGGCCCCAGCGGCGGCTCGTCGAGCGGGCGTGACCGCTCGACGTGATCGGAGTGCCAGCGGACCACCGGCCAGTACCGGTCGAAGTCATCGTCGTCCGGTTCGAGGATCCGGGCGACGCCGAAGATCTGCGCTCCGCGACTGCTGGCCTGTCCGACCAGGGGTGCGAACACGCCGACGGAGACCCGCGGGTCGGCCCGGATGTTGCGCATCTTCGGCGAGGTCGCCAGCGCGGTGAAGACGATGGTGAAGTCCAGATGGAAGTACCGCACCGGCGTCGCGAGCGGCCCACTCGCACCGGTCGTGGCCAGGACACACATGTTCTGGGAGGACAGCAGGTTCAGGATGCGTTCGTCGAGCCGAGCGCGGTCCAGCCGTCTCGTCGGAGCAGGACCTGCCAGCCAAGGGTTGGTGACCACCATGATCACACCCTGCCAGACGACCGGGCCGCTCAACCTCGAGCCGCCGGCCGGGACGTGCGACTCGGGTCAGGCGAGCGGCCGGCGCACCATGAATGCCCCGCTCGCGTCGAGCGGACCGGCGCAGATCAGATCGCCGTCGTGGCGCACGAACGATCCGGGTTGGCCGAAGAACTCCAGCGCGATCGACTCCGGAAGGACCCCGCGCCGGGCGCAGAGGGTCGCATCCGATCGGAACTGGTCGTTCCGCTCCGCTGCGCTCAGTCGCAACCGCTGCGCCGACCGCCGCAGATACCGCCCGTCCGCGGCCCGGAACGAGAAGCACTCCGCATCGGCCAGCCCGGACACGACGACGAAGGTCGCCGCCCGGCGAGTCGCCACCGAACTGCTCGGCCCCACCGCGACGAGCGCGCCGAGGCCGCCCGAGGCTCCGACGAACCGTCCGCTCACCTCCGCCGACTCCAGCGAGGCCGGCCCGAGCATCCATTGCGGTCCGGGCGGCATCGGCCGGCCCGATCCGTAGCGCGGCGGGGGCGGCCCGTTCGGGGCCGGACCGCTCGTGGATGCCGTCCACCCGGCGGCGCACAGCCCGAACCCCAGCCCCAGCGCCCCCACGGTGAGAACGATGGCGATCGGATGAGCCCGAGCGCTCCGCAGGATCGAGCTGACAACCGGCATGACGCCCCATTTCGACCCGCCCGATGTTACGAACGGCTATGCAGACAGGCAAGAAGGTCAAACCTTTATTCAGTACGCGTTGGTCGGTCGCCAAATTCGATCGATTGTGCGGTCGCGGGCCGGTATCGTCCCGCCGTCTTCCCGATCGACGGAGAGCAGGTAGCGCGTGGCACGCCATCAGGTGACCCGGGACGACCTGGCCGGAGTGGCGCGAACCGCCCTCGGCCGCGGTCGCACGCTGGCTTCGGTCGAGCGGCTCGCCGGCGGCAGCCGCAAGGGCGTCTACCGCCTGACCATGGACGACGACACCACGGCCATCGCCTATCTCTGGGGCGCGGACGAGAACTACTGGCCGGCGGCCGCGAACGACAACGACGAACGCGACCCGTTCACGTCCAGCGCCGGGCTCGACCGGTACGAGACCGCCCGTAACCGTCTCGACCGCCTCGGCCTGCGCGTGCCCGCCATCTATCACCGCGACCGCAGCCACACCCACTACCCGGCCGACCTGATCGTCATCGAGGACTTCCCGGGCGAAAATCTGGAGCAGCGCCTCGAGCGCGACCCCGCCGCCGCGACGCCGACGATGGAACGCCTCGCCGACGACCTGGACCGGATGCGTCACCACCACGGTCCGACCTTCGGCAAGGTGGCCCTGGTCGAGGCGGGCGGCACCGCCCGCCGGCCCACCTGCGAGCGGGCCGTCCTCGATCTCGCCGAGCGCTGCCTGGCCGAGGCCGCCGTCCGTGACCCCCGCATCGCCGAGGCCCGCGACCGCCTCGATCGTCGCCTGCACGAGCTGGCCGCCGCCGTGCAGCCGCGCGCCGAGTACTCGGTGGTCCACGGCGAGCTGGGGATGGACCACGTGCTGATCGATCCGGACAACAACCCGGTTCTGATCGACATCGAGGGCCTCATGTACTTCGACGTCGAATGGGAGCATGTCTTCCTGCGCATCCGGCTGGGCGCCGAATATCACCGGGTCGCCACCGACGGACTCGACGAGGCGCGCCTGGCCTTCTATCTGCTCGCCCAGCGGCTCTCGCTGACCGCGGGCCCGCTGCGCCTGCTCGACGGCGACTTCCCCGACCGCGCCTTCATGCAGGCGATCGCCGAGTACAACCTCAACGAGGCGCTCGCCCTGGCCCGCTGACGCATTCCCCAGGGAGGCAGCGTGCGGGCGAGGCGGGCCCCGAACCGGTCAGATGTGATCGCGCCAGCTGTGCTGCGGCTCGTACCCCAGCAGCCGTCGCGCCTTGTCGATCGAGAGCAGCGTCTCGTGCTCGCCCAGCTCCCTGCGCACCTCGACCCCCGGGTACACCGAGGCCGCCAGCTCGGCCGACGACCGGCTCATCACCGTGTCCGCGTTCGCGATGATGAAGATCTCGACCCCGGTGGCCCGGTAGTCGAGAGCCTTGCGGACCGCCTGCGCGCCGTCCCGGGCGTCGATGTAGCCCCACAGGTTCCACTTGCGCCGCGCGGGATCGGCGTCGAACGACGGGAACTCGGCGTAGTCGGCCGGGTCCATCACGTTCGAGAAGCGCAACCCGATCATCTTGAGCGCCGGGTTCCAGCGGCAGAACTGCGCCGCCATCGTCTCCTCGAGGTGCTTGGCCAGCGCGTACCGGGACTCGGGCCGGGCCGGGTACTCCTCGTCGAGCGGGATGTAGGGCGGCGGCGTCTCGAACGGGATGCCCAGCAGCGTCTCGCTGGACGCCCACACCACGTTGGTGATGCCGGCGGCCTTGGCGGCGGCGAAGACGTTGTAGGTGGCGACGATGTTGTTCTGGAAGGTGGCGGCGTTGCCGGTGATGCCCGGCGCCGGGATCGCGGCGAGGTGCACCACCGCGTCGATCTGGTGATATCGGTCGTCGATCGCGGTCAGCGCCTCGATCGTCTGCCCGTAGTCGGTGAGGTCGATCCGGATGTCCGGCCGGACCGCCGCGGCGTCCAGGTTGATCACCTCGTCGCCGTCCGCGCGCAGCGACGCGACCACGGCCCGGCCGAGCTTCCCGGTGCCACCGGTGACCGCGATCCGCATGACTCCCCCAAATGAGTGACCTCAAAAGGGCAGCCTAGCGATGAGTTCCGCGCCGCGGCCCGGTCTTTACCGGCAAGAATCGAGTGAGGAGCAAACCATGAGCTACGCGGACGTCAACGGCATCAACCTCTACTACGAGATCCACGGCACCGGCCGCCCGCTGGTGTTGCTGCACGGCGGCCTCGGCAACGGGGAGATGTTCGGGCCCAACCTGACCACTCTGGCCGCCGAGCACCAGGTGATCCTGCCCGATCTGCAGGGGCACGGCCGCACCGCGGACATCGACCGCCCTCTCGACATCCGCCTGATGGCGGACGACATCGCGGCCCTGATCGACCACCTCGGCCTGGACCGGCCGGACGTGGTCGGCTACTCGCTCGGCGGCGGCGTCGGCATGCAGCTCGCCTTCCACCACCCGGAGAAGGTCGGCCGGCTCGTCTCGATCTCGGCGGGCATCCGGCGCGACGCCATCTACCCGGACATGCTCGAGCAGCAGAGCCAGGTCGGCGCGGCGGCGGCCGAGTTCCTGAAGGAGACCCCGATGTACCAGCTGTACCGGCGGGTCGCGCCGCGCCCGGAGGACTTCCCCCGGCTGCTCGACAAGATCGGCCAGGCGATGGCGGTGGACTACGACTTCACCGAGGAGGTCCGCGGGCTCAGCGTGCCCACGATGATCGTCGCCGGCGACGCCGACATGTGCCCGCCGAGCCACTTCGTCGAGGTGTTCAAGCTGCTCGACGGCGGCCTGCGCGACGGCGGCTGGATGGGCGAGGGCCGGCCCGCGGGCGGTCACTCGCTGGCCATCCTGCCCGGCGTGACCCACTACAGCATGGGCGTCTCGCCGCTGATGGCCGCCGTGACACTCAACTTCCTCGCCGAGAAGTAAAGGTCCGGACCGGGTCGCCGCGGACCAGGTCGTCGTGGATCTGCCGGCGGGCGGTCGCCAGCGCCCGGACTGCCGCCTCGTCACCGGATGCCAGCAGCGAGCGCAGCCGGCGGAGGGCGAGGGCGCGGTTGAGCGAGAACTGCCGCTCGGTGTCGGCCACCACCACCAGTCCGGACGGGCGATGGGTGGCGCGGACTGCCGTGCTCGCCTTGTTGCGGTGCTGGCCGCCCGGGCCGCCGGTGCGCACCGCCACCACCTCCACATCGGACTCGGCAAACGGCGTCTGCGGCGCGTCGACCGTGCACGGCTGGGCGATCACATACCAGTTCTTGCGGCCGTGGCCGCGCCGATAGGGGCTGTCCGCCTGCCAGCAAAGCGTCCCGGTCCAGGAGGCGGCGAACGCGTCGTCGCCGATCCGCAGCATGTCCCGAGCGGAACGTGCCGGGCCGCTCGCCGGCCACCGCGTCGACCCGGGTGACCGGGACGCCGCGTCCGGCGGCATCCCGCTCGAGCCGGTCGGTCAGCCGGGCGACCGCCCACGAGCACTCGGCCTGGCCGCGCCCCGCCGACAGCAGGAGGAACGTGGTCATCGGCGGACGCGGGGGAGAGCGGCGGTCTTGTAGGTGACCAGCGGGATCGTGGTGACCACCGGGGTGGCCAGCCCGTGCGCGGTCAGGTCGCCGATCACCTGCTCGATGCGCTTGTACGCGGTCGGCGCCTCCTCGAACAGCAGCTGCCGGTCGCCGCAGACCACCAGCGAGCCGACCGGCGTGCGGCGCAGCTCGTCGACCGTGTGCTTCGCCTTGCCGCGGCGCACCGCGTCGGCCCGGGACATCTTGCGGCCGGCGCCGTGCGCGACCGAGAAGCCGGCCTCGGCGCCGGCGTGCGTGGCCACCAGGTACGAGTGGGTGCCGCGGGTGCCGGCGATCAGCACGTCCCGGCCGTCGCCGCGCGCGGCGCCCTTGCGGTGCAGGTAGCCGCCGTCGGTGACGGTCACCGAGTTGTGGCACTCGTCGACCAGCGGCTCGCCGAGCTCGGCCCCGAGCGCGTGCGCAACGCGAACGGCCAGCATGCGCCGGTTGAGCGATCCCCACCGTACGGCCGCATCATGCTCTTCGAGGTATCGCGAAGGATCGGGGGCCGGGCCCGCGCCGTGCAGCTCGGTGTGGGCGCGCAGGATGCGCTCGCCGAGGCCGCGTGATCCGCTGTGGACGATCAGCACCAGGTCGCCCTTGGCCAGGCCGAGGCGGGTGGCGTGCGACTCGTCGAGGACGGCGTCGACCCGGGCCAGCTCGACGAAGTGGTTGCCGCGGCCGACCGTGCCGAAGCCGTTGGTGTGGCCGAGCGGCAGCGCCGCGCCGGGGTCGACCGGCTCGTCGAGGTCGGGGAAGCGGGCCGCGAGCTTCTCCGGGACCGGCCGCTTGAGGCCGACCGGGAAGACCGCGATGCCGCAGCCGATGTCGGAGCCGACCAGGAACGGGTGGAGAACGGTGGAGGTCATCGCGGCGCCGATCGGGGCGCCCTTGCCGGGGTGCAGGTCGGGCATGCCGGCGACGTGCAGCATGCCGTCGAACGCGGCGACCTGGTGGCACTGGTCGACGGCGGCGGACTCGATCCAGCTGGACGGGGACGCGAAAATCTTGACAGAAGCAGGCAAAAGTGAACGCTCTTTCTCAAAACGGCAAGAAGAGCGTCCCGTACGCCGGGCGGCGCGACAACCGAATTACGGCCCGACCCGCTTCACGTACCGCAGGCACGGCACGGTGACGGAGCTGGCCACATAGTCGAACGCGCCGTCGTCGGCCCAGCCGGACCGCTCGTAGAAGCGCCGCGCCCGGGTGTTGCCGGGCACCACCGCGAGCCACGCCACGGCGTGCCCGTTCGCCGCGACCAGCCGCTCCGCCTCGGCGAGCAGCGCGTCGGCCACCCCGCCGCCGCGGAACGACGCGTCCACGAAGACCTGCTCGACCTCGTCGCCGACCACCATGACGAACCCGCCGACCACACCGCCGACCTCGGCCACCGTCGCGTCGGTCACCCGGGCCGCCGCGCGGGTGTGGAAGTTCTCCGCCGTACGCGCGGCGACCAGCTCGTCGGGCACGTGACCGAGATGGCCGTCCCGCCAGCCGGCGTGCCAGATCGCCGCGACCCGGCCGGCGTCCCCGTGCCGGGCGCGCCGCAGCGTCACCGGCGGCATGTGCAGCAGGTCGCGCAGCCGGGCGATCAGCGCGTCGAGCCGCGCGTTGGCGGCGGCCCGCTCGCCCGGGTCTGGCCGCCACAGGTGGAAGTCGGCGAAGTCACGGCCGGGCGCGTACAGGCCCTCGAAGCGCGCCCGGGCCGTCCGCAGCGCCTCGTCGTCGGACGCGTCGGCGGACAGGCAGGCGGCGATCTGCCACATCCGCTGCTGCCAGGCGAAGCCGGCCCGGCTGTCGGTCGCGAGCAGGGCGGACAGGTCGGTGGCGGTCCGCCGGGCGAGGTCTCGGGTGGCCATGATTACCCCCTGACGGAGTCAAAAGGCGGCGGGTGCCCCTGACGGTGTCAAAAGGCCCTGTCGATGGCAACCCCCGCCGGAGGACATATCCGCCCCCGGGGGTCGCATGAAAATACGGCATGGTGCATAATCTGTTCCGTGACCAAGGTTCTGTCCTCCCTCCCGGCCGGCGAACGAGTCGGCATCGCCTTCTCCGGTGGCCTCGACACGTCGGTCGCGGTCGCGTGGATGCGCGAGAAGGGCGCCGTGCCGTGCGCCTACACCGCCGAGATCGGCCAGTACGACGAGCCCGACATGGCGTCCGTGCCCGATCGCGCCATCGCCTACGGCGCCGAGATCGCCCGCCTGGTCGACTGCCGGTCGGCGCTGGTCGAGGAGGGGCTCGCCGCCCTCGCCTGCGGTGCGTTCCACATCCGCTCCGCCGGCCGCACCTACTTCAACACCACGCCGCTGGGCCGGGCGGTCACCGGCACGCTGCTCGTGCGGGCCATGCTCGAGGACCGGGTGCAGATCTGGGGCGACGGCTCGACGTTCAAGGGCAACGACATCGAGCGGTTCTACCGGTACGGGCTGCTGGCCAACCCGTCGCTGCGCATCTACAAGCCGTGGCTGGACAAGACGTTCGTCGCCGAGCTCGGCGGGCGCACCGAGATGAGCGAGTGGCTGCTCGCCCACGACCTGCCCTACCGGGACTCGACCGAGAAGGCGTACTCGACCGACGCCAACATCTGGGGCGCCACCCACGAGGCCAAGTCGCTAGAGCGCCTGGACGCCGGCATCGAGATCGTCGACCCGATCATGGGCGTCCGGTTCTGGGACCCCGACGTGGCGATCCCGGCCGAGGACGTGACCATCGGCTTCGCCGAGGGCCGGCCGGTCACCGTCAACGGCAAGGAGTTCGGCTCGGCGGTCGACCTGGTGCTGGAGGTCAACGCGGTCGGCGGCCGGCACGGCCTGGGCATGTCCGACCAGATCGAGAACCGGATCATCGAGGCCAAGAGCCGCGGCATCTACGAGGCGCCCGGCATGGCCCTGCTGCACATCGCGTACGAGCGGCTGGTCAACGCGATCCACAACGAGGACACGGTCGCGAGCTACCACAACGAGGGCCGCAAGCTGGGCCGCCTGATGTACGAGGGCCGGTGGCTCGACCCGCAGGCGCTCATGCTCCGCGAGTCGCTGCAGCGGTGGGTCGGCAACGCGGTCACCGGCGAGGTCACCCTCCGGCTGCGCCGCGGCGACGACTACTCCGTGCTGAACACCACCGGCCCGGCGTTCAGCTACCACCCCGACAAGCTGTCGATGGAGCGGACCGAGACGCCGGCGTTCGCCCCGGCCGACCGGATCGGCCAGCTGACGATGCGCAACCTCGACATCGCCGACAGCCGCGCCAAGCTCGAGCACTACGCCCGCATCGGCATGGTCGGCAGCTCGCAGGGCCTGATCGGCGCCCTGCCCGCCGGCGGCGCCGAGGAGATCGCCTCCCGGGGCGGCGTCCCCGTCGACGACGACCTGCTGGACCAGGCCGCCATGGAGTCCGGCACCGACTGACCCGACCCGCGATAGGCCGGCCGGCCCTTGGTCAAGCCGGCCCGTCCTGGCCGGTGTCGGCGGCCAGCGCGAGCATGCAGGGGCGCAGGAGCGCGATGACGTCCGCCGGGTCGGCCGTGGCGAGCTCGTCGACCTTGATGAGGTGCCGGGAGACCGTGACGCCGAGGATGACGGCGTTGATGACCGCGGCCCGCAGGTGGGCGTCGCCGCCCGGGATGGCTCGGCTGATCTGCGCCTGGTAGTGGGCCGCCCCGCCGCGGACGGCGTCGGCGGCCTCCGGGTTGGTCAGCGCCGAGCGCAGGATGGCCAGCGAGGCGGCCGGCTCGGCGGCCAGCCGGGCGGCGAGTGCGGCGAGGATCTGCTCGACGGCCTGGCCGGGCGGCCCGCCGATCTCGGGCGCCGGAGCGGTTTCGATCACCTGCCGGAACAGCTCCTGTTTGGACTCGAAGTAGTAGGTGACGAGGCCGCTGTCCACGCCGGCGGCCGCGGCCACGCCCCGGATGGTGGTCCGGTCGTACCCGTCGGCGAGGAAGGCCTTGGCCGCGGCGTCGAGGATGCGCGCTCGGGTGCGTCGGCGCTGCTCGGCCCGCGACGGGGGCGCCGGGGTGGTCATCGTCCCGACTTTACCGGTGTTGACCGTGTGTCCCAGCCTGCCCTACGCTCATTCATTGGACACGCGTCAAATGAATGAGCGGGGGATCCATGTCACCAGCCACGCCCGCCGACGTCCTCGACCTGCGCCGCCGCCTGATCCTGGACGGCGACGCCGACGGTTTCGCCGACCTGTTCGCGCCCGATGCGGTGATCGAGATGCCGTTCGGCGGGCCGCCCGGCGCGCCGGCCCGCATCGAGGGCCGGGAGGCGATCCGCGCGTACGCCCGGCAGGTCCTGGCGTCGCCGCTGCGGCTGGCGGATTTCGACGTCGTGGAGCTCCACCAGACCACCGATCCGGAGGTGGTGATCGTGGAGATGCGCACGAGCGGGACCGTGACCACGACCGGGCGGCCGTTCACGGCGACGTCCATCCAGATCCTGCACATCCGCGACGGCCGGATCCGGCTGTTCCGTGACTTCCCCGATCCGCGGGGCCTGCAAGACGGCTGACACGATTACGCTCGGCGGCCATGGCGCTCCGGATCGACCTCACCTTCGACACGCGCGACGCCGAGTCGCTCGCCGCGTTCTGGAAGCCGGCGCTCGGCTACGAGGACGAGCCACCCCCGGCCCCGTTCCGGACCCGGGACGAGTGGGTGGCGTCGTTCGGCGAGGACCCGGCGGACGAGGGCGGCGGAGCGTGGCTGCACGATCCGGACGGCGTCGGCCCGCGGCTCGTGCTGCTGGACGTGCCCGAGCCGAAGGTGGCGAAAAATCGCCTGCACATCGACGTACGCGTGGGAAAGGGCCCGGAGGCGTGGGCGCGCATCCGGGCGAAGGCCGACGAGCTGGTGGCGGCCGGCGGCAGTGTGCCGGCGACCTTCGACGGCCACCACGTCGTGATGGCCGACCCGGAGGGCAACGAGTTCTGCGTCGCGGCGTAGAGCGGCCTATCCGCCGCGCAGGCGGCGGTTGCGGTACTCGGCGACCACCAGCTCGGTCAGCTCCTCGAGCGACACCTCCGAGGTCGGCTTGTCGAAGGTGATCGAGCCGTGCTGCAGCAGGTTGACCCGGTCGCAGACGTCGAGCACCTGGGCGTAGTTGTGCGCGATGATGATCACCGAGACGTCCCCGCGGGCCTTGAGGTCGCGGATCAGGTCGAGGATCAGCGTGCCCTCCTTCGCGCCCATCGCCGCCAGGGGCTCGTCGAGCAGCAGGATCTTCGCGTCCGAGTAGACGGCCCGGGCGACCGCGACCGCCTGCCGCTGGCCGCCGGAGAGCTTGGCGACCTCCGCGTTGACGTTGGGGATCTGCACGCCCATGTCCTCGAGGTGGGCCCGGGCCAGCCGGCGCATCGCCCGGTTGTTCAGCAGCGGCCCGACCCGCAGCTCCCGGTTGAGGAACATGTTGTGGTAGACGGACAGCTCGTTGATCAGCGCCAATCCCTGGTAGACGGTGTCGATGCCGAGCGAGCGGGCGTGATCGACGCTGTGCAGCACCACCTCCTGGCCGTTGACCACGAGGCGGCCGGCGTCCGGCCGATGGTAGCCGCAGATGATCTTGATGAGGGTGGACTTGCCGGCGCCGTTGTCGCCGATCAGCCCGAGCACCTCGCCCTTCGCCAGGCGCAGGTTGACGTCGCGCAGCGCGGTGAGAGCACCGAAGCGTTTGGCCAGATGCTCGGCGACGAGGACGTCCATCATCCGCCTCCCGTCCGCCGCAGCCGCGACAGATACTGGTTGGCGATCATTGAGAGCAGGATCGCGCTGCCCAGGATGATGTTGAACGGGTTCGCGCTGATCCCGATCAGGTTGAAGCCGTTCTGCAGCTCGGCCAGGATCAGCGCGCCGAGGAGCGCCCCGATCACCGTGCCCGACCCGCCGGCCAGGGCCGTGCCGCCGATGACCGCCGCCGAGATCGCGGTGAAGGTCAGTGCCGTGCCGCCGCCGATGTTCGGGTCGATGCTGTTGATCCGGAACGCCTCGAGGATGCCGGCCAGCGCGCCGAGCATGGCCGCCATCATGAAGTTGCCGATCTTGATGCGGTTCACCCGGATGCCGGCCTCGGTCGCGCCGACCAGGTTGCCGCCTACCGAGATCGTGTGCAATCCCCATCGGGTACGGGTGAGCACGATGTGATAGACCAGCACCACGCCGAGGCACCAGATCAGCGATGCCCAGTCGGCGGCCCCGAAGATGCTCTGGATCTTGCCGTGCGCGGCCGCCGGGATCTCCGCCGGGTAGGCGTGCGAGGTCACCAGGAGCACACCCAGCAGCAGATAGTACGAGCCCAGAGTCGCCACCAGCGACGGCACCTTGAACTTGGTCACGATGACGCCGTTGCAGAACCCGATCAGCGCGGCCACCGCGAACGCGATCAGGAACGCCGGGATCACCGGCACCCCCCACAGGTCGACCGCGTAGTGCACGAGGAACGGCGCGAGCGCCGCCACCACCCCGACCGACAGGTCGATCTCGCCGCTGACCAGCAGCAGCACGATGCCGACCGCGACGATCGCGGCCGGCGCGGTGGCCTGGGCGATGTTGCGCAGGTTGTCGTAGGTGAGGAAGACGTCGTTGGACGCCCGGAAATAGATCGCCATCGCGATCGCGACGATCAGGACGCTCGCCTCGCGCCAGCGCACCAGCACAGTGCCGCCGGTGCGCAGCAGCGTCAGGAGACGCCGGTCGCGCTCGGCCGGCGTCTCCTTCTGCCTCGGCAGGGTCCCGGTCATGCTGAGCTCGCCTTGGGCATGCCCTTCTGGCCCTCGCCTTCGGCGTGGGTGGGCAACTTGCGGCAGTGCCGCTCGGTGCAGGCGGTCATGCGTGTGCGATCGGGCCGGAGCGTTCCACCAGCTTGACGTCGGTGGACGAACCCTCGTACCGGGTCTGCGTGGTCTGATAGGTGGCGACGTTGTCCTTGGTCACGAACAGCAGGCCGGTGTTGGTCTGCGGCGGCGAGATGAGGCCGCCCGAGATCTTGAACAGGTACAGGTACAGCACCGGCAGGAAGCCCTGCAGATAGGGCTGCTGGTCGATGGTGTAGTCGAGGTCTCCGGACTTGATCGAGTTGAGCGTCTCCGGGATCAGGTCGAAGCCCCCGGCCACCTTCAGGCCCTTGCTGCGCATGTTGTACTTCTTGACCGTCGCGCCGACCGCCTGGGTCGACCCGGCGTCCACCGCCAGCATCCCGGCCAGGCCGGAGTGCCCCTGGGCGTACGCGTCGATGATGGACAGTCCCTTGGTGACGTCGGCATTGGTGGCCACCGACGTGAACTTCACCGCCCCGCCGGCGTCCTTGAACGCCTGCGCCGCCCCGTCGATCCGGGGCTGGATGTTGAGCTGCCCCGGGGTGGCGATGAACCCGACCACGTCGCCGGACTGGACCGCGGTCAGCGCCCGCTGGCCCAGCGCGTACCCGGATTCGTAGAGTCCCTGCCCGATGTAGGTCAGCCGGCTGGTGCCGGGGTCGTCGCGTGCCCCGTCGGCGTTGTACGACACCACCGGGATGCCCGCGCTCAGCGCCTGGTCGACCGGCGCCTTGAACGCCGACTTGTCCACCACCGCGATGGCCAGGCCGTCCGCCTTGCCGCTGATCGCCGTGTTGGTGGCGTTGACCATCTCGGCCACCACCGAGTTCTGCGAGCCGGTCCACTGGTACGAGCAGCCGAGCAGCTTGCACGCGTCCTCGGCGCCGTACTGGGTGGGGGTGAAGAACGGGTTGGTGGTGACGTGGTTGACGAAGACGAACTTCCAGTTCGGCGTCTTCGGGAAGTTCCCGATCGCGTCCGAGCTGGTCTTGTTGTCGGACTTGCTGCAGGCGGACAGCAGCGCGGTGGCCGCCAGCGAGGCGCTGGTCAGGCCGGTGCCGGCGAGCAGCCGGCGGCGGGTCACCCCGCGGGGATCGAGGTGGTCGGCCGCCTCTTCGACGACCCTCGGTAGCTCACGAGTCATGTCGCGCCACGCCCAGCTGGTAGATGGTTGTGGTCCGGTAGGTCTGGCCGGGGCGCAGGACCGTCGACGGGAAGTTCGCGTGGTTCGGCGAGTCCGGGAAGTGCTGCGTCTCGAGGGCGAACCCGTCGCCCTGCCGGTACATGTTGCCGCTGGTGCCGATCAGCGTGGCGTCCAGGAAGTTGCCGGCGTAGAACTGGATGCCCGGTTGGTCCGTCCACACCTTGAGCTGCCGTCCGCTGGCCGGGTCGGTCGCGGTCGCGGCCAGTTCCAGGCCGGTGCCCCGCCGGTCCAGCACCCAGTTGTGGTCGTACCCGCGGCCGATCACCAGCTGGGAGAAGCCCTGCCGGTTACGGGCGCCGATGGCCGTCGCCTTGCGGAAGTCCATCGGGGTCCCGGCCACCGGGTCGATCGCGCCGGTCGGGATCAGCGTCGCGTCGACCGGGGTGTAGCGGCTCGCGTTGAGCTGCAACTTCGTGGTGTCGATCGTGCCGGTGCCCTCACCGGCCAGGTTCCAGTAGTTGTGGTTGGTGAGATTGATGATCGTTGGCTTGTCCGTGGTGGCCAGGTAGTCCATCCGGATGCCGTGGTCGTGGGTGAGCGTGTACGTGACCGTGGCCTTGAGCGTGCCGGGGTAGCCCTGGTCCCCGTCCGGGCTGGTCAGCTGCAGCTTGAGGGCCACGCTGTTGCCGTTCTTGATCGGGGTGGCGGCCCAGACGTGCTTGTCGAAGCCGACCGTCCCGCCGTGCAGGCTGTTCGGGTCGTTGTTGATCGGCAGGTGGTACGTGACACCGTCCAGGGTGAACGTTCCCTTGGCGATCCGGTTGCCGTAGCGGCCGATGAGGCAGCCGAAGTACGGGCTCTTGGCCTGGTAGTCGGCCAGGTTGTCGAAGCCGAGGGCGACGTTGGCGACGTGCCCGTGGCGGTCCGGCATGTCGATCGTCTGGAGGGTTCCGCCGTACGTGAGAATCTTGATTTTGATCCCGTTGTTGGTGAGCGTGTAGAGGTCGACGGCCTCGCCACCGGTCGTCGTCCCGAACGGTTGTTTGGTGATGGTCGCGGACCCGCCGGCGAACGAGGAGGACGCGGCCACCGCGCCCACGCCACCGGCCATCAGCAGTACCGCGCCGAGCCGGACGGCTGTCCGGCCTAATGAGATCTTGTGCATCGTGCCTCGCCTCTTTCCGCGGCGCCACGCCCTTCGCGTGGCAGGGCAGCGAGCAATGAGGGCTGACCACGGGGCGGGGGAGCCGGCACCCCATGTGGGAGAGGAACGTTTCGCACCACGGCGAAACCACAAGCGCGAAGCCGACGCTAGTATTTGCGATTGAGCAATGTCAACGCTAACAATTGTTGATCTAACTATTTGGATCAAACAGAAAACGGCCCGGATATGATCACATATCCGGGCCGTTCCGAACGGTCGTCAGCCTTGCGCGTCGGGCGCGCTGTTCAGCTCCTGCAGCTGCTGGGTGACGTGGTTGTTGAGCGCGGCGTGGTAGCTCTGCGCGAGCTGGCCCAGCCGGTCGATCTCGTCGATCAGCGCGGCCCGCTTGGCGCCGATCGCGCTCATCGCCTCGGTGTGGTTGCGCCGCGCGTCGCTCTCGATCGTCGCCGCGCTCAGCTGCGCCTCGCTGGTGATCTGCTCGGCCTTGGACCGGGCTGAGGTGATCAGATCCTCGGTCTCCCGCTGCGCGTCGCGCATGTGCTCGTCGGCCGTGCGCTGCGCCATCATCAGCACCCGTGCGTTCCGCTCGTCGTCGCCCACCTGCGCGAACGAGCCGGACGGGCCGGCCTGCGCCCGGGCCCGCTCGAGCTGGGACTGCATGCCCCGCGCGTTCTGCTCGGCCCGGTTGCGGGCCTCCTGCAGGCGCTCGAGCTGAGCGGACAGGTCGGCGAGCTCGGTGTTCATCACCATGGTCTGCGCCGGGTTGCCGCCGCCGGACATCCCGCCCCCGCCCCGGTCCACCCGGTCGCGCAGGGCGCCGTTCTCCTCGAGGAGACGGATCAGCTCCTGCTCGACCTCGTCGAGGAACGCGTCGACCTCTTCCTCGTCATATCCACGCTTCCCGATGGGTGGCTTCTTGAACGCCACGTTGTGGATGTCTGCTGGAGTGAGCGGCATCGTGCTCCTCGGTTCCCGTCGTCTGCGGTGGTGCAGCCAGATATGGTACGCAACCCGCCTGAGTCCCCTGCGGTCGGCTTGATCACTACTGACCTTTTGTGGCGGTTTGCAGCAGCGAAACGATTGCGAGTGTCACCTCGTGATTGCCCGTCCGGCCACACGCCTCGTACCGGATTGCCAAAAAGCGCACGTTCAGGAAGTACACGAAGGCGTCCGCGCAGCGCCCGGGGCCTCCGGCCGCGGACTTGGCCTCGGCCGCGAGCCGCGGGTCGGCGATCAGCCGCTGCAGCTCGGCCATCTGGGCAGCGGTGAGCTCGCCCTTGGTGGCGGTCCTGCCCCCGTCCTCGCTGCGCCACCAGGTGCCGTCCGGCCTCACCTTGATGGTCACCGAGATACCAGCAATTCCCCCCGATTTGGACATTTCCACCCCTTCGGGGGACGGCGTCCGCGGGGTGGCGGTGCCGGGCGTGCCGGCGCCGGTGGTGGCGGTCGGTGGCGGCCCGCTGGCCGGAGGCTCGCTTGCCGGCGAGACGGCCGGCGAGACGGCTGGCGAGTCGGCCGGGGAGACGGCCGGCGGCGAGCTCGATCCGGAGGCGGACGGGGTGGCATCGTGACAGCCGGCCAAGGCGAGCAGGAGCAGCGCGGCGACGGCTGCTTGCGATACGGCTCTCAGGTCGGTTCTCACGTCGGCTCTCATGTCGGCCGAACCTATGCGTACGCGTCGATGCCGTCAAACGCCGCTCAAGCGTCTCCCAGCGCGGCGGCCAGCTGGCTCGACCAGGCCCGGACCACCCGAGCCCGGCGCCGGGAGTCGTCGGTCAGCACGTCGGCCAGGGCCAGGCCGCGAGCCATGTCCAGGGTGGCCTGGATCAGTGCGCGCACGTCCGGGTCGGTGTCGTCGGCGCCGAGCAGCCGGACGGCCCGGCGGTGCACGCCGCGGGCGAAGTGCTTTTCGAGGGGCACGACGGCGACGCGCAGCGCGGGGTCGGCGGCGGCCACGGTCCAGACCTGCAGGGCGGCCCGGAACAGCTCGCCGCCGATCGCCTCGACCAGGCCGGCGACGACGGCGTGCACCCGTTCGGGGCCGGTGCCGGTCGGCTCGGGCAGCGCGTCGAGCAGGGCCGCACGCTCGGCGAACATGAACTCCAGGGCGGCCAGGATCAGCGCCTCCCGGGTCCGGAAATGATGCTGGATGGCGCCGCGGCTGATCCCGGCCTCGGCGGCGATGAAACCGACGGTGGACGCCTCCCAGCCGTGCCGGGCGAGACTCCGGATCGTTGTCTCCAGCAGGCGGCGGCGGGTGGCGCGGCTGCGGTCCTGCTTGGTCCCGGCCGGCTCCTGCTTGGTCCCGGCCGGCTCTTTGGCTCCGGCCGGCTCCTGTCCGGTCCCGGCCGGTTCAGCCATCCGCGGTCCCGGCAGGCGTCACCACGGCGAGCGGCGTGCCCTGGGTGACCTGGCGGCCGACCTGGACCGGCAGGTCGGTCACCGTGCCGGCGGTGGGGGAGCGCACGACGTGCTCCATCTTCATCGCTTCCAGCCAGAGCAGCGGTTGCCCGGCGGTCACGACCTCGCCGGTCCGCACCCCCAGCCGGACGACCGTGCCGGGCATCGGTGCGATCAGGGCGCCGGTGGGCACCCGCGCCGACGGGTCGGTGAAGCGGGGAGCGCGACGCAGCTCCAGCGAGTCCCGCGGCCCGTCGACGACCACGCGTACGTCGTCGTCCGCCCCGAAGCGGCCGATCGTCCACGTTCGCCGGACCCCGTCCACGTCCAGTTCGACGCGGTCGGCGGTCGCGGACACCAGCGTGACGTCGGCTCCCTCGACCTCCAGCCCGCCGCGACCGAACCGGTACCGGACCGATATCTCGGTCTTGTCGGTGAGGTAGGCGCGGTGCCGATAGCCGACCGGGATGTTCCGGAAGCCGCTGGTCACGCCGGGCAGCAGCGGGCCGCGTTCGGCGGCGGCGTCGGCGAGCGCCGCGGCCAGCGCCGCCAGCTCCGGATGGGGGTGATCCGAGATCAGCGAGGCCGGCGGGTGGGCGGCGTAGAAGCCGGTGCTCGCCGTCCCGTCCAGGAAGTCCGGGTGCAGCAGGCTGCCGACCAGCAGATCCCGGTTGGTGGTCACACCGTGGATCCGGGCCCGCCGGAGGGCGGCGGCCAACCGCCGGGCGACCGTCTCCCGGTCCTTGCCGTACGCGATCACCTTGGCGAGCATCGCGTCGTAGTGCGTCCCCACGACACTGCCGGGCTCGACACCCGCGTCGAGCCGGATGCCCTCGCCGGTGTCGTGCCGGAAATTCCCGGTGACGTCGGGTAGGCCGAAGGCGACGATCGTGCCGGTCTGCGGGCGCCAGTCGGCGGCGGGGTCCTCGGCGTACAGTCTCGCCTCGATCGCATGCCCCGCCATCGCCGGCTCCGGCCCGGTCAGCGGCTTGCCGGCGGCCACCTCGAGCTGCAGGCCGACCAGGTCCACCCCGGTCACGCACTCGGTCACCGGGTGCTCGACCTGCAGCCGGGTGTTCATCTCCAGGAACCAGAACCCGCCCCGCTCGTCGGCCAGGAACTCGACCGTGCCCGCCCCGCGGTAGCCGACCGCGGCCGCCGCGTCCCGGCCCGCCTTGAGCAGCCGCTCCCGCAGGTCCCCGCCGAGCCGCTCGACCAGGGGCGACGGCGCCTCCTCGAGGACCTTCTGGTGGCGCCGCTGCACCGAGCACTCCCGCTCGCCGAGGGCCCAGATCATCCCGTACCCGTCGGCCATGATCTGCACTTCGACGTGGTGACCGTTCTCCAGGTAGCGCTCGCAGAACACGGTCGGGTCGCCGAACGCGGACGCGGCCTCGCGCGCCGCCGACGTCACCGCCTCCGGCAGGTCGTCGAGGGCGCGGACGATCCGCATCCCGCGCCCGCCGCCGCCGGCCGACGCCTTGACCAGTACCGGCAGGTCCGCCTCGGTGATCGTGGCGACGTCGAGCCGGTCGAGGACGGGTACGCCCGCGACGGCCATCCGGCGCTTCGACTCGATCTTCGAGCCCATCACCTCGATCGCCTCGGGGCCGGGCCCGATCCAGGTCAGGCCGGCGGCCGCCACGTCGCGGGCAAAGGACGGGCTCTCCGACAGGAACCCGTACCCCGGGTGAATCGCGTCCGCACCCGCGCGCAACGCCGCCGCGATGATCAAGTCGCCGCGGAGGTAGGTGTCGGCGGCCGAGACGCCCGGCAGCCGCACCGCGCTGTCCGCCTCCCGCACGTGCGGCGACCCCGCGTCGGCGTCCGAGAAGACCGCGACCGTGGCCAGCCCGCGACGCCGGCAGGTGGCGAAGACCCGGCGGGCGATCTCCCCCCGGTTCGCGACCAGAACACTGGTGAACATCTGCCGCCTCACATCCGGAAGACGCCGAAGGACTCGGTGCCGCGCACCGGCGCCGAGTGGATCGCGGAGAGCGCGACGCCGAGCACGTCCCGGGTGTCCCGCGGGTCGATGATCCCGTCGTCGTAGACCATGCCGGACAGCACCAGCGGCATCGACTCGGCGGTGATCTGCTGCTCGATCATCTGCCGGACGACCTGCGCGCCGTCCTCGTCGAACGGCCGGCCCCGGGACAGCGCGGACGCCTTCGACACCAGGTACGTGACGTCGGCCAGCTGCTGCGCCCCCATCACCGCCGAGCGGGCGCTGGGCCAGGAGAAGACGAACCGCGGCTCGTACGCCCGCCCGCACATGCCGTAGTGGCCGGCCCCGTACGAGTTGCCGATCAGCACCGAGACGTGCGGGACGGTCGAGTTGGCCACCGCGTTGATCATCATGGCGCCGTGCTTGATGATGCCGCCCTGCTCGTACTGCTTGCCGACCATGTACCCGGTGGTGTTGTGCAGGAACAGCAGCGGGGTGTTCGACCGATTGGCCAGCTGGATGAACTGGGCGGCCTTCTGCGACTCGGCGCTGAACAGCACCCCGTTCGCGTTGGCCAGGATCCCGATCGGGTAGCCGTGCAGTCGCGCCCAGCCGGTCACCAGCGAGGTCCCGTACAGCGGCTTGACCTCGTCGAAGTCGCTGTCGTCGACGATCCGCGCGATGATCTCCCGCGGGTCGAAGGGCGCCTTCAGGTCGGGCGGCACGATGTCGAGCAGCTCGTCAGCGGCAAACCGCGGCTCTTTTACCGATAAAGGCGACTTACCTGATTTTTCCCAACCTAGCCGCGCAACGATCCGGCGCCCGATCCGGATCGCATCCTGCTCGTCCAGCGCATAATGGTCGGCCAAACCGGACACCTGCGCGTGCATCGACGCCCCGCCCAGCGACTCGTCGTCCGACTCCTCCCCGGTGGCCGCCTTGACCAGCGGCGGCCCGGCCAGGAACACCTTCGACCGCTTCTCGATCATCACGACGTGGTCGCTCATCCCGGGCAGGTACGCCCCGCCGGCCGTCGAGTTCCCGAAGACCAGCGAGATCGTCGGGATCCCCGCCGCCGAGAGCCGGGTCAGGTCCCGGAACACCGCCCCGCCCGGGATGAACACGTCCTTCTGCGTCGGCAGGTCCGCACCCCCCGACTCCACCAGCACGACCAGCGGCAGCCGGTTCGCCAGGGCGATCTCGTGCATCCGCAGCGTCTTGCGCAGCGACCACGGGTTGCTCGCGCCACCCTTGACCGTCGGGTCGTTCGCCACCAGCAGGCACTCGACGCCGCTGACCACGCCGATCCCGGCCACCACGCTGCCGCCCACCGCGAACGGCGAGCCGTAACCGGCCAGCGCCGCCAGCTCGAGGAACGGTGAATCGAGGTCGAGCAGCAGCTCGATGCGCTCCCGGGCGGTCATCTTGCCGCGTGCGTGGTGCCGCGCGACCGCGTTCTCGCCGCCGCCGGCCACGGCCTTCGCGGTCTCGGCGGCGATCTCGCCGAGGGCGGCGAGCATCGACTTGCGGGCGGCGGCGGCCTCCGGGGCCGCCGGGTCGAGGGTGGAGCGGAGGACGGTCACCGGGATTCCTCCAGGAGGGACACGGGAATGTCGACATGGCGGGAGCGCAGCCACTCGGCCAGGCCCTTGGCCTGCGGATCGAAACGGGCCTGATAGGCGACGCCCTCGCCGAGCAGACCCTCGATCACGATGTTGACCGCCAGCAGGTTGGGCAGGCGGGTGAGGTGGAGCTTCTTCCCGGCGGTCTCCGGCAGCAGCTCGCGCACCGTCTCCTCACAGATCAAATTCTCGAGCCAGAGGTACGCGTCGGGGCGGCGCACCCAGATGCCGATGTTGGCGTCGCCGCCCTTGTCGCCGGAGCGCGCGCCGGCGATCGTCCCGAGCGGGAGGCGACGGGTCTGCTCGGCGCCTGTGGGTGGGTCGGACGCGGGCGCGATGCCGGCTGTGGATGGGTCGGACGCAGGCGCGATGCCGGCTGTGGATGACGGCTCGGAATTGTCGGTCCCGGGTGGGATGCTCGGCCCCACCCAGGACGGGGTGGGGGCGGTCTGTGGCCCCACCGCCGGATCTTGCGAAAAAACCGGCGGCGGCGGGATCCGCGCGACCGTCCCGTCGTCCAGCACGACCTCGTGAGCCACCGAATCCTGCGGGACGTACCCCGCCGTGAAGACGCCGTAGGGATGGGCCGACCCGGGCGGCGTGGTGGCGAAGAAGCCCGGATACGACCCCAGCGCCACCTGCACCGCGGCGTTGCTGAACGCCCGATCCACCACCGGCCGCGAGGTGTCCCGGCCGACCACCGTGAGCAGCGCCGACGCCTGCTGCTGGGTGGGCGCGTCGGCGGCGTCGACCCGGGCCAGGGTCCAGGTCAGCTCGGCGGGCCGCGTCGGCAGCCCCGCCTCGAACTGGCGGCGGAACAGGCCGGCTTTCGCCTCGACGTCGAGGCCGGTGAGCACGACGGTCACCTCGTTGCGGTAGCCGCCGACCCGGGTCCGCGAGACCTTGAGCTCCGGCGGTGGCGGCTCGCCGCGTACCCCCGAGATCGCGACCCGGTCCGTGCCCACCTGCCGCAGCGAGATCGAGTCGAGCCGGGTGGTCACGTCCGGCCCGGCGTAGCGTGCGTCCTGCACCTCGTACATGAGCTGGGCCGTGACCGTCCCGACGGTGACCGCGCCGCCCGTGCCCGAATGTTTCGTGATGACGCTGGACCCGTCCGGCGAGATCTCCGCGATCGGAAATCCCGGCGCCGCCAGGTCGCTGATCTCGGTGAAGAACGGATAGTTGCCGCCGGTGGCCTGGGTGCCGCATTCGAGCACGTGCCCGGCGACGGTCGCACCGGCGAGCTGATCGAGAGCGAACTGGTCCCAGCCGAAGTGGGCGATGGCCGGCCCGATCACCAGCGAGGCGTCGGTGACCCGGCCGGTGACCACGATGTCGGCCGCCATGGCCCGGGCGATGCCGAACGCGCCCAGGTACGCGTGGTCGCCGGGGCCCAGCTCGTCGCCGCGGACGAGCGCGACCGTGGGGGAGAGCCCCTGGTCGGCGGCGAGCGACCGGATCGCCGCGACGAGCGCCGCCGGGTTGACGCCGCCGGCGTTGGTCACGATCCGCACCTGCCGGTCGAGCGCGAGCCGCAGACAGTCCCGCAGCTGGGCCACGAAGGTGGGCACATATCCCATCGCGTCGTCCGCCAGCCGGTCGCGCGACAGAATGAGCATGGTCAGCTCGGCGAGGTAGTCGCCGGTGAGCACGTCGAGGTCGCCGCCCTCCAGCATCTCGCGCATCGCGGAGAGCCGGTCCCCGTAGAAGCCGGAGCAGTTGCCGATGCGGATCACAGCCCCGAGGCTCGCACAGGCGGCAAAAACAAGCAAGTGCGCTTGTTTTTCCGGGGCACGGAAAGCTACCGTGCGGTAATGCGGCTCAACGAGGACCACCACGCCTTCCGCGACAGCGTCCGCCGGTTCGTCGACACCGAGGTCAACCCGCACGTCGACGAGTGGGAGGCGGCCGGTCGCGCCCCGCTGCACGACCTGTTCCCGAAGGCCGCCGCGCTCGGCCTGCTCGGCCTCGAGTACGACCCGCGGTTCGGCGGAGAGGGCGCCGACCACAGCTTCCAGATGGTCGCCGCCGAGGAGTACGGCCGGATGCACGCCAGCGGCGTCGGCATGGCCCTCGGCGTACAGGCGATGATGGCCACCCCCTCGCTGCACGAGTTCGGGTCGGCCGAGCTCAAGGAGACGTTCCTGCGGCCCGCGATCACCGGCGCCGCGGTCACCGCGATCGCCGTCACCGAGCCGGACACCGGCTCCGACGTGTCCCGGCTGCGCACCCGGGCGGTGCGCGACGGCGACGACTGGGTGATCACCGGGCGGAAGGTGTACATCACCAACGGCACCCAGGCGGACTGGCTGTGCCTGCTCGCCCGCACCTCGGACGAGGGCGGCTACCGGGGCATGTCGCAGATCGTCGTGCCCACCGACCGGCCCGGGTTCGCCGTGGCCCGCACGTTCGACAAGCTCGGCAACCGCTGCTCGGACACCGCCGAGCTGGTGCTCGACGAGGTGCGGGTGCCGGTCGCGTACACGATCGGCGAGCCCGGCCGCGGCTTCCAGCAGCAGATGCGGCAGTTCGTCACCGAGCGCATGTTCGCCGCGTACACCTCGGTCGGCCAGTGCCAGTACGCGCTGGACCGGACGCGGGCCTTCGTCAAGGAGCGAAGCGTGTTCGGGGCGCCGCTCGCCGACCGGCAGTACGTGGCGTTCAAGCTGACCGAGCTGCAGGCCGAGGTGGACCTGCTGCGCAGCCACAACCTGCAGACCTGCGAGGCGCTGATGGCCGGCGAGGACATCACCCGGCCGGCCACGGTGGCGAAGCTCAAGGCCGGCCGGCTGATCCGCGAGGTCGCCGACTGGTGTCTGCAGTTCCACGGCGGCGCCGGCTACCTGGAGGAGACCTGGACGTCCCGGATGCTCCGGGACGTCCGCCTCATGTCGATCGGCGCCGGCGCCGACGAGGTGATGCTGCAGGTGCTGGCCCGCCTGGACGGCCTGCCCGCGTGAGCGCCTCGGTCACGACGGCGTGATCAGGCGGGTCTCGTAGGCGACCACCACGGCCTGCACGCGGTCGCGGAGGCCGAGCTTGGCCAGGATCCGGGCGACGTGCGTCTTCACGGTCGCCTCGGACAGGAAGAGCCGCCCGGCGATCTCGACGTTGCTCAGGCCCTGCGCGACCAGGATCAGGACCTCGCGTTCGCGGGGTGTCAGGGCGGCGAGGTCGCGGTGCAACGGCGACTCCCGCGGTCCGGGCGTGGTGAAACGTTCGACCAGGCGGCGGGTGATGCTCGGGGCGAGCAGGGCGTCACCGTCGCGGACGATGCGGACCGCGGCGACCAGGTACTCGGGGGTGACGTCCTTGAGCAGGAAGCCGCTGGCGCCCAGGCCGAGGGCCGCGTAGACGTAGTTGTCGAGGTCGAACGTGGTCAGCATGATGACCCGGGGCGGCTCGTCGCCGGCCAGGATGCGGCGGGCGGCCTCGATGCCGTCCATGGCCGGCATGCGGATGTCCATGAGGACCACGTCGGGGCCGGTGCGCCGGACCGCGTCGACCGCCTCGGCGCCGGTCTCGGCCTCGGCGACCACGTCGATCCCGTCCGCCGTGAGGATCATCCGGAAACCGGCGCGGACGAGCGCCTGGTCGTCGGCGATCACGACCCGCAGCGGCTCGGTCATCGGGATTCCAGGGGCAGCTGGGCCTGAACCCGGTAGCCGCCGGTGAGCCGGGCGGCGGCCTGCAGGGTGCCGCCGTACACGGCGAGCCGCTCCCGGAGGCCGGCGAGGCCGCGCCCGGTGGAGCCGGCGGATTCCGGGGTCGGCCGGCCGCCGGTGTCGGTGACCGTGATACGCAGCTCGTCCGGCGCGTAGGTGACGTCGACCGTGGCGCGGGCGCCCGAGGCGTGCTTCACGGTGTTGGTGAGGGCCTCCTGCACGACACGGTAGGCGGCGAGCTCGACGCCGGCCGGTAGCGGGTGCCGATCGCCGCTGGTGGTGACGGTGACGTCGATGCCGGCGTCGCGGACCCGGTCGATCAGCGGGGGGAGCTGGGCCAGGCCGGGCTGCGGGGTGAGGGTTTGCTCGTCGTCGTCCGCGGCGGCCAGCAGGCCCATGACGCCGCGGAGCTCGCCGAGGGCCGCCCGGCCGCCCTCCTCGACGGCCAGCAGGGCCTCCCGGCTGGCCTCGGGCGCGGTGTCGAGCACCTTGCGGGCGGCACCGGCCTGGATGACCATCATCGACACGTTGTGGGTGACGATGTCGTGCAGGTCGCGGGCGATGCGGGCGCGTTCCTGGCGAGTGGCCTCGCGCAGCGCGTCGGCCCGTTCCCGGCGCAACCGGTCGGCGTGCTGACGCCACGTACGCATCCCGTTGACGGCCAGCCCGATGGGCAGCAGGACCAGGAACGGCACCGTGCCGACCGGGACGATCGGCACGGCAAGGTCGTGGAACGAGCTGTACAGCAGCGCCGCGAGCGGCAGCGCGGCCAGCGCCGGCACCCGGTAGGGGCTGTACGCGGCGGCGGTGTACCCGGCGATCACGCAGGCGTAGAACGAGACGCGCAGGATGTCGGTGCCCGGCGACTCGCCGTGCAGCGACAGCACGGTGATCCCGAGGATGACCATGAGCGTCCCCAGCGGGTAGCGGCGGCGCATCAGCAGCGGGAGGATCGCGGCGACGGCGATCCAGCCCGGACCCTGCGGATTGACGGGCCACGGCTCAGGGGGAAGGACCGGAACTACCGGCGCGCCGGGAATATCCGGTATGTGCATCACCGTCGTTCCGTCGCTGGTGGTCTCGAACAGGTGCCCGGCGATGTCGGTGCCGCTGAGGACCACGACTATGAATACCGCGACCAGCAGCACGTCGAAGGCCCAGTTGCGGGGGGTCATCCGCGGCTGCGGACCATCACGGCGCAGCACCGGCGCGCGAAACCGGCGCCATCGGGAGCGCGGCGGTGGATCAGCGTTCACCGGCCCATTGTGTCCGGGCGGGCGAACCGCACGCATCCATCGGGCGACTACGCCGCAAGGATGACCCCGGCCCGCGAAGCCGCTCTCCCGGCCGACGACCGGTGCGGCCGGTTCTCCCTAGCGTCACCCACCATGATTGATGTCGCAGATGTGAGCCGCCGCTACGAGGGCGACCAGGCCGCCCTCGACCACCTGAGCCTGTACGTGGCCGAGGGCGAGTGCCTGGCGCTGCTCGGCCCCTCCGGCAGCGGCAAGTCGACCCTGCTCAACCTGATCGCCGGCCTCGACCGTCCCACCGGCGGCACCGTGACGGTCGCCGGCACCCGGGTGGACCGGCTGAGCGAGGCCGCCGCCGCCCGCTACCGGCGGGCCACCATCGGCCTGGTCTTCCAGTTCTTCAACCTGCTCGACGACCTGACCGTCGCCGACAACGTGCTGCTGCCCGCGCAGATCGCCGGGCGGCCCGCCGCCCGGTCGCGCGAACGCGCCCGCGAGCTGCTCGAGACCCTCGGCATCGACCGGCACGCCGACGCCTATCCCGGCCGTCTCTCCGGCGGAGAACGCCAGCGGGTCGCCGTGGCGCGGGCGCTGATGAACCGGCCGCCGTTGCTGCTCGCGGACGAGCCGACCGGCGCGCTCGACACCGCGTCGGGCGCGGAGGTGCGCAAACTGCTGGTCGACCTGCACGCGGACGGCCAGACGATCGTCCTGGTCACTCACGACGAGGCCCTGGCCACCGCGGTCGCCACCCGCACCGTCCGCCTCGTCGACGGGCGGGTGACGGGCATGACCGACTGCACCGAGCGGCACCTCCGTGAGTTGCGCGGCCAGGCCGCAGGCGAGGGCCAGAAGGGCATGCCTGAGGAGGGCACGGCCTGATGAGCGCCATCCGGACCGTGGTACGTGGGGCGCAGCGACGCCGGGTCTCCACGATCGTGATCATCGCGGCGACGACGATGGCCGTGACCGCGACCGTCCTCGCCGGCCTGCTGCTGGCCGCGTCGTCGGCGCCGTTCGCCACCGCGTTCGCCCGGCAGAACGGCGCGCACCTGACCGCGCTCTTCGACTCGGCGAGGACGACCAGGGAGCAGGCCGCGGCCACCGCCTCGCAGGCCGGGCAGGCGATCGGCCCGTTCCCGGTGGCCACCGCCACCGTCAAGCAGGATCCGCACAACCCGCCCATCCCGCCGCTGAAGGTCGTCGGGCGGGCGAACCCGGGCAGCGACCCGATCGACAAGGTCACCCTGCTGGCCGGACGCTGGGCGCGCACCACGGGCGAGATCGTGGTGGCCCGCACCAACCTGATGATCCCCACCGGCACCACGCTGCGGCTGGCGAACGGGTCCACGCTGACGGTCGTCGGCGAAGCCCGGTCGCTCAGCCAGACCGCGCAGGGCTGGGTGACACCCGACGAGGTCGCCGCGCTCGGGCAGACCGGCTGGCAGATGCTCTACCGGTACGCCGACGCGGGCACCGAGGCCGCGATGACCGCGCACCGCACCGCGCTGGGACCGGGCGTGCAGGCCCAATCCTGGCTGCAGGTGCGCGACGACGCCGGGCACCGCACCCGGCTGTACGTTCCGCTGCTGAGCGCGTTCGGGCTGATCGGCCTGGCCCTGGCCGCGCTGGTCATCGGCAACGTCACCGCGGGCACGGTCGCCTCGGCCACCCGCCGCATCGGCGTCATGAAGGCGCTCGGGCTGACCCCGGCGCAGGTGGTGCGCGCGTGCCTGGCCCAGGCCCTGATCCCCGGCCTGATCGGCGCGGTCCTCGGGATCATCGCCGGTGACCTGCTCGCGGTGCCGCTGACCGCCGACGTCGCCGACCTGTTCGGCACCGTCCCGATGTCGGTCACCCCGTGGGTGGACGCCGCCGCGATCATCGCCGCCGTGCTGGTCATCGCCGCGACCGCGGCACCCGCCGCGTGGCGGGCCGCCCGGTTGCGCACGGTCGACGCGCTCGCCGTCGGCCGCACCCCGCACCACGGCCGTGGCCGCGTCGCCGCCCGGCTCGCCGCCCGCACGAGGCTGCCGAGGCCGGTCAGCCTCGGGCTCGCCCAGCCGTTCACCAGGCCGGCCCGGCTGCTGGCCATGCTGCTGACGATCGGGATCGGCACGGCGGCGGTGACCTTCGCGATCGGCCTGGCCATCTCGCTGCGTCAGGTCCAGGCCGCCGACCAGAAGCCGGACACCTCCGCCGACGTGCTCGTCGCGCCGGATCCGGGCGGCACCGACCCGCGGGCCGTCCTCGCCGCCGCGCCGGGAACCGGGCAGTTCTACGGCCGGGGACCCGCGGACATCGCCGTCGACGGGCTGCGGGAGCCCGCTCGCGGCACCGTCACCAGCGGCGACGCCCGCTGGGCCGGTTACGAGATGCTCGACGGCCGCTGGTACACCGCACCGGGCGAGGCCGTCGTCAGCACCGGCTTCCTCACCGCCACCGGCAAGCACCTCGGCGACACGGTCACCGGCGCCGGCCACGGGCCGCTCACCCTTGTCGGCGAGGTGTTCGACGGCAGCGCCAACAACCACCTGTACACCGACGTCGCGAGCATCCCCGGCCAGAAGCCGATCCTCGAGTGGTACGTCAAGCTCCGGCCCGGCACCGACCGCACCGCCTACCTCGAGGCGCTGCTGAGCAAGCACGTAGTCGCCGAGGCCACCCGGACCGAGGGCCTGGACGGGACGCTGATCGTGCTCGACTCGCTCACCGCCCTCCTCACGGCGCTGCTGGTGTCCGTGGCCGGGCTCGGTGTGCTCAACGCGGTCGTGCTCGACTCGCGCGACCGGGTGCACGACATCGGCGTACACAAGTCGGTCGGGATGACGCCGAAGCAGACCGCCGCGATGGTCGTCGCCTCGGTCGGCATCCCCGGCCTGATCGGCGGCCTCGCCGGTGTCCCGGCGGGACTCCTGCTGCATCGATGGGCGCTGCCCGCCATGGCGCACGGCGCCGGCATCCGGCTTCCCCGGACCACCGTCGACGTGTTCGCGCCGGGCCTGCTCGCCGTCCTGGCGCTGGCCGGCCTGGTCCTCGCGGCCGCCGGCGCCCTGCTCCCGGCGGGCTGGGCGGCCCGGACCCGCACAGCGGTGGCACTGCGCACCGAATGAGAGCCCGGACCGCCGACGGAGGGAGGGCACACTAGCCGCCGTAGCTGTAGCCGCCGCCGCTGCCGGGGACCTTGACCGGCAGCCCGCGGCGTGCCCGCTCGCCGCGCCAGGCCACCTGGCAGATGTCCCACGCCGTGCCGACCACCACGATCAGGATGATCAGAAGTGAGAGCCAGTGCTTCACGTCCGAGTCCGGGCCGACCGTCGCGAACCGGTGGAACTCCGGGTTGAAGAACCGGTCGGTGGCCAGCAGCCAGACCAGCGGGACCGCCCCGGCCAGCTGCAGCACGGCGTTGACCAGGGTGACCGTGCGGTTCCACGTGCCCAGCCGCCACACCCACACCTGGTAGGCGCACTGCAGCAGGAGCACCACGATGAAGTACGGCCACCAGAACGACCAGTTCGCCGGGTCGAGCACCGGGACGCCGAGGGTGAACTGCTGCCAGACCAGCGCCGCGATCAGCAGCACCGGCCAGACCAGGCTCATCGCCAGCTGCGCGACCGGCATCCCGCTCGGCTCGTACTTCGGCAGATCCTTGACCGACCAGGCGACCCGCAGTTTGTCCTTCGCGGTGCCGGTGCGCTCGATGATCGCGAAGATCAGCGTCGTCCAGAACAGCATCTGCACGCCGACGGTGAGCGTGGTGGTCACCGCCGTGCCGATCACCTCGCCGAACGTCGAGCCGTCGAGCACCTCGAGGACGACCAGGACGGCCACCACGAGCGGCAGCACGGTGGACAGCAGCGTCACGGTCAGCCGCCGCCACGGTGGAAAGAGGGCCGGCCCGATCAGGTAGCCCGAGCGCCCCGCGTAGCTGTCGGCCAGCCGATCCGGATCGCCGAGCTCGGTCAGCGTCGCCTCGACGGCGGCGTCGCGCTCCGCCCCGGCGTCCACCCGGGCGTCCACCGCGTCCGCTATGGACGCTCGCAGCTCACGGTCGATGTCGGCGCGCTGCTGCTCCGGGACGCGGCGCAGAGCGGTGTAGACGTAACGGTCGACGAGACTGGTCATTTCTTGCTCCCCGTGGTCGTGTCCAGATCGGTGATCGCCTTGCCGAGCCGGGACCACTCGGTGGTCAGCGTGTCGGCGAGCGCGTCGCCCTGCTCGGTGGTGCGGTAGAACTTCCGCGGGCGCGCCTCGTCCGTGTTCCACTCGCTGGTCAGCAGCCCCTGCGCCTCGAGCCGGCGCAGCAGCGGATAGAGCGTGTTGGCCTCCACCTCGAAGCCGGCCCCGCTCAGCGTCTCGAGCAGCGAATAGCCGTAGCCCGGCTCCCGCAGCACCATCAGGCTCGCGACGACCACCGTGCCGCGCCGCAGCTCCTGCAGATGCCCCGCGAGCGTCGCATCCATTGTCATGCGAGAGACGATACTGTGCCACACACACTATGGCAAGCTGATACAGCGATGTGCGATTCAAAGGCAGATCATTCGGTACGCGACGACGGCCCGGCAACCGCAGCGGCGGCCGCCCCCGATGCGCCTCGCGAGCTGGCTGCAACGCCAGCCCGTGACGCGACCGCCGGGCGGAGATCGGTGGTCAGATCCGGACGCGATGACCCGCGGGTGATACGTGAGCGCCCCCTCGCGGTCCACGCCGCCGGTTCCTACGCAGCGCGACGACCACGACCGCGACCAGCGCGAGCGCACCGGCGCCGAGGGATCCGACGAGCCACCACGAGACCGTCGACGGCGGATCGGTCATCGTCCCCGAGATCCAGCCCGCGAGCTGATCGGTCCGGGCCGCGAAGTCGGCGCCCGCGTGCGGGCACAACGGCCCGGTGCTGACCACCGCCAGCAGGGTCGCCGTCCCGTCCCTGCCCTCGCGGAAGTACGGCCCCCCGGAGTCGTGCGGGCAGGCGCTGGTGTCGTCCGCCGGCCGGGCCCCCGACATGTCCAGCGTCGTGTCCCGCACCCCGTCGACCTCGAACACCCCGGTCCGCAGCCCCGGCGACGCCGCGTCCTCGTCCCCGGTCAGCGCGCCGAACCCGGTCAGCCGCAGCCGGTCGCCGACCCGCGGCGGCTCGGTACCGACCCGGATCGGGCGGACCCCGCTGATCGGCGCGCTGAGCTCGGCCAGCGCCACGTCGTGGTCCGGCGCCTGGTACGCCGCGATCACCGGGACGGTCCGGGCGCCCACCGTGGCCGTCGTCCGCCGGGCGACCGTCCGGCTGACGTGCTTGCCGCCGGCGTCCCGGAAGCAGTGCCCGGCCGTGATCACCCAGCGCGGCGCGACCAGCGACCCGGAGCACCAGCTGTCCCGGCTGCCGCCGTCCCCGGTCGGGATGCCGATCATCGTCAGCTTGGCGGAGAACTGGTACTTCCCGGCCGGCGGACGGTCCCCGTGCGCGATGGCGTCCGCCGGTCGAGGGGTCCCCACGACCATTGCCACCACCACCGCGCCGAGGGCGAGATAGTTTCGCACCGTACGTAGCACGGCGATCAGGCTGCCGGGCGGGCCGTCGAGCGACCGTCAGCGAGCCGCTTACGGAACCTTTATCCGGCCCGTGCCAGCCTGTGGCGTACACCGAAGAAGGGGAACCGCGTGCGGGTGCTGCTGGCCGACGACGAGCGGATGCTCGCCGACACGGTGGCCGACGGCCTGCGCCGGCTGGCGATGGCGGTCGACGTGGTCTACGACGGGGACAGCGCCGTGGAGCGGCTCGACGTGAACCGCTACGACGTGGCCGTCCTCGACCGGGACATGCCGGGCCGCACCGGCGACGAGGTGTGCCGCCGCATCGTGAGCTCCGGCGCCACCACCCGGGTGCTGCTGCTGACCGCCGCGGCCGGGATCCGGGACCGGGTCGAGGGGCTCGGGCTCGGCGCCGACGACTACCTGACCAAGCCGTTCGCGTTCGCCGAGCTGGTGGCCCGCCTCCAGGCCCTCTCCCGGCGCTCGGCCCCGGCCCTGCCCCCGGTGCTGGAACGCGACGGCGTCACGCTCGACACCACCCGGCACACCGCGTCCCGCGACGGCCTCGTCCTCACCCTCTCGCCCAAGGAGTTCGCCGTGCTGCAGGTGCTGCTGCGGGCCGGCGGCCAGGTGGTCAGCGCCGAGGACCTGCTCGAACAGGCCTGGGACGAGAACGCCGACCCGTTCACCAACTCGGTCCGGGTCACGATCATGACGCTGCGCCGCAAGCTCGGCGACCCGCCGGTGATCCACACCGTGCCCCGCGTCGGCTACCGGCTCGGCTCGTGACCCACCGCTCCCCGGCCCGGCGGATGCTGCTGGTCTGCGCCCTGCTCCTGCTCGCCGCCCAGTTCGCCGGGAGCCTCGCCGACCGGCTGGTCGCCCTCTGGGTCGACTTCGTGCCGGTCTCGTGCGGCTCCCCGGGCAACGCCGGCTACCTGTGCAACCAGCTGTTCCGGCACCCCAGCATCGTCCCGCTCACCACCCGGCTGCTCGTCCTGCTGGTGCTGCTGGCGATCGGCGCGGCCGCGATCCGCTGGTGCCTCGCCCCGCTGCGCGACATCGTCCCGCTGATCGCCGACGTCGGCCCGCAGAACCTCGGCCACCGCCTGCGCCCCGGCACCGGCCGCGACGAGCTGGCCACCCTGGGCCGCGCCATCGACGACATGATGGACCGGATCGCCGTCGGCTACGACGCGCAGCGCCGGTTCGCCGCCGACGCCTCGCACGAGCTGCGCACCCCGCTCGCCGTACAGCGGGCACTGATCGAGATCAGCATGGCCCAGGATCTGACCGCCGGCCAGATCGCGCTGCTCGCCACCCAGCTGCTGGAGACCAACCAGCGCAACGAGCGCCTGATCGAGGGCCTGCTGGTGCTCAGCGAGAGCGACCGCGGCCTGGTCGCCCGCTCCCCGGTACGCCTGGACGAGGTCACCCGGACCGTGCTCGCCGCACACCAGGCCCGCGCCGCCGAGTCCGGGGTCACCATCACCAGCACGCTCGAGCCGCGCACCGTCCAGGGCGAGCAGGTGCTGCTGGAACGCCTGGTCACCAACCTCGTGCAGAACGCGATCAAGTACAACCGCCCGGGCGGCACGATCGACGTCCGGGTCGCCGGCCACCCGGCGCTGATCGTCACGAACACCGGCGACGACGTCCCGCCCGAGGAGGTGACCGGCCTGTTCGAGCCGTTCCACCGCCTCTCCGGCACCCGCATCGACCACAGCGGCGGCGCCGGCCTCGGGCTGTCCATCGCCCGCTCGATCACCCGCGCCCACGGCGGCACCATCGCCGCCCACTCCACCGGCCACGACGGCCTGCGGGTCCAGGTGTCCCTCCCGGCCCAGGAGACGGCACCGGCCCGCACGCCCTGATCGTGGTCGATGCGTACCCCGGCCTGACACCGCCCTTACCGAACGCTTACCCGGCGGCCCTAGGGTGGCCGCCATGACGGACCGATCCGTGGTGGCGCACGTACTGCGGCGGCTGACGTTCGGGCCGACCGCGGCCGAGGTGGACGCCGCGGTGCGCGACGGGCTGCCGGCGACCGTCGACCGGGTCCTCGCGCCGCCCGGCCCGGTCGCGTACCCGTCGCTGCCGCCGGTCGACCGCAGCGACCGGCAGGCGGCACAGGCTCAGGTCGCCGACGCCACCGCCTGGTGGATCGGGCAGATGGCCGGGCGCGGCGGGACCGCTGCCGAGAAGCTGACCTTCTTCTGGCACGGTCACTGGGCCACCAGCGTGCAGAAGGTGCGCTCGGCCGGCCTCATGCTCACCCAGCAGAAAACCTTGCGCACGTACGGGTCGGGCCCGACCGGCCCGCTGGTCCGGGCGATGCTGCGCGACCCGGCGCTGATCGTCTGGCTGGACGGGCAGAAGAACACCCGCCGGGCGCCGAACGAGAACCTGGCCCGCGAGTCGATGGAGCTGTTCACGCTCGGCGTCGGCCACTACACCGAGGACGACGTGAAGGCGGCCGCCCGGGTGCTCACCGGCTGGACGGTCGACCGGCAGGCCGGCACCAGCCGCCTCGCCCCGGCCCGGCACGCCACCGGCCCGGTCACGCTGCTCGGCCGGACCGGACCGCTCGACGTCGACGGCTACGCCGACCTGCTCGTCCGGCACCCGCAGCACGTGCCGTTCCTGGCCGGGCGGGTCTGGCTGCGCTACGGCGGAACCGGCCCGGCGCCGGCCACGCTCACCGCGGCCGGCAACGACGTGCCCGCCATCCTGCGCGCGCTCGCCCTGGACCCGGCCTTCCCGCGAACCGCCGGGCAGCTCGTCAAGCAGCCGGTCGAGTGGCTGGTCGGCGCGGTCCGCCAGCTCGGCGTCGACCCGGCCGCGGCCCGCAAGCCACTGCAGGCCGGGCTGCGCGCACTCGGCCAGGTGCCGTTCCGCCCGCCGAGCGTGGGCGGCTGGCCGGCGGGGGAGGCCTGGCTCACCACCGCCGCCTGCCAGGCCCGGCTGCGCACCGGCCAGGCCCTCGCCGCCCTCGCCACGGCGACGACCCAGAGGCTCGCCGAGGCGGCGGAGGCCGACCGGCTCGACGCGCTCGCCCGGCTGCTCGCCGTGGACGCCTGGGCCGGCCGGACCGCCGCGGTGCTGCGGCCGGCCGCGAAGAACCCCGAGCGGCTGCTCGCGATCGGCCTGGCCACCCCCGAGTACACGGTCTGCTGAGGAGGCAGGAATGGACACCGTCACCCGACGCCGGTTCCTCGTCGCCAGCGGCGTCGCCGCCGGGGGCCTGCTCGCCGCCGGGGGCGCCGTCACCCTCGCCGACCTCCTGGCGACCGCCGGGGAGCGCGACCCGTCGGCGCGCACCCTGGTGCTGGTGACGCTCTACGGCGGCAACGACGGGCTCAACACCCTCATCCCGTACGCGGATCCCGCGTACGCGAAAGCACGTCCCGGCCTGGCCTACGACGCGGCGCAGGTGTTGCGCCTGGACGACGAGTTCGGGTTGAACCCGGCCATGGCCGGCCTGCACCGGGCCTACCAGGACGGCCGGCTCGCGGTGGTGCGCGGCGTCGGCTACCCGAAACCGGACCGCAGCCACTTCCGCTCGATGGACATCTGGCAGACCGGCCGCCCCGATCGTCCGGAGACCACCGGCTGGCTGGGCCGCTGGCTCGACACGGCCGGCGGCGACCCCCGGCTCGCGGTGTCCTTCGAGCCGGTGCTGCCGCCGCTGCTGGCCGGCGCGCACAGCGCGGGCGCGACCGTGCCCGGCGGCGAGGTGCGGCTCCCGGCCACGGTCACCACCGCCCAGCTGACCGCGCTCGGCCGGGCCGACCCCGCCGAGCCGGCCGCCCGGCAGCGCGCCGCCACCTGCTTCGCCGACCTGACCCGCATCCAGGACCTGATGCACGACGTGGCCGCCGCCGGTACCGGCCCGGACGACGAGCCCGCCGCGACCGCCACCGGCGGCGCCGCCCAGCCCCTGGAGCAGCAGCTCGCGCTGGTCGCCAAGTGCGTCGAGGCGGGCGCCGCCACCCGGGTCTACTCGGTCTCGCTCGGCGGCTTCGACCTGCACGCCGACGAGAAGACGGCGCAGGAGTCCCAGCTCACCAAGCTGGACAAGCCCCTCGCGGCCTTCGCCGACCGGATGTCGCGCACCGCGGCCGGCCGCAACGTGGTGGTCGCGGTCTACTCGGAGTTCGGCCGCCGGGTCGCCGCGAACGCCTCGGACGGCACCGACCACGGCACCGCCTCGTCGATGTTCCTGCTCGGCCCGGGGGTCACCGGCGGCATGTACGGCGAGCCGCCCAGCCTCACCGACCTGGACCAGGGCGACCTCAAGTACACGACCGACTTCCGGGACGTCTACGCGACGCTGCTCGCCGACGTGCTCGGCGCCGACCCGGCCCGGATCCTCAACGGCTGGACCGGACGGCTCACAGGCCGCCCCCTGACCCGTCGCTGATCAGCATCTGCGGGTGCCGCACCAGGAAGTCGCTGAGGTTGTCCTCGGCCGTGGCCTTGAACAGGTTCATGGTGTCCGGGTTGAAGGACTCGGCGGCGCCGCCGTCGATCGACGCGAACGTGCCGTCGTTGGTCTTGATCGGGATCAGGTCGGCGGCGGCGACGCTCTTCAGGCCGAAGATGAAGTCCTGCACGCCGACGCCGTGGGTGTCCATCTTGAGCGCGCTGCCGGCCGCCTTGAGGATGTTCGCCACCTTGGCCGGGTTGGTCAGGACGCCGGAGCTGCTCGCCTTCTTCGCCATCGCCCGCAGCAGCTGCTGCTGGTGGCGCTGCCGGTCGTAGTCGCCGTTGGCCGAGTGCCGGATCCGGGAGAACTCCAGCGCCTCCCACGGCGCCATGGTGCGGCAACCCTTGTGGAACCAGAGCGCGTTGCGCGGCGGCGAGGTCGGGTCGGCGCCGACCGCGTACTGCACCTTGCCCTTGACGATGACGTAGTGGCTCGACCAGACGTCCTTGTCGACGCACATGTAGACGCCGCCCATGGCCTCGAGGATGCCCTTGAAGCCGTTGAAGTCGATGACCACGACGCCGTCGAAGTTGATCCCGGTCACCGAGCGCACCGTCTTGGTCGCCAGCTTCGCGCCGCCGGCCCAGCCGCGGTTGTTCTGCGAGCCCAGCGCGTACGCCCCATTGATCTTGTCAGTGGTCGCGGAGGTGCCCAGCGTGCTGTCGGCCGGGATCTGGACCCGGGTGTCCCGCGGGATGGAGAGCATGTACGCCCGGTCGTGCGCCTTCGAGATGTGCAGGATGATCATCGTGTCCGAACGGGAGATCTGACCCTGCTTGTCCCAGTTGTCGCGGGTGTCCAACCCGAGCAGCAGCAGGTTGATCGCGCCGTCCGGCAGCTTGCCGGTCTCCTTGCTGCCGCCGCTCTCGTCGTCCAGCACGCTCTTGGTGGTCTGGATGTTGTCGGTGAGCTGACCGAGGAAGTACTTCACGCCGACGATGCCGGTGACGCTCAGGACGGCCAGGAACGCGCCGAGGGCGGTGACCGCTTTCGCCCAGAGAGGCGCCTTGCGCTTCTTGCCTGCGAGGGCGGGGACCTTACCGTTCGAACGGGCGGTCTGTCCCGGCATGCGCCGTCTCCTCCTGACACGAGCGTTGTTCACCCGCCCCGCATGAAGCGGGGCTGCCCGCGCCGGGCATGACATCGCACAGAAACAGATATATCTTCGCGTTGACCAAGTCAATCGGCCGTAGGGACGCTACACCCTCGGCGGTGACCGCTCGTGATCCCCCGGTGCCGGTTCGGGATGCCATCGGCTCGACCCAATTTGACCGATGACGATCCAGGGCCCGCCATCAATCCGGCCAAATATGACGAAGGGTCACGGACTCCCGTTTCGCCGAGGTTCTCGTTGTGGTCCCCGTCACACTCATCGCTGTCCCGTGCCTCAGGCGAAGACGATCGTGTGGTTCTCGTGCCGGATCACCCGGTCCTCGCTGTGCCACCGCACGGCCCGCGACAGCACGTCCCGCTCCACGTCCGCGCCCCGGCGCTGCAGATCGGCCACGGTGTCCCGATGGCTGACCCGGACCACGTCCTGCTCGATGATCGGTCCCTCGTCGAGGTTCTCGGTCACGTAGTGCGCGGTCGCGCCGATCAGCTTCACGCCGCGCTCCTTGGCCTTCGCGTACGGCCCGGCCCCGATGAAGGCGGGCAGGAACGAGTGGTGGATGTTGATGATCGGCACGCCCAGCCGGCCGATGAAATCGCCGGAGAGGATCTGCATGTAGCGGGCGAGCACCACGAAGTCGACGTTGCCGTGCAGCAGCCGCAGGTGCTCGGCCTCGGCCGCCGACTTGTCCGGGCCGGTCGACGGCACGTGGAAGAACGGGATGCCGAACGAGCGCACCTCGCCCGCGGTGTCCGGGTGATTCGAGATCACCATGGAGACGGTGATCGGCAGCTCGCCCCGGCGGTGCCGCCAGAGCAGGTCGAGCAGGCAGTGCTCGGCCTTCGACGCGAAGATCGCCACCCGCTTCGGGATGGACAGGTCGCGCAGCGTGAAGTCGAGCTCGAAACCGTTGTCCAGCTCGGCCCGCAGATCCGCCTCGATCTCCGGGAGCGCGACCCTGAGGTTGTCCCGGCCGAAGACCGTACGCTGGAAGAACGCTCCGCCGTGCGGGTTGTCGCTGTACTGGTCGAGCGACACGATGTTGGCCCGGTGCTTGGCCAGCACCGCGCCGACCGCGGCCACGATGCCGGTGCGGTCGCGGCCGTGCACGATCAGCGAGGCGTGGTCGGCCAGTGGTGCGGGCGACGGCGCGCGGTGGGGTGCCACCCCGGTGATCGTCACGTCGGCCCTCCTTCGGGTTCGGTCGGTGATTCAGTGGCTGAGGGTACGCATCCCCGGCGCGGCCTTCGAGCCCGCCGGGTGTGTCCACAATAAAAGGATATATCCGTTGTCTACCGCGGTGGTACGGGGAGTTGGCAAGGGTCGCTAACGTTCGGCTATGTCTCAGGAGACCCGCCGGGCGACACTCAAGGACGTGGCCGCCGCCAGCGGGGTATCCCGGGCCACGGTCAGCTTCGTGCTCAACGACACGCCCAACCAGACCATCTCGCGGGCCACCCGGGAACGGGTGCTGCGCACCGCCCGCGACCTCGGCTACGTGCCGCACGGCATCGCCAAGGCGCTGCGCGAGGGCGCGTCCCGGATCGTGGTGCTGCACATCGGGAGCGGGCCGGCGGGCAACTACTCGCGCAGCTACATCCACGGCCTCGACGAGGAGCTCGCGGTCCACGACCACGTGTTGCTGGTCCGGCACGGCCCGCCCACCGGCGCGTCCGCCCAGCAGGTGATCGCCGCGATCCGCCCCCGCGCGGTGCTCACCTTCGGCGAGATCTACCGGACCGGCCACGAGCGCGACGCCGGCGACGGCCTGGCCGCACATGCCGCGATGCAGATCGGTTACCTGGCCGACCGCGGCCATGCCCGGATCGCCCTGGCCACCCCGGCCGACCCGCCGTCGGGCGAGGCGCGGCTGCGTGTCGCGAACCGGGCCGCCGCGGCCGGGGCCGCCTCGGTCGACCCGGCGCCGGGCGAGGCGCGGCTGCGCGTCGCGAACCGGGCCGCCTCGGTCGACCCGGCGCCGGGCGAGGCTCGGCTGCGTGTCGCGAACCGGGCCGCCTCGGCCGACCCGGCGCCGGGCGAGGCTCGGCTGCGTGTCGCGAACCGGGCCGCCGCGGCCCGGGGCATCGAGCCGCTGCGCACGGTGGAGGTGCCCCGGCCGCGCTCGGCCGCGGCGGCCGCGATCGCCGCGTTCCGGGCCGCGCATCCGGAGGTGACCGCGATCGCCGGCTACGACGACGACACCGCGCTGAGGGTGCTGACGGCCCTGCACGACCTGGGCGTCCCGGTGCCCGGGGAGCTGGCGGTGATGGGCTTCGACGACACCGAGTACGGCGCGCTCGCCACGCCGTCGCTGACCACTGTGCACATCGACGCCGAGGCGCACGGGCGGCTGGCCGCCCGGCAGGCGCTCGGCCAGGACCTGGACGGCCTCGCGCCCACCCACGGCGAGATCGTCGCCCGCGAATCGGCCTGACCGGCGCGCCTGCCTATCGGGGTGAGCGCTCGAAGGTGAGCAGCGGCTCCGCGAACGGTGGCGAGGGCGCGCCCGGTTCCGCGGCGACGGCCTGCTCGATCCGGCGCAGGCCCTCGTCCTGCTCGTCCGGGCTGAGCCGGGCGAAGAACGAGAAGGTACGCAGCCGCAGCCGTTCGAGCATGTCCTCGCGGGTACCCGGCGACGGTTCGGTGACCATGTCGAAGCTCGCCACCCGCCACCCGGCCGCGGTGAACATCGCGATCACCTCGTGCAGCGGCTGGAACAGCGAGGCGTCCACCTCGTACCCGTGGGGGAAGTAGCCGAGCCACCACGGCCGCGGATGATGGTCGCGGAAGTTGGCGCGCAACAGCAGCCGCCCGCCGGGCCGGACCACCCGGCTCAGCTCCCGGACCGCCCGCGCCTTGTCCCCGACGTGGTGCCAGGACAGGAACAAGAGCGCATAGTCGGCGCTCGCGTCCGGCACCGGCAGGTTCTCGGCGGCGCCGGCCAGGTACCGCACGCCGGGGCGGTGGCCCTGCGTCGCGGCGACCTCCCGCATGCGCGCCGACGGCTCCACCCCGGTGACCGGCCCGAGGGCCTCCGCCAGCGCGGGCGTGAACCGCCCGGTCCCCGAGCCGACGTCCAGCCCGGTCAGCGGACGGCGCCCGGGCAGCACCGCCACGAAGGCGTCGACCCAGACCCGCAGTTGCTCCGCGCTGAGCGCACGGCCGCGCGCGTAGTCCCGGTACTGCTCCGTGTCGTAATCGACCAGCGTCATCGTTTCCCCCGTGTCGATATATCGATCCGATACATCAGGACGATATGCGCCGATGCCTCGCGTCACAAGGGTGGCGACGAGGTCACTGGAAGGGGCAGCCCGGGTTGGGCGCGTCCTCGGCCAGTGGGGCGCCGTGCGGCAGCACGTACAGCACGTCGAGGACCACCTCGGTCCGGCCGAGATTGCGACCGATGTGCACGTGTCCGGCCCCGGCCCGCTCGAAGATGAACGATCCGGTCCGGTACACGGCGTCCGGGTTGCAGGTCGAGTCGAAGTGGCTGAGCGTGCCCTTGCGCACCACCGCGTACAGATTGCCGTCGTGGAAGTGCCAGCCGGTGGCCTGGCCCGCCGGCAGGTGAATCTCCCGGAAGACCAGGTCGCGGCCGCCCACCGTCTTCTGCCAGAGGATCGTCCCGGTCACGCCCGGCCCCGGCGGCGTCGCCTCGGCCGCGCTGCCCACCAGCGACAGGCCGAGCACCGCCGCCACGCAGGCCAGGATCATCCGATTCGCTCGTGTTCGCTCCATAATTGAGCAACATGCCACAATCGCGCGGGTTCATGGTGGTTACCGCCCCGACGTCCAGCGATGCGGGACAGCCCGCGGGAGGTTCAGCCGTCCGAACGTTGGGGCAGGAGCCAGGTCAGGTCGAGCTCGACCGCGGTGGCGTCGGCGATCTCGTTCAGCTGGCGGGCCTCGTCCAGGTCGGCCGCGCGGGCCTCGGCCGACCGGTGGTCGCCGCCCGGCGGTCCCTCGGCGAGCACCTGGGCCAGGCTTCGCTGGGCCGCGGTGACGTGCGGGCGGGCGCCGCACGCCGCGCGCAGGTGCATCGAGCGGCGCAGCAGCCGGAGGCCGGTCGACCAGTCACCGTCGAGCAGGATCGCGCCCTGGTGCCGGACCGCGTACGACTCCAGCAGGCGGTCGCCGTCGGCCAGGGAGGCGCGCCGGGCCCGCTCGTAATGGCCCGCGGCGGCCACCGGCTCGTCGCGCAGGTTCTCCAGCGCGATGCCCTGCCAGAAGGCGGCCCAGCCGGCGAGCGCCGGGTCCGCTGCCGCCTCGGCGAAACCGTCGACCGGGTCGTGGGCGCCGTACGCCCCCGGCGGGCCGAGCTCGAGCAGGCGATGCCAATACACGATCTGGCTGAACAGCAGGGCCGCGAGCGCGGGATCCGTCGGCCGGATCGCGTCGATCGCGGCCACCGCCTCGCCGGGCGGGTCGAACCGCCACGCGTGCCGGTCGGTGAGGATCTCGGCCCGGCGTCGCGGGGAGGTGGTCGCCGCCAGCGCCGACTCCCACTGCCCGGCGCGCTGCAGCGCGAGAGTGTCGTCCAGGATCACACTGTCTACTGTGACACCTCGCCGTATGTCGTCGGCACGCCGCGAACGCCGCAACGACTGGCCCGAACCGGAGTCACCGGTAGTCTCGGCGGGTGATCAACTCAACCGGCCGGGATCCCGCGGCCGCCCCCGACGCCGCCCGGTTGCACGAGGTGGCGCCCGGCGCGTACGCGTGGGTGCAGCCGGACGGCACCTGGTGGATCAACAACGCCGGGGTGGTGGCCGGCGACGACGGACTCCTGGTGATCGACACCTGCGCGACGGCGGCCCGCTCCGAGCGCTTTCTGGACGCGGTGCGCGTCGCGACCGGCGGCGCGCCGATCCGGCTCGCCGTCAACACCCACCAGCACGGCGATCACACGTACGGCAACAGCCTGCTCCCGGCGAGCACGGTGCTGATCGGTCATGAGCGGATGCGCGAGGGCCTGCGGACCGATCCGGTCATCGACGGCTGCCCGCCGTTCTGGCAGCCGGTGCCCGACTGGGGACCGGTCCGCCGCCGCCTGCCGGACGTGACGACCGCGGCCGGGCTGACCGTCCACGTCGGCGACCGCCGGGTCGAGCTGCTGCACCCCGGCGGCCCCGCGCACACCACCGGCGACCTGATCGCGTGGCTGCCGGGGCAGCGGCTGCTCTACTCGGGCGACCTGGTCTTCGCCGGGCTCACCCCGCTGGTGTTCATGGGTTCGGTGCGCGGCGCGCTGGCGGCCGTCGACTGGCTGGCCGGCCTCGGCCCGGCGACGGTGGTGCCCGGGCACGGTCCGGTGCTGACCGGCCCGGACATCGAGCGGGTGTTCGACGAGCACCGCCGCTACTACCGGCTCGTGCTCGCGATCGCCGAGGACGGGATCGCGCGCAACCTGACCCCGCTGGCGGCGGCGGCCGAGGCGGACCTCGCCGAGTTCGCGGGCTGGGCGGACGCCGAGCGGATCGTGCTCAACCTGCATCGCGCGTACGCCGATCACGCCGGCAGCGACGTCGATCTGATGATGGCGTTCACGGACGCGACCGCCTGGCTCGGCGGCCCGATGCACACCTCGGTCTGATCGGATCAGATCAGGCCGAGCCGGAAGGTCTCGAAGCTCGCCGCGTACTTGGTGCCGAGCCGGGCGCCGGTCTGCCGGGAGAACCCTTCCAGGAACTCCTCGGGGTCGAAGTCACCGGTGCCCAGCCCGCGCAGGTACGCCGCGTGCGCCTCGAGCGAGCGCACACCGAGGTCGAACGTGTCGGTGATGTCCACGGCGTGTCTCGATCGGGGCGACCCGCCCGCCCACACCTCGCGTACGCCGCCCCACCGCTGGAGACCGTCACTCTCGATCTGCTCGCGGAACACCCACCGGTTCGCGGCGTCCCGCACGGCGTCCAGCACCGCCTTGCCGGTGACGATGTGATCGGACATGTTCAGGGCATTGCCCTCGTCGTCCCAGCTGTCCCGGAAGTTGCCCGTGATCACGATCTCCGGCTGATACTTGCGGATCACCCTGCTCAGCTCCCGCCGCAACGGCACGCCGTATTCGAGTACGCCGTCCGGCAACCCCAGGAACTCGACCGTGGCGACGCCGACCACCTCGGCCGACGCCCGCTGCTCGGCCTCCCGCAGCGGGCCCGCCTCGGCCGGGTCCATCCCGTCGATCCCGGCCTCGCCGCTGGTCAGGAGCACGTAGACGATCTGTTTGCCCTGCCCGGTCCACCGGGCGATGGCGGCGGCCGCGCCGAACTCGAGGTCGTCGGGATGGGCCACGATCGCGAGGGCGCGTTGCCAGTTCTCGTCGAGAGGCTGCAGCGGTTGGGGAACGGTCGGCGCATCGGCAGTCATGCGCCCATCTTGCTCGCCTCCCGCACCCACCGGCATCGCCGGGACAGCGGACGACCCCCGGGTCGATCTAGTCTGCGTGGGCTCGTCCGAGCGTCCGCGGGGGGACAAAACTGTATGCATCACCTGCTCACCGTCCTGTTCGGCGCGTTGGCCGGCGCGGTGTCGGCGGCCGCGCCCATCTACGCGATCACCACCGGCCGATCGGAAGAGACGCCGGCGCCGGACGAGGCGGTCGCGGTTGTGAGCGCTCCGGCGACACTCCACGTCGAACGAAGACGACGTCAGAGGCGCAGGGCACCGTGCAGGAAGCGCTCGATCGTCTCCAGCGTGGGCCGGTCGGCCGTGGCCTGACCGGGGACGTCGCTCACCACCATGGCCACCGGGTGGGCGGGGGAGACGATCGTCTTGTCGTGACCCGCGGCCGGCACCGCGTAGAAGGTCGCCGGGACGTGCGCGGAGGTGAGCGCGTCGAAGAGCAGCTCGCTCTGCTGCAGCGGCACCAGGGCGTCCGCCACGCCGTGCGCGATCAGGATCGGCGGGGCGGCGCTCGTCACGTACGCGATCGGATCGGCGCTCCTGACCCTGGCGGGGCAGGCCTGGATCGGGCAGCCGAGCAGGGACGACTCGGGGGAGCGGGGGTCGTCGTGGCAGGCCGTGAGCCCGAACGACCGGTCGAACGAGTCGCACGCGCCCGCAAGCATCTGTGCGTTCATCCGCGTGAAGTCGGTCGGCCCGTAGAGGTCGACCACCGCCTGCACGTCGCTGGGGTAGCCGGTGACCCCGACGGTGCCCTCCAGCGAGCGAACGTGACCGGTCACGCCCGCCATCGTCGCCGTCCAGCCGCCGGACGAGTCGCCGAGCACGGCGATGCGGCGCGGGTCGATGCCCAGCGCGCGAGCGTGCTTGCGCAGCCAGCGGATCGCGGACTTGACGTCGTGGAGCTGGGCCGGGAAGCGAGCCTGGGAGCTGGACCGGGTGGAGACGCCGACGACCGCGTAGCCCGCGGCGGTGAAGAACGGGGCCAGGCTCGACGCGTAGGCCTTGCCGTCGTCGCCGAACCAGCCGCTCCCGCCCATCACGATCAGAACCGGCCGGCCGACCTTGGTTCGCCGGCCCGGAAGATAGAGATCGAGGAGGTGTCCGCGGCCGACGGGCGCGGCGTACGCGATGTCGGAGTGGATCTGCATCTGTTCACCGGACGAGGCGGGCGCGGGCGTGGCGGCCACGAGCAACGTGATGACCGCGATCAGGCCGGGAAGGACGCGGTGCCGGGCCATGGGCGCCTCCTTCGGCCGATGGTCGCAGGCCGAGGCAAATCTTGGCGAGGGTGATCCTCGTCCGCTCTTGGCGAGGGTGATCCTCGTCCGCGGCCGGCCGGGTCGCGGCTTGCCTGCTCAGCGGTGGCCGGAGGCGACCAGTTCACGCACGGGCGGGTGGACCGGTGCGGGATCGATCGTGCTCGGCCGGATCGGGCGTCGCCGCTTCTCGGCGAGGGCGAACAGGGCGGCGAGACTCATCCCGATCGCGATGCCGAACGCGGCGCCGAGCAGCGGCGAGTGCGCGAACGTCGCGCCGCCGAGCCGGCCCAGACCGATCGCGTACGCGGCCCATGCCGTGCTCGCCAGCGCCGAGAACAGCCGGAAGCGGCGCCGAGGCAGCGACACCGACCCGGCCGTCATGGTGGTCGCGGTGCGCCCGTAGGGCAGGAACCGGCCGAGCAGGATCGCCGCGCCGCCGTACCTGAGCAGGGCCCACTCCGCCTTCGCCAGGGCCGCCGCCGCCCTGCCGCGCGCGGCCCGGCGGCCCGCCCGACGGCCGAGCAGATAGGAGATCCGATCGCCGGCCAGCCCGCCGGCTGCCGCGGCCAGGGCCAGCGCGGCGAGGTTCGGCCGCCCGGTCGCCGACAGAGCGCCGAGGCCGATCACCATCGTCTCGGACGGCACGATCGGCACGAAGCCGTCGATCGCCACCGCCGCGAGAACGACCAGGTACAGCCACGGCGAGGAGAGCAACGGGGTGAGGTGGTCGAGCATGTTCTCGACCGTACGGATCAAGCAGACTCCGCACGATGGTGCAGGCAGGCCGATCGAAGGTGGGGATAACACGACCCCGACTTCCTGCCGGAAGGCCGGCCGTCTCCCTATAGTTGGTGCAGTCGCGTGGAGGAGGCCGGGATGCTGCTGGTACCCAAGCAGTTGCTGCGCTCCGGGATGACCGGGAACGTGCCCTACTACGGTGGCCGTTTCACGCCGGCCCAGGCCTGGGCGGCGTCCCAACCGACCGGCGCACCCAAGACACCGCCGGCCGGACCGGCTGTCGGCGCCCGGCCACCGGCATCGGAGGTCCGGGCGGCGCTCGACCACCTGCACGAGTCCGGGGTGCTCACCACGACCGAGTACGACGAGCTGCTCAGCCGGATCAGTCGGTGACGGGCCCGGTCCAGGTCCTGGTCGTCGGATTCGATCAGCTTGTCCAGACCGGCGAGGTGATGGCGGAGCTGGAACGGCTGCGCCGGGCAGGCACCGTACGGCTCCTCGACGTCCTGGTAGTGAAAAGGACCGAGGACGGGGCGTTCCATACGCTGCCCGCGCCGGCCGGCGCGCCGCCGGACATGGGCACCCGAGTAGCCGCCATCCTCGGCGCTCCACCGGACGAGGACGGCAGCGCCGCAGCGCCGGGCGGCGGTCCGACCTGGTCATTGGCCGACGCGATCCCGGAAGGCACCACCGCCGCCGTAGCTCTCCTCGAGCACCTGTGGGCGACGCCGCTACGCGAAGCGATCCACCGCGCCGGCGGCAAGGCGCTCGACGAGACCTGGCTCGCGCAGCCGGACGTCGAACGGCTGGAACACCTGATCACCCCGTGATGCCGGACAGCCCCCGCCAAGCACGCGATGCGTTGCTCAGCGGGGGAGACGGTCGAGGCCGATCAATGGTCTAGGGGAGCGCGAACGAGGGGTGCGGCGGCTGGTTGTAGGCGGTGTTCACCCTCGCCTCATGATCGGGATACTTTGCAAGATCCTCCGGATTTCTTCCACGGGCGGCTCCCTCACCTTCACAGGCTGCAAGCTCAAGTAAGGGGTCACGCCGGACGCGTTGCCCAGTTTTGCAGAATGCTGACCTGTGCGGGCATCCCGTCGCGCAGGCTCCGCCGGACAGGCGCGGTCTGGCTGTCGCGCTGCGGGGATCCGGATCAACTGCGAGGTGGCGCATCCCAGCGGGCAAGCTCGTCGTCGATCACTCGCTGGTCGAAGTCAGCTTCGCGCTTGTCGGCGGCCTGGTCACGCCGGTCGGCTGCCTGGTCACGTTCCCGGGATGCCTGGTCGCGCCGGTCGGCGGCCTGGTCACGTTCCCGGGATGCCTGGTCACGCCGGTCGGCGGCCTGGTCACGTTCCCGGGCTGCTACGTCACGCCGGTCGGCGGCCCTGTCACGCTTGTCAGCGGTACTGTCGCGTTCGTCGGCTGCCTGGTCATGCATGGCGGCTTCCGAGTCTCGCATCTCCGCGTCGATCTCCCGCTGGTCGGCGTCGCGCTGCCCAGCACGGAATGCGGCGTCTCGTTCCCTGACTAGCCGGACTCGTGGAAGGCCACGTGGGAACGCCTGGCGGAGGCTGCCGAGTTGATGGCCGAAACGGCTCGGAACGGCGCACGTATTCATGATCAGATCATCGGTCGCTTGCCGGGCGCGGCTGACCATGCCGACCGCCAACGGCGCCTTGCGGCAGCAGCAGCGGCAGCGGCCGTCGCCTACCGCAACCTCGAGATACCCGCGGACGACGTACGGCGCGCGATAGTCGAGAACCGGTACCACCCGTACTGTGGCGCCACTGTCCCAGCCGCCGCGCGACAAGGCGCGACAGACCAATAGACACCCAGACCTAGACCAACCGTCAAGCAACAGCTGGGACGGAAACGTCAAGCATCAGCCGGGACTAGACATGATGTTGCTGGCCTGTCTGGTCTCATGACCCGGGCGACAGATTGGTATCAGGACCTGGGCGACACTCCGCCGAGTGTTGGTGGAGATCAGTGTGGTGGAGCAACGCTATCAGGCCGTTTTGGAAGTGCGGGCCGGATCGCGGTCACGGACCTGGCGGAACGGTTCGGGGTATGCCGACAGACCGTGCACGAATGGTTGGCCCGGTATCGTGACGACGGGCTCGCCGGGTTGGCGGACCGGTCCAGCCGGCCCAGGTCCTCGCCGGGCCAGACTGGGCCCGAGGTGGAAGCGCTGGTTTATGAGCTGCGCCGGAACCATTCGCGGTGGGGTGCCCGCCGGATCGTGTTCGAGCTCGGCCGGGAGGCCGAGGTCGTGACCGGGGTGGACCATTCCCGGTTCTGTGTGATCGCCGCGGTGGTGCCGAAGGCGACCGGCCGGGCCGTCTGCCTCGCCTTGGTCGCCGCCCTGCGTGCGCACGGGATTCCGGACGAGCTGCTCACGGACAATGGCAAGCAATTCACCGCCCGATTCAACGCCGGTGGTGGGGAGGTGATGTTCGACCGGATCTGCCGGGAGAACGGCATCACCCATCGGCTCACCAAACCCGCAGCCCGACCACGACCGGGAAAGTGGAACGGTTCCACCAGTCGCTGCGCCGGGAACTACTCGACGACCACCCGCCATTCGCATCGGTCGCCGCAGCCCAGACAGCGATCGACGCCTTCCGGCATGAGGACAACACCAACCGGCCGCACCAATCCCTGGACATGGCGTTCCACCACCCGCCTCTGTCAATGGGGTCGTCGAGGTGGACCGCACCGTCAACGGCAGCGGCCGGATCGGGCTCGCCGGACGCCAACACCCGGTCGGCTAACACCTCGCCGGACGCCGGGTCACCGTCCGCCTCGACCACAACCTGCTACACCTACTCGACACCGGCCGCGCCCTGCTTCGCACTCTGCCGAACCCGCTCACCCCGGCCCAGGTCGCCCGGATGTCCAACGCCCGACCCGCCGGCCCGGCCCCGGCACCCCCGGCTGGGCCGCTACGAGTGGATCGCCGGGTCAGCTCCCGCGGCAGCGTCAGCATCGCCCGCCAGAAGACCCAGGTCGGGATCGGCTACGCCGGCCACACCGTCACCGTGGCGGAAGCCGATACCACATTCCGCGTCTATCTCGGCGACCAGCTGGTGACCGAGGTCGTCCGCACCACCGCCCACACCATCGCCCGGTTCAAAGCCCGCAAGCCCGAACCGCCTCGGCGGCGGCCAAGAACCCGAACAGCCCACCCAGGTCCGCTGAGCTTGACATGATCGAGTCCATTGGCAGCGCGGACGACGCCTGACGCATATCCAGTGCCGGAGGAACTAGCCAGGTATGCCCGACGACCACCTGAATTACCCGGACATGATCGCGGAAGCAACCCGTGAAGCCGCGTTGCACGGACTCATGACCAGCACTGCCGAACGTGATCAGTGCCTCTTCGTCACCCTGACCTACGATCGGCAGCCTGGCGTCGTCTCGTCACGCCGCGAAGTCACGTTCTGGACCTCCGGGACGGGCGCCTTTCTCATCAATCTCGATCAACGATGGTCCTGGAATGTCATGGCCTACGAGCGGGCGGCCCAAATCGAAGCGATCCATGACATCGTTCGTGTCGCCCACCACTACCTGTCCGGGGCCGGGGAGGAAACCTGCGGCCCGGGACGGCGTGGACGGCCAAGGCTCGTCCTGCATGTCGACGGCGACCAGGTCGTCCTGCAAGAACGCAAACCACCAGGCCGCTGAAACAGCGCACATCACACGGCCGGACAACGCCCGTCAGCACACGGCCTATCCGACCACCAGAGCAGTCGTCTAGCTCCCTGTCACGGAGCATCTGACGCGTTCGCCGATTGATCTGCAGCAGCGTGCCGCTCCGTCGGGAAGTCGGCAGGCTCCTGGGCTGTCGCGCTTCACCTGGCAGACATGTGCTGCGCTGCTGGACGCGGGGAGAAGGCAAAGGCGGTAGCCGAGTGGCTCGGCCACGCCGATCCGGCGCTCACGCTGCGGGTATACGCCCACTTGACGCCGGACAGCCCCCGCCGAGCGCGGCGCGCACTCGATGCGCTCGGCGGGGGCGACGGCCCGGAGACGGCCTGGACCGATGGATGATCTACGGAAGCGCGAACGAGGGGTGCGGCGGCTGGTTGTAGGCGGTGTTCTGCCAGGCCACGGCCTCGCGGTACATGCGGTCCTGCATCAGCGACACGTGCGAGATGCTGGTGCTGTCGGTGGTGCTGTAGATGCGCAGCTTGGTGTTGTCCGTGGTCGGCCAGATGACCTCCTCGCGCCAGTCGCCGAGGATGTCGGCCTGTAGCGAGGGGGTCGACTTGGTGCCGTTGTTGGAGTGCACGCCGCTGGCGGTCAGCAGCCGGGTGTCGGCGCTGGTGCCGTACTTGTCGATGTGGGTGCCGTCGAGCAGTTCGCGCTGGGCGTCGCCGTCCCACCAGATGACGAAGTTGGTGCTGGACGGTTTGCGGCCGATGTTCTGGCCGGACGCGCTGTAGAGGCCGGAGACCGCGGACGACCACGACTCGGCGCCGGGGCTGCCGGCATAGATGTCGTCCGAGACGCCGCGGCCGTTGTCGCAGCCGCAGGACGGGTTCGACCAGATGATCTGACCGGTTCGCGCGTCGGCCATCCAGGCGGCGAGGCTGCCGGTGTTCTCGTCGACCTTGAACTCCTCGAGGCCGGGGCGGCTCGGGATCAGGTCGCCGACGTGCAGGGCGTCGCCGTGGCCCTGGCCGTTCACCCACAGGCCGGCGCCGTTGTCGTCGATCGCCATCGCGCCGTAGATGATCTCGTCCTTGCCGTCGCCGTCCACGTCGGCGATGGACAACTGATGGTTGCCCTGGTCGGTCCACTTCGATCCGTTGGTGGACGAGTTGCTGTCGAACGTCCACTTCCGGGTCAGGGTGCCGTTGCGGAAGTCCCAGGCCGTGATCGTGCTGCGGGTGTAATAGCCACGGGCCGTGATCAGGCTGGGGTAGGAGCCGTTGAGGTACGCGGTGCCGGCCAGGAATCGATCGACCCGGTTCCCGTACGAGTCGCCCCACGCCGAAACGGTCCCGCGCGCGACCACGTAGTCGACGGTCGACATCGCCTTGCCGGTCTGGCCGTTGAACATGGTCAGGTACTCGGGACCGGACAGGACGTAGCCGGACGAGTTGCGGTAGTCGGCGGTCGAACTGCCGATGACCGCGCCGGTGCCGTCCCTGGTGCCGTCGGCGGTCTTCATGGCGACCTCGGCCTTGCCGTCGCCGTCGTAGTCGTACACCTGGAACTGGGTGTAGTGCGCGCCGGCCCGGATGTTCCGGCCGAGATCGATCCGCCACAGGCGGGTGCCGTTCAGCTTGTACGCGTCGACGTACACGTTGCCGGTGTAGCCGGACTGCGAGTTGTCCTTGCTGTTGGACGGGTCCCACTTGAGGACGATCTCGTAGGAGCCGTCGCCGTCGAGGTCGCCGACGGAGGCGTCGTTGGCCGAGTACGTGTACGCGACGCCGTCGGGGGTGGTGCCGCCGGACGGGACCTGGATGGGGACGTCCATCGAGCTCGCGGCCAGCGTGGCGGTGGGCGCGACGGCGGCGAGCGTGCTCGATCCGGCGGGCCGCACGGTGTAGGACGCGCCGGCCGGCGCGCCGCGATCGGTGAAGTTCGTGGTGCTGGTCGTGGTGATCTTCGTGGCGCCGCGGTAGACGTCGAACGCGGCGCCGGCCGGATCGGATCTGAGCAGCCGCCAGGACAGGAAGTTGCCGGCGGTCGTCCGCATGCTGATCAGGCCGCGGTCGAGGTTCTCGGTGGTGCTGGTGACGTCGGGAGCCGCGGCCGCGGTTGACTCGGCGGCCCGGGCCACGGCGGCGGTGGAGGCGGCCACGACCAGGACCGTGGCGGTGGTGGAGGCGGCCACGACCAGGACCGTGGCGGCGGCCAGGATGCTGACACGTTTCATTCGTGCGTTCCCCTACTCGGTGGGCGATAGGCAAGCGCTTTCCGGCAAGCTAGTCCTTCCATCGAGAATTGTCTATGTCAAGCCGTCTGGTAGGCAGGAGCGATGAGAGCGTTGGTGGTACGCGGCGGCTGGGCGGGACACCGGCCGGTCGAGGCGACCGAGCTGTTCCTGCCCTTCCTCGAGGAGCACGGGTACGACGTCCGGGTCGAGGAGTCCCCGGCCGTCTACGCCGACCAGCCGGCAATGGCGAGCACCGATCTGATCGTGCAGTGCGTGTCGATGTCCTCGATCACTCCCGAGCAGGTCGACGGGTTGCGGTCGGCCGTCGCGGCGGGCGCCGGGCTCACCGGCTGGCACGGCGGGATCGTCGGCGCCTACGCCGAAACCCCCGCCTATCTCCAGCTGGTCGGCGGTCTGTTCGCGGCCCACCCGGCCAAGGAGCCCGCCGCGCGCCGCGGCGGGCCCGAGGACAACTTCCTGCCGCACCGGGTGAACCTGACCGAACTGGGCCGATCACATCCGATCACCGCCGGCCTGCACGACTTCGAGCTGGAGACCGAGCAGTACTGGGTGCTGCACGACGACCTGATCGACGTGCTCGCCACCACGACGCATCCGGTCCGGCCGTGGCATCCCTGGCACCGCGCGATCACGTCGCCGGCGATCTGGACCCGGCAATGGGGCGAGGGCCGCATCGTGGTCACCACGCCCGGGCACGACCTCGACGTGCTCCGGCACCCGACGGTCCGGACCGTGATCGAGCGGGGCATGGTGTGGGCGACCCGAGCGGTCAGGTCGTGAGGACGACCAGCCGCTGGGTGGCCCGGGTCATGGCCACGTAGCGGTCGACCGCTCCGAAACGCTCCGGATCGACGAGCACCACCAGGTCGAACTCCAGGCCCTTGGCCAGCTCGGGGGAGAGCGAACGCACCCGCGGGCGCTCCGCGAACGCCGGATCACCGATGACGCAGGCGATGCCCTCGCCGTGGGCGTGCTCGGCCAGCCACGCGTCGACGATTCCGGTCAGTTCCGATCGGGCGCCGCGGTGGACCGGGATGCCGTTGCTGCGGATCGAGGCCGGGACGTTGGCGTCGGGCAGGACGGCCCGGATGACCGGCTCGGCCTCGGCCATGACCTCGGACGGGGTGCGGTAGTTGATGGTCAGCGTGGCGACGTCGACCCGATCGAGCCCGATCCGTTCGAGCCGCTCCCGCCACGACTCGGGGAAACCGGCGCGGGCCTGGGCGCGATCGCCGACGATCGTGAAGCTGCGGGCCGGGCAGCGCCGCAGCAGCATCTGCCACTCGGCGTCGGTCAGCTCCTGCGCCTCGTCGACGACGACGTGCGCGAACGGTCCGGCCAGCCGGTCGGGTTCGGCCCTGGTCAGGACGGCCTCGTCGACCAGAGACGTGCGCATGTCGTCGCCGCGCAGCATCGACCAGAGGCCCTCGCCGTCGTCGAAGGCGAGCGAGTCGAGCAGGTCGTCGACGACCCGGTCCATCTCCCGGCGCTGGGTCTTCAGCTCGGCCTCGTTGCGGCGCAGCCGGCGGGAGGCCTCCGGGTCGCCCAGTCGCTGCCGGGCCGCGTCCAGCAGGGGCAGGTCCTCGATCGTCCACGCCTTGGCGTCGGAGCGGTGCAGGGCGCGAATCTCGTCGGCACTCAGCCAAGGGGCGCATTTGCGCAGGTAGGCGGGGACCGACCACAGATCCGAGACCAGGTCGGCGGGGTCGAGGAGCGGCCAGGCGCGGTTGAAGGCGGTGGCCAGCTCCCGATGGCGGGCGAGCTCCGCCCGTACCGAATCGGTGGTCTCCTCGCCGTCGTAGCGATCGATCAGGATCGTGAGCAGCTCCGTCCAGACCTCGTCGCGGGCCTCGTTGTGCGGCGTGCCCGGACCGGGGACCGCGAACGCCTCGGCCCAGTCGGCCGCGGTCAGCCGGAGGTCGGTGTCGCCGGCGGCCACCGTCATGCCGACGGCGGGCGGCTCCTCGTAGAAGCGGACGGCGGCCTCGATCGCTGCGGCCATCTCCCGGGACGACTTGAGCCGGGCCACCTCGGGATCGGTTTCGGTCATCGCGCCGGCGCCCTCGGCGACCAGATCGCGCAGGGTGCAGGTCTGCACGTCCTCCTCGCCGAGGCTCGGGAGCACGTCCGAGACGTACGCGAGGTAGGGCTCGTGCGGGCCGACGAACAGCAGGCCGCCCTGGCGCCGGCCGAGGCGGGGATCGGAATAGAGCAGGTACGCCGTACGGTGCAGCGCGACGACGGTCTTGCCGGTGCCGGGTCCGCCGTCGACCACGAGCGCGCCGTTCGAGCCGGCCCGGATGATGGCGTCCTGGTCGGCCTGGATCGTTCCCAGCACGTCGCGCATCCGTCCCGAGCGGCCGGCGCCGAGGCTGGCGATGAAGGCGGACTCGTCGTCGAGGGCGACGGTGCTCGCCAGCCCCTCGAGGGTGAAGACCTCGTCCCAGTAGTCGGTGACCAGGCCGCCGGTCCAGCGGTAGCGGCGGCGGCTGCGCAGACCCATCGGGTTGGCGTGGGTGGCGCCGAAGAACGGCTCGGCGGCGGGCGAGCGCCAGTCGACCAGCAGGCGCCGGCCGGCCGGGTCGGTCAGGCCGAGCCGTCCGATGTAGACCGGATCGCCGGCGATCGGATCCATCCGGCCCAGGCAGAGGTCCATCCGGTAGCGGTGCAGGGTGCGCAGACGGGCGGTCAGCCGGCGGACCTCCTGGTCGCGGTCGAGGGCGCGACGGCCGATGCCGCCGGGGGACTTGCGTTCGGCGTCCAGGCGATCGGTCAGCTCCGCGGTCGACTGCTCGATGCCGGCCGCGATCGCCGTGAAGTGTCTCTGATCGGCGGCGATCAGGGCCGGGTCGGCCTTGGCGGCGAGTCGCTCGGGGAGGTCGAAGGTGCTGGTGGACGAATCGGGTCGCACTTAGCGAATCTCCTAATTGCGCAGGTTCCTGGCCTCGAGTGACGATTCTGCGCCCTGACCTGGGTCTTGCCGCAAGCCCCGGGGTGCGATATACGTTAGAAGTGGCGGAGGGTGTCCCTCCGCCTTTTCCGTGTTCCAGGCCGGTTACCTAGCCTCCTAGGAAGCCTAAAGACGCCGTGACCGCGAGACACCGGGTCGGGCGGGACTCAGGTGCTGTCTCGGCGGGCCTGGCGGCGGGCGTTGGTCGCCCGCGTGGAGGCTCGGCGCTTTTGCAGATCAGGGGAGTCCGGGCGGGTCGTCGAGCGCTGCCGGGGCAGGCGCGTGACCTTGGCGGGCGCGGGCGCCGGCGGCGGCGGGGCGAACCGAGGCTGCTCGTCGGCCAGGCGTTCGGCGTGCAGGGCGTCGGCGCTCGCCTGGGCGGCTACCGCGAGGAGGCGGCTGACACCGGCGAGGATGTTCTCGAAGAGCTCGGCCTTGGCGCGGGCGCGGGAGTTGCGCGCGTGGGCCTTGCCGCGGCCGCCGGCCGGTTCGATGCTGGCTGCCGCCTGGCGGCGGTACTGCTTGACGTACTTGTCGCGGTGCCGGCGCACCCGGGCGTGCAAGGCGATCAGTTCGTCCTCGTCCAGGCCGATCAGGCGGTCGGGTTGCACCTCCCGCACCACCGCGAGCTCCGCTTCGGCCAGTGTGCCCAGTAGCGCGTCCATCCTGGTTCTCCCTCCGGCGGAAGTTTCCAGTCTGGTGCCGCGCACGCGGGCCGCGCCTCCTTCGTGCCGGGTGAAACCCGCTCGTATTAGGGTGCGGACATGCCGCCCCAACGCCGCGACGCCGCCCGCAACCGGGAGCGCCTCCTGGCCGCGGCCCGGCGGGTGTTCGCCGAGCAGGGTCACGACGTGCCGCTCGAAGAGGTGGCCAAGGCGGCCGACATGAGCCGGACCACGATCTACCGGAACTTCGCCACCCGGGAGGAGTTGGCGGCCGAGGTGCACGAGGACAACGTCGCCCGGATCGAACGGCGGGCGGCGGAGCTGGCCGGGCGGGCCGACGGGGTCGTGGAGCTGTTCGACTTCGTGCTGGCGATGCAGGCGGAGCACCGGTCGCTGGCCCGGATCCTGTCGGCGGCCGAGGTCGAGTGGTTCGCCGCCCTGGGTGAGCGGACCCGGGCCGCCTTCGTGCCGCTCGTCGAGCGGGCTCGCGCGGCCGGGGTGGTGCATCCGGGGGTCGGGGTGCAGGACGTGATGCTCGCGTTCTCGATGGCCGGCGGGGCCCTCGCCGATCACGTCCTGGCCGGCCACCCCGAGGTGGAGGACAGGTTACGAGCGATGCTGCACCGCGCGCTGTTCACGCACTGACGCAAGGGTCATTCCTTCGGGTGCTCGCCGAAGCTCGGCGCCCGGTCGCCGAACACCGAGGCGTCGGTCTCCCACCACGGGCGCTCCCAGACCGCCTCGGCGGTCGCCGGACCGGTGGTCGAGGCCCGGCGGGCGTCGAGCGCCTCGTCGGCCGCCCTCGCGTCGCGGGCGTCCGAGCGGACCCACTGCACCAGCAGCAGCACCAGGAAGGGCAGGTCGATCACCTCGCCCATGCCCCACAGCAGGTCGCCGCCGAGCTGCTGGTCGCGCAGCGGGTGAGCGGTGACGAACTGGCCGGCCGCCAGCACGTGCGTGTCCAGGCGGATGATGATTCCGGGCAGCGCGTCGGCCAGCAGCTCGATGAAGGCGACGAGCAGAGCCAGCGCGTACGGGATGCGGGTCTCGAGGGTTTGCGACTCCCACAGCGGAACCAGCACGATGATGCCGGCCGCGAGCAGCACCAGTCGCAGCAGGGCCAGCACCACCGGATGCGTGAGGCTGGCCGGCAGCAGCGCGGTGAAGAAGATGCCGAACGGCAGCACGGCCAGCATCAGCGGGCCGACGATGGGCTGCGAGAACAGCCGGGCCACCGGGTTGGCAAGCGCCGTGCGCAGCCGCTCGGCGCCGCGCGGCGGCAGGGCGCCGAGGGCCAGTTGCAGGGGGTGGCCCAGGGCCATCAGGAACGGGACGACCAGCAGCAACGCCATGACTTCCACGGCGTACGCGGGAAAGCGGGCCGGCGCGATCGCGGAGACCGCGACCAGGGATCCGACGCCGAGCAGCAGGAAGGCGGCGGTGTCGCGCAGCGGCCACCGGCGCACCCGGCGGACGCCCCACAGGTAGAGCGTCGCCGCGATCGCCGCGACGGCGAATCCCACCAGATCGGGCAGCACAGAGCTCACCCGGCCGATTGTGCTCCCAGCCCGATCGGATCGGTCAGGAGCCCACCCCCGCCGTCTCTGCTGCGGCTCAGTGCGGGCTGACGCGAACCTCCGGCGCGGGCAGCCCTTCGAACCAGGAGGCCTCCCGGATCGTGCTCAGCAGGCGTTGCCGGCCGGCCTCGTCCTGGCGGTCGATGAACAGGATGCCGTCCAGGTGGTCGGTCTCGTGCTGGATGCAGCGCGACAGCAGGCCCTCGCCGACGACCTGCACCGGGTCGCCGTGCTGGGTGAAGCCCTTGGCGACCACGTTGAGCCGGCGGCGGGTGTCGAGGTAGATGCCGGGGATCGACAGGCAGCCCTCGAAGCCGTCCTGGGTGTCCTCGTCCGGGAAGGTCAGCACCGGGTTGACCAGGTGGTCGAGCTTGCGGTCGTTGCCCGGCAGCTCCGGCGCGATGGCGAAGACCCGCAGCCCGACGCCGATCTGCGGGGCGGCCAGGCCGGCGCCGCGGGAGGCGGCGAGCGTCTCGTTCAGGTCGTCGACGAGGCGGCGAAGCTCGGCGTCGAAATCGGTCACCTCGGCGGCGGGCTTGCGCAGCACCGGGTCGCCGACCTTGCGGATGTCCAGCACGGTCATGCCCACAGTCTCCATCACCGAGGGGGCTGCTCGTCCAGCGGAAATCAAGTCTTGAAAGATGTGTCGATCTCGCAGAGACTGCGTGTTCCGCGCGCCCGGCCCGAGGCTCCGCCAGACCCTGGGCCGGGCACGCGGGTCAGCGGCCCGCCGCGACGAGGGCGGCCGCGGCGTCGCGCGGGCTGTCCGTGGTCACCAGGCCCTCGCCGACCAGCACCGCGCCGGCGCCGGCCGCGGCGTACCGGATCAGATCGTCCGGGCCGCGCACGCCGGACTCCGCCACCTTCAGCGACGCGTCGGGCAACAGCGGCGCCAGCCGCTCGAAAACCGATCGATCGACCTCGAGCGTGCGCAGGTTGCGAGCGTTCACCCCGATCACTCGTGCGCCGGCGTCGACCGCCCGGGTCAAATCGTCCTCGTCGTGCACCTCGACCAGGGCGGTCATGCCCAGCTCGTCCTCGATCAGCGCGCGCAGGTGGCTCAGCGTGGGCTGGTCGAGGGCGGCGACGATCAAAAGTGCCGCGTCGGCGCCGTACGCGCGGGCCTCGTACGCCTGGTACTCGCCGTACAGGAAATCCTTGCGCAGCACCGGAATCCGGACCGCTTGCCGGACCGCCGCGAGGTCGCGCAGCGATCCGCCGAACCGGCGCTCCTCGGTGAGCACGCTGATCCAGCTCGCCCCGCCGGCCTCGTAGTCGGCGGCGAGCGCGGCCGGATCGGCGATCGGCGCCAGCTCACCCTTCGACGGCGACCGGCGCTTCACCTCGGCGATCACCGACACACCGGGGCGGGCCAGGGCGGCGTACGCGTCGAGCGCGGGCGTCGCCGCCGCGGCCCGCGCCCGCATCTCGCCGAGGCCGGTCAGTGCCTCGCGCTTGGCGACGTCCTCGCGGACCCCCGCCATGATCTGGTCCAGCACGTTGCTCACCCGCAAACCATATGCGGACCCCGGCGGGGCCCGGCTACCGGTAGCCGTACGGCACGTGCGGGCGGTACGGGGCCTCCAGCCGGGTCACGTCCCGGTCGGTCAGGATCAGGTCGGTGGCGGCGAGAGCGTCGTCGAGATGGCCCGGTCTGGTGGCCCCGACGATCGGCGCGCTGACCGTCGCCTTGCTCAGCAGCCAGGCCAGCGCGATCTGGGCGGGCGGCCGGGCATGTTCGGAAGCGACCGCGCCCAGCGCGTCCACGACGGCGGCGTCGCTGTCGTCCGTTCTCCGCTCGCCGGCCTGCTCGGCGGCCACGCGAGGGGTACGCCGCGGACCGCGGCGGGCGAGCAGGCCGCGGGCCAGCGGGCTGTACGGCAGGACGCCGACGCCCTGGTCGGCGCAGAACGGGAGCATCTCCCGCTCCTCCTCGCGGTAGACCAGGTTGTACCGGGTCTGCATGGAGACGAAACGGGTCCAGCCGGCCGCCCGCGCGGTGTACTGGGCCTTCGCGAACTGCCACGCCCACATCAGGGAGGCGCCGAGATACCGGACCTTGCCGGCCCGCACCACGTCGTGCAGCGCCGCCATCGTCTCCTCGATCGGTGTCTCGGCGTCCCATCGATGGATCTGGTACAGATCGATGTGGTCGGTCGCCAGCCGCCGGAGGGAGGCGTCCACGGCGTCCATGATGTGTTTGCGGGACAGGCCGCGGTCGTTGGGGCCCGGCCCCATCGGGTAGTACAGCTTGGTGGCGAGCACGTAGTCGCCGCGCCGGCCGAAGAACTTGCCGAGCAGCCGCCCGGTGATCTCCTCGCCGGCGCCGCCGGAGTACATGTCGGCGGTGTCGAAGAAGGTCACGCCGGAGTCCACGGCGTGCCGGACGATCGGTTCGGCCTCGTCCTGGGTCAGGAACCACGACTCGTCGGCGGGATCTCCGTAGCTCATCATGCCCAGGCCGATCCGCGAGACGCGCAGACCGGACGAGCCCAGACGGACATAGCGCATGGGACCATCTTCCGAGGCACCCAACGCGCTGTGAATGGCAAGTTGAAGGCGGGAGGCGCGATTTGCCTGGAGATTCAAGGCCACTGGACGTGGTCAATCGGCGCCTGCTGGCCGAGTTGCAGGCCGACCCGCGCATGTCGATGTCGGAGCTGGCCCGCCGGGTCGGCATGTCCGCGCCGGCGGTCACCGAGCGGGTGCAGCGACTCGAAGCCACCGGCGTGATCGCCGGGTACCGGATGGACATCGACCCCGCCGCGCTCGGCATGCCGGTGACCGCGCTGGTCCGCATCCGGCCCGGGCCCGGTCAGCTCCCCAAGGTCGCCCTCGCCGCGCAGGAGACCGCGCAGGTGGTCGAGTGCCATCGCATCACCGGTGAGGACTGCTTCCTGGTCAAGGTGCACGCGCCGTCGGTCGGGGAGCTCGAGGAGATTCTCGACCGGTTCCTGCTGTACGGGCAGACCACCACCTCGATCGTGGTCGCCACGCCGGTGCCGGCCCGGCCGTTGCCGCTGCCGGGTGTGGACGATCGGAAGGGGCACTGACGTGCACGACGACATTCCGCTCACGGTCGGCCGGGCGAGGCGGGTCCTCGACGAGCGGATCCGACCGGCGATCTACTCCGACAGCGTGCCGTTCGAGGTGGCTTTCCGCTCGCTTCCCGGCGAGCCGATCCCGCCGGCCGAGGGACTCGCGCTGACCTACGAGCCGTACGCCGTGGGCACGGCGTGGGGACCGGCCTGGAACACCACCTGGTTCCGGCTGCGCGGGCGGGTGCCGCGGGAGTGGCTCGGGCGGCGCGTGGAGGCGGTGGTCGACCTCGGTTTCGACGTGAACCTGCCGGGCTTCCAGTGCGAGGCGCTGGTCTACCGCCCGGACGGCAGCCCGGTGAAGTCCCTCAACCCCCGGAACCAGTGGATCCCGATCGGCGACGCGGAAACGGTCGAGTTCTACCTCGAGGCCGCCGCCAACCCGGTCCTGCTCGGCTACCACCCCTTCCGGCCCACCGCGGAGGGCGACATCGAGACCGCGTCGTCGCGGCCGTTGTACACGACCGGGCGGATGGACCTCGCGCTCTTCGACGAGCAGGCGTACGAGTTGACGCTCGACCTGGAGGTGCTGCTGGAGTTGCAGGCCGCCCTGCCGGCGACCGCGCCGCGCCGCATGCGGATCCTCCAGGCGCTCGACGACGCGCTGGACGCGCTCGATCTGCAGGACGTCGCGGGTACGGCGGCCGCCGCCCGATCGCAGCTGCGCGACGTGCTGGCGGCGCCCGCGGAGCACAGCGCACACCAGGTCTCGGCGATCGGGCACGCGCACATCGACTCGGCCTGGCTCTGGCCGGTCCGCGAGACGATCCGGAAGGTCGCGCGCACCGCCGCCGGGATGACCGAGCTGATCGAGCTCGACCCCGATTTCCGGTACGGGATGTCCAGCGCCCAGCAGTACGCGTGGCTGAAGGAGCACCGGCCCGAGGTGTGGGACCGGGTGGTCAAGGCGGTCCGGGACGGCCGGTTCCTCCCACTGGGCGGCATGTGGGTGGAGAGCGACACGGTCATGCCGGCCGGTGAGGCGCTGGTCCGGCAGTTCACGTACGGGCAGCGGTTCTTCCGCGAGGAGTTCGGCGTGCAGTGCCAGGGGGTGTGGCTGCCGGACAGCTTCGGCTACTCCCCGGCACTGCCGCAGCTGATCCGGCGGGCCGGGTTCCGCTGGTTCTTCACCCAGAAGATCTCCTGGAACCAGGTGAACCGGTTCCCGCACCACACCTTCCTCTGGGAGGGCATCGACGGCTCCCGGGTGTTCACCCACTTCCCGCCGATGGACACGTACAACTCACAACTTTCCGGCGCGGAGCTGGCCAAGGCGTCGTCGCAGTTCCGGGAGAGCCGGGTGGCGTCCCGCTCGCTCGCGCCGGTGGGCTGGGGCGACGGCGGCGGCGGGACGACGCGCGAGATGGCCGGGCGGGCGCGGCGGCTGCGGGACCTCGAGGGCAGCGCGACGGTCCGGTGGGCGAGCCCCGACGACTTCTTCGAGGCGGCCCGGGCCGAGCTGCCACACCCGCCGGTCTGGGTGGGTGAGCTGTACCTCGAACTGCACCGGGCGACGCTGACCAGCCAGCACCGGACGAAGCAGGGAAACCGGCGCAGCGAGCATCTGCTGATCGAGGCGGAGTTGTGGGCCGCCACCGCCGCCGTGCGGGCGGGGGCGCCCTATCCGTACGAGGAGATCGACGCGCTGTGGCGGTCGGTGCTGCTGCATCAGTTCCACGACATCCTGCCGGGGACGTCGATCGCGTGGGTGCACCGCGAGGCCGTGGCCGCCTATGAGCGGATCCGATCGGCGGCGTCCGCGGTGATCGCGTCCGCCCAGCGTGCGCTGGTCGGTCCGGGCGATCGGCCGATCACGATGAATCCGGCGCCCTTCGCGCGGGACGGGGTGCCGGCACTGGGCGCAGCGGTCGCTCAGCCGCCCGCCGGCCCCGTCACGATCGACGGGAACGTGCTCTCGAACGGTCTGGTGTCGGTGACCGTCTCCGACGACGGCCTGATCACCTCGGCGGTCGATGCCGCCTCCGGGCGGGACGCGATCGCGCCCGGTCACGAGGCGAATCTCCTGCAGCTCCACCAGGACCTGCCGAACATGTGGGACGCGTGGGACGTCGACCGGTTCTACCGCAACCGGGTGACCGATCTCCGGGCGGTCGACTCGATCGAGTTCGCCCGGGACGACGCGGGCGCGCGCGTGACGATCGTCCGGTCGTTCTCGAAGTCGCGGGTCACCCAGACGCTCACCCTCGCGCCGGGCAGCCGGACCCTGCGGATCGACCAGGAGACGGACTGGCACGAGACGGAGAAGTTCCTCAAGGTGGCGTTCCCGCTGGACGTGCGCGCCGAACACGTCGCGGCCGAGACGCAGTTCGGGTATCAGAGGCGGGTCACGCACACGAACACCAGCTGGGAGGCGGCCAAGTTCGAGGCCTCCATGCACCGGTTCGTGCAGGTCGAGGACTCCGAGTTCGGGGTCGCGCTGGTGACCGACTCGACCTACGGGTACGACCTGACCCGGGACGCCGCGTCCGCCGGGGAGGTCACCACCACCGTGCGGCTGTCGCTGCTGCGGGCGCCGCGGTTCCCCGACCCGCAGACCGATCAGGGCCGGCAGACCTGCTCGTACGGGCTGGTGATCGGGGCCGGGATCGCGGCGGCCACGGCGGCCGGGATCGCCATGAACCTTCCGGCCCGGGTGGTGCCGGGCGACCACGGCTTCGAGCCGCTGGTCTCGATCGAGGGGGAGGGCATCCTCGTCTCCGCGGTGAAGCTGGCCGACGACCGCAGCGGCGACCTGATCGTGCGGGTGTACGAGTCGCTGGGGCGCCGGGCCGCGGGGACGCTGCGGGTGCACACCGGGTTCGGGTCGGCGCGTACGGTTTCGCTGCTGGAGAGTCCCGAGGGCGAGCCGCTCCCGGCCGGCCCGATCCCCGTGCGGCTGACGCCGTTCGAGGTGCGCACGATCCGGTTGACGGCGGTCAGCGACCGTTTTCCCGGCCGCTGAGGGAAGCCATGTACCGGCTGATCCGGCCGTCCTCGACCGCGTCCAGCCACAGGTCGAGGATCTGCTGGTCGAAGACCGGACGCGTGCGGGCCAGCCGCTCGTGCACCGGAGCCTGCAGGACCGCCTTGGTCAGCCGGTACGCCTCGGCCGAGGCCGGCGGCCGGGCCCGGGCGACCGCGGTGTCGACCACGAGGTCCGGTGCGGTGAGCTCGTCGACGTACCCGGCCGCGAGCGCCTCCGCCGGGGCAAGGGTGTGCCCGGTGAGCGCGGCACGGTGGACACCCCGGTCGCCGAACCCGTAGCCGAGGATCTCCAGCGCGGTGGGCGGGAACGCCATCCCGACGAGCATGCCGGTGACGCCGATCGTGCCCCGGCCGGTCGCCATGACGCGGTGGTCGCAGGCCGCGGCGAGGATCGCCCCGCCCGCGACGGCGTGCCCGTTGATCGCCGCGACGGTCGGCTTGCCGAGACCGAAGACGGCGAGGAAGGCCCGATCGAGAGCGGGCAGAAACGCCCGCACGTAGTCGGCGCCGCCCTCCGCCACGCGCCGGAGGTCGACGCCGGCGGAGAAGTTCGGTCCGGCGCCGGTGAGCACCACCGACTCCGCGGTGATCTCGTGGAAGACGTGGGTGATCTCCTCCAGGAGCTCGAGGTCGAGCGCGTTGACCTTGCCGTTCGCGAGCCGCACCACCGCGACACCGTCAACCTGATCGACCTGAACCCTCGCCATGCCGCCGATCTTCGCACGCCCCGGCGCGGCGCGCGGTCGCGATCAGTCGAGGGCGAGCCGGGTCACTTCGTCGGCGCAGCCCCAGGAGAGGGTCATGCCGGCGCCGCCGTGGCCGTAGGCGTGGACGATCCGCCGGCCGCCCGGGGCGTCCTCGCGCTCGACGCGTGGGCCGCCCGAGCGCACCGGGCGCAGACCGATCCGGTCGGCGAGCACCTTCGCGCCGGTCAGTCGCGGAACCAGTCTCGTGCAGCGCTCGACGATCGCCGCGGCCTCGGCCGGGTCCGGGTCGGTGTCGCCCCGGCCCACCTCGAACGACCCGCCGAGCACCACGTCCCGGCTGCGCGGATGCACGTAGGTGACGCCCGCCGGGTCGTCCGAGTCGCGCAACGACTCGTCCAGGCCGGGGTTCTCGACGATCACCACATGCCCGCGGGCCGGCCGGACCGCCGGGTCGCCGCACAGCCGTCCGGCCGCGAGTCCGGTCGCGTTGACCACCACCGGCGCCGGCACCTCGTCGAGGCGCCGGATGACTCGCCGCTCGACGTGCTTCACCTGCCGGGCCAACCACCGCAGGTAGACGCCCATCTCGGCGACCGGGGCGAGAAAACCGACCTCGTTGGCGTACGGGCCGGTGCCGTCCCGCAGATCGACCTGCCCGGCGGCCGGCGCCCACCACGGCAGCTGCGTGACGCGGTGACGGTGCAGGTTGCGGGTCGGGCACAGCAGGGTCCCGGGGACGCCGGCGTCGATCTGCCGCCGGAACTCGGCGTAGGTGTCGGTCGCCCAGCGCAGCACCCGCGGGTCGCCCTCGGTGCGGGTGGGATACCAGACGGCCGCCGCGACGCTGGAGACCGTCTGCTCGGGCTCGTCCGCCGTCCACACCGTCACCTCGGCGCCGCGCTCCCGCAGCCGGACGGCCGCGGTCAGGCCGATGATGCCGCCGCCCACCACAATCACGTCAGTCATGCCATCGATCGTGCGCCCCGCGGTATCAGTTTCCCATCGGACGCGAATTCCCGGCGAGCTGGACCGTTTGCCTCTCCCCGTCGAGAGCGGGCGCCTCCGCCGGCGTCGGCTGGGCGTTGCCGCCGTTCCCGGAGGTGTCCGGGAGCAGGATCGTCACCCCGGTGTCGTCGCCGCTCCGGGAGGTGTCCGGGAGCAGGACCGTCGGCCCGGTGTCGTCGCCGCCCGCGGCGGTGTCCGGCGGCGGGGTCGAAGCGGAGGCGTCCTGGAGCGGGGTCGGTGCAGGCGCCGGTCGGGTCATCGGCAGCACCTGCGCCGACTGTCCCTGCGGATCCTTGCTGGGCAACTGGTTGAGCAGCTGCTGCGCCCGATCGTCGGCCACCCGGGTGACCAACTGCTGGGCGATCCCGAACACCAGCGCGTAGGCCAGAATCTGCCGCTGACTGTCCAAGTTGGTCAGGCCCGGCACGAACCCACCGGCCAGCAACAGCATCCCGATGATCGCGGTCAGCGCCCCGGACGGCCCCTTGAGGATCGCCAGCGCGGTGGCCACCGAGTACGGCGTCGACGTCCCGCGCAGGTTGCGGATCGCCACCAGCGCCCCCAGCGCCCCGCCGATCGCGCCCAGCCCCGCGACGATCAGGATGTCGCCGGCCTCGGGCTGCTGCTGTGGCAGATCCCCGCTCGGGCAGACGCTGAACAACTGCTGCGCCGCCTGCGTGTTGGTCGCCGCGGTGGTCACGCCCGGCTTGAAGCACAGCGGGATCGCGTCCGGGAAGATGGCCACGAAGAACACCAGCAACCCGGTCAGCACCGCCATGGCGAGCGCGGTGAGCAGGATGATGTTCCGGAAGTCCCGCAGTCGCACGTACTGCTCGTCCGAGGCGTCGTAGGCGACCTCCATCGCCTGCTTCAGCACCGCGCGGCGGGCCGGCCCCTGCACCGTGCGCAGCTGGGTCTCCGCCTCGACCCGGCGCGGGTCGTTACGGTCCAGCGCCATCGCCAGCCGGGTGGTGACGTCCGGGACCACCGCCTCCAGCTCGGCCGGGGGCAGCAGGTCGATCAGGAAGATCTTGGCCGCGTGCAGATGCAGGAAGGCCCGCTCGATCGACGAACCGCGCCACCTGTCCCGCCAGCCGCGCCGCCGCAGCTTCCGGGTGCATCGGCACGCGTCCCGCGCCTGCTCGAGATGCTTGGTCACGGCGGCCTTGGACGCGGCCTCGGCGGGGGTCAGCCGGCGCGCGGTGACCGCATCCAGCCGGTTGCAGATCCGCTCGGCGTCGACGGACGCCTGCACCGCCCACTGCTCGGGCCACGGCGGTGCGGAGCTGGGTGGCTGGCTCATCGCTACCTCCCGATCGGAAATGCATCAAGCTCATCTCCGCTCGGGGGCATCGTCTATCCCTCGCCCGACCGATCCCGTGTCGGCTACCCGCAGACGGTGGCGACTTGTGGTTCCGACGCGGCCGGGCTTGTGGTTCCCGCGCGGCCGGGTTGTGGCTCCGCGTGAGCCGGGCTTGTGTTCTCGGCGCGGCCGGTTGCGGTTCCGGCGCGCACTGGCTTGTTGTCCTGGCGCGATCAGCCTCAGCGGCCGGAGCGCCAGCGACGGGCGCGCACCGTCAGCGTCGCGGCGGTGGCCAGGACGGTCGCGCAGGTCAGGGCCACACCCCACAGCCCCCAGGCGACCATCGCCACCGACAGAAAGCCCCACACCACGGCGCCCACGATGAGCACGGTGATCAGGACCGGGCGCGGCCACGGCGGCATGCCGGTACGTGCCAAGGACGGATAGTCGGCGGTCAGGCGCTCGACGATGTCCTCGAACTCCTGCCGCGTGTCCCTGCTGGCCATCGACGCCCTCCTCCTCGAGCCCACGGTGCGGGCCCGATCGGTGTTAAGGACCGTTCAGGACAGGACTGTACGTCGTGATCCTGTGATTGCTATCCCACTGAACGGATGAGCCGCGCCCAAAGTGAAGGAGGATTGTTCCCTCATATCCTGTGGATCCGGAATCTTCCGATTATCCGGATGCGCAGGCGCCGCTCATCTCGGCTCGCGCCGCGCACCGCGACCCGGATCGCTCCGCCGATCCCGCCCGGCCGCCGCCCCGACCGGTCGCGGCGAGATCTGAGTTTCGGGATGACAGACTTGATCCTCATGGGGCTCTTCACGCTTGCGCAGGCACGGATCGAGCTCGACAAGTTGCGACCGGTTCTGGACGAACTTGTCGTGGTCCGCGCCGACCTGGTCGAGCTGTCGGCGGCACTGAACCCGGGCGGGGAGCCGACCGCGCTCGGTGGACTGCCCGAGCGCAAGGCCGCCGAAGCGCGGCTCAACGAGCTGATGACCGACGTCCAGCAGACCGGCGCCGAGCTCAAGGGCATCGCGCCGCTGCTGGTCGACTTCCCGGCCGACCTCGGCGACCTGCCGGTGCTGCTCTGCTGGCTCGAGGGCGAGGACGCACTGACCTGGTACCACCGCGTCGACCTGGGCTTCGCGGGGCGGCGCCGGTTGCCGTCGGTCTGACCGCCGGCGGCTAACCCCAGAAACCCTCGTGGACGGCGGTGGCGCTGACCAGACCGACCGGCCCGTCCACGACGATCGGGCGCCCGCCCCGGGCGAACACCTCGCGGCTCGGCAGGCGCAGCGGCGGCACGCCCTCCTCGTCCGCGACCATGTCGGCCAGGCCCTGTTCGGAGAGCGCGAACACCACCCGGCCGATCCCGGACCAGTAGATCGCCCCGGCGCACATGGCGCACGGCTCGGTGCTCGTGTAGAGCACGCCGGCGGATCGGGTCGCGCGGTCGGTCTTGCCGGCCAGGCGTACCAGATTGGTCTCCGCGTGGCCGGTCGGATCGGCGCCCGTGATCACGCTGTTGAGCGCCTCCACCACCCCGCCGTGCGGCGTCACCAGCAGCGCGCCGAAGGGGTGGTCGCCACGCTCCCGGGCCCGCCAGGCGAGCGCCACCGCCCGCTCGAGCCACTTCCGGTCCCCATTCGTGACCCGGCCGGACGTCACCAGCGCCATCGAAGCCCCCTCCGCGTTGATGGTCACCCTACGGGCCCCCGCCGTCGAATGGTGACGCGATGTGTCGGCGCTACTTGCGGGGCCGCAGCCCCTGCACGCCGCCGTCGACCGCGAGCGAGGTGCCGGTGGTGGCCGACGCGAGCGGGCTTGCCAGGTAGGCGATCGCCGCCGCGACCTCGTCCGCCGACACCAGGCGGCCGGTGGGCTGACGCGCCTCCAGGGCCGCCCGCTCGGCGACCGGATCCGGCGCCCTGGCCAGCAACCGGCCGATCCACGGCGTGTCGGCCGTGCCCGGGTTGACGCAGTTGACCCGGATGCCCTCGCGCAGGTGGTCGGTGGCCATCGCGAGGGTCAGCGACAGCACCGCGCCTTTCGTGGCCGAATACAGCGCACGCTGGGGGAGACCCGCGGTCGCCGCGATCGACGAGACGTTGACGATCGCCGCGTGTGACGACCGGCGCAGATAGGGGAGCGCCGCCCGGCTGGTCCGCACCATCCCCTGCACGTTGACGTCGAACACGTGCGACCACTCCGCGTCGTCGTTGTCCTCGACCGATCCCTGGGCGCCGATCCCGGCATTGTTCACCACGATGTCGATGCCGCCCAGCGCCTCGGCCGCCGCCGTGACCGCCGCCCGGATCGAAGCGTCGTCGGTCACGTCCGCCTCGAGGCCGAGCAGGGGCGCCGGAACCGACGGCTTCAGGTCGAGACACGCCACCCGCGCGCCCCGCGAGGCGAGCAGTCCGGCGGTGGCCAGGCCGATCCCGGAGGCGCCTCCGGTGACGATCGCGTTCAGGCCGGCGAACTCGGTCATGGGTCAGCCCTTCGAAGGATCAACGTGGATCTTGGGTCCGGCACCGGGCGGGCGGTTCCCGGCCAGCACCTCGGCGATCTCGTCCAGGGACACGGTCGCGGCGACCAGCGGCCGCGGGTCGACGGTGCCGTCCGCGTACGCCTCGATCGCGCCGGGAAGCCCGTCCGAAGCACCCAGAATGCCCACCGCAGTCACGTCCTTGAGCACCAGCGCGCGGGTGTCGATCAGGCTCGGCGGCACCGACAGGCCGATGTAGACGATCCGGCGGCCGGGCTCGATCAGGTCGAGCGCGAGCGCGGGTATCTCGTCGCCCGTGGTGGCGTCGACGATCCCGTCCCACGGCAGCCCGGGCAGGGTCGAGCGGGTCCAGGCGTGGGCGAAGCCCAGTGCTCGGGGCAACGCCAGGTCGGTCTCCGATCTGCCGATCAGATGCACCTGCACGCCGCGGGCCCGCGCGAAGAACGCCACCAGCAGGCCGATCGTGCCGGTTCCGAACACCAGCAAGCGCTCGTGCGCCTCGACGGCGGCCGCCCGAACGCAGCGCAGCGCGTTGCCGCCCGGCTCGACCATCGCCCCGAGCGTGGCGTCGACCGGCGGCGGCAGGCGGTGCAGATACGCGGCCGGGAACGCGAGCTGCGTCGCGAGCGCCCCCGGCAGCCCGTCGGTGATGCCCAGTTCGTGCCGCGCGGCGCAGACCCAGTGCCGCCCGGCCCGGCACCGCGGGCACTCGCCGCAGCCGACCATCGTGTCGCCGGTGACCCGCACGCCGAGCCAGCTCTCGTCCACCCCGTCCCCGACCGCAGTGACCGTTCCGCACCACTCGTGACCGGGCCGGAGCGGATACGACGACTGACCGGTGCCGTAGTAGCTCATCTCGCCGCCGAACAGCTCCATGTCGGTGCCGCAGATGCCGGCCCGCTCGACGTCGACGACGACCTGGCCCTGCTCCGCCCGGGGCGCCGGCACCTCCTGGACCGACGCCTTGCCGGGGCCGGTGAAGACGAGGGCTCGCATCAGCGCGGTCCCAGGACCGGCTGCCGCCCGCTGCCGAGCCGATCGATGCCGAGCTCGACCACGTCGCCGGCCCGCAGCCAGATCTGCGGGTCGTGGCCCATGCCGACGCCCGGCGGGGTGCCCGTGTTGATCAGGTCGCCCGGCTCGAGCACCATGAACTGGCTCAGGTAGTGGACGATGAAGTGCGGATCGAAAATCATCGTTCGGGTGTTGCCGGTCTGCCGGCGTACCCCGTTCACGTCCAGCCACATGCCCAGGTCCAGCACGTCCGGGAGCTCGTCCGGCGTGGCCAGCCACGGGCCGGCCGGGTTGAACGTCTCGGCCGACTTCCCCTTGCTCCACTGGCCGCCGCGCTCCATCTGGAACGCCCGCTCGCTCACGTCGTTGACCAGCACGTACCCGGCGATCGCCGCGGCCGCGTCGGCCACCGAGTCCAGATAGGACGTCCGGCTGCCGATGACGATGCCCAGCTCGACCTCCCAGTCCGTCTTGGTGGAGCCGCGCGGGATCCGGATCTCGTCGTTCGGGCCGACGAGCGTGTTCGGCGACTTCGTGAACAGGATCGGCTCGTCCGGCACGGCCTGGCCGGTCTCGGCCGCATGGTCGCGGTAGTTCAGTCCGATGCACAGGATCTGATGCGGCCGGGCGATCGGCGCGCCGATCCGCTGCCCGCCGAACGGCTCGGTCTCGCCGGCCGCGATCCGCTCGGCGACCGGCTCGGCCAGCCGGCGCACCCCGTCGCCGCCGAAGAACGACTCGTCGAAGTCCGGCACGAGGTCGGACACGTCCACGTAGCGGGTGTCGTCGACGCGGACGACCGGCCTTTCGGCGCCGGGGGCGCCGACACGCATGAGATACACGAGGTCTCCGATGTCAGAGGGCAGGATTCCAGTACGGCGTGGGCAGGCCGGCCGTGTCCACCCGGCAGGCGTAGATGCGGCCGGCGTTCGGCGGGACGGGATCGAGCCCCTCGGCCGCCGACGTGATGACCAGGACGTCGAGGTCCGGGCCGGCGAACGCGACGCTCGTCGGCTGCGGGGAGTCGAGCTCCACGACCGCCAGCAGCCCGCCGGCCGGGGTGCGGCGCTCGACCCGGCCGCCGCCGTGCACCGCGATCCAGAGGTTGCCCTCGCGGTCGGCGCACATGCCGTCGGGCAGGCCGCCGGTGACCCGGAACAGCTCCTCGCGCGGGCCGTCCGGGTAGTCGCGGCCGTACACCACGCCGGGAACCGAGTCGATGCTGTAGCACCGGTCGCCGACCCAGGCCAGCCCGTTGGAGAGGGTCAGGTCGTGATCGAGTGTGCTCAGTTTCCCGCCCTCGAAGCGAGCCAGCCGCTCGTCCGTCGCGCCGGTCACGTCGATGAGCGACATGCTGCCGATCAGAAAGCGGCCGTCCGGATCGACGGCGCCGTCGTTGAGCCGGCTGCCGCCGCCGGCCGGGAGCACCCGGGCCAGCGGGGTGCGGGTGCCGTCCGGGTCGACGCGGGTGAGCGTTTCCTGCTCGGCGACCAGCAGCGCCCCCTCGGCCGCGACGGCGACCGCGCCGACCATGCCGTCGAACGACCAGGTCTGCTCGATCGCGAACGGATCGAGCCGGCCCGCGAAGACCTTCCCCGGGATGATGTCGACCCACAGCAGACGTCGGCGGCTCTCGTCCCAGACGGGACCTTCGCCGAGGACGTACGCGTCGGCGCTGAGCGGCGTAGCCCGATAGGTGATCACGATGGTCCGCTCACGATCGCCCGGATCGCCGGCAGGTCGTCCACGAGCGCCTGGATCGGGGTGCGGTAGGCGAGACCACTGATGCTGATCGCCCCGCTCGGCACGCTCGGCGAGGTCAGATACGCCGGCACGGCCAGGCAGGCGACGCCCGGCTCGTTCTCCTGGTCGTCGACACCGTAACCGCGCTCGCGAGTGCGAACCAGCTCCGCGAACAGCCGCTCGGCGGTCCCGATCGACCGCTCGGTCGGCGTCGCGAGCGGTTCGTCGCCGATCCAGTCGCGTACCCCCTGCTCGGTGTGCAGAACGCCGGAAAGCAGCAGCTTGCCGACCGCGGTGGTGTGCGCCGGGTTGCGCCCGCCGACGACCGAGGTCAGCTTGACCGCGCCCGACGGCGGGTCGAGTTTCGAGCGGTAGACCACCCACCGGCCGTCCAGCGTCGCGTAGTGCACGGTCTCGCCGTATCGCTCGCAGAGCCGCCGCAGGACCGGGAGCACGCGGACGTGATCGGGCCGGGCCTCGTGATGGGCGAACGCCAGCCGCAGGAACTCGTCGCCGAGCACGTACCGGCCGTGCCCGTCCTGGGCCGCGAACCCGGCCCGGCGCAGCGCGGCGAGCGCACGGTGCACGGTCGGCTTGGGACTCGCCATGGCCCGGGCCATGTCCTCGAGACCGATCCCGTCGGGATGCCGGGCCAGCTCGGCCAGCACGGCGAGCACCCGGTCGGCCCCGACGAGCCGCTCGGACAGGTCGGTCATGTTCCGGATGTTAGACCGTTGTTCCGCCAAGTTGAAAGGTTTACGGTGACGAAATGCGGCGTAGCGCGGAGTGGTACGGCGGCGACGATCGGAACAGCTATATCCACCGGGCCTGGATGCGCCGTGGCCTGCCGGCCGACGCGTTCGACGGCCGGCCGCACATCGCGATGGCCAACACGGCCTCCGACCTGACCCCGTGCAACGCGCACCTCGACGAGGTCTCCCGCAGCGTCGCCGACGGCATCCATCAGGCCGGCGGCATCGCGCTCAACCTGCCGGTCGTGTCGCTCGGCGAGACGCAGGTCCGGCCGACCGCGATGCTGTGGCGCAACATGGCCGCGATGGCCATCGAGGAGATGCTGCGGGCGAATCCGATCGACGGCGTGGTGCTGCTCGGCGGCTGCGACAAGACGATCCCGGCGCTGCTGATGGCCGCGGCCTCGGTCGACATCCCGGCGGTTGTGGTGCCCGGCGGGCCGATGCTGACCGGCACCTTCCGCGGCGTGCCGCTCGGCTGCGGCACCGGCGTCTGGCAGCTCTCCGAGGAGGTACGCGCCGGCACGATGAGCGCGGCCGAGTTCCAGCGCTCCGAGTCCTCGATGATCCGCAGCCGGGGGCACTGCAACACGATGGGCACCGCCTCGACGATGGGGTTGCTCGCCGAGGCGCTCGGCATGACGCTGCCGGGGATCGCCGGCACGCCCGCGCCGGACAGCCGCCTGCTGGAGGCCGCGCACGCGACCGGCGTGCTGGCCGTCGACCTCGTCGACCGGGAGCGCCGGCCCAGCGCCGTGATGACCCGGGAGTCTTTCCGCAACGCGATCGTCGCGCTCGCCGCGCTCGGCGGGTCGACCAACGCGGTGGTGCACCTGCTCGCGATCGCCGGCCGGTTGGGCGTCGCGCTGTCGCTGGACGACTTCGACCGGATCGGATCGGGGGTGCCGCTGCTGGTCGACCTGCAGCCGGCCGGCCGCTTCCTGATGGACGACCTGTATCGGGCCGGTGGGCTGCACGCGGTGCTGCGCGAGGTGCGCGACCTGCTCGATCCGGACGCGATCACGGTCACCGGCCGGCCGCTGGTGTCCTATCTGGACGACGCGCCCGTCTACGACCGGGAAGTGATTCGCGCCCGGGAGACGCCGCTGCAGCCCGAGGCGGGCATCGCCGTCCTCTACGGCAACCTCGCGCCGGACGGCGCGGTCATCAAGCCGGCCGCGGCGACCCCGGCGCTCCTGTCGCATCGCGGACCGGCGGTCGTCTTCGACTCGATCGAGGATTTCCACGCCCGGATCGACGACCCCGCCCTCCCGGTCACCCCCGACTCCGTGCTGGTGCTGCGCGGCTGCGGCCCGAAGGGCTACCCGGGCATGCCCGAGGTGTCGAACATGCCCCTGCCGGCGAAGCTGCTGGCCGAAGGCGTCCGCGACATGGTGCGGGTCTGCGACGGGCGGATGAGCGGCACGGCGTACGGAACGGTGGTTTTGCATGTCGCCCCGGAGGCCGCCGCCGGCGGTCCGCTCGCGAAGGTGCGCACCGGCGACATCATCGTGCTGGACGTCGCGAAGCGGCGGCTCGCCGTCGAGATCCCGGACGACGAGCTCGCCGCCCGGGTGCCCTCGCCGGAGGCGGCCGCCGCCTACGCGGCACCCCGGCGCGGCTGGGAGAAGCTGTACGTGGACACGGTCGGACAGGCCGACACCGGCGCCGACCAAGACTTCCTCCTCGGCTCGAGCGGCTGGCACGTCTCCCGGGAATCGCACTGATGGCCCGCACCGCGGTGGTCACCGGCGGGATGAGCGGAATCGGCGCGGCCGCGGCGCAACGGCTGCGCGCCGACGGCGTCACGGTGCTCACCCTCGACATCTCGCCCGACGCCGACCTGGTCGCCGACGTGACCGATCCCGATCGGATGCGGTCGGCGGCCGCGGCGGCCGGCGCGGTGGACATCCTGGTCAACTCGGCCGGGATCGTCGGCCCGAACGCCCCGTTGTGGAAGATTGCGATCGACGAGTGGGAACGCGTCTTCGCGGTCAACGTGCGCGGCACGCTCGTCGCCTGCCAAGCCTTCGTCCCCGGCATGATCGATCGTGGCTGGGGCCGGATCGTCAACCTGGCGAGCATGGCCGGCAAGGACGGCAATCCCAACATGTCGCCCTACTCGGCCTCGAAGGCCGCGGTCATCGCGCTCACCAAATCGCTCGGAAAGGAGCTCGCGACCACCGGAGTGCTGGCCAACGCGGTCGCCCCGGCGGTCATCGAGACCCCGATGAACGCCGACACCAGCCCGGAAGCGCTCGCCCACATGACCGGCCTGATACCGATGCGGCGGGTCGGGCGGGCCGACGAGGTGGCCGAACTGATCGCCTGGCTGTGCTCGGAAAAGGTCAGTTTCTCCACCGGCGCGGTTTACGACATCAGCGGCGGCCGGGCCACCTACTGACCGTTCGCCCTGGCTGAGCGCTTTGGATCGGCCGGTAGCATGGCCGGGTGCTAACCCCCGGAGTCGTGCTCAGCGACCGTTACAGGCTCACCGAACGGATCGCCGCCGGCGGCATGGGCGAGGTCTGGCGCGGCGACGACCTCCTGCTGCGCCGCCCCGTCGCGATCAAGGTGCTGCTGCCGACGCTGACCGCCGACGCCGAGTTCATCGCCCGCTTCCGCCGCGAGGCGCGCGTGCTGGCCGCCGTGCGCCACCCCGGGATCGTCCAGGTCTACGACTACGGCGAGAACGCGACGGCCGGCGGCCGCCGGCTCGACTACCTGGTCATGGAATTCATCGACGGCACCCCGCTGTCCAAGCGGATCGACGCGGCCGGCCGGCTCTCCGCCGCCGAGACCATGACCATGGTCGCCCAGGTCGCCGACGCCCTTCAGGTGGCGCACGACGCGGGCATCGTGCACCGCGACGTCAAACCCTCGAATCTGCTCGTACGCCCCGGCGGAGCGCTCGTCCTGGTCGACTTCGGCGTCGCCCGATCGACCGCGATGGAGGGCCTGACCGGCACCAACGTCGTCCTCGGCTCGGCGCACTACATGGCGCCCGAGCAGGCCGAGGGCAAGCCGGTCACGGCCGCGACCGATGTGTACGCGCTGGGCGCGGTCGCCTACTGCTGCCTCACCGGCCGGCCGCCGTTCGTCGGCGAGAACCCGCTGCAGGTGCTCACCCAGCTGGTGATGAGTGAGCCGCCGGCCCTCCCGGCCGACGTTCCGCCGCAGGCCGCGGCCGTGGTGATGCGAGCGCTCGCGAAGGATCCGGCACGGCGCTTCCCGAGCGCGTCCGCTCTCGCCGGGGCCGCTCGCGGCGGGTCCCAGGTGCCGTCCTCCGGGCCGCAGGGGGCGCCCGGCTCCCCGGCCCGGCCGGGAACGGGTTTCGCCGCGGCCCGCCCCGGCTCGGGGTTCGCCGCGCCGGTCGCGTCCGCGGGCCGGCCGGCCTCCGGGTTTGCCGCCGCCGCCGTGCCGGTGCCCGCTTCGGCGCCGGCCTCCGGGTTTGCCGCCGCTGCCGTGCCGGTGCCCGCTTCGCCGCCGGTCCGTCCGATCGGCGCCACCCCGCCCGGCGGCTTCCGGCCGTCCGAGTTTCCGTCGTCCGGCCGCGGCCACCGCCGCCGGAATGCCATCGTCGCCGGCGTCGTCGCGGCGGTCGTGGTGGCCGCGATCGGTATCGGCACCGCGATCGCGCTGGGCCCCGGCGCGGGCCAGGCCGAGACCGGTACGGGCTCCGACCTCGGCGTCGCCGGCCCGGGCGGCAACGCCGCCGGGGGCACGAAGGGCAATCCCGCCGGCGCCGCGCCGACCCGGAAGAGCCCTCGTCCGCACCCGAGCGCGACCGTCACCGCGACCGTCCCGGTGCTCACCGATCCGTCCACCGACCCGACCGGCGATCCGAGCGACACCCCCTCCTCGGCCCCCGCCACGAACAAGTACACGCCGAAGGAGCTCTGTGGCGGCGACTTCGCGGTGATCGATCAGCACGCCCTCAGGGGAGCGGACGGCACCCTGCTCGGCCGGGTCTACCTGCTCTTCAACTCCTCGACCGGTAAGAACTGCACGGTCACGCTCAAGGCGACCGACCTGGACACGGCCACCCCCGCCTCGGCGTACCTCGAGGTGCAGGGGTCCCCCCGGGTCACCGACAGCGGCAGTGTCCCGTCCTACGCCGGGCCGGTGCGCGCCAAGGCCGACGGCATCTGCGTGAAGTGGGGCGGATCGATCCAGGACGCCACCTACGACAGCCCGTTCGAGCATTGCTGACCGGGACCGAGCCGCCGGCTGGTCCCTCGGGACGCGCGACGGCCGGCCGGCGCGCGGTTCCGGCTGCGATCCGCTCAGCCCGGCACATCGAGGCGCTGGGTGCCGATCACCGCGAGCAGGCGGAGCGCCTCCGCGGACGGTGAGCCGGGCGTGGCCGTGTAGATGACCAGGCGCTGGTCGCGGTCGGCGATGTCGAGCACATCGCAGTTCACCGTGACCGGACCGACCTGCGGGTGCTGGAAGGTCTTGACCCGGGTCGGCTGGTCGGCCACGTCGTGCGACGCCCACAGCGATCGGAACTGCGCACTTCCGGCCAGCAGATCGCTGATCAGCCCGGCGAGCTCGGGGTCGCCGGGGTAGCGGGCGGCGGCGGCCCGCAGCCGCTGCGCCGAGTTGCGGGCGAACTCGTCGGCGTCGGACACCCCGTACAGGCGCAAGCCGGCCTGCTGCGGACCGAGGAAGACCCGCCGGACCAGGTTCCGATCGCGCCGGGGCACCGCGGAGAAGTCCTCCATCAGCGCGGCGGCCAGATCGTTCCAGGCGATCACCTCGAACGCCGCCGAGATGACCGTGGCCGCGGCCTGGGGGAGCCGGCCGATCAGGTCGACGATGCTCGGCCGCACCTCCCGGGACGGCCCCACCGGCGGCGCGGGCTGCTCCCCGGCGAGGTGATGCAGGTGGCGGCGCTCGGCGTCGGTCAGCCGCAGTGCGCGGCTCAGCCCGCCCAGCACCTCGCGCGACGGCCGCGGCGCGCGGCCCTGCTCGAGCCGGGCGTAGTACTCGGTCGAGATGAACGCCAGCCGGGCGACCTCCTCGCGGCGCAGCCCCGGCGTGCGGCGGCGGCTCCCGGCCGGCAGCCCCACGTCGGCCGGGCCGATCCGCTCGCGGCGGCTGCGCAGGAAGTCGGCCAGCTCTTGTCGGTCCACGTCCACAGTCTCCGCCGCGCCGCCGGCCGCAGCCAGGTACCGGTGATGCCTGGCTGAGCGTTGTCGATCGCATCAGGATGGCTCCATGACACTCCTGCTCGAGGACAAGGTTGCCTTCGTGAGCGGCGCGGGGCGGGGCATCGGCGCCGCGGCGGCGCGCCTCTTCGCCCGGGAGGGCGCGCGCGTGCTGTTGGCGGCGCGCACGGAGGAGCAGCTGAGGGCGGTGACCGAGGACATCCGTACGCACGGAGGCGAAGCCGATTTTGTGATTTGTGACCTGGCTGATGCGGCGAGCGTCCGGGCCGCGGTCGACCGTGTCGTGTCGGTTTACGGCCGGCTGGACGTCGCCTTCAACAACGGCGCCACCATCACCCCGCCCGGCGAGTCGACCGAGCGCGATTTCGATCGGTTGTACCAGGTGAACCTGCGCGGCGTATGGCTGGCGATGAGAGCCCAGATCGCGGCGATCCGAGCCACCGCGGGTCGCGGCGCGATCGTCAACAACTCCAGCATCGGCAGCCTGCGCGGCAACCCCGCGCTGCCCGCCTACGGCGCGATGAAGCGGGCGGTCAACAGCCTGACCGAGTCGGCGGCGATCAGCTACGGTCCCGAGAACATCCGGATCAACGCGATCGCACCCGGCAACACCCGTACGGAAATGATCGAAACCTGGGAGTCGACCTCGCCCGGCCTGGTCGAGCGGCTGATCGCGAACTGCCCGCTGCGGCGGCAGGCGGCCCCGGAGGAGATCGCCGAGGCGGCCGCGTGGCTGCTGAGCGACCGCTCCTCGTTCGTGACCGGCACGGTCCTACGAGTTGACGGCGGCGCGGGCTCCTAGCGTTCTGGCTGCGGGCCGGCGGGCGATCCGCCAGGCGAGGGCACCGATCGCGATCGATCCGAAACCGGCCAGCAGGCGCTCGACCAGCCCGCCCAGGCCGGCGGACTCGGCCAGGGCGAGGGCGACCAGGAGCACCGCGAAGATGATGCCCACGCAGCGCGCCGGCCAGGCCCAGCCCGGCCACCCCGGCGTGCGCCTCATCGCCGACGCCAGCACGAACGCGGCCGCGACGAACAGCAGGATGCCGAGCGTGCTGAGGAGGTTGTCGAGCTTTCCGCCGAGGTTGGCGGTCTGATCGGAACCGGTGCAGCCGGTGTCCGCCAGCCGGCAGTTCTCGCGCTCGAACGGGCTGAACAGGTCGCCGACGCCGTAGATGGACAGGGCGAGCAGGACCGCCCCGACGGTCGCCCGGCGGCCGCCCCCGCGGAGGGCCGGCCGCACCGCCAGCAGAGCGAACAGGACGGTCGCGAGTCCGCACAGGGTCAGCACGACGACCAGGAACCAGCCGTCGGGCGCGGTCTGCGCGTACATGTCGCTGATGCTGTGCTTGAGCGAGTCGTAGTCGCTGCCCTGCCAGGCGGGCGCGATCAGCCAGCTCACGACGAACACCACCTGGGCGGCGAACCCGACCCAACCCCACGTGCGCACGCTGTCCCCGTCCATCGCCGCATCGTATTCGTCCGAACATTTGTGCGCTGCCCCTCGCTTGCCAACAAGTGTTTGCCAACGAGCGTTGGCATAGACTACTCTCGTGCCAACAGTTGTTGGCATTCGGAGGAGCAGCCATGTGGGACACCGAAGTGCTGATCGCCGGCGCCGGCCCGGTCGGCCTCACCCTCGCCGCCGCGCTCACCCGGCGCGGCCGCCCGGCGATCGTGATCGATCGCCAGCCGGAGGGCGCGAACACCTCGCGCGCCGCCGTCATCCACGCGCGCACGCTCGAGGCGCTCGACGAGCTCGACGTGACCGGCGAGATGGTCGAGCGGGGCGTCATCGTGCCGCACTTCACCGTGCGGGACGGCGATCGCGCCCTGCTCACCGTCGATTTCAGCGACCTGCCGACGCGCTACCCGTACACGCTGATGCTGCCGCAGAGCGACACCGAGCTGATCCTTTCCGATCGGCTGCGGCGCCTCGGCGGCTCCGTCCGCCGCCCGGCGGAGCTCGTCGGCTTCCGGCAGGACGACGACGGGGTGACCGCCACGCTGCGCGACGGCCAGACCGTCCGGGCGCGCTATCTGGTCGGCGCCGACGGCATGCACAGCACGGTGCGCGACCTGAGCGGGATCGGTTTCACCGGAAAGGCGTACGAGGAGAGCTTCGTCCTCGCCGACGTACGGATGGACTGGCCGTTGCCGGCGGACGAGGTGACCCTCCACTTCTCGCCGGCCGGACTGGTCGTGGTGGCGCCGCTGCCCGGCGGCCGGCACCGGATCGTGGCCACCCTCGACGAGGCGCCGGAACACCCGGCGGCCGCCGACGTGCAGGCGATCCTCGACGCGCGCGGCCCCCGGCGGGAGCATGCGAAGGTGCGCGAGGTGCTGTGGAGCTCCCGCTTCCGGGTGCATCACCGGCTCGCCGAGCACTACCGATCGGGACGCGTCTTCCTGGCCGGGGACGCGGCGCATGTGCACAGCCCGGCCGGCGGCCAGGGCATGAACACCGGCGTCCAGGACGCGATCGCCCTCGCCGCGGTGCTCGCCGAAGGGAGCGATCTCGATCGGTACGAGACGGTGCGCCGCCCGATCGCCGCCGGTGTCGTGGCGCTCACCGATCGGATGACCAGACTTGCCACTCTGCGCAGTCGTCCGCTCATCGCGGTACGCAACACCGTGCTGCCGATCGTGGGTGGCGTGCCCGCGGTCCGTCGTGGCCTCGCGATGAATCTGTCCGAGCTGTCTACGATCGCGCGGGGGAAGGGAGCCTGAACATGGCGGTACGGCGGTCGGATGCGACCCGCGCGGCGATCCTGGTGGCGGCCCGGGAGCGGTTCGCCAGCGACGGGTACGAGCGGGCGACGATCCGTTCGATCGCGGCCGACGCCGACATCGACCCGTCGATGGTGATGCGGTACTACGGCAGCAAGGAGAAGTTGTTCGCCGCGGCGGCCGAGTTCGACCTGCAGTTGCCGGACGCGTCCGCGATCCGGGCGGAGGAGATCGGCGCGGTGCTGGCCCGGCACTTCCTGCACCGCTGGGAGGGCGACGACACGCTCACCGCCCTGCTGCGCGCCGCCGCGACTAACGAGGCCGCCGCCGATCGGATGCGTGACCTGTTCGGCGCCCAGCTGCTGCCGGTGGTCGCCGCGGTCTGCCCCGATCCGGCCGACGCTCCCCGCCGCGCCGGGCTGGTCGCGAGCCAGATGCTGGGGCTCGCGCTGTGCCGCTTCGTGCTGCGTCTGCCGCCGATGGTGGCGATGCCCGCCGAGGAGGCCGCGGGCTGGGTGGGTCCGACAATCCAGCGCTACCTGACGTCCGCCTCCTGACCCCTCGAAAAGGGGTCAGGAGGCGGTGCGCGTCCACTGCTGGTTGGTGCCGCCGTTGCAGGTGTACTGCTCGATGTCGCCGCCGTCCGCAGTGGAGGCGCCGGTCACGTCGAGACACTTGCCGCTGTGCCGAGCCTTGAGCGTGTAGTAGCTGCCGGTCGCGGTCCACTGCCACTGCTGGTTGGTGCCGCTGCCGCAGGTGTACTGGATGACGTTGGCGCCGTCGGCCGTCGATGCCGAGGCCACGTCCAGGCACTTGCCACTGTTCTGGTTGACGATCCGCAGGTAGCCGGTGCCGAGGTCCTCGAATGCCCACCTCTGGTTGAGTCCGCCGTTCGATGCGTACTGCTTCACCTCGGCGTTGTTCGCGGTGGACGCGCCGACCAGGTCCATCACCTTGCCGCTGTTGCGGTTGGTGACCCGGTAGTGGGTGAGCGGCACGTTGGTGCCGCCGTCCTGCCCCCACGAGTAACGCAACTGATCGCGGCCGCTCGCGTTCGTCGTGGACAGGGTCAGGCTGGTCCCGCTGCCGCCGATCTCCTGCAGCCGGTACGGGTCGGCAATCCGCACACCCGGCCAGTAAACGGTGCCCAGCCCTTCGGCGCGCGCCTCCGCGGCGGTACCGCGGATGAAGGCGACGAAGCTGTCGGTCGCCGAGGGGGAGTCGTAGTTGCGCCCGTCGGTCATCGGCGCGCCGAACTCGGTGATCAGCACCCGGGACGCGTACGAGCCGACGCTGGTCCGCAGCGACTCGCGCCAGGAGTCCTCGGTCGTGCGGCTGGTGTCGAAGAACTCGTACGTGTGCCGCGAGATGAGCGTTCCGTCGAAGCGACTGTCCGACCCGATCGTGGTGAGGCGCTGGTTGTACCCGGCGCCGGAGACGACGACCCGGCCGCGGGGCACCGACGAGTAGGTGGACAGCCACTGCGCGGCCAGGTTCTTCCAGTCCGCGTCGCTGTATCCGTACGGCTCGTTCATCGGCTCGAAGTACACGTTGGCGTTGCCCGAGTACTTGCTGACGATCGTCTGCCACATCGACCAGAACTGGGTGAGGTTGTCCACCGTCCCGTTGCGGGAACTGGCCGCCTCCCAGTAGCTGAGGATCACCCGCATCCCCTTGGCGGTGGCCGCGTCGATCGCCCCGGTGTACGAGTTCCAGTACGAGCCTGAGACGGTCGGATAGTTCACCGGCATCCGGACGGTGTTGGCGCCCAGGTTGTTCTGGAAGCCGGCCAGGATCCCGTTCGCCTTGGCCTGCGTGGTCGCGTAGCTGTCGCCGGTGCTCAAGCCGCCGAGCACCAGGGTGTCGTCGACGAAGTTGTCGCGCTGGTCGGCCCAGTTGACCCCGCGGAAGTCGCTGGTGGCGGCGGCCGCGGGGGAGGCGGCGACGGGCACGGCCAGGGTCGCGGCGACGAGGGCCAGGATTGGCAGAGCTTTCTTCATGGCCTCATCTCAGAGACTCGGAAATGGGCACGCCACGATGCGAACCGAGATGGTCGGAAACGTTCACACCCGAACATGGAACGGCGACGACTGGCGGACCACGAGCGACGGCGCGACCAGGACGCCCTGGACCGGGCGCTGCGAGCCGTCGAGCAGCCGGGTGACGATCAGTTCCACGGCGAGCCGGCCGACGTGGTTCTTCGGCGGGCGTACCGCGGTCAGCGCCGGCTCCGCCAGGTGGGCGACCTCGTCGTCGTACGAGATGAGGGCGATGTCCTCCGGGATGCGCAGGCCCTGTTCCGCGCAGGTCTGCGCGACCGCGATCGCGTGCGGGTCACTGTGCACGATCAGCGCGGTCTCGCCTCGCCGGCGGCACCCGGCCAGCACTTCCCGCAGCATCCGGTCCGGCGGGTCGTCCAGCATGATCGGCGGCGGCAGCTCGCGGTGCCGCAGGTACGCCGAGGTGGGGCTGCCCCGCGACAGCAGCAGCCCGATCCGCCGGTGCCCGTGTTCCCGCAGGTGCTGCACCGCGATCTCCAGGCCGAGCGCGTGGTCGCTGCGTACCCACTCGACCCGCCGGGACGCGGCGGTCCAGCGGCGCGGTTGCCGCTCGACGAGCACGCACGGGACCGGCAGCCGGCCGATCCAGTCGATCATGTCGTCGTCGTCGAGGTCGGGCGCGAGCAGCAGGCCGCGTACCTCGCCCGCCTCCACCAGCCGGCCGATCTGCCGACGGTCCTCGTCCGGGTCGTAGCTGGAGCCGCGCAGCTGGACGGTCACGCCGAGCGCGGCGGCCGCGGCCCGCGCCCCGGCGATCACCGGCGGCCAGTAGAAGTCGAGCGAGGGCACCACCATGCCGATCGCGATGCCGGTCGTGGTGACGGCGCGCGGGCGCCCGGCCGAGCGGGCCCGGTTGGGCAGGGTGGCTCCGCCGTGCACCCGGTTGACCAGATTGCGGGCGGCCAGGGCGGCGATGTCGCGGCGGATGGTCAGCTCGCTGACGCCGAGGTCGCGCGCGAGCTCGCGGACCCGCACGGCGCCGAGCCGGTGCAGCTCGGTGAGCAACCGCTCGTGCCGTTGCACCTGGAACAGGCGTTCGTCGGTCACCACGCTCTCCAGACCGGCGGGAGGAGCGCCATGCTTGTTTCGTGATGGTTAACGTAATGCGTCACGATATCGATCGTCAACGATGTTCGAGTGGCTTCGTTTGCGGACGATCCCGATCGGATCGTGGCGTCCCGATCGGTCGGAGCGCTACCAAGAGGCCATGAGAAGGGCTCTCGTCATCGCTCTGGTCATGGCGACGATCCTCGCCGCCGAGCCGGCCGCGGCGGCGCCGGTCACCGTGGTCAACGGCACCCAGTTCACCGACACCTCCGGCGCCGTCGTGCACGCGCACGGCGGAGGGGTGTTGAAGGTGGGTTCCTATTACTACTGGTTCGGCGAGAACCGGAACGCCGACGACACGTTCAAGGCCGTCTCGGTCTACCGCTCGACCGACCTGCGCACCTGGGAGTTCCGCAACAACGTGCTCACCCCGTCCTCCGCCGCGGAGCTGCAGGGCGCCAACATCGAGCGCCCGAAGGTCATCTACAACGCGAGCACCGGGCAGTACGTGATGTGGATGCACAAGGAGAACGGCACCGACTACAGCGAGGCCCGCGCGGCCGTCGCGTACTCGTCGACGGTCGACGGGGCGTACACGTATCAGGGCAGCTTCCGCCCGCAAGGCACGTACATGTCCCGCGACATCACGCTGTTCAACGACAACGGCACCGCCTACATGGTCTCCGCGGCGGACGAGAACTACGACCTGATGATCTACCGGCTCACCGCCGACTTCCGCGGCATCGCGAGCGTGGTCGGCAACTTCTGGAACGATGCACACCGCGAGGCGCCCGCCCTGTTCAAGCGGGGAAGCACGTACTTCATGCTCACCTCGGCGGCGACCGGCTGGAGCCCGAACCAGGCGCAATACGCGACCGCTTCGAGCATCTCCGGACCGTGGACCGGGTGGTCGAACGTGGGCGACTCGACCACGTACAGCTCCCAGCCCGCGTACGTGCTGCCGGTCCAGGGCACCTCCGCGACCGGCTATCTGTACCTGGGTGACCGCTGGGCCGGCGCGTGGGGTGGCCGGGTGAACGATTCCTCGTACGTCTGGCTGCCGATCGCCTTTCCGACGTCGACCACCATGAGCCTGTCCTGGTACCCGACGATCACCATCGACGCGGCGGCCGGCACGGTCACCGGAAACCCGGCCACCTACTACCGGATCACCAACCGCAACAGCGGCAAGGTGATGGACGCGGTCGGCGCCTCCACCGCCAACAACGTCGAGATCAAGCAGTACAGCTGGAACGGTGGCGGCAACCAGAAGTGGGAGTTCCAGGACGCCGGTGGCGGCTACCTCCGGATCGTCAACCAGAACAGCGGCAAATGCCTGGACGTGGCCTCGTCGTCGACCGCCGACGGCGCGAACATCATCCAGTACACCTGTGGCAGCGGGACCAACCAGCAGTGGCAGTGGACCGCGACCGGCAGCTACTACACGCTCAAGGCGCGCCACAGCGGCAAGTGCCTGGACGTGGTGAACGCGAACACCGCGGACGGCGCGGACATCCAGCAGTACACCTGCAACGGCGGAAACAACCAGCAGTGGAGCCGCACCCAGTCATAGTTCGGCGCCGCCCGGATCGCGGAGATCCGGCGGCTGCTGGACGCGCCGGAACTGAGCGCGGACCGTCGTCCCCTCGACGAGCCGACGGCCGATCGGATTCGGACGGGCATGTGGGACGACTGGCCGTGGTCGCTGATGCCGATCGTCCCCGCCGCGACGGCCGCTGCCACGAGCGGCATGCCCGCCGCCATGCTCTGGCACCTTCAGCCGGCCGCGGCGCCGCCGAGGCCGATCTCGTTGCCGTCCGGGTCGACGTAGGTCGTCTTGCGGACGCCGTTGTCGTACGTCTCCTCCTTCGCCGGCGTCAGCCCGCGGGCCGCGATCGCCGCGACCCGCTCGTCGAAGTCGTCGAGGAACAGGGTGTGGATGGCGTGGCCCGCCTTCTCCGGCAGGTGTTCGATGTAGACGTACCGGTGCTCGGCGATCTCCCATACCGCCTCGACATCGTTCGGGAAGAACGCCGGCGGCGCGCCGAGCAGCTTCTCGTACCAGGTGAGCGCCGTCGCGTAGTCACTGACGGCGATCCCGGCGAACAGGTCGACGGACATGACTCATGCTAAATCGCCCGGTCGCCCAGTTTCACCGCGACGACGCCACCGATCACGAGCAGCCCGCCGACCAGCTGGAGCGGGCCGGGCAGCTGATCGACCAGCAGCCAGGCGAAGACGACCGCCGCGATCACCTCGAGCAGCGCCACGAACGACGCGACCCGGGAGCCCAGGCGGCGGCTGGCGGCGATCCCGGTCGCGTACGCCAGAGCGGCCGTGACCAGCCCGAGCAGCAGCAGCGGCACCCACCAGGACACCGTCGCCGGAGCGAACGCGATCGGCGCCGTGCTCGCGTGCATCGGCAACAGCCCGGTCGCCGCGAGCAGCCCGAGCGTGAGCGCGCCGACCGTCAGGCCCACCCCGGCCAGGGCGAGCGGCGGCAGCCCGCTGTCGGTGTCGGCCGAGATCAGGAAGTACGCCGTGGCGCCGACCATCGCGGCCAGCGCCCACGCCACGCCGGACCAGGCCAGGTGCGCTCCGGAGGTCAGATCGAGCACGAGCACCAGCCCGGCCGCGGCGATCGCGGCGCCCGCGACGGTCAGCTTGCTCGGGCGCTGGCCGCGGCGCAGCCACAGCCAGGCGACCACGGCGGCGGGCGCCGTGTACTCGATCAGCAGGGCGGGGCCGACGTCCATCCGGGCGACGGCCGAGAAGTAGCAGAACTGCGCGCCGGCGACGGCCAGCACCCCGTACGTCAGGATCTGCCCGGCCTGGCGTCGCAGCAGGTGGCCGCGTCCGCGCAGCGCGGCGACGGTGAAGGGCGCCAAAGCGATCGCGGCGATCGCGATCCGCACCAGCACGATCGCGCCCGGGCTCCACCCCGTGGCCAGCAACCCGGTGGCCAGCGAACCGGACAGACCGAACGCCGTCGCGGAGCCGACGGCGAGCAGCACGCCGCCGCCGACGGCCGGGGCGGCCTGGCTGGCCTGCACCGCGGGAATGTCATTGGCTATCTGCGTCATAGCCTATGACGCTATGGACGCCGGAGGTAATATGTCAAGGTGGTTTTGGCGCATGACACAGAGGCATCGCTGCTGGCCGCCGTCGAGCTGGTGAACAGCGGCGAGGATCCGGAGACCCTGCTCACCCTCGACCAGGCCGACGCCTGGTACGCGCGGCACCGCTACAGCGGCCGGCGCGACCGGACCGAGGCCGAGCTCGCCGACCTGCGCGCGATCCGGCCGGTTCTGCGCGAACTGCTCACGGCCGACCGCGACACCGCCGCCGAGCTGGTGAACCGGATGCTCGCCGACGCCAGCGCGACGCCGCGGCTGGTGCGCCACGACGGCATCGACTGGCACATCCACGCGGTCTCGCCCGACCAGCCGCTGGTGCGGCGGGTGCTGGTGGAGACCGCGATGGCGATGGCCGACGTGGTCCGCGGCGACGAGATGTCCCGGCTCGCGGTCTGCGCCGACGACACCTGCGCGGGCATCGTGCTCGATCTCACCCGCAACCGATCGCGCCGCTTCTGCAGCACGACGTGCGCCAACCGGATCGCCGTCGCCGCCTATCGCGCCCGCCGGCGAGGTTAGATCCCGCCGGCGAGGCCAGATCCCGCCGGCGAGTCAGAGCAAGGGTCACATCCACCGCTGCGTCACCCGGTCGGCGGTGAGCTCCTTCTCGCGTACGAGTCGATGGAGCTCACCGCCGTCGCCGGCCTGCGGCTCAACGCCTACCGCGCCGAGCCCGGGTCACCCTCGCAGGACGCCCTGAACCTGCTGGCCGGCTGGACGGTCACCACCGCCGGCTAGGGACAGCCGGCTAGGGGCAGCCGAGCGCCCCGCGGTACCCCGCCGGCGGCTTGCCGGCGGCGGTCTGGTCGGCCATCTCCCAGAACACCTCGGGGTAGTCGCCGTCCTTGTCCATCCGCTGCAGAACCTTCCACTGGTGGCTGCTGCGCAGCGCGTCCGCCGCCTTCTCCAGGGCGACCTGGTCGCCGGCCTGCTTCGCCCGCTGCCACTCCTCGATCCAGCCGCAGCCGACCCGGGCGGCCACCGCCGCGCCGAACTGGTACTGATCGTTCGTGCCGACGGCGTTGAGCGCCGCACGGTCGAACTTGGGCGGGAGCGGCACGCCCTCGAGCGCCTTGGCGGCGGCCTCGTCGGCGCGGCCGGGGGTGACGATCTCGGGCGGCATTGCGGCCAGCCAGGTCTGCACGTCGACCCGCTTGATCCGGGTCAGCTCCTGATCGAAGGCGCTCCGCGTCCACTTGCCGCCGGTGCGCAGTTCGGCGAAGGTGTCGCCGTTCGGCTTCAGCTGCATCGCGAAGTCGCTCGCGTCGTACGTGAAGATGTTGCCGTCGATGCCGTCGACCTTGCCCGGCTCCGGCTTGCTGACGTCGAGCCGGTCGGCGTAGTAGCCCGGGTACTCCTTGGCCGGGTACCAGTTGATCTCCAAGTCATGGTCGCCCTTGGTGAACCGCATCGTGCCGCTGTTCTCGGTGAAGCCGTACACCGTCGTGATCTTCCATCCCGGCTCCTGGATGAGCAGCCGCGGGTTCTGTTCGGCGGCGCGCAGGACCAGGGCGTTCCAGTCGGCGCCGGTGGTCGGCGCCGGGCGGTCGGCCTCGTGCGTCTCCGGTCGCTGGTGGCGGATGACGGCCGAGACGGCGAGCACGCCGATGAGGGCGGCGGCCGCGGCAATGGGGGCGATCAGGCGGCGCCGCCAGGGCGCCGGCATACGGTCGGCAGACATGATCTCCTCGAGCAGGGTCTGGTCGGCCCCGTCGAGCTGCCCGATGATCTCGGGACGGTAAGGGTCGGCATCGTGCAGCCGGTCGTCGATCATTGGCCCTCCTCGGGGACGGGTGCGGTCAGGACGTCGAGCACATGTCCGGAGGGGACCGAATCGTCACCGACATCGTCACCGACGAGTTCGCGGAGCCGGGCGCGGGCCCGGGAAAGCCGGGTCCGAACGGCGGCCGGCGACACCCCGAGCACCTGGGCGGCCTCCCGGGGTTCGAGACCTTCCCAGACCGTGAGCAGCAGGACCTCCCGATCGAGCTCGCTCAACCGGCCGAGAGCAGCGCGGATCGCGAGCCGCTCCGGCACCTCGGCGGCGGGGTCGGCCGAGAACACGGTGAGCCGTTGCCGCAGCCGCCGGCCGAGCCGTTCGCGCCGGATGTCCCCGCGATGCTGGTTGGCGAGCACCCGCCGGGCCACCCCGTACAGCCACAGGCGGGCCTCGCCGTCGGCCGGTATCTCCCGGCGCCGCCGCCACGCGACCAGGAAGGTCTCGGCGACGACATCGGCAGCATCGGCGGACTGCTCCACCCGGCGCAGAGCGTAGGCGAGCAGCGGTTCGAAGGTGGCGGCGTACACCCGCCGGAAATGTTCGTCGTGCTCGGTTCCGGATCTCACACTCACCCCATGTCCGGCAACGCCCTCATCGTGACAGCTCCCGGGGGTCCGATCGGTTCGCGATCGCTTCGGGGTGCGGGGTGCGCGGCCGGATCGGGCACACCGAGCCGCGGGCGGGCCGACTCGCGCCGGGCCGATACCAGGGCGGGCAGCATCGTAGCGGCGGTGAGCAAGAACGCCGCCGAGAACCCGAGCGCCGGGACGAGGACGCCGAAACCGATCGCGCCGGCCGCCATGCCCAGGTCGTACGCCGCGTTCCAGACCGCGCTCACCCCGCTGTAGGCCGAGCGCGGCGCCCGCTCGTACATGAGCGCCAGGGTGACGTTCTGCAGGATGCCGAACCCGGCTCCGAACGCGGACGCGCCGAGCAGGACGCTCCCGAACGATCCGGTGCCGGCCAGCGCGGCGGTGCCGCCGATCGCGAGCAGCACGCCGGGCAGGAGCAGCCGGGAGTGACCGCGGCGGTCGCCGATCCGGCCGGCCGCCCAGCGAGCGAGGGTGCTCACGGCCGGTTGGACCAGGAGCACGATCGACGCCGTCGAGGCCGGGATCGCCAGCGGCAGGAAGGTGACGATCACGCCGGCCGCCGAGGTGCAGGCCGCGAAGACGACCGGGAGCCGCCGGCTGATCGCGACGATGCGCCCCGCGGGCTCGGCCGGCCGCGGGTCGGGCAGGAACGGCAGCGCGGCCAGCGTGAGGAGCGGCGCGAGCGCGGTGACGACGAAGACCGGATCGGGACCGTAGCGGAGGGCGGCCCACAGGCCGGCCGGGAGGGCGGCCAGCGAGCAGACGCCGCTGACCAGGCCGGTAAGGGCCACGCCCGCGCCGCGACGCGAGGCCGGGACCAGCAGGGCGATCAGCGCGCCGCCGGCGACGACGGCGGTCGCAAATCCCATGCCGCGTACGGCGTTGGCCGCGATCAGGGCCGGGGCCGAGGTGGCCCGCAGGAAGACCAGGGTGGGCGCGCCGAGCAGGAACAACCCCAGGGCGACGGTCCGCCGGTAGCCGAGCCGAGCCACGATCCGCGGGGTCAGCAGCTCGCAGAGAACGGTAGCGATGAGAAACGCTCCGGTCGTCAGGCCCGCCGCCGAGGCCGACGGCGCGACCAGCGGGATCACCGCGAGCGGGAGATAGAAGCCGAGCGCGGAGCCGGCGGTCGGGGCGAGTGCTGCGATCCTCATGTGCGCCACGCTAGGAGCGGACCGGACCACTGATAAGGTCCAATCTCATGCCCGTCGAGTGGGCCGGTTGGGGTCCGCAGCTGCTGCTCGAGCTCGATCGCACCTCCGCCACGCCGCTGCGATCGCAGGTGGAGCACCAGCTGCGCGTGGCGATCCGGGCCGGTCGGCTCGCCGCCGGGGAGCGTCTCCCGTCGTCGCGCGTCCTCGCGGCGCATCTCGGCCTGTCCCGCGGCCTGATCCAGGACTGCTACGCCCAGCTCCAGGCCGAGGGGTACTTGACCGCGCACACCGGCTCGGCGACCCGGGTCGCCCCGATGGCCGCCGGGAAGGCGGCGCGGGCCTCCGGCCGCCACCGGCCGCCCGCGCCGAAACCGCTCATCGCCGACTTTTCCTCGGGCGTGCCCGATCTGCGGCTGGCGCCACGGCAGGACTGGGCGTGGGCGATCGGCCAGGTGTGCCGGACGGCGCCGAACGTGGCCTTCGACTACGGGCCGCCGAACGGGGACCCGCGGCTGCGCGAGGTGCTGGCCGCCTACCTGCGGCGGGTACGCGCGGCCGACGCGTACCCGAACCAGGTCTTGATCTGCACGGGTGTCGCCCAGGGGCTCGGCCTGGTGCTGCGCGTGCTCGCCGATCGTGGGCACACCCGGGTCGCGTTCGAGGATCCGGGGGCGGTGCGGACCGTCCGGGACGCCGCCCGCAGCGCCCGGATCGACCCGGTGCCGGTACCGGTCGACGAGCACGGGATCGACGTGGCCGCGCTCGCCCGCAGCCGGTCGCGGGTCGCGGTGGTCACGCCCGCCCATCAGTGGCCGACCGGCGTGGTGATGGCCCCCGAGCGCCGGCACGAGCTGCTGGCCTGGGCCCGCGAGCACGACGGCATCGTGCTCGAGGACGACTACGACGCCGAGTTCCGCTACGACCGCGACCCGGTCGGCGCGCTGCAGGGGCTGGCTCCCGATCGGGTCGTGTCGCTCGGCACGGTGAGCAAGTCCCTCGCGCCGGCCCTGCGGCTGGGCTGGGCGGTCCTTCCGCCGGCGCTGTTCGACGACGTGACCGCCGCGAAGAGCGTGGCGGATCGGGGCACCTCCGGCATCGACCAGCTTGCGCTGGCCACGCTGATCGAATCTGGCCGGTACGACCGTCACCTGCGCCGGATGCGCGCGGTCTACGCGCGCCGGCGGGCGATCCTGTCCGCTCACGTCCCGCACGTCACCGGCCTCGCCGCGGGCTTCCATGCGATCGCGCACCTGCCGGCCGGCGCGAGCGAGCGGGAGGTGGTCGCGGCCGCCCGGGCGCGCGGGGTGGGCATCTACGGGATGAGCGACTACCGCGCCGACGGCTCCTGCGACCCGCCGCAGTTGGTGCTCGGTTTCGGCAACACGCCGGATGCCGCCATGGAGGCCGGCCTGCGCGCGATCGCCGACCTGATCGGCGGGCGATAGCCGGAACTGTTCCCCCGTTCGGGCCGTGGTCGCATCCGTGCTCCGCGATCACTCTGCTCGCCGGGCCCCGCCGGGCATCCGTATCCTGACTGCACTTGGGGGGATGTGCATGGCGGACGGGTTGATCGGCCGCGACAGCGAGCTGTCGCAGTTGTGCCGTCTGGTCGATCCGCCGCCGGCCGCGAGCGAGGTCCGGGCCCTGCTGGGCGAGCCAGGAATGGGCAAGACGGCACTGCTCGCGGCGGTGACCGAGGCCGCCCGGTCGGCCGGTCTGCGGGTGCTGACGGTCGCCGGGCGGGAGTCCGAACGCGACCTCGTCTTCGCCGGGCTGCATCAGCTGCTGCGGCCGGTCCTCGCCCGGGTGCCCACGTTGCCGGGGCGGCAGGCGCAGGCCCTGCTCGGCGCGTTCGGGATCGCCCCCGAGCCGGTGCCGCCGGATGCGCTGCTGACCGGGATCGCCGTGCTCACCCTGCTGTCCGGCCTGGCCGAGGACCAACCGTTGCTGGTGGTCGTGGACGACGTGCAGTGGCTCGACCGGGCCTCGCTCGATGTGCTCACCTTCGTCGCCCGGCGGCTGGAGTGCGAGCCGCTCGTGCTGGTGCTGGCCGGCCGGGCGGGCGTCGGCGACCTGCCGGCGCTCGTGCTGCGCCCGCTGACCCCGGCGGCAGCCGGATCGCTGCTGGACGCGCAGCCGCGGCCGCCGCGCGGATTCGCCCGGGAGGTGGTGCTCGCGCAGGCCGCGGGCAACCCGCTCGCGCTGATCGAGCTGACGAAAGCGATCGCGAACGACCCGGCCGCCGTTCGCCGCTGGGTGTCCGACCCGATGCCGCCGCAGCAGCGGCTCGGCGCCCTGCTCTCCGCGCGGGTGGGTGCGCTGCCCGCCGGGACGCGGAAGGTGCTGCTGCTGGCCGCGGTCGGCGACCTGCCGGGGCTGGACGCCGCGGCCCTGGCGCCGGCCGAGCGGGCCGGGCTGGTGCGGGTGGACGCGTCGGGCGTGCACTTCGCGCATCCGCTGGTGCGGGCCGCGGTCTGTCACGGGGTGCCGTTCGCCGCCCGGGCGGCGGCGCATCGGACGGCCGCCGCAGCGCTTCGCGACCGGCCCGACCGGCACGCCTGGCACCTGGCCGCGGCGGCACTCGGGCCGGACGAGCGGGTGGCCGCGCTGCTGGAGCAGAGCGCGGACCGGGCGCAACGGCGGGGTGGCGCGGCCGCCGCGGCCCGCGCTCTGGAGCGGGCCGCGGCGCTCAGCCCGATCGAGACCGATCAGGCGCGGCGGTTGCTCGCGGCCGCCGCGCTCGCGCAGAGCGCCGGACAGGCCGATCGGGTACGCGACCTGGCCGAGCGAGTCCTCGCGGCGACCGGCGATCCGGCGATGACCCGGGCGGCGCGGGAACGGATCGGATGGGCGCAGGTCCGGTCGGGTCAGCACGCGCCGGCGCTGGAGACGCTGCTGTCGGCCGGCTCGCCGGCCGCGCTCGGGTTCGCGGCCACGGTCGCGCACCAGTCGGGCACGCCCGCCGATCGGACCGCGGTCCTGCTCGCACTCGATCGGATGCCGGGGCTCTCCCCCGCACTGCGGCAGTGGGTGCGCGCCTGTGCCGAGTCGTTCGCCGGCCGGCTGCCCTTCACCCGGGCCGGCGGCGACCCGGTCATCGCCGGTTCGGCGGCCTGGTTGCTGGAGGAGAGCGAGGAGGCGGTACGGCTGCTGCGCGAGGCGCTCGACCGGCTACGCGCCCCGGGCACTCGCGGCCGCAGCGGCGGGGCGTTGTCGGCGCTGCACTGGGCCTGCTTCGACGCGGGCCGGTGGGACGAGGCGCTCGCAATCGCCCGGGAGGCCCAGGACATCGCGTCGGCATACCGGCTCGCACCGGTCGGCGCGTCGGCCGGCCTGCTGGTGGCCACGGTGTCGGCGATGCGCGGCGAGTATTCGCTGGTGCACGATCTGCTGGCCGGGGCGATGACCGACGAGTACCGGTCGTCGGCCGCGCGGGCCCGGCACACCTCGGGCATGGTCGCGCTCGCCCAGGGCAACGCCGCGGCCGCGTACGCGCATCTGCGGCACCTCTTCGCCGACGGCGAGGCGTTGCATCATCGGGTGTCCTATCTGGGCATCGCCGACCTCGCCGCGGCGGCCGAGCGGATCGGGCAGCGCCGGCTGGTCGAGCGGGCGCTGGCCACGGTGCCGGCCGACTGCGGTCCGCGGCTGCGGCAGATCGTCGGCCGGGCGCACGGCCTGCTCGGCGAGCCGGCGAGCTTCGAGGCCGCGCTCGCCGACCCGGCCGGGGAGCAGTGGCCGCTCGAACGCGCTCAACTGCGCCTCGACCACGGTGAGTGGCTACGCCGGCAGCGGCGGATCAACGACGCCAAGCCGGTCCTCACGGCGGCGCTGGAGACGTTCCGGCGGTTGCGGGCGCGGCCGCTGGCCGGGCGCGCCGAGGCGGAGCTGCGCGCCTGCGGAGTGCCGACGCCGGTCGCGCCGAAGGGCGATGCGCTCGCCGAGCTCACCGCGCAGCAGCGAGAGATCGTGGTGCTGGCCGGACGCGGGCTCACCAACGCGGAGATCGCCGATCGGCTGTTCCTGTCGCCGCGAACGGTCGCGTCGCATCTGCACCGGTCGTACCCGAAATTGGGTGTCGCCGGGCGGCGTCAGCTCCGCGACCTGATCTGACTGCTGGGCCGCCTCAGCCCAGCCGCCCGGCGGCCCAAGCCCTTCTCGGTGACGGCACCGGGGAGAATCTGGCCGGCCTGAACATCACCTCCGGCGTCCAAACCCGGGGCTACGCCACCGGCGTCATCACCACGACCCGCTAGGCCGTCACGAAGCTGGAAAACCAGGGCCTGACCCGGGCGCCGCCGTAGAGCGGCAGGCCGGCCCGCTCGGGGGTGAGCCGGGCGCGCCGCGTGGTGAGGAAGTCGCGGGCCTCGCTGCGGTGATCCATGCGCTCGACGCTACGTCCGCCTGCCCCGGGCAGGGAGGGCCTGGCGGTACCTCCCGCCCGTCTGATCTATCCCTCTCGCGCGGCCAAAAGGTGTACTTGCCTATATCGATCTCTTGTTACGCTCGGCGACCATGAGATCTGACAGGGGTAATCTCACGTCCCGCCTGGTGGCCGCCGGATCGGCTGTGCTGCTGGGGCTCGCCGGTGCCGCGATCGCGGCCGACCCGGCCTCCGCCTCCGGCCATCACCCGACGCCCGGATCCGCCGGCCTGGGCGACCGGTTGTATCCGTTGCTGGGCAACGGCGGATACGACGTCCAGAACTACGACCTGAGCGTTTTCTACCCGAAGAAGGACCCGGCCCAGCAGGTCCGCGGCAACGTGACGATCACGGCGGTCGCCACGCAGTCGCTGTCCCGTTTCGACCTGGACTTCGGCGGGGACGGCGTCGGCAAGGTCACGGTGAACGGGCGGCCCGCCGCGTTCAGCCGCTCCGGCGACGAACTGATCATCACGCCGCAGCGGCCGCTGGACAACCACCGCCGGTTCACGGTCACCGTCTCCGGTTTCACGGCCACGCCGATCTCGCCCAACGCGAACTCGCCGGCCGGCTTCGTGACGACGCCGGACGGCACGATCATGGCCGGCCAGCCCGACCAGTCGCACCAGCTGTTCCCGAGCAACGACCACCCCCGCGACCTGGCCACGTACACGATCACGATGACCGCGCCGGTGGGCTGGACCGCGACCGCGAACGGCCAACCGATCCGGACCACTCAGCGCGGCGGCTACGTCACGTCCACCTACCGCGAGTTCCACCCGATGGCCGCCGAGCTGATCCAGCTCGCGGTCGGCGACTTCGTCACGGTCAACCGGGCCCCGGTCAACGGCATCCCGATCCGGGACGTCGTGCCGCGCCGGCTTGCCGACAAGCTGCTGCCCGAGGCGGCCGACGAGCGCAACGAGGTCGCCTGGATGGAGAGCAAGGTCGGCCGGTACCCGTTCGAGCGATACGGATCGCTCGTGATCGACGGCGACCTGGGCTTCGCGCTGGAGACCCAGACGTTGTCGCTCTACGACACCACCTGGTTCAGCCTCCCCACGGTGATCCTCAACCCGGTCCTCACCCACGAGCTCGCGCACCAGTGGTTCGGCGACAGCGTCGCGCCGTGGGTGTGGAGCGACGTCTGGCAGAACGAGGGGCACGCCACCTGGTACGAGGTGCTCTACGCGTACGAGACCGGCACGCTGAAGGAGTACGCCGGCGTGACCACGCTCGACGACTACTACAAGCGGGCGTACGCCAACGGTGACCGGTGGCGCGCCCGGTACGGCCCGGTCGCGTACCCGTTGCGATCGGACTCGATCTGGGACGTCTTCAACCCCAACGTGTACGACGGGGGAGCACTCGCCCTGTTCGCGCTCCGGCAGAAGATCGGGGTCCGCGATTTCGAGCGCCTCGAGCGTGCCTGGGTCGCCAAGTACCGCGGCCGGTCGGCCTCTACGCAGGACTTCATCGCCCTCGCCTCGCGCGTCTCCGGCCAGGACCTGCGATCGTTCCTGAACGATTGGCTGTACGGCTCGAAGACCCCGCCGATGCCCGGTCACCCGGACTGGACCACCACTGCGGTGTCGTCGAGCGCGGTCGCGCCCGCGCTGCATCGCTGAGGTCGTCTCCGCCTCCGCGGTAACTCCGGTTACCGCGGAGGCGGAACTGCGGCGGGTTCTGCCGGGCAAGTGTGCCGCCGGGCCGTAGTGTCCGGGTGTCACCCATGCGAGGGGAGTGCCGTCGTGGCGGCTCAGGGGCACGGAGCGCGGGACACGGTGCGTCTGGCACTGATCGTCGGCGCGCTCGGCGTCGTCTTCGGCGACATCGGTACCAGCCCGATCTACACCGTGCAGACCGTCTTCAACCCGGACGACCCGCATCCCGTGCCGGTCAGCGTCGAGAACGTCTACGGCGTGGTCTCGCTGATCTTCTGGTCGGTCACGATCGTCGTCACCGTGCAGTACGTGCTGCTCGCGATGCGCGCCGACAACGACGGCGAGGGCGGCGTGATGGCGCTGATCACGCTGTTGCGGCGCTCGGGCGCGTTCCGTGGGGGCCGGACGGCGGCCTGGCTGGCGGGGCTGGGCATCTTCGGCGCCTCGCTGTTCATCGGGGACAGCATGATCACGCCGGCCATCTCGGTGCTCTCCGCCGTCGAGGGTCTCAAGATCGTCGAGCCGTCGTTCGCCGAGGCGGTCGTCCCGATCACCGCCGTGATCATCGTCGTACTTTTCCTCGTGCAGCGCCGCGGCACCGCGGCCGTCGGCCGGGTGTTCGGCCCTGTCATGATCGCCTGGTTCGTCACGATCGGGGTGCTGGGCGTCAACGGCATCGCTCACCATCCCGCGATCCTCAAGGCCCTGTCCCCGACGTACGCGCTGGGGTTTCTCTTCGGTCATTTCGGCATCGCCTTCTTCGCCCTCGCCGCGGTCGTGCTCGCGGTCACCGGCGCCGAGGCGCTCTACGCGGACATGGGTCACTTCGGCCGGAAGGCGATCAGCCGGGGATGGCTCATCCTGGTCTTCCCCGCGCTGGTGCTGAACTACTTCGGACAGGGCGCGCTCGTCCTCGGCGACACCGCCAACCTCAGCGGCCCGTTCTTCCTGCTTGCTCCCGGCTGGGCGCGGCTGCCCCTGGTGCTGCTCGCCACCGCGGCCACGGTGATCGCCGCGCAGGCCGTGGTCACCGGCGCGTTCTCGGTCACCTCACAGGCCGCCCAGCTCGGCTATCTGCCGCGACTGCGGGTGGCGCACACCAGCGAGAAGGAGATCGGTCAGATCTACGTGCCGTGGATCAACTGGCTCCTGCTGGTTTCGGTGCTCGTGCTGGTCTTCGCGTTCCGCAGCTCGGCCGCCCTCGCCTACGCCTACGGCATGACCGTGACCGGCACGATCACCATCACCGCGTCGCTGTTCTTCTACATCGCCCGGCAGCGATGGAAGACGCCGCTCTGGCTGCTCGTGCCCGGTGCGGTCGTCATCCTGTCGGTCGACCTGCTGTTCGTTGCGGCCAACCTGACCAAGTTGCTGCACGGCGCCTGGCTGCCGCTGCTGATTGCGCTGCTCGCGTTCACCGTGATGGCCACCTGGCAGAAGGGGCGGGAGATCGTCACCGCCAAGCGGCAGCGCACCGAGGGGTCGCTGACCGACTTCGTCGAGGAGCTCCGGCGGAAGGGGACATCGATTGCGACCGTTCCCGGCACCGCAATCTTCCTCAACCGCGGCAACCAGACCGCGCCGCTCGCGATGCGGGCGAACGTCGACCACAACCACGTCCGGCACGAGCACGTTCTAATCATTTCGGTCGAGACGTTGCCGGTGCCGCGCCTGCGCGACGACGATCGGATCGAGGTCGATCCGCTCGCCTACGAGGATGACGGCATCTTCTTCGTGCGCATGCGGTTCGGGTACGCCGAGACCCAGGATCTCCAGGCCGCCCTGGGTCAGCTCGACCCCGACACGACCGAGGGCCGCCTCGAGCTCGAGGACGCCTCCTGGTTCCTCTCGAAGATCGAGCTGCGGCGGGGCACCGAGCCGACGATGGCCGCCTGGCGCAAGCGGCTGTTCATCGCCACCTCCTACATCACGGCCGACGCCGCGGAGCACTTCGGGCTGCCCCGCGACCGCACGGTGATCATGGGCTCACACATCGAGGTCTGAGGTTTCGGTTTGCCCGTTTGCGGCACAAACCGGGCGATCTCCCCGCCCCCGGACTGATGATCGGCTTGTCCTTCCGGCCTTAGGCAACGTTCAATCGTGGGGTGAGCGACGAGGGCATGCTGGGACGGATCCGGAACGGGCTGATCGGGCAGGGGGAGGTGCTGGACGGGCCGTTCGGGCCGCGACGCATCACGTACGCCGACTACACGGCCTCGGGGCAGGCGCTCGACTTCATCGAGGACTTCATCCGCGACCAGGTGCTGGCCCGGTACGCCAACACGCACACCGAGGCCTCCGCGACCGGGGCGCAGACCGGGGCGTTGCGCGAGGAGGCGCGGGCCCTCATCCACCGCAGCGTCGGCGCGGACCCGGCGCACGTCGTGATCTTCTGCGGTTCCGGGGCAACCGCTGCGGTGGCCAAGCTGGTCGGGATCCTCGGGCTCCGGATTCCCGAGGGACTCGACGACGCGTACGGGTTGAGCGCGCACGTTCCGGCGCAGGAGCGGCCGGTCATCTTCGTCGGTCCGTACGAGCACCATTCGAACGAGCTCCCGTGGCGGGAGTCGATCGCCGACGTGGTCGAGATCGAGTCCGATCACAGCGGCCACGTCGACCTCAGCGCGCTCGCCGACGCCCTGCGGAAGTACGCCGATCGCCCGCTGCGGATCGGCAGCTTCTCCGCGGCATCGAACGTGACCGGAATCCTGACAGACACCGACGCGGTCTCCCGGGTGCTGCGCGAGCACGGCGCGCTGTCGGTGTGGGACTACGCCGCGGCCGGCCCGTACGTGCCGATCTCGATGGCCGGCAAGGACGCCGTCTTCCTGTCGCCGCACAAGTTCGCCGGCGGCCCGCAGACACCCGGCGTCCTGGTGGTCGACCGGCGGCTGATGACCAACCGGGTACCGACGATCCCGGGCGGCGGAACCGTGGCCTATGTCGATCCGACCGGCCACCGGTATCTCACCGACCCGGTGGCGCGGGAGGAGGGCGGCACGCCGGCCATCGTCGAGTCGATCCGGGCCGGGCTGGTGTTCGCGGTCAAGGACGCCGTCGGCGCCGCCCGGATCGAGGAGCGCGAGCACGAGTTGTGGCAGCGGGCCCGGGCGCGGTGGGGGTCGGCGCCACGGATCGAGATCCTCGGCGACCTCGACGCGCAGCGGTTGTCGATCGTGTCGTTCCAGGTGCGGGCGGGGGAGCGGTACCTGCACCACAACTTCGTCGCCGCGCTGCTGAACGACCTGTTCGGGATCCAGGCGCGCAGCGGGTGTTCCTGTGCCGGGCCGTACGGGCACCGGCTGCTGGGGATCGACGAGGCGCACTCCCGGGAGTTCCGCGGGGAGATCGTCGACGGCTGGGAGGGCATCAAGCCGGGCTGGTCGCGGCTCAACTTCAACTACTTCATCACCGACACCGTCGCCGACTACCTGATCTCGGCGGTCCTGCTCATCGCCGAGTACGGCGCGCGGCTGCTGCCGGAGTACCGGTTCTCACCGCGGACCGGGCGATGGACCCACGTCGAGCATGTCGCCCCGCAGGTGCGGCTGGCCGACCTGCGGCTCGGCGCGGACGGCACGGTCACGATGCCGCCGCGGGCCTCGGTCTTCGCCGGCGAGGACGCCCTGGCCGGCTACCTCGCCGAGGCACGGGAGATCATGAGTTCGCGGCCCGAGCCGGTCGACGGCGTACGCCTGGACCTGCCGGCCGCCTTCGAGAAGCTGCGCTGGTTCCTGTTGCCCGACGCCTGCCTCTAGTGAGCCTGATCCGGATCGCTCTCGCCGGCTGCGGCGCCCTGCTCGGTGCCGCCGTTCTGCTGGTCACGGTGGTCAGCCTCGGGCCCGGCCATTCGCGGGCCCAGGAGCAGGTCGGATACCTGTGGACCAACTACGGTCCGCGGCTGGCCGTGCTGTCCGCGGTCGCGGCGGTGGTGGCCTGCTGGGCCGCGCCGGCCGGGCGCGCACGGCTGGTCGTGGCGGTCGTGACCGGCCTCGCGCTGCTCGGCGCCACGACGCAGGTCGGCCGGGTCGTCGCCGCCACGGTGCGGGCCGGCGGGTCGGTCAACCTGCTGAGCGCGCTGGCGCTGTCGCCGGACAGGTCGCGCGACCCGGACGCGTGGGCGGTCTACCACCGGGTCGATGGCCAGGATCTGCGCGTCGCGATCTGGCTGCCCGCCGGCGCGCGGGCCACGGCCGCCAGGCCCTCCCCGGCATCCCGGGCGGAGGCGTGGTCGCCCACCGGCGCGCCGGTCATGTTCGCGATTCACGGCGGTGGGTGGATCGACGGCAACGGGACGGCGGCCGATTACGGTCCCGAGGCGGCCTGGTGGACGGCGCGCGGATGGCTGTTCGTGAGCGTCGACTATCGGCTCTCCAGCCCGGCCCGCGCCACCTGGGACAAGTCACCCGCCGACGTAGCGTGCGCCCTGACCTGGACCGCCGCCGCCGTCGCCCGCTATGGCGGCGACCCGAGCACGATCGTGGTCCGCGGCGACTCGGCCGGCGGCAACCTGGCCATCAACCTGGCCTACTCGGCCGCGCAGCACGCGGCGATCTCCGTCTGCGCCGGGCCGGTGCCGGTCCCACGGGCGGTGGTCGCCTTCGCGCCGGTCGTGGACCCGGAGAACGCCTACGACCACGGTGTGCCGCAGCCGGGCGCCGATCCCAAGGTGTTCATCGGCAACTATCTGGGCGGCCCGCCGCGGCAGTTTCCCGACCGGATCCGATCGATCTCGTCCGCGACCTACCTGTCCGCCGCCGCGCCGCCGACGCTGATCATCGAGCCGGTCGAGGACGGCTTCATCCCGTCCGAGGCGGTCTTCGCGTTCGCGGCCGAGGCCAGGGCGGCCGGCGTGACCATGACGCTCGTCCGCATCCCGACCACCAATCACTTCCCCGTGTACGCCGAATCACCGGCCGGCCAGGCCGACCGCACGATCACCGCCGCGTACCTGAAAGACCTGCTCGGTCAGAGTTGAGCGAGCACCTGCTCGGTCGTGCGCACGTCACCGAACCGCGGCAAGGTCACGGTGAGCGCGTGCTCGTGTTCCGCGGCCGTCATCCCGCTCATCGCGTCCGCCGCGAACACCACGTCGAACCCGTGATCGGCCGCCGCCCGCGCCGTCGACTCGACCCCCATGGTCGTGGCCAGCCCCGCCATGACGACGGTGTCGACGCCACGGTCCCGCAACCGCTCGGCCAGCCCGGTGCCGTAGAAGGCGCCGATCGTCCGCTTGACCACCTCGATGTCGCCCTCGCGCGGCGCGATCTCGGGCACGAACCCGCTGCCCGGCGGCTGTTCGGTCACGTTCGGCCGCTCGACCCGCACGACCACGACGGTGCCGCCGGCCTTCCGCAGCGCCGTGGCCAGCTCGGCGGTGCGAGCAACGACGTCGGCTCCGCGATGCGGCCCCAGGTCCAGCTCGACGATCCGGGGCATCAGGTCCACGGCGATCAGGGCGGTCCGACCGGCCACGAGCGTCATGCCGCGAGCCTACGGGTGTGCGTATTCGTTCCGATCCGCGGCCGGTCGAGTGCGAGCGGCGGCGATGATCGCCAGCAGGCCGGCCAGGACGATCGGGAAGCCGATCGTCAGGATGGCGGCCAGACCCAGCCCGAGCAGCAGCACACCCGCGGCGATCAGGGCCGGCCGGCGGGCGGGGGCCGTGGGCAGCGCGCCGTAGAGGGCCAGCAGGGCGGCTACCGCGAGCCCGGCGACGAACCAGATCGCCGGGGAGTTGCCCTGCTCGTGGATGAGCCAGAGGTAGACACCATTCATCAGCAGGGCGATAGCGCTGGTTAGCGCCGCCCACAGTCGCCCGGAACGCATGCCTCATCGTGACAAACGGCCGGCGACGCTGTCGATCCCGTGCGGACCCGAGTGGCCCACCGGACAGTGACGGGCGGCCATCGACGATGACCGCCCGTCGTGAGGCGTCAGCGCACGGCGTACGCCCGGATGACCGTCTGGGTCACCGTGTTGCCCTTGGTGTCGGCCGCCGTGACCCGCAGGGACGCGAAGCCCTTGGCCCGCGGGTTCAGCACCGTCGCGACCCGGTGGTCGCCGATTCCGCACACCAGGGCCGGCCGCCAGGTCCGCCCGTCGTCGAAGGAGACCTCGACGCGCAGCGACCGCACCGCGCCGGCGGCCGAGCCCGGCTGCCGCTCGACCGTCAGCGGGACGTCGAACAACCGGCCGCCCGGCGCCGAGTTGGCCGCATCCAGTCGCGGGCTGAACCGCACCGTCGTGAGCGGCAGCCGTGCGGCCTCGGCGGTGTGTCCGGACCGGAACGTCCACACCCCGCTGACCGAGGTGGCCAGCGTGTGTGGTGCGCCGCGGGTGGAAGTCGCCGTCAGCCGGTAGTTCGCGGCGCCCGGCGGCAGGTCGTAGTCGGTGCCCTCGCCGACCTTCGTGCCGTCCCGGTAGAGCTCGACCGTGTCGGCGTCGACCGTCGAGCCGCCCGGGTGGCCGCCGCCGTCGCCGAACATCGGCACCACCGCGATCAGATGGTCACCGTCGCGGGTCGCCCACAGGCCGGAGTACGGCGGCTGGGTGACGTTCGGCCCGAACACCGGAGCGTTCCAGTTCTCCTGGTACACCCGGCCGGCGTGCCGCGGCGTACGGCCGCTGACGTTGTCGCTGAGAATGGCCGGGAAGTCATCCCCGACGGCCGGCGACTGCTGCATGAACTCGCCGCTCCACGGCGCTTCCGTGTTCAGGTACTCGGTGCGGCGGAACGGGAGATCGAACGGCACGAACGTCATCCAGCCACCGCTGTTCTCGGTGTACTGCGCCATGTTGCCCTTCACGCCCTCGGCGCCGCTCGCCTCCGCCGCGAACGTGGTCCGGAGCGTCGCCAGCTCCCGGAGCCGAGGCGATCGGACCAGGCCGTGGAACATCCGGCCCGGACTGAAGTACGCGAGATCGACCGTGTACGGGCTGTTCCGGTACGTCCCCGCCGCACCCGGATCGGCGAACGACCCGGTCACGCCGCCCACGAAGATCGAGCTCGACGCCTCGTTGATCCGCCCGGCGTACAGCGTGCTGAAGTCGTCCCCGAGCAGACTCGCCGAGATCCCGAAGGCCGGCGCCGACCATTCACCGTCGACCGCGGCGAGCAGCGTCCCCGCCCCGGCCTGCGGCGGCTTGACCCGCACCGGAGCCGCCTTCCGCGCGTCCGCCGGGATCGTCAGGGCCTTGTTCACCTCGATCTGGCTGGCGACGACCATGCTCGCATCGGTCTTGCCATGGTCGATCCAGGCGAACGCGCCGTAGCGCCCCTTGGGCAGCCGCAGCTTCACGACCGCGTCGGTGCCCATCACGTCGAACGACTCGAACGTGTCGAGATTGAACAGTCCCATGAAGTGCTCGCTGTTCGGCGTGCCGTCGCGGTTGGTGAACGCCACGCTCACGTCGTAGCTCTCCACCTCCTTGTCGACGCCGATCGGGGTCTGCACCCGCGCCCCGCCGGCCGCCGTCGCGGTCAGGTAGCCGCCGATCGGCCCGTCCGGCACGGCGTCGGTGCGGGTGTTCGCGGTGACCGTGGTCGACGCGGTCCCGCCGGCCGGCACGGTCAGGTGGGTGTCGGCGACCGAGAACGGCGCGGCCGGGGCGGCGATGGTCAGGTTGACCGCGGAGGTGCCCGAGTTGCGGTAGGTGATCGGCCGGACGACCGGCTGGTCGTCGGTGTGCGGCCACGCCTGCAGCCCGAAGCTCAGGCTGCCCTGATCGGCCGTGATCGTTTGGGTGATCTCCCGGGCGACGTCGACCCGCCCGGCGCCCTGGTCGAAGGCGTTCACCCCGTCGGTCGGCTTCGCCGAGCCCATCAGCGTGTTCTTCCGCAGCCGAGACGACCAGCCCGGGTGTTCCTGGGTGAGTATCGCCGCGGAACCGGCGACATGCGGCGTCGCCATCGAGGTGCCGGAGAGCGCCACGTACCCGGCGACCGGCGCCGGATCGCCGATCGTCCCGTGCGCCGCCTTGGCGGCCACGATGTCCACGCCGGGCGCGGTGATGTCCGGCTTGAGCGCGTGGTCGCCGGTCCGCGGTCCGCGGCTGGAGAAGGGCGCCAGCTGGTCCTCGCGGTCGACCGCCCCGACCGAGAGCGCGTCGTCGGCGGTCGACGGCGAGCCGACGGTGCCCTTGCCGCCGTCGTTACCGGCCGCGATCACGAAGAGCGTGTCGTACTGCCGGGTGAGGTCGCCGACCGCCTGCTCGAGCGGATCGATGTCCGGCGTGTCGGTGCCGCCGAGGCTCATGTTGATCACAGGTGCGCGGGCCGCCGCCCACGCCATCCCGGCGAGGATCGCCGAGTCGTCGCAGAACTCGGTCGAGCACACCTTGCCGATCAGCAGCTTGGCGCCCGGCGCGACCCCCTTGTATCGGCCGCCGGAGGCCGCTCCCGTCCCCGCGATGATCGACGCGACGTGCGTGCCGTGTCCCACCTCGTCGTCCACAGTGGGCGAGTCGGTGAAGTTCTCCGTCCCGGCGATCTGCCCGGCCAGGTCCGGATGGGTCTGGTCGATCCCGGTGTCCAGGATCGCGACCGTCACCCCGCGACCGTCGTAGCCGGCCTGCCAGGCGGCCGGCGCCCCGATCTGGGGCACGCTGTGATCGAGGCTGATCCGCCGCCGGCCGTCCAGCCAGACCCGCTGCACGCCATGGCCGAGCACGCGCCGCTCGCCCGCACCGGCGGTGAGCGCCCGCCACAGGGAAACGCGCTGCGTGACGTCCGCGCGGACCGCGAGGGTGCCGACCGCCGGGATGTCGCGCGTCACCCGCGCTCCGCCCGCGGCGAGCGCGCTGCGCGTCTCGGCGGCGCTGCTCCTGCCGTAGCCGACCAGCAGGCGCAGATCACTCCGGCCGCCGAGCTGGCTCAGGTCGAACAGTCGCTTGTCAACCTTGCCGGCCTGCAGCAGCGCGAGCGCGTCGGACGGGATGACGTACTGGTGCCCCCCGATCGCTTCGCGCAGAAACCGGATGTTCGCCCGCCCCGGGCCGCGCGTGACCGAGATGTTCCGGCCGTGCACCGTGACCCGGTCCCCGGTGATCAGCGTGACCGAGGTCGTCGTCCCCGGCGGCGCGGCCGCACCGGCGGTCGTGCCCGCGGCCGTGCCACTCCCGGCCGGAGCGGCGGCCGCCGGGGCGGACAGCCCGGCGACTCCCAGTGTCGTCACCAGCATGACGGCGTGCAGTCTTCGTCGACGCATCTATGCCTCCCGTTCCGGGCGCCTCCCGGATACGCATAGACCCTTTCAAATGCATGCAAGCTAAATCGGCGTGCGCCCGAGAAAGGCCAGCAACTGATCGCCCGGCGGCGCGTCCCCGGGCACCGCCACCGGCCGGCCGAACCGTCCCGGCCGATCGCCCGCCCGGATCAGCACGACCGCCAGATCGAGCAGTTCGTCGGCGAGGTCGGCCGGGATCGGGCGGTCGGCCCGGCAGGTGCGGGCCACGTCCCACCCGTGCACCGCGAGCTCGATCGCACCCGCTCCGGCCACCAACGGGGTGCTCAGGTGCGCCTGCTCCACCCGTACGAGGGAAGCGCCGCAGGCCCGAGCCCAGGCACCCACCAAGCGCGACGCCCGCTCCCGCACCCGGGGAAGGACGTCGCCGGCCTCGGCCGGCGGCCGCATCGTGACCCGCCCGACGGTCACCGCCTCCTCCAGCGCGGCCATCGAGTCGATCACGTGTTCCAGCAGGTCGCGCAGGTTCCAACCGGCGCACGGCGTGGGCCGGGCCAGCATCGGCGGCGCGGCGAGGGTGACGCTGCCCAGGCAATACGCGACCGACCGTTCCAGGGCGGCCACTCCGGCCCGCAGCGCCGTGTCCATCTCAGACCGGAATCGTCTCGGGCAACCCGAAAGTCGCGAACAGCCGCAGGTCGAAGAAGCACGACACGTGACTGACGCCCTGCGGGGTCAACGTCAGCACGGGCAGGTTGAACGGCCGGTAGAGGTCGCCGTCGCGCATGTAGAGGCCGAACGCGAACTGGCCGTTCGCCCGGGTCGGGATCAGTTTCATGTCGCCCGGGCCCTCGGCCGGGCAGCGGGTGTCGACCAGCCGGGCAATGTCCTCGGGGCCCTGGTACCAGCCGGTGAACGGCGGCATCTCCCAGACGGAGTCCTTGGTGAAGATGTCGACAAGCGCCTTGATGTCCTTCGCCTCGAACGCGGCCACGAACCGATCCAGGAGCTCACGCTGCTCGGATTCGGTCGGTTCACTCACCTCGTCGACCGAGACCGTCGCCTGCTGCACCTGCGCGCGGGCCCGCTGCAGGGCGCTGTTCACCGATGCCGTGGTCATCTCGAGCATCTCGCCGACCTCGGCGGCCGGCCACTGCAGGACGTCGCGCAGGATCAGCACCGCTCGCTGCCGCGGTGGCAGGAACTGCATGGCCGCGACCACCGCGAGCCGAATGCTCTCCCGGCCGGTCACGACCGCGGCCGGGTCGTCGCTGACCAGCGAGTCGGGCATCGGCTCGAGCCACGGCACCTCGCGCCGCTCGATCAGTGCCTCGGCCGGGTCCGAGCTCGGCGCGCCCAGACCGATCGGCAACGGTCGACGACTGCGCGACTCCAGCGCGTTCAGGCAGGCGTTCGTCGCGATCCGATGCAGCCACGTCCGCATCGAGGACCGGCCCTCGAACCGGTCGTACGAGCGCCACGCCCGCACGTATGTCTCCTGCACCAGGTCCTCGGCGTCGTAGACCGAGCCGAGCATCTGGTAGCAGTGAGCGAGCAGCTCCCGCCGGTAGGGATCCGCCTGCCGAACGAACTCGGCGTCCACCGCGCCACCTCCTCCTGGATACCGACCGGGCTCCGGCGTGGAACTCATCGCTGTTCCGGCGATGAGTTCCGGCGGCCGGGCCGGTCTGTCCTGGCGATCGTAATGAGTGAGGGAGGTCGGCGGCCGTGCCGAAGACGACGGATCGCAGGTGGATCGCGCTGATGGTGCTGTGCGCGGGGCTGTTGATGATCATCTTGGATGTCACGATCGTGAACGTCGCCCTGCCGGCGATCCAGGGCGAGCTGGGTTTCTCGCAGCCGGGGCTGGCCTGGGTGGTCAACGCGTACCTGATCCCGTTCGGGAGCCTGTTGCTGCTCGCCGGGCGGCTCGGTGACCTGGTGTCCCGGCGTGGCGTCTTCCTGTCGGGTCTGGTCGTGTTCACGCTCGCGTCCGCGCTGTGCGGGCTTGCGGCGAACCGGGAGATGCTCATCGCCGCCCGGTTCCTGCAGGGCGTCGGCGGCGCCGCCACCTCGGCGGTCATCCTCGGGATGATCGTGACGATGTTTCCCGGGGCGCGGGAGCAGGCGCGGGCGATCGGCGTCTACAGCTTCGTGGCCTCGGCGGGGGGAGCGGCCGGGCTGTTGCTCGGCGGCGTGCTCACCTCGGCCGTGAACTGGCACTGGATCTTCTTCGTCAACGTGCCGGTCGGGGTCTGCACCTTTGCCGCAGCCCGGAGGTTGGTCACGGCCGATCGGGGGCCGGGGCTGCGGCAAGGTGCGGACGTCCTGGGAGCGGTTCTGATCACCGGGGCCCTGATGGTCACGGTGTACACGGTGGTCACGCCCGGCGGATCGCTGCCGCTGGCTCTGCCGGCGCTGGGGCTCGGGGTGGCGTTCGTGGTCCGCGAGGCCACCGCCGCGGCGCCGCTGGTCCCGTTGCGCATCTTCCGCCAGGGTGAGACCGCCCGCGCCAACCTCGCCCAACTGCTCAGCGCGGCCGGGATGTTCGGCATGTTCTTCGTCGGGGTGCTCTACTGCCAGCACGTCCTCGGCTACGACGCGATGCGGATCGGCCTCGCGTTCCTGCCGGTCACGGTCGTGATGGGCGGGCTGTCGCTGCGCTACACCGAGCGGCTGATCGGGCGGTACGGGGCGCGGCGCCTGGTGCTCACCGGGCTGGGGCTCGTCGTGGCCGGCCTGGCGTACTTCGCCCGGGTGCCGTCGGACGGGTCATATCTGATCGATGTGCTGCCGTCGATGCTGCTGCTCGGTCTCGGCGGCGGGCTGGCGTTCCCGGCGCTCGCCGCGCTCGCCATGTCGTCGGCCACACCGGACGACGCGGGCCTGGCCTCGGGCGTCTTCAGCACCACCGCGGAGGTCGGCTCGGCGCTCGGTCTGGCCGTGCTCGCCACGCTCTCGGCCGGGGGCTACCGGCTGCCGTTCGTCGCCGCGGCCGTGCTGGTCGCCGCCGGGCTCGCCGTGCTCGTGAAGCGGCCGGCCGCCGCCGTACCCGTCGAGAGTGAACTGATCAGCGCGTAAACCTCGTCGAGCCGGTTGATCGCTGAACCCCGGGACGTTACCCATCCGTAAACATCGGTATGACCGAGGTCTATCGGGCGACACATCTGGCCCGTTTCCGCCTGCGGAAGCGGTGGGTGGCCGTGGCGGCCAGCGTGGTCGTGCTGGTCGTCGCGATCGGCATGCTGGCGATGGCGGTGCCGCTGCCGATCCTCGAAGGGTTTCTCAGCCGCCAGGTCATGTCCCGGGTGAGCGACCAGATCGCCTGCCCCGGCGCCCTGGCCGCCGCGCCGCAGGTGACCGTGGCCGGCGGGCCGCTGGTGCCGCAGGTGCTCCGCGGCAACCTCGACGAGCTGCGGCTGTCGGTTCCGGACGCCACGCTCAGCGGCGTCCCGCACGCGGCCTTCGTGGCGACCTTGAAGGACGTCAGCCGGCCGGACCGGAACAGCACGCACGTCGGCAGCATCGACGCCACCATCACGGTCGGATTCGCGCACCTGCCCGCCAGGGCGGGGACGACCACGCCGAGCTTCCGGCGCGCCCCCGACGGCGGACTGACCGTCGGCGTGGTGATGCCGCCGGAAGCGGCCCGGAATGTCCGGGCCAAGCTGTTCCTGCGGATGGCCATCGTCGGCGAGACCGCGAGATCGGTTCCCGACCGGCTGGAGATCTTCGGGCAGACCATCGCGGCCTCCCGGGTGAGCGATCTGACCGGCGGGGTGCGCACCGAGAAGCTGCCGCATCTGCCGGACGGCGTCGCGTACAAATCGATCGCGCCGCAGAGGAACGGCGTGCACGTCGCGCTCGCCGGCGTCGCCACCACCGCGCTGTCCGAGCTGCCGACGGAGGTCGGCGGCCGATCGGTCACCTACTCGGCCACCGGCGGCCTGCTCGGCATCAACACGTCCGCGGTCGGCCTGCCGCTTACCATCTTCGCCTCGCCGGTCCTCGCCGGCGGCACCCTCACGCTCACCCCCACCAAGGTCCACATTCTCGGCGGCGACCACGGCCTCAACGACCCGATCGCCAAGCTCGTCCTCTCCCAGATCGACCGGAAGGACCTTTCCCGTACGCTGCCCGCCCTGCCCTCCGGCGTCGCCTACCGTTCGGTATCGGTCGATGCGGGCGGCATCCGGGTGGCCATCGAAGGCGTGACCGTGAAACCGTTCTCGGCGCTGACCCAGCCGCCCGGCGACAACCCGACCGTGTTCGGCGCCGAGGACGGCTTCCTGACCGCCAGCCAGACGGGCGGCACGGGCGACGCGACGCCGATCGAGTTGTACGGGCGGCCGCAGATCCGCGGGACCACACTGGACATCTCGCCACAGCAGATCGAGATGTTCGGCATCCGGTTCCCGGCCAAGAATGTGCTGCGCGAGGTGGCGGCGCAGCAGACGACGTTCCCGCTGCAGGCGCTGCCGGCCAATCTGCGGTACGACAAGGTGGAGGTGCTGCCGACCGCCCTGCGCATCCACCTGACGGGCAAGGACGTGACGCTCGCCCGCGGCAGCCTGACCGGCGGCGGATGCTAGCGCCCCGGCGCTCGCCGAGCGGCATTTCGACGCCGCGAGACAAGAGCCCGGCGGGACTTGTCAGGCGGTGCGGCTGCGCCAGAGCAGCCAGACGAAGTACGGCGCCCCGATCAGCGCCGTCACCAGCCCCGCCGCCACCTGGGTGGGCGCCAGCACCGTGCGCCCGACCGTGTCCGCGACACTGACCAGCACCGCCCCGAGACCGACCGCGACCGGAATCGACCGGGAATGCCTCGCCCCGACCAGTGCCCGCGCGGCGTGCGGCGCGACCAGCCCGACGAAGGCCAGCGCACCCACCGCGCATGCGGCCGCCGCCGTCAGCACCGCCGCCACCGCCAGAAACCCGAGCCGCGCCCGCTGCAGCGGCACCCCCAGCACCCGCGGCACGTCCTCGTCCAGCGCGACCAGGTCCAGCGTGCGACCGCCGGCGAGCGCGATCGGCAGCGCCGCCAGCAACACCAGCGCGACCGGGACGATCTGACCCGACGTTCGCCCGTACGTCGAGCCGGCCAGCCAGGTCAGCGCCGTCCCGGTGTTCCACGGCGCGATCACGACCACGACCAGCGTGGTGATGGCCGTGGCGCCCGCGCTGACGCCGACACCGACCAGGACGATCCGGTCCGAGGCCGGGCCGCGGCCGGCCGCGAGCCAGTACACCAGCGCGAACGTGCCGAGCGCGGCGACCGTGGCCGCCGCCATCACCGGCCAGATGCCGAGACCGGGCAGCAGGAGCACGACGGCGACCGCGCCGACGCTCGCGCCCGGCGTGACGCCGAGCAGGCCCGGCTCGGCGAGCGGGTTGCGGCAGACCGCCTGCACGATCGAGCCGGCCAACGCCAGCGCGGCGCCACCCAGCAGCGCGGCCAGCACACGGGGCCAGCGCTGGTCGAGGGCGAAGCTGACGTTGCGCCCGGCGGCACCGCGCCACCAGTTGGCCACGTCGCCGAGCAGGACCATCCGGTCGCCGAGCAGCAGTGCGGCGACCACCGCGGCGACCAGCGCCACGGCGAGCAGCACCGCGACCGTGACGATCCAGCCGCGGGAGCGGACCGCGCCGTGCGCCCCGCGGTTCGGGGCGGACGCGGGACCGCCGTCGCGGGTGCGCCGGGCGAGCCAGACCAGCACGGTCGCGCCGGCCAGCGAGGTGACGATGCCGGTGGGCACCGAGATGGCCACGTCGGCCGGGAGCACCGCGCGCATCAGCACGTCCGCGCCGACCACGATGAGCGCTCCGGCCAGACCGGCGAAGGGGAGCAGCAGGAGGTGGGCGCCGAGACCGGGCACCCGGCGGGCGACCAGCCGGGCGATCACCGGCGCGCAGAGGCCGACGAAACCGATCGGGCCGGCCACGGTGACGGCGATCGCGGCCAGCAGGACGGCGGCGAGGACGGCGAGCACCCGGGTACGGCGGACGTCGACGCCGAGCACCCGGGCCGGATCGTCGCCCAACGCCAGCACGTCCAGCCGGTGGGCGAGCAGCAGCACGGCCAGGATGCCGGCGGCGACGATCGGCGCGGCGCGGGTGACCTGTTCCGATCCGGACTGGACGGTGGTGCCGCTGCCCCAGGAGAACAGGCCGATCGTGTTCTGCTGGAACAGCATCAGGAGCACGGTGGTGAGCGCGTCCAGGGCGAGGGCCACCGCCGAGCCGGCCAGGATCAGCCGGGTCGGTCCGGCCGCGCCGCCGCGGGCGACCAGCAGCACGAGACCGGCGGCGAGCAGGCCGCCGAGGAAGGCGGTCAGGCCGTTGAGGAAGAACGGGAGCGAGACGCCGAACGCGGCGACCGCGACCACCGACACGTACGCGCCGGCGTTGACCGCGAGCGTGTCGGGGGAGGCGAGCGAGTTGCGGGCCACCGACTGCAGGACGCCGCCGGCCACGCCGACCGCGAGGCCGACGAGCACGGCGGCCGCCACCCGGGGGAACCGGCTGGCGACCAGCACGGCGACCGCCTGGGCGCGCTCCGAGTCCTGGTGTGCCCAGGGCCAGAGCGCGCGCACCAGCTCGGCGACGCTCAGGTTCGCGGTTCCCTGTGCGAGGTGAACCGCGGACAGGAGCAGAAGCAGCACGACCGAACCGGCGAAGAGCGCGACGATGCCGGACACCATCGGTCGCCCGGTCGCCGGCGTGACCGGGGCGCCGGTGTCCGAGTCCGCCGGCGTGGCCGGGGCGCCGGTGTCCGAGTCCGCCGGCGTGGCCGGGGCGCCGGTGTCCGAGTCCGCCGGCGAGGTGCTGGTCGTGCTGGTCATTCTTGCTTCCTCAGGCGCTCAGGGCAGTGACGACCGCGTCGATGTAGGCCGCTGCCGAGGCCGGGCCGCCGAACATCCAGATGCCGTCCGGGAGGCGCTTCACCTTCTGGCCCGGCACGAACGGCAGCTGCTTCCAGACCGCGTTGTTCTTGAGCGAGTCGGTGTAGTCGCCACCGTCCGACTTGTTCGCGGCGTACAGATAGGTGGTGTTCGCGTCCTTGATCTTGGTGAGGCCCTCGACGTCGGTCTGGGCGAGTCCGTAGTCCTTGTCGCCGCCGCTGGTCCACTGGTTCTGCAGGCCGAGCTCCTTGGCGACGGCGCCGAAGAACGAGTTCGGGGTGTACATCCGGATCGAGACGGTGCCGGAGTCGACCCAGCCGTCGGTCATCACGAACGGCGCGCCGGTCTTGCCGGCCTTGGCGAGGGCGTCCTTCCCGGCGGCGACCTTCGCGTCGAAGCCGGCGAGCAGCTTGGCGCCCTGCTCGTCGGTGCCGGTCGCCTTGGCGAGGGTGGTCACCGTCTTGCGCAGGTAGCCGATCGGATCCGATCCGTCCGAGCCGCGCAGCGCGATCACCGGAACCTTCTTGGCGATCTGCGCGATCACCGTCGCCGGAAGATCGGTGGTGGTGACGACCAGGTCGGGGTTGAGCGCCACGATCGCGTCGAGGCTCGGCTCGCCACGCTTGCCGACGTCCGGGGTCCTCGGGTCGATCGGGGTGGTCGAGTCCCAGAGGTTGTAGCCCTTGACGTCGGCCTGGCCGGCCGGCTTCACGCCGAGCGCGAGCAGGTTCTCGGTGAGGCCCCACTCCAGCGAGACGACGTTCGTGGCCGGCGCGTCGAGGTGCACGGCGCCGCGCTCGTCCTGAAGGTCGACCGGGCCGGAGGGCGCGGAGGACGCCGGGGCGGCGGCGGTGCCGGCCGGGTCCTCGGTGGTGCCGCAGGCCGCGACGAACAGTGCGGTGAGCGCGGCCGCCGTGGTGGCGAACGCGCGGCGGGTGATAGCCATCTTTCGGGGGGCCTTTCGGTATCAGGTGATCACATGGTGTGGTGCCGGCCGACCGGCTTGGTGCGGACGTGACCGTCCGCGTCGATGTGCACGTGGATGCGCAGTCCGTAGACCTCGGAGAGGAGATCGGAAGTGAGCACTTCGTCGGGCTTGCCGGTGGCCCGGACGGCGCCGCGGGCCAGCACCACGAGCTCGTCGGCGACCGCGGCCGCCTGATCGAGGTCGTGCAGGACCACGCCGACCGCGACGCCGTGCTCGTCGGCGAGGTCGCGAACGATGTCGAGCGTCTCGATCTGGTAGCGCAGGTCCAGGAAGGTGGTCGGCTCGTCGAGCAGCAGGACGCCGGTGTCCTGGGCGAGGCAGGTGGCGAGCCAGACCCGTTGCAGCTCGCCGCCGGAGAGCTCGTCGACGGCGCGGTCGGCCATCTGCTCCACGCCGGTGAGCCGCATCGCGCGGTCGATCAGCGCGGGACCGTCCGGATCGCCGGTGCCGAACCGGCTGCGGTACGGGTGCCGGCCGTACGCGACCACGTCCCGCACCCGGACGCCGCCGGGGGTGGGGCGGGACTGGGTGAGCAGGGTGACCCGGCGCGCGAAGTCCCTGGGGCGCAACGCGAGCGCGTCCGCGCCGTCCAGGCTGACCGTACCGGCCTGGGCGGCGTGCAGCCGGGCGAGCGAGCGCAGCAGCGTCGACTTGCCCGAGCCGTTGGGGCCGATCAGCGCCACGACGCGGCCGGCGCGCAGCTCGATGCCGGCCTCGTGGACGACGGTGCGGCCGTCATAGGCGAGCGTCAGCCCCGCGCCGCTGAGCGCAGCCTCTCCTGTCATGAGGTGAGGCTAACCTAAGCAACTCGCCGGGAAAACGACGGTCCCGCGACGTGAGCCCGGTCACGCCCGCGGTGCGGACCAGCCGATATTTTGAACGCGGGACATGATCATGAAAGCTGGCAAGAGATGATTTATCTGGTCGAGAAGGAACGGTCTGCCGACGAGCGGTTCGTGGCGGAGGTGACCGAGTTGGTGAACCGGGCCTACGCCGTCGCCGAGCAGGGCATCTGGCTCGAGGGCACCGACCGGACCAGTCCCGCCGAGATCGCCGCGATGATCGATGCGGGCCATCTGGTGGCGGCGCGCGACGGCGACGCCCTGATCGGCGTGATGCGCCTGCAGCGCCTGCCGACCGGCGAGGGCGAGTTCGGCATGCTGGTCGCGGACCCCGCGCGGCGCGGCGCCGGCATCGGGCGTGATCTGATCGCGTACGCCGAGGACTGGGCCCGATCGCGGAGCCTGCCCGCGATGCAGTTGGAGCTGTTGTTCCCGAGCGGTTGGACACATCCGGTCAAGCAGTTCCTGCGCGACTGGTACCAGCGGCTCGGCTATCGCGTGGTCCGGCACGGCCACCTCGGCGAGGACTATCCCGACCTGGTCCCGCGCCTGGCGACCGAATGCGACTTCCTCGTCTTCCACAAGGCACTCTGAAACCGGCGGATCCGGGGATGAGGGCGGTATCCGCACCCCGGCACTGGGGGCGCTCCAGGGTGCGGACCCGCGGCCTCAGCGTGCGAACGTCAGGTACAGCAGCCCGGCCAGGGCCAGCATCATGAGCAGGACCAGCCCGCCGACGACCAGGGTGGCGGTGGTGCCGCCGCCGTCCTTCTCGTACTCGATGCCCTGCTGCTCGTCGGCGTCCTTGCGCGGCACGGCGATCCTCCTGCTCGTGATGCAACGGGCGGAGGATAGCCGGCGCGACCCGTCCGCAACGATCCTCGATTCCGCACTGCGAAACGCGTGACCAGCCGCGATGCGCCGCTCACAGCCGGTGCGCGGCGGCCGGGCCGGGCGGTGTCAGGCGGCCGGGCGGTGCTGGGCGAGCACGCTGCGCACCAGCCGCCCGGTGCGGTGCAGCTTCGGGCTCGGGTAGCGCAGCGCCGTCCCGAGCACGGCCAGCGCCCCCACGACCCGCCCGCCGACGTGCACCGGAACGGCGGCCCCGGCCATGCCGACCAGGAACTCGCCGGACTGGATGGCGTAACCGCGGGCGCGGCTGGCCGCCACGTCGGCCGCCAGCCGATCCGGGTCCACAATGGTGGCCGCCGTGCGCGGGGTCAGCCGCAGCCTCGGCACGATCGCGGCGGCGCCCTCGGGCGGGAGGCCGGACAGCACCGCCTTGGCGATGCACCCGCTGCTGAGCGCGTACCGCCGCCCGATCGGCGAGGTCTCGGCGACGGGCGGCTGCAGCGGCTCCCGGCGGCCGATGATCAGCAGCGAGAGCGAGTCCCAGTCGACCTCGGCGATCAGCACGGTCTCGCCGGTCATCCGGGCCAGCTCGTCGGCCGCGGCGCCGGTCCGATGGGTGATCGCCGAGCTCTCCGAGACCTGGCTGCCCAGCTCGAGCAGGCGCAAACCCAGCAGGTATGCCCCGCCGGGGTCCTGCCGCAGGAAGCCACGCTCGATCAGGGTCACCGCGATCCGGCGCACGCTCGGCCGGGGCATGCCCACCGCCTCGGCCAGCTCGGACAGCGTCAGACGAGGGTGCGCCGAGCTGAACGCGCTGAGGATGTCGAGCGCCCGAGCGACCGATCGGACCTCACCACGGCGATCCGAACCGGCAGCGGACATGCCGAAACAGTACCCCGGTGCACCATGGCGCCGTTCCCTGCGATCGCCGAACCTCCGTCCATCAAGGACGGTCGGTCAGCGGTAGCGCTCCTCGATGCCCCGGAAGTACTCCTCGACCTCCTCGTCGGTCGGCTCGCGGAAGTAGTCGTACGGCGCCACCGACACGCCCTCGACGATTTCCCGCTCGTCGTCCGCCGAGGCGGTCGGATCCAGGTCGCGGGCGGTGCGAGCGCCCATCGAGTACAGCGCGAAGCCCGGCTCGAACCGGTACCCGACGTCGATCTCCTCGTACGCGTGGCCCCGCGCGGCCAGATCGGCCACCACGTCGTCCATGAACCGGTAGGTCAGCTGGACCCCGTCGAAGAAGACCTCCTCGCCGCCGTCGCCGGTGTAGCCGATCTCGACGACCTCGACCGTGTCGTCCTCGGCGTAGGTCAGGATCAGCATCGGTACCGTCTCGTACACCGCCTTGTCCTCCCGGCCGGGATGGACCGGCGGTCCCAGCCGAGACTCGATCACCGCGCGGCTCTCGCCGACCTTCGCCGTTGCGACGCCCTCCCCGGGCACGATTTCCATGCGCGGCATGATGCCACGACCCGGCGGCGAACAGTTGCTGACACAGGATGTCAGTGGGGGAGCCCTAGCGTCGCGGCATGGCGAACAACTTCGATTTCCTGGTCGGCGACTGGACCTCCCGGCAGCGCCGGTTGCGCGAGGTCCTGGCCGGCAGCGACGACTGGTACGAGTTCTCCGGCGTCACCCGCTGCTGGAGCGTCTTCGGCGGCGGCGGCAACATCGACGAGGTCACCTACCCGGAGCAGGGCTACACCGGCCTGACGGTGCGACTGTTCGACCCGGCGACCGAGCTGTGGTCGATCTATTGGGCGCGCAACGACACCGGCCTCGCGCTTCCCCCGACGGTCGGCCGATTCGAGGAGGACGGCGTCGGCCGCTTCTACGACGACGAGGACTGGCACGGCCGCCCGATCCGCGTCCGTTACCAGTGGACCGTTCTCGGCGACGACGCCTGCCGCTGGGAACAGGCCTTCTCCACCGACGAGGGCCGGACGTGGGAGACCAACTGGACCGCCGACTTCACGCGGGCGGGATGAAACCGATCGATACCGTACGCTCGGCGGCGCCGCCGACCGCAGGTGCCGCGAACCGATGTTCTCCCCGCGAGCCAGGCGTTCGGTCCGGGCCGTTCCGCGACCGCCGGGCATGAGTGGGTGGTCACCGCCGGCGAAATCGGCGTGCCGCCGCGCCGGACGTGCGGGGATGCGGCAGGATCCGGGGGTGATACCGGAACATCTCGACGGGTCGGAGCTGGGTGAGCGGCAGCGCCGGATCCTCGCGGTCATTCAGCAGTCGGCGGTGCGGCACGGCTATTCGCCGTCGACGCGGGAGATCGGCGACGCCGTCGGTCTGTCCGCCTCGTCGGTGAGCCGGCACCTGCGGGCCCTGGAGGACCGCGGATACCTGCGGCGCGGCACGGCGACCCGGCCGATCGACGTGCGCATGTTCCTGCGGCCCGAGCCGGAACGGCCGAGGACGAACACGATCGGCGTGCCACTGCTCGGCGACATCGCGGCCGGCCCGCCGATCCTGGCCGAGCAGAGCTTCGACGAGGTCCTCGACCTGCCGCGCGAGCTGGTCGGCAAGGGGAACCTGTTCGCGCTGCGGGTGCGCGGCGACTCGATGGTCGACGCGGCGATCTGCGACGGCGACCTGGTGATCGTCAAGCAGCAGCACGAGGCCGTCAACGGCGACATCGTGGCCGCGATGATCGACGACGAGGCCACGGTGAAGGTGTACCGGCGGCGCGGCGGGCGGGTGGTCCTGGAGGCGCGCAACCCCGCCTACTCGGACATCGACGGCGATCGCGCGGTCATCCTCGGCAAGGTCGTCTCGGTGATGCGCCGCACCTAGCACTCCGGCCTACGCTGAGCGGGTGAACACGTTCAGCGAGGAGCGCTCGGCCGAGGTCGTGGCCGCGAGCTTTGCCAACACCCCGGACGACCGGCTGCGCGAGGTGCTGGGCGCCCTGGTCGAGCACCTGCACGCGTTCGTCAAACAGGTCGAGCTGACCGAGGCCGAGTGGGCCGCGGCGATCGACTTCCTGACCCGGACCGGGCAGAAATGCGACGCGAACCGGCAGGAGTTCATCCTGCTCTCCGACGTGCTGGGGGTCTCGATGCTGGTCGAGACGATCAACCATCGGGCTGGCCGCGGGTCCACCGAGTCGACCGTGCTCGGCCCGTTCCATGTGGTCGCCTCGCCGCCCCGGGAGCTCGGCGACGACGTGGCGCTGGACGGCAAGGGCACGCCGTGCCTGGTCTCCGGCCAGGTCACCGGCGTCGGCGGGGAACCGGTGCCGGGCGCGCGGGTGGACATCTGGCAGGCGAACGACGACGGCTACTACGACGTGCAGCAGCCGGGCATCCAGCCGGAGCTGAACCTGCGGGGACTGTTCACGACCGACGCCGACGGCAGGTTCTGGTTCCGATCGATCGTGCCCCGGTACTACCCGATCCCGGACGACGGCCCGGTCGGGCAACTGCTCGCGGCGACCGGGCGGCATCCGTACCGGCCGGCACACCTGCACTTCATCGTCTCGGCGCCCGGCTATCGCACGGTGACCACCCACGTCTTCGTGGCGGACAGCCCTTATCTGGACTCGGATGCGGTGTTCGGGGTCAAGGAGAGCCTGATCCGGGAGGTTCCCGAGGTCGACGATCCGGCGCGGGCCCGGTCGCTCGGTCTGGAGAATCCCTTCCGGACGCTCACCTTCGACATCGTGCTGCAGCGATGAACTTCCGCTACGACGCCCTGCCGATGCGGGTGGTGTTCGGCGCCGGCTCGCTGTCCCGGCTGCCGGACGAGGTCGGCGCGATCGGTCTGGAGCGGATCCTGGTGCTGTGCGGGCCGCGCCAGGAGGCGGTGGGCAAGCAGGTGGCCGAGGCGCTCGGCGACCGCTGCGTGGGCGTTCTGCCCGAGGCGAGGATGCACGTGCCGGTCGAGGTGGCCGGGCGGGCCCGTGCGGTGGCGGCCGAGCTGGCCGCCGACGGGTGCGTCGCGGTCGGCGGCGGATCGGCGATCGGGCTGGGCAAGGCGGTCGCGCTCGAGCACGGCCTGCCGGTGGTGGCCGTGCCCACCACGTACGCCGGATCGGAGATGACGCCGGTCTGGGGACTCACCGAGGACGGCGTGAAACGCACCGGCCGCGATCGGAAGGTGCTGCCGGTGAGCGTGGTCTACGACCCGGCGCTCACCCTGAGCATGCCGGTCGGGCTGGCCGTGACCAGCGGAGTCAACGCGCTCGCGCACGCTGCCGAGGGCCTGTACGCCCCGGACGGCTCGCCGATCGTCGCGCTGATGGCCCGGGAGGGCATCCGGGCGCTGACCGCCGCGCTGCCGGCGATCGTCGCCGGCCCCGAGGACGCGCAGGCGCGGGCGGACGCCCTGTACGGCGCGTGGCTGTGCGGGGCGGTGCTCGGCGCGACCACGATGGGCCTGCACCACAGGCTGTGTCACACGCTCGGCGGCACGCTGAATCTGCCGCACGCCGAGACACACACGGTCGTGCTCCCGCACGTGCTGGCATACAACGGCGGCGCGGTGGCCCGGGAGCTGGACGGCCGGTCGCTCTGGGCGCTCGAGGGCGAGCTCGGCGCGCCCCGATCGCTGCGTGAGCTGGGCATGGACGCCGCCGACATCGACCGGGTCGCCGATCTCGTGGCGGGCGCGACCTTCCCGAACCCGCGGCCGGTGACCCGGTCGGACGTCCGCGACCTGCTGCACGCCGCCTGGGCGGGAACCCCGCCGCCGGGCTGATCGGACCACGTCGAGGGACGAGGCCGGCGACGGATCGGGCCGGCGACGGATCGGGCCGGCGACGGATCAGGCCGGCGACGGATCAGGCCGGCGACGGATCAGGCCGGCCCGGGCAGCGTCGCCGCGAATCCGTCGAGCAGCCAGGTCAGGCCCTCGTCGAAGTCGGCGATCCAGTCGTCGAGGCCACCCCGCAGCAGGCCGCGACGCCCCGCCTCGGCCAGGTGCGGCAGGTCGCCACCCGCGGTGATCTCGGCGAAGTACGTGCCGGTCGAGTCTCGCCACTGCTCCTCGGTGAGCCCGTCGCGCCGGCGGGCCGCCTGCTCCTGCCCGGCGAGCATGGCGAAGCCCCACAGGTAGATGTCGACCGCCCGGAGCAGCTGGAGCGCGCGTTCCGGCGGCAGGCCCGCCCCCGCGACGGCGGCCAGGGACTGGTCGGCGTGCCGGGCCGCGTTCGGGCCGATCGGCGCCCGCGCCCCGAACGCGCTCATCACCCACGGGTGCCGCCGGCCCACCTCGATCTGCCGGTGCAGCACCGCCTTGAGCGCGTCACGCCAGTCGCCGGACGGCACCTCGTCCAGCAGCATCTCGCCCAGCACCCGGTCGACCATGAGATCGACCAGTTCCTCCTTGCGCTCGAAGAACGAGTACAGGCTCATCGGCCGGGCCTTGAGCTCGGCGGCGACCCGGCGTACGGAAACGGCTTCGAGGCCCTCCCGGTCGGCGAGCTCGACCGCGCTCGCCACCACCGCCTCCCGGGTCAGGCGCTGCGGCTTGGCCGGCCGGGTCCACATCTCGGTCATCCCCGGATGGTAACGCTGTACGGAAAGCGATACGGTGTATCGCGACACGTACGCCGTATCGCACACGAGGGAGACGTGATGGCGGAGAGACTGCCCCGGGATCTGCTGGCGCTCGTCGGCGCGATCCTGCTCGGCGTGTTCCTGGTCCAGATGGACTCGACGATGGTCAACATCGCGCTGGAGAGCTTCCGCCGCGACTTCCACGCCGACCTGCCCACCGTGCAGTGGATCAGCGCGGCCTACCTGCTGGCGATGGCGGCGGTGATACCGGTGGCCGGCTGGGCGATCGACCGCCTCGGCGCCCGGACGGCGTGGCTGGCGTCCCTGGCGCTGTTCACCGCCGGATCGCTGCTGTGCGGCCTGGCCTGGTCGGCGGGCAGCCTGATCGCGATGCGGGTGGTGCAGGGCGCCGGCGGCGGCATGCTCCTGCCCTTGTTCCAGACGATCCTCGCCCGGCGAGCCGCCGGTCGGCAGCTGGGCCAGGTGATGGCGCTGATCGGCATCCCGCTGCTGCTCGGCCCGGTGCTCGGCCCGGTGCTGGGCGGGGTGCTGGTCGATGGGCTCGGCTGGCGCTGGATCTTCCTGGTCAATCTGCCGATCTGCCTGCTGGCGGCGGGGGCGGCGGCCCGGGTCCTGCCCGGCGGGCGCGGGTCACGGCCGGCCCGCCTGGACGTGCTCGGGCTGGCGCTGCTGTCGCCGGCGCTGGCCGCGATCGTCTGGGGGCTGTCGAGCGCCGGCGCCGACGGCCGCTTCGGCGCTGCGACGGTCGCGGTGCCGGTCGCCGGGCTGCTGTTGCTGGCGTGGTTCGTCCGGCATGCGCTGCGGGTCGCCGAGCCGGTGGTCGATCTGCGGTTGTTCGGCCGCCGGGCGTTCGCGGCCTCGTCGGCGGCGATGTTCCTGGCGATGGTGGCCCTGATCGGCACGCTGCTGCTGATCCCGCTGTACTACCAGCAGGTGCACGGGTTCACGCCGCTGCACGCGGGGCTGCTGCTGGCACCGCAGGGCGCCGGCTCGGCGATCGCCCTGAGCGTCGCCGGGCGATGGACCGAGCGCTTCGGCGTACGCCCGGTGGCCGTTGCCGGGGTGCTGCTGATGCTCGCGACGACGCTCGCGCTGACCCAGCTCACGGCGGGGACCAGTCAGTGGGTGCTGGTTCCGCTGATCGCCCTGAGCGGGGCCGGTTTCGGGACGCTGGTGGTGTCGGCGCAGGCAGGCACGTATGCGGATCTGTCGCCCGACCTGGTGCCGCACGCGACCACCGCGGTACGGGTGTTCCAGCAGGTCGGAAGCTCGTTCGGGGTCGCCGTGCTGGCCGTGGCCCTGCAGCGCAACGCGGCGGGCGCCGGGTCGCTCGCGGCCGCGTTCGGCGCCACGTTCTGGTGGGCCTTCGGTGCCGCCGCCCTGACGCTGATCCCGGTCATGCTGATGCGTGGTTCGCCGCGCACGGGCGACCGGTCAGCCGACCCGGAGAAGGCGCCCGCAGCGGCCTAGGAGCGGGCGAGGGCCGGCACCGCGGGCCGTCTCGTCAGGGGAGCCGGAACAGGGTGTTGAACCGCAGGCCGAGCCACGGGCGGCGGCCGGTGGCGAGCGCGCCGCCGGCCGCGATCGCCTGCCACAGCTTGCGCCGGCGGAAGCCGACCAGAAGGGCGCCGCAGGCCGACAGCGACAGAACGCAGTCAACCTCGCGGCCGTCGGCCGGTTCCGCGGTGGCCTGCCCCTCGGCCACCTGGAGCACGAACGGGGCCGCCTGGCGGATGCGGACCTCGAAGCTGCCGGTGAACCCGTGGGCGCCCGCCGGGTCGACCAGCAGCGGCAGCATCGCGCTCATCACGGTCGGCGCGGCCGCCGCGGCCGACCGCTCGTCCAGCCACGGCCGCGTCCGCAAGGCTCGCGCGAGGTCGTAGCCGTGCACCACGCTCTCGCTGACGGTGAGCGCGGCGAGGGTGCCGACGGTGCGCGTCATGCCGGTTCCGTACCACGGCGTCGGGCGCTCCGCGAGCAGATCCGGGCCGGAGTCCAGCGCCGCGAGCATTTCGTCGGCGCATTCGCGCAGCGCGTCGGCGGCCTCGCCGGGCCCGGGGAAGGTCACCACCGTCACCGCCCGGGCGTTCGTCGAGGCCACCACCTCGGGCAGGGTCTCACCGCTGCCCAGGTTGGCGGCGATCTCCTCGGTCAGGTCCTCGCCGCGCAGGGCCAGCGCGAACGCGCGGTAGACCACGCACAGGTGCGCGACCAACTGGCTTGCGGTCCAGTCCAGGCCCGGTACCGGGGCGCCCAGATGTGAGCTGGACCGGACCCGCTCGACCAGGCGGCGGCTTTCGCGGTCCAGGGCGGCGCGCAGGGCGTCCCGGTCGGGCTCGACGATCATGCCGGGCAGTCTGCACGACAGAACCGAGGCGCGCATCACTCCGTACCCGGATTGAAACTCAGGACCCTCGAGGCGTCGTCGCGATGCCCTTGAGGAGCGCGGTGAAGGCCCAGCGCTGGCGCTGCTCGCCGGTGCCCGCGAACAGCTCGTCCCGGACCCGGCTGACGTTGGGGTAGTCGAGCGGGTCGGCGTCGCGGACCGCCTCGACCTGCTGCTGATCGGACTGATCGTCGCCGGCGTGCTCCGCGGCCGAGGCGGTGGCCATCTGCAGCAGCAGGTCCACGCCCCAGGCGGCCTGGGCAGGTGGGACGCCGCCCTCGTGCAGCAGGCCGAGAAGGGTGTCGATCAGGCGGACGTAGCGCGGCCCGGCCGGCCGGAGCAGCAGCACCGAGCGGGCGAGGCCAGGATATTTGGTCAATATCAAGTGATACTGCCCGAGCAGATCGACCACGCGATCGCTCCACGAACCGGGCATATCCGATAAATAAGTCAGCAGCTCATCAAGCAGCGCGCCGTGCAGCTCGGCCATGTTCGACACGTAGACGTAGAGGGACGCCGGCCCGGTGTCCAACTCGGCCGCGACCCGCCGCATGGTCAGCTTCTCCAGCCCCTCCTCCTGCATGATCCGCAGGGCCACGGCGATCACCCCGTCCCGGCTCAGCGGCGGCTTGGCGGGGCGATCACGGCGGCTGACCGGGGCTTTCCTCATGCCGCCCATCGTAACGAACGTGTTCGCGCCGGGGCGGGCGTGCCGAACTGGCGGTGATGGGGTTTGATGGTTGGACCCCGTCCGACGACAAGGTTCCGATGAGACCCCTCGCTAATCTTCTCGCCGCCGTGCCGCTCGTGCTGGTCGCCGCCTGCTCTAACGACGAGCCCCCGGTGACCGCCGACCAGCAGGCGACCTGGGTGATCCCCTCGGGCACCGCGACCGAGGCGCCGATCCCGTCGAACCGCACCACCGAGGCCACCCCGTCCGGCGGCGGCACCGCGGCGGCCGCCGGCGTCTCCCGCTGCCACACCGGCAGCCTGACCGCCAGGACCGGCGGCGTCGAGTCCACCGCGGGCGTGCTCTACCTCTCGCTGGTGTTCACCAACAAATCGCCGGAGAAGTGCTCGCTCACCGGGTACCCGACGGTGTCCTGGGTCAGCGCCAAGACCGGCAAGACGGTGAACAAGCCGTTCGCGCCGGACGCCGGCACCGCCTCCCCGGTCGTGCTCGAGCCGGGCGCGCAGGCGCACGCGACCCTCGCGTACCACCAGCCGGGCGAGGCCGACCCGGCCAAGTGCAAGCCGGTCACCGTGAAGGGCTACCGGGTCGTGCCGCCCCGGGAGAGCACGTCGATCTTTGTGACCGGCGCGACCGTCGCCTGCTCGTCGACCGGCATCAACACCGGCAAGGTCCTGGCGATCATCGCGGGCGCAAAGTAGGGGTCGCTCGGGGTTTCAATGCCCGGGCCGGGAGCGCCCCTCCCGGCCCGGGCACCCCTCTTCACCCAGAGGTCTTGTACGAGGCGCGGTCGTAGTCGGCGAACCCGCCCTCGGCGCCCAGATCCTGCACCCACAGCCCGACGAACGCGCCGGTGAAGCCCCACGCCTCGGGCTCGCCGGCGACAACCGTGGCCGCGTACTCGTCGGAGAGCGTGGTCGCGTCGAAGGACGGGCCGATCGGCGTCCAGACCGGGTCGGTCCGGTCGGGCTCCGTCGCGTACGCGAAGGAAAGCTCCTCCCCGTCCAGCCGCACCCGCAGTCCCAGCCGGCGCAGGCCGGTCACCTCGACGCGGGCGTCGGGCACCACCCGCACCGTGCCGCTGTCGCAGGCGAGCAGCCCGAGCACGGGCGTGCCGTCGTCCTCGGCAGTCACGTTCAAGTAGTACCAGTTCTTCGTGTTGTAGTACGCGGTTATTCCGGCGAGTTGCCGGTAGTTGCGGGGCACGAACTCCAGCACCGAGTCGAACTCGCAGGAGCGGGCCACCACCCGGCGCGCCACGAGGCTGGGCCGGTGCCGGGTCATCGGCGACTGCCCGCCGGTGACCCGCAGGAACCCGGGCCGGGCGGTCAGCGACACCCAGTCCGCGGTGGCCGGCCGGCGCAGCGTCGACCAGTTCACCCCCAGCGTGCCGGCGTCGAAGTCGTCGGTCTCGTGCTCCTCGGAGGAGACCGGTCGCTCGGCCGGGACGGTCACGCCGAGCGGGGCCGGCACGGTGTCGGCCGGGATGCCGCCCTCGATCCGCGGCCAGCCGTCCTCGGTCCAGGTCACCTCCTGGATGGCCGACTCGCGGCCGAGCACGCAGCGGCCGAGCGGCGAGTACGGCCGGCCGACCAGGTGCGCGAGGTACCACTGCCCGGCCGGGGTCTCGACCAGGCTGCCGTGGCCCGCCTTCTGCAGCGTGAGGTGCGGGTGGCCGTTCGAGGTGAGCAGCGGGCCGTCGGGGTCGGCCTGGTACGGGCCGAGGACGTCCCGGGAGCGGGCGACCGTGACCTGGTGCTCCCAGCTGGTGCCGCCCTCGGCGGTGACCAGGTAGTACCAGCCGTCCTTGCGGTACAGGTTGGGCGCCTCGGTCACCTGTGCGTCGGTGCCCTTGAAGATCATGTGCTCGTCGCCGACCAGCTTTTTCATCGTACGGTCGTACCGCTGGACGGAGATGCCGGCGAACCGGTTGTGGCCCGGCCGGGCGTCGGCGACCATCGACAGCATCCAGGTCGAGCCGTCGTCGTCGTGGAACAGCGAGGCGTCGAAGCCGCGCCCGTGCAGCACCACCGGGTCGGACCACGGCCCGCTCGGCGACGGGGCGGTCACCAGGTAGTTCTGCGGGTCCCAGTACCCGCCGGCGAACGTCGAGACGTCGGTGTAGAGCAGGTGGAACTCGCCGTGCGCGTAGCTGAGGCTGGGCGCCCAGACGCCGCCGGAGTCGGCGACGCCGGTCAGGTCGAGCACCCGCCGCTCGGTCAGCGCGCCGCCCAGCGGCGTCCAGTCGACCAGGTTCGTCGAGTGGTGCAGGCGTACGCCCGGGTACCACTCGAACGTCGACGTGGCGATGTAGTAGTCCGAGCCCACCCGCAGGATCGACGGGTCGGGGTGGAAGCCGGCAAGCACCGGGTTCTGGATCGCGCGGCCGATGACGGTCGCGGTCGTGGCCTCGGTGCTGCTGGTCATGTGCGTACCCCTAAAGTCCCGGACCGTAAGTTCCGTGACTCTATCGCAAGTTGCGGACCTCCGGTGCGCTGATTTCGGCGGGGCGCCGGCGCATCTCGTCGACCACCATCCGGGCCAGGGCCGGGAACAGATCGGTCGAGCGGCGCAGCAGCCACCTGTTGCCCTGGGTGGCCATCCACCAGACCCGCTGGGCGGCGGTCGGCTCCGGGTTGGTCGCCTCCAGGCCGGGCAGCGCCGGCACCGGATGCCCGGCGTCCCGCATGGCGAGAGCGAAGCGGTGCGCGAGCAGGCGGTGGCCGCGTTCACTGGGATGCAGCCGGTCCACGCTCCAGTGCGTGCGCTGGTACGCCGACCCGGCCAGGTCCACGTGGATCGTCCGGTAGTCCACCGCGATCCGGTCGAGAACCTCGTTGAGCGCCTCCATCCGCCGCCCGAGCGGCCGGGCGATCGCGCCGGGCAGCCCGAACATCCGCCCGGGGTCGGGCAGCCGGGCGGTCATCACCGTCGCGCCGCCCGCGGTCAGCCGCTCCACCGTGTCGGTGAGCCGGTAGCCGAGGGCGGCCGGGTCGAAGTCGCCGCGCAGCGTGTCGTTCATGCCGACCAGCACCGACGCGTGGGTCGGCCGCAGGTCGAGAGCCACCGGCAGTTGCCGGTCGGCCACATCGCCGATCCGCGCCCCACTGACCGCCAGATTGTGCAACTCGCATCCGAGCGTCTCGGCCAGGAGGACGGCCCAGCCCCGCCACCCGCCACCGGGCATGGGGTCCCCGTATCCGCTGGTGACCGAGTCGCCCAGTGCCGCGAACCTGATCATCACCATGACTTCCACTGTGGCGGGATCGGTGATGCATCAGGTCACGCAGTCGTGACCGGCCAGCGAATTTCAGCGGTCTCAAGCTCGATAACCGTCGAAGAGTTCGCCGCCGGCGTCCGCGAGCACCTGCCTCGCCAGCGGTGCCGGGTCGTCGCGGGCCGCCAGCCACCGCTCGGCCAGGCCGGGGTCGAACTCCCGCAGCTCGCGCAGCAGCCACTTGCCGCCGCTGACCCAGCGCCCGGCGGACGACAGCGCCGCCCGCGCCGTCTCGGTCCACAGCGCGGCCGCGATCACCTCGCGCTCGCCCGGGTCGGTGACGTGCGTGTAGTCGTCGAGCACGTCGGTCAGGCAGTACCGGAGCCGGTCGCGCTCGGCCACGGTCAGCGGCGGCGGCCCGTCCGCGAGCACCCGGGCGCAGCGGGCCGGCAGGTCGCCCGGGTCGCCGAGCAGCGTGACGCCGCGCGCGAGCATCCGGTGCGTGGTGGGCTTCCGCCGGGCCAGCTCGCTCGCCAGGAACTCGGCCAGCCGGTCCGGGGTGTGCACGAACAGCTCCACCGGCCATCCGCGGTGGTGCAGGCACTCCCGATGTCCCGGGCCGTCCGGCAGCAGCACGACGATGTCCAGGTCCGAGCCGGCGGTCCGGAGCGGTCCGAGCACGCTGCCGGTCAGCATCGCCCAGGTGGCCTGCGGGAACCGGACGGCGACGAGCTCAGCGGCGGTGCTCAGCGGGTCCGTGGTCATGGGCGACGACCGGCTCGACGCTGATCCGGACGGTGAGCACGCGTGCCCGTACGCCCTCGTCGGACTGGTCGGTGACCAGCGTGAGCGTCGCCTGCCGGTCGGAACCGGCCGGGGTGTGCCGGCCGACCAGCAGGTGACCCTCCTCCTGGGTCACCAGGGCCTCGCGCAGCGGCCCGCACAGCGGCTCCCACGCCTCGGCCGGCATCGTGCCCGGCTCCGTCAGCTCCAGCATCGCCAGCCCGGTGCCGACACCGGCCGGCCACCAGTCGAAGCCGTACAGCCAGCCGAACCGGGTCGGCCGCACCGGGGCGAGCTCGCCGTCCGGCCGGCCGATGGTGCCCACGCGGCCGGGATCGTCGGCGCACAGCGCCTCGATCAGCTCGGCCCACTCGTCGTCCCAGTTGGTCATGGGTTCCTCCCAGTGTGGTCGGCAAGGATGTCGAGCAAGTCGTTCGGGCGGCGGTCGCCCGTGACCAACCGCGGCGTGCGCGGTGTCGTGGCCCGGCAGTGTCGCAGCGGTCGGCTTCGGCCGGCCTCTCGCAGCGCCGCGATCGCCTTTGGCCCCGCGGGCGTGCGCGGTGCCCTGCTTCGGCGGCGCCGCGCTCGCTTGTGGCGTCGCGACTGTCCACTCCCGCGCAGGTCGTCCCGGGCGGGAGCACGGCCTCCGGCCCGCGGCGCGGCCACCGCCGGATCGGCCGGCGGCACGGCGCCGCGCACCGGATCGCCCGGCTCGCTGCTCCGCCCGACGGTGTGCATGGCACACGCTAACGCGGCAGCTCAGCCCCGGTCGATGTCGGAAATCTGCCTTTCCACCGGGCGGGTTGCCGTCACAACCACGGGCCGAGACGGGGCACGAGCCCCGCGCCGGCGCCGGTGACATCGGTGGTCTCCCGGCCGGAGAGGTACGCCGCGAGCCCGGCCACCGTCCCGTGCACCTCGTTGGCCGGCTCGCCGGGGACCGTCCACCGCCGATCCTGATCGGTCGCCACCAGCACGAGGCCCGCACCGTCCCGCTTGGCGGCGATGTCGTCGATCAGCGAGGCCAGGAAGTCGGCGGGCAGGTCGGCGAACCCGACGCCGGCCCCGAGGTCGGCCGCGTGCACCATCACCTCGCGCGACCGCATCCAGGGAATCTCCTCCCCGGTGACCTCCCGCCCCTGCCGGGTGCGGATCGCCTGCCCCCACTGCGACTCGGTGAGCCCCGCGAGCGACGCGTCGAGCGCGACGGCGGTCTCCACCACCCGGTCGCGCAACTCGGCGGCCGGCAGCTTGGCGTCCCGCTCGATGTCGTCGTCCCGCTGCTCGGGGGAGGAGTACATCGGAGTCTCCACCCCGGTGCGCGCCCACGTCGCCAGGTTCATCAGCGCCTCGGCGTTGAGCGACACGTGCGCGACCAGGTGTTTCCTGCTCCAGCCGGGAAGCGTGCACGGGTCGCTCAGCTGGACGTCGGGCACCGCTTGCAATGCGCCCAGCAGCAGGGTCGTGCCTTCGGCCATCCATCGCAGACTGTCCGCCCGGCTTCGAGTCATGCCACCACCCCAACACACAATCCCGCCCCGAGCCAGCCTCCACCCGGCCGTGTGACCGCCCTGGCGCGTCGCGTCGACCGCTCGTGTGCCGGCTCGCCTGAGGGCTCACCGGGAGCGGGGCGCCGATCGGTGGTCTTGCGACCCCTCGCGCGAGCGGCGCGCTACGGCCTCTAGTCGCAACGCCGTTTAGTTAGGGCGAGGTGTCTGGTGTCAAGGGTCGGGGTTGATGATGTCGATGCTGGCGGTGGCTTGGTAGCTGCGTCGGTCGGTGTTGGGGCCGCGGGCTTGGTATTTGGAGTTCGAGCGTTTGATCATGCGGGATTTGATTCGGATCCGGCGGTCGGGCAGCAGGTGGGCCAGGACGTGGGCGCCGATGACTCCGACCAGATCGATGACGGTGTCGGCGATGACGCCGGCGGCGTGCACGATCTGGTCGCGGGCGGTGTTGAGGGCGGTGGTGAAGCTGGCCCGGTCGGGGTCGAGGCCGGGCTGGCTGTCGGTGGCGTCGACCATCGCGGTGCGCAGTAGTTGGTAGACGGCGAGCAGGGCGTAGACCTCTTGCCGGACGCCTGCGGGAGTGCGGGCGCGTAGCACCCGGCCGCCCAGGATCGAGGATTTGAGTTCGAGGTAGGCGGTTTCGATCGCCCAGCGCTGGTGGTAGAGCCGGACGAGTTCCGCGGCGGGGTGGGTGTGTGGGTCGAGCAGAGTGGTCAGCAGCCGGTAGCTGCCGGTGTGGGTGCCTGCAGTGGTGGTGATGCTGATCTGCGCGTCGATGACCCGGATCGGCCGCCGGCCGATGATCGAGAAGAAGGATCCGTCGTGGTGAGGGCGCAGGACCGGGAGTTTGCGGCCGTTCTTGCAACGGATCAGCAGATGGGCGCCGGTCGCGGCGAGGGCGGCGATCAGGTCGGCGGCGGCATAGTTACGGTCGGCCAGCAGCAGCATCCCGGGCCGCAGGCTGCGGGCGAGGTGACGGGCTTGGTCGAGTTCCCCGGTGCTGACCGGGTCGAACACGGCGTCGAGCACCGATCGGGTGCCACAGGACAGCAGTGCACTCAACCGCAGCTGGGGGTAGCCGGAACCACCGTGGTTACCTCGCTGCTTGGCGTAGCGGCCGGTGTTGGCCGGCGAGTCCGCGACCGTCAGCAGCGTTCCGTCGATCACCGACAGCAACAGGCCACGCCAGCGGACCTGCGTGGCGTTCGTGGCGGCCGGGCCACGCAGGAGATCGAACAGCGCCTGTAACGGCTGGGGGCCGAGTCGTTGCCGGGCCTGGCGTAATGCGCTCCCGCTGGGTGACACGAGCGGCAGGCCGGACAACCCACTGGTCAGTTTGCGCCACACCTGCTGGTATCCCAACTCGGCGAACAGGCAGCCGGCCAGCAGCAGATAGATGACGACCCGGGCCGGTAGCAGCCGGACCCGCGACTCGGTTCGCCTGGTCGTAGCCAGGACATCATCGACCATCTCGAACGGCACCAGACGGGTCAGCTCGCCCAGATGACCAGGCGCGAACACCCCTGCTGCTACCCGTACCGCCCGGGTTATGGCAATCTGATCAGCCAGCGGAGCTCCAGGTGTCAGGGAAGTCTTAGAGTGACCACCCTCTATACCGGAGCTCCGCTGCTTTACGTTTCAGACACGCCTTGACGATCCACACGACCGCCTAACTGAACGGCGTTGCCTCTAGTCGCAGGTGGTCGCGGGGAGAGGCGGGGGCGGACGCGGCCGGCGGGGGAGGCGCTGCCTCGTACTCGGGAAGGGGTTTGGGCTTGGTTTGGCGCAGGTGTGCCGCGGGGAGCAAGCTGATCGGGGAACGCCGTTGGGAAGGAACAGCATGCGGGGAACTGTTATTCACGGGACGCGGGACGTGCGCTTCGAGGAGCGGGCCGATCCGGAGATCGAGTCGCCGACCGATGCGGTCATCCGGGTGGTGGCGGCCTGTGTCTGCGGGTCGGATCTGTGGCCCTATCGGGGGATCAACGAGATCGGTGCGCCCACGCCGATCGGGCACGAGTACGTCGGGGTGGTCGAGCGGGTCGGTGGGGCGGTCGCGACGATCGAACCCGGTCAGTTTGTGATCGGGTCGTTCGTCGCGTCGGACAACACGTGTCCGCACTGTCTCGCGGGCTATCAGACCAGCTGTTCGCATCGGGAGCCGGTGGTCGGCGCGCAGGCCGAGATGCTGCGGGTGCCGCTGGCCGACGGGACGCTGGTGGCCACGCCCGGGCAGCCGTCGCCGGACATGATTCCCAGTCTGCTCACCCTGTCGGACGTGATGGGGACGGGCTGGTTCGCGGCCGTTGCCGCTCAGGTCCGACCGGGGATGACCGTACTGGTGGTCGGGGACGGCGCGGTCGGGCTGCACGGGGTGTTGTCGGCGCGGCAGATGGGCGCGGCGCGGATCATCGCGATGAGCCGGCACGAGAAGCGGCAGCAGCTGGCGATCGAGTACGGCGCGACGGACATCGTCACCGAGCGGGGCGACGAGGGCGTGGCGCGCGTCCGGGAGCTGACCGACGGCGTGGGGGCGGACGCGGTGCTCGAATGTGTCGGGACCGGCGAGTCGATGCAGCAGGCGATCAGATCGGCGCGCCCCGGGGCGCATGTGGGGTTCGTGGGCGTGCCGCACGGCGTGACGATCGAGGGTACGCAGCTGTTCCGGACGCACGTCGCGGTGCACGGCGGGCCGGCGCCGGTGCGGCAGTACCTGCCCGAGCTGATCGATCTGGTGTGGAAGGGCGAGATCAACCCGGGCCGGGTGTTCGATCTGACCCTGCCGTTGGAGCAGGTGGCGGAGGGGTACCGGGCGATGGACGAGCGGCGCGCGATCAAGACGTTGCTGCTGCCCTGACCGCAGCGAGTTGTCCGCCGGGCGCCGGTGGCCCGGCGGACAACCTCGGCTGAGCGGACGGCCCGGCGGCGCCGCTAGAGGACCCGGTCGAGCTTGCGTACCGCGGTGGTGGCGATCAGGTTCAGTTCGCGCTGATCGTTGCGCGGGGTGTTGAGCAGCAGGATCGTCACCGTGACGCTGCCGCGGGCCACCGAGATCAGCTTGCCCTGGACGGTCGTGTTCAGGCCGGCCGGGCGCACCGTGAAGGCCAGCGCCGCGCTCGCGTCACCCAGTCGCGGTACGCGCAGCGCGGTGAGATGCAGGTTGGCGCTGAGATGCAGGTTGCCCGCGATCGCGGAGCCGCGGACGTTGTGCACGTTCCGGCACAGGCGCGGGGCGGTGGCGATGGCGGCGACGATCGCGCGGGCCGCGCTGGGGCCGGTCTCGGAGAGCGTCTCGAACATCATCGGGCCGGGGACGCGGATGAAGCTGGTCGTGGCGAGGTTCACGTGGCTCTGCGGGATCTTGTGATCGCAGATGTTCGTATCGCTGGCGACGTTGGAGACGAGCCTCGTCGAGCTGCTCGCGTGGGGGAGGTAACCCTTGGGGAGGTCGGCCGCGGTGAGCAGCGCGTTCTGAAGTTGGATCGGGCCGGGCTGCCCGGCGGCGGCGTTGGCGGCGGGCGCCGCGATCGGCGTGGTGAGGCCGATGCCGAGCACCAGCGCGGTGGCGGCTCGGAGCGCTTTGTACCGAAATCTCAGCATTCTTGGACGGTAGCGCCGGGAGTGGACCGACGGCGGGAGTTCGACGATGCACGGCACGCATGGGTGATCCGGGTCCGGTCAAGACGGACGGCCCGGACCTGTCGCGTAGGTCCGGGCCGTCCGCTGCCGCCCCCCTCCGGAGAAGTCGGCGACGGCACCCCACGCGGGGGGTCGGCGCGTGGGATGCCGTCGGCCAGGTGAGAGTGGGGTTGGCGTGTTCCGCCGGGGACGTGCGCCGCCATGGCCTCCCTTCGGTCTCTAGAGCGGGTGTCAGGCACGGTGGAGCCCCCGGCGGACATCATCGGGTGATGCTCGTGCGGGTCGTGCTGGTCTAGCGGGTGGTCGCGAAGTGGTCCGCGATGCGGCGCAGCGCCGTCACGGTTTCGCGGTCGCGGGCCTCGTCGTCCTGGGTGGGCCACGCGCTGGTCTTGACGATGACCACGTCGGCCGAGTGGTCGACGAAGAGGTATTGGCCGTGCACGCCGAGACCGGTGAACGAGTCGAAGCAGGACGGGCCGAGCGTCCACCACTGGTTGCTGTAGCCGTAGTGCGGGTAGCCGCTCGGGCCGAGCGCGCCGACCGCCAGCTGGGGCTGGTCGCAGCCGCGGCTGCGGCGTACCCAGTCGCGGGGGACGACCTGGCGGCCGGCCACGACGCCGTCGTTGACCATCAGCATGCCGACCCGGGCCAGGTCGCGGGCGGTGGCGTTGAGCGAGCCGCCGCCGATGGCCGAGCGCGGGCGGGCCCGGGTGAGCCAGTAGTACGCGTCGCGGTCGGCGCCCAGGTGGCGCCACAACCGGTCGGAGCAGTACTGCGCCAGCGAGGTGCCGGCGGCGGCCTCGAGCACCCAGCCGAGGACCTGCGTGTCGAAGGTGGAGTAGTTGAAGTGATCTCCCATCGGGGCCGTGCGGGGCGCGCCGCGAACCACGGCGGCCACGTCACCGCCGCCCATGATGGCCTGCTCGAAGCGCTTGATGCCGGCGTCCGGCACGTCCCACACCTCGAGGTCGCCGACGCCGCTGGTCATGTTGAGCAGATTGGCGACCGTGACGTCCTCGTACGCGGTCCCCTTGAAGTCGGGGCGGAAGTCGGCGACCCGGTCGTAGAGCCCGTCGATCGTTCCCTCGTGCAGGGCGATCCCGACGAGCAGTGACGTGATCGACTTGGAGACCGAGAACAACTGCATCCGGGTACGCGGTCCCGCGAACACGCCGGGGTAGTACTCGTGCACGATCCGGCCGTTGTGGACCACGACGAAGGCCGTCGTGTTGGTCCGCTTGTGGAGCTCGGCGAGGCTCCGGTCATGCCCCTCGAACCGATAGGTCAGGTCGAGGTGGTGCGGGTCGTAGTGCAGGGGCCGGTGCACCTCGCCGCGGGCCACCCGCTCGGTCGGCATCAGCCAGTTCATGTGAGTGAAGGTCCACTCGTTGAACGGCCGCCGCATGATGAGGTCGCCCTGCCGGTCCCACCAGGAGGGTTGCTTGGCCGCGCGGGGGGCTGCGGGCCTCTCCGTGGTACTGGTCATCGGTTACTCCCCGTGCTCGGTCGACTGCGTAGCGCTTTCAAACAGTTCACGAAGCGCGGGGCCTTTTGGTTCATCGGCGGGCACCAGGTAGCTGCTCATGATCCCGAGGATGGCCATTCCGGCGACGTTCTCCCCCGAGCCCTCCCCGAGCAGGTCGGACCCGGGGTCGCCGAGCTGCCGAACGGCGAAGCCCTCGACGATCGCGGCCAGGATGTCGGTGAACTGTTCGAGGGTGATGCCCTCGCGTAACCGGTAACCGCGGGCGGCGATCGTCTGCTCGTACACCTTCGACCAGGGTTCGAGGGCGCCGGCATAGTTGCTGGCGATCGTGTCGTGGATGCGGTCGTTGCGGTCGGCGGTGGCGCACACGATCAGCTGGAGCCGGAACAGCGGCATCCGGCAGATGGCCATCACCTCGTGCAGGATGGAGCGGTCGACGGCGTCGACGAAGCTCTCGTCGGACGCCAGCCAGTCGCCACGGGTCTCCAGTTCGGCACCGTACTGGGGGTCGTAGTTCATGGCGTGGAACAGGAACGCGAGCAGGTCGTTCAGGTAGTCGTCGTGGCTGGCCCAGGTCGAACGGTACGGCCCGGTGCCGCGCTGACGCAGGAACGGCGGCTCGAGGCCCGCCACCTCGCGGGACAGGGCCCGCTCCGACAAGAAGCTCAGACCCGACCAGTACTCCTTGCAGCCGTCGGCCCGGGCGGTGACCACAGTGGGGGCGCCGAGGTTGCGCTCGACAAGATTCGCCCCGGCCTTCAGGTACGAGGCGACCTTCAACGAGTTCACCAGGGCGGCGCGGGTCGACTCCCGCACACCCTTCACCCGGGTGACGATGCCGGAAAAGTCCTGGCTGTAGGGGTAAGGCAGGTCTTTCTTGCCGTACGTCATAACCTGATTCTGAACCGAATCCCGGCTTCTTCAAGTGCGCAGATGCGTAGTACTCGGAGGCTACACCTCGTCAATGTTGATAAAGCTCGTTAACCATTAGTAGTCGTATGGTTGCACTATGAAGTTTCCGCAGGTCGGTGGCCTGCGTTTACGCCTGTGAATAGCGCTCCCATTTGCGTAACCCGTCCGGCGACTCCGAAGATCACTATTGTCTACATCCGACAGTCTCGCCTCGGGAGGGTCGATGCGGATCGCCGCGTTCAACGTGGAGAACCTGTTCAACCGCGCGCGAGCGCTCGATCAGCGGACCTGGTCGGCGGGACGGCCGGTGCTCGAGGCGTACGAGCGGATCTGCACGCTTCTGGAAGAGCCGGTCTACGACGAGCTCACCCAGCGGGAGATCCTGCGCGAGCTCGCCCGGCTCGGGCTGCGCAACGGGGACACCGCGAGGTTCGCGCGGCTGCGGCAGAACCGGGGACGGCTGCTGCGCCGATCGCGGGACGGCGTGGTGCGGGTGGTCGCGGCCGGCCGGGCGTCCTGGATCGGCTGGGTGGAGCTGACCACCGACCGCTGTGACGAACTGGCCCTCGACCACACGGCGCGGGTGCTGCGCGATGTGCGCGCGGACATCGTCGGCGTGATCGAGGCGGAGAGCCGGTTCGCGCTCAAGCGGTTCGCCGACGCGGGCGTCGTCGAAGACGGGCGGCCACGGTATCCGCACGTCATGGTGGTGGACGGCAACGACGAGCGGGGGATCGACGTGGGCGTGCTGTCCGCGGCCGGATTCCCCCTGGTCGGACAGCGCAGCCACGTCGACGACGTGGACCACGTGGGACGGGTCTTCAGCCGGGACTGCGCCGAGTACCACTTCCGGTCGCCGGGCGGCGTGCGGGTCGCGGTGCTGGTCAATCACTTCAAGAGCAAGGGGTACGGCGGAAAGGTCGCGTCGGACGCGATCCGTCGCCGGCAGGCCGTGCGGGTCGCGGAGATCTACCGTGGACTGCTCGCCGAGGGGATCGCGCACGTGGCGGTGGTCGGTGACCTGAACGACACGCCGGAGAGCGATCCGCTGGCGCCGCTGCTCGGCGGGACCGATCTGCGGGACATCTCGGCGCATCCGGGGTTCGAGGACGGCGGGCGGCCGGGGACGTACGGCTATTGCACGGCCCGGAACAAGCTGGACTACGTGCTGCTGTCGCCGGCACTGTTCGGGGCCGCGCGCGGCGGCGGGATCTTCCGGCGCGGGGTGTGGGGCGGCCGGCGGGGCACGTTGTGGCCGATCTACTCGACGATGACGGCCGCGGTGCACGCCGGGTCGGACCATGCGGCGATCTACGCCGACATCGACCTCGATTGAGCCCGGTGCGCCGGCTGGCGGTCCCGATCGGCCGGGTGCGCCGGCCGGCGGTCCCGATCGGCCGGGTGCCGTGCCCGGCGGTCCCGATCGGCCGGGTGCCCGGGCCCGGCGGTCCCGATCGGCCGGGTGCCCCGCTCGGGCGGCCCGAGCAGGGCAAGGTCCGGTCTGGTCAGGGGCGGCGGTAGGAGCGGATCGAGGGGAGGGCGTGGCCGGTGAAGTCGAACTGGGTGAGGTTGTCGTTGGAGGCCTCGGCGCCGGGCTCCCAGCCGACGCCCGGGATCCATTCCGGCTCCCAGACCATGAAGCCGAGGCCGCGGCCGTCCGGTACGCGGGCGAGGACGTCGCGCACGGCCTCGTAGAAGGCGGCCTGGCCGGCCGGCGTGACCGGGAAGCGGTCCACATCGGGGAGGTAGGCGCCCGGGCCGACGATGTTGCCGCGCCCGTCGCCGTCCTCGAACGTCCATGGGTAGGACACCTCGGCGAGCAGTACCGGCTTGTCGTAGCGGCTCACCGAGTCGACCAGGTTGGCCTCGAGGTCGGCGATCGAGCCGTGCCACATCGGGTAGTACGACTGGCCGATGATGTCGAACGGCACTCCGTGAGCGCTCACGTTGTCGAAGAACCATCGGGTGTCGCCCATCAGGCCGCCCTTGTCGATGTGCAGCATCGTGCGCGGGCGGTGACCGGCGCAGCCTTCGAGCGCGCCCTCGGTGCCGGCCTTGAGCAGGTCGGTGAACGCCTCCCACTGCTGGGTGCCGTCCGGCAGGTAGAGCCGGCCGGCCGGCCACAGGATGCCGTTGGTGACCTCGTTGCCGATCTGGATGATGTCGACCGGGGTGCCCTGGGCGGCGAAATCGCGTACCAGGGAACGGGTGTAGGTCTTGATCTTGACTGTGAGGTCGGCGAGATCGGTGGGCCAGCTCGCGGGCGGGTACTGCTTGCCGGGGTCGGCCCAGAAGTCGGAGTAGTGCGGGTCGAGCAGGATCTTCATGCCGGCCCGCTTGGCCCGCTTCGCCAGGGCGAGCGCGCGGGCCTTGTCGCTGTAGCCGGCCGGCGGGTCGACCCAGACCCGCATGCGCATGTAGGTGGCGCCCTGGTGGGCGAGGATCTGCTCGGCGGGACGGACGCGGCCGGCTAGGTCGGTGTATCTGACCCCGGCCTCTTCCAGTTGGGGCAGGAAGGACAGGTCGGCGCCGCGGACGCTGAGCGCGGTGGACGGTCGCGCGGCCGCGTTGGACGGTGCCGGCGTTGCGGTTGCTGCGGCGCCGGCGTCAGCTGCGGCGCTTGCCCTGGCTGCGGCGTCTGCGTTGGCTGCGGTGTCTGCGGTGGACGGTGCGGCCGCGCGGGCCGCGGTGGGTACGAGGGCGGACAGGGCTATTCCGCCGGCCCCGGCAAGGAAACCGCGGCGGCTGAGAGCGGAAGACATCGATGACCTCCAGTCCGACGAGACTGTGAGCGCTCACGGTCTTACGGCGTTCTGTGAATGTCAAGGGCGCCGTCCCCGCCGGCGGGTATCGTGCAGGCGTTCCACGCGAGGAAGGACAGGCGACGATGCCGGACGAAGCGCCCGCACACCCCAAGTCGCGCGGCGCCGCCCGCCGAGCCCAGCGTCGCGGACCCACCATGGAGGACGTCGCGACCATCGCCGGGGTCTCCCGCGGCACGGTCTCCCGCGTGCTGAACGGGGCACACCACGTGAGCGCGGCGTCGCAGCAGGCGGTTCGGGAGGCGATGCGGCAGACCGGGTACGTGCTGAACGTCAACGCTCGCAGCCTGGTCACGAAGCGGTCGGGGGCGGTCGCGTTCGTGCTGTCCGAGCCGCCGGACCGGTTGTTCGAGGACCCGGTGCTGGGCGGGCTGTTGCGGCACTGCACGCAGTTGCTGGGCGGGCGCGGGCGGAGCCTGATGCTGATGCTCGCGGGCACGCCCGAGGAGCGCGACCGGGTGCTGGTCTTCGCGCGGGGCGGCCACGTCGACGGTGTGCTGCTGGTGTCCATGCACGACGGTGATCCGCTGGCGGCGGCCCTGGCCGCCACCGATGTGCCGGTCGTCGTGTGCGGGCGGGCGCCGGCCGGCGGTCCGCCGTTGCCGTACGTCGGCGCGGACGACCGGGGCGGGGCCCGGCTGATGACGCAGTACCTGCTCGGCCGGGGTGCCCGGCGACCGGCCATGGTGGCCGGGCCCGGGGACACGGCCGGCGGGGTGGAGCGGCTGGCCGGCTTCAAGGACGTGCTCGGCCGGCGGGCGAACCGGCGGGCCATCGTGTCGGCGGCGGCGTACAGCATCGAGGCCGGCCGGGAGGCGATGAGCCGGCTGCTGCGTACGTGCCCGGACCTGGACGCGGTGTTCGTGGCGTCGGACCTGCTCGCGGTGGGTGCGCTGCAGGCACTGGCCGCGGCGGGCCGGCGGGTGCCCGAGGACGTGCTGGTCGGCGGTTTCGACGACTCCACGATCGCGGCGGCCACCACGCCGCCGCTGACCACCGTCCGGCAGCCGTTGTCGCAGGTGGCGGAGGAGTTGGTCGAGGTGCTGCTGGAGTTGATCGGCGGGCGGACGGCGTCGTCCCGGGTGCTGCCCACGACCCTGGTCCGGCGCGAGTCGGCCTGAGTCGGCCTGAGTCGGCCTGAGTCGGCGTGAGTCGGCGTGACCGGTCGTCGCCGTGAGCGCTCACGGGCGGTCTCGGGTGGGTGGTGTCCGCTCCGTGAGCGCTCACGGCGGGAGCGAGGGTGCGTGGCGAATCTCCGTGAGCGCTCACGGCGTCGGTGTGCTGGGTTCGGTGAGCGCTTGCCGCGGTCGGTGTGCTGTTCTCGGTGAGCGCTTACGGCGGTTGGTGCGCTGGGGCTCGGTGAGCGCTTACGAACGCGGGATCCCTCCGTGCGGGCTCTCAGCGCAAGCTTTTCCGGGTGAGCTCTCTCCACGCGGACTTGATCCGGTTGGCCTCGGCCGCCGCGGGCTGCGGCGGTCGTGGTTCGGCGGAGCCGCGGCCAGGCGTACCGGCCGCCGCCCGCGGCCTCCAACAGCCGGCCGGGGTGAACAGCCGGCCGGGGCGAACAGCCGGCCGGGGCGAACAGCCGGCCGGGGTGAACAGCCGGCCGGGGTGAACAGCCGGCCGGGGCGAACAGCCGCCCGGGGCGAACGCCGGCCGGGCCGAACAGCTCGCCGGGTCGGCCCGTGGCCTCCAGTAGCCGGCCGGGCCGGCTCGTGGCCGGCGAGCGAGCCCACCCGTACCCCGGCCGGGCCGCCGAACCGCTCAGCTCTGCGCCGCGGTGAGGGCCAGGAACCTGTGCGGCTGGAACAGCTGGTTCCAGGCCGCCGCGGCGGTCGCGCCTCCCCGGCGGACGTCGAGGAATGCCCGCTGCCCCGGGCCGATGTTCACGATCAGCTCCGGGCTGGAGCACCAGTCGATCTTCACCTTGATCCGGTGCTCGCCGGGCGGGAGCGGGATGTCGACGGTCTTGCCGGTGCGGATGCCGGCGACCTTCACGCCGTTGACGTAGATCTTGTAGCTGCGGGCGGCGTAGGTGATCTCCACGGGCCGCGTGAGGGTGATGACCGCAGGGGACATGGCTGTGCCTCTTCGTCGGTGCCGCGGCCGCGGGGGTGCTGGCCGGCGGCACAGTATGCACGAGAGATGATCTTCAAAGCAGCCGTGGTCCGGTCCGTGGGTCACGGTTTCGCGCCAGAAAGGGGGACGCGGCCCACCCCCGGGACCGTGTTCGCTTCATCCTGTCCCGTGACGGGTTCGCTGAGGTAGGAGCAAAGATGAAATCGGTGAAGGTGTGGATTCGCGCGGTGGCCGGGACGACCGCCCTCGCGGTCACACTGGGCGGGACATCCGGGTGCGGCGGGTCGGGGACGCCGTCGTCGAGCCCGAAGGCCACGGCGACCAGCGCGTCCGCGCCGGCCGACGCGGGCGCGTCCGCGGAGGCGGGGGCGGGCGCGGCCCCGGTGAAGTCGGCGACGGCGACCGCCACGCCGGTGCTGCCCGACGGCCGGAGCGCCGTCTACCTCACCGGCCTGGACGTCGCCGGGAAGACCACCACGTTCGATCTGATCGAGTTCCTGACCGGGGCCGCGGCCAAGGCCGAGTGGAAGAAGGAGCACCCCGACCAGCCCGACGGCCCGGACAACGACTACATGATCGTCAACAACAACAAGAAGCTGCGGACCCTGCCGGTCGACCCGGCGACCAAGTGCGTCGTGCTGGCCACGCTGGGCGGCACCGACACCAAGACGATCACCTTCGCCGCCCTGCCGGCCTTCCTGAAGAAGCGCAACGAGGGCTTCACCATCACCCCGCCGCAGATCTCGATGCTGCCGTTCTGGCTCACCGTAAAGAACGGCAAGGTGACCCACTTCGAGGAGCAGTTCCTGCCCTGACCCCGGACGCCGCGAAAGCCCTGCCGACCTGGTCGGCAGGGCTTTTTTGGGACCTTCAGATGAGCCAGCGGTGCTTCTGCACCAGCGGGATGCGCAGCCAGAGGCGCCCGAGTCCCCAGGTGTGCCCGGCGTAGGTGAGGGCCAGGACGATCGCGCCGAGCGCGTAGATCACGTGGTAGTCGACGATCGGGTTGGACGAGCCCTTGGCGAGCGGCCACTCGGCCAGCCACATCAGCGCCATCATCGCGGTGCCGGCCACGGCGGCGATCCGCAGCCCGATCCCCAGCATCAGGGCCAGGCCGATGCCGAGCATGCCGAGCATGAACGCCCAGTCCGCGAACGGGGTGCCGGCGATGTTGTGGAAGAACGACTGGAACGGGCCGGTGTCGACGCTGGCCAGGAAGCCCTTGGTCGGCGACCCGCCGTTGATCCAGGCCTTCGCGGAGGGCGTCGCGTACCCGAAACCGAAGGTCTTGTCGAGAAACGCCCAGAGGAAGACAAATCCGAGGGCGACCCGCAGCACGGCCAGGGTCCGAGCGGCGGCGTGGGTGAGCATTGATCCGGGGGCCTCGACCTGTTCGAGGTGGGCCGCGTGGCTCCGACCGGTGATCGTCATGGCGTCCTCCTTGATCTCTCTCTTACGCCTCTGACTCTGCTCCGGTCCCTTCCCCGGCACCCGGGCCATTGATCCTGTCCGGCCCGGGACCAAAGTCCCGAACCACTTCGGTGAGCTCACGCCGCGGAGTCGGCCGGCCCGGCGTGCCGTACCCCAGACGTACCGCGATCTGCGGAAACCCGGTCCGGCCGAGCGAGCGCCGCAGCTGGTCGCGGGCGGCGGGTACCTCGATCGGCTGGCTGATCATGGAGGTGTCCAGGCCGCTCGCGACCGCCGTGAGCAGCACCTTCTGCAGCGCCTGCCCGGCCACCGTGTGGTCCATCGGGAGGTTGCCGGGCGATCCCAGGATGCCGATCAACGGCTCCGGCTCGTAGTCGCGCCCGTTCGCCCGTGGCCGGTCGTTGAACAGCCGCTGGGGCAGCAGGTCGTACGGCTCGGCGAGCGGTGCGCCGGCGCTGACCGGCACCTCGCCGCGCAACGAGGCGAGGGCCGCCTGGTACGTGGTGTCGCGCCGCAGCACCCGGTCGGCGCTCTGCGCGATCTCGGCGAACCCGTTCACCGCCGTCGTGCCGACCAGCAGGTCGAGCCAGCCGTCCTCGTCGCGGGCCGCGGCGATCAGCCGGACGCGCACCGGGGCCGGCACCGGGTCGGGCCAGAACGGGCCGCGGTGCGAGTGCCGGCGCGGGATCGCGTCGTGCAGTTCCTGCTCGGCGTACGTGGGCGGCCGGGGGTCTGCCGGGGTGAGCCGGGCGAGCACGCCCGGGGCGGGGTGCAGCGCGACCGACGCCGGATGCCCGGCCGCCGCGAGGGCCAGCCGGGCGTTGTAGGTGGCCGCGCCGCACGCGATCCGGGTGGCCCAGCCGTCGTGGTCGACGACGGGCAGGACGCGCGACGGGTCGGCGAGCACCTCGATCGCGGCGTCGTGCAGCCGGAACAGCCACGGCTGGCTGTTGTGCAGCGACGGGGCGCGGACACCGGCGGCGGCCGCCAGGTGAAGGTCTTTTTCCGAGTATCCGGTCACGGCTGTTCGACGACGGTGATCACGTCGCGGGGATCGCGGCGCGGGGTCGACGGCGGGGGCGCCGAGTCCGGCAGATAGCCGAGGCGGACCACCACGTACGGCTCGCCGATCCCCGAGATCATCCCGCGTACCAGCGTGCGGGGCCATTCGACCTCGATCGTGTCGCTGATCATCGAGGTGGACAGGCCGTCGGCGGTGGCCCGCAGCAGCAGCGCGGAGAGCGCCTCGCCGCCGCGCAGCAGCTCGACCGGGGTGTCCGACCGGCCGAACAGGATGACGTACGCCGTGCCCTGGTCGTGCGCGGCCCCGGCGGCCTGCGCCTGCTCGCCGGACGGGTCGAAGTCGCGGATCGGCACCCGGCGCAGCTCCTGCCGGACGCCGGTCTCGGGCGGCACCCCGTCGCCGGCGAAGTCCGGCCGACTCGTCCAGCGGGCCAGTTCGGCCTGGTAGGCGGGGTCGTCCCGCTCGGCATTGCCGGCCTGTTCGGCGCTGATCGCCAGCTCGACGATCTGGTCCGGGCGTACCACGTGAAGGAAGGCACCCTCGGCCTCGACCAGCCGGCGCAGGGTGGTCAGCTCCTCCTCGGCCACCGGTCGCTCGCCGAACGCCCGCCGGTCGCTGTGCCGCGCCCGGATCGCCGCCGCGAGGTCGGTCGAGGCGGGCTCCGCCTGGCCGGTGACGTGGATGGTGGCGAGGTGGTGTTCCGAGACGTCCCGCGAGACGGAGACCTCGACCCCGGCGGCGGCGAGCGCGACCCGCGCGTGGTGCAGCGCGGTGCCGCAGCTGAGCAGCAGCAGCCGGCCCTCCTTGTCGACCACCTCGAGCTGACGGCTCGGATCCGCGTACAGCTCCATGGTGTCCCCGGTGATCCGCCACGACCACGGCTGGGTGTTGAAGACCGATGGTGCGTGCTGGGCTGCCCGGGCCGCGTCTTCGAGCGCTGTCATGAAACCCACGATTGCGTACGCGTCGAACACGCGCCTAGGGCCGAAGGTCCCTTCCCCCTACCCGGTGACGGGCGCGCGCCAGGTCACCACGGTCCCCGACCCGCCCGGCCCGGCGGTGATCTCGAAGGCCCCGCCCAGGTCGTTGGCGCGCTCCCTCATGTTCACGATGCCGCCGCGCGCCCCGGCCGGGTCCGCGCCGACCCCGTCGTCCTCGACCCGCAGTACGACCTCCTGCCCGGCGGCCCACACCGTCACCCGCACCTGGGACGCCCGGGCGTGCCGGGCGACGTTCGAGAGCGCCTCGCGCAGCACCGCCATCAGCTCGGGCACGATGTCGTCCGGGATCGCGCTGTCGACCGGCCCGATCGTCTCCAGCACCGGCCGGAACCCCAGCGTGCCGGCGGCCGCGTCGACCGTCTCGTGCAGCTCGGCGCGCAGGGACGGCCCCACCGGCGCACGCAGTTCGAAGATCGACCGGCGGATGTCGCGGATGGTGGCGTCGAGGTCGTCCACGGCCGTGTTGATCCGGGTCACCGCCTCGGGGCGGGCCGCGTGCGGCACCGCGCCCTGCAGCTGCATGCCGGTGGCGAACAGCCGCTGGATCACCACGTCGTGCAGGTCCCGGGCGATCCGCTCGCGGTCCTCCAGCACCGCGAACTGCTCGCGCTGCTCCTGCGCCCGGGACCGGTCGAGGGCGATCGCCGCCTGCCCGGCGAAGGTGGACAGCAGCACCGCCTCCTCGTCGTCGGCGACCCGGCCGGCCGGCTGGGTGACGATCAGCATGCCGCGCAGCGTCTCCGCCGCGGTGAGCGGCGCGGCCAGCGCCGGCCCGTCGGGCACCTGTGCCGGCCAGTCGGTCACCGCGGCCAGGCTCTCCACCACGCGGTATTTCTCCTGGCCGAGGTCGGTCTCGGCGTCCGCGGGCACCTGCCGGCCGACCAGCCCGTCGGCGCCCTCGGCCACCTCGATCGTGTAACAGCCGGCGTCGGAGTCGTAGAGCAGCACCATGACCAGCTCGGACCCGGCCACCTCGCGGGCCCGGCGGGCGATCAGCCGCAGCGCCTCGGTGCGGTGCACGTTGCCGAGCAGCACGCCGGTGATCTCGGCGGTGGCGGCGAGCCAGCGCTCCCGGCGCTGGGCCAGCTCGTAGAGGCGGGCGTTGTCGATCGCCACGCCGGCCGCGGCGGCGAGGGCCACCACGATCTCCTCGTCGTCCTGGCTGAACTCGCTGGCGCCCTGCTTCTCGGCCAGGTACAGGTTGCCGAAGACCTGGTCCCGGATGCGCACCGGGACGCCCAGGAAGGAGTGCATCGGCGGGTGGTGCGGCGGGAATCCGTACGAGTTGGGATGCTTTCTGATGTCCGGCAGCCGGACCGGGCGCGGGTCGGTGATCAGCAGGCCCAGCACGCCGCGGCCGTGCGGCAGGTCGCCGATCTCGGCGTGCGTCGCGGCGTCGATGCCGTGCGTGATGAAGTCGATCAGCTCGGTGCGGTCGGCGCCGATCACGCCGAGCGCACCGTACCTGGCGCCGGCCAGGGCGCAGGCGGCCTCGACGATGCGTTGCAGGGTGCTGCGCAGGTCGAGGTCGGCGCCGATGCCGACCACCGCGTCGAGCAGCGCCCGCAGCCGCTCCCGGCTGGCCATCACGTCGCCGACCCGGTCGAGCATCTCCTGCAGCAGCTCGTCCAGCCGCACCCGAGACAGCGGGCCGAGCCCCAGGGACGGCGGTTCCGGGCGCTCCGACATGGGTTCAGGCTATCCGTCCGGGCGATCTCGTACACCGTCCGGTCCGGGTGAGAAAGACACGGGACCTTGGACACTTGGCGGGCCCGGCTCGGCAGGGTATCAAGGTGCGATGATCCGCGTGTTTCTTCTCGACGACCACGAGGTGGTCCGCCGTGGCCTGGTCGATCTGCTGCAGGCCGACGGCGACATCGAGGTGGTCGGCGAGTCGGGCCTGGCGCAGGAGGCGGCCCGCCGCATCCCCGCGC
>NZ_JAOSZE010000024.1 GCF_025630775.1 Actinoplanes sp. KI2
CGGGTGCCGTGCAGCGCGCGGAAGACCAGCTCGGCGTAGTTCTCGCAGCCGGCGGCGCAGTTCTTGAGCCGGCGGGCGGCCTCGGCGGCCTCCGGCGCGCCGAACACGTCCCGTGCGGTGAGGTCTCGATGCCAGCGCCGCAGGCGCTCGACGGACTGCTCCTCCTCTTCCAGCTCGGCCAGGGTGAACTTGCCGATCGCGATCTCCTTGGCCAGGCCGCGCTCGAACTTGCCGCAGTCGGCCAGGAACTCGGCCCAGTCGGCCGAGCGGGCGGCGGTGAACATGGCCCGGAAGCGGGCCGCGTCCTCGGCGCCGCGGCCGCTGGCGTGCAGCGTCATCGCCTGCCCGCCGCCCTGCTCGGCCATCGTGATCGCGCGCTCGATGCCACCGGCGAAGACCGGCACGTCCGGCACCGCCCACACGCCCTGGCCGAGCGACAACGCCCCGATCCGGCGCAGCTCGCGCCACACCGCGACCCGGTGCCGCGACGGCTCGGCCGGCACCTTCAGCACCAGCACCACCCATCGGTCGTTGTCTGCCACAAGGATGAATGTAGCAGCCGTTACACGAACGGGTGTGCCGCAGACGCGGACGGCCACGAGCACCGGCGCGGTACGCCACGATGAAAGGAACCTGAAGACGGCGGGCGGCCGTGATGCATTGACCCGGACCGTGGGGAGGTGCACGTGCGGGTACTGGTGGTCGAGGACGAGCAGCGGCTCGCCGAGCTGGTCGCGCGCGGGCTGCGCGAGGCCGGCCACGCCGCCGACGTGCGGCACACCGGCGAGGACGGGCTGCTCGCGGCGATCGGCGGCGACTACGACGCGGTGGTGCTCGATGGCATGCTGCCCGGGCTGGACGGGCTGGACCTGTGTCGCCAGCTGCGGGATCGCGGCGTACGCGTGCCGGTCCTGATGCTCACCGCACGCGGGACCGTGCCCGATCGGGTCGAAGGGCTCGACGCCGGCGCCGACGACTACCTGAGCAAGCCGTTCTCCTTCGACGAGCTGCTCGCCCGGCTGCGGGCCCTGCATCGGCGCACCAACCCGGACCCCGTGACCGTCCTGCGGGCGGGGGACCTGCGGCTCGACCCCGTGACCCGGCGGGTTTTCCGGGACGACGCCGAGATCGCGCTGTCGGCCCGCGAGTTCGACATCCTGGCGCTGCTGATCAGCCGGGCCGGGCAGTGCGTCACCCGCTACCAGATCCTGGACGAGGTCTGGGACGGCGAGACCGACCTGCGCTCCAACGTCATCGACGTCTACATCGCCAGCGTGCGGTCCAAGGTGGACAAGCCGTTCGACCGGCACGCCATCACGACCCTGCGCGGCGCCGGCTACCGGCTCGAAGCGGACGGCGGCTGAGATGCGCTCCCCGCCAAGGCTGCTGCGGCGGCGGCCATGATGCGGTCCCGACTGCGGCGGCTGCCGTTGCGCGTACGGCTGATCGCCGGTTTTGCCGTTTCGATGTTGATCGTCCTGGCCGGCGCGGGCGCCTTCGTCTATCTGCGCGTGCGGTACGCCCTGGATCTGCAGCTCAACGAGGACCTCGAGGCCCAGTCCTCGCTGATCGCCGAGGAGGTCGGCGCCGGGGGCGCGCCCACGGTCGCGCCGGGCATCGAATACCAGATCCTCGACTCCTCCGGCCGGGTGCTGGAGGCCAGCACCGGCAGCACCGGCCTGCCACTGCTCACCGCACACCAGCTCGCCGCCGCCCGATCCGGGCCGGTGCGCGCCGACCTCGGCGACCTCTTCCCGATCAGGCCGGGCACCCTGCGGCTCTATGCCGTTCCCTTGACGCCGTCGACGGGCGCCGTTCCGTTGACGCCGTCGACGGGCGCCGTTCCGTTGACGCCGTCGACGGGCGCCGGCGGGACCGAACTGGCGGGCGGCAGGGCGGCCGTCGCGGTCGTGGCCGGCCGCCGCGATCAGCGCGACGAGGCGCTGCGCGAACTGATCGGCCAGCTCGTGCTCGCCAATCTCGCCGCGCTGGCGGTCGCCTCGGTGGTCGGATATCGGCTCACCCGCGCCGCCCTCGCCCCGGTCGAACGCTACCGCGCCGAGGCCACCCGGATCGCCGCCGACGCCACCGGGCTGCGCCTCGACGTCCCCGCCGGGCGCGACGACGAGCTGACCCGCCTCGGGCACACGCTCAACGACATGCTCGCCGCCCTCGATGCGGCGCTCGACCGGGAACGGCGGTTCGTGCACGACGCCAGCCACGAGCTGCGCACCCCGCTCACCCTGATCAGCACCGAGATCGAGCTGGCTCTGCGGCGATCGCGCAGCACCGCGGAGCTGGAGGAGACGCTGCGGAACGTGGCCGCCGACACGGATCGGCTGCGGCAGCTGGCTGACACGCTGCTCACGGTGGGGGTGCAGGCGCCGCCGGCCGAGGGGGCAACGGCGGACCTGGCGGCGCTGGCGGAAGAGGTCGCGGCGAGTTATCCGGGCGTCTGGGTCGGCCACGATGCCACGGTGAATGCGCAGGCTGACCCCGGGACCGAGCACGACACGACGGCGGTCGCACATGCCGACCCGGACCGGATGCGGCAGGTGCTGACCAATCTGCTGGACAACGCGAGCCGGCACGGGGCGCCGCCGATCACGGTGACGACCGGGCGGGACGGGCCGTTCGTCCAGGTGCGGGTGCAGGATGCCGGGCCCGGGATGGAACCGGAGTTTCTGGCCCGGGCGACCGGCCGGTTCACCCGGGCCGACACCGCGCGGAGCACGCCGGGGACGGGGCTCGGACTGTCGGTTGTGGACGCGATCGTCGCCGCGCACGGCGGAGAGCTTCGCCTGCGCAGCGATGGCGCCGGAACCGTCGTCACCGTGCTGCTGCCGGCCGCCGTACGGCAGGCGGGGCCCGTCGGCTGAACGTCGGCCTGTCGTTTCCGCGACAAAATCCGCCCGAGTTGTCCGGGTCCACAAGGAAATCGAGTCAATTACTTTCAGTAATGTCGAAAAATTTCTCCGAACCCGTGCAACGCATCGCGGCGCCGGTCGCGTCTTCCCCTATGAAGCACCGGATCCCCCGGGGGACAAATGAAGAGCGAAACATTAAGGGGGGCCGCGACGATGGCATTGACCGGGTTCGAGGCGATTACGCCGGAGCAGCGGGCGGAGTTCCAGCGCGAGGGCATTCTGCTGATTCGCGGCGCGCTCACCGAGGAGCACCGCGCCCGGCTCGAGGCCGCGGTCGACCGGGTCTACGCGCAGGAGCGCGAGGCCGGCCGGCTCAAGCCCGACGGCACACTGCACCTGCTCGGCTTCCTCGATCGCGACGAGGCGTTCGGCGAGCTGCTGACCCAGCCCAGCACGTTTCCGTACGTGTGGGGGCTGGCCGGCTGGAACATCTACAGCCACCACAACCATCTCGACGTGACGCCGCCGAACCCGTCCGAGGAGCCGCCTGGCTGGGGCTGGCACCAGGACGGCTACCGGCAGAACTCGGACCCGGAGTCGCTGACCGGCGACCCGCGCCCGATGCTGTCGCTGAAGGTGGCCTACGTGCTGTCCGACCTGTCGCGCACCGGCCGCGGCGCCACCAAGGTCATCCCGGGCAGCCACCTGAGCAACACGCTGCAACGGACCGAGCCCGGCCACGACCCGAGCGGCACCGTCGAGATCACCGCGAACCCGGGCGACTGCTTCGTCTTCGACCGGCGGCTGTGGCACTCGCGGTCGGTCAACCGCAGCACGGTAACCCGCAAAATGCTGTTTGTCGGTTACACCTATCGTTGGGTGCGGCCGCTCGACGACATGCCGATCGACCGGGACAGCGAATGGTGGGCCAATCGCACCCCGGTGCAACGGCAATTGCTCGGCGAAGCAACTCACACCGCCAATTACTGGGGTGTGAACTGGGACGGCTACATCGACGAGAAAATCCCGCTCCGCCACGAATTGCAGAGCCGCGGACTGCTCGACCGCTCCATTCCCTGGCTCCGCTGAGAGACCACGGAGCGTAATCTCCGCCGGTCCCGCCGCGCGCCGGAGCCTCCCCCAGAGCCACCCGGACCGGCGGGACCGGCGGCCGCGCCGCCCGCCCGCGCGCCTACGCCCCGCGCCGCCCGCCCGCGCGCCTACGCCCCGCGCCGCCCGCCCGCGCGCCTACGCCCAGCGCCGCCCGCCCGCGCGCCTTCGCGCCTGCCGCCGCCACCGCGCCCGCCGCCAAGCCTGCGCGTCACCCGCCTGGTACCGCCCCGCGCCGCCGCACGCCCACGCGCCGCCGCACCCACGCGCCCACCGCCACGTCCACGCGGCCGCCGCACGCCCGCGCGCCTGCCACCACGTCACGCGCCCACCGCACGCCTGCCGCCACGGCCACGCGCCCACCGCACGCCCGCGCGCGCCACCACGTCACGCGCCCACCGCACGCCTGCCACCACGCCCGCACGCCTGCCACCACGCCCGCGTGCCTGCCACCACGTCCGCGCGCCTGCCACCACGTCCGCGCGCCTGCCACCACGCCCGCACGCCTGCCACCACGCCGGCGCGCCCGCCGCACGGCCATGTACCCAACCACGCCCGCGACCACGGGCCCCGTGCCCGGGATGAGGAGTCGCACGGCAAGGACCCGCACGCGGCAAGAGCCGGCCCGGCGAACAGGGCCCGCGTGCCGCGGGAGTGGACGCAGGCCGCTTCACCACGTGCCGCACGGTGGTGGCCACGCCTGGGTGGTCGATCGCCCGGCCAGGCCTTGTTGCGCCGGATCAGTGTGCGCGCGACTCGGCGTCGACCCGGGTGATGGCGTCGACGAGGATGGCCAGGCCCTCGCGTGCCTCCTCCTCGGTCAGGGTGAGCGCCGGCCCGATCCGGATCACGTTGCCGTACAGGCCGCCCTTGCCCACCAGCAGGCCGCCGGCCCTGCACTCGTCGGAGACGCGTACGGTCGCGGCCGGGTCCGGCTCGGTGGTGCCGGGACGGACGAACTCGAGGCCCACCATCAGGCCCTTGCCGCGCACCTCGGCGAGAATTGGCAGGTCCAGCGCGCGCAGTCCATCCAGGAGGATCGCGCCGACCCGTGCCGCGTTCGCCTGCAGGTCGTGCGAGAGTACGTAGTCGAGCACCGCGTTGCCCGCCGCCGCCGAGAGCGGGTTGCCGCCGAAGGTCGAGAAGCTGATGGCCGGCACCGCGTTCATCACGGACGCCCGGCCGACGACCCCGCCGAGCGCGAACCCGTTGCCGATCCCCTTCGCGAAGGTGATCAGATCGGGGGTCACGTCGTGCGCCTGATAACCCCAGAAGTGCTCGCCGGTGCGGCCCCACCCGGTCTGCACCTCGTCCGCGATCAGCAGGATCCCGAATTCGTTCAGGACCTTCTGGTACGCGCCGAGCACGCCGTCCGGTGCGGCCACGAACCCGCCGATGCCCTGGATCGGCTCCGCGATCAGCGCCGCCACGTCCCCGGCGGTGACCGTCGCGAGCACCTCGCGCAGGTCGTCCATCGCCGCCTCGGCAATGTCCCCGGCGGAGAGGCCGGCCATCCGCCCGCGCAGCCGGTCGCCGGACGCCAGCCAGGACACGTTGAGCGGGCTGAGCGAGCTGGACGACCAGGACCGGTGCCCGGTGACCGCCATCGTCGCGAACGTGCGGCCGTGATAGCTGTTCTTGATCGCCAGAATCTGGTTGGAGCGGCGCACGTTGGTGGCCATCAGCAGCGCGGTCTCGTTGGCCTCGGAGCCCGAGTTGGTGAGGAACACCCGGGCGTCCGGGATACCGGAGACCCGGGCGATCTTCTCGGCCAGCTCGACCTGCCGGCGGATCAGATACAGCGTCGACGTGTGCACGACGCCGGTGGCCAGCTGCCGCTGCACCGCCTCGTTGATCTCGGCGACGTCGTACCCGATCATGTTGGTCAGCACGCCGCCGAAGAAGTCCAGATAGGAGCGTCCGGAGGCGTCGGTGACCCGCCGGCCGGAGCCGGACACGATCTCGATCGCCTCCTCGCCGTAGTACATCGGCATCCAGTCCGGCAGCACCGCGCGATGCCGCGCGAGCAGGTCGTCGGTCATCGGAAGAACCTCCTTAACGCCAGCCACGCGGATGCGACCGGACTCGGGCGCCACTGCCGCGGCTGTCCAGAATGGCCGCCGACGCGAGCGCGTCGGCGAGGTGGTCGAACCCGTCGGCGACCAGTCCGGCGGTGACCCGCACGTGGTCGGCGCCGAGCGGGGTCACGCAGAACGGCGCGCCGGGTGCGACCGCGATGCCGCGTGCGGCCAGCGAAACCATCGCGATCTGCTGGTCGTCCACCGTCATCCAGAGGTTGATCCCGTCGGCGGCGGTGGCCGACACCCCGCGGTCGTGCAGCCGGGCGAGCAGGGTCGCGCGCCGTTCCGCGTACGCCCGGCGCGCCGCCGCCACCTGCGCGACGGCGCCCGGGTCGGTCAGCAGGTCGAGCAGCACCCCCTGCAGCAGCCGGCTGGACCAGCCCGGACCGAGCAGCCGCCGGTCGGCGACCGCCGAGATGATCACGCCGGGGCCGCCGACCGCGGCCAGCCGCAGGTCGGGTCCGTGGCTCTTGGAGAAGCTGGCCACGTGCACGGTCCGGCCGGGCAGGTGCCGCCCGACGCTGACCGGCGCCGCGGTGGCGATGTCGCCGGCGTGGTCGTCCTCGACCACCACCACCTCCGGGAAGCCGGCCAGCACGGCGGCCAGTTCGGCGGCCCGGGCCGGCGGGATGCTGACCCCGGTCGGGTTGTGCGCCCGCGGCTGGAGGAAGACGGCGACCGCCGGGTATTCCGACAGCACCCCGTGCAGCCGGTCGGGCAGCATGCCGTGCTCGTCCATCGGCACGCCGAGCACCTCCGCGCCGACCGTCTGCAGCAGGTCGAGCAGCGGCGGGAAGGCCGGGTTCTCGACGACCACGTGGTCGCCGAAGCGCACCACCGCGTCGATGACCCGGTCGAGCGCGTCCAGGGCGCCGTCCACGACGGTGATTCCGTCCGGCGGGTACGGCCAGCGGTTGCGCAGCACGGTCTCGAGCATCGGCAGCACCGGCTCGTCGAGGTAGCTGCCGGTCAGCCGCCCGTCGCCGATCCGCTTGAGCGCGTCGCTGAGGTCGGGCAGCAGGTCGTGGTCGGGCACGCCGGTGGACAGGTCGAGCACGGCCGGCGCCTCGGGGTGGCTCATCTGCGCGTACCGGAAGCTCTGCCGGCTGCCGGCCGGCGCGGCGACGAACGACCCGGACCGGCCGCGGGTCTGGATCGCCCCGGCCCGGGTGAGGCTGCGCCACGCCTCGCTGACCGTGGTCGGGCTGACCCCGAGCTCCCGCGCCACGTCACGAACCGTCGGCAGCCGGGAACCGGCCGGCAGCTCGCCCGCGCTCACCAGGCGGCCGACCGCGGCGGCGATCCCCCGAGCGCTGCGATCCTCGACGGCGCCGGCGATGACGCTCAACAAATTTCCCTCGCAGAAACATTTGATTACAGCTGGGCGATTGTCCGGCTCGATGTGTGTCGTTAGTGTCCTACGGCATCCGAACCCTGTACGCAAGCTCTAGCGAAGCACCTATAACGGGGAGTAGACACACGATCACGGGCGCTTCCACCGCGCCACGGAGCTCCAAGATCAAGAGAGAGGGGCAGTCATGACCGACGTCGTTCGCGCCGCCCTCGTCCAGACCACCTGGACGGGTGACAAGGAATCGATGATCAAGGCGCACGAGGACTACGCCCGGGACGCCGCCGCACAGGGCGCCAAGGTGATCTGCTTCCAGGAACTCTTCTACGGACCGTACTTCTGCCAGGTGCAGGACGCCGCCTACTACGAGTACGCCGAGTCGATCCCCGGCCCCACCACCGAGCGCTTCCAGGCGCTCGCCGCCGAGCTGGGCATGGTCATGGTCCTGCCGATGTACGAGAAGGAGCAGGAGGGCGTCCTCTACAACACCGCGGCCGTGGTCGACGCCGACGGCCGCTACCTCGGCAAGTACCGCAAGCACCACATTCCGCAGGTGAAGGGCTTCTGGGAGAAGTTCTACTTCCGGCCCGGCAACCTCGGCTACCCGGTCTTCGACACCGCGGTCGGCAAGGTCGGCGTGTACATCTGCTACGACCGGCACTTCCCGGAGGGCTGGCGCGAGCTCGGCCTGGGCGGCGCGCAGATCGTCTTCAACCCGTCGGCCACCCACCGGGGTCTGTCCAGCTACCTCTGGAAGCTGGAGCAGCCGGCCAGCGCGGTCGCCAACGAGTACTTCATCGGCGCGATCAACCGGGTCGGCAGCGAGCCGCTGGGCGACAACGACTTCTACGGCACGTCCTACTTCGTCGACCCCGAGGGCAAGTTCGTCGGCGAGACCGGCGACCCGCACGAGCCCGAGCTGATCGTCCGCGACCTCGACCTGGGCCTGATCAAGACGGTGCGCGAGCGGTGGCAGTTCTACCGCGACCGCCGGCCGGAGTCCTACACCCGGACGGTGGAGCTGTGAGCATCCTGATCAACGGCGGCACGGTGGTCGGGCCCACCGGGCCCTACGCCGGCGACGTGCTGGTGGACGGCGAGACCATCGCGGCGATCTTCGCACCGGGGAAGGGTCCCGAGGGGCCCGAGATCATCGACGCCACCGGGAAGTACGTGATCCCCGGCGCGGTCGACGCGCACACGCACATGGAGCTGCCGTTCGGCGGCACGCACGCCAGCGACACCTTCGACACCGGCACCAGGGCCGCGGCGATCGGCGGCACCACCACGATCGTCGACTTCGCGGTGCAGCGCTACGGCGAGGTGGTGCAGGACGGGCTGGCCGCCTGGCACGGGAAGGCCGACGGCAACTGCCACATCGACTACGCCTTCCACATGATCCTCGGCGGCGTGGACGACGACGCGCTCAAGGCCATGGACCAGTTGGTCGCGACCGAGGGCATCACCAGCTTCAAGCTGTTCATGGCGTACCCCGGGGTCTTCTACTCCGACGACGGCCAGATCCTGCGCGCCATGCAGAAGGCGCGGGAGAACGGCGCCATGATCATGATGCACGCGGAGAACGGCCCGGCCATCGACGTGCTGGTCAAGCAGGCCCTCGAACGCGGCGAGACCGACCCGATCTTCCACGGCCTGACCCGGCCGCAGGCGCTCGAGGCCGAGGCGACCAGCCGGGCGATCTGGCTCGCCAGCGTGGCCGCCGACTGCCCGCTCTACATCGTGCACCTGAGCGCCTCGAAGGCCCTCGAGCAGGTGAAGGCCGCCCGCGACCTGGGTCGCAACGTGTTCGCCGAGACCTGCCCGCAATACCTGTACCTGACGCTCGAGGACCAGCTCGGCGCGCCCGGCTTCGAGGGCGCCAAGTGGGTCTGCTCCACTCCCCTGCGCAGCAAGTACGAGAGCCACCGGGCCGACCTCTGGCAGGGCCTGCGCACCAACGACCTCTCGGTGGTGTCGACCGACCACTGCCCGTTCTGCATGAAGGATCAGAAGGAGCTGGGCCTCGGCGACTTCTCCAAGATCCCGAACGGGATCGGCAGCGTCGAGCACCGGGTCGACCTGCTCTACCAGGGCGTCGTGGACCAGAAGCTGTCCCTCGCGCGCTGGGTGGAGACGATCGCCACCACCCCGGCCCGGATGTTCGGCCTCTACCCGCGCAAGGGCATCATCGCGCCGGGCTCGGACGCCGACATCGTGCTCTACGACCCGGCCGGGCGCACCCGGATCAGCGTCGAGACGCACCACATGAACATGGACCACTCGGCCTGGGAGGGCTGGGAGATCGACGGCCGGGTCGACACGGTCATGTCCCGCGGCGAGGTGATCGCCTCGGGCGGCGAGTACACCGGGCGCGCCGGCCGAGGCCAGTACCTCAAGCGCGGCCTCTCCGACTACCTGCTCTGAGGCGACACACATGGACATTGGGGTAGTGCTGCAAAACGACCCGCCCGCGATGGGCGTGGTCGAGATGGCGAAGAAGGCCGAGGCGGCCGGCTTCAGCCACGTGTGGACGTTCGACTCGCACGTGCTGTGGCAGGAGCCGTTCGTCGTCTACTCGAAGATCCTCGACGCGACCGAACGGGTGGTCGTCGGCCCGATGGTCACCAACCCGGGCACCCGGGACTGGACGGTCACCGCGTCGCAGTTCGCCACGCTCAACGAGATGTACGGCAACCGGACGATCTGCGGTATCGGCCGGGGCGACTCGGCGCTGCGGGTGCTCGGCCTGCAACCGCAGACCCTGGGCCAGCTGCGCGAGTCGGTACAGGTGATCAAGGCGCTCGGCAACGGCGAGGCGGTGACCGTACGCGGACAGGAGCTCCAGTTCGCCTGGGCGCCGCAGAGCCGGCTCGAGGTCTGGGTCGCGGCCTACGGTCCGAAGGCCCTCGCGCTGACCGGGGAGGTGGGCGACGGGTACATCCTCCAGCTCGCCGACCCGGACATCGCGGCGTGGATGATCGCCGCGGTCCGCCGAGCGGCCGAACGGGCGGGCCGGGACCCCCTCGCCATCAAATTCTGCGTGGCCGCCCCGGCGTACGTGGGAAACGATCTTGATCATCAACGGGACCAGACCCGGTGGTTCGGCGGCATGGTGGGCAACCACGTCGCCGACATCGTCGCCCGGTACGGCGCGGACGGCGCGGTGCCGCAGGTGCTGACCGACTACATCAAGGGCCGGCCGGGCTACGACTACGCCGAGCACGGCCGGGCCGGGAACACGCACACCACGTTCGTGCCGGACGAGGTGGTCGACCGGTTCTGCATCCTCGGACCGGTCGAGCACCACCTCAAGCGCCTGGCCGAGCTGCGTGACCTGGGCGTCGACCAGTTCGCGGTGTACCTGCAACACGACGCGAAGGAGGAGACCCTGGCCGCGTACGGGTCGCAGATCATCCCGGCGTTCACGTGAGAAGAGCCCTGTACGTCCTCGCCGGGGTGGCCGTGCTCGCGCTGCTCTGGGAAGGCTACAAGCTCGTCGGCAGCCCGGACGGCACGGTGCTGTTCGGGGTGCGGGTCCTGCCGCGCGCGGACGACCTGTCGATGCCGCACCTGTGGACGGTGCTGCAACGGCTGGTCCGCCCGGAGCTCACCGGCGGCCGGCCGGTCGGGCTCGTGGTGCTGCAGGCGTGCCTGTTCACCCTCGGCATCACGGCCGTCGGCTTCCTGGTCGGGGCGCTGGTCGGGCTGCTGCTGGCGGTCGCGATGCAACGGTTCCGGCTGGTCGAGCGGGGGCTGCTGCCGTACGTGATCCTCTCCCAGACCGTGCCCCTGGTGGCGCTCGCGCCGCTGGTGGCCGGCTGGGGTGGCACCATCATGCCGCCCTGGGCGACGGTCGCGGTGATCGCGGCGTACCTGGCGTTCTTCCCGGTCGCGGTCGGCATGTTGCGCGGTCTGCAGTCGCCGGCCGCGAGCGGGGTGGAGCTGATGCGCAGCTACGCGGCCGGGTGGTGGCGGACGCTGGTCAAGCTGCGGCTGCCGGCCGCACTGCCGTACCTGTTCCCGGCGCTGCGGCTGGCCGGTGCGGCCGCGGTGGTCGGCGCGGTGGTCGGCGAGATCTCCACCGGCACCCGCGGCGGGATCGGCCGCCTGATCATCGAGTACTCCCGCGAGGCGACCAGCGACCCCGCCAAGGTCTACACCGCGATGCTCGGCGCCGCCCTGCTGGGCCTGGTCGTCGCCGGCGCCGTCACCCTGTTCGAGCTGCCGCTGATGCGGCACCGGCGCCACGTGGAGGTGGTGACCCTATGACCGCTGTTGAGCTCGACAAGGTGACCAAGGTCTTCAACCAGGGACGGTCCGACGCGGTGACCGCGCTGTCCGAAGTCGACCTGACCGTCGCCGACGGCGAGTTCGTGTCGCTGATCGGGCCGTCCGGCTGCGGCAAGAGCACGCTGCTGCGGCTGATCGCCGACCTGATCGAGCCCACCACCGGCACCGTCCGGGTGGCCGGCAAGGACGCCGGCCGGGCCCGCCGCGACCAGGACTACGGCATCGCCTTCCAGCAGGCCGGGCTCTTCGAGTGGCGGACCGTGCGGCGCAACGTCGAGCTGCCCCTCGAACTGCGCGGGATGGGCCGGGCCGAGCGCAAGGACCGGGCCGAGCAGATGCTGGCGCTGGTCGGGCTGGCCGAGTTCGCCGGGCACTACCCGGCCCAGCTCTCCGGGGGCATGCAGCAGCGGGTGGCGATCGCGCGGGCCCTCGCCGTACAACCGCCGCTGTTGTTGATGGACGAGCCGTTCGGCGCGCTGGACGAGATGACCCGGGAACGGCTGCAATCCGAGCTGCTCGGGATCTGCGCCCAGACCGGCACGAGCACGGTCTTCGTCACCCACTCGATCTCCGAGGCGGTGTTCCTGTCGAACCGGGTGGTGGTGATGTCGGCCCGGCCCGGCCGGATCACCGCGGCGATCGACGTGGACCTGGCGGCCCGCGACGAGGCGGCCCGGCAGTCGGACAAGTACTTCGAGCACGTGACGGCCGTCCGGCAGGCGCTGCGCGGCGTACCGGCACCTTCGACGAGCGCGACATGAGAGTTCTTCCGCCCGTGCTCGTCGGGATAGCCGCGATCGTCGCCTGGCAGCTGACCGTGACGCTCGGCCGGATCGCGCCGTTCATCCTGCCGGCCCCCTCGGAGATCTGGGAGCAGCTGGTCGAGCAGCGGCAGAACGTGTGGGAGGCCGCCCTGGCCAGCGGCGCGAACGCCCTGATCGGACTGATCGCCGGCGCGGTCGTCGCGGTGCTCGCCGCCATGATCGCGAGCTGGTTCCGGCCGATCGCCGAGATCTCGGTCCCGTTCGCCGCGGTGGTCAGCGCGCTGCCGATCATCGCGCTCGCCCCGATCCTCAACAACATGTTCGAGACGACCAGCAGCATTCCCCGCCGGCTGGTCGCCGCGATCATCGTGTTCTTTCCGGTCTTCCTCAACACGCTGCGCGGCCTGCGCGAGGTCAACCCCATCCATCAAGAGCTGATGCGCACGTACGCCGCCGGGGGCTGGACGTTCGCCACCAAGGTCCGGCTCCCCGGTGCTCTCCCCTACGTCTTCACCGGCCTGCGACAGGCGTCTTCGCTGGCCGTGATCGCGGCGGTGGTCGCCGAGTACTTCGGTGGCCTGCAGAACGGGCTCGGCTCGCGGATCACCTCCGCGGCCGCGTTCACCGCCTATCCCCGTGCCTGGGCCTTCGTGGTCGGCGCCTGCCTGCTCGGACTCGTCTTCTATCTCACCACGCTCCTGTTGGAACGCCTGGCCATGCCCTGGCGATCGCGCCTTATTTAGGAGAATATGTGAAAAGGTTCCGGATATTTACGGTTTTTTCGGCCCTGCTGCTTGCCGCCTGCGGCACGGCTGATCAGGCCAAGACGACCCCCGCCGCGAGCGGGTCTTTGACGCCGATCAAACTGCAGCTCCAGTGGTTCTTCCAGGCCCAGTTCGCCGGCTACATCGCCGCCGTGGACCAGGGCTTCTACAAGGAGCAGGGCCTGGACGTCCAGCTGTTGGAGGGCGGCGTCGACATCGTGCCGCAGACCGTGCTGGCCCAGGGCAAGGCCGATTATGCGGTCGCCTGGGTGCCCAAGGCGCTCGCCTCCCGCGAACAGGGCGCCGGCATCACCGACGTCGCGCAGATCTTCGCCCGCTCCGGCACGTACCAGGTCGCCTGGAAATCCAGCGGGATCACCTCGCCGGCCCAGTTCAAGGGCAAGAAGATCGGCAACTGGGGCTTCGGCAACGAGTTCGAGCTGTTCGCCGGGATGACCAAGGCCGGGGTCGACCCGGGCAAGGACGTCACCCTGGTGCAGCAGCAGTTCGACATGCAGGCGCTGCTCAAGCACGAGATCGACGCGGCCCAGGCGATGAGTTACAACGAGTACGCCCAGCTGCTGGAGGCGAAGAACCCGGCGACCGGCAAGCTGTACACCGCCGACGACTTCTCGATCATCGACTGGAAGCAGAACGGCTCGGCCATGCTGCAGGACGCGGTCTGGGCGAACACGTCGAAGCTGAGCGATTCGGCGTACCAGCAACAGACCGTGAAGTTCTTGATCGGCACGATCAAGGGCTGGGCGTTCTGCCGGGACAACCCGGAGAAGTGCCGGGACCTGGTGGTGGCCAAGGGCTCGAAGCTCGGCAAGAGTCACCAGCTGTGGCAGATGAACGAGGTCAACAAGCTGATCTGGCCGTCCACCGGCGGCATCGGTGTGATCGACGACGCGGCCTGGAAGCAGACCGTGGACATCTCGCTGACCACCAAGAACCAGACCGGCGACACGGTGCTGAAGAAGGCGCCGGACGCGACCGCGTACACCAACGACTACATCAACCAGGCGATCACCCAGGCCAAGGCGGCCGGGGTGGACGTGAACGGCGCCTCGTTCCAGCCGCAGACCGTCACCCTCGAGGCGGGCGGCGCCTGATCAGAGAGGAATGAGCCGGGCCGCGAGGGCGATCGCACCGAGGTCGCCCTCGCGCAGCAAGGCGGCCGCGCTCTCCTCGCCGAGCGCCTCGAGCCGGCGCGCGGAGGCCTCGATCAGCGTCTCCTCCCCGTTGAGCAGCCGGCGGGCCATCCTCGCCTGGATCGGGGTGAGCTTGGCGAACGCGCTTCGGTCCAGCGCCTGCATGGTCTCGACGTCGAGACTGCGGGCCAGCGCCCGCTCGGTGACGGTCTTGAGGAGCCAGGTCGGCCACCACAGGTACTTTCCGACGATCAGGCCGGCCCGCACCGCCTCGGCCGGCGCGTGACCGGCCCGCAGCAGCCGGACGGCCAGCGAGGTGTCGAAGCGCTCCAGCCGCATGGCGCTGACGAAGACCTTCAGCAGCGGCGAGGTGCCGACCATCGGCTCGGCCTCGGCGGCGGCCTCGGCGGCGTCGCCCGCCAGGGCCTGGCAGGCCACGTTCGTCTCGACGATCCCGGAGTCGTCGCTGGTGGACCGCTCGGCCAGCCGCTCGAGGGTGGCCATCAACCGATCGAGCTGCTTCTCGGCCCGCTCGGCAAGCTCCAGGCTGGCCGTCTTGGCCAGGTGGCGTACCACCAGGTCGGCGGCGAGCTCGGCCTCGCGGCGCAGCAGCGGCGACGGGATCTTCGGGATGACCAGGTCGGTGATGCCCTCGGTCACGATGGCGAGGTCGAAGTGGGCGGAGAGCGCCTGGAACTGTTGCCACCAGGAGGCGGGGTGCCCGCCGTGGTCCGTCTCGACGCGCGCAGCATGGCGCACCACACCGCCGTCCACGCCCGGATTCACGATCGGAACTCCTCTTCAGCCATAGCTGCACTCCAATCGACCGGAGGGGGCGCGAGATGAGGGAAAGGCGCTCAGGACTCCCAGGGCAGCTCGGCCGCCTCGGTGGCCTCGAGCGCCGCCGAATGCCGTGGCGCGGGCAGGTCGGCGACCGTGTGCCAGCCGCCCTTGGCCTTCGCCGCCTCCCGGGTCACCAGGTGCACCGGCAACGGCGGCGGGCGGAACGGCCCCGACCCCCAGCGCACCCAGATCGCCAAGCGCCCCTCCGCGGCCTCGGCCAGCAGCTTGTCGACCGTACGCTGCCGGTCCAGCCGATCCACCTCGACCGCGATCGGCTGCGCCCCGCCGGGCCGGGCGCAGGCCACGTCCAGCACCGAGTGACCCTTCAGCGGCGGCGGCAGCGGGAAGACGCTGGGCGCCCGGCGGTAGACCCGCCAGCCCCGCGACTCACCCCACTGGGCGACGGCGTCGACGATCCGGGCCGTCGCCGCGGCCTCGGCGAGATCCGTGAAGTGCAGGTCGTGCAGCCAGGCCGCGAGCGACTCGGCGGTGCGCGTGCCGTCGTCCATCGCCGTACCTTAGACGCCCGCCACGCCGCCGACACCGCCCGCTGCACCGCCGCGACAACCACCCGCCGCAGCGCCGACAATCACCCGCTACGCCGCCGACACCGCCCGCTGCACCGCCGCGACAACCACCCGCCGCAGCGCCGACAATCACCCGCTACGCCGCCGACACCGCGCGCTGGGCCGCCAGCAGACGGGCGACCTCCTCGGCCGGCATCGGCCGGGCCAGGTGGAAGCCCTGGCCCAGCGAGTAGCCCAGCGCCCGCAATCGCTCGGCCTGCTCCTCGTTCTCGATGCCCTCGGCCACCGCGTCCAGCTCGAGTGCGCCGGCCATCTGGATCACCGCACGGGCGACCGCCTGCCGGGCCGCCGCCTCCGGGGTGTCCGGGTCGTCCAGCTCGATGCCGTCGACGAATGACTTGTCCAGCTTCACGATCGAGGCCGGGAACGCCCGGAGCAGCGACAGCGAGGACTCGCCCGTGCCGAAGTCGTCCAGGGCCAGGCGTACGCCCATCTTGTGCAGCTCGTGCAGCGTGCGCGACACCTGCTGGCCGCGCAGCACGGCCGACTCGGTGAGCTCCAGCACCAGCAGCGAGCCCGGCATGCCGCTGTCGGCCAGGGCGGCGCGCACGTCGTCGACGAAGTCGGGGTCGTGCAGCTGGCGGGCCGAGACGTTCGGGCCGGCCTTCCGCAGCGCCCCCGGACCGAACTCGGCCAGCCAGGCGGCGGCCTGCCGGCAGGTCTCGCGCAGCACGAACCGGCCCAGCGGCACGATCAGCCCGGTGCGCTCGGCGACCGGGATGAACTCGGCCGGCGCGATCACCCCACGGGCCGGGTGGTGCCAGCGAACCAGCGCCTCCACCCCGATCACCCGGTTGTGATGCAGATCGACGAGCGGCTGGTAGACGACGCGGAAGTCGCCGGCCTCCAGGCCGCCGCGCAGCTCGGCGCCGAGCTGGGCGTCGGCCACCGCCGGGCGTTCCATGCCGGGCGCGAAGCGCACCCAGTTGTCCTTGCCGCGCTGCTTGGCCGCGAACAGGGCGGTGTCGGCGTCGCGCATCAGGTGGTCCAGCGGGGTGCCGGCCGGGGCGGTGGCCAGGCCGGCGCTGGCGTGCACGAGCAGCCGGTGCTCGCTCAGCGGGCCGTCCAGCACCGCGCCGATCCGGCCGATCAGCTCGTCCGTGTCGACCGCCGGATCGGCCACCAGGATCGCGAACTCGTCACCGCCGAGCCGGGCCGCCAGGCCGTCCCCGCCGACCGCCTCGTCCAACCCCTCGGCCGCCGCGACCAGCAGGTCGTCGCCGATGGTGTGGCCGAGCGAGTCGTTGACCGCGGTGAAGTCGTCGAGGTCGACCATCACCACGGTGGCCGGGCCGGCCTCGAGGGCGGCCCCGAGCCGGTCGCGGAACAGGGCGCGGTTGGCCAGGCCGGTCAGCGAGTCGTGGGTGGCGTCGTAGCCGAGCCGCCGCTGGGCCTCCCGCTGGGCGCGCAGCAGCCGCTGGTTCTCCCGGTGGCCGAGGACCTGGCGCAGCGAGGCGAGCAGGGTGACCGGGACGGCGAGCAGCACGACCACCCGGCCGGGCCAGGTCATCGGCCCGAAGACGGCGGCGCCCCAGAGCAGCGTGACGCACCCGCCGAAGACGATCAGGCGGTCCAGGAGGACCAGCAACCAGCGGCGGCGGTGATCGATCATGCCGCAGGTCATCGGCCGTGACGTCAGTCACTGTAGGAAATGTCACCGTCACTCTGCGAATTGCCTGGGGCCTGCCCGGGTCACGCGATTCGCGGCGCGACGGGCCGCCCCTCCCGGCCCGCGATGTGCGGCGGCGGGTCGATCCCGGCCGGCAGCAGCGGGTCGGCGACCGGCGCACCCCAGGTCGCCACCGCCGGGAGCCGACCGGCCCAGAGGCCGAGCGCGGCATCCGGGCCGTCGCCATCCGCGGGGTCGCCGTCGCTGATCTTCACGGACGCCTCGGTGAGGGGCAACGCCAGCAGCCGGGTCGCCGCCAGCTCCTTGCGGGACGGGCGGCGGGCGTAGTCCCACTGTCCGGGCGCCGCGTGCTCGGTGAGCAGGCGCAGCCCGTACCGGAGGTCGTCGGGGTCGGTGATCGGCTGCGGAACCCCGTAGATCATGGCGCTGCGGTAGTTGACGCCGTGTTCGAAGACGGAGCGGGCCAGGATCAGCCCGTCCAGCACGGTGACCGTCACGCAGACCTCCTGGCCGGCACCGGCCAGGCTGCGGCTGGCCACCGAGCCGTGCAGGAAGATGCGCTCGTCGTCGTAGCCGTAGACGGTCGGCACCACCATCGGGTGGCCGTCGACCAGCACGCCCAGATGGGCGACCAGGCCGGCGGCGAGCACGGCCCGCAGGTCGGCCGGGTCGGTGCGGCCGTTCTCCTTCATCCGGCGGTGGCGGGTACGCGGCGTCGAGGAAAGCACGCGCCCACTCTAGGGAAGGCTCCGCTCAGCCCGGAGCCGGCTTGACCGCGGCGCCCGCGATGGTCTCGCGGCGCGCCGGCCGCGGGGTCCGGGGGTCGTCCTCGGCCGGTCGCCAGTCGGCCGCCGCGATCAACCCCGGCGGCACGAGGTCCCAGTCGCCGAACAGCGCCCGGAACTCGTCCCGCGACCGCATCATCAGCGGCGAGGTGGTGTGGCTGTAGATCCGCAGGAGCTGCTGGGCGTGTGGCGCGTCCTCCTCCGTGCAGGCATGCGACATGACCAGCCAACTCCCCGGCGCGAGCACCTCCCGATACCGCTCCAGCGCGCGTGCCAGCCGCTCGGTGTCCGTGATGAACTGCGCGACGGCCAGCGCCAGCACACACACCGGACGATCAAAATCGATCATTTCCGGTACGCCCGGGGCCGTCAGCACCTCGTCGGCGTCGGTCAGGTCGGCCAGCACCGCGACCAGCCCCGGGTCGCCGGCCGCCAACCGCCGCGTGTGCACGACCGCGACCGGATCGACGTCCACCGACACGATCCGGCAGCCCGGCCGGACCGCGCGCGCCACCTCGGCAACCGATCCCGGAGCGGGAATCCCCGCGCCCAGGTCAAAGAACTGGTCCAGCCCGGCGGACGCGGCCTCGGTGACCGCCCGGCGCAGGAACGCCCGCCCCATCCGCACCACGTCCGGCAGGTGCGGCATGGCGGCGAGCGCGACGGCGGCCGCCTGCCGATCGGCCGCGAAGTTGTGCGTACCCCCGAGGTAGTAGTCGTACACCCGGGCGCCGGTGGGCCGCTGCGGGTCGACCTCCGGCATCGTCTGCGGCGCCACGCTCGTCGCCCCCTTCCCCTGCCCTTCCCGAGCGTAGGAAACCCCCGCCCGGGCCGTGCGGAATCGATAAGGTAGGTCCGGTTATGGGGCAAACGAGCGGTATGCCGGACCGGCCACCGGCCGACGACCTGCTGCGGGCGATGATCCACTCCTCGCACGATGCGATCTTCGCGGTCGGCCGGGACTTCGTCGTGCGCAGCTGGAACCCGGCCGCCGAGGCCCTGTTCGGCTACTCGGCCGGGGAGATGGTCGGGCGCAGCGCGGACGTCCTGATCCCCGCCGACCGCCTCGCCGACCAGCGCGAGATGCTCCTGCTGATGGAGTACGGCGCCCGGCTCGAGCGGTTCCGCACCCGTCGCCGGCACCGCGACGGGCACTGGCTGCACGTCACGCTCACCATGTCGCCGCTGCGCGACGAGGCCGGCGAGATGATCGGCTACACCGTGATCGCCCGCGCGGTGAGCACCCGGGAGCGGCTCGAGTCCAGCTTCCAGGCGCTGCTCGAGGCCGCCCCGGACGCGTTCGTCGGGATCGGCGAGGACGGCCGGGTGGTGCTCGCGAACACCCAGGCCGAGATCCTGTTCGGACTGGCCCGGCACGGCCTGATCGGCAAGGAGATCGACAAGCTGGTCAGCCCGCCGCTGGCCGGCGACATCCCGCCGGCCGACGACGACCCGCACGGGCCGAGAGCGACCGCCCACCGCGACGACGGGACGGCGGTGCCGGTCGAGGTCACGGTGAGCATCCTGCCGACCGACGACGGTCAGGTCCGGTGCGCGGTGATCCGGGACATCTCCGAACGCGTACGGGCGCAGCAACGGTTCTCGCAGTTGCAGGCCGAGGCCGAGCGCGCGCACGTGGAGGCCGAGCTGCAGCGCACCCAGCGCCTCGAGGGACTGGGCCAGCTGGCCGGCGGGGTCGCCCACGACTTCAACAACCTGATCGCGGTGATCGGCAACTACGCCACGTTCATCGCCGAGACCGCGGCCGAGAACGGGCTCGCCGAGATCGCCGCCGACGCCGCGCAGATCACCAAGGCCGCCCAGCGCGGCGCCGACCTCACCCACCAGCTGCTCGCGTTCGCCCGGCGCGAGGTGGTGCGCCCGCGGCCGCTGAGCCTCAACGAGGTGGTCACCGACATCGAGCAGATGCTGCGCCGGTCGATCGGCGAGCACATCAGCCTGGTCGTACGCCTGGAGCCCGACCTTCCCTCGATCACCGCGGACCCCGGGCAGCTCGACCAGGTGCTGGTGAACCTCGCGGTCAACGCCCGGGACGCGATGCCCCGCGGCGGCATGCTCACCATCGCGACCGACGACCTGATCGTCGACCTCGACTACACCGCCGGCCGCACCGACCTGCGCACCGGCCGGTACGTGCGGATGCAGGTCAGCGACACCGGCACCGGCATGCCGCCCGAGGTGATCGAGCACGCGTTCGAGCCGTTCTACACCACCAAACCGGCCGGCAAGGGCACCGGGCTGGGCCTGGCCACCGTGTACGGGATCATCACGGCGGCCGGCGGCGACCTGAGCATCCACTCCGAACCCGGCCACGGCACCACGATCACCATCCTGCTGCCGACCACCGAGGCCCAGCCCGCCGAGCTGGACGAGGCCGCCGAGCCGCCGCCCTCGGACTACCGCCGTGGCACGATCCTCGCCGTCGAGGACGAGCCGGCGCTGCGCGACGTGCTGCACCGCATCCTGGCCGGGGCGGGCCACGAGGTGCTGATCGCCTCCGACGGGCCGGCCGCGCTGGCCCTGGCCCGGCAGCATCCCGGGCCGATCGACGTGCTGCTCACCGACGTGGTGATGCCGCACATGCTGGGCAAGGACCTGGCCGACCGGTTCCTGGCCCTGACGCCCGGTGCGGGCGTGCTGTTCATGTCCGGGTACGCCCGGCAGGCCCTCGACTCGCAGGGCACCCTCGATCCGGAGGTCACCCTGGTGGAGAAGCCGTTCTCCAAGGCACAGCTGCTGGCGGCGGTGCAGCAGACGCTGGACCGCCCGTAGGCGTGTGCCATCCTGGGTCGTGACCACCATCGGGTTCCTGCACACCGCCGACGTTCACGTGGCGACCTTCCGCCGCCTGCGCGAGGAGCTGGCGCCCGGCTGGCAGGACCTGCACGTGGTCGACCCCGGTCTGCTCGCCGAGTGCCGGCGCGACGGCATCACGGCCGGCCTGGCCGCGCGGATCGACGCCCGGCTGCACGAGCTGGCCGAGCGCGGCGCCGACGTGATCGTCTGCACCTGCTCGTCGCTGGGCGGGCACGCCGAGCTGCGCACCGCCGACATGGGCGTGCCGGTGCTGCGGGCCGACCGGCCGATGGCCGAGGCCGCGGTCGCCGCCGGAAGCCGGATCGGGGTGGTGGCGACCGTCGACTCGACCCTGGCGCCGACCCGGGCGCTGCTGACCGATGCCGCCGCGCGCGCCGGGCGGGCGGTCGAGCTGGTGGATGTGCGGTGCCCCGAGGCGTTCGCGCTCTTCGAGGCGGGCAATCTTCCGGCGTACGCGGAAAAGGTCGCGCAGCGGGCGCGGGCGGCGGCACCCGGCCTGGACGTCCTCGTGCTCGCCCAGCCCAGCGCCGCACCGGCCGCGGCCCTGCTCGCCGACCTGCCGATCCCGGTCCTGGCCAGCCCTCGCACCGCAGTCGCGCGCGCGATCACGGAGGCTGCGCCGCTGCCGGCGCCTGGTCCTCCGGACGGCGCGGAGAACCCGAGCCCCTCCGGGGCTGCGCCGCTGCCGGCGCCTGGTCCTCCGGACGGCGCGGAGAACCCGAGCCCCTCCGGGGCTGCGCCGTTACCGGCTCCTGTGGACGGTTAGGGGCTCGGCTCAGCGGTCGCTGAGCTCGTCCTCGTCCTCGATGTCGGCGACCTCGTCCTCGGCGGACTGACGCTGGGCCGGCACCGCTTCGTCCTGCTCGTCGGCGCCGTGCCGCGGAGCCGCCGGGGCGAGCGCCGGGACCTGCTCGGGCAGCTCGCCGACGACGTGCGGCTGGTCCACCCAGAGGGCGCGCAGCTGGCCCTGCATGAACGTGGTCAGGCGCGAGCGATACTCGCGGTCGAACTGCTCGAGCGCCTCGATCTGGTTCTGCAGCGCCTCGCGCTTGGCGCCGAGGCTGCCCACCACGTCGTCGTAGCGCTGGCGGGCCTGCAGGTTGAGGTGGTCGGCGTTGGCCTGGGCGTCCTCGCCGATCTGCCCGGCCTGGGCGCGCGCGTCGGAGACGATCTTCTCGGCCGTGCGGCGGGCCTCCTCGGTGCGGCCGTGCGAGTCGCGGGCGATCTGCTCGGCCGCGGCCCGGGCATCGGTGAGGATCTTCTCGGCCTCACGGCGCACGTTGTGCGCGTGCACCTGGGCGTCGCGGGCGATCTGCTCGGCCGCGGCCAGCGCGTCCGTGCGGATCTTGTCGGCCTGGTGGTGGGCCCGGGCGACGTGCTCCTCGGCGGTGCGCTGCGCGAGGGTCAGCACCTGGAGGGCCTGGTTGGGGTGGGCCTGCGGCGGCGGAACAACCGCCTGCTCGGAGGTCTGGCTGTCCGCGGACGTCCCGTTGAGAAGCACTTTGACTCGATCCTTCATGCCTTTGTCGGACAAGAGATGACCTCCGTGAGCCCATTGATACGGGCGCTGGCGTGATCCGGCGGGACTCTACCAACTTGAGCAGGCATTTCGCGAGGGCTGAATGTGCGGGATATGTCCATGACCTGATCAGCGCCGGGCACCCCGATACGGCCCGTTACCCGCCCGGACGTACGGTTCGGCGATGTCGTCCGTCCGCCGCGACCGGACGGACCGCCGCGCCACTACCCTGAAGCGGTGGCAGACGACGCCGTGACCTCCGCCGTGCGCGAGGTGCTGTCCGTCATCCCGGCGGGCTGCTCCTGGCTGCTGCCGATCCGGGACGCGGCCGGGGAGACGACCGACTTCCAGATCGCCGCGGCCAGCGGCGGCGGCCACGACATCTACCGGCGCGGCACCGAGCGGATCGACTCCCGGCTGGGCGAGATCTACCCGAGCATCGTGGGCGGCCGCCTCTGGCAGCTCTACCTCCAGGTCTTGCGCACCGGCGAGCCGGCCGAGCTGCGCGAGTTCCGGTACGACGAGAAACGCTCCGGCGTCGTCGCCAGCTCCCTGTTCGACGTGACCGTCCACCCGGTGCTCGGCGGCCTGCTGGTCTGGTGGCAGCGGCTCGACGAGGACCGCCGCCGGATGGATCGGGTCGAGCAGCTGGGCAACCTGGGCTGGGCCGAATTCGACGTGCTCACCGGCGAGAGCACCTGGTCGCCCGGGATGTACCGGCTGTTCGAGCGGGACCCGGAGCTGGGCCCGATGACCCGGGCCGAGCAGACCGCGGCGCTCGACCCGGACGACCGGGGGCTGGCCGAGGCGGCCTGGCTGACCATGGAGACCGGCGGCGTCTCGGACGTGACCGTCCGCTTCCGGGCCGGGTCCCGGGTCAAGTACACCCGGATCCTCTCCGACGTGGTCAGCGACGCCGAGGGCGCGCCGCTGAAGGTGCACGCCGTGGTCCAGGACGTGACCGCCCGGGAGCAGACGCGCGACGCCATCGAGCGGCTCAGCGACCAGTTGCGTACCCGGGAGCTGACCGCCCTCGCCGAGCACCGCCTCGCCGTCCAGCTGCAGCAGATGATCCTGCCGGTGCCGGCCGCGCCGCTGGATCTGCCCGGGCTCGAGGTGATGGTCGGCTACCTGCCGGCCGAGAGCGCGGTGCGGGTCGGCGGCGACTGGTACCACGCGCAGGAACTGGCCGACGGCCGGGCGGTGCTGGCGGTGGGCGACGTCGCCGGGCACGGACTGGCCGCGGCCAGCAGCATGGCGCACCTGCGGTTCGCGCTGATCGCGTGGCTGGCGATCGGCATCGACGACCCGGCCGTCCTGCTCGGGCACCTCAACCGGCTGTCCGGCCGGCTGCGGGTCACCGGCACCGCGGTGATCGCCGTCTACGACCCGAGGTCACGGGCGCTGACCTGGGCCCGCGCCGGGCACGCGGCGCCGCTGCTGGCCCGCGACGGCACCGCGATGCCGCTGGAGCTGCCGGCCGGGCTGCTGCTGGGGGGCGACGACGAGTCGACCTATCAGGTGCTGACGCCCTGCCTGACGGCCGGCGACCTGCTGCTGCTCTACACCGACGGCCTGGTCGAGCGCCGCGTGCCGGTCGTGCCGAGCCTGCTCTCCGGCGTCCTGCAGAGCTTGGCCGCGGCGTCCACCGAGCCGGGCGAGCGCGTCCTGCCCGGCCTGGCCGCCGGCCTCAACCGGCCGAGCCCCGACGACGACACCTGCACGGTCATGGTCCGCGTCCGGTAGGGCAACCTGGCGTCAGAGCACCATTCCCAGCCGTACGGCGGTGCCGTCGCCGGCCGGCCGGATGCCCACCTCGTCGCAGATCCGCTCGACGATCGCCAGGCCACGGCCCCGCGGCTGGTCGGCCGCCGGCATGGCCCGCCCGAAGCCCGGCGGCTCGCCACCGTCGACCACCTCGCAGCGCACCAGGCCCGGCTCGGCCCAGATCCGCACCACCCCGCCGCCGTCGGTGTGCTGCAACGTGTTGGTGGCCAGTTCGCTGACCGCGACCGCTAGCAGGTCGGCGCGGCCCGAGGACAGGCCCAGCCCTTCCGACTCGGCCCGGACGAACTCGCGAACGACGGCAAGGTCACCGGGGACGCGGTAGACCGTCTCGGCGGGGCTGGTGGCGGAGGTCGGCACGGTCACTCCCGGCCCTCTCGGCGGAGCAGGGCGCGGACGCCGGTGAGGTCGAGGACCGTGGCCACCGAGCCGGTCGGGTTCTCCAGGTAGAGGTGGCCGCCGCGCTCGAGGGCGGCGCGGTGCGCGGCGACCAGCCCGTGCACGCCGCTGGAGTCGAGGAAGTCGACCTCGGCGAGGTCGACCGTGACCTCCGCGGATCGGCCCACGGCCGCGAGGAGGGTGGCGACCAGTTCCTCGCGTACCGCCAGATCGCAGTCGCCCTTCAGGAACACTCGCAGCCCGCCCACGTCGTCCGAGGTGGTGGCCGCGAAGCGCGCCATCGGTCCCTCCTCACCCGGTTCGGTCGCAGCCATCATGTCATCCGCCGCGCCCGGTTCCAACGCGTTGCCACCCCACGAGCTACTCTGTGATGACTTCGACCATTACGCGGCATTTTTCGTGCTTAGTATCAGTATCTCTGATTTCCACGACGACAGCCAGACGGGGGCGTGCCATGGGATTCCGACGTTTTTGGATCGCCGCGCTGGCCGCGTCGACCGCCATGGCCGCCGGGGCCGCCGGCTCGGCACCGGCGCGGGCCTCCTCGACCCACCAGGTGGCGCCGGCGGCCTCGACCTACCAGGTGGCCTACTGGCCGATGAACGAGCCGGCCGGCGCGAGGGTCATGCGCGACACCAGCGGGCACGGGCTCGACGGCGTCATCGGAAGCGAGGTGCGCACCGGCAACGGGTACGACTTCGGCCGGCTCGAGCCGGACACCCCGCCCGCCCACCCGGGCCACCTGGTGACCGTCCGGGCCAACGCCGCGCTCGACCCGGGCACCCGGACCTTCGCGATCACCCTGCGGCTGCGCACCCGCTTCCACTTCGGGAACGTCATCCAGAAGGGACAGGCGACCGTGTCCGGCGGCAGCTACAAACTGCAGATCCCGAACGGCCGCGTCCAGTGCTGGTTCCGCGGCTCGGCCGGCCAGGTGCTGGTCACCGCACCGCGGGCGATCAACGACGGGCTCTGGCACACCATCACCTGCACCCGTTACCCCGACGGCGTGGACCTGGTGATAGACGGCAGCACGGTGGCCGCCAAGTGGGGCCCGACCGGGAACATCGCGAACTCCTGGCCGCTGTCGATCGGCGGCAAGACCGAGTGCGACCAGCGGACGGTCGGCTGCGACTACTACGCCGGCGACCTCGGCTCGGTACGCATCGACGCGTCCGACAATTGGTAACCGGCAGGCCACGCTCCGCGTCGCAATCGCCGCGAGGTTGACACTCGGGCCCGAGCCGGGCGAATGTTCGTCAATGACCGATGAGTGGCCGAGCGCGGGATCCCTGCTGGCAACCCGCTACCGGCTCGTCTGCCTGCTCGAGACCGGCGGCATGGCACAGATCTGGCAGGCCGCCGACGAGCTGCTGGGCCGCCCGGTCGCGATCAAGCTGCCGACCGGGCCGCAGGTCGCCTGGCGCGAGGCGCGGATGGCCGCGAAGCTGTCCCACCCCGGCATCGCGGCCGTGCACGACTACCGCGAGGCCGTCCGGGCCGACGGCACCGTGGCGCCGTTCGTCGTGATGGAGCTGCTGGCCGGCGAGACGGTCGCCGCCCGGCTGGTCCGCGAGACGTTCAGCTGGCAGGAGGCGGCCCGGGTGGGCGCCGCGGTCGCCGACGCGCTGGCCTCGGCGCACAAGGGCGGCGTGGTGCACCGGGACATCAAGCCGGGCAACGTCATGCTCACCCCGACCGGCGTGAAGATCCTGGACTTCGGGATCAGCGCGACGGCCGGCGAGCCGGACGACGACGACAGCGGGGCCACCTTCGGCACGCCGGCCTACGTGGCCCCGGAACGACTGGACGGGCTGCCCGCGGAGCCGGCCACCGACGTGTACGGGCTGGGCGTGCTGCTGTTCGAGATGGTCACCGGTCAGCCGCCGTACCCGGTCGAGACGTGGGAGGAGCTCGACGAGGCGCGGGAGAAGGGCCCGGACACGCTGCCCGAGACGCTGCCCGCCGACTTCCGCGCGGTGGTCGACCGCTGCCTGGCCGAGGATCCGCTCGACCGCCCGCAGGCCGACACGATCCGCTTCGACCTGACCGCGCTGTGGCTGGCCGATCAGCCGCCGGTCGACGAGCCCTCCGCCGACACCGACCAGCCGGTCATCGAGGAGCCGCTCGCGTACGGGATGGTTGCGGACCCGCCGATCGCCCCGACGATCGAGCGGCCCCGGGTGGCCGAGGTGGTCTGGCCGTCCCCACCGGACGGTTACGCCGCCGGCCGGGTGCCGGTCGCCACCCTGCCAAGAGCCCCGGAGCAGCCACCCAGGCGCCGGCTGGCCCTGGCCCTGGCGCTGCTGGCCCTGCTGGTCACCGCGGGCGGCATCTACGTGGTGATCAACCGGCCGAAGGAGCAGGCCGGCGCCACCCCGCCGGCGCCGACCAACCAGGCGACGCTGTTCTCCTCGGTCGCACCGACCACCGCCGCCACCACGACGACGCCGAGCCCGCTGCCGACGTCCCCGAAGCCGCCACCCTCCCCGAAGCTGAGCTTCGACGACGCGCTGAGCCGGCTGCGCACCGCGGTCGAGGACGGCGCCAGCGGCGGCCAGATCCGCCGCGACGTGGCCACCGACCTGCTCAACCTGATCCGCCCGCTGCAGAACGCCGACGGCAAGGACGTCGACGCACAGCTCGCCGCCCTGCGCCGGAAGATCGCCGACCGCGCCGGGGAGGGCAGCCTGAGCGCCGCCGGCGCCGCGATCCTCCGGGCCCGGCTGACCGATCTGGATCGCGCCGCCCAGATGTGAGCGGCGGCACGGTCACCCCGGTGCGGGTCGTCGGCGACGCCAGTTTGCGGATCACCATCCGCCGTTGAGGAACGCGGCGAACGCCGGAGCCGGGTCCGCCGCGGTGGTCGCGTTCGCCGCCGCCACCGCCAGCACGGCAAACAAGGACAGCGCCGCGACGACGCCGAACCCGGCCCAGACGCCCCGCTCGGCCGACCGCGCGTGCGCGAACCTGCGCCAGCACGTCACCGCCAGGGCGGCGAGGACGACCGCCGCGACCCCGGCGATCACCACCATCGCGACGTGGTAACGCGCGAAGTCGTCGGTCATCGTCTGGAGGGCCGGAGGCATCGAACCCGCCACGCCCGACGCGTCGGCCGCCCGGACCTGATCGAGGGTGCCGGCGAACTCGGTGCCGGCCGCGTGGTCCACCAGCAGCGGCATGAGCGAGGCGAACGGCGCCACGGCTCCCTGCGCGTTGGCCATCACCACGGCCGAGGAGAACAGCGCGAGCACGGCCGCCAGACCGCTCGCCGCCGCGAGCCCGGCCCGGCGCGCCCGTCCCCGGCCGCCGGACTGCCGGAACGCCCGCCAGAGCAGGACGCCGAGCAGCACGAACGCGATCAGCAGAAGCGACGCGATCACGCCCTTCGCGACGTGGTAGCGGGACCAGTAGTCGGCGAGCCGCTGCAGGTCCGGCGACAACGTCCGGTCGCCGGACCCCCAGTAGTCGGCGAACGACCGGCGGAGCGCCGCGGCGAGTTGCGGTTCGCCGGCGAAGCGGCCGGTGGAACCGTCCGACGCGAGCCACCCGGGCGCGATCACGAAGGCGGCGGAGAGCCCCACCACCGCGACGACAAGGGCAAGCACGGCGCGACCGGTCCTCATCGCCGGCACGGTAACAAGCGCACGCTCGGGGCAGACCCTAGGTTGACGCGCGGATCACCAGGCGGGTCGGGAGCACCACCTCGGCGTCACCCTCGTCGTCGCCGTCCAGCTTGGCCAGCAGGAGGCGGACCATCTCCCGGCCCATCTCGGCGATCGGCTGGTCGACGCTGGTCAGCGGGGGCTCGGTGTGGTGGGCGATGACCGAGTCGTCGAAGCCGATCAGGGCCACGTCCTCGGGGACCCGGCGGCCGTACTGGCGCAGCACGCGCAGGGCGCCCGCGGCCATCGTGTCGGAGGCCGCGAACACGCCGTCGACCTCGGGGTACTGCTCCAGCAGCCGGTACATCGCCGCGGCGCCGCTCTCCTGGCTGAAGTCGCCGAACGCCACCGGTCCGTCGCCGACGACGTCGCGGTAGCCGTCGAGGCGGGCGATACCGGCGGCCATGTCCAGCGGGCCGGTGATGGCCGCGATGCAGCGGCGGCCCTGGGCCCGCAGGTACGCGACCGCGTCCCGGGCGCCGGCCCGGTTGTCGGCGTCGACGAAGGTCCCTCTCTCGGCGTACATCGGGCGGCCCACCCGGACCGTCGCCACCCCTCGCTCCTCGAGCAGGTGCGGCAGCGGGTCGTCGCCGTGCAGCGACAGCAGCAGGGCGCCGTCGACGTGCTGACGGGTCAGGTAGCCCTCGAGCCGGCGGCGCTCCTCGGGGGCCTGGGCGATCATCAGGACCATCTGCAGGTTGCGCGCGACCAGGACCGACGAGACCGCCTGGACGATGCGGCCGAAGAACGGCTCGGCGAAGAACCGCTCGCCGGACTCGAAGACCACCAGGGCCACCGAGTCGGTGCGCTGGGTGACCAGGGTGCGGGCCGCGCGGTTCGGGACGTACCCGAGCTCGGCGATGGCGTCCTCGACCGCCTGCTTGGCGCGGGCGCTGACCTGCTGCGATCCGTTCACCACCCGGGACACCGTGCCACGACCGACGCCGGCTCGCAGCGCGACCTCTTCCAGGGTCGGCCGGCCGCTGGCCCGGCTCCGCTCCGCCGTCATCCTTGGCACCTCCTCCACGCGACTCCGACTGGAGTCGCGCCCGACACAAAGTACCTGCCTCGCGCAGCGCACAACATGATCAGGCTGTCTCCTTCGCCCTGCCCGACACGGTAAGTCTTCGGGCCGCCGGCGCGCTGATCCACGCGGGCACCGTAGCAAGCATTGAGATGGGAGCGCTCCCATGACACGATGATGTCATTCGATCGACACACTTGTGGAGACCAGCATGCGAGTCCACCGGCGGTTCGCCACCGCGATCGCGGTTCTGGGCCTCGTCATGCTCACCGGGGCCTGCGACACCAGCGCCGAGCCGCCACGGACCACGGTCGACGATCTGCTGAGCCGCATGTCGCTCGACGACAAGGTCGGGCAGATGATCCAGGCCGAGCGGGCCGCCGTCACCCCCGACGAGGTCCGCGAGTACCGGCTGGGCTCGGTGCTCTCCGGCGGTGGCTCGGCCCCGCCGGACAACTCCCCCACCGGCTGGGCCGACATGATCGACGCCTACCAGCGGGGCGCACTACAGACATCGCTGAAAATCCCGATCCTGTACGGGATCGACGCGGTCCACGGCGACAACAACGTCTACGGCTCGACGATCTTCCCGCACAACGTCGGCCTGGGCGCCACCCGCGACCCGGGCCTGGTCGAGCGGATCGGCACGGCCACCGCCGAGGAGGTCACCGGCGCCGGGCCGAACTGGACCTTCGCGCCGTGCCTGTGCGTGGCCCGGGACGGCCGCTGGGGCCGCACGTACGAGTCGTTCGGCGAGAACCCGGAGATCGCCGCGCAGATGACCACGATCGTCGACGGCCTGCAGACCGGCCCCGCGAAGATCCTGGCCACCGCCAAGCACTACCTCGGCGACGGCGGCACCACCGGCGGCGAGGACCAGGGCGACACCGCGCTGACCGAGGCCGACCTGCGGGCGATCCACCTGCCGCCGTTCAAGGCCGCCGTCGACCGGGGCGTGGGCGCCGTGATGATCTCGTTCAGCAGCTGGAACGGCGTCAAGATGACCGGGAACAGATACCTGATCACCGACGTGCTCAAGGGCGAGCTGGCATTCACCGGGATCGTCGTCTCCGACTGGGCGGCGATCGACCAGCTGGACGGGCATCCCGGCTTCACCGAGGACGAGGTGGTCACCGCGGTCAATGCCGGGCTCGACATGCTGATGGTCCCGGAGAACTGGCGGACGTTCCTGGGCTACCTGCGCGACGCGGCGGAGACCGGCCGGATCCCGATGTCCCGGATCGACGACGCGGTGCGCCGCATCCTGACCAAGAAGATCGAGCTCGGCCTCTTCGAGCACCCGTTCGCCAACCGGGCGTACGCCGGCACGATCGGCAGCGCCGCGCACCGCGACCTGGCCCGGCAGGCGGTCCGCGAGTCGCAGGTGCTGCTCAGGAACGACGACGACGTGCTGCCGCTGGCCAAGTCCGGCGGGAAGATCTTCGTGGCCGGCAAGAACGCGGACGACATCGGCAACCAGTCCGGCGGCTGGACGCTGACCTGGCAGGGCGCGTCCGGCGACACCGTGCCGGGCACCACCATCCTGCAGGGCATCCGGGACGTCGCCGGGCCGGGCACGACCATCACGTACGACCGGGACGGCGCCGGCGTGGACGGGACGTACCGGGCGGCGATCGCGGTGCTGGGCGAGACCCCGTACGCGGAGGGCCAGGGTGACCGCCCCGGCGGCCTCCCGCTCGACGCCGACGACCGGCGGGTCCTCGCCCGGCTGACGGCGGCCGGCGTCCCGATCGTGGTGGTGCTCGTCTCCGGCCGCCCGCTCGACATCGCCGGCCAGGTGAGCGGCTGGTCGGCGCTGGTCGAGGCGTGGCTGCCGGGCAGCGAGGGCGGCGGCGTGGCGGACGTGCTGTTCGGCGACTACGCACCGACCGGCCGGCTGCCGATGACCTGGCCGCGCTCGTCCGCCCAGGAGCCGATCAACCAGGGCGACGGAAAGACCGGGCTTTACGCGTACGGCTATGGGCTGAGCTATCCGGACCGCCCGGCCGACAGCGCGGCACCCAGCCGGCCCGGCACCCCGGTCGCGACCGCCGGGAAGCTCCGCTGGATGGCGGCGACCGACGACGCGGCCGGTAGCGGCGTCGACGGCTACGACGTGCTGCGCGACGGCGCCCTGATCGGCACCACGACCGCGACCGACTACCCGCTCGGGACGCTCACCCCGGGCGTGCACGACTTCACGGTCGTGGCCCGCGACAAGGCCGGCAACCGGTCGGCCCCCTCGACCCCGCTGGAGATCACCGTCCCGATTCCCGGCGGTTGCAAGACGCGTCCCGGCCCCTGCGTCGCGACGTGACCACTCCCCTCTCCCCCCAGCGTAGGAGCACCCCATGTTCCGACGAGTCGCGCTAGCGACCGCCGCAGCCGGCGCCCTGGTCGCCGGCCTCCTGGCGGCGCTGCCCGCCGCCTCCGCCGCCACCGGCGGAACCGGCACCGGCTACCTGCACACCAGCGGTAACAAGATCCTCGACAGCACCGGAGCGACGGTGCGGCTGACCGGCCTCAACTGGTTCGGCATGGAGACCGACAACAAGACCTTCCACGGGCTGTGGGCCAGCAACCCGTGGCGCAGCCAACTCGACACGATGGCCTCGCTCGGCTACAACACGCTGCGGATCCCGTTCTCCGACGACGCGCTCAAGTCCGACGCGGTCGCCACCAGCATCAACACCTACACCAACCCGGACCTGGTCGGCCTGTCCCCGCTGCAGATCCTGGACAAGGTCATCGGGTACGCCGGGACCAAGGGCATGCGGGTCATCCTCGACCGGCACCGTCCGACGGCCGCCGGGCAGACCGCGCTCTGGTACACCTCGGCCGTCTCCGAGACCACCTGGATCAACGACTGGAAGGCGCTCGCCCAGCGGTACGCCGGAAACACCACGGTGATCGGCGCGGACCTGCACAACGAGCCGCACGCCGAGGGCACCAAGCCGAACTCGACCGGCGCCTGCTGGGGCTGCGGCGACCAGGCCCGCGACTGGCGGCTGGCGGCCGAGCGGGCCGGCAACGCGATCCTCGGCGTCCAGCCCAACTGGCTGATCTTCGTGGAGGGCGTGTCCTGCCCGAGCGGCGGCCTCAACAACACCTACGACAACGACACCAGCAACGACGAGGACTGCGGCTGGTGGGGTGGCAACCTCTCGCAGGCGGGCACCTATCCGGTACGCCTGAACGTGGCCAACCGGCTGGTGTACTCGCCGCACGAGTACGCGACGTCGGTCTACCACCAGACCTGGTTCGACGACCCGACCTACCCGGCGAACATGCCGGCGATCTGGGACCACTACTGGGGCTACCTGTACAAGCAGAACATCGCGCCGATCATGATGGGCGAGTTCGGCACCACCCTGGCCAGCAACATCGACAAGGTGTGGCTGCAGAACCTGCTCGCCTACACCGGGACGGGTGTGACCGGGATGTCGTTCACGTACTGGGCGTGGAACCCGAACTCGGGTGACACCGGCGGCATCGCGAACGACGACTGGACCACGATCAACCAGGCCAAGCAGGCGATCATCAGCCCGTACCTGATCCCGCCGGTCGGCTCGACGAGCACCACCTCGCCGACGCCGTCGACGTCCGGGTCGACCTCGCCGTCCACACCGCCCGCGACCGGGGCCTGCACGGCGACGTACAAGCAGGACAACGCCTGGCAGGGCGGCTTCCAGGGCTCGCTCACGGTGAAGAACACCGGCACCGGGACGCTCAACCCGTGGACGGCGACCTGGACCTGGCCGTCCGGCGTGACGCTGGTGAACGGCTGGAACGCGACGGTCACCCAGAGCGGGACCACGGTGACCGCGGCCGCGCCGTCCTATGCCGCGTCGCTGGCGGCGGGCGCGTCGGTGACCATCGGCTTCACGGCCAACGGGACGGCGAGCGCGCCGGCCTCGGCGAAGCTGAACGGCGCCACCTGCTCCTAGGAGCCGGAGGCATGGACCGAGCGGTGCGGGCCTCCGGGCGGCCCGCACCGCTCACCCCTTCCCAGGGTCTTTGTCAGGCCGTCGGCGTCAGCGTCGGCGTCGCGGTGGGGTCGTCCGTCGGGCCGTCCGTCGGGTCGTCCGTGGGACCGTCCGTCGGGTCGTCGGTGGGCTCGTCGGTGGGCTCGTCCGTCGGGGTCGGCGAGGCGGTCGGCGTCGGGGTCGGCTTGACCCCGGACTTCTTGCCCCGGGCCTCGATCCGGGCGGCCGTGAAACCCTCGTCGCTGGCGGTGCCGGTCACCGTGATGCCGTAACCCACGCCGATGTCGGCGAGGGTCTTGCCGGCGCCGTTGACCACGATCCGGGCGGTCGAGGGCACGGTGATCGTCACCGTGCTGCGGCGGACATTCTTGGTCCCGCCCTTGACCTTGACCGTCACGGTGCCGGCCGTGGCGTCGACCGCGGTGACCGTGCCGGCAGCGATGAACTTGACCGCCTTGGGGGGCTTCTTCGTCTTCTTCGGCTTGTGTTCGGAATGGTGGCCCTGGGACGGCGCGGCGTGGGACTTGGACTCGGCCATCGCCGCGCCCGACCCCAGGGGGACGACTACGGCGGCGACCAGCAGAGCAGACACAGCGATCCGGCGAATTCGCACGAACAAACTCCTTGTTCCGAGGGAAAGTCGATCGTCACGTCGCCCGGGTGCGAACCGGTTGCCGCCCGCCTAGCGGCCCGGTTGCGGATCGCTCGGCACGGCCGGGCGAGCGCATCATGGAGCGGTGTCCCCCCGACGACGGCTCCTGCTGCTCGGCGTGGCCGGCCTCGCCGTGACGGCGCTGCTGATCGTGCTGGGGGCCCGCCTGCTCGGCCGGTCCGATGCCACCGGCGCCCGCCCCGACCAGGCGCGGCCGGGCACCGTGGTGCTGGTGCCCGGTTACGGCGGCGGACGCGCCGCGCTGAGCCGGCTCGCCGACCGCCTCGAGGCCGCGGGCCGCACCACCGTCGTGCTGACGCTGCCCGGCGACGGCACCGGCGACCTGCTGACGCAGGCCGACACCCTGGACTCCGCGGTACGCGACGCGCTGCGCCACGGCGCGCCCTCGGTCGACGTGATCGGCTACTCGGCCGGCGGGGTGGTGGCCCGGCTGTGGGTGGACCGGCATCACGGCGCCCAGGTCGCCCGCCGGATCGTCACGCTCGGCTCGCCGCTGCACGGCGCGAGGATCGCCGGCGCCGGTGCCGCCCTGGCCCCGGACGCCTGCCCGCAGGCCTGCCGCGAACTCGCCCCCGGCAGCGACCTGCTGCGCCGCCTCGACGGCCCGCTGCCGGCCGGCCTGCCCTGGCTGTCCATCTGGACCCAGGACGACGAGACCGTGCAGCCGCCCGACTCGGCACGCCTGGCCGGCGCGGTCAACGTGCCGCTGCAGAGCATCTGCCCGTCGGCCCGCGTCGGCCACGGCGACCTGCCCACCGATCCGAAGGTCACCGCGCTGGTCCTGACCGCGCTCGGCACGGCGCCGCTGACCGCCCCGACCACCTGCCCGTAGCCTCCGGCCCGCAGCGGCCGCCGGCCGGGCGATGACCGGCTACCGCCCGCAGCGTCCGCGCGATGACCGACTACCGCCCGCGGCGTCCGCGCGATGACCGGCCACCGCCCGCAGCGTCCGCGCGATGACCGGCCACCGCGCGCAGCGGCAGCGCGATGACCGGCCACCGCCCGCGGCGTCCGCCGGGCCGCGCCATGACCGGCTACGTGGCGTCCGCGGGCCGCGCGATGGCGGCCGGGTAGGCCCGCCGCCCGAGGACCAGCAGCACGATCGCGGCCACGGCCACCAGCGGGACGTACCGCATCGCGGTCGCCAGGCCGAACCGGTCGGCCAGCATGCCCGTCACGAGCGGGCCGGCCGCGAGGCCGAGCAGGTTGTTGAAGAACGTGTACGTGCCGAAGGCGGTGGCCCGGAGGGACTCGGGGGTCAGCCGGGCGACCATCGCCCCGGTCGGCCCGGTCGTACCGGCGCAGAAGAAGCAGCCGACCGCGAGCAGCAGCAGCTGCGCTCCGCCCGGTTCCCGCGCGAAGCCGGCGGCCAGGCAGACGACCGACACCGCCGAGAACACGATGGCGACCGTCCACTTGCGAACCGGCCGGCCGCGTCCGGCCCGGTCGGTGACCACGCCGCACACGAGCATCCCGACGCCCATGACGAGGATGAGGAGCGCGGCGAGACTGGCGGCCGGCTTCGGATCCAACCCGTGGACGCGTTGAAAGTAGCTGGGCAGCCAGGCGAAGAGCGAGCCCGCGATGAACAGCTGGAGGCCGCCACCCAGGTACGCGAGGACGACCGCGGGCGTCGAGAAGAGCGCGGACAGCCTCGCCCGCTCCCGCCCGGCGGCCCGCTCCCGCCCGGCGGCCCGCTCCCGCCCAGCCCGCACCCATCCGGCGGCCCGCTCGCGTCCGGCCCGCTCTCGCCCAGCCCACTCCCGCCCCACCCGCTCCCGTCCGGCGGCCCGCTCCCGCCCAGCCCGCACCCATCCGGCGGCCCGCTCCCGCCCGGCGGCCCGCTCCCGCCCGGCGGCCCGCTCCCGCCCGGCGGCCGGCGCCGGTTCGCCGCCGGGCGCCTTGCCGACCCGGTGGCGGGCCAGCCGGCGCTCGGTGACGACCGCGCCGTAGAGGCCGGCGAGCGCCAGGCCGACGATGCCCATCACGGCGAACGCCCACCGCCAGCCGAACCGCGCCGCGAGGACACCGCCGAGGGCCACGCCGAGGACCGAGCCGAACGAGCCGCCGGCCATGAACGCCCCGCTCAGCGACGCCCGGCGGTCCACGGCGAAGAGGGCGAACACCACCGCGAGGCCGACGCTGCCGTACGCGGCCTCGCCGGCGCCGATCAGGAAGCGGGCGGCGAGCAGTTGCCCGTAACCGGCGGCCAGCGCGCACCCGATGGTCGCGAGGCTCCACACCACCGCCATCGCGATGACCGACCGCACCCGGCCCCAGCGGTCGCCGACGAGCGACAGCGGGACCGCGAGGACGCCGACGGTGAGGGCGACGATGCTGGTGAGGCTGCCGAGCTGGGTGTCGCTGAGGCCCCAGTCCCGTTTCAGGAGCGGGAACACCGCCGACAGCACCTGCCGGGACATGTAGTCGGAGAGCAGCAGCCCGAACGTGACCGCGAAGACGACCCACGGGAAGGCCCGGCCGACCGCCGGCCGCTCACTGACCTGCACAGCCATATGGTCGCGCGAACGGGCGGGCGGACCGGGCGGGATGGCGACGTCAGGCGTGACCGGTGCGCTCCAGGCAGAAGACCGAGGAGCCGATGCTGCGGCCGGATTCGAGGTCCCGGTGCGCCTGCGCGGCGTCCTCCAAGTCGTACCGCTGGTTGATTTGGATCTTGATACGCCCGGCGGCGACGTGGCCGAAGAGCTCGTCCGCGAGGGCCGCCCGTTCCTCGGGCTCGGCGATGTAGTCGGCGAGCGCCGGACGGGTCACGAACAGCGAGCCGTGGATCGCCAGCCGCATGGCGTCGATCGGCGGCACCGGGCCGGACGAGGTGCCGAAGCAGACCAGCAGCCCGCGCCGCCGCAGCGAGGCGAGCGACGTCTCGAACATCGTCCGGCCGACGCTGTCGTAGACCACCGGGACGCCCGCGCCGCCGGTGAGCTCGCGCACCCGGGTGACCACGTCCTCCCGCGGGTACACGATCGTGTGTGCGCAGCCGTTCTGCCGGGCGACCTCGGCCTTCTCCTCGGTGGAGACGGTGCCGATCACGGTGATGCCCAGCAGGCGGGCCCACTGGCTGAGGATCAGGCCGACCCCGCCCGCGGCGGCGTGCAGCAGCACCGTGTCGCCCGGCGCGAGGGTGGCGATGCGGCGCAGGAGGTACGCCGAGGTCAGCCCGCGCATGGTCATCGCGGCGGCGGTCTCGAACCCGATCGCCGCCGGCAGCTTGATCAGGGAGTCGGCGGGCATGACCCGCTCGGTGCTGTAGGCGCCCAGCGGGCTGCCGGTGTAGGTGACCCGGTCGCCGGCGGAGAACCCGTCGACCCCGGGCCCGACCGCCTCGACCACGCCGGCCGCCTCGACGCCCAGGCCGGCCGGCAGCTGCGCCGGGTAGAGGCCGGTGCGGAAGTAGATGTCGGCGAAGTTGAGGCCGACGGCGAGGTGCCGGACGCGGACCTCACCCCATCGGGGCGTGCCGGTGTCGAGCCGCTCCCAGCAGAGCACCTCCGGGCCCCCGGTCCGGTAGAAGCGAACTGCCTTGGCCACCGTCGATCCCCCCGGTCATCGCCAGTCATCGGTTGCGGACGCTTGGTGATGTGACCCCTGCAACAGTAGGAACGACCCCTGCCACATGCTTTACTCTGCGGGTCAGGTTTCTTACCTCGTGGGGACATTTGTGGTCACATCGAAGCCGTCGAGCCGGTACGGAACGCTGAGCGGCTACCTCGAGCTGGCCACCTCCCTCGGACTGGATCCGGATGCGCTGATGCGCTCGGTCGGCCTCGACCCGGCGGACCTCGCGGTGCCGGACAAATGGGTTCCCACCGCGCGCATCGCCCGGCTGCTCGAGCTCTCCGCGCGGGCCGGCGGGCGCGAGGACTTCGGGATCCTGCTCGCCGAATACCGGCAGCCCTCCACGCTCGGCCCGCTCAGCCTGGTGCTGCGGTCCGAGCCGGTCCTGCGCAGCGCCCTCGACCTGTTGATCCGCTACGAGCACAGCTACAACGAGGCGATCCGGATCCGGCTGTCCGAGGGCAACGGGCTGGCCGTCATCCGCCTGTGGTTCGAGATGGGCGAGCCGGTCGCCGCCCGGCAGGGCGAGGAGCTCGCCGTCGCGGCCCTCCACAAGATCATCAGCGACTTCCTCGGCCCGACCTGGCGCCCGCTGTCGGTGTGCTTCTCCCACGACAGCCCGGCGAAGCTCGACACCCACATCCGGGTGCTCGGCGACCGGCTGCGGTTCGGCCACGACTTCACCGGGCTGATGCTGTACGCCCGCGATCTGGACGCACCGAACTCCGCCGCGGATCCCGGCGGACGCCTCGGCAAGGACGAAGCACAGTGGGCGCTGGGGGCGCCGCGCAGCCTGACCGCCGCCGACCGGGCCCGGGACCTGGTCGAGGTGCTGCTGCCCAACGGGCGCTGCTCCGCCGACGAGGTCGCCCGGGCCATGGGGGTCGACCGGCGTACGCTGCATCGCCACCTCGCCCGCAGCGGCGACACGCTGAGCTCCATCGTGGACGTGAGCCGCGCCGCGCTCGCCGAGCGGTACCTGGCCAACGACCGCTACCGGATGACCGAGATCTCCGCGCTGCTCGGCTTCGCGGCGCCGAGCGCGTTCACCCGATGGTTCCGCGCCCGGTTCGGCGACAGTCCGAGCCAGTGGCGCGCTCGCCGCAACAGATTCCCGGTCGAGCCCGAGCCGATCGCACCGCCACCGCCGGAGGTTTAGGTGGCGACGTCCTTGGTGAGGAAGTTCGCCCACGCCGCGCCGAGCAGCACCAGCAGGTAGACGAGCTGGATGCCGGCGCCGCGCTCGATGTCCCGCCACAGCACCGGCTCGCGGAAGAAGTCGATCCAGGCCAGCCAGTATCGGGTCGGCAGGTAGGGCCGGATCGCCGCCGCCGCGTCCAGCGTCACCAGCACCTGGCTGGTGACCAGCACGGCGAGCGCGCCCATCGCGGCGCCGAGTGCCGAGTCGGTCACGGTGGAGAGGAACAGCGCGATCGCCGCGACCCCCACCATCGAGATCACGATGTACGCCACCGTGCCCAGCAACCGCAGCGCGAGCCCGGCCGGGCTGATCGTCACCCCGGACAGCGAGGTCACGTCGGGCGGCAACGCGACGCCGGCCGAGCTGGTCGACGCGCCGAACAGCGTGATGCCGGTCAGGTACGAGGAGACCAGCACCGCCGAGATCGCGAAGAGCACGAAGACGACCAGCGAGATCAGCTTGGCGACCAGCAGCCGGCTACGGCCGACCGGGCGGACCAGCAGGTAGCGCAGCGTGCCCGCGGACGCCTCGCCGGCCACCGCGTCGCCGGCCAGCACCGCCACCGACACCGGCAGGAAGACCGGCAGGACCAGGGCCATCGCGGCGGCCGGGTAGAGCGCGCCGTTGCTCAGCACCGCGGACAGGAACGCGCCGCCCTGCCCGGGCGGCGGCGGAATACGGGTGGTGGCCAGGAAGATCGCCACGGTCAGCGGCAGCGCGCAGAGCAGGCCCGCGATCACGTACGTCCGCGGGCGCCGGAACAGCTTCGCCAGCTCGACCCGGATCATCCGGCGGCCTCGATGGCCGGGTCGTCGGCCGCGTCGCCGGCCGGGCGGTCGACGGCCGCGTCGTAGGCGGGGTCGCCGGCCGGGCGGTCGACGGCCGCGTCGTAGGCGGGGTCGCCGGCCAGGTCGTAGGCGGGGTCGCCGGCCGGGCCGTTGGCCGCGTCGACCCGATCGGCGCTGCCGGTGGTCGCGGCCAGCACCACCTCTTCCAGGGTGCGCCGCTCGGCGGCGATCGCGGTGACCGTCACCCCGGCGGCGACCAGTTCGGCGTTGAGCGCGCCGGGGTCGTCGTGCCGTACGGTCAGCGTCTCCCCCGCCCGCCGCTCGACCCGCCCGTCGAGCAGCGCCACCACCCGGTCCGGCGTCGGCGTGCCGAGCGTGACCCGGCCGGTGGGGGTGCGCAGCCGGTCCAGATCGTCCTGCACCACCAGGCGGCCCCGGTCCATCACCCCGACCCGGCCGCAGAAGGCGTCGATCTCGCTGAGCAGGTGGCTGGAGAGGAAGACGGTGACGCCGTCGTCGTTGAGCTCGCCGAGCAGCTCGCGGATCTCGCGGATGCCGCGCGGGTCGAGCCCGTTGGTCGGTTCGTCCAGGATCAGCAGCCGCGGCGGGCGCAGCAGCGCTGCGGCCAGGCCGAGCCGCTGCCGCATGCCGAGCGAGTACGCACGGACCGGCCGCCGGTCGATGCCCGCGAGGCCGACCCGCTCCAGCGCCTGGCCGATCCGGGCGCGCCGGTCCCGGCGGCGGCCGCCCGGCCCGGCCGCGTCGAACAGCGCCAGGTTGGTGCGGCCGGACAGGTTCGGGTACGCCCCGGGCCCCTCGACCAGCGCGCCGATCGACGGGAGAACCTCCCGGACGCGGCGCGGCACCGGCAGCCCGAGCACCTCGATCTCGCCGCGGGTGGCGAAGACCAGGCCGAGCAGCATCCGCACCAGCGTGGTCTTGCCCGAGCCGTTGGGGCCGAGCAGCCCGTAGCGGTCGCCCTCGCGCACGTCCAGGGCGACCCCGTCGACGGCCGTGATCCGCCCGTACCGCTTGGTCAGGTCCTTGGTTTTGATCATGCAGGCGCCTCCGCGAGGGCGGTCCCGACCCGTTTCAGCAGCGCCGGGGTGACCGGACCGGCCACCAGGTACGTGCGGAAGGGGTCGCGGACCACCAGCAGGTTGAGCAGTCCGGTGGCGATCAGCGCGGCCTGGCTCCCGGCCGGCACCGCGACCTCCTGCCCGTACGTGCTGATCTGCTCGAACGCACCGGCCCCGAACCGGCCCGGGAGGGCGACCACGACGAAGGAGCTGAGCCCGGCGCCGTACACGCCGGCCGCCGACACGCCACGGACGGCGTCCCGGCGCGGGTATCCGGCGAGGGCCGGCGGCAGCGGCACCGGACGCCGCCGGTTGATCGCGCCGAGGATGTCGGGCGCCTCGGTGACGGTGTAGCCGATGCCGGCCCGCGGCGCCGGCGGAGTCAGCACGGCCGCGCCCGGGTCGGCAAAGTGGATCTCCAGGAAGCGGGTGGTGAAGACCGGCCTGCTCGCGCCCTTCGCGGTGATCTCGGCTTGCAGCGGCAGCCCGTGCCGCGGGTCGGCCCAGATGTCCACGTGCGCCACGGTGGTGTCCGGCCCGGCCGGGGTCAGCCGCAGGCCGGGCGCGTCGATACCGGCGACCCGTTTGGCGGCCAGCGCGGTCACCCGGTCGCCGCCGGCCGCGGACAGCAGGCGCCGGGCCAGCTCGGGCGGGGTGAGGTCGGCCGGGCGGGGCAGGCGCACCGGCTGGTCGCCCTCGATCCGGATCAGCTGGTTGTCGCCGAAGTCCCAGCTGAACTGGGCCTGCGGGGTCTGGTAGAGGTCGCGCTCGGTGCCCTCGCCGAGCACGTCGACCCGCCAGCGCTGCGGGGACGCGTACCAGGTGCGCATCTCGGTCGTCCCGGTCAGCGGCGCGGTCACCTGGGTCAGGTTGCGCAGGGCGGGCAGGCCGAGCAGGCCGGTGCTCTGCGCGTACCCGGAGAATGGTTGAGCGGTGGAGGCGGCGATCCTGGTCCGGAGAATCGCGGGGTCGACCGCGCTCGCGTGCACCGGCCAGACGTTGATCGCCACCGGGATCGCCGCGAGCAGCAGGGCCAGGCCGAGCACGACCGACCACCTGCGCAGGCCCTGCGCAGTGACGACGGTGCGCGCGGTCACCATAGACCAGCAAAGGTACCCGCGGAACCTGGGCGGCCCGAACCGGAAGTCCGGGCCGCCACCGGGTGATTCCTAGGACAGAATGCCGCGGTCGCGGAAGGCCTTACGAACCTTCGCGGCCGCGTGCGGGCCGTACAGCGCCTGCGCGGTGGCCACGGTCTTCTCCGCCGCCGCCGGCATGGTGATCAACGGGTTGAAGAAGAACTGCGACTCGAGGACGATCCGGTTCGCGGTCGTCCGGCCGAGGGACCGGTTGATGTCCCACAGCGCGTGCGACCAGATCTCGCCGTCGTCGTGCACCTCGCCGTCCAGGTCGCCCGGGTAGACCTTGGGCCCGTCGGTGCGCCGCAGGCAGTGCGGCGTGTCGTCGGTGTACGAGGTGGAGTCCCAGTCCATCACGCACGCCCACGGGGTGACCTTGGTGTCCCGGCTGGTCGCCTGGGACATGGTGACCGCCCAGTAGTCGCCGAAGCCCTCGCCGATCGCCCCGGCCTCCTCCGACTCGCCGAAGCCGGGCACCTGGTCGTCCTGGATGGCGTGCCCGTACTCGTGCCAGATCACCTCGTTGTCCTCGGCGTCGTCGACGCCGCCGGTGCCGAACGTGATCGCGTCCACGCTCGGGTCGTAGAACGAGTTGTCGTCGGTGAGCCCGGTGGTGCTGTAGTCCTGCGGCTCGCTGTTGACGTGCCGGAACCCGAGCCGGTGGAGGTACTGCTGTGCGTCGGTGATGCTGTAGTACGCCATCACCTGCTCGAACCCGTCCTGCGACCGGTTGAACAGGAACACCCGGTGCTTCGAGGTCACCGGGTTCTCGCTGATGTTGTTCGCGTACGCGCCCTGCAGCGTGGACGTGCCCCGGTTGAGCTGGGTCAGCAGGACGGTCCGGTAGGCGCGGGCGAACTGCGGCCCGTCCGCGTTGTCGTTGTCGGTCAGCGACTCGTTCTGCAGCGCCACGACCGGGTTCGGGTCGAAGACGCGGCCCACCCCGACGTCGGCCTCCCGTACGGTGTTCTTCTCCTGCAGCACCGTGCCGCTGCCGGCGTCGACCAGCGTCTGGTAGGTGCCGCGCCCGGTGGTGGTCAGGGTCTTCCAGGCGAGCCGGGCCGGCGACCCGGGCACGATCACCAGCTGAGCGCTGGCCGGCTGCTTGCCGAGCCGGCCGGCCACCGCCGACCGGGCCCGCTGCGCGGTCAGCCCGGCGGACGTGCCGCTCAGCCCGGTGACCGCCTTCCGGCCGTCGTCGACGGTCAGTTTCCCGCCGACCCGGTGCGTGGCGTAGTAGCCGCCGACGACCGGGATTCCTTGATAGGTCTGTTGATACCAGGTGTGCGTGCCGAGCAGCGACTGTCGCGACTGGACCAGCTTCAGATCGGCGGGCACGGACGCCGGCGCGGCCTGCGCCTCCGCCCCGCCCCACAGCACCAGAGCGATCGTGACCAGCGGCGCGAACACGCGAACTGTTCTCTTCAAGGACACCCCCCACATAAGTTCCTCAGAGGGTGGCGAGCCTAGCCAAAGACGACGAGCGATGGAAATACGTGCATCGGCGGCGCGCGACGAGATCGACCTGCGGTCCGTCACCGAGTGATCACCGTTCGTACGGTCAAGTCTTTACAAGGCTGGATGCCTGGCGATTGAATCAGCCATCGGCCTCGCCCGCCCGTACGGAGATCGGGGATCCGCCATGGGAGTGAGCACCGCGCCACCGACACCGGCCACCGCGGCTGTGCCGCAGGTGTCCCAGGTCGACCGTCTGCTGTGCTCGTACACCTGGCTCTCGCCCGCGTTCGGCCGCTACGTCTACTCCAGGTTGATCCGGCCCGGCCTGCGCGCGGTCCCACCGACCCACGGCGTCGACGTGGTCGCGCTGGCCCGCCACACGGTGGCCGCCCGCCGGCACCGCCGGCTGGTGATCCTGCTGGCGTTGCTCGACGTGCTGCCGGCGGTCGTCGGCGCGGCGCTGATCCTCGGCCTCGGCGGGTTCTCCGCCGGCCATCTCCTGGAGTGCCTGGCGATACTCGCCGGTGGCACGCTGGTCTACCTCGCGCTGATCGGCTGGCACGTCTACGCCACCCGGACCCGGGCGAGCCGGCTGGTCTTCGCCGGTGCCACCGGCGGAGCCGAACCGCGCGACGGGGTTCCCCGGCTGGCCGACGCGGCCGAGCAGAGGCTCGACGCGTACGCGAAGGCGAACGTCGTGGTCTTCGGCGGCGGCATCCCGTTCGTCGGTGCGGGCGAGCTCCTCACCCGGTGGAACGTCCAGATCGACACCACGAGGGCCGCGAAGGACGACAAGGGACGGCCGCGTCCGCTGCTTCCGGTGAGCGCCGAGGAGCTGCAGAAGACGCTGTCGGTGACCGTCCGCAAGGCCGGGATCGACGGTATCCGGGTGAACAACCGGCTGTTCGTGGACGGTGTGCGCACCGATGCGGTGGACGGCCTGCTTCCCGACCGGGAGAAGCCGCCGTCCCCGGCCGTCGCCCGCAGCGAGATCCGCCGGGCGATCCAGCACGCGACCGAGACCGCCCGCACGTACCTCTGCATCGAGAAACCCGCCTGGGCCGGCGAGCTCGTGGTGACCGTCTTCGTCCGCGCGGTCGAGTACGGCACCGACCTCTACGTGGAGTTCTACGCGTACGTCTTGCTGCCCTTGCACCCGGTCGTCGCCGCGGCGGAAAAGCTGCCGGTGTCGCCGGCCGGGCGGGTCCTGCACGTGGCCCGGTGGACCGGGCCGATCGCCTGGCAGTCGCTGCGGAACGCGCCGCAAACGTTGCTCATGTCGGCCCGCTGGCGCTGGTACCTGGCCCGGCGCCCGGCGTTGCAGCGCCGCGACATCCGCAAGTCGGCCGTCTTCAACTACGGCGCCTCGGGTGGCATCCGGGCCGCGGTGGCGGCGCGGCACCGCGACCGGCTGTTCGCCTATGAGGACGAGGAGAGGGCGGTCAAGTCGATCCGGAAGCAGGTCCTCAAGGTCGTCGTCCAGTACGTCGGCGATCACGGGATCGACACGTCCGAGCTGGAGCGGCAGCAGACCCAGATCTTCCGGCAGACGATCAACATCCGGGACATCAAGGGTCGCAACATCATGCTGGGCGACCACAACAAGTTCTTCGACGGTCTCGCGATGGGCGGCGAGGACGGGGACGACGCCGGCAGGGACGCCGAACCGGACGACGAGGAGACGCCGTGAGCGAGTTCAAGATCAGAAAGGTCGAGGCGGCAAACCTGATCCAGGGCGATGGCGGGCAGATGATCGTCAACAACGCCGCGGTCGCCGACCTGTCCCGGACCGTGCAGGCCAATGCGGACGCCATCCGGCAGATCGAGGCGGCGCTCGCCGAGTTGCGGGCCGAGCTGGCGAGCCGTCAGCCGCGGCCGGGGCGGATCCGGGAGCTGCTGACCACGCTCGGCACGGGTGCCGGCGCGCTCACCGCCGTGGTGGAGGGCATCGAGAGCCTCCGGCAGGTCGCCGGTTGATGGGCGGATTGATGTACGTGCTGGCCGACACCTCGGGGTCCACCGTCCGCGACGACTTCCACGAGGGCGTGCACCTCGCGCTGCCGCACCTCGTCCATCTCGCGGAGGACCGGGGCGCCCGGTTCTGCCTGGCCGGCTACGGCGACGACGCCCGCATTCAGGTGACGCTGATCGGCGCGGGCGACCTCACGATGATCCCGCGGATGCCGCCCGGCGGGCTCAGCTCGCTCGCCGCCGGGCTGCGCGCGGTGGCCGCCGCCGTCGAACACGACCTGCGCCAGCTGCGCTCCGACGGGATCGAGCCGGGACGGCCGGTCACCATGGTGCTGGCCCACGGGCTCGGCACCGACCGCGACGAGCAGGTCCTCGAGGCGCGCCTCCCGCTCGCCGGTGACCTGCACGTGAGCGCCCCGGCGGCGGAGGACCGGCTGGCGTTCGCCGGGCTGGGCGCGACCCTGCACCCGATGCGCCTCGGCAGCGCCGGGACGGTGGCCGGCTCGATCGTCGCGGCCACGAGGGATGCGTGGCTGTCGTCAGGGGGCCCGCAGTGACCAGTCCATGGCTGTCGTCAGGGGGCCCGCAGTGACCAGTCCGCACCGGACCCCGGTCTGCTGAGGGTCATCGTGTCCGCCACCACCGTCGCCAGCCAGGCCGTGTCGCCGGCGGCCGTCGCCGCGACCAGCCGCTCCCCGCTCACCGTCGCGAGAACCTCGCCGGCGTCGTCGACGATCTCGCCGTGCACGGTCGCGGCGAACACCCGGGAACCCGCGGCGGCGACGGCTGCCGCCTCCGGCATCGTGACCACCCGCCAGGGTGCGACGTGCTCGGCCGGCACGTCCCAGCGGGCGGTCAGCACACGGCCGCGCTCGGTGGCCGCCACCAGCAGCACCGCGTCGGGCGACAGGCGGCCGGTGTCCAGCGCCGTCACCGCCGCCCCGGCCGGCGGCAGCTCCGCGTCGGGATCGTCGGACGGCCAGGCGCGCCAGGTGCCGAGGCACAGCCGGCCGTCGCCCACCGGCCACATCATGTGGTGGAGCGTCTCGTCGACCGCGAGGATCGCGAGTGGCTTGTCCGGGGTGAGCCCGGCGCGAGCCCCGGTGACCGGCTCGGGCGGGTCCGCGGCGAGCACGCCGCCGCGGTGGCGGACCTCGACGGCGTACAGGGCCTCGGGCTGGGCCCAGGCCACCACGATGCGGTCGCCCTCGGCGGAGACGGCGAGGCCGCCGGCGCCGCTCGCGGAGGCGAGCAGGCGCCACGGCGACGGGCCGGACCGGCCGACCGCGGCGGCGAAGACGCCGCGCGCGTCCCGGGTGACCACCAGCAGGGTGCCGTCCGGCCAGGCGGCGAGCCGGACCGGGCCGAAGCCGCCGACCGGCTCGTCGGCGACCGCCGCCCGCCCGGCGTCGACCGGGTCGTCGGCGACCGCCGCGCGCCCGACGTCGACCGGGTCGTGGGCGACCGCCGCGTGCCAGACGTCGACCACCCAGGCGGCGGCTTCCGGGTGCAGGCCGGCGCGGTCGGCCAGCACCCGCCGGGCGTCCGCGAGCTGCCCGTCGCCGACCATCGCGGGCACGCCGAGCTCGGCCGCCACGGTCAGCAGGCGCACCGCCCGGTCGTCGTGGGGCAGCAGGTCGAGCAGGCCGCGGCCGAGACGCCGCGGTTCGCCGGCGACGGCCGGGTCGAGGCGCAGCAGCCGTCGCAGGGCCCGGATCGGCTCGTCGGCGCTCGGCACGTCCCCATCCTGGTGCCTCGTCTCAGCCGGGTCCAGGTCCGTGATCGAGGAGGGAGCACGATGGCCGACGACAGCCGCGCCACCGAGGACAACCGCACGCTGGTGCTCGCGTTCTACGTCGTAGTCGACGTCTCGCAGTCCATGGAGTACAGCGGCGCGATCCACAGTGCCAACGAGATCCTGCCGAAGGTCGCCGACGCGATCGACGGCAGTCCGATGCTTGCCGACATCGTCCGGTTCGGCGCCATGGACTTCTCCGACGACGCCCAGGTAGTGCTCCGCCTCGGCGACCTGCGGAACGTGCCGATGCTGCCGAAGTTCACCGTCCGCGGGCGCACCTCGTACGCCGCGGCGTTCCGGCTGCTGCGCAAGGAGATCGAACGCGACCTGGCGCAGCTGCGCATCGACGGCTTCCGGGTCTACCGGCCGGCCGTCTTCATGATCACCGATGGTGAGCCGACCGACGACGACAACGAGCTCAAGGCGGCGTACGAGGAGCTGACCGACCCGGAGTTCAAGGCGCGGCCGAACATCCTGATGTTCGGCGTCGGCGCCGCCACCAAGGAGGCGCTGGACCCCTGGGTGTTCCCGAAGGCCGGCAAGAGGGCGATGCGCAGCTACGTGGCCGGGGCGGGCGCCGACCCGAAGACCGCGATCGCGAAGGCGGCCGAGGCGCTGCTGGGCAGCATCGTGGCGTCCGCCTCGTCGGTGAGCGAGGCCGGCGAGAGCGGCGGGTTCGTCCCGCCGGACGACGAGGACCTCGATGACTGGATCTGAGGCTACCTCGACCACCGCCCCGGAGCTGGCGGCGCCGGGCTGGTTCCAGCACGCCAACGGGCGGTGGGTGGTCGAGGACGCGGGCCGGCAGCCCGAGGTCACCCCGGTGCCCGCCGCGGGCCGGGCCGGCACCCGCCCCGACACGATCGTGGACGGTGGCCGGCTGGGCGGTCTGGCCTACCGCGCGACCAGCCAGCGCGGACTGGCCCACCAGGAGGTCGGTGTGCCCCGCCAGGACGCCTACCTGGTGCGGCCCACGCCGGATCGGCGGTGGCTGGTCGGCTGCGTGGCGGACGGCGTCTCCGCGGGCAAGCTGTCGCACGAGGCCGCCGACCTGGTGTGTCAGGAGACGACCGTACGGCTGGCGCGCGGCCTCATCGACCTGGCGGCGGAGCCGGAGGCGGCGGGGCCAGGCGCGGCACGGGCGGCGGAGTCAGGGGCGGCCTGGGCGGCAGCGGCCGAGGCCCTTCCCTGGCAGGACATCGTGCGGGCGGCCAACGCGTCGATCCGGGACGCCGCCATGGCGGCGGTGCGCGACGGGCTGGGTCGCTCGGGCGACCAGGCCGGGCTGGTCGAGCTCGAGAACAGCTGGGACGACGCGAGCGCCCGCACGGTCATGTCGTCCACCGCGGTGCTGTTCGCGGTGGCGGCGCAGCCGGTCGCGGACGGCGGGCACCCGGCCGTGGTGGCGGTGGTGGCCGGCGACTCGACCGCCCTGCTGCTCGACGGTGACGACTGGACACCGCTGGCCGCGGTGAAGAACGACGGCGCCGAGATCGCCTCGACCGCGGTCAGGTCGCTGCCCGGCCCGGTGCGGGTGCAGCCGCAGGCCCGCATGCTGCGGCCCGGCCAGGCACTGGTCGTGATCACCGACGGCCTGGGCGACCCGCTGGGCTCGGGCGGTGGGGTGGTCGGCCGCTTCCTCGCGACGATGTGGCGGCGGCCGCCGGACCTGCTCGCCTACGCCGGGCACGTGGGGTTCTACCGCAGGTCGTTCAACGACGACCGGACCGCCGTGACGATCTGGGTGGCCGAGCCGTGACGGACGGGCTGGTCCTCCTCCGCCGCACCCTCGGCGACCTCGAGTTCATCGGCCGGGGCGGTACGGCCGTCGTCTACGGTCTGCCGCGCCTGCGGGCCGACACCCTCGGCGTGGACTCGCCGCAGGGCCTGGCCTACAAGGAGTACACGCCCAAGATCCGCGAACTGGCCGGGCCGGGCCTGTCACCGGGTCTTCGGGCGATGGTCGCGGTCCGCGACCGGCTGGACCCCCAGCAGCGGTCCCGGTGGGACCAGCGAGTGGCCTGGCCGGTACGGCTGGTCGTGGACCAGTCCGGCGCCGCGACCGGCATCGTCATGCCGCTGATCCCCGAACGGTTCTTCCAGCGGATCACGCGACGCTCCGGCGAGGTGACCTCCGAGCCCCGCGAGGCACAGATGCTGTTCGGCGACGTCGAGACGATGCGGCGGATCGGGATCGCGCCGGTGCCGCAGGAGGTCCGGGTGGAGCTGGTCGCCCGCATCGCGTACGCGTTCGCCCTGATGCACTTCGCGGACGTGGCGGTCGGCGACATCTCGGGCCGCAACCTGGTCTACGACCCGAACCCCGACCGTCCCGGCGTGATGGTGTACGACGTGGACAGCTCCCGGCTGATCGGCAGCACCTCCCCGTTCGGCAGCCAGCCGCACACGCCCCGCTGGGAGCCGCCGGAGGTGCTGGCCGCCCGCCGGACCCGGGCTCCGGGCGGCGCGGCCGTGCTGACGGCACAGAGCAAGGCCACCGACGTCTACAAGTTTGCCCTGCTCTGCGTGCGCATCCTCGACTACGGCATCGGGCGGGCGGTGAACCGGGACCCGGCGAGGGCGGCACCGGTGCTGCGCCGGATGCGCGGCGGCCGGGCGGCCGACCTGCTGCTCGCGTCGCTCTCCGAGGATCCCGCCGAACGGCCCACCATGCGCGAGTGGCACGAGGCGCTGCGCCGCGGCCCCGGCCGCGACGACGGGCCGGCCCCGGCACGCCGCGCGCCCCGGCCCGTACCCGCCCCGCCGGGCGACGGCGACCGCCTGGTCGACGGGATGGTCATCGGCGACTGGGTGTTCCGCCCGGACGGCTGGCATCGGCTGGGCGCCCATGACTGACATCTGGTGCCGGGCCTGCGGCGACGCCTCCAGCACGGACGGCGCCTGCACCGCCTGCGGCACGCCCCTCGACCCGCCGGCCTCGGACCCGGTGCCCACCGGCCGGGTCGGCCTGCTACGCCGCCGGTCGGCCCACCGGCTGACCGGCGCGCCGCTGGGGGTCCGGCGGGCCGCGGCGATCGAGCTGATTGCGCAGGGCCAGCCGCTGCCCGCGGAACTCGACCTGTCCGAGCACGAGATCGCCTGGTACCGGGCACACGCGGCGATGACCGCGGGTGACCTGCCGGCGGCGCTCGAACAATTGGCGAAGCTCCCGGAGACCGGGTACGCGGCCCGGGTCACTCTGCTGCTGAGCCGGTTCGCCGACTTGCTCGCGGCCCGGGAGTGCCGGCCGGCCGCGGTGGCCGTGCTGACGCCGTTCCGAACCGGGTCGGCCGACGCGGCCGCGATGCTGGCCGTCCTCGACGGCGCGGCACCGGACTGCGTCGGCGTGGCCCGGCGATACGTGGGCCCGGGTCTGGGGGACGGCCCACGGGCCCGGGCGCTCGCCGCCTATCAGCAGGCGATCACCGGGGAGGCGGAGGGCGTACCGGACGAGCTGCTGCGGCTGCTTCCGGCCGCGTTGCTGGACCGGCTGGCCGTGGCCGGTCTCCTGACGAGGGTGCCGGACACGCTCCCCGAGCCGGCGGCCGCCCGGCTGCGCTGCCGCCTCGGCCTCGCCGGGCCGGACGAGATGGCGGCGGCGGGTTTCACCGCCGAGGCGGCCCGCCGCGCCTACCTCGCCGGGGACCGGGCGGTCCTGGACCGGCTGGGCGACGGGCCGGACGTGCGGCATTACCGTGCGCTGCACGACTACGTGACTGCCGGACGGCTGCGGGAGGAGGACCTGCGGCCGGCGGCGCGGGCCGTGGTACGGCTGTCCGACGCGCTGACGATCGGGTTCGCCGGGCGGCGGTCGGTGCCGGACGAGGTCGCCGCCGACCCGACGACCTGGCCGCGGCTGTGGCGCAACGCGGTGCTCGGCAAGCTCTACCCGGCCGAGGGGGTGGCCGGGCGGCACCCACGGTTCGCGCGGTGGCTGGACCTGTGCGAGGCCTACCCGGCGCTGCGCGCCGGCGACTGGCAGCAGGCCCTGACGATCGCCGATCGGGTGACGGCCGAGGCCGACGACCCGCGCCTGCGGGCCGAGGCGTGCAACGTCGCCGCGTACGCGTTCTGGCACCTCGGCCGGATCGACGACGCGCTGCGCGCGCTGGCGAGTGCCCGGCCGGCGGCCGGCCTCGCGGTCAACGCGGCGCTCATCGCGTCGTCGCGGGACGCGGCGGCGGCCCTGCCGCATCTGGCGCAGGTCATGCAGGTGGCCGACGACGACGGGTTGCGCCGGGCGGCCGTGCGGGAGGCGGTCACCTTCGGCGAGCGGAGCGGGCAGGCGCCGGCGACGCTGACGGCGATGATCCGAGCGGCGCTGGATCTCCAGCTCGACGACGAGCTGCACCACCGGTTGCTCGCGCTGGCCATCCGCCACGACCGGGAATGGCTGGCGGGCGCCCGGCTGCGCGGGCGACGACTCGACGACCGCTACCTGCAGGGCCGCGCCGGCTACGAGGAGAAGCCGTCCACCGCCGCGCTCACCGAGGTCGCGGCGGCGCTGGGCATGATCTGGCCGCGGCCGAACCGGCCGGCCTGGGCGCAGGCGGAACTCCGGTGGCTGACGACTGTCCTGCTGGGACCGCCCGCCGGGGTCGACCCGCTGTTCGCGGTCGAGGAGCTGAGCCGGGCCGGCGTGCTCGGCGTCGCCGATCGCATCCGCCTCCGGCTGCTCACCGGGGTGCGGCAGATCCTGGCCGTGAGCTGGTCGCCCCGCATGCAGAAACCCCTGCCGGGCGACGTCGCGCTCACCCGGGCGGTCGAGGAGTACTGGCGGCGGATCGGCGAGCTGGACGCGTCACTCACGGCCCTGCTCACCACCCAGGTCCGCATCGCGATCGTCGAGGTGACCACGTCGTCCATCGACACCTTCAACAAGATGATCGACCAGTGGCAGGCGCTGGAACGCAACGCCGCACCGACGTGGGAGGAGAACAGGCCGAACATGGCCGCCCGGCAACGCCTGGTCAAGGACACGCGGGCGCACGTGCAACGGTCCGAGCGGATCTTGCGGCTGGCCGACGGGCTCTCGGTCGATCCCGGCCTCCTCCGGCAGGTGCGGGAGTTCCAGGACCAGGCCCGGTCGGCGCTGTCCTACTTCGCCCGGAAGGCGTTCTGACATGGAAGACCGGAACCCGTACCTGATCCTGGGAATCCCGTTCGGCGCCGGGCGCGCCGAGGCCAACGCCGCGTTCGCCCGCCGGGTCAGGTCGCTGCCCGCCGATCCGGTCGAGGCCCGGGCCTACCAGACCGATCTGACCTGGGCCCTGCAACGCATCGACAGCGGCCCGCCGCAGCCCGCCGCCGAGCTGGGCTGCTACCGCCTGCCGGCCGGCCCCGGCACCGACGAGCCCGGCGTCTTCGCCCCGCCACCCGAGCCCGGACCGTACGACGAGGCCGCGGTCGCCGCCGCCCTGGCCCGGCTGCGCGTCGATGCGGCCCGCGAAGCCCTGCGCCGCAGGCTCGCCGAGCGTTCCGCCGGCATCTCACCGCCCGCACCCTGACGGAGGCCTGCCTTGCCCGGCTCGTACGGCATCGACTTCGGCACCACCAACTGCGTTCTCGCCCGCACCACGGACGGCGGCGTGGAGACCGTCGCCTTGGAGAAGCGGCTGCCCGCCGCATGGGCACACCACGGCTTCAACCGCGTGCTGCCCTCGGTGGTCGGCTTTCCGGACGGCGTGCCCTCCTTCGGGTGGCCGATGAAGCTGCGCGCCGAGGGCCGGGTCGAGGCGGTCAAGCGGCTGTTCGCCACCGAGGACGTGGTCGAGGTGGACGGACGGCGGATGCCCGTCGTGGAGGTGGCCGCGCTCTTCTTCGGCCAGATGCGGGAGCGAGCCGGGGCGCCGCTCGACCAGGCGGTGGTGACGATCCCGTCGAACAGCCGTGGCCGTGCCCGGCTCCGCACGAGGCAGGCCGCCGCGCAGGCCGGCATCGACGTGCTCGCGCTGGTCAACGAGCCGACCGCGGCGGCCATGGCACACGCCCGCCGGATCGGCTCGGACCAGCGGATCCTGGTGTTCGACTGGGGCGGCGGCACGCTCGACGTCACGGTCCTGCAGGCGGTCGAGGGCACGTTCATCGAGCAGTCGTCGAAGGGCGTGCAGCGACTCGGCGGTCTCGACCTGGACGCGGCCTTCCTGGCCCGGCTCCGGCGCGTGCTGCCCGGTGCCGCCGACTGGACGGCCGCCGAGCGGGACCAGTTCCGCACCCGGCTCGAGCTCGCCAAGATCCAGCTGTCGGAGTCGGCCGAGGCCGAGGTGGCGTTGCCGAACGGCCAGTACGCCGCGATCCCGCGCGGCCAGCTCGAGGCGGCGATCCGGCCCCTGATCGAACGCACCCGCGGCCCCCTGGAGACCTGCCTGCGGGAGAGCCCCGGCCCGATCGACCACCTGGTGATGGTCGGCGGCAGCTCGCGGATCCCGGCGGTGCGGCGGTTCGTGGCCGGCGTGGTCGGCATCGAGCCGGACGACACGGTGGACCCGATGACCGCGGTCGCCGAGGGGGCGGCCGTCGCGGCCGGCATCCTGCGCGGCGAGATCAGCGATCTCAGCTTCTTCGTCGGCACCGAGCACGCACTGGGCCTGGTCGGCCGGGATCCGACTGCCGGAAACATGATCTTCGGCGAGATCATCGGCCGGAACACCAAGTATCCGGCCAGCAACACCGAGCCGGCCTGGCCGACCACCGACTTCCAGGAGGAGGTGATCCTCCAGGTGATCGAGGGCGACCCGGCCCGGCCGCTCGACCACGAGGACAACGTGGTCCTCGCTACCTGGACGATCCCGCTGCCCGGCCGCCGGCCCAAGGCCGATGCCCGGCTGGACATCACCTACACCTACGACCTGGACGGCATCCTGCACATCCGGGTGGAGGACCACCAGACCGGATCCGTCCTGGCCGACGGCCGGCTCGGTTTCGGCTCGCCGCATTGACCGTGCGGCCGGGGCACGCCGGCGATCGGGATCGGCGCGGTCACCGACGAGCTGCCGGTCGCCGGCCTGCGCGGCCGCGCGGTCAGCTGCCGCGCCGGTGCTCGAAGATCAGATGGGTCTCGGTCCCGGCGACCAGGTGCGTGCCGCTGAGCCGCTCGGTGATGATCGAGCGCAGGTCCGCGACGTCCGCGGTGGCCACGTGCAGCAGGAAGTCGTACGAGCCGGAGACGAAGTAGACGTCGCGCACGGCCGGGATGCCGGCCAGCGACTCGGCGAACTTGCCGATCGCGTCGCGGGCGTCCGAGCGGATCCGCACCGCGATCATGGCCTGGATCGGGCGGCCGATCCAGGCCGGGTCGACGTCGGCGTGGAAGCCCCGGATCGCGCCGAGCTCGCGCAGCCGGCGGATGCGGGTGAGACAGGTCGAGGGGGCGACGCCGACCCGCTCGGCGAGCGCATTGTTCGGCATGCGGCCGTCGACCTCGAGCAGCGCCAGCAGCTCCAGGTCGATGTGATCAAGGCCTCGAAGATCCTTCGGCGAGTCCGGCATCATCGGGAGCAGATCCGCATCATCTTCGGCTCAAAGAGGCTGCGTAGAATCTCCTGCGGCCCCATTGCGCTCATCCTGCACATCGTTTCACTCTAGCGGAACGACAACGATGTCCTGAAGGGGAGCCAAGAATGATCGTCGGGGTGCCTACCGAGGTCAAGAACCACGAGTACCGGGTGGCCATCACCCCGGCCGGCGTGGCCGAGTTCGTCCGCCGGGGGCACCAGGTGCTCGTCCAGGCCGGCGCCGGCGCCGGCTCGGCGATCACCGACGACGACTACGCCACCGCGGGCGCCCGGATCGTCCCGGACGCCGACAGCGTGTGGGCGCAGGCCGACCTGCTGCTCAAGGTCAAGGAGCCGATCGCGGTCGAGTACCACCGGCTGCGCGAGGGCCAGGTCCTGTTCACCTACCTCCACCTCGCCGCCGACGCCGCCGGCACCGACGCGCTGCTCAAGAGCGGGACCACCGCGATCGCGTACGAGACGGTCCAGCTCGCCGACGGCTCCCTCCCGCTGCTGGCCCCGATGAGCGAGGTCGCGGGCCGCCTCGCCCCGCAGGTCGGCGCGTACTCGCTGATGCGCAACTCCGGCGGTCGCGGCGTGCTCCCCGGCGGGGTTCCGGGCGTCAGCCCGGCGAAGGTGACCGTCATCGGCGGCGGCGTCTCCGGCGTGAACGCGGCGACGATCGCGCTCGGCATGGGCGCCGACGTGACCGTGCTCGACCTGAACATCAACCGGCTGCGGCAGATCGACGCCCAGTTCGGCGGCCGGGTCAAGACGCTGGTGTCCAGCGCGTACGCGATCGAGCAGTCGGCGCTGGAGGCCGACATGGTGATCGGCGCGGTGCTGGTGCCGGGCGCGAAGGCGCCGACCCTGGTCTCCAACGACCTGGTCAAGCGGATGAAGGCCGGCTCGGTGCTGGTCGACATCGCCATCGACCAGGGCGGCTGCTTCGAGGACTCGCACGCGACCACCCACCAGGACCCGATCTACCGGGTGCACGACTCGGTGTTCTACTGCGTCGCGAACATGCCCGGCGCGGTGCCGAACACCTCCACGTACGCGCTGACCAACGCCACCCTCCCGTACGCGCTGAAGCTGGCCGACCTCGGCTGGCGGGAAGCGCTCAAGCGTGACCCGGCTCTTGCCCCGGGTCTCAACATCCACGCCGGCCGGCTGACGAACGCGTCGGTCGGCGAAGCGCTGGGCCTCCCTTCGGTCGAGGTCTCGTCAGTCCTCGCCTGACCCAGCAACGAAGGCCGCCGCCCCGGGACCCAGACCCCGGGGCGGCGGTCTTTTGCTACAGGTGTCGGGAAATTTGCGACAGATCCGCGGGGCTCAGTCGATCTGACGAGGTCTTGGCCTGGTGCCAGAACGGGTAGCGCAACGGCTCCCCGCTCACGTCGTCCAGGGCGGCGATCTCGTCGGGGGTCAGTTCCAGGTCAGCCGCGGCGAGATTGTCGCGCAACTGCTCCGGCGTGCGCGCGCCGACGATCACCGAGGTGATGCCCGGCTTCTGCGCGATGTACGCGAGAGACACCCGCGCCGCCGACACCCCGTGCGACTCGCCGATCTTCACGGCCACCTCGATGGTGTCGTACAGCTTGTCCTCGTCGTGCACCGGCGGCTCGTCCCAGTCGCTCAGATGCCGGCTGCCGGCCGGAGCCTGGACGCCGCGGCGGTACTTGCCGGACAGCAGCCCACCGGCGATCGGGCTCCACACCAGGATGCCGACGCCCTGGTCGAGGCAGGCCGGCACGATCTCGGTCTCGATGTCGCGGGCCTGCAGCGAGTAGTACAGCTGGTTGCTGGCGAACCGCTCCAGGTGCCGGGCGTCCGAGATCCCGAGCGCCTTCATCATCTGCCAGGCGGCGTAGTTGGAGCAGCCCACGTACCGGACCTTGCCGCTGCGGACCAGGTCGTCCAGCGCGGTCAGGGTCTCCTCGAGCGGGGTGTGCCCGTCCCACTCGTGCACCTGGTAGAGGTCGATGTAGTCGGTGCCGAGCCGGCGCAGGCTGGCCTCGGCGCCACGGATGACGTGGTGCCGGGACAGGCCGGCGTCGTTGTCGCCGTCGCCCATCGGCATCCGCACCTTGGTCGCGATCAGCCACTCCTCGCGGGTGCGGCCCAGCGCCTGCCCGATGATCTCCTCGGAGAGCCCGGCCGAGTAGACGTCGGCGGTGTCGATCAGGTTGACGCCCGCCTCCCGGGCGATCGCGATCTCCTCCCGCGCCCCGTCGACGTCGATCGTGCCCACCGGGGTGGCCCAGCCCGTCCCGCCGAATCCCATGGTGCCCAGGGTGAACGTGGATACTCGCAGGCCGGTGCGGCCGAGCTGCCGGTACTGCATGTCGTCATCGCCTCTCTGCGGTACGAAAATGCCTCGCCCAGCCTTTACCCGCCGCGCGCCGCTTGTCCACCGAATCCGCGGGTATACCCGGCGCATGAGACTTCTCGCCGTGCTCCTCACCGCCGGGTCGCTGGTCGCACCGGGCGCGCCCGGCGTCGATCAGCAGTATCTGCCGGCGGACAAGGCCGGCCTGGTCACCTCGCACTCGGCGACCAGCAGGGTCTGGGCCACCGTGCAGCGCGACGGCGGTCTCGGCGAGATCTTCTACCCGACGATCGACGCGCCGAGCGCCCGTGCCCTACGGTTCGTCGTCGCCGACCGGCACGGCCACGCCTGGCTCGCCTCGGGGGCCGCGACCGCCTTGGTGGACTCGCACAGCCTGCGATACCGGCAGACCTTCACCGGCACGGGTTGGCGGCTGACGGCCTCCTACGTCACCGATCCGTCCCGGGACACCGTCCTCGCCGACCTGTCCCTCGACGGGAGCGGGTTCGACCTGTACGCCGTCTACGATCCGGCGCTGGGCAACTCCCGCGGGCACGACTCCGGGCGTACGGCCGGAAAGGTTTTGATCGCCACCGACGACGGCGTGGCCGGCGCGCTCGCCGCCTCTCCCCCGATCAAGGCCGCGTCCAGTGGCTTCGCCGGCGTCAGCGACGGACTCACCGACCTGCTCGCGGACGGCCGGATGGACTGGCGCTACTCGTCGGCCGGGCCCGGCAGCCTCGTGCAGACCGCCGCGCTCGCACCCCGGACGACCCTCGCGCTCGGCTTCGGCCCGGCCCCCGGCTCCGCGATCTCCGCGGCGGCCTCCTCCCTGCGGCGCGGCTTCCGCCAGGTTTCGAGGGATTTCGCGTACGGCTGGAACCGCTACCTCGCCGGTCTGCGCCCGCCACCGCCGTCCGTGCCCGATCCGGCCCTGTACCGGGTGTCCACGATGGTGCTCGCGGCCAGTGAGGACAAGAGCCACCCGGGCGCCTACGTGGCGGCCCCCGCGTCGCCGTGGGCCTTCGGCCGCGACGACCCGTCCGGCCCGTACCACCTGGTGTGGTCGCGCGACCTCTATCAGATCGCCACGGCGTTGCTGGCGGCCGGCGACCGGGCCGGCGCCTCCCGGGCGCTGGACTTCCTCCTCGGCAGGCAGCAGAAACCGGACGGCTCGTTCCCGCAGAACTCGCGGGTCGACGGCACGCCGGTCTGGGGCGGCCTGCAGCTGGACGAGGTCGCGCTGCCGATCGTGCTCGCCTACCAGCTGGGCCGCACCGACGCGGTCACCTGGGAGCACGTGCGGCGGGCCGCCGACTTCCTGGTGAGCTTCCAGCAGGACGGCCACGCGGCGCCGTGGACGCCGCAGGAGCGCTGGGAGAACCAGTCCGGCTGGTCCCCCGCCACCATCGCCGCCGAGATCGCCGGGCTGGTCTGCGCCGCCTCGATGGCCTCGTCGAACGGCGCCGACGGTTCGCACTACCTGGCCGTCGCCGACCGGTGGCGGGCGAACCTCAAGCGGTGGACGGTGACCAGCACCGGCCCGTACTCGTCGAAGCCGTATTTCCTGCGTCTCACCAAGGACGGCAACCCGGACGCGGGCACCACCTACTCGATCGGCGACAGCGGACCGGCCGCCGTGGACCAGCGGGCGGTGGTCGACCCGAGCTTCCTGGAGCTGGTGCGCCTCGGCGTGCTGCCCGCCGATGACCCGGACGTGCGCACCACCGTGTCGGTGGTGGATGCGCGGCTGGGAGTGTCCACGCCGAACGGCTTCTTCTGGCACCGGGCCTCGTTCGACGGCTACGGCGAGAAGGCCGACGGCAGCCCGTGGGACTACGGCCTGCCCGACGGCTCGCTGATCACCCGCGGCCGGGCGTGGCCGCTGCTCAACGGCGAACGCGGCGAGTACCTGCTCGCCGCGGGCTCCCGCGCGGGCGCCGCCGGGCAACTGGCGACGATGACCCGCGCCGCCGGCCCCGGGGACATGCTGCCCGAGCAGGTGTGGGACCAGTACCCGCCGGCGACCGCGCCGGGCACGCCCACCACCTCGGCCACTCCCCTGGCCTGGACGCACGCCCAGTACGTCCGGCTGGCCTGGGACCTGCAGGAGGGCCGGATCGCCGAGCAGCCGGCCGCGGTGGCCGCCCGCTACCTCACGGTCGGCCGCTGACGCACGGCCGGCTGGGCGGTGGGGATCACCAGCCGAGGCGGCGCCGGCCGTCCTTGAGGACGGTGACGATGGCCCGGCCGCAGCCGGCCGAGGACTCCGTGGAGCGGGCGGTGATGAACGGGAAGTCGACGACCACCGACTCGGGGCGCCCGAAGTTCCCGATGAACTCACCCTCCGGGCCGACCGCGTCGCGCAGGACGAACTCCAGCGGGTAGAACGGCGGGCCGAAGTTGATGTGTCCGTCGCCGAAGCCGGTGGTCGAGCCGTCCATCGCGTGCGGCCCCGCGAACTCGGTGCCGTCGAGCAGGTCGTAGAGGAACGGGTGGCCGGTGACCCGCTTGCCGCGGATGATGCTGGTGCGGCGCTGCGGGTCGCGGGCGAAGGCCAGCGCGGCGACGCCGTAGCCGAGGGCGGCGACCGGCTTGTCCAGCCGGATGAAGCCGAGGATCAGCTCGTGCAGGCGCTGGTTGTTGGCCAGGTCGACCGTCGCGCCGGTGCCGCCCACGACGCAGAGCGCGTCGTAGCCGGGCAGGTCCCGGGTGACGACCCGCTCGACCGCCTCGTAGTAGGCCTCCAGGTCGCGCAGGTAGGTCGGCGAGCTCGGGTACGGCCGGGCCGGCACCCAGCCGGTCAGGTTGCGGGGCTTGTCGAGACGACGCGAGGCGGCCAGGTCGGTTGTCTTCTTCGCCATGGTCCGCGTGGTCACCGTCTTGCCCTGTGCCGGTTCGACGTAGTCGGACGCCATGCTCGCCGCCTGGGGCGTCGGCCGGGCGCCGGTGGCGGTGAGGAACTCGACCTCGAACCCGGCCTTCTCGCACGCCTCGAGCGGGCCGATCAGCTCCTCGCCCCAGTAGCCCCATTCCGAGACGGCGATCAGTACCTTGGTCATGCTGTCCCCCGAGGATCGGCGGGTGATTCGGGCGCCGCGGCCCAGCCTAGGGGCGTGACTCGGGTCGCGTACCGACTTTGGCGCAGTTGCCGGGACCGGATCGGTCCCGGCTCCGCGACCGGCGAGGCGTCAGTAGTGGTAGTGGCCGATGGACGACTGCAGCTCGGCACCCATCCGGGCCAGCTCGGCGGTCGCGCGCTTGGCCTCGCCGATGCCCTCCGCGACGCCCAGGGCGGCCTCGGACACCCCGGCGAGGTTGGCGGCGATCTGCCCCGATCCGGTGGCGGCCTGCGACACGCTGCGGTTGATCTCGTTGGTGGTCGCGGTCTGCTCCTCGACCGCGCTAGCGATGATCGTCTGGTACTCGTTGATCTTGTCGATGACGTGGGTGATCTCCGCGATCGCGTCGACCGCGCCCTTGCTGTCGTCCTGGATCGCGGTGACCCGGCGGGAGATGTCCTCGGTGGCCCGGGCGGTCTCCTGGGCCAGGTCCTTGACCTCGCTGGCGACCACGGCGAAGCCCTTGCCGGCGTCACCCGCGCGGGCCGCCTCGATGGTGGCGTTCAGGGCCAGCAGGTTGGTCTGCTCCGCGATCGCGGTGATCACCTTGATCACGTTGCCGATCTCCAGCGACGACTCGCCGAGCTTGAGAACGGTCTGGTTGGTCGACTCGGCCAGCTGGACGGCGGTGGTGGCGACCTGCGCGGCGTCGTTGGCGTTCTCGGCGATCTCGCGGATCGACATGCCCATCTGCTCGGACGCCGCGGCGACGCTCTGCACGTGACCGGCGACCTCGTCGGCCGCGGCGTTCACCACGCCGACCTGCTCGCTGGCCTGGTCAGCGTTGCCGGCCACCAGCTCACCGGACTCGGACAGCTCCTGGGACGCGGACGCCACCGCGTCGACGCTGCCGGCCACCGCGCGCACCAGCGCGAGTTTGCTCTCCAGCTCCTCGTTGAGCGTCTCGGCCAGCGTGGACAGTTCCCGGGTGCCGGCCGGGACGAGCCGGAACGTCAGGTCGTCGGCGTCCCGGGCGTGCAGCGCGTCGGTGTACCGGACGATGACCCGGCCGACCTTCACCTGAAGCAGGAAGAGCACCGCGCCGATGGCCAGCGGCAAGGCGACGGCCAGCGCGATCAGCAGCGCGATCGAGGTGCCCGTCTGGTCGGTGGCGTCCGCCACGGCCTGCGCCGATCGGTCGGTGAGCTGCTTCTGGAACTTCTCGATCGGCGCGCTGATCACCGCCTTGTCGGCGGCGTAGGTGTCGTCGAACATGATCGTCCGGGCGACCTCGCGCTTGCGGAACGGGCTCAGCGCCTCGTCCGAGCCGGAGAGCGCGAAACCGGCGATGTCCGACGGCATCTCGGCCTCGGACGTCCCGACGGCCTCCAGGATCAGGCGCTGCGAGCGGGACTCGGTCTTGACCAGGGCGTCCGACTTGGCCTTGGCCTCGTCGATGAGGGCGAGCTCGTCGGCGGTGGCACCGAGCTCCTTGAGCTGAGCGAGCACCTTGTCCCGGGTCTTGGTGACCGTGATCTCGTTCCAGTAGTTGGTGAGATGCTGCCGGTCGCCGGTAGCCGCGTACAGGCGGCCCTCGTTGGTGAGGTAGTCGGAGGCGGCCTGCAACTGCATGCCGAGCGCCTTGAACGCGGCCTGGCGCTCGAACGCGGTCTTCTCCGCCTTGATCGCCGTACTGACCAGCGACACGCAGAGCACGAGCAACCCGGTGAACAGGACAAGCGTGCCGATAGCGGCCTTGGTGATGGTCGATTGCCGCAGACTCCGGCGTGGCCGTACAGACATCGGATCGTCCCCCTCGATCGGTTCACCCGCCGGCTTCGGCGGTTGCCATGCATTCGGCCGCGGCACGATCCGCTTACAGGGGTTTTCCTGACGGAATGTCGCTGTGCGCTCTACGCAGCGTGACTACTCGGGAGTAGTCCCACATTCCGGACCGTCCAGCAGGGCTTGGCCGAGGGCGGTGGTCAGGTAGAGCACCCGCCGGCCGCTGCGCACGCGGGCGACCAGGCCGGTCTCCCGCAGGATCCGCAGGTGCTGCGCGACCGCGCTGGGCGTGACGCCGAGCGAGCGGGCCAGGTCGGCGCCGGTGGCCGGGGAACGCAGCGCCTCCAGGAGGTCGGCGCGGGCCCGGCCGAGCAGCCGCACGAGGGCGCGGCCCGGCGGCCGGGCGCCGGCCGTCCACAGGGCGCCGACGCCGCGTGCCTGGTAGCGGACCGTGGTGCGGGTCGAGGTCGAGGCGCGGATCCGCACATATGCGGGGCCGAGCGCGCACGGCATCAGCACCAGACCGCCGGGGGCCGGGCGGATCACCCGGTCGGCCGGGCGGCCGGCGAGGGTGAGGCGGCCGTCGCGCCAGCGCAGGTCCGGGTGCAGGCCGGCGAAGAGCCGGTCGGCGCCGCCCGCGGCCAGCTGGGCGGCCCGATGGGCCACGTCGGCGTCGAGCAGGGCGCGGATCCTCGGCCAGTGCGGGGCGATCAGCCGGTCGTACGCGGTCCGCAACTCGGCCGTGATCGCCCGCAGACCGGCCGCCGGGCGCGCCGCCAGTCCGGCCGCTGCCGGGGGCGGGTCGTCGCCGAAGACCCGGGTCAGGCCGGCGCGGACCTGCCGGGCGGAGGTGCGGCGCAGCGCGGCGAGGTCGTCGTCGATGGTGGTGGCGAAGCCGTCCGGGGCCGGCAGCAGGAACTCGGGCCACGTCGGCCGGTCGTTGACCAGCAGCGGCCAGGCCGCAGGCAGGCTCAGCGTGGCCGCCTCGGCTCTCGCCCAGCGCAGCCAGCGCAGGTGGGGCTCGGTCGCGCCCTGCCCGCCGAGCAGTTGCAGGCCGGCGATGGTCTCGGCGAGCGGCGACACCGCGAACCGGGTGCCGGCCAGCTCGGTGACATCGAGGTCGACCATCAGAGCCACGAGCCGAGTATGTAGTGCCGTCCTAAATGGTGTCCACGGGCGTCCCCGGGCCTGAGGCTTGCCGCCGTGACCCGACTTCCCGCCGCTTATCGGCGTCTGCAAGCGGCCGCGATCGTGGACAACGTCGGCGACGGCGCGGCCGCGGCGGCCGTCCCGCTGCTCGCCGTGGCGCTGACCCGCGACCCGCGGCTGGTCGGGCTGGTCTCCGCGGCCACCACGGTGCCGTGGGTGCTGCTGTCGCTGCCGGCCGGGGCGCTGGTCGACCGGCACGACCGGGCCGCTCTGATGTGGCGGGCGCAGGCGGCGCAGGCGGTCGCGGCCGGCCTGCTCGCGGTCGCGGTCGCTCTCGGCGCGGCGAGCATCCCGCTGCTGGCCGTCGCCGCGTTCGTGCTGGGCGCCGGCGAGGTGGTCTTCGGCAACGCCGCCCTGGCGATCCTGCCCGGCCTGGTGCCCGCGGCGGACCTGCACCGCGCGAACGGGCGGCAGTTCGCGGCCACCACCACGGCGCGCACGTTCGCCGGTCCGCCGGTCGGCAGCCTGCTGTTCGCGGTGGCCGCCGCGCTGCCGTTCGGGCTGGACGCGCTCTCGTTCGCCGGGTCCGCCGCGCTGCTGGCCGGGCTGCCGCGCGGCGCACCGGCGGCGCCGGGCGCCCCGCTGGGCCGAGCCGTCGTCGAAGGTCTGCGCTGGCTGGGCCGGCATCCTTTGCTGCGTACGCTGGCCGCCCTGCTCGCGGTGAACCTGTTCTGCTTCCAGCTCGCCAACGTGACCCTCGTGCTGCTCGCGACGCGGGAACTGCACCTCGGCGCCCGGGCCTTCGGGCTGCTGCCGGCCGCGAGCGCGGTCGGCGGCGTGGCGGGCGGGCTGGCCGGCCACCGGGTCGCCGCCCGCCTCGGGACGCTGCCGACGGTGCTGGTCGCCCTCGCGGGGCCGATCCCGGCATACCTGGCGGCCGGGGCCGTGCTCCACCCGTACGCAATCATGGTCCTGCTTTTGATCATCAGCTTCTTCGCATCGATGTGGAGCGTCGCCACGGTCAGCCTGCGGCAGACCGTCGTGCCGGCCGGGCTGCTCGGCCGGGTCAACGCGGTCTACCGCATGCTGAGCCTGGGACTGGCCCCGCTCGGCGCGCTGGCCGGCGGCTTCGTCGCGCACGACCTGGGGGTGCGCGCCGCCTACCCGATCGCGGGCATGGTGCGAGGCGGCGCACTGCTGATCGCGCTGCCCGTGCTGCTCCGGGTCAGGCGGAGGGCTCGATCGACAGGGCGTGCCGGAAGACGTCGCGCGGATCCCAGCGGGCCTTGACCTGCTGCAGCCTCGGGTAGTTGCCCTTGTAGTAGAGCGTCTGCCAGGACACGCCCGAGGTGTTCCAGGCCGGGTCGGCGAGGTCGGCGTCCGGATAGTTGATGTAGGAGCCGTCGTTCGCGTCGTCCGGCACGGGCACGCCGCCGGTGGCCGCGTACACGTCCCGGTAGAGGTTGCGAACCCAGGACAGGCTCGCCGCGTCCTGGCTCTCGTCGACCCAGATGTTCTGGAACACCGCCTTCATGATCACGTCGCGCTGGGCGACCGCGGTGGCGCCGGCCGGCACCGAGCGGACCCGGCCGCCGTAGCCGATCAGCAGCATGCCGCAGTTGCCCGTGCCGCTGTCGTCGGTGAGGTTTCGGTAGATCGCCGAGAGCTGCCCGGCGCCGTAGCCCTTCCGCAGGTACGCCGCCTTGATCTTGTACCGCCGGTTGAACTGGTCGCCCGGCTCGCCGGTGCCCGGCCAGGTCATCAGGTGCATCCACGGCATCGTGCGGCGGGCGTCGAGCACCGGCGTCAGCCCCGTCCCGGCCGTCACCGCGGCCACGAACTCGGTCACCATCGCGTCCGCGCGCGGCAGGCCGGCGTCGATCTGCACCACCATGGCGAAACCCTGGGCACTCTTGTGCGTGGGCAGCAAAATCCCATACAGACCTGCGTACGGCGAGTCCGGCGCGCTGTTCCGCTCGTGCCAGGCGCCGAAGTTGTGCAACAGCCGGGTGAAGGCGGCCTCCGTCATCGACGCGTCCCACGCCCACTCGACCAGGCACTCCAGCATCTGTTCCGGCGCCCTCGGCAGCAGCGCGGCCGGGTCGGCGCCGGTGACGCCCGGCGAGCGCAGCCAGTAGCGGGTCACCACGCCGAAGTTGCCGCCGCCCCCGCCGGTGTGCGCCCACCACAGGTCCCGGTTCGGGTCGCCGGCGTCGCGGGTGGCCACCACGGCCCGGGCGGTGCCGTGCCGGTCCACGACGACGACCTCGACCGCGTACAGATGGTCGACGACCGAGCCGTAGCGGCGGGACAGCGGCCCGTACCCGCCGCCGGCGATGTGACCGCCCGCGCCCACCTCGGGACAGCCGCCGGCCGGGATCGTGACGCCCCAGCCCTTCTGCAGGGTGCGGTAGACACGGCCGAGGGTGGCGCCGGGCTGGACCACGAAGGCGCGACGGGCCGGGTCGTAGCCGACCTCGTCCATCGGGGACATGTCCAGCAGCAGGCGTACGCCCGGGTCGGCGGTGAAGTTCTCGAAGCAGTGCCCGCCGCTGCGCACCGCGACCCTTCGGTGCGTGCGCACCGCATCCGACACGGCGGCGACGACCTGCTCGGTCGAGCCGACCACCCGCACCTCGTCGGGGCGGCCGACGAAGCGGAAGTTGTTGCCCCGCACCAGATTCTCGTAGCGCGGGTCGCCGGGGCGCACGCTCACCGGCCCGAACCCGCCGTCCGGGGCCGCCGCGGCCGCGCTTGGAACAGCGACGGCGGTGACGCCCGCTCCCGCCCCTGCGAGCAGCCCGCGCCGGCTCACTCCGCCCCGCTCCTGCTGACCCATATGTGCCTCCCGTCCACATCGGCCCGGCCGGTGGTGGCCGGAACCTCAGCGTGTCAACGGGGGCCGGGGCGACGCCTGCCCATCGCGGTCGATTCCGGGGTGGAAATGCCGCCTGCACCAACCGGTTGACCCGGTCCACCGATCGGTGGACGGGCGCCGGTCGAGCAGATCCTGGAAAGCGGGGAACAACTGCTGGCCAAGTCCCCGGATTGGGGCCAGCATCGGAAGATGCTGATCACTTTTGCCCGGGGGTTGAGTGGATCGACGCTGGCCACCATCCGGCGCGGCGACGGGGTGGTGCTCGAGCTGCCCGGCTACGACCGCAGGTACCGGGTGCCGCACGACCTGGCGCACGCGGTGACCGAGCGCGAGCTCGGCATGGCGGGCGGGGTGTTCGGGTCGATCGCCGGCGGCGGGGTCTTCGACAACATGCGGGTGGTGTCGGGACGGCCCCGGCACGACGCCGCCGAGCGCAGCAAGCGCCTGCTCGCGGCCAACAAGCGGTCGCTGGGCATCGCCGAGATCCTGGCCGGCGTGGTGCACGACGCGGTCGAGCACGACGCCACCTCCACGATGGAGCGGCTGCGACGCAGCTGGGGCGTGTTCAGCACCGAGCCGCTCCCCTGGTCCGCCGAGGAGGTGGCGGCCGCGGTCGCCATGCTGGGCGAGCTCGCGGTCGACTTCGAGGCGACCGGCAAGGTCGTCTTCACCTGGCCGGACAGGCTGACCAGCCCGATGCCGGCGACGGTCGGCACCAGGCGCGGCCGCCGGGGCCGCCTTTGAGTGCTACGGACGGCGGGTCAGCTTCCACCAGAGGCTGGGCGGGGACGATGCCGCGTCGGTGGCCAGGTTGACGCGTACGGAACCGGCTTGGACCGCACCCACCACCTGGCCGGAGGTCACCTCCGCGGAAGGATTCACCCGGCTGGTGGTGACCTTGAAGGACAGGCCGGGCCAGCCGACCACCTTCAACGGGGCGGTGGGACTGATCGGCACGGTGGCGCCCCAGGCCGTGGTGACCGCGCCCGACGGCTGGTCGGCCAGCAGGGTGTACTCCTTGACCGCGGCGTTCACGGCGGTCAGCAGTTTGCGGACCACCCTGTTGACCTGGGCCAACTGCTCGGGGGTGTGCGCGCCGGGCTGGTTGAAGACGGCGCCGACCAGGGTGAGGGTCTTGCCGCCCACCTGCAGGTGCGCGGCGAAGAGCAGGTTGCCGCCGGCGTCGCCGGTCGAGCCGGTCTTGATGCCGAAGACGCCCTGCTCACCCAGCAGCGCGTTGTAGTTCTGGATGGGGCCGGCGACCGGGATGGTGGCACCCTGCAGGGCGACGATCTCGGCGAAGACCGGGTCCTTGATGGCTGCCCGGCCCAGCAGCACCTGATCGGCGGCGGTGCTCACGGTGCTCGGCAGAAACCCGCTCGGGTCGGTGTAGTGGGTGTTCTTCATGCCGAGTTCCTGGGCGGCGTCGTTCATCTTGGTGAGGAACCCGTCCGCCGAGCCCGCGTCCCAGACGCCGAGCATGTGCGCGACGTTGTTGGCGGACGGGAGCAGCAACGCCTCCAGCGCCTCCCGCTCGGTGATCTTCTCACCGGCGGCCACCTTGACCAGCGACTGGCCCGAGGGAATGCGGGACTGGTAATCGGCGACGTCCGCGGCGGTGACCGTGATGGCGGGACCCTCGTCCGTGCCGCTGAGCGGGTGGTTCTTGAGGATCAGGTACGCGGTCATCACCTTGGCGACGCTGCCGATCGCCTCGGGGTCGTTGTCACCGGAGCCGCCGAGCCGGCCCAGTCCCTCGATCATCAGCTCGGCCGAACCCGCCTTGGGCCACGGGAGGGTGGGCAGCTTGCCGGGGATGCGCAAACTGCTGGCGACGGTGGTGGTGAGGGTGGCCGCCGGGAGCGTGCGGTGCAGCTGGACGGCGGCGCCGGAGCTGGCGAGCGCGATGAGGAGGATCGCCGGGAGGAGTACGGCGAGGAGGCGTTTCCGGCCTTTCGCCTTTTTCGGATTTTTCGGATTTTCCGGGTGCGGCGTGGGCTGCGGGTGCGGCGCGAACTGCGACTGCTGCGCGAACGGCGACTGCGGCTGCTGCGGCGGCTGCTGGAACTGCTGCGCCGGCTGGAACTGCTGCGGCGGCGACTGGAACTGCGGCTGCGGAGCGCGCTGCGGCTGCGGAGGGAACGGCGGCTGGGGCGCGGCGGGCACCGAAGCCTTACCGGCGGCCGGCTGGCGGGGCAAAAAGGGCGCCGGGGGCGAAACTTGCGCTCGCCCGGCGGGCGACGGCCGGCCGCCGTACACCATGCCGCCCGGCGGCGAAGCAGGCGAAGCAGGCGGAGCGGGCGAAGCAGGCGAAGCAGGCGAAGCAGGCGGCAGCGAGGCAGGCTGGGATGGCGGCTGCGCGGGCGGCGTCACCCGGGCCGAACCGGCCGCCGGTGGCCGTGGGACGCCCGGAGCCCTCGGCGGCCTCGCGGTCCTGTCCGGCATCGCGCCCTCGTCCGGCATCGCCGCTCCACCCCTCCAAGCCGGCCCGGCCTCCCCGGACGCCCGACAAGTATTGCCGCCCCGCGCCAGCCGTCGCGACCCGGTGTCGGCTCACACATTGCGTACTGAACCCAGTTCCGCTACGAGTGGTACACGCCGGCATACGCCAGCAGCGGGGAGACATCGAATGACCGCAGTGACCCAGCCACAGACCCGCTCCGCCACGACGGCTCGTAGCGCTCACCTAGTCCTGTGGATCTTCTTGGTCGCCAACCTGGCGATCGTCGAGTTGATGTTCGTCACCGCGAGCCCGCCGGCACACAACACGCTGACCTCCATCGGGCGATTCTTCGGCCTGCACCTGGCCTTCGTGATGGCGCTGCAGCTGCTGCTGATCGCCCGGTTGCCGTTCCTCGACCGGCGGCTCGGCATGGACAAGCTGACCACCTGGCACCGGTGGACCGGCTTCACCCTGTTCTGGCTGGTCCTGCTGCACCCCACGTTCGTGCTCCTGGGGTACTCCGAGCTCGACAAGATCTCCTTCCTGGACGAGATCCCCAACCTGGCCGGGCAGATGCCGGTGCTGCTCGGCATGATTGCCGCCGGCCTGCTCATCGTCACCGCGGCCGTCTCGCTGAGGCTGGTGCGCCGCCGCGTCTCCTACGAGACCTGGCACACCCTGCACCTGCTGGTCTACGCGATCGTGGCGCTCGGCATCGTGCACCAGCTCTTCGAGGGCTCGGCCTTCAAGACCAACATCTTCACCCAGCTGTACTGGTGGGGCCTGTGGGCCTTCGCGCTGGGCGCCCTGTTCGTCGGCCGGTTCTTCGTGCCGCTGCTGCGCAACGCCCGCCACCAGCTCAAGGTGGCCGCCGTGGTGCCCGAGGCCGACGACGTGGTCTCGGTCTACATAACCGGGCAGCACCTCGATCGCCTCGACGCCCGGGCCGGGCAGTTCTTCCTGTGGCGCTTCCTCGGCCACAACCGGTGGTGGCAGGTCAACCCGTTCTCGCTGTCGGCCGCGCCGGACGGGCGTTCGCTGCGGCTGACCGCGAAGGGCATCGGCGAGACCAGCGCGGGCCTGCGCCGCCTTCCGCTGGGCACCCGGGTCTTCGCCGAGGGCCCCTACGGCGGGTTCACGGCCGGCCAGCGGGTCACCGACAAGACGTTGCTCATCGCGGGTGGCATCGGCGTGACCCCGATCCGCGCCCTGCTCGAGGACAACACCCTCACCGGCGACATCGTCGTCCTCTACCGGGTGCACGAGCCGGCCCAGGCCGTCCTGCTGGGCGAGATGCAAAACCTTGCTTCCGTACGCGGGGCGACTCTGCACCTGCTCACCGGCCGGACCGGCGCCGGAAGTCCGCCGAACAACCCGTTCAGTCCGGAAAGTCTGATCACGCTGGTGCCGGACATCGTCGAGCGGGATGTGTTCGTGTGCGGCCCGTCCGGGATGACCGACGCGGTGCTGCGGACGCTGCGGGCGCTCAAGGTGCCCGCCCGGCAGCGGCACGCCGAGACGTTCCGCCTGGCGAGTTGACGCCCATGTCCTAGCGATTTGCCCGGAACGGGTAGGGTGCCCGGCGTGATCACAGTGTCGCGGCGGCGTCTCGTACTGGGAGCGGCCTGCGCCGCCCTGGTGGTCGTGCCGACCGTGGCCGGGTGGAGCACCGGCCGCGCGCTGCGGCCGTCCGCCGCGCCGTCGGTCTCCGCCGCTCCGGACCCGGCCGTGCTCATGCCCTCGGTCGACCCGGCTCTCTCACCGTCGCCGGCCTCGACCGAGGCGACGCTGCCCGCCGGTATGGGCGCGCCGGTCGGCTGGAAGCTCAGCGACGTGCCCCGGTTCCCGCCGGCCCCACCGCCCGAGCCGATCACCCTGCCGCCCGGCGACGAGGCGCCGTTCCTGTCCCGGATCCCGGTGACCCAGCCGGTGGCGTTCCTGACCATCGACGACGGCTTCCTCAAGAATCCGGAGGCGGTGAAGCTGTTCGCGGCGGCCGGCATCCCGGTGACCCTGTTCCTGACCACCGACGCGATCCAGGACGACGTCCCGTTCTTCAACCGGCTGCGCGACTACGGCGCGGTGATCGAGGCGCACACCATCTCGCATCCGGAACTGGCCGGGCGGGGTTACGACTTCCAGCGGCGCCAGATCTGCGACGGCGCCGACCGGCTCGGCCAGTGGTACGGCCGGCGCCCGGTGCTGTTCCGCCCGCCGTTCGGCGACAAGGACCACACCACGCTGCGGATCGCGAAGGAGTGCGGGCTGCGGGCGGTGTTCATGTGGAAGGAGACCGTCGACAAGGGCATCGTCCGCTACCAGGAGCAGCTCAAGCGGGTCCAGCCCGGCGACATCATCCTCATGCACTTCCGGCCGGCGTTCGTGCAGGACTTCCTGGCCGCGCTGCGGGCGATCCACCGGGCCGGGCTGACCCCGGCGCTGCTGGAGGACTACGTGCCGGGGGCCGGCTCGCCCGCCCCGAGCGTGCACTTCCCGCCCGCACACGTACGGGATCTGGGTTAAGCGCTGGCGAAGCCGCGGATGGCGGCGTCGACGTCCTCGTCGGTGAGCTGGCCGAAGTCGTCGTACCACTGGCCGACCGCGTGGAACCCCGGCGGCGCGCTCAGGTAGACGATCTCGTCGGCCTCGCTGCTCAGGGCCTCGCGGGCCTGCGGGGCGCAGACCGGCACGGCCAGGATCGTGCGGTGCGGGCCCTGACCACGCAGCCAGCGCAGGGCCGCCCGGGCGGTCACCCCGGTGGCCAGGCCGTCGTCGACCAGGATCACGGTACGCCCGGCGGTGATCGGCGCGGGACGGCCGGCCCGGTAGCGGCGCGCTCGCCGCTCCAGCTCCAGCCGTTCGGCGGCGACCGTGCCGGCCAGGTCGTCCGGGGTCAGCCGCAGGTAGCCGAGCGAGTGCTCGTCGAAGACCGGCGGACCGTTCTCGGCGAGCGCGCCGACGCCGAACTCCGGTTGACCGGGCGCGCCGATCTTGCGGGCGAGGACGATGTCGAGGTCGCCGCCGAGCCGGGCCGCGACCTGCACCGCGACCGGCACTCCCCCGCGCGGCAGGGCCAGCACGAGCGGCCGGGTCTGTTCGGCCAGGTGCCGGCGGGCCAGCTCGTGGCCGAGCAGCCGGCCGGCCTCGTCACGGTCGGCGAAGATCAGCGGAGGTGCGTCACGAACCACGTCGCGGCCTCCTCACGGTTGGCGGTTTTCACCGGAGGTGCGTCGCGAACCACGTCGCGGCCTCCCCACGGTCGGCGAAAATCAGCGGAGGTGCGTCACGAACCACGTCGCGGCCTCCTCAGCCACGGTCGCCAGGGCGCCGTGCTCCTCGAACAGGTGGGTGGCGCCGGCGACGATGCGCAGCTCAGCGGTGACGGTCATCGCGTTGCGGGCCTGCTCGTTGAGCTCGAGCACCGGCAGGTCCCGGCCACCGACGATCAGCAGCGTCGGCGCGCGCACCTGGACGAGTGCCGGCCCGGCCAGGTCGGGCCGGCCGCCGCGGGAGACCACGGCGTGCACCTGTTCCGGGCGGGCGGCCGCCGCGACCAGGGCGGCGGCCGCGCCGGTGCTGGCGCCGAAGAGCCCCACCGGCAGGCTGCGGGTGTCCGGCCGCTCGGCGAGCCGGTCGATCAGCCCGATCAGCCGGTCGGCGAGCAGGCCGATGTCGAAACGCAGGTCGCGGGTGCGGGCGTCATCGACCTCCTCCTGGTGGGTGAGCAGGTCGACCAGGAGGGTGCCGAGCCCGCGCCTGGTCAGTTCGGCGGCGACCTGGCGGTTGCGCGGACTGTGCCGGGAGCTGCCCGAGCCGTGCGCGAAGAGCACCACGCCGTGCGCGCCGGGCGGGAGGACCAGGTCGCCCTCCAGCTCGGTGCCCGCGGTCGGGAAATGAGTCGTAGTCGCCGTCATGCCCACCGCGTACCCACGAAAACCGGTCTTATACGTCCGACTTTGGGTGGGTACGCCCCCTTCAGGAGTAGATCTCGTTCCAGTCGCGGATCTCATGCCGCCGGACCACGCCGTGGAGCACGAACGGGTCGCCTTCGACGAACTTCGCGGCCGCCTCGCGGGTGGCGAACACGGCCATCGAGCCCTGCGCCTGCGGGTCGCCGAAGGTGCCGACCATGACCAGGTCGCCGGCCGCGTGGAACTCGTCGAGGCGGGCCTTGTGCGCCGGGAAGTGGGCCGGGGCCCGGCTCGCCACGTCGTCGGCGGACTCGTAGAGCAGCACCGCGTACGTCCTCATTTCGCGGCCGCGGCGTAGGCGGCGAGCGTGGCGCCCCAGGCGCCCGAACCCTCGAAGGTCTCCTTCATCGCGGCGGCGTCGGCACCGTACCCGTCGAGGTCGCGATGCACGAGCTCGACCCGGGTGCGGTCCGGCCCGTCCGGCCGGAAGTGCACCTCGACGGTGGTGACCAGGTCGTCGTGGTATTTCCAGTCGGACCCGATCTGCCAGGTCACCACCAGCCGCGACGGCGGTTCCCAGGCCTGCACGATCCCGGTGTACGTCTCGGTGCCGTCCTCGTGCCTGGTGTACCAGCGGCCGCCAGTGCGCGGCTCGATGACGATCTCCGCGATCGGCGCCGACCCGATGTGGTGCGCGGCCGGCCACCACCTGGTCATGTCGGCGGTGAACAGGTGGAACGCGCGGTCCGGGGGCACGTCGACGACGACCTCCCGGCGTACCGCGTCAGTGGTTTCGATCATTTTCGGCCTCCCGGTTGGCGTGCTGCTGAAACGCGGCGAGCGACCGCTCCCAGAACCCGTCGAGGTGTGCCCGGAGCTTGGCGAGGCCGTCCGGATCGACCGAGTAGAGGCGCCGGGTGCCCTCCTGCCGGTCGGCCACCAGGCCGACCTCCTTGAGGACCTTGAGGTGCTGGGAGACGGCCGGGCGGCTGATCGGCAGGACATCGGCGAGCTGGCCGACCGCGAGTGGTCCGTCGGTCAGCCGCTCGAAGATCGCCTGCCGGGTCGGGTCGCCCAGCGCGGTCAGCATCGCGGTTGCGTTCGTCATGGCTTACCGTAAGCTACGACTTACCGATGGCCGCGTCAAGCGCTCCCGAGCAACCCGCGCAACGCCCGCTCGGCCACCGCGAACTCGACCCGGCTGCCGCTGAACAACTCGCCATAAAGGACCGATTCCATGATTCGTACGTAGAGGAACGCCAGCTGCAGCGGGTCGCCGGGCGGCGTCACGCCGGCCTCGGCGAAGATGTCCCGCTGGGCCAGGATCGCCCGCCGGTGCACCGCGCCCGACGGGGTGAACAGCACCCGGGCCGCGGTGGACGGCTCGGCCGCGACGAACCGCCGCATCGGCCGGGCCGCCCACAGCCGGTCGGCGAACCGCCGGGACACCTCGATCACGCCGTCCACGCCCGGCTGCCGGCGGGCCGCACGGGCCCGGTCGAGGGTGCGCCGGCCGAGCGCCCAGAGCGCGTCGCCGAGCAGCGCGTCCCGGCTGCCGGCGATCCGGTACAGGGTGGCGCGGCTGATCGCCAGCTGGGTGGCGAGCAGGTCCATGTCGAGCGACCCGCGCGCCTGGAACTGGCGCACCGCGCCGCGGACCACCGCGCCCGGCGCGAGCACCCGGCGGGAACTCTGCGTCGTCACGTCCTGCTCAACACCCGTTTCGCGGGTTCGGTTCAATGCTTGCGACCGCCGTCTCACGTACACCTGAATCTTCAACGTTTTTCGCGACCGGCTCCGTAGCTCGGGCCATGGCTATCAGGACACGGAACGTTGTCACCGCACTCGCCGGCCTGGCACTTGCCGGGGCGGCCATCACCCTGATCCCGCACGCGGACGCCGCGACCACGTCCTTCCGCCGGGGTCCTGACCCGTCGGCGGCGAGCATCCGCGCGGCCAACGGGCCGTTCGCGATCGCCAAGACCACGGTGGCCCGGCAGGCAGGCTTCGGCGGCGGTGACATCTACGCACCCACCGACACCAGCCGGGGCACGTTCGGGGCGGTCGCGATCGCGCCCGGGTTCACCGCCACCCGCAGCAGCCTGGCCTGGCTGGCGCCGAGAATCGCGTCGCAGGGCTTCGTGGTCTTCAACATCGACACCCTGACCACCTCGGACCAGCCGGCCCAGCGCGGCCGGGAACTGCTCGCCGCGCTCGACTTCCTGACCGGCAGCAGCACCGCCCGAGCAAAAATCGACAGGACCCGGCTGGCGGTGATGGGCCACTCGATGGGCGGCGGCGGCACCCTGGAGGCGGCAAAGGCGCGCCCGTCACTGAAGGCGGCAGTGCCACTGACCCCCTGGGACCTGACCAAGAACTTCGCCACGGTCAAGGTCCCCACAATGATCATCGGAGCCCAGTCGGACACCATCGCGCCGCCCAGCCGCTTCTCCGACCAGTTCTTCGCCAGCCTGCCCGCCGCCACCAACAAGGGCTACCTGGAACTGGCCGGCGCATCACACTTCGCCCCGAACATCCCCAACCCCACGATCGCCTCAACCAGCATCGCCTGGCTGAAGCGCTTCGTAGACGGCGACACCAGGTTCGAGCAGTTCCTGTGCCCCGGCCCGTCCAGCAACGGCATCAGCGAATACCAGACGAACTGCCCACACAAGGCATGACCACAACGGCCCGCGGCCCAGCAGGGCCGCGGCCCGTGCCACATACGCAAACACGTCCGGAGCCAGATACCCGGGGAATAAATGGCACCGAAAATCCCCGAGACCGACCGGTTGCGATCGCGCGCACCGCACCGCACCGACAAGGAACCGAAACCGCAGCGCAGAAACGCGCGCGAATGGCAGCAGAAACGAAAGCGAATAACACCGGAATGGCACGCCTCATCGGAACTGCGCCGCCTGCCAGCTTGCCGCCCGACTGCCGCCCGCGGTGTTTCGCCAGCTCAGTCCGGCCCTGCACCGGCCAGGCCCGCCCGCCTCAGACCCGCCGAGCGTGGCCGCCTCAGACCCGCCGAGCGTGGCCGCCTCAGACCCGCCGAGCGTGGCCGCCTCAGACCCGCCGAGCGTGGCCGCCTCAGACCCGCCGAGCGTGGCCGCCTCAGACCCGCCGAGCGTGGCCGCCCCACACCCATTGGGCCTGGCGGCCCCGCACTCGCCGAACCTGCACGTCTTGCACCCGCCGGGCCTGGCCGCTCTGCAGCTGCCGAGCTTGGCCGTTGTGGGATCGCCGGGCCGGAAGCCGTCTCCGTAATCGCCGTTGCAGGCGCTGCGGCCGCTTCGCCGTCGTGCGGATGGCTCAGCCTCTGGGCGTGCCGCTGCTTGAGGCCCCACGCACGATGCCGCTCGTGCTCACGGCGAAACCGCTCGGCCTCGGGCGAATATCGTCGCGATCTGGTCCGATCACGCATTTCGGCGAGCTCGGCCCTCGAAAACAATCCTAGCTGTCCCACCCAAGAATTGTCCCACGTTCAGCTCGCCCGCGGTAAGCCGGAACCATTGTTCGATCATGCCAATATCGCGCCGCGGCAGCCGCATTCATACGGCTGATGATCGGCCCAAGGATGGCAATTTTGTGCTCGCACAAAACCGAAAATCTCCAAGATCGACCCGTGGCGACGTCGGGCGCAAGCGGGCAGGCCACGGCGAGTGATCTAGGGATGCGGCGGACCGGGCGGAGTGCCCGGTGAGTGCGGCTCAGACGGCGGCGGGAACGACCCCGGCGGCGGATACGCGCCGGGCGGCGGATACGCGCCCGGCGGGTAAGAGCCCGGCGGCGGGTAAGAGCCCGGCGGCGGATACGAGCCGGGCGCTGACGGATAAGGCGGCTCCGTGGCATTCGTCGGCGCAGGGGGTCTGCGTGACGAGCGCACCGCCAGCACGACCAGCCCCGCAATGCCGCCGACGATGATGAGGCAGCACAGGAGCCTGCCCACCACGAAGCCGAAGTTGTACGCCACGCCGCTGTCGGACTCTGCCGCCAGAACGGCGGTCTGCCATTCCACCCGCACGCCTCCCCCGATCCCACCTCAGGGACGGAGACCCTACCGGGCTGGGTTCACCCATCGTCGACGGGATCTATCCCTGCGGATCGCACAGCGGCGTGGCCGCATCCCCCGGCACGCACACCGTCAAACCCCACGGCAACGTGTATGACAGCTGCACCCCGTCCGAGGTGTACTCCAGCACGAACGCGTCCACGACCGTCGACACCTCGGCCAGCTGCACGACCCTCAGCTGCAGGAACACCATGGTCGACAGCTCCGCCCGGGTGGCCCGGCGCCCGGCCCGCGGGCACGTGTGATCGACCACCGTCCCCGCGCCGCCGCCGCTCCCCGCGCTCTGCACCCAGAACCGGTCGATCCGCAGGCTTCCGGCCACCACGTGCGGTACGACCCGGTCGACCCGGGCCGCTCCCGGCCGGTCCAGGCAGAACGCCATCTGCCCGACGCTGCCGACCACCCTCGTCGCCCCGCTGGGCGCGAACACCACCCCGGGCGCGCTGGCCGCCCACGGCGCCAGGATCTGGGCCTCGCCGGGGGCGGTTCCGCAGGCAGCCAGCAGCACGGCGCAGGCGGCCAGCAGCATGACGCAGGCGGCCAGCGGCACGGCGCAGGCGGCCGGCAGCACGCCGCAGGCGGCCGGCAGCACGGCGGAGGCGGCGGCCGGCCGGGTCAACAAACGCATCGAAGGATGATGTCATCCATTGTGGACCAGTTGAAGGGAGGATCGAGGAACCGATGGACGCGCCCCACAAGCTCGGGACTTAAGCGACCAGGCCCGTGGAACCGACTGACGCGCCGCCCATCCGGAGAACCGATAGATTCGAGCGATGACGGATCCGCGCCGGCGCGTGCCGCGTACCGATGTGGTCCTGGCCGACCCTCGCCTGGCCGACGCCGCCGCACGGATCGGCCGCGCCGCCGTGAAGGCGGCGGTGACCGACGCCCAGCAGCGTGCCCGGGCCGGCGACATCGCCCCCGAGGAGGTGGCCGACGCCGCCGTGCGCGCCCTGCCGGCCACCGCCGGCGGCCTGCGGCCCGTGCTGAACGCGACCGGCGTGGTCCTGCACACCAACCTGGGCCGGGCCGCCCTCTCCCCCGCCGCCGTGGCGGCGCTGACCGCCGCCGCCGGGCCCACCGACGTCGAGCTCGACCTGCACACCGGCGCCCGCGCCCGGCGGGGCCGCAGCGTGCTGGCCGCCCTGCGCGCGGCGGTCCCGGACGCCGGGGCGGTGCACGTGGTCAACAACGGCGCCGCCGCCCTGGTCCTGGCCGCCACCGTCCTCGCCGCCGGCCGGGAGATCATCGTGAGCCGGGGTGAGATGGTGGAGATCGGCGACGGCTTCCGCCTCCCCGACCTGCTGCAGTCGACCGGCGCGCGGCTGCGGGAGGTCGGCACCACCAACCGCACCACCGTCGAAGACTACAAAACAGCGATAAACCCAGACACCGGCTTCATCCTCAAGGTTCACCCGTCCAACTTTGTGATCAGCGGATTCACCAGCGGCGCGTCGACGCAGGAGCTGGCTCGGCTCACCACGCCGGTGGTCGTGGACATCGGCTCCGGACTGCTCCGGCCCGACCAGCTCCTCCCCGACGAGCCGGACGCCACCACCTGTCTCCAGCAGGGCGCCGCCCTGGTCACCGCCAGCGGCGACAAGCTGCTCGGCGGCCCGCAGGCCGGCCTGATCCTCGGCGACACCGCCCTGGTCGAGCGCCTGCGCCGGCACCCCCTCGCCCGCGCGCTGCGGGTCGACAAGCTCACCCTCGCCGCCCTCCAGGCCACGCTGACCGGCCCGCCCACACCCACCTGGCAGGCCCTCCACCTGTCCGAGGCCGAGCTCAAGACCCGCACCGAGCGGGCCGCCAAGCGTCTGGCCGAGGAGGGCGTCGAGGTCACCCTGGTTGCCTCCGAGGCCGTCGTGGGTGGCGGGGGCGCGCCGGGCGTCACCCTCCCGTCGTGGTCCCTCTCCCTACCCCAGCCGTACGCGCTGAGCCTGCGCACCGGCGCACGCCCGGTCGTGGGCCGGCTCGAGCGCGGCCGGCTCCTGCTCGATCTGCGCTGCGTCTCGCCGGAGTCCGACGAGGACCTGGTCGCCGCGGTGCTGGAGGCCGCACGCGCATGCACGTCGTAGCCACCGCCGGGCACGTCGACCACGGCAAGTCCACCCTGGTCCGCGCCCTGACCGGGATGGAGCCGGACCGCTGGGCGCAGGAGCGCAGCCGCGGCATGACGATCGACCTCGGTTTCGCCTGGACCACGCTGCCGACCGGCCGGACGGTCGCGTTCGTCGACGTTCCGGGCCACGAGCGCTTCGTGCCGAACATGCTGGCCGGCGTCGGCCCGGTCCCGGCCGCCCTGATGATCGTGGCCGCTGACGAGGGCTGGAAGCCGCAGTCCGCCGAGCACCTGGCCGCGCTGCACGCGCTGGACGTGCGGCACGGCCTGCTCGTGGTGACCCGCGCCGACCTGGCCGACCCGCGCGCGGCGCAGGCGCAGGCCCAGGCCGAGCTGGCCCGGACCTCGCTGGCCGGGGCCGAGGCGGTGACCGTCAGCGCGACCACCGGCGCGGGCCTGGACGACCTGCGCGCGGCGCTCGACCGGCTCGCCGGCCGCCTGCCCGCGCCCGACCCCGAGGCACCCGTCCGGCTCTGGATCGACCGCGCCTTCACCATCAAGGGCGCCGGTACGGTCGTCACCGGCACGCTCGGCGCCGGCCGCCTGCGCCCCGGCGACGAGCTCACCCTCGGCCCGGACACCGTCCGGGTCCGCGGCCTGCAGTCCCTCGGCGAGCAACGGGGCGAGGTCTCCGCCGTCGCCCGGGTCGCGGTCAACCTGCGCGGCGTCGACCGGGACCAGGCTGCCCGCGGCGACGCCCTGCTGACCCCCGGCCGGTTCCGCGCCACCGACCTGCTCGACGTACGGGTGCACGGCGACCCGGTCGCGGACCTGCCGCAGACGTTGATCCTGCACCTCGGCTCGGCCGCCGTCCCGGCCCGGGTGCGCCCGCTGGGCGCGGACACCGCGCGCCTGCGGCTGGCCCGCCCGCTGCCGATGCACATCGGCGACCGGGCGCTGGTGCGCGACCCCGGCCGCCGGCACATCGCCGGCGGCGTCACCGTGCTCGACGTGGCCCCGCCCGGCCTCACCCGCCGGGGGGCCGCCGCGGCGCGGGCCGCCGTTCTCGACGGCGTCGACGGCGTGCCCGACCTGGCCGCCGAGGTTCGCCGCCGGCGCCTGGCCAGGCGGGGCGACCTCACCGCGATGGGCGTGCCGGTCGACCGCGATCCGACCGCCGGCGACTGGTTCGTCGACCCGGACCACTGGGCGGACCTGCACCGGCGCCTGGCCGACGAGGTCGAGCGGCACACCCGGGAGAACCCGCTCGAGCCGGGCGCCCCGCTCGAGGCCCTGCGCCACCGCCTCGGCCTGCCGGACCGGGTGCTGGTGGAGGCGCTGGTCAGACCCCCGCTCAGCGTCAAGGGTGGCCGCGTCCGGCCGACGGCCGGCCCGCCCGGAGTACCGGCCCAGCTGACCGCCGCGGTGGACAAAGCCTTCGCGGGGAGGAGCCCGTTCGCCGCGCCCGAGGCGTACCACCTCAATGATCTTGGTCTTGGGCCCCGCCAGCAGGCGGCGGCCGTGCGCGCCGGACTGCTGATCCAGCTGGCGCCCAACGTGCTCCTGCGAGCCGACGCCGCGGAGCACGCCGCGCGAGAGCTCTCCAAGATCGAGCAGCCGTTCACGCTCAGCGAGGCCCGCCGAGCGCTCGGCACCACCCGTCGCGTCGCGGTGCCGCTGCTGGAGCTGCTGGACCGGCGCGGGCTGACCCGGCGGCTCGGCGACGACCGGCGTATCACCGACCCGCGGGCAGAACTCGCCTGAACGGCAACGTCCGCCCGCACCGCGCCGGAGCCGACGCGATCGTCGGGCCGAGCCTCAGCCGGCCCGGTCGCCCTCGAAACCCACGTCGCCCGCATGCAAGCCATCGTCCGCTTGTGCATCGTCTCGGCCGGCGACCGGAGCGCTGTCCAGATCGCCGGCCCGGGCGGTGAGGTATCGCCGCTCGGGGAGGCTGGCGGTGCGCCGGGCGGCCTCCCGGTAGTCGCCGGCGGCGCCGGCCAGGTCGCCGGCGAGCTGCCGCAGGTGCGCCCGGGTCGCCAGCAGCCGATGGTGGCGCGCCAGCCGGCGGTCCGACTCCAGCCCGGCGACCAGCGCCAGCCCCGCCGCCGGGCCGTGCACCATGGCGGTCGCCACGGCCCGGTTCAGCGTCGTCATCGGGTTCGGCGCGACCCGGTCGAGCAGCTCGTACAGGCCGAGGATCTGCGGCCAGTCGGTGTCCGCCATCGTGGGCGCCTCGTCGTGCACCGCCGCGATCGCCGCCTGCAGTTGGTAGGGGCCGGGCTCGCCGTGGGGCAGGACCCCGGAGACGAGGGCGGTCCCCTCGGCGATCAACGACCGCGTCCACCGGGTGCGATCCTGCTCGGCCAGCGGGACCAGGGCGCCGTCCGGCCGGGTACGGGCCGGGCGGCGCGCGTCGGTGAGCAGCATCAACGCCAGCAGACCGGCCGTCTCGGCGTCGTCGGGCAGCAGCCGGTGCAGCATGCGGGCCAGCCGGATCGCCTCGCCGGACAGGCTCGGCCCGGTCAGCTGCTCGCCCGAGGACGCGGTGTAGCCCTCGTTGAAGATCAGGTAAAGGACCTGCCGGACCGCGTGCAGCCGCTCGTGGCCCTCGCCCCGCGGCAGGTCGAACTCGAGGCCGCCGGCCTTGATCGCCGCCTTCGCGCGGCTGACCCGCTGGGCCATCGTGGCCTCGGGCACCAGGAAGGCCGCGGCGATCTGCGCCGTGGTCAGCCCGCCCACCGCCCGCAGCGTCAGCGCGATCTGGCTCGGTGCCGACAGCGCCGGGTGGCAGCACAGGAACAGCATCGTCAGCGAGTCGTCCCGGTCCGGATCGGTGAACGCGTCGGCCGGCCGCGCGAGCAGCTCGGACTGCGGCGTCGCGGCGAAGACCGTGTCCTCGCGCAGGCGCCGCGCGTCCGCCCGGCGTAGCTCGTCGATCAGCACGCGCGAGGCGACTGTCAGCAGCCAGCCGCGCGGGTTGTCCGGGATCCCGTCCGCCGGCCACCGCCGGGCGGCCCGCAGCAGCGCCTCCTGGGTGGCGTCCTCGCAGGCGTCGAACCGGCGGTAGCGGCGGGTGAGCGCGCCGAGGACCTGCGGCGCCAGCTCGCGCAGCAGGTCCTCGATCGGTGGCGGACTCACACGTCGGTCGCGGAGTCGTGCAGGATCGGCCAGACCTCGGTCGGGTTCTGGTCCGCCCAGGGCAGCTCGGCGGCGAGTTCGTACGCCCGCTGCTCGCTCTCGACGTCGACCAGGTAGAAGGATGCCATGTACTCCTTGGTCTCCAGGTAGGGGCCGTCGCTGACCACCGGCGCGCCGTCCCTGCGCTCGACCAGCTTCGCCGCGCCCGCGTCGGCCAGCCCGTACCCGCCGATCAACTCGCCGGTCGCCGTGTACTTCTTGTTGTAGGCGTCCTGCTTGGCGATCTCGGCCGGCCAGTCCTCGGCCGGGATGGTCGACCACTTCTCCTGGTTGCCGTAGATCATCAGAAGGTATTTCACCGCGGCTTCCTCTCCGCCGTAGACGTGCTCTCACCCGGCAGACGAAGCCACCCCGGCGTTCTCGACACGGGTCATGTCGAGGATCGCGGACCGGCTTCGTCGTCCCCTGCGGAAGACACGATCCGAGTATCCGGGAGGAAACGTCATGTCCGACACGGAAGCCGTCCCGACCACGTCGTTCCTGGTGCGCCGCCCCGTCTGGCAGGTCTGCTATCTCGCCGCCCTCGCGGCCTGCGTCGCCGTCGAGGCGTGGGGGCTGGCCGCGCGGGCCGCCGGGGTGCCGATGCGGGCCGCCGGGCTCGGCTCGCACCACGCGACACCGATCACCGTCGGCATGTTCGCGATGGGCACGCTGGTCGTCACGTTCTGGTTCACCTTCGCCGTCGTGCTGATCGCCCGGTTCGCGACCCACCCCCGGCGCGTCTACCTGCGTACGACGTTGCCGCTGCTCGTCCTCTCGCTGGCCGCGCCGCTGCCGGCGGCGGACACCCCGGCCTCGACCAAGTTCGTCCTGGCCGCCGCCCACCTGATCGCGGGAGCGATCATCATTCCGACGGTCGCGTGGCGGCTGCGTTTCCGGTGACCGGCACGGCCGCGGTCACCTCCACCTCCAGCACCGCCCCCGGCAGGAACAGCGCGCCGACCTGGACCGTCGTGCTCGCCGGGGGCGGCGTGCCGGGGAACAGCCGGCGGCGGACGGCGCCGTAGGCGGGCAGGTCGGCCAGGTCGGTCAGGAAGGTGCGGATGTGCAGCACGTCGGTCAGCCCGGCGCCGTGCGCCGCCAGGATCGCCGCGATCAGTTCGAAGATCCGCTCGGCCTGCCGGCCCGCGTCGCCGGGCGCCACGACCCGGCCGTCGGCGTCGACCGCCACCTGACCGGAGAGCATCAGCAGCGAGCCGCCCGGCAGGTCGACGCGGGCGAGATGCGCGAACCGGTCGCCGAACGGGGCCGCGACGGTCGCCGGGTTGTCCAAGGTCATCCTCATCAGGCCGACGCTAGGCCGCGCATCGGCCGGCCACCAGCGACGGTCCGGCATGGCTGGCATGCTTGTCCATCATGGATACCCAGCGACCGGCGACCGGCTGCCGCGCGGGGTGGCGCTGATCGAGGAAGGCCGGGCCCTCCTGCCGTACGCGGAAAAGGGTCCTCGACGGCGCCCGGCGAGCTCGGCCGGGTGGCGGCCGGCCTGTTCGGGGGAGTGTCGGGTCGGCTGAACGGCCGGTCGCGCCGACCGCTCCGGCGTCCCCGATCGGTATCGGGCTATTCCGGCAAACCGTGCAGATGATGTTTTGTCCGATTGCTGACGGTATGTTCTTGCTCGACTCCCCGCTCGCTATCCCCGAGGTGAACATGCCCGTCGTGTCCCGTGGTGCCCTGCTCGTGGCCACCGCATCCATGGCTACCTGCGTCTTGGCCGGCCCGGGTGCGGCGTACGCCGACACGTCGACGGAACTGACCGCGGCCGAGGTGGCTGCCGAGTTCAAGACGGTGAGCGACACCTCCGCGAAGGCGGCCGCCGCCGGCTGGAAGGCCAACCTCAAGCTGGCCGTCGGTTCTTTCACGGGCAACGAGTTCCTCGTCGTCGACACGATCCACGGTGCGGCCTACGTGCGGTACAACCTCGGCGGCGAGCCCCAGTCGCGCTACATCGTCGTGGGCCGGGGAACGTACAACTACATCTCCGACCCGGACTCCCGCGAGGCGCTGAAGATGATGCGCCGCCCGTCGGTCAAGTACGTCTTCACCTCGGACAAGTCGACCTCACTGGACGGCGAGGACGGTGTCGAGGGAATGTCGCCGGGGCATTTCCTGGACCAAGAGACCAAGTACCCGGCCACCAAGACGGTGCACGACGACGGATCCACCGACTACCGGCTCAGCGAGGACGGCGACACCATGACGGTGCACGTCACCGCGGCCGGAGTGCTGGCGTCCGCGGACTACGTGTCCCACGCCGACAAGGACCACGACTTCACCGTGAACTTCGGGTACGGGTACGGGCCGCAGAAGGTGGCCCTGCCGACCGCCGGCATGACGATCAGTGACGCCTGGCTGAACGTCGGGCTGGCGTACTTGAACATGGCGCCCGCGGTCAAGTACGTCACCGGCGAGGCCGCCACCGACGCGCTGGATGACGCGAACGGCCACCAGGTCGCGGTGTCGCTGCTGCGGAACGTGACGAAGGACGACGTCCGGAGTGTCAACGACATGCTCGGCGTGCACATGATCAAGACCAAGAGCGTCAGCGGGGGCATCCGGGTGTACGCCAAGAACCCGTGGACGCACCGCACCGCCGCCTTCACGCTCAAGGCGTCCGGCAAGAAGGTCACCGTCGCCAAGAAGTGAACCCCCGCCAGGTCCTGTCCGGAACGGGCTCGAGTCCGGACGGGACCTAGGCTGGCGGTCATGGTGGACGTGCGGCTCGAACCGATGACCGAGGAACAGTTCGGACCCTGGCGGGCGGACGCCGAGGCGCACTTCACGCAGAGCGTCACCCGCTCCGGCGTGCCGGCCGAGACCGCGGCGGCCGAGGCCGCCGAAACCTACGCGACGCTGCTCCCCGACGGCTCCGGGACCGCCGGGCACCATTTCTGGTACGCCTGCGACGGCGACCGCCGGGTCGGCTTCCTCTGGCTGAAGCTCACCGGCACGACCGCCTTCGTGTACAACATCGCCGTCGAGCAGGACCAGCGCCGCAGGGGCTACGGCCGCGCCATCATGGAGGCCGGCGAACGCTGGAGCCGAGCCCACGGCGCGGCGACCATCGGCTTGCACGTCTTCGCCCACAACCACGGCGCCCGCAGCCTGTACGAGCAACTCGGCTACGTCGAGACCGGCCGGCGAATGTCCAAGCGTCTCTAGTGCGGTGAGCGGCCGAGAACGTCGTCCAGGAAGTCGGCGCCCGCCTCGGTGAGCGTGCCGATCGGGACGGAGGCGCCGGTGAAGACGTGGCCCGCGCCCTCGACCGGCAGCAGGTCGCACCGTACGCCCTGGGCCCGCAGCGCCTCGGCGAAGCCGGCCGCTTCGGCGAACGGGACGATCTCGTCGTCGGTGCCGTGGACCAGCTGGAACGGCGGCGCGGCCGGGTGGATCCGGTGCAGCGGGCTGGCCAGCCGGGCGAGGGCGGCGCGTTCGGCGAGCGGCCCGCCGAGCAGGATCGCCGGGTTGCTGAACGGGTCGTCGCGGTTCGGGCGGCCGGCGAGGTCGGCCGGGCCGTACCAGAGGATGACGGCCTGAATCGCGGTGTCGCCGGCGCCGGTGAGGCCGGCGATCGCCGCGAGCTGGCCGCCGGCCGACTCACCGAGCGCGGCGAACCGGTCCGGGTCGATCCGCAGCGCGGCGGCGTGGTGCCGCAGCCAGCGGATCGCCGCGTCGATGTCGGCCTGCTGCGCCGGGTAGGTCGCCTCCAGCGCCAGCCGGTAGTCGACGTCGGCGACGGCGTAGCCCCGGGCCACCAGTCGCTCGTGGAACCGCTCGTCCACCGTCCACACCCGGCTGCCGCTCATCCAGCCCCCGCCGTGGATCCACAGCACCACCGGGAACGGCCCCTCCCCCGGCGGCACATGCAGGTCGAGGTGCAGCGGGCGATATCCGAGCGGAGTCGACACCACGCAGTTGGCGTGCGTCAGTGTCGTGCGCGCTTCCGGAACGGGATGAAGATCGATCACAAACCCATTCTTGCGTACGGCGTCCGGTGCCGCCCGGGTGCGTAGTAGCCCGGGCGGCCTCGGCGGGATCCGTCAGTGGCCCGGGCCGTGTTTCTTGCCGCCCTTGGTGCCGGGCTTGGGGGGTGCGGCACCGCCCGGTCCCAGGCTGATCTCCAGCACGATCGCCGTGTTCTTCGGGGCCATGCTGCCCGGCCTGGTGTCGGCCACCGTGCCGGCCGGGCAGCTCGAGGCAACCTGGCCGCCGACGACACCGATGAAGCCGGCGTTCTTCAGCTCCGCCTGCGCGTCCGCCACGGTCGTGCAGGACACCCCGGGCACCGGCACCATGTCGCCGATGGCGACCTTGGCGTCGCCGGGCTTCGGGAACTGGACGCTCGGCTTGCCCCTCATGTAGTCGGCCACCGTGTTCCAGACCGCGGGGTTGACCTGGCCGTGCGACATGTGCTGGCTGGTTTGCGGCCAGTCCGGGTCGGCGAGGTAGCCGGCCACCACGATCGAGGTCGTGCCGAGGATCAGGGCCGCGGTCTTGGAGCTGTCGGTGGTGCCGGTCTTGCCGAAGACCGGGTGGTCGACGACGCCGTGCGCCCCGGGCGCCGTGCCCCCGCCGCCGCAGCTGCCCATCTGGGCCGAGTCGCCGACCGGGCAGCGGGCCGCGTCGAGCGCCGCCCGGGCCACGTCGGCCGAGACGACCCGGCGGCAGTTCGCGCTGCCGACGTCGATCTTCTCGTTGTCCTGGGTGACGATCGCCTTGACCGGCGTCGGCGCGCAGTACTTGCCGTCGGAGGCGAGCGTCGCGTACGCGTTGGCCAGGTCGAGCGGGGTGGACTCGGAGACGCCCAGGGTGAAGGCGCCCCACTGCTCGGCGTTGCCCGGCTTGGCCAGGTCGGCGTCGTTGGAGGCGCGGAACTGGATGCCGAAGTCCTCGGCGGTCTGCACCACGTTGCCGGCGCCGACCTCCTCCTCGAGCGGCACGAAGAACGTGTTCACCGAGTGCCCGAACGCCGACCACATGTTGTAGACGCCGGCCTCGCTCTCGCCCGCGTTGCCCGGGCAGTAGAAATGCGTGCCCGGGCAGGCGGCCGGGCTGCCCCGCTCGACGATGTAGTGGGTCTGTGCCACCTTGCCCGCGTTCATCGTCCTGGTCAGCGGGATGCCCTGCTTCAGGGCCGTCACCATGGTGAACAGCTTGAACGTCGAGCCGGCCTGGTAGCCGTCGACGTCGCCGCCGCCGCTGATGATCGGGTTGGTGGTGTTGGGGTAGGTGCCCTTGATCTTCCGGTCACGCTTGGCGGGGTTCGAGGAGAGGAAGTTCTTCGAGTCGTCCAGGCTGAACGTGCGGTTCGCGGCGAGCGCCAGGACCTGGCCGGTGCCGGGCTGCACCGCCGCCAGCATCAGCGCGTCCTTGTTCTTGTTGCCGATCTGCTCGGTGATCCGCTTGTGCGCGGCCGCGGTGGCCTTGAGGTCCATCGTGGTGACGACCCGGTAGCCGCCGTCGTTGAGGCGCTGCTCCCGGTCGTACGTGGTCGCGCCGAAGGCCTGCTGGCCGAGCCACCAGCGGGTGAAGTAGTCGCAGAAGAAGCCCCACTCGTTCTTGCTGACCGAGACGCACCCGTTGCCGGTCTTCTTCACCTTGTGCGGGATCTGCTCCTTCGCGGCGGCCGCCTCCTGCGCCTGCGTGATCGCGCCGGTGGTCACCATGCCGTCGAGCACGTACTGCCGCCGGGTGACCGCCTGCGGGTAGCCGGTCGCCGTGGTCGGGTTGAAGCTGGTCGGGGCCTTGACCATGCCGGCCAGCAGCGCGGCCTGGGCGACGTCGAGGTCCTTCGGGCTCTTCTGGAAGTAGATCTGGCTGGCCGCGAAGATGCCGTACGCGCCGTTGCCGAACGGGGCGATGTTCAGGTACCGCTCGAGGATCTGCTGCTTGGTCAGCTCCTTCTCGACCTGCATCGCGTACTTCATCTCGGTGATCTTGCGCTTCGCGGTGTCCTCGGTCGCGGACACGACCTGCTGCGGGGTGGTCGCCGAGTAGGCCAGCGCCATCCGCACGTACTGCATGGTCAGGGTGGAGGCGCCCTGCTTGGAGCCGCCGCTCTGGTCGTTGACGAACGCGCGGACGGTGCCCTTGATGTCCACACCGCTGTGGTGGTAGAAGCCCCGGTCCTCGGCGGCGATGATCGCGTTCTGCATGTTGATCGAGATCTGCGACAGCGGCACGTCGCTGCGGAACTCGTCGTACATGACCGCGATCTGCGTCTTGTTGTCCGACGCGAAGACTCGAGTGATCTGGGGGGAGCTGAACGCTTTCAGCTGACTCGGCAGCGACGCGAACGCCTTGCCGCCCGCCTCGACGGTCAGGCCGGACATCGCGGCGGCCGGGAACGCCGCGGCGGCCACCACCACCCCGGCCAGGGCACCGCAGACCACCAGCGAGGCCGCGTTGGTGAAGATGTTGTGATCACGCCGACGGAACCAGGAAGACACGCGGGAACCCTACCGGCTCAATCCGTGAAGCCGATGTGAGGTCCGGAGGTGATCACGTAAACGACGCTCCTAATCGGTCGATTTCCCCGCGATTCGCGACTTCTGGGGGATCACCGTGTACCGCGGGTCCCGCGCCGAGGCCATACCCCCATCAAAGATCCCGAATCGGGTGATTGCGGACGCCGCGAGCAGGGACAGGCCGGAGAGCGCGGACACCATCCGGCTGCGCCGGCCGAGCACCGCGCCGGCCACCCCGGCCGCGGTCAGGGCGCGCCCGGCCCGCAGCAGCCGGCCCGCCGTCCCGGTCGCGTAGGGCTCGCTGAGCAGACCCTTTGTGGTCTCGATCCGGTGCGCGCCGTAGAGCTCGAGGGCCGCGCCGAGCACCGCCATCCGCCGGGCCGGCGGGCTCGGATCCGCGATCAACCCGACGCCGGCGCCGCTGGCCAGGGCGCTGCCGGCAAAGACGAAAGGCAGTTCCGGGTACGCCGCGTGCCAGCTCGGCGTGGCCGTGTCGGCCAGCAGCACGGCGGTGTAGGTGGCCAGCGCGGGAGCGATCGCCCCCGCGGCGAGCCCCGCGGCCGACCCGACCGGCGGCAGCACCTTGCGGACGAGCCGGGACGGCACCAGCGGGGCCGCCTCGGCCACCGCGGCCGCACCCGCCGCCGCGCTGAACGCCGAGAAGATCCAGGTGCCCATCGACATCGGCGACGTCGGCTTGGCCACCCGCAGCATGTGGTGGAACCGCTCCGGCCGGCCGAGGTCGGCGACCAGGAAGTAGCCGCTGGCAGTCACCGCGCCCAGCGCCGCCACCCGCCCGGCCCGGCGCAGGCGCGGCCGGCCGGTGGCCTGACCGCCCGCGGCGAGCAGGGCCGACCCGGCCGCGAGCCCGCCGGTGAACAGGTACGCCGCGATGTCGTGCGTCCACGGCGCGGGCCGCACGATCGGCCGGCCGTAATAGGAGCGGAAGTCGGCCTTGGGCACCATCGGCCGGTCGCCGCCGCGGGGGCTCATTTCCGCCGTCCCAGGAACGCGACCGCCACCGAGGCGGCCATGGCCAGCGCGGCGATCCCCGCACGCTTCCACATGTCGGGCAGATCCTTCGTCGTCACCACCGGGTCGGGCGGCAGACCGTACACCTCGGGCTCGTCCAGCAGGAGGAAGAACGCGCCGTCCCCGCCGACGCCGTCCTCCTGGTCGTGGCCGTACAGCCGGGCCGACCCGACCCCCTCGGCCTGCAGCTTCTCGACCCGCTCGGCGGCGGCCTCGCGCAGCAGGTCGAGCTCGCCGTACTGGATCGACTGGGTCGGGCAGGCCTGGGCGCAGGCCGGCGTCAGGCCGTCGCCGATCCGGTCGTAGCACATCGTGCACTTCCACGCCCGGCCGTCGCCCTCGCGCCGGTCGATCACGCCGTACGGGCAGGCCGCCACGCAGTACCCGCAGCCGTTGCAGACGTCCTCCTGCACCACCACGGTCCCGAACTCGGTGCGGAACAGCGCGCCCGTGGGACAGACGTCGAGGCAGCCCGCATGGGTGCAGTGCTTGCACACGTTGGACATCATCAGCCAGCGGAAGTCCGGTTTGTCCTGTCCGGGCATGCCGAGAAACACCGGTTCCGGCTGGGGCTGCTCGATGAAGGCCACGTGCCGCCAGCTGTTCGCGGACAGGCCGCCGGTGTTGTCGTACGACTGCCCGAGCAGGTCGAACCCGTCGTCCGGGATGGCGTTCCACTCCTTGCAGGCCACCTCGCAGGCCTTGCACCCGATGCACACCGACGTGTCGGTGAAGAACCCCATCCGCGGTGGCGCGTCGACGTAGCCGGCGTCCGGCGCCGGGTCGAGCGGACCGTACAGACTGTTAGCCATCGGCGTCCCCGGTGGTGACGATCGGCGTGTGGTGACCCGGGATCAGCCCGGCCCGGCGGCGGTATTCCTCGACGTACGCGAGCAAGGCTTTTCCGATCGGACGGCGGCCCGGCTGGATGTCGCAGGTGCCGACCTTGCTCTCCTGGATCAGCACGTTCGGGTCGAGCGTGATGCCGATCAGGTCGTTCGCGGAGTCGCCGGTGACCAGGCCCTCCGAGCCCCAGTGGTAGGGCAGCCAGAGCTGGTGGATGGTGCGGCCCTCGATCCGCAGCGGCGTCAACCGGGCGGTGACCAGCACCCTCGCCTCGATCGCGGCGCGCGCCGTGACGATGTGCGCCCAGCCCAGGTGGGTCAGCCCCCGCTCGGCGGCGAGCGCCGGCGAGACCTCGACGAACATCTCCGGCTGCAGCTCCGAGAGGTACGCGAGCTGCCGGCTCATCCCGCCGGCCGTGTGGTGCTCGGTCAGCCGGCTGGTGCTGAACACGTACGGGAAGACCTCGCTGTGCCGTTCCGGCGGGCTCGGGTTGGTCGGGTTGTCCTCCCGGTCGTAGACCTTGCGGGTCGGGTTCGCCTGCTGGCCGTACAGCGGGTTGCGGATCGTCGACTCGGCCGGCTCGTAGTGCGTCGGCATCGGACCGTCGATCAGCCCGGTCGGCGCGAACAGCCAGCCCTTCCCGTCGCCCTGCATGATGAACGCGTCGTCGCCGGAGATCGCGGCCACGCCGGTCGCGTCGTCGGCCGGCCGGTACGAGGGCGGCTTGGTCTTCTCGAAGTCCGGCACGTCCTCGCCGGTCCACTCGCCCTTCTCCGGGTCCCACCACACGTACTTCTTGCGCTCCGACCACGGGTTGCCGTCGGGGTCGGCCGAGGCACGGTTGTAGAGCGTGCGGCGGTTGGCCGGCCAGGACCAGCCCCACTCCGGCGCCACCCAGTTCTGCTCGCGGCCGGGCTTGCGGCGGGCCGCCTGGTTGACGCCGTCCTTGAAGACCCCGGAGTAGATCCAGCAGCCGCCCGAGGTGGACCCGTCCGGCTTCATCTCGGTGAACCCGGACAGCAGCTTGCCGGTGGTGAGGTCGTACCCGTTGATCTCCTTCAGCACCGCCTCGGAGTCCGGCTCGTCATCCCCGTACTCCCAAGTCAGGTTTTTGATCCCTTGGTCCCTGGGCAGCGTGGAGTCGGCCAGCCGTTCCCGGATGCGTTTGCCCAGGTGGTAGAAGAACCACAGCTCGCTGCGCGCGTCGCCCGGCGGCTCGACCGCCTGCTCCCGCCACTGCAGCATCCGCTGGGTCTGGGTGAACGTGCCCGCCTTCTCGGCGTGCGAGGCGGCCGGCAGGAAGAACACCTCGGTGCGGCACTGCTCGGGCACGATCTCGCCGGTCGCCGCCTCCGGCCCGCCCTTCCAGAACGTCGCGCTCTCGATCAGGTAGAGGTCGCGGACCACGAGCCAGTCCAGGTTCGCCATGCCCAGCCGCTGGGCTCGGCCGTGCGCCGAGCCGACCGCCGGGTTCTGGCCGAGCAGGAAGTACCCCTTGATCTTCCCGTCGATCATGTCGAGGGCCTGCCGGTAGGTGCCGTGGTCACCGGTGAGTTTCGGCAGCCAGTCGAAGCCCCAGTCGTTGTCCTCCCGCGCCGCCGCGCCGAAGTACGCCTTGAGCAGGCTCACCGCGTACGACTCCGCGTTCGACCAGAAGCCCTTCTGCCCCGGGTGCCGGATCGCGTCGACCCACTGGCGGAACGTCTCGTGCTGCCCGTGATGCGGCATCGGCAGATAACCCGGCAGCAGGTTGAACAGCGTCGGGATGTCGGTCGAGCCCTGGATGCTGGCGTGGCCGCGCAGCGCGAGCACCCCGCCGCCGGGCCGGCCCATGTTGCCCAGCAGCAGCTGGATGATCGCGCCGGTGCGGATGTACTGCACGCCCACGCTGTGCTGCGTCCAGCCCACCGAGTACACCAGCGCGGTGGTCCGCTCCCGGCCCGAGTTCGCGGTCCAGGCCTCGCAAACGTCCAAGAACCTTTCCTTCGGTACGCCGCAGAGCCGCTCGACGACCTCCGGGGTGTAGCGCGCGTAGTGCCGCTTCAGGACCTGGTAGACGCAGCGCGGGTGCTGCAGTGTCGGGTCGCGCGGCACGTCCCGGTGGATCGGCGGCCCGTGCGACTCCTGCTGAAGGCCGGCGCCGGTCTCCCGGCCGATGTGGGTGTCGCCGTGATCGCCGCCGTCCTCCTCCTGCCCGGCGTACATCCAGCTGCCCTGGTGATAGGTGTTGGTCTCCGGATCGAAGCCGGAGAACAGCCCGTCCAGGTCCTCGGTGTCCCGGAAGTCCTCACTCACGATCGTGGACGCGTTGGTGTACGCCAGCACGTACTCCCGGAAGTCCTTCTCGTTGCTCAGGATGTAGTTGACCACCCCACCCAGGAACGCGATGTCCGCACCCGCCCGCACCGGCACGTAGGTGTGCGCGAGCGCGCTGGTCCGGGTGAACCGCGGGTCGACGTGAATGATCTTCGCGCCGCGGTTCTTGGCCTCGACCACCCACTGGAAGCCCACCGGGTGCGCCTCGGCCATGTTCGAGCCCTGAATGACGATGCAGTCAGCGTTTGCCAGATCCTGCAGGAAGCTGGTGGCCCCGCCACGGCCGAACGAGGTCCCCAGACCGGGGACGGTGGCGGAGTGTCAAATACGGGCCTGGTTCTCGATCTGGATCGCGCCGATCGCCGTGAAGAGCTTCTTGATCAGATAGTTCTCTTCGTTGTCCAGCGTCGCGCCGCCCAGGCTCGAAATGCCCAGCGTGCGGTTGAGCGGCCGGTTGTGATCGTCGCGGTCTTCCCAGGTGGCGTCGCGCGCGGCGAGCACCCGGTCGGCGATCATGTCCATCGCCGTCTCGAGGTCGAGACTCTCCCACTCCGTCCCGTACGGCCGGCGGTAGAGCACCTGCCGCTGCCGGCGGTCGCTGGTGACCAGGCTCAGGCTGGCCGACCCCTTGGGACACAGCCGGCCACGGGAGACCGGGCTGTCCGGGTCCCCCTCGATCTGCACGATCTTCTCGTCCTTCACGAAGATCCGCTGACCGCACCCGACGGCGCAGTACGGGCACACCGAGCGGGCGACCCGGTCGGCGGTCTCGGTGCGGGCGGTCAACGACCTCGACCGCTCGGACTGCGCGGCCGCGCCCCGGCCCAGCGGGTCGGTCCCGGTCAGTTGCCGATAGACCGGCCATCCCTCGATCCACGTCCGGACGCCCACGAGATCGACCCTAGCCGTTCCGGTCCCCGCCCGCACGGATCGCTTCTTTTACTGCGTCGGGGTCCCTGCCGGTGCCGGTGTGGCGGTGGCCGCGGTCGAGGCGGCCGCCTGGTCGGCGACCAGGCGTTCGGCGCGGGCGGTGAGGTCGGCGGCCCGGCCGCCGGTCTGCATGGCGGTGAAGTTGAAGCCCTCGCCGCGCAGGGACGCGGTGATCGCGTCGGTGGCGACGTCGTTCGGCACCACCCCGACGAAGCGGGTGTTGTTCGGGCTGATCCGGACCGTGGTGGGCACGCCGTCCACGAGGATCTGGGTCGGCACCTCGTCCAGGTGCGGGGCGATGTCGTCGACGTCGGTCGTGTTCGGCGAGAGTCGTTCGACGTCGCGGCGTACCTGGCCGCCCAGCTCGGCCTGGGTGACGGTCTTGCGCAGGCCCTTGTCCGCGGAGACGACATCGATCGCGGCCGGGGACAGCGTCTCGCCGCCCCGGGCGACCGCCTCGGCCTCCGCGGTGAGGTTGGCCCGGCGCAGCACGTTCACGACGGCCGCCCGGTTCTCCTCGATGACGAACCGGGCGAACTCCGCCGGGTCGCCGATGCCCTTCGACGCCGTCCGCAGGCCCTGCGCCGCGCTCCGGCCGGCCTTCGCCTCCAGCACCGTGACCAGCTCCAGCGTGCCGTTGGGCAGCCGCCGGGCGATGACCCCGTCGGTCAGCTGCAGGCCGGCCAGGTCGGTGATGCGATGCCCCTCGATGACTTCCAGCCCGGCCGCGTCGGCGACGCCCAGCACGTCGGACGAGCCGGTGGCCAGCCGCCGGGCCACGTCGACGTGCATGAGCTCCTCGAACAGCTGGCCCTTGACCTGGTTGACGTCGGCGCCCTTGGCGAGCACCCGGACGATCGCGTCGTCGGAGAGGTCGAGCCCGGCCAGGATGGCCCGGGCCCGGGCCAGCTGCTCCTCGGCGATCTGCAGCCCGGCCTGCTGGATCCCGAAGCGGCCGGCGGCCCGGGCGGTGAGCCGGGCGGCGGCGTCCTCGCCGAGCTGCTCGACGGCCTGCCGCCGGAACGCCGCCAGTGCCATCGCATCGGCGTTCGCGGTCAGGGTGCGGGCCGCCTGCCGCAGCCCCTTGGCCACCGGCGCCAGGTCGATCAGCAGGAACGCCGCGTCCAGCAGCACCCAGGTCAGGGTGGGTTCGTTGAGCGACAGGTCGGCCACCGCCGGGTCGAGGGCGATGTTGTCGGCGGCGGACTCGTTGAGATAGGTGTTGATGCTGCCGTAGAGCGAGCCGGCGCCCCAGGCCGCGGCGACGGCGGCACCGACCGCGGGGGTGAACAGCAGGCCCGCCACGATCGTGGTCGTGATCGCCAGGGCGGCCTTGACCCAGCCCAGGAACGCCTCGTCGCTCTCGATCGACTTGATCCTGGTCTCGATCGCCGCCAGCAGCGTCTCGTGCGTCACGCCGAGCCGCTCCTGGGTGATCCGGATGACGTCGCGCATGTTCCAGACCTTGAGCTCGTCGTCCTTGATGGCGCCGCGAACCCGGTCGATGTTGGTGAGGATCTCCTGGACCGGGGCGCCGACCATCTTGCCGAGCTCCATCGGGTCCGCCGCGGAGAACGAGCCCGGCGTGTACTCGCTGCTCAGCAGGATCGGGTACGACTTGCCGTAGGCGTACCGGGCCGCGTTGAAGATCGGCAGCTGCTGGGCGAGCAGCTGCCGGTTACGGTCCAGGTTGGCGATGTCGACCATGACCGACTGCTCGTTCGGCGGCACGTTCCGGGCGAACTCCTCGGGCGTCAGCACCCCGGCCGCCGGCGCATACTTCGAGAGCGCCTGCTCGGCGGCCTGGATGGACAGGATGAGGCTCTGCGGTGCCAGCTCGCCGAGCGCCTTGTCGGCGGCGAGCAGGCCGTCGATGTCCGGGGAGCAGACCAGCTTGGAGTAGCGGTCGAGCTCGCCCTGCGCCTCATCGGCGTTGTGCTGCAACATGTCCAGGGCGACCTGCTTGGCCTCGTCCAGGAAGCGCCTCGGGAACCAGTCGTTCACCAGGTTCAGCAGGTCCTGCTCGGAGGGTACGTCGAGCGCGATCAGCTCGTGTTCGATCTGGAGGGTGAGCTCGGTGTCCATCGCCTTCAGCGCCTCGTAGTCGGTCGCCGCGACGTCGTCCACGCCGGAGCGATCGGCCTGGTCGGCCTCCATGGCCACGAGCGCCGCCCGGGTGTCGTCCCGCCGCTTGATCTTGGCGACCAGGCCGGCGCCGCCGGTCGCCTGGTGCAGCTTGGCCGTGTCCGCCTCGTCGAGGCTGGGCTTGAGCAGACCGCGGTAGCCCTCCGGAATGTCCGAGCCGCCGCCGGCATCGGGCACCCGGGCGATCCCGGCCGGGCGGGTGACGCCGGCCTGCGGGCCGGGCGCCCCGGAGACCCACTGCTCCGCCGTACGCTCGGCGGCCAGCTCGTGCGCGTCGCCCGGATCGCTGACGCTCAACCCGCCGCCGGCCGGCGCGGCCGGCGTCTGGGTCGTGTGCACCAGCTCGTGCGCGAGCACCCGCGACCCGTCCGCGGTGTCCGGCCGATACTCGCCGCGGCCGAAGAACACGTCGGAACCGGCGGTGAACGCCCGCGCCCCGACCGCCCGGGCCAGGTCGGCCGCCTCGGCGTCGCGGTGCACCCGCACGCCGTCCAGCGCATCGCCGCCGGCCACGCCCCCGAACCGCTCCCGCACCTCGGGCGCGAGCCGCTCGCCACCGCCCCGCTGCCGGTTGACCCGCCCGGCGACGTCGGTCGCTGAGTCGCCGGCCTCGCCCGCGACGGACCGCATCAGACGTACGGCCATGGCATTCCCGCCGGTCTGCTGCACCTGCCGCAGCACACCGGCGAACCCGGCCAGGGCCGGCGCGGATTCATGCCGCTCGGCGCGGATCGGGGGCTCGGTCGCGGCCTCGGAGGCATGCTCGTGCTCGCCTGCGGTACCCATTCGGTCATAGTGGCAGAGCCGCGCCCCCGCATCCATCGACTCACACGCGCCGATCCCGTCGTGCCCGGCGGCCGGCGGGCGCCTTCTATCGGTCCGCGGGGCCGGAGCCTGCCAGTTCCTGGAAGCACGGCCGGAGCAGGTCGACGATCTGCGAGGGGGAGGCGTCGGCCAGCCGCCCGAGCCGCAGCAGGTACCGCTCGATGATGACGCCGTGCACGATCGCGCTGAGCAGGCTGGCGCGTAGCTCGGCGTCGTCGCCCGGGATCGCGGCGGTGATCTGGCCCAGCTGTGGCTCGGCGGCCGCCCGGTGGCGGTCGGCCGCGCCCGCGTTGGTGAGCATCGAGCGCAGTACGGCGAGCGACGCCACCGGTTCGCTGTCCAGACGCTTGGCGAGGGAGCCGAGCAGCGCCTCGGCCATCCGGGCGGGATCGCCGGCGGGCAGCTCGTCGGCGGGGAGCTCGTCGGCGGGCAGCTCGTCGGCGGGGAGCTCGGCGGCCCGGGCAAAGAGCTCGTCCTTGGCTCCGAAGTAGTGCATGACCAGCCCGGCGTCCACTCCGGCCGCCCGGGCGACCGCCCGGATCGTGGTTCGGTCGTAGCCGAGATCGGCGAACATCTGGCGGGCCGCGGCGAGGATCCTCTCCTCGCTCTGCCGGCGCTGCTCGGCCCGGGTCGGCCGCGGGCTCGGTTCAGTCACCTGTTCATTCTACGGTTGTTGACCGACCTCCGAGTTCGTTCTACGGTCGTTCAATCAACAACCGTTCAACGAAAGGCGGCGGCGATGACCGCACGGGAGATCGTCGAGAAGGTGTTGCGGGCCGGCCGAGAGACGGACGTCGAGGCCCTGGTGGGCCTGATGGCGCCCGACGGGATCATCGAGTGGCCGTTCCGGCCGGCCGGGGTGCCCGGGAGACTTCAGGGGCGCGACGAGATCCGCGCGTTTCTGACCGAGGCGGCCAAGGGCTTCGTGCGATTCTCCGAGTACCGGAACGTGGTCATCCACGAGACCACCGACCCCGAGGTGGTCATCGTCGAGTATGACGCGCTCGGGACGGTTCTCGATACCGGCGCACCGTTCTCCCAGACCGTGATCGCGGTCTTCCGCGTACGCCATGACCTGGTTTTGTCCTATCGGGACTACCTCAACCCGTTGCCGCTGGCCGAGGCGCTCGCGAGCCGGGCCCGAATCGGCAACTAGTGTGCGGCCACTGGCTAGCCACGGCATCGACGGTTCACGATCGTCGAAAGGGGGAAACCGAGGGGGGACCACTTCGACAGGGAGGTCGCCATGACGACGTCCAGCAGCAGCAACCCCACTCGTGGCCGGTGGTGGATCGTGGTCGCCGCGGTGCTCGTGCAGCTCGCGCTCGGCGCGGTCTACGCGTGGAGCGTGTTCAACAAACCGCTGCAGGCCGAGTTCGGCTGGAGCAAGACCCAGGCGGTGCTGCCGTTCGAGGTGGCGATCGGCACGATCTTCATCGGCAGCCTGGTCGGCGGGCGCATCCAGGACCGGTACGGGCCCCGACCGGTCGCGTTCGGCGGGGTCGTCCTCTATTCGGCCGGGATCATGCTGGCGTCGCTGGTCTCCTCCCCCGGCCAGCTGTGGCTGCTGGTGCTGACCTACGGGGCGATGGGCGGGATCGGGCTGGGCGCCGCGTACATCACGCCGATCGCGATGCTCGCCAAGTGGTTCCCGGACCGGCGCGGCCTGATCACCGGCATCGCGGTGGCCGGGTTCGGCTTCGGCGCCGTGATCACCGCGCCGGTGGCGAAGGCGCTGCTCGGCAACACCGCCGACAAGACCAGCGTCTTCCTGCCGCTGGGCATCGCGTACCTGGTCGCCGGGCTGATCGGCGCGACCTTCTTCCGCAACCCGCCGGAGGGTTACGCGGTGCCCGGCTTCGTGCCCGCGTCGACCGGCCGGGCCGTGGCCGGCACCCGGGTCTACACCCTGCCCGAGGCGCTGCACACCCGGCAGTGGTACCAGCTGACCGCGATCCTCGCCCTCAACGTGACCTGCGGCATCGGCTTCATCTCGCAGGCCGCCGACTCGGCCGAGGACATCGCCGGCGTCGCGGCCACCACCGCGGCGACCATGGTCGGCATCCTCGGCCTGTTCAACGGCGGCGGCCGCATCTTCTGGGCCTGGCTCTCCGACCGGGTCGGCCGGATGCAGGCGTTCCTGGGCATGCTCGGCCTGCAAGCGATCTGCTTCGCGATTCTTCCGTTCGCGGCGGCCTTCGCCCTGTTCGCGATCCTGGCGGCGTTCATCTACCTGGCGTACGGCGGCGGTTTCGGCACCATGCCGGCCACCTCGGCGGACTACTTCGGCACGCCGAACGCGGGCGCGATCTACGGCGCGATGATCGTGGCTTGGAGCATCGGCGGGGTGGTGGGGCCGCTGCTCACCGCCGCCCTGTACGAGGCGAACAACCAGTCCTACACGCTGCCGTTCCTGGTGCTGGCCGGGATCGCGCTGGTCGCCATGGCCCTGCCGCTGATCACCAAGATGCCCTCGCCGGCCGGCGTGGCGGCGGAGTCGGCCGAGCCGGCGCGCTGACCCCCGGCGGAGGTTTGTCCGGCCGGGGCCGTCAGCGGAGGTTTGTCCGGCCGGGCCGTCAGCGGACGATCACCGTGGTGCCGTCCGCGCGGGCCGGCAGCAGTTCGCCGACGACCGGGTAGCCGGGGATCTCGCCGGCCACCAGCAGGCCGCCGGACGTCTGCGCGTCGGCCAGCAGCAGCAACTCGCCCTCGGGGGTCGAACCGGCGTCGAGGGACGGGCGTACCCAATCGAGGTTTCGCTTTGTTCCGCCACTCACGAAGCCGTCGGCCAAGGCCTGCCGGGCGCCGGGCAGATAGGGCACGGCGGCAGCGTCGACCCGGGCGGTCACCCCGCTCGCCCGGGCCAGCTTGTGCAGGTGACCGAGCAGGCCGAAGCCGGTCACGTCGGTCGCGCACACCACACCGGCCCGCAGCGCCGCCTCGGACGCGTCCCGATTGAGGGTGGTCATCGCGTCGACCGCGGCGGGGAAGACGTCGCCGGTGGACTTGTGCCGGCTGTTCAGCACGCCGATGCCGAGCGGCTTGGTCAGGGTGAGCGGCAGCCCGGCCGCGCCCGCGTCGTTGCGCATCAGCCGCATCGGGTCGGCCACGCCGGTCACCGCCATGCCGTACTTGGGCTCGGGATCGTCGACCGAGTGCCCGCCGGCAACGTGGCAGCCGGCCTCGCGGGCCACGTCGAGCCCGCCCCGCAACACCTCGGCGGCCAGCTCCATCGGCAGCAGATCGCGCGGCCAGCAGAGCAGGTTCACCGCCACGACGGGCGTGCCGCCCATCGCATAGACGTCCGAGAGAGCATTGGCCGCGGCGATCCTCCCCCAGTCGTACGCGTCGTCCACCACCGGCGTGAAGAAGTCCGCCGTGGCCACCACCGCGGTGCCGCCGGCGATCCGGACCACGGCCGCGTCGTCCCCGTCGTCCAGCCCGACGAGCAGCTCCCCCACACCGGACGGCACGCCACCGACCAGACCTGAGACCACCGCCTCGAGCTCACCGGGCGGAATCTTGCAGGCACAGCCGCCGCCGTGCGCGTAACCGGTGAGCCTCTTGACCGCTTCGATCGTCACCCTGCCCACTCTGGCACGGGCGGGATGGATAGGCTCAGCGAGGAGGCGTTCAGGCGGCTGGTGCCCCTCGCAGTCTTCAAAACTGTTGTGACCCGGCATCCGGGTCAGGCGGGTTCGATTCCCGTCCGCCTCCGCCAATCCGGTCAGACCCCGGCCGGCCGGCGGGACCTCTCCCTGCTCGCACCGGAAGCCTCCGAGTCCACTGGGTTTGTGTGGGTAGATCTAGGGTGACTCCGGCCCGCTCGGATGGTCGGAAGCCTGCGCGGGCGCGACCTGTGCTCCGTAGGGTCATTTCGTGTCCTGGGAATGGCGTGCGGGAATCATCGGGTGTTCGGCCGTCCTGACGCTTGTGAGCGGTTTCCTGCCCTGGTGGACGATGCGGGTGGGCACCGAGACGTTCGTGGGATCGGCGTGGCGAATGTCCTCCCGATGGACCGCGTCGATCTGGCTGACGGCGGCAGCCGCGGTCGGATGGCTGGCGTGGCGGATGGCCCGCGGGCGAGTGCCGGTGGCGATATGGCTCGCGGCCCTGGCCGCGATTGCGGTCTCGGTGTTGCTGACACTTCAGCAGCGCAGCGATGTCGAGACTTGGCCACCGGCCGAGGTCACCGCGCCCCGAGAGTCGGAACTTCAGGCGTCTGCGGTAGCGATGGTGTCTGCCACCGAGTTCGCAGAGTCGCTGATGCCACGTGATCACCTACGGCGGTACACCGACCCTGGCATCGAGGCCGGCCCGAGTTACGGCTTCTGGGTCGGGCTCGCCGGCATGACCCTGACCGGGCTGTCGTTGGTCGTTGCGGGCAGGGGCGGTCGGTACTCCATAGATCTTCTTCGTCGGCATGGCCGAACGGGGGACAGCGGACGCGGCCCGGATCCGTGATCATCTCACCGTGCTCCGATGCTCTATTCCCAACCGCCTATGCCTGCGCGTTGCGACGGTACTGATGCTGCTGATCGGCTCGGGGCTCCTGGCGGCCGCGCCCGCCGCAACGCCGGCCTGGGCCAGCACCACCCTGCTCCAGAGCTGGCCACAGGCCGACTCGACGGTCACCGAAGGATCAATCGACAAAGTCGGCCTCAGCTTCACCGAGAACATCGACGCCAATCTCAGCAGTGTCGTCGTTCGCGGATCCGACGGCTCCACCTACAACGACGGCCACCTGCAGGTGCTTCTCTACACCAATCTCGAGCAGCAGGTCCGCCCTCTGCCCGTCGGGGAATACCAGGTGACCTGGGTCGCGGCGACCGGCACGGGAGACCCGGCTCGAGGCGAATTCCGGTTCACCGTGACACCCTCGACGGCCGCGGCGACGCCGGTGGCCGCCCCGTACCAGCCCACCTATGACGGCGGCGGCCCCGGCGAGTGGCTTTGCCTCGGGATAGTTGCCCTCATCCCGCTGACCCTGTTCATGGTCATGCTCCGCCGGCGACACCGGCGGGAGATGGACCTTCCGCCGGCCCGGCCGGACAGAGGAACCGAATGGTAGACCTGACCGGCCGCCGCGGCAGCACCATAACGGCTCGCACACAAACCGCAGCAGATGCCGCCGGCCGGAGATGGTTCGACGCAGAGAATCGTTGCCCGTAGGGCGGCAGGCCGGAAAATTGCTGGCCATGCTGCGGTCTCTCGGAGAGGACCGGTGGTTCGCGACGCTGATCTCGGGTACCCCACATCCATGCGATCCGGGGTTCTCTTCGACGTCGACGGCACTTTGGTGGATACCACGTACCTGCATACGGTCGCCTGGTGGGAGGCGCTGCGGCAGCTTGGCGCGGACGTACCCATGGCGAGGATCCACCGGGCCATCGGGATGGGCTCGGACAAACTGCTCGACCACCTGCTCGGCGACGCCCGCGACCGTGACCAGGACGAGCAGGCCTCGACCGCCCACGACGTCCTTTACGGGGCCTGGTGGGAGCGGCTGCGCCCGCTGCCCGGGGCGGCCGAGCTGCTTCGAGCGGTGGCCGAGCGCGGCATCGCGGTCGTGCTCGCCTCGTCGGCCAAGGAACCGGAGCTGAAGCAGCTGCGCCGGGTGGTCGGCGCGGACGACGTGATCGCCGCGGCCACCTCCTCCTCGGACGCCGAGGAGAGCAAACCCGCTCCGGACATCCTCCAGGCCGCCATCGAGCAGTCGGGCGTCGACCCGGGTGCTGCGGTCTTCGTCGGCGACTCGGTCTGGGACGTGCAGGCCGCTGCCCGTCTGAGCATCCCGTGCATCGGCCTGGTCTGCGGCGGCACCTCCGCCGACGAGCTGAGCGAGGCCGGCGCTGTTGCGGTCTACGACGACCCGGCCGCGTTGCTGGCCGCGCTCGACGATTCCGTGATCGCGAAGTTGCCGACATAGGAGTGGGTCTGCAGCAGGCGGCGCCAGCGGCCGGCGTCCCACCGTTTCGGTTCGGTTCTCTCGACGAAGTCGGTCAGCGCGCGGACGAACTCCTCGGGCGCCTCCCGGTGCGGGAAGTGCCCGACGCCGGGCAGAACCACCGACCGCGCTCCGGGCATCAGGGAGGCAGCGGCCTCGGCATGCGAGACGGGGAGGACGTGGTCCTGGTCGCCCCAGATCACCAGCGCCGGCAGGCCCTGGGTCAGGTAGGCGCGGTCACGCATGGTGATCAACTGTCCGCGCCAGTCGGCGACGTGCCGCAGCACGTGCAGGAACGCCGACCGGGCCGCCGGGTCGCGTAGCCCGGTGTGCACGGTGTACGCCTCGTTCAGGTCGGCCGCGAGCGCGGCCGGCGCGACCAGGCCGGCGGCGGCGCGCAGCGCACCGAGGGCGAGGCGGGACGGCGGCAGCTGGCTGAGCCGCAGCGCGAGCGACGCGCCCGGCAGGGTCAGCGCCCGGAACGCCACGCTCACCTGCGAGCCGAGCCCGCCACCGGCGACCACCACGAGCCGGTCGGTCCGCTCCGGGAACTGGTAGGCGAACTGCATCGCCACGCCGCCGCCGAAACTGTGGCCGACCACGGTCACCCGGTCGATGTCGAGCGTGCCGAGCAGATCCCGCATGCCGTTGGCGTAGCCGCCGATGCTGTAGTCCGCCCGCGGCTTCGCCGACCGGCCGTGTCCGAGCAGATCGGGCACGATCACGGTGTACCGCTCGGCGAGTGCCGGCGCGACGATGTCCCAGGTGTCGCCGTCGGATCCGATGCCGTGCACGAGCAGCAGTACGGTCGGGCCGGTACCCAGGAGCCGGAAGGCACGAGCGTGCCCGTGCACCTCGACGATCCGCTCCCCGTCCATCCGCGAAGCATAGATAGCCGACGTTTCGCCGCAGTAACCTCAGCCCGCCGGGCGCGCGCGCCGCAGCAAACTTCAGGACGCCGGCGGCGCTACCAGGCAGAGGACGTGACCGTCCGGATCGGTGAGCACCGACTGCCGCTCGCCCCACGGCTGGTCGGCCGGGGCATCGACGATCGCGGCGCCGGCCTTCTCCGCCGCGGCGGTGGCCGCGTCGACGTCCGCGACGACGAAGCTGACGGCGACACCGGCCAAGCCCGGGGTGGGCGGGCGCTCGTGCAGCAAGAATTCGATCTCCGTACCGGGCACGGCAAGCGCCACGATCTCGCCCGCGGAGTACTTCTCCGCCAGTCCCAAGGCGTCCCGGTAGAGCGCCAGCGCCCGCTCCCGGTCCGCCACCGACACGATGATCCGTCGCACTCCGCGTACTGTCACAAGGGAACCTTAGGTGATCAGAGGCAGCGCAGGATCGCCGCCACCGAGCGGTCCACGTCCTGCGGCGTGGTCGACCAGTTCGACACCGAGATGCGCATCGCCGCCTGCCCGCGCCACGTCGTCCCGCTCATCCAGCAGGTGCCCTCCCGCTGCACCTTCTCGATCACCGATCGCGTGACGTGGTCGTCGGCGAAGCGGACCAGCACCTGGTTCAGCACCACCTCGCCGAGGATCGTCGCGCGGCCCGAGGCGGTCAGCCGTTCGGCGAACCGGGCCGCCAGGTCGCAGCACCGTTCGACCAGGTCCGCCACCCCGTCGCTGCCGAGCGCGCGGATCGCCGCGTAGACCGCGAAGCCCCGGGCCCGCCGGGAGTGCTCCGGCCCGTAGTCCAGCGCGTCCCGCTCGCCCTCGGCGCCGTGGATCAGATAGCCGGCCCGGGTTCCCATGGCCGTGCGATGCGCCACCGGGTCGGCGCAGAAGACCAGGCCCGAGTCGTACGGGACATTCAGCCACTTGTGCGCGTCGGTGGCCCACGAGTCGGCCCGCTCCACTCCGGCCACGAGGTGCCGCAGCCGGGGACTCGCCGCCGCCCAGAGGCCGAACGCCCCGTCCACGTGCACCCAGGCGCCGTCCGCGTGGGCCAGGTCGCAGATCTCGCCGACCGGGTCGAACGCGCCGCTGTTCACGTTCCCGGCCTGCGCGCAGACGATCGCCGGCCCACTGCCCGCGGCCAGCGCCGTACGCAGTTCCGCCGGCCGCATCCGCCCCTGGTCGTCCATCCCGACCTCGACGATCGAGCCGGTACCGGCCCCGAGGAACCGCAACGCCCGGTCGATCGTCCCGTGCCGGCCCTGCCCGGCGAGCACCCGCACCCGCGGCGCACCCCACAGCCCGTCCGCCGCGACGTTCCACCCGGCCCGGCCGAGCACCGACCCGAGCCCGATCGCGAGGCCGGTGAGGTTGGCCATCTGCGCGCCGGTGACGAAGCCCGCCGACACGCCGGCCGGCAGCCCGAGCAGCGTCGCGAGCCACCGCGCCGCGACGTCCTCGACCACCGCGGCGGCCGGCCCGAGCACGTACAGCCCCGCGTTCTGGTCCCACACCGAGGTGAGCCAGTCGGCCGCGAGCGCCGCCGGCGTCGCCCCGCCGATCACGAACCCGAAGAACCGCCCGCTCGACGACGCCACCACGCCCGGGTCGGCGTGCCGCGCCAGCTCGGCGATCACCTCGCGCGGGTCGGTGCCCTGGGCGGGCAGCGGCAGGTCCAGGGCCGCCCGCAGTGACTCGAGCGTGGCGTTGCTGCCGACCGGCCGCGCCGGCAGCCCCTCGAGGTAGCGGACCGCGTACCGACCGGCCTCGTCGAGGACTTCTTTCCATTCCGGCATACCAAGAGGTTTACGCCAGCCGGGCCGCCTGCGCCTCCAGGTATCGCCGTTCCGGCAGGCTCAGCGTCAGCCGCGCCGCGCTCCGGTACTCCGTCCGGGCCGCCGCGCGGTCGCCGGAGCGTTCCAGCAGATGCGCCCGGACCGCCGCGACCCGATAGTGCTCCAAACCCGCCGCGTCGAGCGCACGCAGCCCCACCAGCGGCCCGTCCACCTCGGCCAGCGCCACGATCCGGTTGAGGGTGACCATCGGCCCCGGCGCCAGCGACTCCAGCAGCCGGTAGAGCTCGAGGATCTGCGGCCAGTCAGTATCCGCCGCGCTAGGCGCCTCGTCGTGCACCGCCGCGATCGCCGCCTGCACCTGGAACGGCCCGATCGGAAACCGCCGCAGCGCATCGGTGATGAGCGAAACGCCCTCGGCGACGAATTCCCGGTTCCACAACGTACGGTTTTGCGCGGCCAGCGGCACCAGCCCACCGTCCGGCCGGGTGCGTGCGGGCCGCCGGGCATCGGTGAGCAGCATCAACGCCAGCAGCCCGGCCACCTCGCCGTCGGCCGGCCGCATCGCCCGCAACTGCCGGGTCAGCCGGATCGCCTCCGCACTCAACTCCACCCGGTGCAGCGCCGATCCCGAGCTCGCCGTCGACCCCTCATTGAAGATCAAATACAGGGTTTGCCGTACGCCGGGGATCCGCGCCTCCAGGTCATCGGGCAGCGTGAAGCGCGCGCCGGCGTCCCGCAGCCGCTTTTTTGCCCGGCTGACCCGCTGGCCGACCGTCTTCTCCGGGATCAGCAGCGCCCGGGCGATCTCCGCGGTGGTGAGCCCGCCGACCGCGCGCAGGGTGAGCGCCACCTGGGCCGGCGGGGTCAGGGCCGGATGGCAGCAGAGCAGCAGCAGCGTCAGCTCGTCGTCACCGCGTACGACGGGAACCGGGTCTTGGGGTAATGCCTCACGGCGGCGCCGGGCCTGCTCGTTGCGCACGGTTTCGATGAGCCGGCGGGAGGCCACCCGGATCAGCCAGGCGACCGGATTGCCGGGAATCCCGTCGGCCGGCCACTGCCGGCTGGCCGCGAGCAGCGCCTCCTGCACGGCGTCCTCGGCCGCGTCGAAGTCACCGTAGCGCCGCGCCACCGCGGCCAGAACCTGCGGCGCCGACGTGCGCAGCAGATCCTCGACCACCCTCAGAACTCCCAGCCGCTCATGTCGAGCACCGGCCGCACCTCCACCTCGGTGTACTTCGCGTCCGGCACCCGGGCCGCCCACGCCACCGCCTCGTCCAGGCCCGGGGTGTCGATCAGGTAGAACCCGGCGAGATGCTCCTTGACCTCCGCGTACGGTCCGTCCGAGCTGATCGTGTCGCCGTCCCGCACGGACACCCACTGGGCCAGGGACTGGTCGGCCAGCCCTTCCGAGGCGATCAGCACCCCCTCGTCGGCCATCCGCTCCGACAGCCGGCGGTGGTCGCGCCCGAACGCCATCCGCTCGTCGTCGGACATTTTCTCCCAGGCGGCCAGGCTGCGGGGGTTGGACTGGATCAGGATCAGATATTTCATCGGCTCGCTCCTTCGCCCACGAGGACGTGCTCATCAGCATGTCGAAACCGGGGCCGTGGCTTCGACGTACCGGCGGAAGTTTTCCTGGGAAGAGGAGGAAGCAGAGATGACCGAGCAGATCAGGAAGGTCGTCCTGGCCCGGGCCGACCGCATGTCGGCCGGCGACGTCGCCGGGATGCAAGAGCACAACGCGCCGTCGGTGATGGCCTTCACGCTGGCACCGCCGCTGGTCAGCGACCCGAACGGCCGCGACCCGAAGGGCGTCGAGGCGTGGCTGCAGGGTTTCGAGGCGCCCCCGCAGCGAACGGTCACCTCCCTCGAGATCACCGCGGACGGGGACGTGGCCTTCGCGACGAGCCTGGACTCGATGACGGCAACCCCGAAGGGCGCCACCGAACCGTTCACGCTGTGGTTCCGGGTGACGCTCGGCCTGCGCCGGATCGACGGCCACTGGCTGGTCACCCACGAGCACGAGTCCGTCCCGTTCTACATGGACGGCTCGCTGCGCGCGGCGGTCGACCTGGAGCCGTGACCTCAGCGGTCGGCCGGCCGGTCGGCGCCGTCGCAGGCGTCGTCCATCAGCTCGTCCAGGACGTCGAACAGATCGGGCCCGTCGTGCTCGACGTCGACCGTCCGGCCGACCAGGCCCATCTGGGTCGCGCACTCCCGCCCGAAGCCCTTGACCATCCGATCGGCGCGGGTCGGATGCCCGCACCGCGGACAACGTCGCATCTCCGCCATGCCCGCACGATAACGCCGTTCCGCCCGGTTCTCGCAGCTTGATCCGGAGGGCCGAGAACCGCCGAGCCGCGGTGTGCGTCCCGGACAACCTTCAGATAGTGAAAAAAGGCGCCTGATCCGCCAAAACGGTGGTGCGAACACCCGTTCGAGCAGGCTAACATCTCGGGCAAAAGGGGTCATGGCGGACCCAGGAAGTGCGCATAGGCGCGAAGGCACGGAAGCCGTGTGCCGAGGATGAAGTACATGCCTCAGAAGGCTAGGGAAGCGGCGGTCATTGCCGCGAGCGGTGCGGGTGTCGCGGCCGTGCTGTATGCGATCGGCCCGCAGAGCATGTCCCCGGTGATCGCCGTGTTCGGCCTCAGCGTGCTGCTGGCACTCGGGCTGGTATGCCTGTGCCTGCGGCCAGGCTGTGCCCGGGGAACCATTCCGTCGCAACGCCGCCACCGAGCGCGGCGCGGAACCGGCCCCGCGAAGTCCCCACCCCCGAGGTCGGGCACCGACGGTCGCCGGAAGGGCCGTGCGTGAGGTGCACTGGCAACCATGGATAGGTTCGAAGGGCCCTGCCGGCTGGACTGGTGGGCGAACTCCTCCACCAACCTCGGCGGCTGCGAGATCGCGGTCGTGATCACGCCGACCGAAACCGGTTGGGACGCCCACGGTCATCTGATCAGCGACGACGAGGACGAGCGCGACGAGTTCGCGTTCCTCTGCGACCTCGACCCCGTCTTCACGCTGCGATTCGCCGACGAGAGCACCGTCGCCGTCACCGTGCACCCCGCCGACGACCCCCGCCGGTTCACGCTGACCGAGTACACCGGGCCGGTCCACCGACCTTCCTGACCATGGGGTGTCGGCCGCTCCGACTATTGTCGAGCCTCTCGTCGAGAGGGGCACCGGTGGAGCCACAAACGTATTGGTCAGGCGTCCGAGATCGTGTCATCGCGATGGAACAGGCCCAGCAGCGCGCCTGGGGCCGACCTCCATTGCGGTATCGCCTCTTCGAGCCGGTCCTGACCGCCGAGGAGGTCGCCGAAGTCGAAGCCCAGTGCGGCGTGACGCTCCCGGAGGACTACCGCACCTTCCTGATGGAGGTCGAGGCCGGTGGCCCCGGACCGGCACTGGAGTTGACCACGCTGAAGCGGATCGACGGCACGTGGGGCTGGGTCTGGGATCACGACGAGAAGAACCCGTGGCTGCTGGACGCCGGCGGGCCGTTCGTGGAGACCGACGGCTGGGCAGATCAGCAGTTGGCGACTCTCCGAACTGCCGGCCACGAGCCCGCCCGCCGTGACGACGAGCACGACTACTTCGACGACTACGTCGCCGTGTTCGGCGACCAGGGCGAGGAAGCCTGGCATCGGGAGCGCGGTCGGGGCGCGATCCACATCAGCGACAACGGCTGCGGAATGACCGGCTGGCTCGTCATCGTCGGCCCGCACCGGGGGGAAGTGCGCGACCGTGACTGCGCCCTGAACCCCCCGTTCGATCCCTACCTCGACGCGAACGGCAACCGCCACACCTTCGGCACCTGGTATCTGCAGTGGCTGGAAAAGCACGAAGCCGAGTACAGCTGATCGACGAGCCGCGCCGGCGCGTGCCCACGGTCGCCGAGTCCGCCCGTCGGCGGTGCTGTTTGCGCCGGCGGGCGGGGTCTGGCTGATCAGCGGAGGCGGACGGGAATCGAACCCGCCTGACAGAGATGCCGGGTCACAACAGTTTTGAAGACCGGGATCCGCACCGCTTCCTAGCTGCGCAAACACTCTCCGGTGGGGCCAGGTTGCCGCCGATTTGCCGTCGGGCGCCCGCGCGGCGGCTGCTACGCGTGCCGGCCGGCGGCATGCGAGTGACCGACCGTCAGACCGGCGACAACCGGGACCGCAACCAAGGTCAACCCAGCTTGGGGCATTGGGTTCCGCCTTATTTTCCCAGGTCAAGGCCAGTTGGTCGCCCACTCTGACGGAGTCTGAGCGAACCCGGCGGAGGCTTCCGAACCCCACTTTCGCCCTCGCCCCGCCCCCAGCGGCCGAGGCTCCCGCTAGCTAGGCTGTCCTGCTGGTGCAGAAACCCCGGGGCCGACGCACAGCGATGAGCGCATCGACTTCGTCATGCATGCCACAGGCGATCCCCGGCGGGAGATCAACCTCGCGCAGCTCCCGGTTAGCTCTGTAGGTCGAAGACGACCCGGCCGCGCGATCGGAGACGAACGATCGGAGACGAAGAGGTGAGTTTCGCGCAGGAGCTCCTGCATCGCGACCACGAGATTGACTGCCCCGAGTGCGAGTACCCCATCTGGGTGCTGTGGTCGGAGATCGTTGCCCAGACCACGATCCGGTGTCCGTGCTGCCGACGTCGCGTCCGGCTGGTCGACGCCACTGGCAGCGTCCAGAACCTCGGTGCCAACATCGACGCGCAGCTCGACCAGATCTTCGGAGGCTTGTCCCAGTGAGATACCAGCAGGATCTTCAGGTGAAGCTGCGCCAGCGGTTGCGCAGGCTCATGACCGCCGGCTTCGGCGCGGCGTCACACGAGGTGCGCCTGGCCGTCGATTGGATCGAGAGCCAGCCGGCACTGCGCACCATCCTCGCCGAGGCTGCCCTGGCCGAGCCCAACCTCGACTTCGAGGCGTTCCACCAGAGCTTCGCCAACTTGCGTGGCCACCTCACCTGGCCCAGCCGGACGGAGGAGGGACGGGCCACCCTCGTCTGGGACCTGATGAAGCGCCACGCCGCCGCCGACAGGGCCGGCTCGGGCGAGGCACTCACCATGCACTACGCGCACGGCACCGGCTTCAGCGTAAACAACCTGTCCGCGATGTGGCAGACGTTCCCCGAGCAGGTGATCCAGCCGCTGATCGACTTCCTCGAAGAACGCGTCGGTGACGAAAGCAGCGTGCTGTTCGTGCTGGAGCGGTACGTGCGCACCATCGAGTGGTTCGACCGCGACAAGCTCTACGCCGACTTCGAGGCGGACAGGGCCAACGGGGAGGAGGTCTACAACCTCAACCTGCAGCGGTCCCTGTTCCAGGAGGGCGGGTACATCACGCACGCCAAGGCCCGCTCCGCATCCGGGGAGGCCGACCTGATCGGCGGGCTGGACACCGACGACCCCCTGGTCTGCGAGGGCAAGCTGTTCGACAGCCGCGGCAAGTCCTACCTCGCCCGCGGCTTCCACCAGGTCATCAAGTACGCCCACGACTACAACCAGAGCGTCGCCTACCTGGTGGTGTTCAACCTGACCGACCGGCTGCTGCAGTTCCCCACCGACGGGCCCGCCGGAGCCTGGCCGCCCTACATTGAGATGGCCGGCGTCCGCGTCTACTTCATCGGTATCCGGGCACTCCCGCCAGCTGCGACGGCGAGCAAGGCCGGCAAGGCCACTACCGTCACGCTTACCCGGGACGACCTGGCCAACCCCGATCCTGCTCTGCCGGGCGCGTAGCGGGGGCGCCCATCGTCGACCCGCCACCAGCACCGAGACGGCGGTCGCCGCAGTCCGGCGTATATCGGCGCCTCGACGGTAAGACGCTGGCGGGAACCGGCTCACTCCGGTGTCAACAACGTCATGACCTAATACAGCTTGGGCCCGCCCTTCAGCGATCCGGCGGCTTCGTGGCGTGGGACTTGTCCATCTCGCGCCATTCGCCAGGCCCAGCGGCCTCCATGAGTCTCGCGACCATGGCCCTGGCTTCCTCCTCGGTGTCGAACTCTCCCGGCGTGGGCTGCTGCTTGCAACGGGCTAACGCTTGCCCGACCGTCTCGATCCGCCGTAGAGGTGGACTCGGTGGTCAACGTCGTAGTCCGGCTCGCGGGAGATGAACCCGTCCGATTTCACCTCGCCATTGGCTACAAGAATCAGCCAGTCCTCGTAGTACCAGCTCGGATTACACGCACAGGTGGTGACGGTGAACCGGAAGTTCGCCCGGTATCGGCCCACCTGACCTGGCTCGAGCGCGAAAAGACGGCCGGGGCCGCTCAGCCGCGGGTAGGCGGCCCAGCCCGGCAACCGGTCGACGACCAGGACCGAGCCCTCCGCCGACAACCACAGGTCGAGGTCACGAGCTCGATCCGGGCCGCCAGTGACCATGTCGTCGTGACGCGCATACCGGGCTGCCTCATCAGCGAGCACCTCATGGATGACCACACCATCGGTCGGAGTCGCCGTCGGCAGCATCGCCGGCCGACATAGGCCTCGGCGGGCGTCCGCGTGCGGCGCTCCGCGTGCGGCCGCACTCCACCGCACCCGTACCCGTTGGATGGTGATCACGACTCACCCTGACCGAGAGACCGCAGCATGGCCAGCCATTTTCCGGTCTGCCGCCGGCGCACGATACGTTTCCATCCGCGGTCAGTCGTCGAACTCGAACCCGCGGCTGCGGGCAAGCTCCATCACCTGCCGCAGGCGCGCTTCGTCAGCCGCGATCGCGCGGAGCCGGGTGGCCAGGTCGTCGAGCACGGCTCGATCGCTGCTGTGGGCGAGAAACGCATCTGCTCCCGAATCGGTCCAGAAACGGCCATCAAGCGCGGGAGCCTCGGCATCGGCAAGCGGCGGCGACCCGTTTCCTGCTCGCCCATGCCTACGACGTCGGATTTGGGCATTGATGCCATGGAGGCGGGAGTTGCGCTTCGCGAGACTGCGGAAGGGATTTCGTCCCGGGTCCGCCAGTCGGTTGGCTCTTGGCAATGGAACATCAAGGCTCGACCGTGAGAGGCGGCAACATCCGGCGGCATTTCGTCTCACGGCAGGTGTTCATGCCATTCCCGCGGACACTGACCAAGGGCCTGCGCGGTCCGATGAATCGGATGATGCTGCGTCTCGCCGGTCACGCTGCCTTCGCGGACCTCGAGCACATCGGGCGCCGCTCCGGGCAGGTGTACCACACCCCGGTCCGAGCGTTCCGGGTGAGAGACACAGTGGTCATCGGTCTTAACTTCGGTCGCCGCTCGGACTGGTTCAAGAACGTGACGAAAGCCGGAAGCGCTCGGGTTCGGCTCGGCCGGGAATGTCTCGATCTGGGCGTCCCGCGCGTCGTCCCGGCCGAGATCGGAACGCGAGAGATCCCGCGGCTCTTTCGCTACGGGTTACGCTATGTCGCTCGCACAAAGGAATGCGTAGTGCTACCCATCACGATGAGCCGGCCGCTCTCCGGTTGACCGCACCGCCCCTGGCACGCACCGGCTCGTGTTGCGGATAGCGGATTGTGCAGAGACACGAGACGATGGGTCATGGCACCGCTCGAGTGCGTTGCACAGCAGATCGGTGACCGGGTGCTGGTGCGGTTGTCCGGGGAGCTGACTTTGGCCGGCGCTCCGCAGGTGCGGGCGGCGCTGGTGAAGGCGCTGGCGCAGCGGCCGGAAGCGGTGATCGCCGACCTGACCGGCCTGCGGGTACGCGAGCCGCACGTGCTGACGGTGTTCTCGGCGATGGCCCGGCAGGCCGCGATGTGGCCCGGCACCCCGCTGCTGGTCTGTACTCCGGACGAGCACACGGCGCGGCTGCTCACCCGGGGTATGCGGCTGCCGGTGTTCGGCTCGGTCGAGCAGGCCCTGGCGTCCCCGGCCCACCGCCGGACCATGTTGATCCACGACACGCTGCTGCCGGTCGCCGGGGCCGCGGCGGCCCGGGCGCGAGAGCTGGCCACCGAGGCCTGCGTCCGCTGGGAACTGCCGCACCTGCTCAGCCCGGCCCGCGTGATCGCGAGTGAGCTGGCCACCAACGCGGCAGTGCATGCCGGCACCCTGGCCGCGATCCGGTTCTCGGTCGGCCGCCGCTTCCTGCTGATCAGCGTACGCGACGGATCCACCGCCCCACCGCGCCTCGATCCGCGACCACCGCGGAATCCCCAGGCCGGGTGGGGCCTGATGCTGGTAGACGCGACCGCGCACCGATGGGGCTGCCACCCGCGCGAGGACGGCAAGGTGGTCTGGGCCAGCCTCAGGCTCCGGGACCCACTTACCGCCTGACCTCCGCGGCCTGGACATGGGCTCCAGGCGGCACAGGCGGCTGCGCCGCCCGCCACGACGATCGCGCATGCCTAGGGCTCTTCGGCCCTGGCGCACTGCCCGACTCTGTGGGCATGGTGACCAGGGCCACGTCGCGGTGGTCCCCTTGGAGTCGTTCGGTATAGCTGGGCAGGCAGCCATGAGACGTGATCAGTTGCCGTTCCTGCCGTCCGATCCTGACCATTCCGGGCACCAGACCAGCACGCGCGAGCAAACGGTCACCGTGTTGGGTGACTTCGACACCGCCCTGGCCGAGATCACGGTGCACGGTCGCTGGAACCCCGGACCGAAGACCACCGTCGCTGCCGTTCCGTGCACCTGCTTGGCCAGCCGGCCCGCGGGCATCATCGTCGACCTGCACGATCTCACCGACCCGGCCGGCACCGCGCCGCCACACCGAAAGCCCCGCTCACCCGAGCGGCATGGCTGACCACCCGAACCGAGCCGGTGCCGGATGACCGCCGACGAACACACCAGACACCAGCGCGGACAGCAGGCCCGTGATCGCGCCGAACAGGCCCGTCACCGCATCGCCGAACTCGCCGCACGCCGCGCCCAACTCGCCGCACAGATCACCAGACGCAGCGGATCAACCCCCCAGCAGGTCCGCGCCGCGCAGGACAGCCTCGCCCGGGCACAGCAGGCCGCAGCCCTCGCCGCCGACCTCGTGGCGACAGCCCACATCGCCGCGGCCGAAGCCCATGAACACGCCGCCGCCCTGCACGAACGCCTCGCCGAAGCCGGCGCCGGCGACACCGGCGAACAGCTGCGCCGGGCCGCCGCACACCGCCACGCCGCACACGAAGACCAGCTGGCCGCCACCACCCCGCCCTGCCCCGTGCCAATCACCCATGGTTGAGAAGCCCGTCATCGAGATCTTCCCGGCCGGCGCCTACGGCGAAACGAGTGCAGCGCCGGTCGCGGCGTTCGGGGGCCGGACCAACTTTGCCCACGATGGAACCCGGGCCGCCCGGCAATCCACAGAACCCGAGTAGTCGCCTGACCAGGATGCCGGGGTCACAAGGGTGCCTCGCATCGCCGGGCGGACGCCCGGCGCAGCCTGCAATCCATTGACTCCGATGAAACATGCTTGTAACTTCTTTCACATCTGTCATCCCTTTGCAAAGCGCTCCACCTCGACCGATCTGCGAATACCTCCCTCCTCGTAGTCGGGAGTCCGCCATGCGCCGACTGCTCTGCGCTCTCTGTACGCCGCTGCTAGTGCTGGCCGGGTTGGCCCTGCTGCCCACCACCCCCGCCCACGCCGGCATCGACGGCCAGCGCCTCGGTGCACGCTTCGACGGCACCGGCGCCAACGTCACATTCCGCGTCTTCTCCGCGCACGCCACCCGCATCGCGGTCTTCGTCTACGCCGCCGCGACCGGTCAGCAGGAGAAGGCGTCCTATGTGCTCACCAGAGACGCCGCGAACGTCTGGTCGGCGACGATCAGCGTCGCGACCCTGCGCTCGGCGGGCGTGCCCACGACGATCTACTACGGCTACCGGGCGTGGGGCCCGAACTGGCCGTACGATCCGGCTTGGACCAAGGGATCGCAGACCGGGTTCGTCGCCGACGTCGACGCCGCTGGAAACCGTTTCAATCCCAACAAGCTCTTGCTCGACCCGTACGCGCGGGAGATCAGCCACGACACCGCGATCCCGGATGCGGCGGCGACCGACTACAACACCGGATCGGCCCGGCGGGGAGCCGACACGGGCACCATCGCGCCGAAGGGCATCGTGCTCGCGGCCGACCCCACCGGGACGGGCACGAAACCGACCCGGGCGTTCAAGGACGACGTCACGTACGAGGTGAACCTGCGCGGCCTCACCAGGAACGACTCCGCCGTCCCGGCGGGGGTGCGGGGCACCTATGCGGGCGCCGCACTCAAGGCCGGCTACCTGTCCTCGCTCGGCATCACGGCGGTCGAGTTCCTGCCCCTGCAGGAGACCCAGAACGACAGCAACGACATCAACCCCACGAGTACGAGCGGCGACAACTACTGGGGCTACCAGACGCTGAACTACTTCGCCCCGGACCGGCGCTACTCGTCGGACACCTCGGCCGGTGGACCGACCCGTGAGTTCAAGGCCATGGTGAAGGCGTTCCATGACGCCGGGATCAAGGTCTTCGTCGATGTCGTCTACAACCACACCGCGGAGGGCGGCCGGGTCGATCCGGCCGACAAGACGGTCTACCACATCTTCTCCTGGCGAGGCCTGGACAACCCGACGTACTACTCGCTCACCAGCGACCATCAGGGCGAGATGGATGTGACCGGTCTGGGGCACACCTTCAACACGTTCAACCCGGTCGCCCAGGACCTGATCGTCGACTCGGTCGCGTACTGGAAGAACGACCTCGGCGTGGACGGCTTCCGGTTCGACCTCGCCACCGTCCTCGGCAACACCTGCCAGCACGGCTGCTACAGCTACGGCCGCACGAACTCGGCGACGGCGCTCAACCGCCTCACCGCCGAGATGCCGGCCCGCCCGGGCGGCGGCGGCAGCGGCGTGGACTGGATCGCCGAGCCGTGGGCCGTCGGGTCCGGCACCTATCAGGTCGGCAACCTGCCGCCCGGGTGGTCGGAATGGAACGGCATCTTCCGCGACACGCTGCGGGCCGACCAGAACCAGCTCGGCGTCGCCACGGTCACCCCCGGCGACCTGGCGACCCGCTTCGCCGGCTCGTCGGACCTCTATGCCGACGACGGCCGCAAGCCGTGGAACTCCATCGACATCATGGTGGTGCACGACGGTTTCACGCTCAAGGACCTCTACAGCTGCAACACCAAGAACAACAACCAGGCCTGGCCGTACGGTCCGTCCGACGGCGGCAGCGACGACAACAAGTCCTGGGATCAGGGCAACGTCGCCGCCGACCAGCGCAAGGCGGCACGCAACGGGCTCGCCTTCCTCATGCTCTCCGGCGGCACCCCGCTCATCACCGGCGGCGACGAGATGCTGCGTTCCCTCAACTGCAACAACAACCCGTACAACGTGGACAGCTCGGCGAACTGGCTGAACTGGTCGCTGACCACCGACCAGACGAACTTCTTGAAGTACGCCCAGCGGATGATCGCCTTCCGGAAGGCGCATGCCGCGCTACGGCCGCTGAACTTCTACGCGGCCGGCGACGGCAACGGCAACGGCCTGGGTCAACTCGACTGGTTCACCCCCGCCGGGGCGGCACCGGACGCCGCGTACTGGGGCAACGGCAACAACCACGCCCTCGCGTGGCGCTACGACGGCACCGAGCTGGGCGACACCGCCGCCGCCCTCTATGTGGGGTACAACGGCTGGTCGGGCGACGTGACCTTCACGCTTCCGGCGCCCCCGGCGGGAAAGTCCTGGTACCGGGTCACCGACACGTCGGCCTGGGCGGAAGGCCCCGACCAGGTCGCCAGCCCCGGCTCGGAGGTCGCCCTCGGCGGACAGGGCACCACCTACGTGCTGCACGGCCGCGCGGTGTTGCTGCTGATCGCCAAGTGAGGGCGGGGCCGGCTATCGCGCTCAGCGAACCGAACCACTCCCGTTGTGGATGACCGGGCAGCGGACCAGTCGCAGGATCAGATCCAGATGCCCGGACAGCACCGACGACGCCTGCTTCGGCCAGGCCGTTACGGGGCCCGCGTCGGCCTGGCCGGTGCGCAGCGCCTGCGTCGCCACTGCCGTCAGCGGCATGGCCAAGACCATGACGACAACCGCCGGTAGACCGGCGACCAAGAGGGCCTTGCGCATCGATGCTCCTGTCCGAGAACGTCCGGGATGATGATCTTACCGAGCCGGCGCCTCCCCTATCCGTGCCAATCCGGTCGGCCGTCGCGGCGATACGGACCCGTCCCGGCGTACACATGCCGTGCGCACGGCTTACTGTGTGCGCACTGAGCGACCTAGGAGGGTGTAGTGGCCGACCTGCCATCAGCGCAGTCCGATCCCCCGGACACGACCGAAGACGCCCCGGTGCCGGCACCCCAACTGCTGGTCATGCCGCCTACCGACGTGATCCCGTCGATGGTCTGGCCGGGAACCGACGGCGAAACGGCATGGGCGATCCCGGTGCAAATTCCATCTGGTACGCGGGGGTACGCCCTTTTCGTGCCGATGATCCCGGCGCAGGCCGTCACCAAGCCGGCCGATCACCCTGAGAAAGTCGTGGCCACGCCGGCCGCGGTCGCCCCGACGCCGACCCCGGTCACTCCGAAGCCGGCCGCGGTCGCTCCGAAGCCGGCCGAGACCGCGCCGCCCGGGCCGGCCGAGAGCGCGCCGCCCGGGCCGGCCGAGAGCGCGCCGCCCGGGCCGGCCGAGAGCGCGGCGCCGAAGCCGGCCGTGAGCGCGATGCCGGAGCCCCCGGTGATCCCGCAGCCGAACCCCCGAGCGCTGGCCGCTCAGGCGCCGCCGCAGCCATATGCGGCCCCGTACCCGATGCGCCCGTTCGGCACGTACGAGCGGATGGAAACCCCCTGGCAGAAGTTCCGCAAGAAGCATTGGCCCGGACCGAAGGAGGCCCAGGGCTGGGCCGTCCCGGCCGGCGTGCTCGGCGGTGCCCTCGGTTTCCTGTTCTTCCTGCCGTTGAACCGGGTGGGTATCGGCTGGTTCCTCGGCTGGCTCGCACTGACGCTGGGCGTGGCGTACGCCGTCCGGAGGTCCACCGACCTGCCGCGCCGGGAGCGGCTGGTCCGGTCCGGCTGGGCCGCGGCGGCGCTCGCCCTGCTGCTCATCCTGGCGTTCCGCAACGCGTGGTGGCTGGTGACGTTCAGCGTGCTGGGCGCGATCGGCTGCACCGCGCTGGCGTTCGTCGGCGGCCGGCGGGTCCGGTCTATCCTGTTCAGCCTGGTCGCCGCCACCTGGGCGGCATTCGCCGGCATCCCGTGGGTCCGAAAGCACCTGAAAACCAGCCGCAACCCGGGAATCGCCCGGCGGGCCTTCTTCTCCGTCGCCCTCACCGTCGTGGTGCTGCTCGTCTTCGGCGCGCTGCTGTCGTCGGCCGACTTCGCGTTCTCCAAGCTGCTGGACGACGTCGTCCCCGATTTCGCGATCGCGTCGGTCTTCCAGTGGATCTTCCTGGCCGCGGCCGGCGGCCTGCTGGCCGTCTCCGGGATCTACACGCTGTCCGCGCCGCCGGTGACGTCCGGCCTGGACACCGAGGGCAAGGGCCGGCTCGGCCTGATCGAGTGGGCGCCGGCCTGCGCCGCGCTCGTGTTGCTCTTCGCCGGTTTCGTGGCGGTGCAGTTCACCGTCCTGTTCGGTGGACGCCGGCACGTGCTGGAGACGGCCGGCCTGAGCTACTCGCAGTACGCCCGGAGCGGCTTCTGGCAGTTGGTCGCGGTCACGCTGCTGTCGCTGGCGCTGATCGCGAGCCTGGCCCGCTGGGCGAAACGGGACCAGAAGGTGGAGCGGGTGCTGCTGCGCGTACTCCTGGGTCTGCTCTGCGCCCTGAGCGTCGTCATCGTGGCGTCCGCGCTCTCCCGGATGTGGGAGTACCAGCGGGTCTACAGCTTCACCGGTGAGCGGATCTTCGTGATGTCGTCGGAGATGCTGCTCGGCGTGATCTTCGTGATGATCGCGGTCGCCGGCATCAAGTGGCAGGGCAAGTGGATCCCCGGCACCACCGTCGCGCTCGCCGTGCTGATGCTGCTCGGTCTCGCCGCCCTCGACCCCGAGGGCTACGTGGCCAGCCGCAACGCGGCCCGTTACGCCGGTTCCGGCAAGATCGACGCCTGGTACCTGCGGGCCCTCTCCGCCGACGCGACTCCCGCTCTGACCAAACTTCCCGATCCCGTACGCCGTTGCACGCTCAGCTGGATCGCGGAGGACCTGAAGAAGCCCGACCCCTGGTACGCGTGGAACCTCGGCCGGCAACGCGCTCGCGAAGCCCTCGACGAGCTCGGCCCCGCCGCGATCGGCAACCAGAAGGACTGCCGCTCCGCCGACCAGTTCGATCTGCCCAAGACCCGCAGGTGAGGTGGTGGGTGCTCCGGTTGGACACGGAGCACCCACCCCGCTTCGTCACGGCAGGGCGTCGGCCTGGACCGCGGCGTGGCGGGGTCGACGGCCGGCCCGTACCGTCATCCCGACCAGCCGGGACGCATCCGAGCGCCTCGTCGAACCGGCCTCCGGCGCTTCGTCGATCGGGACGGCCAGCGCCGCCGGGATGGTCACCACCGCCCGGATGCCGCCCTCGCCGGTCGGCCCGAGGGTCACCTTGATCCCGTGCTGGGCGGCCAGGGTCGCGACCACGAACAGGCCGAGCCGGGCGCTGTCGGCCGGATCGAACTCCCCCGGCTGCGCCAGCCTCCGGTTCGTCTGCTCGACCGCGGCCGGCGACATCCCGATCCCGTGGTCCTCGATCTCCACCACCATCCCGTCCGGCGTCCGCCGGGCCGAGAGGCGCACCGACGTGTCCGGTGCCGAGAACGTGACCGCGTTCTCCAGCAGCTCGCCGACCAGATGGCCGAGGTCGCCGACGGCATGCTCGGGCACCTCGGCATTCCCGATCGACCCGATCGCGACCCGACCGGCGTGCTCCATCTCGCCGGCCGCCCGGGCGAGGATCGTGGCCAGCGACTCGGCGCCGTGCCCGCGCCGGCTCCGCGCGGAGCCCGCCAGGATCACCAGATGCTCGGCGTGCCGGCGCATCCGGACGGCCAGCTGGTAGGCGCGGGAGTCGGCGCCGTCCATCGGACCGAGCGCCTCGATCTGGCGGTCCAGCAGCGTCTGGTTGCGCCGGGCGATGTTGACCAGAACCCGGTTCAGGTCGTACCGCACCGCCGCTTCCGCGGCCGCCGACTCGACCGCGCTGAGGTGTACGTCGGTCAGTGCGGCGCCGACCTCGGCGATCTCGTCGTCGCCCAGGCGCAGGCGCACCGCCTCACCGTCCACGTCGATGCGCTCACCGGCCCGCAGCCGCCGGACCAGGTCGGGCAGCCGCTGGCGGGCGAGGTCGGTGGCCGCCGTCCGGAGCAGGAACAGCCGCCGTACGACCGAGCCGCCGATGTGCACGGCGATCACCAGTGACACCACGATGGCGAGCAGGCCGAGCAGTCCGGACACGCCGAACCGGAGCAGGATCCGATCACGAGCCTCCCGCGCGAACTCGACGGCGTGGTCGTAGCCGTCCGCCAGGAAGGCGAACAACTGGCCCACGGCCGGGGCCGAGGTCGCCCGCCAGACCTCCCTGCTGATCGTCACCGGCCCATCGGACCGTCCCGCCCCGATGATCTGATCTTCGGCCTGCCGCAGTGCCGCGAAGGCGGGACCGCTGAGCATGCTCTTGAACTTCGCCTGGTCGGGCGCCGGCAGCGTCGCGCCGGCGGTGGGGATCTGGAAGCGCAACGCCCCGACGATCTGGATCAGCTCCAAATACTCCCCGCTGCCGAACCGGCCCGCCGCGGTGGCGCCGGTCATCAGGGCGTCCTCCTGGTAGAGCAGCTCCCCGGCCCGGCGCATGGCGACCATGGTGCGCATCACCCGTTCCACCAGGGGGTCGCTGGACGCCGCGGCCGCGTTCGACACGCTGAACGCGGTCCGGATGACGCCGGTGTAGCCGCTGAGGGCCGAGGTCCGGGTGGCGTCCCTGGCATCGACCCTGGCCCGCACCAGCGCCAGGGAGTCGAGGCTGACGGCCATGTCCGCGAACCGTGCCCGCGTGATCCCGGCCGATACCCCGCTCCCCCGGTAACTGCGGGACAGTTGCTGGAACTGCGCTATTGCCGCGTCGGTCGCCGCCCGCCGGGTCCGCAGGGCGCCGGCGTCCCCGTTGGGCGTGGCCAGGAACTCCGCCGACTGGGTGCGCTCGGCCTGCAGGGCGGCCACCATCCGGTCGCACGGCAGGCTCACGTTGTCCCGGGTGCTGTACGTGTCGCGCAACGCCGTCGCGTCGGCGAACGAAGCCTTGACATCGATCACCCACAGCCCGGTCAGCGCAACCACCGGCACCAGCAGAGCGAGGACTATCTTCGAGCGAACGGACCTCGGTTTTCTTCGCATGTGACCTCAATCAGGCAGATGACGGGCAAGTCCTCTGGGTGAGAGGTAGGACCTGTCGACATCCACTTTGGAGTACGCGCCCGACCCGTCCCCGGTTCAGGCAGGGTTGTTCGTTCCCACTCTTCGAGATCGCCTGAGCCGCTGCCAGAGCCAGCCGCTGGGCACGTTCCGGTCGTACAGCACGTATTCGCTGATCGGGTGGTCGGTCATCGTCTCCAGGAGCGCGCGGTGGGCGGCCGGATGGCCCACGAACAACACGTGGTCGCCGTCGTGGACCTGCTGGTCGTCGTCGGGGCCCAGGATGGCCCGGTCCCCGCGCAGGACCATGAGCGGCACCGCCGCCACCGTCCGGTTGCGGTCCTGCGGGCTGCGCAGCAGATCGCCCAGGCGAGCGTTGCCGCCGCGCAGCCACGGGCCGAGCGCGGGCGCCTCCGCCTCGGTGAGCACGGCTCTCCAGACGCTGCCCAGGCGGCTGCCGCAGTGGGCCTGAAGGCGATCGAGCAGCCGCGCCGCCCATTCCTCGCCGCGGGCCGGCATGTCCTGCAGGAAGCGCCACAGCAGCGGGGTGCTCAGCTGGGCGTAGATCTCCCGGGCCACCAGCTCGGCCGGAACGAGCACCCAGTCGATGTCGAGCGCCGCGAACAGGGGTGCGTTGGCCGGCCGGTTCTGCCGCGCCGCCAGGAAGAGCCGCGGGTTACGGCGCCGGACCGCGGCGATCAGCGACAGGTTGGCGGTGTCGTTGTCGGTGCCCGCGACGAAGCCGACCGCCTCCTCCACGCGGGCCTGGCGCAGCACCTCCGGATCGGACGCGTCCCCCACGATCACCCCCGGCTCGTCCTCGTGCCCGGCCAGATCGATGATGGTGGCCTCGAGGCCGTCGGCGCGCAGATCCTCGGTGAACTTGCGGCCGAATCGCCCGTAGCCGCACACCACCCAGCGCCCGGCGGCCGGGGTCCGGCCCGCTTCCGGAAGCTCCGCGCCCGGCCCGCCGACCAGCCAGGAAAACAGTTGATACGAGGCGGGTGCGCGCAACGCCAGCCGGATCCGGTCGCCGAATCGGTCGAACGGGTTGACCACGGTCGGTGAGCCGAACGCCCGCATCCGCTGCTCGATGACCGGCGACACGGTACGCGCGATGACCTGCAGCTCGGGCCGGATCAGCGCGGCCGTCATCGCGACCACGAGGTTGGCCTCGTCGTCGTCGGTCAGCGCCAGAACCGCCTCGCAGAAGGGGTGCTCCAGGCCGGCCAGGTCGAGGGTGCGCGGGTCGGTGACGTCGCCGGCCAGCCCCGGCACGTCGGCGTGGTACGCGTCGATGTCCAAGGCGTCCACCCGCTCGGCCGAGAGGTCCAGCACGACCAGGCGGCGGCCGAGCGCGTCGAACGCCCGGCCGAGCAGCTGCCCGGTCTGCCCGTAGCCCGCCAGCAGCAGGAACGGCTCGCGCAGCCGGGTCACCGTGCGGGAGAACCGGCGCAGCGCGATCGCCTGCCGGAACGTCCGGTCCTGGAACAGGGTCAGCAGCGAGCCGATGGCGTACGCCCAGCCCACCACGGTCAGGTAGATCGACGCGATGACCCACATCCGCTGCGCACCGGAGAACGGGGCCGGCAGCTCGCCGTAGCCGATCGTGGTGGCCGTGTAGCTCATGAAGTAGAACGCGTCGAAGATGCCCATCCTCGGCGGCATCAGCGACAGGCCGAGCACGCTGACCGAGAAGATCACGATGAGCACGATCAGCGGCGCGCGCATCCGCCGGAGGATCAGAAAGATCGTCGGCGACGTGTCCGGGTACCGGGCGGAGATCCGGCGCCGCCGGCGCCGCTGCCGAGTCATCGGCGGTGGAACGAGACGGTCTCGATCACCAGCAGCACGACCGAGACGAGGTTGGCCAGCAGCGCCCCGCCGGACAGCGACACCACGGTGGCCAACGCCTCGGCGTCCAGTCCCGCGTGGGACACCTGCGTGGCGTACGCCCACACCACCGCCGCCGCGATCAGCTGGAGGTCGGCCACCAGGCTGGTGGCCAGGTGAACGGCGCCGAGCTGGGTGCGGTCGCCGAACTTCAGCACCGTCGCGATCAAGCTCACCACCAGCGCGGCGAACAGCTCGTAGACGCTGTGCAACGCCGGGTCGGAGAGGTCGCCGATGAAGAACCCGAAGTTCAGCGTCGCCGCCAGCAGCACGAAGAAGCCGAAAACCACCTTTTCCAGGCTCATACCGAGCACGCTAATTCGTCCTGGCGGGCGAGGCCCCGGCGGGGTCAGCCTGCTGCGATGGCCGGCGTCTTTTCGCGTACGCCGGAAAGCTCACGCCCGGAGAAGCCACGCACCAGCAGCCAGCCGATCATCCAGAGCTCGCCCGCGGTGGCCGGCACCACCAGGAAGTCGGCGACGGCCGGCGTCACGTACGACGCGAAGGTGTTGAGGATGTAGCCGACGCCGCCCACGACGAGCAGCCAGCCCAGGACGCGCGGGCCCGAGCCAAGGACGCAGCGGCCCATCGGGATGAGCCACAGCCCGAAGAAGAGGCCGCCGACGGTCCACAGGTGGCCGCTCACCAGGTGGAGCAGCTGGACCGTCGAGGCAGCGTCGCCGAACGGCCGGCCGGCGACCTCGACGGCCGCGCCGAGCATGGCCGCGCTCGCCAGGATCACCACCGAGTTGACCAGGCCGAACGCGGCGATCCCGGCGGCGTTGACCGGGTCGTTCCCGCGGAACAGGCGGTAGAAGCCGGCCGCCGCGAGCGCCTGGGTCAGCACGACGAGCAGCTCGAGCACGACGCCGGCCTTGGCCAGGGCGAGGTGGTCGTCGAGGTGGGCGAGGGTCGCGGCCGGGTCGCCGGCGGCGAAGAGCATCGGCCGGATCGTGAGGAAGCCGGCGGCGCCGGTCACGGCGAGAGCCAGGTAGAAGAGGCCGGTGAGGCGGGCAGCATTCTTACTATGTAAGGTAGCCATACGTCGTAAGGTAAGGCCTCGGGTCAAACGAGGGGAAGAGCCGATCGTCCGGGAACCGCTGAGCCGCGAACGCGCCCTGACCGCCGCGGTCGCCCTGGTCGACGCCGAAGGCCTCAAGGCGCTCACCATGCGCCGGCTGGCCGCCGAGCTGGGCGTCGAAGCGATGTCGCTCTACTACCACCTGCCCGGCAAACAGGGCCTGCTCGACGGGCTGGCCGAGTCGGTGATCGGGGAGATCGCCGCGGCGGTCGGCGACGACGAGCGGGAATGGCGCGACCGGCTGCGTCATCGCTTCCTCCGGGCACGCGAGGTGATGCTGCGGCACCCCTGGGCACCGGCCGTCCTCGGTTCCCGGCCGGCGGTCCCGCCCAGCCTCTACGCGTACTACGACCAGATCGTCGGCACGCTGCTGGCGGCCGGCTTCACGCCGAATCTGGCCCATCGGGCGCTGCATGCCTTCGGCACGATGGCACTCGGCTTCGTGCAGGAACTGTTCACGCCGGCCGCGACGGATGTCGACGCCGCCGAGGACGACCTGGCCGCGATGGCCGAGACCGTGCCACACCTGACGGCGATGGTGGCCGCCGAGATACACGCGGCCGGCGACCCGACGCTGGGCTGGTGCGACAGCCAGACCGAGTTCGAGTTCACCCTCGACCTGCTGCTGGACGGCCTCGACCGGGCGCGCGCCGCGCAGGCGGGTCGCCGTTCGCCCGCAACTGACTAGTTGTCTTACTCGGACGCCTCCACGCGCGGTACCTGCGGCAGAATCGTCCGGCTCCGCCCGGGCCGCGGGTACGCCTCCGCCGCAGCCGCCAACCGCACCGCGAGATCACGCTGCCGCTCGCCCTCCTGCTCGCGCAGGTCCTGATGCACCAGGGCTCGGCCGGCTTCGGTGCTGCCTCGTCGTCGGATTCACCTCCGTCAGGTGAGCTGACTTCATCTCCGGGCTCCGTAGCGTCGGCCGGGATGCGGAAGAAGGAGGTAACCGCGATGGCGGAACTGGCATTCATCGACAAGGTGGCCGAGCGGGCCGGTGTTTCGGAAGACACTGCGCGGCTGCTCACCGAGGGCACGCTGCTCACCCTCGCGGCCCGGATCAGCGGCGGTGAGGCGGAGGATCTGGCCGAACGCGTACCGGACCAGCTCCGGCCGTATTTGATCAAGCTGACCGAGCCGGCCGTGCCGTTCTCCTATGACGAGTTCACGGTGCGGGTCGCCGAACACGCCGGGGTGGACCGTCCGACCGCCGAGCGCGGCGTGGCGGCAGTGCTCTCGGCACTGCACGAGACGGTCGGGCACAAGGAGTTCACCGACGCGATGGCCCAGCTGCCGAGAGAGTTTCGCGATCTGGTCGCGACCGCGTCGGCGAGCCGCTGAACGGGAGCAGGTGATGACTTGACGTCCCCGCTGAGCACAGCCGGTGGCCGGCTCGCCGTACCGGTCGGCGATCGAGATCACGTTCTCGGTCCCGAAGACGCGCCGGTCACCCTCGTCGAGTACGGCGACTTCCAGTGCCCGTACTGTGCACGCGCGCACCTGATCATGCAGGAACTGCTGCGCCGACGGACGAACCAGGTGCGGTTCGCGTACCGCCACTTCCCGCTGATCAACATTCACCCGTACGCGGAACCGGCCGCCGAGGCGGCCGAAGCTGCGGGGGCGAGAGGACGGTTCTGGCCGGTCCACGACTGGCTGTTCGCCAATCAGGACCGGCTCAGTCCGGCGACCCTGATCGCCGCGCTGACCGACCTGGGCCTCGACGGCCGGTCGATCGCCGCCGAAGTCCAGGACCATGCCTTCCTGGACAAGGTCCAGTCGGACTTCGTCAGTGGCATCCGCAGCGGCGTCGAGGGCACCCCGACGTTCTTCATCAACGGAATGCTCTACACCGGTGGTCATTCCCTGCCTGAGCTGGTGACAGCAGTCGACGGGGCGGCGCGCGCACCGGACACGTCGAGCGCGGCTGAGGGACGCTTGGCCGCCACGCCGGCGGGAGCACGACCGTCACCGGACACCGATACCAAGGAGCGATCGTCATGATGCAGCCCCAGTACGACAAACGATCCGCCGCCACCACACCGAAACCCGGCGGCTCAACAGACGAGCAGGTCGTCGTTGCCTCCTACCCCACCTATACCGACGCGGAACGGGCGGTGGACTACCTGTCCGACCACCGATTTCCCGTACAGCGCGCCGCCATCGTCGGCCGCGGACTCACCAGTGTCGAGCGGATCACCGGGCGGCTGACGATCTGGCGCGCCGCCGCTCAGTCGGCCGCCTACGGCGCCGTCCTGGGCGCCCTGTTCGGCTGGTTGTTCGGCCTGTTCAACTGGGTCAACCCGGTCATCTCCGGCCTCCTGCTCGCCCTGTACGGAGCAATCTTCGGCGCCGTCGCCGGCGGCCTGCTCGGCCTGCTCGGCCACGCCCTCACCGGCGGCCGGCGTGACTTCAGCTCCGTCGCCGGCATGCGCGCCGAGAGCTACGACGTCCTCGTCGACGCTGAGGTCGCGCCGCAGGCCATCCAACTACTCGACGCCCCCGACGCCCCGGGACGTGGCCGCGCCGCGGGTCCCCTTCGATAGAACGCCTCAGAGTGGTGCTCCGGCCGGTGGACCCTTCGCTGGACGACGTCGCGCCCACCGGACACGTTGGAACACGCTACGGTCGGGAATGCTGAACCGATGAACCGGCCACCGCTCGACCGCTGCACCGACGGCCTCCCGCTACCGCCGAGCGACGACCTGGACTCGGTGGGACCGTTCGTGATCCGGTGCGTCTACGCGCTGCCGCGCGACGGCGCCGACCGCCGCCTCGGTGAGGACGGCACGGTCAGCCGCTCGCTGTCGGCGATGCAGGCGTGGTTCGCCGCGCAGACCGGTGCCCGGTTGCGCTTCGCCGACGAACCGGTGCGTACGGTCCGGCTGCCCGAGACCGACGCCCGGATCGCCGACCGCGGTTCGTACGTCCGGGACCGGATCGAGCGCCTGTTGCGGCGACAGGGCTTTCACGAACCGCGCACGCTGTACGCGGTCTGGTACGACGGCAGCAGCACCTTTTCGTGCGGCGGCGGCGCCTGGCCACCAGAACTTCGCGGCCGGGTGGCGGCGCTGTACCTGCAGGGTACATACGACGACGTGGTATGCGCTGAGGACCGGTTCAGCCCGGACGGGGTGACACCGGAGATCAACGAGTTCAAGATGCTGCACGAGATCCTGCACACCATGGGTTTCGTCCCGGCGGCCGCACCCCATCACACCCGGGCCGGGCACGTCGGCAACAACCACGACGACCTGATGTACGCCGGCGACCCGCCCTGGAACCCGTCGGTGATCGACCCGTACCACCAAGACTATTTCCGCACCGGCCGGTCCGACATCCCGGACCTGGCCCGGAGCAGCTTCCTGGACCCGTTGCCGGCCGGCGCGGAGCCGCCGCCGGTCTGGTGATCTCAGCCGCGGTCCGTGCCGGCGTTCTCCGCGTCCCCCTCGCCGACGGAGCAACTCATCTCGGAAGGGGGAGGAACTGTCACCCCTGTGTTGGGAACGATGCCATGTGATCGTCCCTGCGGCCGAGGAGAAGGGGAATACCGGTATGCGGAAGATCATCGATATCGTTCCGGCGTTTCCGGGGTGGTATGCGCGCTGGCGGTTAACCCCTGAACACACGATCTCGCATCCCGTCACGGTGTGGGCAATCGTCGACGAACCTGGTCCGAGCACGCGGCGCGCCGTGGTCGGCGTGGACGCGAGCGGCCAATGGCCCGGTGCAACCGACAACGACCCAGGCGCGGACTTCGTCCGCTACCTCTACCTCGCGCCTCAGGACGGGCAGCCGGAGGACATCTTCGACCCGGTTCACCCGGCATCTGAAGCGCGGCAATGAGCATGCGATGAGCAACCAGTTCGGAGGACTGCGGTGCGAATCACCGTCATCGGAGCAGGCACCATGGGCAGTGCGCCGGCCCGCGCCCTGAACGTCGCCGGTCATACCGTCACATCACTGGCCGAAGCCATCCTGCTGCTCGCGCCCGGTGCCCGGGTGGTCAAGGCGTTCAACACGGTTTTCGCCGGCCGGCTCAGTGATCCCGTGGTCAACGGTGTGCCGCTCGACGGCTTCTACGCCGGCGACGATCCGGCGGCCAAACAGGTGGTCGCTGATCTGCTGGCCGAGATGGGGTTCCGCCCCATCGACACCGGGGAGCTGCTCACCGCACGGGCGCTGGAACTCATGGCGTTCCTCAACATCGACCTCAACCTCCGGCACGGCTGGCCCTGGGAGTCGGGATGGAAGCTGCTCGGCCCGACCGGCTGACGTGCGATCGCAGGGCTGCTGGGCGCCGGCGACCTCCCGTAAGGCGACCGGCTGGAGCGCCCGAGTCCGACAACCGGGGCGACCGGTGGACCCGTGTCCTCCGCCGTCCCGCCCTCTCACCGGCACGGGGTGAACGGCCGGAACTCGTCCTCCCCGGGCCGCATCTCCACCACGGAGGACTCCGGCACCTCCGTCCACGCGTCGACCAGGTCGACCAGCGGCTCAGAGACAATCATGTGCGCCTCGTCCGACACGCTCTGGATGCGGTCGTCGGCGGGGTACTGCTGCTTGATGGCGCGGGCGTCGACGCAGGAGAACAGCGACCGCGACCGCCCTTCGCTGGAGTACCGCACGGCGACCGTCCGCCGGCCGTCGGTCAACGCCGCCGCCAGCTGCAACGGGTTCGCCACCCCATGCCGGTCAGCCACGCTCTCCACGAAGCCCGCCATCCGTTCCAGCGCGGTCCGGGGATCGTCCTGCGCGCCGAAGGTGAGGGCGAGATGGAAGAGCAGTTCGGAGTCGGTGGACCCTTCGACCGCCCCGAGCAGCGCGGGGTCGATGGCTACCAGCAAGTCGTGCTTCAGACGCGGAAAGTCCCGCACCAGGCCGTTGTGCATGAACAACCATCGGTGGTACCGGAAGGGATGGCAGTTCGTGTCCTGCACGGCCGATCCGGTGGAAGCGCGTACATGCGCGAAGAACAGCCCGGACGACACGTGTGCCGCGAGCTCCCGCAGGTTCCGGTCGCTCCACGCGGGACGCATGCTGCGGTACAGGCCCGGCGTTTCGCCGCGGTCGTACCACCCGAGGCCGAACCCGTCGCCGTTGGTCGTGGTCTCCCCCAACCGTGCGTGCAAGCTCTGATCGATGAGCGAGTGGCTGGCCTTGACGGTGAGCCAGTCCATCGGGATGGGCTCGCCAAGGTACGCCAGCCAACGACACATGCCGGTCACCTACCCGCGTTGCCGAGCGCGAAACCGGACCGCATTGGAGGGTGATCACATGGCCTCGCATGAGCCGCAGGACAAGCCTCGTCCAGACCTTTCCGTCAACCCCATCTTCGTCCGGGAACCGGTCCGGATTCCCCGGAACCGCCTGCCCGCCGAGGAACTCGACCCGGACGCGGCCTACCAGATCGTCCACGATGAGCTGATGCTCGACGCCAATCCGCGGCTGAACCTCGCCACCTTCGTCACCACGTGGATGGAGCCGCAGGGCGCCCGGCTGGCCGAGGCGGCGCTGGACAAGAACCTCATCGACCGCGACGAGTACCCGCGCAGCGCCGACCTCGAACAGCGGTGCATCCGGATGCTCGCCGACCTCTGGCACGCACCCGACCCCCTGCGCGCGCCGGGCTGCTCGACCGCCGGCTCCAGCGAGGCGTGCATGCTCGGCGGGCTGGCCCTCAAGCGGCGGTGGCAACGGGCGCACGGTTCCGGCGGCCGGCCCAACCTTGTGATGGGCATCAACACCCAGGTGTGCTGGGAGAAGTTCGCCAACTACTGGGACGTCGAGGCGCGGCTGGTGCCGATGGAGGGCGACCGGTTCCACCTCTGCGCCGAGGAGGCGGTGGCCCGCTGTGACGAGAACACCATCGGCGTGGTCGCGATCCTCGGCTCCACCTTCGACGGCAGCTACGAACCGGTGGCCGACATCTGCGCCGCGCTGGACGATCTGCAGGCGCGTACCGGCCTGGACATCCCGGTGCACGTCGACGGCGCCTCGGGTGCGCTGGTGGCGCCGTTCTGCGACCCGGAACTGCGGTGGGACTTCCGGCTGCCGCGGGTCGCGTCCATCAACGTCTCCGGCCACAAATACGGGCTGGTGTACCCCGGATTGGGGTGGGTGGTCTGGCGCGACCGGGAGGCGTTGCCGGAGGACCTCGTGCTGCGGGTGAACTATCTCGGCGGGGAGATGCCCACGTTCTCGCTGACCTTCTCCCGCCCCGGCTCCCAGATCGTGGCGCAGTACTACAACTTCATCCGGCTCGGCTTCGACGGGTACCACCGGGTGCATGCCTACAGCCGGGCGGTGGCCACCTCGCTGGCCGACCGGATCGGCGACCTCGGCCCGTTCCGGTTGCTGACGAAGGGCGACGAGCTGCCCGCATTCGCCTTCGCCCTGCACCCGGAGGTCACGCACTACTCGGTGTTCGACGTGTCGATGGCGCTGCGGGAGCGCGGCTGGCTGGTCCCGGCCTACACGTTGCCCGCGAACCGGCAGGACCTGGCGGTGCTGCGCGTCGTGGTGCGCAACGGCTTCACCCACGACCTGGCCGACCTGTTCCTCCAAGACCTGCGACGGGCCGTGGAGCGGCTGGACCGGCAGTCGGCGCCGGCGCGTGGCGCCGAAGCGAGCTCGTTCGCACACGGGGCCGCACCCGTGCTCACCCCGCGTCGTAATCGTCAGGCTGTCGGGTGACGGCGACCCGCCGGAGTGCCGCCGAAATGTCTTCGTCCGCAGGTGAGATGCGGCGATTCGCGGGTAGGCGGCGAACGTAGCGCCGTAGCCACCAGCGGAAGGTGACCTGCCGTGAATCTCGATTTCCTGCGCCCTCTGTTCGAGCATCCCGGCGGGTGGGTGTCGGTATATCTCGACGCCACCCGGGCCGGCGAGAACGCTGACCACGAGGTCACACTGCGCTGGCGCGGCTTACGAGAGAACCTGACCCGCCACGGCGCCGAGGTCGCGACCCTCGACGCCGTGGAGGCAGCCGTGCGAGACCATCCGATCCAGCCAGGACGGTACGGTCTGGCGGTCTTCGCCGTGGACGGCGAGGTCGCGATGGCACAGGCACTCCCCTCGCCTCCTCCCGCCGACGTGGCTTACTCCGAACCGCTGCCGCACGTGCTGCCGCTGCTCGAACAGCGTCGCGCGGAGGTGCCGTACGTGCGGGTGCTCGCCGATCGGACCGGCGCCGACCTCGACGCCCTGTCGGTCGGCGGCGCGCCCCGGCACCGTACGGTGGCCGGCAGCGCGACCTTCCCGCTGCGCAAGGTGCACGTCGGTGGCTGGTCGCACCGCCACTACCTGCAGGCGGTCGAGGAGTCGTGGAAGCGCAACGCCGGGGACGTCGCGGCCGCGGCTGTGCAGCTCGCCGAGGCGGTCGGGGCGGAGGTCATCGTGGTCGGCGGTGATGTCCGCGCGGTGCAGACACTGGTGGGACGGCTGCCGAAGCGCTGGCAGGAGCGGGTGGTGGCGACCGACGCCGGTTCCCGGCACGCCGGTGCCGACGAGTCGGCGCTGGACGAGGTGACGATTCAAGCTGTCACCGAGACCGCCGACCGGCACCTCCGCGAAGTCCTGGACCGCTACCGGGCGCAACGCGGCGTCGGCACTGCGAGCACCGGGCTCGTCGACGTGGTGGGCCGGCTGCAGCGCGGCCAGGTCGACACCGTGCTGCTGGTGAACGACCAGTCCTCGACCGACACGCTCTGGATAGCACCGGCCGATCCGACCCTGGTGGCGGTCGACGACCACGTGCTGCGTGCGGCGGGCGTGGACGATCCGCAGCAGGTCCGCGCCGACGCCGCGCTGGTGCGGGCCATCGCCGGCACCGGGGCCGACCTGGTTCTGCTCGAACCCGGCGAGGTCCCGCTCGAGCACGGCATCGGCGCCGTCCTGCGATACGCGGACGCGAGCACCGCCGCGAGCTGACCCGAACCCTTGATCCGGTGACTCATGCCTCCACGTCGCCGGCCGGGGCAAGCCCGGCCGCCGTTTGAAGCGGCCCGGGCGGGGAACGGAGCGGCCATGGAACGAGGCAGCAGCAAACACGGCCCGCGCGTCGATGAAGAGATGAAGCACGAGGTCCTGGGCACTGTGCAGGGCGTTGCCGGCGGGCGGGCCGAGGAGTGGAAGATGGCCGAGCCGGCGGGTGAGGACCAGCCCGACGCGACGCAGACGGTCGAGCCCGACAGGGGGAACGACCTGAGCCGTTTCGGACGCTACATCGGCCGGTCCGCGATGCCCGGCGACCGCGACGCTCTGCTACGAAGCGCGCAGGCCCTCGAGGCCCCGGACGACATCCTGGACGACCTGCGGACGCTGCCGGACAACGTCGTCTTCCGCACGGTCACCGAAGTCTGGGCCGCCCTGGGCCGAGGGACCGCCGAACGACGGCCTTGATCGGCGGCACCTCGGGTGACGCCTGCCCGCCGGTGACCGCCCACACCGGGCGTCCTACAGGTGGAATATGTCCAGCAAGCCGCTGATGGCCAGTACCTGACGTACGTTGTCGTGTGCCTTGCTGATCTCGAGTGCGCAGCCGAGTTGTTCCGCGTGCCGGTGGCAGTCGAGCAGCGCCCAGATACCGGCAGAGCTCAGGAATGTCGCCTGTCCCATGTCCAGGCTCAGGCGCTGCGGGCGGTGATGGTCCAGGGCGTCCGTGATGGCTCGCTGGAGCCGGCGACCGGTGTCCATGTCGATTTCGCCGGCGATCGTGATGGCCAGGTGGCCGTCCGGCGTCGTCGGAAGAACCTCGACCTGCAACGGCAGCGGGTCGGGAGGCAAGGGGGCAGCCACGGCGAGAGCCTTCCACCGTCAGGCGGGGTCCGCGGGATCGGTGCTGATCGCCCGCCTTACCGGATACGAGGGAGCCCGTGGAGCCGCAGAACCTGCCGCCCCACGGGCCTGTGTGCAGGGTGAACTGTGGATCGTGACTGCTCCGGGTGATGGATCACCGTCCTTCCCTCAGTCTCGGCTTGCGCCCTTGCCGCCGCGTCATGGGCAGCTTCGGTCGCGGCGACTGGGGCCCGGTTTCACGGCGGGGCTCGCTGGCGGCGCCAGCTGGTGTCAGGGATGTGGTGGATCGGGGGCCGTGCGGCCTCGCCGGGTGGGAGGGCGGGGCCGCCCGGCCACGGTGCGGGCCGGCGCGGCGGGACCGGCGGGACGGCCGGCGGGGAGGGCCAGGACGCGGCGATCAACGCGTCGAACTCGGCCCGCATCAACTCGTCGTCGGCGCACACCAGATCCACGAACGCCTGCCCGGCGGCGGTGCCCGGGACAGCCTCGACCAGCGCGGGATCCACGGTCATCACCACCTTTCGGGGTTTCGTCCGAGGGGCCGGGCACGCGCGGTAGGGGTCAGGCGTTGATCGCGGTGGACTTGCTCGCGTTGATCGCGGTGGGCTCGCCGGCGTTGACCGCGATCTCGACCTTGCGGGGCTTGGCCTTCTCCGACACCGGGATCCGTACGACCAGCACGCCGTTGTCGTAGCCGGCCTGAATGTGTTCGGTGTCGAGCGTGTCGGACAGGATCAGCTGCCGGGAGAACACCCCGAGCGGACGCTCGGAGGCCTGCAGCTGCGCGTCCTTACCCAAATCGAGGGGGCGGCGCTCGGCCTTGACCGTCAGCACGTTGCGTTCGACGTCGACATCGATACTGTCGGGGGCGACGCCGGGCAGGTCGAACGCCACGATGTACTCGTCACCGGTGCGGTAGGCGTCCAGCGGCATCGCGACCGGCCGGGACCAGGTCCCCGACTGCGGGTCGCCGAGCAACTGCCGGGCCCAGCGGTCCATTTCCTGGAACGGGTCTGTGCGCACCAACATCGTTCCACCTCCATCGTACGAATTCCTGGTGTCAATGCGCTCACCAACCGTTGTAGCATGTCGTCCAAACGATGACAAGTAGAATGTCACCTAGAGGATGACGAGGTGGCTCATGAGACGTCCCGACCCAGCTGATCACCAGACCGGCCTGGCACAACCACCGGCCGCGAACACAGCCGAATCCACGACCCGGCAGGCGACCTTGGCCGCCCTGATCACCCTGCGGGAACTGCGCGACCGGCTGGACGCCCTGGAACCCCAGCTCATCGCCGCCGCCCGCACCGCCGGAGCCAGCTGGGCCGACCTGGCCCCCGCCCTCGGCGTAGCCAGCCGGCAAGCCGCCGAACGCCGCTACCTGCGCATCCGCCGCACCACCTACGACGACACCGGCGCCACCGGCGACCAACGCGTCACCGCCGAACGCGACCGCCGCGCCGGCACCCGCGCCGTCGCCGACTGGGCCCGCACCCACAGCGCCGACCTGCGCCGGCTCGCCGGCCAGATCACCGCCCTGACCGACCTCGAACCCCACGCCCAGCCCAGCCTCGACCGGCTGCACCACGCCCTCGGCGACGCCGACCCAGCCGCCCTGCTACCGCCGCTGGCCGCCACCCTGGAACACCTGCACAGCCGCCACCCCGGTCTCGCCGAACAGATCACCACCGTCGGCCACCAAACCGACCAGCTACGCCAAACCACCCAGCAACAACGCGAACACCACCGCGACCCCAGCACACCAACCGGCCGGCCCGGCGCCACCCCTTGAGCCCGCCACCGGCAGCCGGCCGTTCATGACCGTCGTCGGCGACATCGACGGCGGCCGAGTGGTCTTCAGGTTGTGCCGTCGGTGGGTGGCGGGGTCACGGGGTGCGGCTCGGCCTGATCATCTGCCCCGGCTACGCCCTGACCGCGACTGGCCGCTCGTCGTGCCCGCACAGACGCCGGCTGCGGAAGTGGTCGCGGCGGTTCTGGTCGGTGCGCTGGCCGGCCTCTACCCGGCACGCCGGGCGGCCCGGCTGACCCCGACCGAGGCCCTGGCCACGGCGCCGTAGCCGCGCACCGGGCCGGCCGGGGCCGGCCGACCCGGGCCGACCCGGGCCGGCCGGGCCGGCCGGGGCCGGCGATCTCGCCGGCCTAGAGACCCATGCTCGAGCCGAGGCTGTCCAGGGCCTTGGTGACCAGGGCCTGGGCGTTGGCGTTCAGGTTGGAGTTGCTGCCGTTCACGACCCAGGCCGAGCCGGAGAAGATCACCACGGTCACGCCGTTGTCGACGCCGCCGGTGGTGCCGCTGCTGGGGATGCCGAGCAGCGAGGCCGATTTCACCGACGCCTCGCCCAGTTCGCGGGAGTCGTTGTCCGAGGTGGTCTGGTCGTTGCCGGTCTGCGTGTCGCCGAAGATCGCACCGATGCACTTGCTCTGGTAGAACATCAGCGCGAACTGCCGGCCCTTGATGTGGTGCTCCTTGTAGAAGAAGTGCGGGCAGGGGGACTTGCGATCCCAGCAGTCGTCGCCCAGCACGTAGAACGGCACGTGGTGCGCGGCCAGCTGCTTGCCGTTGCTGTCCTGGAAAGTCGTCTCGCCCTGGTGGTCGGGGTCGGGATCCGGGTCGCTGCCGTCGTCGTCCACGGCCAGGCTCGAGGTGTAGGCGAAGACGCCTGACGTCACCTGGTACACGTTCACGTTCTGGGCCCGCGTCATGGTGTTGATGTGGGGTTTGGAGTTGACCTTCTTCGCCGTCGTCATGTTCTTCTTCACGCCCGCCAGCACCTGGGCGGGCGTGAACGAGGTGGCGGCCGAGTCGGCGTCGACGGCGGGGGGCGTCGTGGCGGCGTCGGCGTTCTTGATGGCGAGCGGCACGGTGAGCGCGAGGGCCGCGGCGGCTGCCGCAGCGAGGAGGGTACGAGGGGATGACATGGGGTACGCCTGTCCTTCAATTGTTAGTAAGACTGACTAACAGATCCAAGCATCAATGCCCGTCGGCCCGTAACAACCCTTAGGAAAATTTAAGATTGTCGATAATCCGCCGCGGGCGGTCTTGACGTCAGCCCGCGCCCAGGCTCACGTGCAGGATCACGTTGTTGCTGTTGTGCGGGACGCTGTCCTTGTCCCCGTCGTTGGAGGTGGCCAGCCACATGCCGCCGTCCGGGGCCGGTTCGGGGGTGCGTAGCCGGCCGTACGTGCCGTTGAAGAAGACCTGCACATCGGTCAGGCTGCTGCCGCTGATCACTTCGCGGTAGAGGCGGGTGCCGCGCTGGCAGGCGACGTAGAGGACGTCCCGGATGACGGCGATGCCGCTGCAGGAGCCCTGTGCCACCGGGTACGTGCGCTTCGGCTTGATGAAGCCGGCCGTGCCGCAGGTACCGGAGGTGCCTTCGCAGGACGGCCAGCCGTAGTTGCCGCCGCGCACGATGAGGTTGGTCTCGTCCATGATGCTGTTGCCGAATTCCTGCTCCCACAGCCGGCCCTGCGAGTCGAACGCGAGCCCCTGCACGTTGCGGTGGCCGTAGCTCCAGACCGCGTTGCCGAACGGGTTGTCCGGCGGGATGCTGCCGTTCGGGTTGATGCGCAGCACCTTTCCGTTGAGGCTCTTGCTGTTCTGCGCGTTGTCGCCGTTCTGGGCGTCGCCGGTGCCGGCGAACAGATACCTGCCGTCCGGGCTGAACCGCAGCCGGCCGCCGTTGTGGTACTTGTTGCGCGCGATCCCGCTGAGCAGGACCTGCTCGGTGCTCGTGGTCAGCGAGTCCGTCGACGGGTCGTACTTGATTCGTACGATCCGGTTGTCGGCCGGTGAGGTGTGCATGACGTAGAGCCAGTGGTCGGCGGGGAAGCTGACCGGGTTGATCTCCAGGCCGGTGAGTCCGCCCTCGCCGTCGGTGCTCTGCGTGTTCGGGACCGTACCGATGGTCTTCTTGGCACCGGTCCGGGGGTTGAGGTGGACGATCGCGTGCGAGTCCCGCTCGTTGAACAGGATCGTGCCGTCCGGCAGCGTCACCAGGCCCCACACGACGTCGTCGTCGGTGCCGACCTGGGTGACCGAGCAGATCGGCTGGTTGCAGGCTCCGCTCGGGGTGGTGACATCCAGTTCGGTGCTGGGGCCGCTCTCGTTCTTGTTGGCGTCAGACGCGGTCACGACCAGCTTGTACGTGTGCCCCGGGGTCAGCGCGCCGAGCGATGCGTTGGGCGCGTTGCCGCTGGAGGCCCCGATCTTGGTGCGGGGCGAGGCCGTCACGTCGTAGACGGTGTAGCCGGTCACGCCGGTGTCGTCGGTCGACGCCGTCCAGGCGAGCGCGACACTGGTGCTGGTGACCGAGGTGGTGTGCACGTTACCGGGCACGGTGGGCGGGCTGTGGTCGTCGGAGGCCGGGGTGGTCACCGAGAGCGTGCCGCTCGGCTGCGACACGTTGCCGGCGGCGTCGCGGGCGTTGACGTAGAACCCGTACGTCGTCTTGGGGTTGAGCCCGCCGCAGGTCGCGGTGAGGGTGCTGCCGTCGACGCTCGCGCACAACTGTCCGTCGTGATAGATGTCGTAGCCGGTGACCCCGACGTTGTCGGTGGCCGCCGTCCAGGCGATGGTGACGCTGCTCGGGGTGGAGCCGGCCGGCGTCGGGGTGCCGGGAACGCCGGGCGGGGTGACGTCGCCGGCTGCACCGTAGACCGCGAACTCCTGCAGCGAGTAGCCGTGCGAGGAGTCCGACCGGCAGCGTTTCGTGCCGTTCATCCGCACGTAGCGGCCGGTGCCGGACAGGCCGGTGCGGTTCTCCACCCCGCCCTTGCCCGCCGTGGTGGCGTAGATGGTCGTCCAGGTGACGTGGTCGGGCGAGGTCTGCACCTGGTACGCGGTGGCGCAGGAGGCGTCCCAGGTCAGCTGGACGCGGTGCACGGCGTAGGTGGCGCCCAGGTCGAGGTAGATCCAGGACGGGTCGACGTTCGCCCCGCTGGCCCACCGGGTGGCGGTGTCGCCGTCGTCGGCGTTCCTGGCCGGACAGCAGCCGCCCGAGGACGACGCGGTGGCGGGCTTGTTCAGCGACAGCAGCGCGTCGGCGGGGGCGGCCTGGGCGGCGGCGCCGCCGAGCGTCACGAGGATGAGTGCGGTAGCGGCCGCCAGGGTGGCACGTAGTCTCATCGGATCGTCACCGCATCGAGATCGGGCGCGTACGCGCTGGTATTTGAGAATTTGATCGTGTTGCTGCCGGCGTTGAGCGGGACCGTGACGGAGGCGGTGGCCGGGCTGTTGAAGTCGGTGCCGGTGCAGCTGACCGGGACAGAGGCGCCACCATTCACGCTCAGGTCGAACGAGCGGGTGCCGTTCACCTCGTACGTGATGATCAGCTCGTGGTTTCCGGCGGTCGCGGCGGTGAGGTTGACGATCTCGTAGTTGCTCGCGTTGTTGCCGATGAACCGCACCTTGGCGCCGCCCGAGCAGGCCGGGCACGAGGCGACGGCCGCCGCTCCGGAGAGGGTGTTGCCGGACGCCTCGGCCTCGACGGTGGCCGGCGGCATGCCGCCGCCCGGGTAGGCCGATCCCAGCCACATCTCGTCGATGCGCAGCTGCTTCGACGACGCGTAGACGCCGTCCACCTCGAGCCGCACATACCGCGCCGACTTCCCGATGTCGATGAACTGGGCGCCGCGGGCGTTCGGGAGGCTGCCCGACTTGACAGTGGCGTACGTGCTGTTGTCGTTGCTCGTAAGGATCTTGTAGTTCTTGATCCTGGCGGAGGAGCTCGCGGTCTGGGTGATCGTGTCCTCGCGCTGGTTGACCGCGAGGTAGGCGACGGTGCGGGCCGACCCCTGGTCGAGGGTGATCGACACCGGGGTGGTCTTGTTGCTGTCCCAGTACGTCAGGTACGAGCCGTCGACCAGGTTGGCCGCCGCGTGCCCGCTGGCCGAGGCCGTGGCGCTCGCCCGGACGCCGGTGACAATTCCGGTACGCCCCGACATCGTCACCTTGAGGACGGTGTCGTACTGGTCCCAGGTGGACACGCCGCTGATCGTCAGGAAGCCGTTGCCCTGGTTGAAGGTGATGGGCGCGCCGGTGCGCAGGTTGGTCACCGCGGACACCACGTAGCCGCTGTCGCGCAGCTTCACCGAGTTGCCCGAGGTGGGCTTGGTGACCACATGCACGTACTGGAGATCGGGGTTGGTCTTGTTGATGGTGGTGTATCCGTAGGCGCCGCTGCCGAAGTTGCCGCCCGGCATGCCGCCGTACATGAACCCGCCGCCCTCGTCGCCCCCGATCGATTCCCAGATCGGCGGGAGGTACGAGTTCATGAAGGTGTTGAAGTTGACCTGGTTCGCCGGGAACTGCCCGTTCACCTGGGCGGTCTCGGCCATCAGCGACTTCACCGACGATCCGGCGTTGGCGATGTACCGCCCGATGTTCAGGGCGTAATCCACCGCCGAGTTGGACCCGTCGTACCACCATGCGCCGGAGGACGGGAGCTTGTAGTCCGCCTCGGTCAGCCGGGGCTGAGCGGTGTAGTACGCCTGCGGCATGTCGTACGCCGGCGTCATCCCGGTCTTCTGCTCGTTGCTGATCATGTCCATGATCGGCGTGTCTTCGTTGTTGTTGCTGATGGTCATGTTCGGGTGCAGCTGGTAGATCTGCGGGTAGAGGTCGTGGTCGAGCCAGTACTGGTTGTCGTTGTCGATCCAGAACCCGTCGAGGGCCGGGTGGCTCCTCATCACGTCGAAGAAGTTGTCGTAGCTGTACTCGCCGAAGCCGTCCTGGGTGTCCAGGTCGACGGAGTGTCCCTTGTAGGAGGAGTACGCGGACGAATCCATCCACTCGTGGTTCCGGTAGTCGTGCCACTGGGCGTCGTTGGTCATGTAGAGGATCACCCGCAGGCCGGCCGCGTGCGCCGCGGTGATCAGCTCGCCCAGGAAGTCACGCTTGGTGCTGCACGTGCCGGGGATGCTCGACGGCCAGGCCCGGCCGTAGCCCAGCTTGCTGTGGAAGGTGGCCAGCGTGAGGTAGCCGGCGTGCAGCTTCCGGGCCTCGCTCACCCAGTAGCCGGCGTTCCAGCCGCCGCTGGTGATCGCGTTCTCCCAGGCCGAGCAGCTGGTGTAGCCGGGCGAGGTGAGCATGCCCCAGTGCAGGAACACCCCGGCGGTCGACGCGCGCAGGAAGTCCTGCCGCGGGTTGGTGAGGTCGGCGCGGGCCGGCCGGCTGCCGCCGAATCCGGCGAGTGCCGCCGCGACCATCGTGACCGTCGCGAGCAGGGTGAGCAGACGTCTCATGGGGGTCTCCTAACCTTTGGTGGCGCCGCCGGTGAGTCCCTTCACGAAGTGCCGCTGCAGGGCGAGGTAGAAGGCGAGCACCGGAAGCGTCGCGAGAAACATCAGCGCGAACACCGAGCCGAAGTCGGACTGGTACTGCCCGACCGCGCGGTAGACGCCGGTGGTGATCGTCGTGCCGCGGCTCGGGCCGAGGATGATCAGTGGGTCGATGAAGTCGTTCCAGATCCACACCCCGAGGAAGATCAGCACGCTGGCGCTGGCCGGCCGCAGCAGCGGGAAGACGATCCGCCAGAACACCTTGGCCGGGCTCGCCCCGTCGACCGTGGCCGCCTCCTCCAGCTCGATCGGCACGGTCCGGATGAAGCCGGAGAAGACGAACACGCCGAACGGCACGTAATAGCCGACGTTGAACAGCACCAGGCCCTGGAGGGTGCCCATCAGATGGCCGGCGCGCAGCACGTCGGCGATCGGGATGAGGATGACCTGCGGCGGGATCATCAAGCCGGCGAGCAGGACCAGCGTCAGTCCTCTGGCCCATCGCGACCGCGAGCGGGCCAGGTAGTGCCCGAGCATCGCCGACAGCACGGTCAGCGTCACCACCGACACCGACGTGATCAGCACGCTGTTGGTGAAGGACACCCAGAACAGCCGGTCCGGCCGGGTCAGCACGGCCGTGATGTTGTGCAAGGTCGGCGGCCAGGGCGGCGACGCCGGCGACCCGGAGATCCGGTCACCCGGCTTGAACGTGTTGGCCAGCACCAGGTACAGCGGAACGAAGAACAGCGCGCACAGGCAGGTGGCGACCAACGGGCGGAGCCAGGCGAATCGGCCGGTCACAGGTCCACCTCCCGGGCCCGCAGGATCCGTAGCGCCAGGGCGGTCGCGACCGCGACGATCACCAGCATCACCATCGCCATGGCCGAGGCGTAGCCGACGTGGTTGGCGTCGAAGCCGGTCTGCAGCACGTCGAACGCGATCGTGGCGGTCGTCCCGGCTCCGGGGCCGCCGTTCGTGATGACCTTGATGTAGTCGTACGTCTTGAAGGCCGAGATCAGCAGCACCACCGTGTTCACCGTCAGGGCCGGCGCGAGCAGCGGCCAGACCACGTGCCGGAACCGCCGTACCGGCCCGGCCTGGTCCAGCTCCGCCGCCTCGATCAGCTCCTGCGGGATGCCCTGGAGGCCGGCGAGGTAGACCACGACGCAGAAGCCGAGCATCTGCCAGGAGATGATCGAGGCCACCGCGTAGAGCGCGTACGCCGGGTCGGACAGCCATCCGGGCGGATCGTGCCAGCCGAGCGCGCGCAGCGCCTCGTTCACCGGACCGCCCGCGTCCAGCAGCCGCGACCAGACGATGCTGACCACCACCGAGCTCAGGATCACCGGGGTGAAGAAGACACTGCGCAGCGCGTTGTAGAACTTGCCGCGCCGGTCGAGCAGCAGCGCGATGCCCAGGCCGGCGACGTTGGGCACGACCGTCACGATCAGGGTCAGGATCGCGGTGACCCGCAACGCCGTCCAGAACTCCGGGTCGTGCATCAGCTCGACGTAGTTGCGCGGGCCGGTGAACCGGGTGGGCGGATTGAACGGATTGGCATTGGTCAGGCTGTAGCCGAAGCTCACCGCGATCGGCGCCAGCACGAAACAGAGGTAAACCGACACGCCCGGCGCCGCGAACAGGCCGAAGTGCCGGAGCCGGCCTCGTCTCGGGCGGGAGCGCGCCGGCCGGTCCGTCCGGACCGGGAGCGGCGGCGCCTCGATGGTGGGAACCGGCGACATCGCTCAGCGGCCTGCCTTCGCCCACTGGGCGTCCAGGTACGCCGCGGCCTGCGCGGCGTTCTTTCGGCCGGTGATGAGGTCCTGCGCGGCGGCGTCGACCTTGTCGGTCATGCCGGGCAGCAGCCCGTCGTCGGCCGTCTCCCAGCGGAACGCGTGGACCACCTCGTTCTTCACCACGGCCTGTTGGTACAGGTCGTAGCCGGCCCGGTAGACCGAGCCGACCGTGGCGGGCGGCGTGTATCCCTTGATGGCCGGGATCAGGCCGTCGGCCTTCACGGACGCGTCCAACTGGGTCTTGTCGAGCTGGAACCCCAGGGCGAACCGCTTCGCCGCATCGAGATTGGCCGCCTTGGCGCTGACGATCATGCCGCCGCCGGTGTACGCCGGGACCACGGTACGGCCGTCGTCGCCGGGCAGGTTGAACACGCCGATGTCGAACGCGTGGGGTTTGCTGTCGGCGTTGGCAGCGAACCAGTTGCCCATCGGGTACATGGCGCCCTTGCCGTCCAGGAACGCCTGCTCGGTCGCCGCGTAGTCGCGGGACACATCCGACGCCTTGAGGTACCCCTTGGCCGCGAGGTCGGCGAACTTGGCCAGCGCCGCGGTGAAGTCCGGGTCGGCGAACTTCACCGTCCCGGCCCGCCGTCTGGTCATCCAGTCCGGAGTCCTGCCGTAGACATCCACGCTCACGATCCCGTCGAGGATCATCGAGGAGGCAAAGGCGTCCTTGCCGCCGCCCACCACGAACGGCGTGTGGCCCTTGGCCTTCAGCGCCGCCGCGGCGGTCAGCAGCTGCGCCCAGGTGGCCGGCGTCGCGGTGACGCCCGCCTGGGCGAACATCTGCTTGTTGTAGTAGACCGGCGGGATTGTCTGCGTGTTGGCCGGTAGCTGGTAGTACTTGCCCTTGATCGGGTTGGCGGTCGGGTAGACGAAGTCCGCCAGCTCGCTCGGTGACCACGCGTACAGGTCGCCGGCCTCGGCGAACCCGGCCGGCGAGACGGCGATCATGACGTCCGGGAACTGGCCCGAGGTGAGCAGCTGCTTGGCGTAGTCGGTACGCCCGTCGGCGGTGGGCGACACCAGCTTGCGGACCTTGATGTCCGGGTTCTTGGCGGTGACCCGTTGGATGGCGGCGTCCCAGTAGGCGGGGGTCAGGTTCGGAGTCTCGAACGTGAGGAAACTGATCGCCTTGGGGCCCGACGAGCTGGACGGTTCCTTGACGCTGCACGCGCTGGTCGCGGCCGCGACGGCGACGGCGCCGCCGGCGGCGAGCAGGCCGCGTCGGGAGAGCGTGGTCATGAGAGGTGCCCTTCGGTAGGCGGAAGCTGCCTAATCGAGCGACATGCATGGAGTTGTCCTATGAACGCGCGTTCTTGGGGCGCGATGCGGAACGTACTCTCGGCGTCGAACCGCGGTCAAGAGATCGGCAATAAGCCTTACTAACTGCGTCGTTTGACAGGCCTCGGGTCGGCCTGAATGATGACGACAAAGCATGTACGCGCGTTCACGAGGAAGGGGTGGACCTTGGCGACGAGTGGGGATGTGGCACGTCTGGCGGGCGTCTCGCGCGCCACGGTTTCGCGCACCCTGTCGGGCAATGCGAGGGTCAGCGAGGAAACTCGGCAGCGGGTCGAGGCGGCCGCCGCCGTCCTGGGCTACGTGCCTGACGTGGCCGCGCAGTCGCTGTCCGGCGGACCGTCGCGGACCATCGCGGTCAGCTTCTTCGCCGACGACAGGTGGGCGCTGTCCCAGTTGACCAAGCCGAAGCACTACTTCTACCTCAACGTGCTGCGCAGCATCGAGGCCGCCGCGGCCGAGGCGGGGTACGACCTGCTGCTGCCGACCCGCCCGCAAGAGGCCGAGATCGGCAGCCAGAGCTACGTACGGCGACTGCGGGCGCGCCGGGTCGCCGGCACCATCATGGTGGCCTGCCCGCCCGACGATGTGCGGATCCTGGCACTGCTCGAGGCGCGGTTGCCGACGGTGTTCATCGACGCGGTGGCGTACGGACCGCGCGCCACCTGTGTCACCTCCGAGAACCACGAGGGCGCCCAGGCGGTGACCGGGCATCTGATCGAGCTCGGGCACCGGCGGATCGCCCGGATCACCGGCACCGAGACCGACCCGTCCGGCGGCGAGCGCCTCCGTGGCATCCGCGCCGCCCTCGCCGCCGCCCGGATCCCGGAGGACCCGGGCCTGCACCGGCGCTCGGACTGGTCCACCGAGGGCGCCTACCACGCGGCCAACGACCTGCTCGACGCCCGGCCCGATCTGACCGCGATCGTCGCCGAGAGCGACATGATGGCCATCGGCGTGCTGCGCGCTCTGCACGAGCACGGCCTACGGGTTCCGAAGGACGTCTCGGTCACCGGGTTCGACGACATCGACCTGGCGGCGTACGCCCTGCCGGCGCTGACCACCGTGCGGCAGGACACCGACGCGATGGGCAACGGCGCGGTGAAGGCGCTGCTCGAGTTCGTCGGCGACGATCCGGGCAAGACCGTCCGCGCGCCCGAGCCACTGCGCCTGCCCACCGAACTGATCGTCCGCAACTCGACGGCGCCGCCACGGGCCGCCAGGTAGAGAGGACTTCCCATGGCCGATGCGCCCCGGATGCTCGTCCTGTCCGCTGCGGGATGCGCGCTGATCCTGGACGCCGAGGGGCCGGCACTGCCGCGGGTCGTTCATTGGGGCGCCGATCCGGGCCCGCCGATCGGCCTGAGCGAGGCGGTCGCGCCGTCCCTCGACTCGCGCGTCACCTGCACGGTGCTGCCGGCCCAGGCGCAAGGGTGGCACGGCCGCCCCGCCCTGGCGGGGCACCGGGACGGCGGCTGGCCGCACCCGCGCCTCGAGGTCGGCGAGGTGTCGCTGATCGGCGGCACGGCGCGGATCCAGGCCGGCGACCCGGCCGCCGAGATAGCGGTGACCGTCGACATCGTCATGGAGCCCTCCGGCGTCGTGCGGATGGCGACCCGGGTCCGCAACGAGGGCGCCGACATGTACACCGTGGACGCCGTCTCCTGCCAGCTGCCGGTCGACGGCCCGGTCACCGAGGTGCTCGATTTCACCGGTCGGTGGGCCGGGGAGCGCAGCCCCCAGCGCGGGCCGTTGCGCGACGGGCTCACCCTGCGCGAGTCGCGACGTGGCAAGACGGGTCATGACGCCACCGGGCTGCTGGTCGCCGGCACCGCCGGGTTCGGGTTCGGCCGCGGTGAGGTGTGGGCCGTGCACACCGGCTGGAGCGGTGACCACGCGCACTGGTTGGAGAACCTGCCCGAGCACGCGCCGGTCCTGGCCGGCGGGGAGCTCCTCGGCCCCGGGGAGGTACGGCTGCGACCGGGCGCGGAGTACCGCAGCCCCTGGGTGTACTTCGCCTGGTCGGACGAGGGCCTCGACGGGCTCGCGGCGCGCCTGCACGAGCGGCTGCGGGCCCGTGACGTCCATCCCCGTACGCCCCGGCGCGTCATCCTCAACACCTGGGAAGCGGTCTACTTCGACCACGACCTGACCAAGTTGGGCGAGCTCGCGGAGCGGGCCGGGTCCATCGGGGCCGAGCTGTTCGTCCTCGACGACGGCTGGTTCCGGGGCCGGCGTGACGACACGAGAGGGCTGGGCGACTGGACCGTCGATCGCGACATCTGGCCGGACGGTCTGCGGCCGTTGGTCAAGCAGGTGCGTGATCTCGGCCTGGCCATGGGGTTGTGGGTCGAGCCGGAGATGGTCAGCCCGGACTCCGACCTGGCCCGGGCCCATCCCGACTGGATCCTGGCCGCTCCCGGCCGGCGGCCGGCGCTGCAACGCAACCAGCTGGTGCTGGACCTCGCGCAGCCGGAGGTGTACGGATACCTGCTGGACCATCTCGACCGGCTCGTCGACGAGTACGGCCTGGACTATCTGAAGTGGGACCACAACCGGGACCTGCTGGAGGCGGTCCACGACGGGCACGCGGGTGTGCACGAGCAGACCCTGGCCGTGTACCGGCTGCTGGACGACCTTCGAGCCCGGCACCCGTCGCTGGAGATCGAGTCGTGCGCCGGCGGCGGCGGCCGCGTCGACTACGGCATTCTCGACCGTACCGACCGGGTGTGGACGTCGGACACCAACGATCCACTGCAGCGCCAGGAGATCCAGCGATGGACCGGACTGCTGCTGCCGCCGGAACTGATCGGCAGCCACGTCGGCGCCGCCCGCGCCCATGTCACCGGCCGCACCGCCGACCTGCCGTTCCGGCTCGCCACCGCATTGTTCGCGCACGCGGGGATCGAGTGGGACATCACCACCTGCTCGCCGGCCGAGATGACCGACCTGGCCGCGTGGATATCGCTGTACAAACGCCTGCGACCGCTCATGCATACCGGGCGCCGGGTCACCGCCGACCACCCCGATCCGCAGGCGTGGCTGCACGGCGTCGTGGCACCCGACCGGCGGCACGGCGTCTTCTCCCTCGCCCAGCTGGGGGTCAGCGTGGCGGCGGCGCCACCGCGCCTGCGGCTGCCCGGTCTCGACCCGGACACCGCGTACACCGTCGCGCCCTGCCCGGAGCTGGCGTTGCCGCGACCCGACCTGGCTCGGCGGGCACCGTGGCTGGCCGAGCCGGTCGAGGTCACCGGCCGGGTGCTGGCGACGGCCGGGCTCACCGCGCCGTTTCTCGACCCGGCACAGGCAATTGTTTTCGAGGTACGGAGCCGTGCTCCTCATTCATGAGAAGGAAGGCGCCCAGGCCGTGGAAGTCGTTGGTCGCCCTGGTGCGGCCGACGTAGTAGCCGTACGACCCGACGTTGGTCCCCACCGAGATGTTCGCGAGGTCGGTACGCCCGTCCGCACCGAGCGACAACTCGTCGAGGACGCCCCGATACCCACGGTCGGCACTCGTCCGGTACCCGGCGGCCACATAGCCCCGGGCGACCGCGACCTCGATGGTGTACGTGAACATGCTCGAGCAGGACGTCTCGGTCCAGTTGTCCGCGCGGCCACCCTTGTCGACCACCTGGAACCACCGCCCGGTCTTCGGATCCTGATCGGCGGCCTCGCCACGCACCAGGTTCTGCAGGATGCCGACGACGGCGGCGCGGCGCGGGTGATCGGCCGGGATCGCGTCGAGGACCTGCTCGGCGGCCAGGCCGAACCAGCCGATCGCGCGGCACCAGAACTCGGGCGCCAGTCCGGTCGCCGGGTCGGCCCAGCTCTGCGCGCGCTTCTCGTCGTACGCGTGCTTCAGCAGCCCATTCGGCTGCTGCAGATGACCGGCGTAGATGACCAGCTGCTTGGTCGCCTCGTCCCAGGCGTACGTGCTGTCCCCGACCGTCCGGCCGTATTCAGCCAGGAACGGCAGCAGCATGAACGTGCCGTCGGACCACAGCTGCCACGCGCGGCTGTCCGATGTGGCATGCCAGAAGCCGCCGTCGCTGGTCCGCGGATAGGTGTCGAGCCGATGGCGGATCTTCGTGGCGGCGGTACGGTACTTCGCCTGCCCTGTTTCGCGATACATCACCAGCAGCAGCCGTCCGGCCAGCATGCTGTCCAAGTTGTTGAAGCTCTGCTTGATGACACCCTTGCTGTCGACGAACCGGTCCACCCAGCTCTTGACGAACGCCAGGTACGTACGGTCGCCGGTGCGCTGGTACACCTCGTACTGGCCGAGCAGGTAGAGCGCGACCGGGTAGCTCCAGCCACCGATGGTCTTGGGCGTGAATCGTTCCATCGTGGATCGGACCATCTCCACCGACCAGTCGACCGGCGCCGTACGCCGCGGGCCGGCGGCCGCCACCGGCGCCGGCACTGCGGCCACCAGAGCGGCCAGCAGAGCGCCGGCCGCGAGCGCGGCTCCCATTCGTCGCGTCATCGGTAACTCCTCTCTTCGCGCAGACATAGGATCTATGCCGGAGTATTCCATCGATACATCATGATGTGTACCGTCGTAATTGGCAGATAGATCGGATGTCTGCGACCGTCCTCGCTCGGGAAGGAAGGACATGTCCAGAAGAAGGCGAACCCTCGGGCTGCTGGCCGCCGTCTCGGCGCTGGCAATCGGTGCCTCGCTCGTCGCCGCGAACGGCGCGTGGGCGGCCGGCACCTTCAACATCCGGGACTACGGGGCCACCGGAAACGGCACCGGCAACGACAGCGGGGCGATCCAGAGGGCCGTCGACGCGGCCGCAGCCGCCGGCGGCGGCACCGTCCGGGTGCCGTCCGGCACGTACAAGTCGGCCAGGACGATCCACCTGAAGAGCAACGTCATCTTCCAACTGGACTCCGGCGCCACGATCACCGGCGCGTCCGGCGCCGGCTACGACGCCGCCGAGTCCAACCCGTACGACCGGTACCAGGACTACGGCCACAGCCACTTCCACGACGCGATGTTCTACGGCGACCGGCTGACCGGCATCGGGTTCGTCGGGTCCGGCACGATCGACGGCGGCGGTCACCTCATCACCGGAAACCCCGACAGCGGCGAGGCTGACAAGATCCTCTCGCTGACCCGGTGCAACGGGCTAACGCTCGACGGCGTCCGGTTCCGCCGCGGCGGCCACTTCGCGGTCCTCACCAACAACTGCAACAACATCACGTCCGACCACCTGCGGATCGACACCGCGAGCGACCGGGACGGCTGGAACGTCATCAGCGCGTCCAACGTCACCGTCACCAACGCCGACATCAGCGCCAACGACGACGCGCTCGTCTTCAAGAGCGACTACGCGCTCGGCGCGAAGCTGCCCAACGGGCACGTCACCGTCACCGGCTCGCACCTGTCCGCGCAGTGCTGCAACGCGCTGATGTTCGGCTCGGAGACGTGCGGCGACTTCAGCGACTACACCTTCCAGCACATCACCATCACCGGCGCCGACAAGTCCGGCCTGGGTATGGTCTCGATGGACGGTGCGAACATCAGCGACGTGCACTACCGCGACATCACCATGACCGGCGTGCATTCGCCGATCATGCAGAAGATCGGCACCCGGAAACGCTGCGGCAACAGTCCCGGCGTCGGGCACATCAGCAACATCACGTACGACGACATCACCGCCACCGGCAACAGCCCCTCCTTCAGCCCGACCCTGTGGGGCGAGTCCGGCGGCAACCGGATCAGCGGCGTGACCTTCACCAACGTGCACATCACCGTGCCCGGCGGCAACGGCACCATGTCGACGTCGGTGCCGAGCAACAACGCCACCGATTACAACCCCAAGAGCATCGGCACCCGCCCGGCGTACGGCTGGTACATCCACAACGCCGAAAACGTCACCTTCACCGGCAGCTCGGTCGAGTTCGCCTCGAACGACGGCCGGCCCGCGGTGATCGCCAACGCCGGCAACAACCTCAGGTTCGACGGGTTCACCGTGGAACGCGGCAGCAACAGCCCGTACGACATGGGCTTCCAGTCGGTCACCGGCTACTGCGTCACCAACGCCAAGACCACCACCGGCGCCGCGGTGAAGGTCGACTCGTCGAGCTCGACCACGTCGTGCGGCACGCCGCCGACCACGGTGACGGTCACCGCCGAGGCCGAGAGCGGCACCGTGACCGCGCCGATGCAGGTCGAGACCGACTCGAGCGCCTCGGGCGGCCAGGACGTCACGGTCGCCGCCGGTAACAACAGCAAACCGTCGGCGCCGTCGAACGGATCGACGGTCGTCCCGTTCACCGTCAGCGCCGCCGGGACCTACAAGCTCTGGGGCCGGGTCATCGCACCGACCGACGATGACGACTCGTTCTGGGTTCGCGTCGACAACGAGCCCTGGACCGACTGGAACGACATCCCCACCGGCAGCTCCTGGCACTGGGCGGCCGTCACCGACGACACCCGGGGCGATGCGGTGCTGCTGCCGGACCTCGCAGCCGGCGCCCACACGATCACCTACGCCTATCGCGAGGACGGGGCCAGGCTCGACCGGGTTCTCATCACGAACGACCTGACATCGACACCGACCGGCTGAGAAGACATTCGTCCCGGCGGGAAGGGCCGGCTGCCCTTCCCGCCTACCGGCGCAAGCGGCATCCTGCCGTCCTTCCAGGAGGAATCAGCTGACCGAGATGCGGTCCAGATCCGGCGCGTACGCCGAGGGATTGGCGAAGGTCAGGGTGTTGGCGCCGGCGGCGAATGCCACGGTCACGGTGACGCTCGCCGGCGTTGACCAACTGGCGCCGCTCACCGGCACCTCGATGGCGCCGCCACCGTTGACGCTGACCGAGAACGTCCGGGTGCCGTCCACCTCGTAGGTGATGGTGAGCTCGTGGTTGCCGGCGGCGGCGACCGTCACGTTCTTGACGGTCTCGTAGTTGGCGGCGCCGTTGCCGATGAACCGCACCTTCGCCCCGCCGGAGCAGGTCGCGCAGGCGGCGACGGTGACCGCGCCGGCCAGCGTGTTGCCGGTCGCCTCGGCCTCGACGGTGACCGCGCCAGGGTTCGAAGGCACCGCGCGGATCAGCCGGGTCTCGCCGGGCCGCAGTGTGGCGCTGTACGAGCCGGTGACCGTGCCCTGGCTCGATCCGGACCAGAGATCGGTGACGGTCGCGGAGCCGGCGAAGCCCACCTGCGACCAGTTCACGCTCACCGTGGCAGAACCGCTCGTAGCCGTATTGAAAAGGGCCACGGCGTACGAGCCGTCGGCCTCGCGCTTGGCGAACACCTGCTTGGTGCCGCTGTTGACGATGCGCTTGGCGGCCACGCCGTCCTGGTCGACGGCGATCAGCCGGTCGTTGGTGAGCATCGCCTTGTCGGTGCTGTCGAGATGGGTCAGATCGGCGCCGAGCAGGAGCGGCGAGGCGGCCATCGCCCAGAGGGTGAACTGGCTGCGGCGCTGGTCGGCGGTGAGCCCGATCTGGTCGCCGTTGCCGATCTCGAGGGAGTCCAGGTCGTTCCAGCCGCCCGGGCCGGCCCACGGCTGCCAGGACGCGGCCGATGCGAACCGCGCGACGACGTGCGGCCAGTCGGTGATCGGGTAACCGCTGCCGTTGGGCCCGGGGCCGCAGTAGCACTCGACGTCGCCCTGGGTGCGCCAACTGTTCGCGGACTGCCGCCAGGTGGCCGCGTCGGCGATGGCGAGGTTGTTGGACAGCGCGTAGTTGATCGGCCGGCCGGTGGCTCGCAGCGCGGTCGCCCACGCCTGCACGTCCGGGATGTCCTGGCTGCCGACACCGTCGATCTTCAGGTAGTCGACGCCCCAGGAGGCGAACTGAGCGGCCCACGAGTTGACGAACTCCTGGGCGCCCGCCCTGCCGTAGTCAATGCCGTACATGTGCTTGCAGTTGTAGTTCTTCTCGCTGACGGAGGTGTCGGCAATGTCGGCGGCGTGGTGCGATGTGCCGGCGATCGGCGTGTTCCGGGTGACCGCGTTCTGGGCGATGCCGGGCGTGACGTAGAGGCCGAATTTCAGGCCATCGTTGTGCACGTGGTCGGCGAGCGTCTTCATGCCGCCCGGGAATTTCGCGGTGTCCACGACCCAGCGGCCGTTGCCGTCCACGACCGGGCCGTTGCTGTCGCACTTCATCCAGAAGTCGTCGAGGTTCACGTACACGAAGCCGTGCGCGGCGAGCCCGCTGCTCCTGAGCGCGTCGGCCTGGGCCTCGATGACGGCCGCCGTCGGGGAACGCCGGACGAAGCTCCAGCTGCTCCACCCCATCGCGGGCCGGATCGACAGCCCGTTGTCGGACGCGGCGGCCGGGCGCGCCGAGTCGACGGCCGCGACCGCCAGGCCCGCCGTCGCCCCGAGCGTCACCGCGACCGCCCTGACCCACTGAGGACGCTTCATGGCTTCTCCTCGCCCCGGCGGCGCATGAACGCGCGTTCTTCTGGGGTGATGGCGAACCTACAGCTACGCCCGAAGCAGGGTCAACAGACTGACAAGTATCTATATCTATCAGCAAACTTCCAGATCCTAGGTAGATGGACGAGTCAGACTGACAGCCGAGCGACGATCAAGATGATCCATGTACGCGCGTTCGACGACGCCACGTGTCCCGCACCGACTCCTGCGCCCCTCCCCCGCGTCGAGGCCGACGGGTCGAGGGACATATATCACTGCGAGTGTTGCCGTGACTCCGCTGCGGTTACCGTGGCGAGGGCATAAATCCATGCATCTCGATCAGCAATCAGGAGTGCGGATGACGACGCCAGCCGTGGACCTGCCGTTTCTCGACATCACGGCCCCCGACTTCCGCTTCGACTCGCCGGTGGTCGCCGCCGCACGCGAAGCCGGCTGGTGCGCCATGACGCCGATGGGCCTCATCGTGCTGCGGTACGCCGAGATGCAGCAACTGCTGCGCGACCCACGGCTGGCGCAGAGCGGCGAACGCTACCTCCAGCTCATGGGCATCTCTGACGGGCCGCTGTACGACTGGTTCGTACCGATGATCCTGCACCGGCGCGGAGCGGACCACCTGCGGCTGCGTCGGCTGGTCAGCAAGGCGTTCGCGCCGCGCATGATCGAAGGCCTGCGCCCCTTCATGCGCGACGTCGCCACTGAACTGACCGGGGCGCTCGCCGAGCGCGACGAGTGCGAATTCATGGCGGATTTCGCCGACCCGATGCCGGTACGGGTGATGTCCGCGCTGCTCGGCGTCCCGGCAGCGGACTACGACCTGTTCCGGCGCTGGTCCACCGATGTCGGGCTGGTGTTCAGCTTCCACCTGCCGCAGGTGCGCGCTCGGGTCGAGGAGGCCGTGGTGGGGCTGCACGCGTATGTGGACTCGCTGATCGAGCAACGCCGTGTCGATCCGCGCGAGGATCTGCTGTCGGCTCTCATCGCCGCCGAGGAAAGCGGAGACCACCTGAGTACGGAAGATCTGCGCAACCTCGCGGTGACCCTCGTGTTCGCCGGGCACGACACCACACGCAACCAGCTCGGCCTGACCCTTTCGACGTTCGCCGCCCATCCCGATCAGTGGCGGCTGCTCGGCACCCGTCCGGAACTCGTGCCGCAGGCGGTGGAGGAGGTCATGCGCTGGGCTCCGTCGGTACCCACCAACTTCCGATTCGCCGTCGAGGACCTCGACGTGCAAGGCGTCCACATCCCCACCGGAACCTTCGTGATGCTCGGGACGCAGGCGACCAGCCGCGACCCTCGCGTCCTCAGCGACGGCGACCGTTTCGACATCACCGTCCCGCGGGAGACACCGCACCTGACCTTCGGCGGTGGCCCGCACTTCTGCGTCGGGGCCGCGACCGCCCGCGCCGAGATCGCCGAATCACTCATCGCGCTGACCGACCGGCTGGGGCCGCCCTCGATCACCGGCACCGTGCCATGGCGGCCACCGACCGCGCTCTACGGGCCGGAGAGCCTGCCCCTGAGGTTCGCCCGCCGCTGACCGCGAACGGAAGTCCGTCGCCGAATGAGCCGCGCGGGAAACGCCGGCGGTCACCGCCACCTCCGCAGCGCACGGCATTGCTCTGATCAGGGACAAGGCACCCAAGGGACGGAGCGGGCGCGTCAGTCGGTGGGTTCCTCGTCGACGCTCAGCGGGGAGGCGCCGGGCTCGGCGATCAGGGCGATCGCCTCGTTCAACTCGTCCTCGGCGTACTCACCCTCGGGCAGCCGGTCGAGCACGGCCATGTCGCCGGAGGGCAACTCCGCGGCGACCGCCCGGCGATGGATCTCGTCCCGGTCGATCCGCTCCTGCCCGGCATAAAGCTCGTCGACCAGTTCGGAAAGAGCCTGCGTAGTCGCCATGATCCCCTCCTCCAACCGGAAAGAAACGCTCGTCGACATGCTCGCCGAAGTTGCTGTGCTGACCGAACTCGGTACCCGGCCAACCGCCCTTCATGCCGGAGTGGCCCGGGCGCAAATGTGCTCGGACAGCACCTCGATGACGCGGCCGCGGGGGCCGGCCTTTTCGTCGTACGGTCCGATCTCGGCCTGCCAGTCGCGGTCGGTCACGTCGAGGATGTCCTGCAGCCGGTTGCTGGTCAGCTCGTCCGGGGCGAAGGTCAGGAAGCTGGTCCGGTTCGCGTCCACGACCTCGCGCAGCCAACCGCCCAATATCCGGGTGGCTTCGTGCTGGGTGCCGCCGGGCGCCGGGACGTCCACACCGTACCGGCGCCAGCCTCGCCGTCTCGGTTTCGCCGGCGATGGCCGGGGAATGCGCCCGGCATGGCGAGTGTCGGGGTCGTCGTGATCACGCACCAGCGGCGCGACGAGGCGCTGACGGCCGTGAAACGGCTGCTCGCGTTGCCCGAGCAGCCGCCGGTCGTGCTGGTCGACAACGGTTCGACCGACGGCACCGCGGACGCCGTACGGAAGCTGTTCCCGCAGGTTGACGTGGTAGCGCTGGCGAACAACCTGGGTGCGGTCGGCCGCAACATCGGCGTCGGCCGGCTACGGACGCCCTACGTCGCGTTCTGCGACGACGACACCTGGTGGGAGCCGGACAGCCTCGCCATGGCCGCGCGGGCGCTCGACGCCTGCCCACGCTTGGCCGTGGTGAACGCCCGCATCATGGTCGAGCCCGGCGGCCAGGACGACCCGATCGTGGCCGAACTGCGCGACTCCTCGGTGCCCCGGCCGGACTGGCTGCCGGGTCCCGCGCTGGGTAGCTTCCTGGCCGGCGCGTCGATGGTGCGATGCTCGGCGTTCCTGCGGGCCGGCGGGTTCAGCAAGCGGCTGTGGCTCGGCGGCGAGGAGGAACTGCTCGCCACGGACCTGCTCACTGCCGGGTGGGAGCTGTGCTACCTGCCGGACGCCGTCGTGCACCACCACGCCTCCCGTACGCGAGACGCCGCCTTACGGCGCCGGGTCGGCCTGCGCAACACGCTCTGGTTCACCTGGTTACGCCGCCCGATCGGGCCGGCTCTACGGCGTACGGTGTTCCTCGCCCGAAGTGTGCCGCGCGACCGGGTCTCGGCCTTCGCCGCCTGGGACGCGATCCGCGGCCTGCCCTGGGTCGTGGCTGAACGCCGACCGCGCCCAGCCCGGGTGGAGGCCCGCCTCGCCTGCTTGGACGCCGCTCAACGAGCCTCCCGCGCACGCCGCTACGTCTGATCGACTCGCACGCCGGTCACCGGCCTCGAGCGCGACGATCCCGCCGTGCAGGATGACCGACCGAGCCGGAAGCCGGTTCCCGGCCGGCGTGAGAACCACACCGGATCGGTGGCGTCAGCCGGCGCGGCGGCGTTCCTCCGCGATCCGGTGCGGCACCCGCACCAACCGCAGGCACGCCACCAGCCCGACCCCGCCGACGACATTGCCGACAACCGAGAACGCCAGCGCGCCCAGCCAGTCCAGGTAGCCGAACGGCGCCCCGGCGATCAGCGCGGCGAACATCAGGATCGAGTCGAGCACGCAGTGGAACAGCTGGCCGCCCGCCAGCAGCGCGCCGAACAACAGCGCGGGCACCAGCCGTACGCCCAGGCTCTCCGTCGCGTGCTGCATCCGGGTCATCAGCGTGATCACCATGCCGGCCAGCACGGCGAGGCAGAACGAACGCAGATTGACTCCAAGGTCGGCGTAATTCGCACCGGCCCGCACCGCGGTCGGGTGCAGCTCGGGGAAGGCCCGCATGATCAGCCAGGCGACTACCCAGCCGCCCGCCAGATTGCCCAACAGGGTCACCGCCCACAGCCGGGCCAGCCCGCCGAGCGAGCCGTGCCGGGCGGCCACCGCGGCGACCGGCACCAGGAAGTTCTCGGTGAACAGCTCACTGCGGGCCAGCACCAGCGCGACAAAACCGATACTGAACGCGAGCCCGGCCAGCACCGTCGATCCGGTGGCGCGGTGCACGATCAAATAGGCCAGCACGCCCGTGCCGATGTCGATCCCACCCACCAGACCGGTGACGGTCAGGCTGGACCACGGCCGCGCCAGGCGCGTGGACCCTTCGTCGACCAGCAGGCCGAACGCTTCCTCCAGCTCATGCTCGGGTTGGACCGGTGGCTGACTGATCCCGGATCCCTGTCTTCCCGTGCTGCCGCCGATGGAGGGACTCATCCGCGCCGACTACCCGCAACGAGCGGCGCTACTCCCCCGGGTTCGCGATTGCTCGGGAAGCTGCCGTGGCGGAGCAGCACCATGGGGGACAGTCCACACCGGCATCGGTACCTCTTTCCGGTTTCCGGTGAATCGGCCACGGGTTGCAGGCTCGCCGACGGCGCCTACGCGGCGGCTCCGGCACGGCGATGTCGAAGGGCTGACCCGGATGGCGGCTCGCAGGCGCCGAGCCGAGTCGGTGTAGCCAAGCGCGGTGACCTGCCGACCGGTCGAGCCGGGCGGCCACGTCGGCATCGCCGGCGTCCATGCCGAGAAGGATGTGCACCCGGCGCCCCTCGAGAACCGCTGAACGCGCCCGGGCGACATGCCGAGATGACACGGAAGGGCGACGGCCCGGACCCGATGTCAGACGATGAGCAGACCCAGTGACCTTGCGGCGACCGCCAGTCGCCGCACGGCCTGCTCCATCGGCATCACCGGAATCGGGGGCGACAGAACGGTGTCCTCCGGGAAACGGCTTGCGTGGCCCGGAGCGGGCGGCAGCATCGGATAGCGGCGGGCGACCAGGCTATCCACTCTTCCGCAGCCACGGGCGAAGCCGGCCACCGACCGCCAGTGCGACAAGGTAGCCGTATCGTCGTTGAGCGTCCCGGGTGGCTCCGGCAGGACACTGATCCGCTCGAACGGCTCACTTCCTGCCAGCCACAACTCGGCGGCTTGGGTGGCCGAACGCGACGACGACTCGCACCAGTAGGGCACCATCCCGCCGGCGATGATCCGCCAGGGGTCGGCCATCCGACCGGTCCCGACAACGCAATGCTGCGCGCCGGTCCTCGGGCGCAGCCAGCGTCGGAGGACGTCGGCGACGCCGGCGCTCAACGCCTGCGAATCGCGGTAGAGCACCCGACAACTGACCCCGCCGGCCACCTCGACGACCTCGCACAGCTCCGGTCCCAGCGCCGGATCCCCGCTGGTCTCCGCGTACCGCCGCGGCGCCGTGCCGACCGGGTCCGGCCACTCGTCGACGCCGATGGCGCACAACAGCCGCCGGAATCCGGCCTCGCCGGTCGAGTAACAGTCCGCCTTCCAGCCGCCGGTCGGGGTGCCGATCTGGAAGCTGTGCCCCGGCGACCCGTCCAGCACCGGCCAGGTACGCACATCGCGGACGAGCACGGCGGCGCCATTCGGCGCGAGCCGGGAACGCAGGAACGACCGATAGGCCACAGGCAAGGTCCGCCACTGCACGTGCAGCGAGACCGTTGCCCCGCACAATGGACCACGCAGCACCGGGTCGTGCACCTGCCGTACCGTCACGTCGGGATTACGGGCCACCAAGCGCTCCGCCAGCTTGCTGCCCCAGTCCATGGCGCCGGGCCAGTTGCCCGGCGAGCCGCCGGGCCACGGCGCGGTGATCGTGAACGACGTCGGCAGCCAAGCCGCGCCGCAGCCGGCCGCAAGGTGCACCGCGGCCCCGTGCGGCGAGCCGAGAGCGACGGCCGGGTAGATGCGCTGGCGGTAGTGTTCCACGATCCATGCGGCGACGGCCGCCGCGTCCACGTCGTCGATCTGCCCCGCCGGCACGGCTTCCGCCACCGCCTCCGAGGTAAGCGCCAGGCGGCGGCGTTCCTCGGACAGCTCACCGAACCGGCCGAGCACCGGAACACGCAGCAGCCCGCCGCCACGGCGCTGCGCCGGCGGAACCGCCACCGCCAGCAGCGTGCGGCCGACGCTGTCCGCGCACATCACTTCGCCCGGATATCTCATCGGCGACGCTCGGCCGGTTCCGGGTCCCCGCCGGCGTGCGGCTCGGCGGTCGAGCGGTCCGGCGAGGTGCGGTCTGCGTCGATCTGCGCCGCAGTCAGCGGTTCTCCGCTGCGGTCCTCGATTGCTTTGAATTGGTCATTGAGCGCGGTGAAGCCGTCGCTGGTGGTGCGCAGAATCGGCGCCAACGTCGAGCCACGCACCCGCCGGCGCAACGGACCCGGACCACCGGACGCGGTCCCCGGCCCGATGATCACCGGCGCCCGTACCCCGTCTGCCTGCTCGACCATTGGCCACCGCCTTCCCCGAGCAAGCGGTCGTCTTCCCCGCGCATCGACCCGCAAACATGTGGTTCCCGGCACTGACGTCGCTGCAGCCGGGACGACGGTTTTAAGGCGCACCGCCGGGAATGCGCGGCAGCAGGCTGCTGCCGTCGCCGGAGTGCAGACGCTGCTGGAAGACCGGCGGACTTCCGAGTTGCTTCGCAGGTGGGCCGGTCGACCTCCCGGGTGATCAGCGCGTCGCGTCGCCGGCCCGGCGCTCCCCCGGAACGCCGGTCACCGTCTGCAGCGAAGCTCGATCGAGGAAGCGCGCCTGGCGGGGGTAGATCGCAGCGCGGTGGGTAGTCGGGATCCCATGAGCGAAGAGACCGATGGCGTGTGGCGCGACGAGAGCTCGCTGCCGTTGTCCGAGTTGACCAAGGCGATGGCGTCGTACTCGCAGGATGGGCAGGTCGACGACCTGACCGGCGAGGATGCCGGTGCCGAGGACGAATACGGTCACGGCGCACGGGCGAGGCCCAGCGACGGCGACTCGGCGGTTGGTGACCCGGAGGCGACCTCCGCGGAGGGGCGGGGACTGCGGCCCTCACCCGACGGTGCGTCCCCGTACGGCCGGACCGGACCGAACTGAAGCCCCGCGGCGAGTCGGGCCGGGCGCCCATCCCGGACCGGCTGGACGACGACGAGTATCCGCGCAGCGCCGACTGACCAGGTCCAGTTCGCGACCTCGGGCAGGCCGGCGCCGTGTTCGCGGGTCCAGGTGCGGGCGGTCAGCCGGGCGGCGGCCATGTCCTGGCGCAGGCCGGCGGCGCGGGCGCCAGTCCGGGCACACGCGGCATTCCTGCCGCGCCGGCCCCGGCGGGGCATGGCCCGGAGGTCAGCGGCGCTGGTCTACTGGCCCTCGCCCATGTTCTTCTCGGGTGCCGTACTGACGCCGGCCGAAACCGGGACCGGGGACAGCGGAACCTCCATCGGCGCGAGCAGGTTCATTGGTGCGAGGCCGGCGCCGCGTTCGAGCACAAGGCTCAGTGACTTGCCGAGGCTGAACCGGCCGCTGAGGCCGACCGCCAGCAGCTTCTGCGCCATGGTCGGCTGGAAGGAGGCTTCGCCCAGCGCCGGGATGGTGATCTGCGCGGGCTGGCCGGCGGAGCCGGACACCAGGGAGGCGCCCGGCGTCGGCGCCGTCGAGGCCGCCCCGGACGGGTCGTTGACCTCGCCCGCCGACAGGCTCGGATGCGGCGACTTCTTGCCGCCGGGCGCCGGTTCCGGGTTCGCGCTGGGTGAGGCGGCCGCTGTCCCGCCGGTGAGCGCTATCCGCTGTGCCGTCACGTACCCGGGCGGTGGGACATCGACCGTCGGCGGCGCGCTGCGGATCACCACGGTCATCGGCTGCTCGGTCTCGTTGAACAAGCTGACCTGCAGCGGCGCCGTACCGCCGGCGGGATAGCCGGCCGGTCCGGCGTAGAGCACTTGCAGATTGCGGATCAGCAAACTGCCGTCCGGGCTCTGCGTGTTGAGCCCGGAGATGGGCGGCTTGAGGGTCGCGGTCTCGGCGGCCTGGCCGGACGAGCAGCCGGCGAGCGCGGCCGCCGCGGCCGCCGCGGCAACGGCCGACCGGGCGACACAGATCGCAGAGGAACGCGACCGGCGGAGCTTTCCCGAGGGAACGGCGTTGTACGACATGGCGGCGCGTGTTCCCGCGTTCGGCCGCTCGAAACGATTCGTATCGGGCGGCCGCCGAAACGTCAGGACGGCCACGGCCCCGTTCGCTACCTCGGGCAGGTCGGCGCCGTGCGCCGACCTGCCCGAGGCCCTCTCGGTCGGCGGCGCGCCCCGGCACCGTACGGTGGCCGGCGGCTGCGCCGCGGGCTGCCAACCGTCGCACGCGCTTGGGGATGCCGACGTCCGGTTCCGCACCGAGCCCCTCGAAGGACCCAATGTCGCGTCCAGCGGTCGGCGCCGATCGGCATCATCGCCGGAACCGGTGCATTCAGCACTCGTCGTCGCCGAGACCGTCGATGAGCAGGGTGAGACCGATGCCGGTCATCCAGACGTCTTTGGCGATGGTCAAGCCCTGCTGGGTCGGGCGCAGGCTGCCTTTCTCTCGCATCTCGGGGGTGCGAAGGTACAGGCCGAGCAGACCTGCGGAGAAGGCCGTCAGCGCGGCGCCGACCACTGCGGCGGGTACGACGGGAACGAGCAATACGGTTCCCAGCGCCAGTTCTCCGGCGCAGAGCAAGCGGACGAATCGCTGCGGGGATACCGAACGAAGGAACGGATAGGCCATGGTCGCCATGCCGTGCAGAGCCGCCGCGGTGTCGTCGTCGGCGTGCCGCTTGGACAGGCCTGAGTTGATGAGGAACACCCCGGTGGTGAGGCGCCCCGGCACATGCCGGAACCGCGCGCGTCGTGACATCCTGCTCTCCTCCTCCGACCCATCCCAGCAGCATCCGCGCCCGACGTCGATTGGCAGAATTGCCAAGTGAGAACGCCGCTGCCGCCGGGTAGTCCTTGCGGCAGCCGGTCTGGCGTCATCTGCGAGCGGTGGACGGATCATGGCAGTTGTGCCGATGCGCTCGAACGACCATCCGGGGTCATATGGGTGGTACGGCATCTCGCGGACGGGGGAATCGAAGATGGCCGACGAAGCAAGCGGTAGGCGGGTGGCCATCCTCGTCAAGGATCCGTGACCTGCGTCCGAAACCGATACAGCATTCAACAATGGCGGTGATACCGCACTACTCACATCATCCGCCAGCACCGCGAGGGGTTTCGGATGCACGGAGGACGTCGGGAAGAAGACTTTTCCGAGACAGCGGACCTGGACCACGCGGCATCGGAGTACGCCATCGCCTGGATGGTTTCCGATACGAGCCACCGATACTTGTTGCGGGACGATTTGATCCGCCGTCTGATTCCGTTCGCGGATCGGCTGGCATCGCGTTACCGGGAACGCACCGAACCGCTCGACGATATTCGTCAGGCGGCCCGGCTCGGTCTGGTGAAGGCGGTCGACCGATACAACCCGGAGCGCGGCTCGTTCACCGCCTTTGCCTTCGTCACCATCAACGGCGAGGTGAAGCGCCACTTCCGGGACCGCACCTGGAGCGTGCACGTGAACCGGCGGCTGCAAGACCTGTCCATGGAGGTGGGTCACGCCACCGCCGAACTGACCCAGGCCCTGTCCCGGACGCCTACTGCTCCCGAGATCGCCCGGCACCTCAAGGTGGACGAGCACGACGTACGCAACGCACATATGTGCGCAGCCGGGCGCACTCCGATGTCCTTGAACACGCAGCTGGGCGACGACGGCCGAGAACTCGGTGACCTGATCGGAAAATCGGACTCAACGCTCGAGAGCGTCGCGGATCGGCTCGCCTTGGAGGAGTTGGTGCGCGAACTGCCGCCAGAGATCCAGCGCATGATCATCATGCGGTTCCACGGCAACCGGACCCAGTCGCAGATCGCTACCGAATTCGGCATCTCGCAGATGCACGTGTCGCGGTTGCTGCGCCGCGGCCTGGCGTGGTTGCGGACGGCTCTGCTCAGCGATTCACCACCATCGTGGCACCAGGTGCACGAATACCTTGAGCCGGAGACCATGAAGGTGCAGCTACGGAAGACCGACACATCGATCGATGTCCGGGTGGGCGGCGACATCGACGCAGACACCGCGGACCGGCTGTCCCGGCGGCTACAGTCGGCCATCTCGCTGGCCGTCGAACAAGGCCAACAGGGGCAGCAAGGCCGGCTCGGCGTCGACCTGACCCGGGTGCTCAACATCGACACTACCGGTGCCGCGGTGTTGCGTGACGCCCGGATATCCGCGTCGCGGTCCCAGGTCACCATGACCATAATCGGCCTGCCGCCGCACCTGGAGTCCATCCTGGCCGGCGACGAGCCCCCGACCACCACCCTGATGCACCCGTAAACACTGTTCTACCTGGTGTTTACCCCAGCAGTAGCGGGGAAGGCGGGCACCATGCCGTTGATGGCGTTCCTGGCCGAGCCCGGGGATCCCGCGCAGCTGCTGCCGGCTCGCGAGCAGATGGCGTTCACCCTCGGCTTTCACATCATCCTGGTGCCGTTCGGCGTCGCGTTCACGTTCCTCATGCTGGTGGCGAACTACCGTGGCCTGCGCCGCCACGACGACACCGCCCTGCTTCTCGCCGAGCGGTGGTCGGGTGTGGCGGCGGTGCTGTTCGCGGTCGGTGCGGTGTCGGGCACCGTGCTCTCGTTCGAGCTCGGGCTGCTCTGGCCGGGGCTGATGGGCCGGTACGGCGCGGCGTACGGACTTCCGTTCGGCGTCGAGGGGATCTTCTTCTTCATCGAGGCGATCTTCATCGCGATCTACATCTACGGGTGGCGCCGGCTCAGCCCGTGGACGCATTTCTGGTCCGGTGTGCCGGTCACGCTGGCCGGCCTCGGCGGGACGCTGTCGGTGGTCGCTGCGAACGGATGGATGAACCAGCCGGCCGGGATCACTGTCGACTCGGCCGGCAGGGTCGTCGACGTCGATCCCGTCCGGGTGTTCTTCAACGGTGCATTCTGGTACGAGGCCATCCACATGTTCCTCGCCGCGTACGTGGTGGCCGGTTTTGTCGTCGCCGGCGTCTACGCGACCGGCATGCTGAGGGGCCGGCGGGACGCGTACCACCGGCTCGGATTTTTGATTTCGTTCGTCACCGCGGCGGTGGTCATGCCGCTGCAGATCTTCGTGGGCGACGTTGCCGCGCGCGAGGTGTTCCATCGCGAGCCGGACAAGTTCGCGGCGATCGAGGCGTTGCCGCACACGTCCACCCATGTGCCCGAGACGCTCGGCGGCGTGTTGGTGAACGGGCAGGTCAAGTACGGCATCTCGATCCCCGATGGCGCCTCGCTGCTGTCGGGATTCTCGCCGGGCACCAGGATCAGTGGACTTGACGCGATACCGGTGGAGGTGCGGCCATCACCACGTCTTGTCACCATTGTCCACTGGTCGTTCGACATCATGGTCGGGATCAGCTTCGTGTTACTGACGCTCGCCGTGTGGTTCGCGATCGTGTGGTGGCGGCGCCGGGACCTTCCCCGCTCCCGCTGGTTCTTGCGCGCCACGGCGGTCTCCGGCGTGCTGGCGGTCGTGTGCCTGGAAGCCGGCTGGGTGGTGACCGAGGTGGGCCGGCAACCATGGACCGTCCGCGGCATGCTGCTGACCCGGGACGCGGTGACCACCTCCGGGAACGTGTGGGCGTTCTTCAGCGGCGCGCTCATCATCTATGTCGCGGTGGGCGCCGGCGCCGTGTTCGTTCTTCGCATCATGCGCCGGCGCTGGTCGACCCCCGTACCGTATGGACCGCAACCGTGAGCACGCTGGTCGCGATCGCCCTGCTGCTCGGTGTGCTGGCCTATGCGGTCTTCGGCGGCGCCGACTTCGGTGCCGGCTTCTGGGACCTGACCGCCGGCGGCGCGCAGCACGGCCGCGCTCCCCGCGCCGTGATCGACCACTCGCTGGGCCCGGTTTGGGAGGCCAATCACACCTGGCTGATCTACTGCCTGGTCGTGTTCTGGACCGCGTTCCCGCCCGCGTTCGCGACCGTCATGCGCACCCTCTACCTTCCGCTCGGCCTGGCCGCGCTGGGCATCGTGCTGCGCGGGAGCGGCTTCGCGTTCCGCAAGGCGTTACAGGAGATTCCATATCAGCGGGTGGCCGGTGCCGCGTTCGCCGTCAGCTCCGTGGTGACACCGTTCTTCTTCGGTACGGTGGCCGGCGGGATCGCCTCCGGCCGGGTGCCCGGTGGGCCGCTGGCCAGCTGGATCAACCCGACCTCGCTGTTCACCGGTGTGCTGGCTGTCGCGGTGTGCGCGTACCTGGCGGCGGTCTTCCTCACCGCCGACGCCCCGCCCGAGTTGGTGCCCTACTTCCGGCAGCGGGCATGGCTCACCGCGTGGGTGACCGGCCTGCTCAGCATTGCCGGGATCTTCGTCCTGCGCGCCGATGCCCGCCGCCTCTTCGACGGGCTTCTCGGCCGGGCACTGCCGATCGCGATCCTGAGCGTGCTGGCCGGCGTCGCCGCGCTGGTCCTTC
>NZ_JAOSZE010000025.1 GCF_025630775.1 Actinoplanes sp. KI2
CGCCCGCCGGTCGAAGAAGCGCGGTGCGTTGACCGCGGAGGAGCGCCGGCACCTGGAGGAGATGCAGGCCGCCCTGGAGCAGCAGCGGCTGATCGAGCTCAACGAGGCCATCCCGACCCAGATGATCGAGCACGCACCGGTGGACCTGGCCGAACTGGAAGCCCGTCAGGAACGGGTCAAGGAGATCCGGCAGATGGCCAAGGACCAGCCCGACGAGATGGCAATCCTGGTGCGCAGCTGGCTCACCGCCGACGCCACCCGCTGAGCCCGAAACGGGCGGCCGGCTTTCGCCGGTCGCCCGTTTTGCCATGTTATGCGGATAAGATAGACCTAGCTTGGGCCGAGGGAGTACGCGTTGACGACACCGGAACTCACCACGCTGTCGATGACCGGCGTGCGCAAGGCAGCGATCATGTTGGTGCAGTTCGACAAGGACCAGTCCGCACAAATTCTGGCCAACATGTCGGAGAAGGAAGTCGAGATGATCTCGGCCGAGATCGTTCGGCTGGACAAGCTCGACCCGCTGGTCGTCGATGACGTGCTGGACGAGTTCTACGCGATGGCGACCACCCGGTACGCCGGCGCCGGCGGCATGGCCTATGCCCGCGAGCTGCTCGAGGCGTCCCTGGGCAAGGAGCGCGCGGCGCAGATCCTGGACCGCCTCGAAGCCTCGATGAACGACATCCCGTTCAACTTCCTCAGCAACGCCGACCCCCGGCAGCTGCTCTCGTACGTGCAGTACGAGCACCCGCAGACGATCGCCCTGGTCCTCGCGCACATCCCGGCGGGCCTCGCCTCGTCGATCCTGGCCGGCCTGTCGCTGGAGGTGCAGACCGAGGTCGCGCACCGGATCGCGGTGATGGACCGGACGTCACCGGAGATCATCCGCCAGGTCGAGACGGCCCTGATGCGCAAGCTCTCCACCGTGCTGCAGCCCGACGAGCTCTCCACGGTCGGCGGCCTGGGGCCGCTGGTGGACATCATCAACCGCGCCGACCGCACCACCGAGCGGCTCATCCTGGAGGCCCTGGACGCCCGCAGCCCCGAGCTGGCCGAGGAGATCCGGCGCCGGATGTTCATGTTCGAGGACATCGTCAACCTCGAGGACCGCGCCGTGCAGCTGGTGCTGCGGCAGGTCGAGCCGGCCGACCTGGCGACCGCCCTCAAGGGCGTGCCGGATACGGTCCGCGACAAGGTCACCCGCAACCTGTCCGAGCGTGGCCGGGAGAACCTGCTCGAGGAGATCGACCTGCTCGGCCCGGTCAAGGTCAAGATGGTCGAGGAGTCCCAAGCCAAGATCGTCAGCGTGATCCGTACGCTCGAGGACTCCGGCCAGATCGAGGTCCAGCGCGGCGGCGAGGCCGATGAGCTCATCGCCTGACCCACGCAATCCGGTGATCCGAGGCGCGGTCGCGGAGAAGGCCACCGCCGCGCAGTTCGGCAAGAACCTGCGGGGCCAAACGCCCGCGGAGACCGCCGAGGAGATCCAGAACGCCCTGGAACAGGCCCGCACCACCGGATACGCCGAGGGTTGGGCCCAGGGCCAGCGAGAATATGCGATGGCCGCCGAGAAGGCCGCCGCTCGGGCCCAGGTCTCCCAGCAGGCCTACGACCAGCGCCTGGCGACTGCGCTCGCGCAGGCGGTGAACGCGCTCGGCCGAGCGGTCACCGAAATCGAGAACCAGCTCAAACCGACCTTCACCGAGCTTCAGGAGGTGCTGCTCGCGCACGCCTTCGAGCTGGCCGAGGCGATCGTCGGGCGGTCGCTGGACGACCCGCAGAAGCGGACCGCGGACGCGCTGCGCCGGGTGATGGCCGCGGCCCCGGAGTCCGGGCCGCTGGTGGTCAGCCTCAGCCCGGACGACTACAACACGCTGGTCGGCAAGGACGGGCCGGACGACTTCGACTACGAGGGGCGACACGTGCGCCTGCGCCCGAATCCCGCGCTGCAGCCGGGCGACGCGACCGCCGAGACCGGCATGGCCTCGGTGGACGCCACGATCTCGTCCGCGGTGGCCCGCGCCCGGGAGGCACTGCGCCTCTGAGCCGCGGCGCCAAGAGAGTGGGGGCCTGAACCATGACCGACCTGTTCCGCCACCGGATGGCCGCGGCGGTGAAGGCGTCGCGGCCGGTCGCCAGCGGCAAGGTGACCGGCGCGGTGGGCCTGCGGGTGACCGTGAGCGGGCTCGAGGCCCGAGTCGGCGACCTGCTGCGCATGGGCGACGGCCCGGAAGCGGTGTTCGCCGAGGTGGCCGCGCTGGACGGCGACCGGCTCTCCTGCATGCCGCTCGGCCCGCTGGTCGGCATCGGCGCCGGCACCCCGGTGACCAGCACCGGCGGTCCGCTGCGGGTGTCGGTGGGCCCGGATCTGCGCGGCCGGATCCTGGACGGCCTGGGCCGGCCGATGGACGGCGGTCCGCCGCTGCGCGGCGAGGAGGTCAGCATCGCCACCGCGCCGCCCTCGGCGATGGAGCGCCAGCTGGTCGACGCGCCGATGCCGCTGGGCGTACGGGTGCTGGACACGCTTGTGCCGTGCGGCCGGGGGCAGCGGATCGGCATCTTCGCGGGCTCCGGGGTCGGCAAGTCGAGCCTGCTCAGCATGATCACCCGGGGCACCTCGGCCGAACTCAACGTGGTGGCCCTGGTCGGCGAGCGCGGCCGGGAGGTACGCGAGTTCATCGAGCACGACCTCGGCCCGGAGGGTCTGGCCCGCTCGGTCGTGGTGATCGCAACCTCGGACGCGGCGCCGCTGGTCCGGCTGCGGGCCGGCGCGGTCGCCACCCGGATCGCCGAGTACTACCGGGACGAGGGCGCCGACGTGTTGCTGCTGATGGACAGCGTGACCCGGGCGGCCATGGCGCAGCGTGAGGTCGGGCTGTCGGTCGGCGAGCCGCCGGCCACCCGCGGATATCCGCCCTCGGTCTTCGCCATGCTCGCCTCGCTGCTGGAGCGGGCCGGCCCGGGCGCCCGGGGCAGCATCACCGGCCTCTACACGGTGCTGGTCGAGGGCGACGACCACAACGAGCCGATCGCCGACGCGGTCCGCTCGATCCTCGACGGCCACATCGTGCTGGACCGGAAGCTGGCCACCGCCGGTCACTTCCCGGCCATTCAGGCGCTCGACTCGATCTCCCGGGTGGCCAACCGGATCACCACCCCGCAGCAGCGGGCGGACGCTACCGAGCTACGCCGCCTGATGGCCGCGCACCGGGAGGTGCGCGAGCTGATCGAGATCGGCGCGTACGTCCCGGGCACCAACCCGGAGGCCGACCGGGCCAACGCCATCTGGCCGGAGATCACCGCGTTCCTGCGCCAGGACCTGGACGAGCGGGTCACCCCGGAAGCGTCCTGGGCGGCCCTGCATGCGATCGCCTCGGCGACCTGAACATCTCCTCCGGTGCAGGACGGGTGCAGGAGTCCGACGGACTCAGCGATCCGGGGCGGCTGTCGATGCGGTCATGTGAGGGAAAGGCTCAGACCACCCGCGCTAGGAGGCAGCAACCTTGAACCGCCTGTTCCGACTCGGTCCCGTGCTCCGCGCCCGCAAGGCGCAGGAGGACGCCGCCCGTGGTGCCGTGAACCAGTCGCGCGCCGAGATCCGCGAGGCTGAGGCTCTGGCCAAGCGCCGCCACCTGGACCTGGTGGGGTCCGAGGCCCCGACCGAGGGCACCGCCCGGGCCATGGTCGCCTCGCTGGTCGCCCGGCAGTCGCTGGCCGCCAGTCTGTTCGGCGCGCAGCGCATGGTCGCGGACGCCGAGGAGGTCGAGCGGGAGCGGCTCGCGGTACTGGCCGACGCGGCCAAGCGCCGGCGCGCGGTCGAGATGATGGCCGAGCGGCACGCGGAGCTGGTGCGCGCGCACGACCTGCGAGTCGACCAGGCCAGCCTGGACGAACTGGCGATCACCGCCAAGGCCCGGAACATGGCTCTCGGCCTCGGCGAGGGAGGCCCCGCGTGACGTTCATGGGCGTGGCGGGAGTGCTCTCCCGGATCCAGAACATCCAGAACCAGCTCAACCCGAACGCGATCGGCTCGGATGGCACCACGGTCGTCCCCGGCACGGTCACCACGACCGGGTCGTCGGACCCGACCTTCGCGTCGCTGCTCGACAACGCGAGCGGCGGACAGTCGATGGACGGGTACGGCAGTGTCACCGGCGACGCGGTGGTGGCGGACGCCAAGAAGTACCTCGGCATCCCGTACGTCTTCGGCAGCACCGACCCCAGCAAGGGCCTGGACTGCTCGTCACTGGTCCAGCGCGCCTACGCCGACCTGGGCATCCAGCTGCCGCGCACCTCGTGGGAGCAGGCGAAGGCCGGTCAGCCGGTGGACAGCCTCACCGACGCGAAGCCGGGCGACATCCTGGCCTTCGGCTCCCCGGTACACCACGTCGGGATCTACCTGGGCGACAACCAGATGATCGCGGCGCCGCACACCGGCGACCACGTCAAGATCCAGAAGGTGTACGAGCGACCCACCGCGATCCGCCGGGTGGTGACCGACGCGACCGCGGTCGCCATGCAGAACATGGCCGCGGTCCGGCCGGCCGCCCTGCAGGGCACCGGCGGGCTGGACGGCGTGCCGTACGGCGATCTGTTCGTCAAGGCCGGCACCAAGTACGGCGTCTCGCCGAAGCTGCTCGCCGCGGTGGCCAAGGTCGAGTCCGGCTACCACCCGGACGCGGTCAGCAAGGCCGGCGCCCGCGGCCTGATGCAGCTCATGCCGTCGACCGCCAAGGGTCTCGGGGTGGACAACGCGTTCGACCCGGAGCAGGCGATCTTCGGCGGGGCCAAGCTGCTCGCCGGCAACCTGCGCGAGTTCAAGTCGCTGCCGCTGGCGCTGGCCGCCTACAACGCGGGCGGCGGCGCCGTGAAGAAGTACGGCGGAATCCCGCCGTTCGCCGAGACCCAGGCCTACGTGCCGAAGGTACAGAAGGCTCTGGCCGCCCTCGGCGGCTGACCCTCCGACCCCCACGACTGACAGGAGAGCCGCGTGAACATGTCGAGTTCCGTGACGGGCCCGGACCGCGCCGGGATGGCCGATGCCGGCCGCCGAGGCACCGACCGGCGTGCGGACGGTGGCGACGACTTCGGCTCGGCCCTCTCGGCCGAGCTGAGCCGCCCCGGACGCGATGACAGCGCGGCGGCCACGGCCAAGGCCGCCGACGCCCGGGCCGCCGACGCCCGAGCCACCGACGCAAGGATCGCCGCCGACCGGGCGGCGAGCAAGGTCGCCGCGAACCGCGCCGCCGCCGACCGGGCGGCCAGCAAGGTCGCCGCGAACCGCGCCGCCGACCGGGCGGCCGCACGCCGCGCCGACCAGGCCGAGGACGACGAGGTACGGGCCAAGGCCGCCGCGCGCGAGCGGTCGGAGGCGGCCGAGGCCACGGACGACACCGGCCGGACCGACCCCACCGAGGGCAAGGTCGAGACCGACCAGAAGGCGGACCGGCAGGCCGAGGGCGGCACGGCGCCGGTCGAGGCGAAGGCCGCCGGCGAGACCGCGCCGTCGGTCACCACACCCGGCCTGGCCGTCGCGGCCATGCCGGTCGCGACGCCGTCGTCCATCCCCGTCGCCACGGCTCCGGCTCCCTCGCCGACGCCGAACGCCCCGGGCGCCGCGGTCTCCGGCGTGGCGCCGGCCGCGGCCGGCGCCACCGCGCTGCCGGGCGAGCCGAACGCGCCCGCTCAGCCGGGCTCGTCGGGGACCCCGGTCGCCGCGGGCCAGCCGGCTGGTCCCGGCACGGTCACGCCCGGCACCGCCACGCCGGCCGACTCCGCCTACGCGGCGGCCGCGGCGGCCGGGACCACCGGCCCCGTGGTCCGCGACGCGGCCGGCAAGCCGGTGGCGACCCAGGACGCGCGGGCCGACACGGACAAGGCCGGCGCGCCGGTGACCGAGGCGAAGCTAGCGCAGCAGCCGACGACGGCGATGGCGGTGGCCAAGCCGGACCCGGCCGCCGAATCGACCCCGCAGCCGCCGTCGACGCCGGTCACGCCGGACGCCAAGGCGACCTCGCCGGACACCACCGGCGCGGCCACGCCGGACGCCGCCAAGGCGACCGCGGTGACGCCCGCCCCGGGCGCCGCCGATCAGCCCGCCTCGACGCCGGATGCCACCCACCGCGCGTCCGACGCCACGACCCCGCCGCCGACCGGCCAGATCCCGGCCGCCACCCCGGCGGTCGCGGTGGACGGGACGGCTGCTCCCGGCGTACTCGGTCAGGCCGGTCTCGCCGGAGTCACCGGACCGCAACCCACCGCCCCGGCCGCTCCGGCGGCCGCCCCGGCGCCCGCGAGCACGACGGCCTCGCCGACGCCGCCGCCCGCCGCGCAGATGGCGATGCGGATCGCGCCGCTGCGGCTGGAGGCGGACGGCGTGCACCGGTTGACGGTGCACCTGCACCCGGTCGACCTCGGCCCGGTGCAGGTGGTGGCCGAGGTCCGCAACGGGGACATCAGCCTCCAGCTGACCGGTACCACCGACGCCGGCACCGACGCGCTGCGCAACGCGCTCGGCGACCTGCGCCGGGAGCTCGCCGACTCGGGCTTCGCCAACTGCACGCTCGACCTGCGGCAGGGCACGGCGCAGCAGGAGCGGGCCCGGCAGCAGTTCGCCGAGACGGGGTACGCCGGGGGCCGCCGCGACTCGGCGACGGCCGACTCCACCGCGTCCGCCGAGCCGAGCCGCACGGTACGCCGTACGCCGGGCAGCAGCCGACTGGACGTGCACGCCTGACCGAGCACGAGCGCCGGTGGACATCCTCCCGATGTCCACCGGCGTTCTTCGTCAGGCGGGATTCTCCATCTCGTGCACGTCCACCGGGGTGGGCGTGACCGCCGTGGCCTCCGGCTCCGGCTCCTCGGCACGGCCGTACCCGGCCGTCACGAAGCGCAGCGCGGCCAGCAGCAGCGCGGCGATCGGCACCGCGATGATGAACCGGATCAGCACGTCGGTGAGGTCCAGCTGATCGTGCAGGAACCGGTACAGCGCCGGTGCACTGAGCACGAACGCGAAGAGCAGGACCGACGGACGAATCACTGCCGCACCGCACGGGCCGGCCGCCGCGGCGGTGCCGACACCGGCATCACTTCGGTGGCGATCCGGGCGCAGAGCATCGCGGCCCAGACGTGCGGCGTGGCCGGCTTGCCGTCGAGCGAGTAGATCGGCAGGTCGAGCCCGAGCACCGAGCCGGGGTCGGTGGTGATCTCCACACCGTGCACGACGAGCGCCTCGACCTCACCGAGGATCCGCAGGTGGCGGGCCGTGTCGGCGGTCTTGCGGGTGGCGTCCACGACCGCCCAGACCGCGGTGGCTCCGATCGCGTCGCACATGTCGTTGACCCAGAGCGGGTCGGTGCCGCCCACCGGCGCGTCCATCACCACGACCCACGCCTGCTCCGCGTTGTGCAGCTTCTCCGCCCGGGACTCGGCGCCCTCGCGGGTGGAGATCAGCCGGGAGGCGTGCAGCCCGGTGCCGGCGGTCGACTCGGCCGCGAGCAGCAAGTGGTTCTCCGGCACGCCGATCTGGTCGAGCAGATGCCGGCCGATGGTCACGCCGAGGTTGAGGTCCCCGGCGAGCACCAGGATCTCGCCCGGCCCGTCCGGGATGCCGGGCGCCGGCGGCCGCGCCGCGAGCACGCTGAGCACGCCCGCGTAGGTGTCGGCGCCGGTGATCTGCCGGGCCATCGCCTCCGGCACGCCGACCGACATGAGATTGCGGACCACCGGCTCGTTGTCCGGCGTCGGTGCCGCGTGCGCCGGCGAGGCGGACATCGGCTTCAGCGGCTGGGCCAACAGCGTGGACTCGGCCAACGGCGTGGGTTCGGCCAGCCGCGTGGACTCGGCGAACATCGGGGGCGCGGCCAACGGTGCGGACGCCGGTGCGGGCGCAGGCGCGGGCGCGGGCGCGGGCGCTCCCATGGGCGCGGGCGCGGCCAACGGCGCGGACGCCTGCGCGGCGAACGGCGGAGGCGCGGGCGCGGTGAACGGCGCGGGCGCGGTGAACGGCGCGGGCGCGTCCGCCGCCAGCTCGGTCTCCGGGACCGCGATGGGCGCGTCCTCCTCGACCTCGAGGTCCCCGGCCAGCCCGCCGATCCGCTCGGCGAGGCTGGGCATGGGGGCCTTCGGTGGCGTGTTCACCGGCGTCTCGGTGGCCACGGCGGGACGGAACGGACGGACCGTCGGAGTGTCCTCGCCCCGCAGCGGCGTCGTGACCGGCGGCGGCGGGGTCCGCTCGATGCCGGGCTCGGCGTGCGTCTCCAAGCCCGCCATCAGCTCGGCGAACGCCGCGCTGGTGTCGCGCACACCGGCACCCCGGCTGACGTCGGCATCCGGAAACGCCGTCTCCGGCGGCCGGGCCTCGGCCGTGCGCCACGGCGGGTCGGCCTGCTGGGCCTGGGCCGCCGGCCGGGAGAACGTGGTCTCACCGGGCTGCGCGGCGCCGGCGGGGGCGGGCGCGGCCATGCGGGCCGGCGGATCCATCCGATCCTGGGACTCAGTCTGCTCCAGCAACCGCTCCAGCGAGTGACCGTTCTCCCCGGTCGTCGCGCGTTTCGCCAGGTCAGCCCGATCCTCGTTGGGGTCCGGCACCTCCACGGAAAGCTCGTAATGCTGCTTCGCGAAGAAGCCACCGACACCACCGCTGCGGACCTTGTCGGCGGAGATGATCCGGACACCGGAGCCGTACTCATCGCGGACCTGAGCCAGCAAAGGCTCGATGGCCGGTCCCTCAAGCAGCACCCGCGTAGGCACCGTTCACCACCCCAATCGTCTCGATCTGTGCTGTGGAACCAGAGATTTCGCCGTACGACAGCACCTGCACCCGGCGCGAGCCGGCGCGCAGCAGTCGCATCAGTGGCAGCCGCAGCTGTGGCGAGCAGGCGAGCACGGGCGAGAGCCCCTGCTGCTCTGCCGTCTCGACCAGGCGAGCGGCCTCGGTGACGATCGCCTCGGCACGCATACCGTCGATCGCCATGAAGGCACCGACCTCGCTCGGCCGTAACGATTCGAGCAGTTGCTGCTCGAGCATCGGATCGAGGGTGATCACCGTCAGCTTGCCGTCGGTCACGTACTGGGCGGCGATGGCCGGGCCGAGTGCGGCGCGGGCCGCCTCGACCAGGCCGTCGTGGTCGGCGGAGATCTTCGCTCGCAGGCTGAGCGCCTCGAAGATTCGGACCAGGTCGCGAATGGGCACGCCCTCGTCCAGCATGGCCTGCAGGACCTTCTGGATCTGGCCGAGGCTGAGCAGCCCCGGGGTCAGCTCCTCCACGACGACCGGATGGGTGCGCTTGACCACCTCGGTCAGCGCCCGGACGTCCTCGCGTCCGAGCAGCCGGCTCGCGTTGCTGCGAACCACCTCGGCCAGGTGCGTGATGATCACGCTGGCTCGGTCCACCACCGTGGCTCCGGAGAGCTCGGCCTGGTAGTGCAGCTCGGCGGGCACCCACTTGCCGGGCAGGCCGAAGACCGGTTCGACCCCGGCGCGGCCGGGCAGCCCCTGCAGGCCCTCGCCGATCGCGAGCACCGTGCCGGGCGGAGCCTCGCCGGTGCCGGCGTCCACCCCGGAGATCCGGATCGCGTACGAGGAGAGCGGCAGGTCGAGATCGTCGCGGGTCCGCACGGGCGGCATGATCACGCCGAGCTCCATCGCCATCTTGCGACGCAGGGCGCGCACCCGGTCGAGCAGGTCCCCGCTGCTCGCGTCGACGAGGTCGACGAGGTCCGGGGAGAGGGCGAGCTCGAGCGGGTCGACCCGCATCTCGCCGAGAAGTTGTTCCGGGGAGTCCGGCGCCGGCATGTCGACCGCCTCGGTGACCGCCGCCTCGGATTCGGGCACCGGGTCCTTGAGCCGCTGCGCGATCAGCAGGACGGCCGCGCCGACGACCAGAAACGGGATCTTGGGCAGGCCCGGGATGACGCAGAGGGCGAGCGCGGCGCCGCCGCCGATCCGCAGCGCCAGCTTGTTCTGGCTGAGCTGAGCGGTCACGCTGGCGCCCATGTCGCCGGAGGTGGCCGAGCGGGTCACGATCAGACCGGTGGCGACCGACAGGAGCAGCGCGGGCACCTGCGAGACCAGGCCGTCGCCGACGCTGAGCAGGCTGTACTGGTTCATCGCGTCGGTGGCCGACAGGCCCTTCTGCATGATGCCGACCGCGAAACCGCCGATCAGGTTGATCAGGGTGATGATGATGGCCGCGATCGCGTCGCCCTTGACGAACTTCGAGCCGCCGTCCATGGCGCCGTAGAAGTCGGCCTCGGAGGCCACCTCGGCGCGGCGGGTCTTGGCCTCGGCCTCGTCGATCAGGCCGGCGTTGAGGTCGGCGTCGATGGCCATCTGCTTGCCGGGCATCGCGTCGAGGGTGAACCGGGCGCCGACCTCGGCGACCCGCTCGGCGCCCTTGGTGACCACGACCATCTGGACGATCACCAGGATCATGAAGATCACCAGGCCGATGACCAGGTTGCCACCGACCACGAAGCTGCCGAACGCGTGGATCACCTTGCCGGCGTCGCCGTCGCGCAGCACCAGCCGGGTGGCGCTGATGTTGAGCGCGAGCCGGAACAGGGTGGCGACCAGAAGCAGCGCCGGGAAGACCGAGAAGTCGAGCGGCCGCTGGACGAACATGCTGGTCAGGAGAATGAGCAGGGCGCCGGTGATGTTGAGCGCGATCAGCATGTCCAGCAGGAAGGTCGGCAACGGGACGACCATCATGATGATGATGCCGATGACCCCGATGGGTACGGCAAGCCGGCTGATGTTGCGGTTCTTCACGGCACCTTCCCGAGACCAGGGTGAGGCTCACCCATCAGCCAGATCTTCCCTCGTTCGAGGTACGCATGTGAGGAAATCTCCTAAATTTTCGGTTATGCGGCTGCTGGGGCGGAGTGAGGGCTGCGGTGCAGACCAGCAGCAGAGCCACGTGCTTTGAGACTCATCACGAACGCCAGCACCTTTGCCACCGCGCCGTAGAACTCCGCGGGGATCTCGGCGCCCACCTCACAGCCGCCGTGCAGGGCCCGGGCCAGCGGCACGTCCTGCACCATCGGGACCCGGTGCTCGGCGGCCAGTTCACGGATCTTGGTGGCCACCGGGCCCTGCCCCTTGGCCACCACCCGGGGCGCGCCCTTGGTCGGCTCGTACCGCAGCGCCACCGCCACATGCGTCGGGTTGACCAGCACCACATCCGCGGTCGGCACGTCGGCCATCTGCCGGTTGCGGGCCATCGCCATCTGCCGGGACCGGATCTGCGCCTTGACCAGCGGGTCACCCTCGCTGTTCTTGTTCTCCTGCTTGACCTCCTCCTTGGTCATCCGCAGCTGCTTGTTGGTACGCCGGCGCACCACGAAGTAGTCGGCGGCCGCCATCACGATGCCGGCCGCGGCGGCGGCCCGGATCAACCCGAGCACGGCGTCCTTGACCGTGGACAGCAGCGCGGACAGCGGCAGTTGGCCGGCCGTCATCAGGGTGGGCACGACGTCCTTGGTCGTGGTGTACAGCACGGCGGCCAGCACCGAGGTCTTGACCAGCGCCTTGACCGTCTCCCAGAGCGCCTGCGGCCCGAACATCTTCTTGATCCCGGGCAGCGGGTTGAGCCGGCTGAACTTCGGGATGAACAGCTTGGTGGCCACCCGGATACCGCCCTGCGCGCCGGCCGACGCGATGCCGACCGCCGCCATCGTCCCGGCCAGCGGCAGCACCGCCCAGGCCACGCCAAGCCCGGCGTCCTTGAGCATGTGCATCGCCACGCTCGGATCGGGGTTCTCGATCACCCCGGGGACCTTCGCCATCAGGTCGCGGGCATGGTCGATCGCGGCGCTCAGCGTCCGGGGCAGCATGATGCTCGCCGCCAGCATGCCGAACCACGCGCCGATGTCCTGGCTGCGACCGATCTGACCTTCCCGCTTGGCCTTCTTCAGCCGCTGTTGAGTCGGTTGTTCGGTCTTCTCGCCCGCCATCGGTCACCTCCCCCGTCAGCCGCCGGTCAGCTTGAGCACCGCGGCCACCGAGCGCTCGACCAGCGTCTCGATCACCGCCGGCAGGGTGGTGACGGCGATCCCGGAGAGGACCAGCAGCAGGAAGATCTTGGCGGGGAACCCGAGCTGGAACGCGTTGAGCGCGGGTGCTACCCGGTTGAGCAGGCCGAACGCCACATCGGTGAGGAACAGGACGACCACCAGCGGGCCGGCGATCTGCAGCGCCGCCAGAAACATCTCGCCCACCCCCTTGATCAGCAGTTGGCCGAAGGTGGCGAGGTTGAAGCTGGCGTTCAGCGGCAGCGTCTGGAACGACTTGAGGAACCCGTGCAGGATCAGCAGGTGGCCGTTGGTGGCGAACAGGATGGTCATCGCGATCAGGTTGTAGAACCGGCCGAACACCGAGCTCTGGTTCTGCGACATCGGGTCGTACGCCATCGACAGGGTGAAGCCGCCGAACAGGTCGAGCATGTCGCCGGCCGCCTGCAACGCCGCGAACAGCAGCCCGGTGATGAAGCCGAGCCCGGCTCCCACGAAGACCTGCAGCACCGCGCAGGCGATGATGTCCCAGGTCTCCAGCGACGGGACCGACCCCCGCAGGTACGGCAGCATCGGCAGGGTGAGCCCGATCGACAGCAGGGCCTTGACCGTGCCGGGGATGTTCCGCGCGCTGAACGGCGGGGCGAGCATCATCCAGGCTCCGGTGCGGGCGGCGCCGAGCATGACCGCCAGCAGATCCGCGATCAGGACGTTCCAGTTCATTTGTACGATGCCACCAGCGCCGTGAGGATCAACCCCCAACCGTTGACCAGCACGAAGAGCAGCAGCTTGAACGGCAGGGAGATGGTCACCGGGGGCAGCATCATCATGCCCAGCGACATGAGGGACGCGGAGACCACCATGTCGATCAGCAGGAACGGGATGAAGATGACGAAGCCGATGATGAACGCCGCCCGCAGCTCGGACAGGACGAACGCCGGGATCAGCGTGGTCAGCTCGACATCGTCCTTGTTCGCCGGCTTAGGCTGGCCGGACAGCTTGATCATCAGGGCGACCTCGTCCTCGCGGGTCGTCTTCCACATGAAGTCGCGCAGCGGCTCGACACCGTCGTGGAACGCCTGCGACTGGGTCTTCTCCCCCTTCAGGTAGGGCTGGACGCCCTGCTGGTTCATGGCGGAGAGGGTCGGGCTCATGATGAACAGGGTCAGGAACAGCGCCAGCCCGGCGAGCACCTGGTTGGGCGGCATGCTGGTCAGGCCCAGCGCGTTGCGGGTGATCCCGAGCACCATGAAGATCTTGGTGAACGACGTGCACAGCAGCAGCAGGGACGGCGCCACCGAGAGCACGGTGATGCCCAGGATGATGACCAGCGAGGTGGGCGGCTTGGTGCCGTCCGGGTTGGTCCCGTTGATGTTGAGATCGATGCTGGGCGCGGTCGGTTTGACCGGTGGTGTCGGGGAGGGCGCGCGATCCGGCAGGGCCACCGCCACCGGCGCGTTGCCGGGCTCGGCGGCGGCCGCACCCGGCAGCAGCACCAACGCCAGGCCGATGCTCGCCAGCAGGAGAAGGATCGCGCGTCGCATCATTGCCTCGATGTCCGATCGCGAAGGTAGTCCAGGAACTTCCGGTTCGCGCGGACGGTGGCCGCCGGATGTGCGCCGGGCAGGTCGACGTTGTCGCGCCGTTCGGCCGGCGGCTCGAAGTCGGCCAGCTCGGCCTCGCCGAGAAGGCTGACGTGCTGGTCGGTGACCCCGAGGATCATCGCCCGGTCGGCCACCTTGACCACGGTGACCGTGGCCCCGCGGGCCAGCTGCTGCCGATTCAGCACCGCGAGACGGCCGTGCGCCCGGCCCACGCCCCCCGGTCGGCGTACCACCCGCGCCAGGGCCCACATCAGGCCGAGGACGACGAACAGCGAGAAGCCGACCCGCAGGACGAGCTCGAACAAGGCCGTTACCCCTCCGCACCCGGCGCGACGATCTCGGTGATCCGGATGCCGAAGTTCTCGTCCACCACGACCACCTCGCCGCGGGCGATCAGCCGGCCGTTGACCAGCAGGTCGGCCGGGCTGCCGGCGGCCCGGTCCAGCTCGACGACGGCGCCGGGGGTGAGCGAGAGCAGCTCCCGCACGCTCATCCGGGTGCGGCCCAGCTCGGCGGAGACCTCCATCTCGACGTCGTGCAGCATGTCGAGGCCGCCGCGGCGCGCGGCCGGCGCCTTGCCCGGCTGGGCCACGTCGATCTGACCGGGCTCCTCGCTCGGCCACGGGCTCAGCGCGAGCGCGACCACCGCGCGTGCCTCCTGGCCCTCGACCAGCGGTACGACCACCGCGTTGTCCTTGGCGGCGAGCGCGCTCAGCGCGACCGGGGACTCCATGATCACCCCGGGGTCGAGAACCACCGGCCCGAAGACCCGGGCCGCCGCCTCCAGGGCCGGGCGGATCGCGGCGGTCAGGTCGAGCTCGCCGAGCGGGCTCGCCTTGAGCGCGTCCGCGAGATCCTGGCCAACCACCACGACGACCTCGCCGGTGGCCGCCCCGCTGAACTTGGCCGTGACCGCCGTCCCGCCGGGTAGGACGTCCGCGGTCGCGGCGACCGGCGCGCCGACGGCAAGCTCACGGCTGGTGGGCAGGACGGCGAGCGCGGCCCGGGCGGCGTTCCGGGCGAGCGTCAGCTGCGGCGCGGTGATGGTGAGCGCGGTCATAGGTGGCCTGACTCCTTGGACGACTCGGGCGACGGCACCACGAGACACGCGAGCCGGGAACCCTGATTACCGGGAACTGCGTGAGCGAAAACGATCTCTTTGACGGTCACCTCGAGCGGCCGGCTGGTCGTGTGGGGCAGCGGCACGATGTCGCCGGGGCGCAGATCCACGATGTCATCGGCACGCATGCGAATGGGCTGAAATCGCACCGCAACGTCGATCGGCGCCGCGAAAAGTCCGGCCGTCAGATTGCGCCGGGCGAGGTCGCGGCTGGCCCGCTCGCTGTCGGTGAGCACCACCTGCTCGGCGCGGGACAGCACCGGCAGGATCATGTTGAACGGCATGCAGATGGTGGCCAGGCACTCCTCCGCGCCGATCTTCAGCTCGAAGGTGGCCACCACGCAGGCGTCGCCGGGCGCGTGCGCGCGTAGGAAGCTGGCGTTGTACTCGATCTCCCGCAGCCCCGGCGTGATGTCCACCAGCTGCTCGAAGCCGTACCGCAGCTCGCCCAGCATGCGCTCCATGAGGCTGCGTAGCAGCGGCATCTCGACCTCGGTGAGCGGACGCTCCGGCTGGGGTCCGCCCGGCCCGCCGAGCATGTGGTCGATCGCGGCCATCACGGCCGAGGACGCCAGCTCCATCAGAGCCGTGCCGGGCAACGGGTCGAGGGTCACCACGGCGATCACCGTGGGGTTGGCCAGCGAGGCGGTGTACTCGTCGTAGTTAAGTTGCTCGATGGCCGCGAGCGTGAGGGTGCTGACCACGCGCAGCCGGGTGGTCAGCAGGGTGCCGCAACTGCGCGCGTACGTCTCGAAGGCGATCTGCAGCGTGCGGATGTGTTCTCGAGAGAGCTTGATCGGGCGGCGGAAGTCGTACGGCAACGGTCCGCCTTGGCCGCGACGCGACATCTTGCCCGGGGATCGTGTTGCGGAGGTCACGACGTCCCCATCGGCTCATTTCCGGTGGCGCTGAGCGCGAGGGCCGTTTTTGGCGGAAGATCGGTGAATGGGTGGGTTCACCGAAATGAACCCACCCATCCTCGTTGTCCGGATTACTGGGTCACGAACGCCGTGTAGTACAGGTCCATGACCTCCTGCTTGCCGTCGACCGTGTACGCCTTCACCACCTTGTCGAGCAGCTCGGCCTTGATCGCCTCGCGGCCGTTCTCGGTGGAGAGCTCGGCCACCGACCTGCCGGTGTACTCATCGATCGCCAACTCGATCGCCTCGGCGGTGCTGACCGCCTCGGTGCCGGTGTCGGCCGTCTGCTGGATGGCGAACCTCAGCTTGAGGTAGTGCGCGTCGGCCAGGTTGACGGTCAGGGCGTCGTCGATGGGCGTGACGATGCCCTTCTTGGGCGCCGCCGACGCCGCCGACTTGTTGCTCTTCATCATGAAGAACGCCCCGCCGCCACCGCCGAGCAGCACGGCCACCGCCACAATGATGATCATCATCATGGTCTTGTTCGACTTCTTCGGCGCGTCGGCGCCCTCTCGCTCGTCAGACATCGAATGCCCCCGTCAGTCGGTCGTGGTTGTGGTCGTGGAGTTGGGCGTGCTGGTGGAACCGGGCGTGCCGGTGGAACTGGTCCCGTTCGCCGCGGCCGCCGCCTTCGCGAGCGCCTCGGCCTGGGCCGTGGTCTGACCGGTGTGCAGCTTGGCGTCCGCGCCGGCCGCGGCCGGCAGCAGCGCCGCCTGGTCGGGCGGGAGCGTGGTGAGGACGACGACGTCCACCCGCCGGTTCATCGTGATCGACCGCGGGTCAGCCGGGTCGATCAGCGGCTTGGTGTCGGAGAAGCCGACCGCGCTGAGCCGGCCCTTCGCGATGCCGTGCCCGGCGAGGTACCGGACCGTGGTGGAGGCCCGGGCCGCCGACAGCTCCCAGCCGCTGGGGTAGTACGTGGTCACGGCCTTGAGCTGGTTGGTGTTGCCGTCGACCTCGATGTTGTTCTTGATCTTGGTCAGCGTCGGCGCCAGCGCGTCGAGGATCTTCCGGCCGCCGGCCTGCAGGTCGGCCCGGTTACCGTCGAACACGATCTCGTTGGTGACGATGGTGACCACCAGGCCACGCCGGTCGATGGTGAACTGCACCGCGTTCAGCAGCTTCGCCTTGGCCAGCGCGTCGGACAGCTTGTTCTCGAGCTTCTTGAGGTTCTCCGCCTCCTTGACCGCCGCCTGGGCGTTCTTGGAAGCCTGGTACCGCTCGTTGGCCTTGATGGCGGCCTCGACCGCCGCCTTCTGCTTCTCGGTCATGTTCGAGGTGCCGGTCTTGCCATCGCCCGGGTTGGCACCCGGATCGATCCGCACGATCTCGGCCGACTGGCCGGCGCCGTCCAGCGCCGAGGTCTGGTCGGAGAAGACCGCGCTCTGCGAGCCGAACCCCGCGGACAGACCCGCGGCCAGCTCGGCGAACTTCTTCAGGTTGACATCGGACATCGAGTAGAGCACCACGAAGAGCACGAACAGCAGGGTGAGCATGTCGGCGTACGACACGAGCCACCGCTCGTGGTTGACGTGCTCCTCGTGCTCCTCATGTCCGACTTTCCGGCGCTTGGTCCGGCCACGGCCAGAGCTCATCGGTTACGCCGCCCTCTTGGTGCTCGCGGCTGCCTCGGCCTTCTTCGCCTCGTCCGGCGGGAGGAGGCTACGCAGCTTCTGGGCAACCAGACGCGGGTTCGAGCCGGCCTGGATCGCGAGTACGCCGTCGACCACCAGCTCCATCTCCTCCGCCTCGACCGCGCTGAGGCGCGCCAGGCGGGCGGCGATGGGCAGCCAGATCAGGTTCGCGCTCAGCACGCCCCAGAGGGTCGCGACGAACGCCGCGGAGATGGACTCGCCGAGGCCCTCGGGGTGCGCCAGGTTCGCCAGCACGTGGACCAGGCCCATGACCGTGCCGATGATGCCGATCGTCGGGGCGTAGCCGCCCATGTTCTCGAACAGCTTCGAGCCGGCCTTGTCAGCCTTCTTCTTGGCCGCGATCTCGGCGTGGAGGATGTCGTGCAGCTCCTCCGGGTCGGTGCCGTCGATCGCGAGCTGCAGGCCGCGCTTGAGGAACGGGTGCTCGACCGTCTTGACGGCGTCCTCGAGGGCCAGCAGGCCCTCGCGGCGGGCCCGCTCGGCCAGCTTGACGATGTTGTCGACGAGCGTGGTCGGCGGCGTCACCTTGGCCAGGAACGCCTTCTGCAGCTGCTTGCCGATGCCGGTCGCGTCCTTGAGCACGCCGCCGGCCATACCGGCCGCGAACGCGCCACCGAACACCAGAAGCATCGAGGGGATCAGGATGATCGAGGACGGCGATCCACCCTCCAAGATCTGGACGGTGAAGACGATCGCCAAGGAGGCGACCACACCGACGATGGTGGAGATGTCCATCAGCGTTCCTTCCGGTGCAGCGGGAGCACCTTGGCGTCCTGGTCGTCTTCATCGGAAGACTGGGCGTTGGCCGGCGGCTCGGCCTCCATGCGGCTCGCCTGGGCGATCAGCGAGGCGCGGTAGTGGCGTACCGAGTCGATGAACTCGGGCACGGACTCGGCGATGACGTACTTGGTGCCGTCCACCAGCGTGACGACCGTGTCCGGCGTGCAGTCGACACGCTCGACCAGGTCCGGGTTCAGGGCGAACACTGCACCGTTGATGCGGGTTACGAGGATCACTTACATCCGTCCTTGGCTGGTGGTGGTCCTGGGCTGGTGGGGCCGTCCGTGTGCCCCTGTCCCCCGAACAATCGGCTGCTCGACCTTGCGCATGAGATGCGGCCGGTCGCGTTACGGGTGCAGCCGAACGGTCAAAAGGCGGCGGCCGGACTGCTCTTCTATTAGCGCTTCATGCTGACGAGTTCCTGGAGGATCTCGTCGGAGGTCGTGATGACGCGGGAGTTCGCCTGGAAACCGCGCTGCGCGATGACCAGGTTGGTGAACTCCTGAGCGAGATCGACGTTCGACATCTCCACCGCGCCGCTGATGATCGAACCCATGCCCCCGGCGCCGGCCTGGCCGACCTGCGCGTACCCCGAGTTGACCGTGGAGCGGTAATTCGAGTCGCCGGTCTTCTCGAGGCCGTTGGGGTTCGTGAAGGTCGCCAGCGCGAGCTGACCGAGAACCATCTTCTGACCGTTGCTGTACACGCCGACAAGCTGGCCGGTGTCCGAGACGTTGTAGGACAGCGAGGTCAGCGCGCCGGCCGACTGGCCGTCGGTGGTGAACACCCGGGCGTCGCTCTGACCGGAGTACATCGTCATGTCGGTGACATCGAGGGTGAGCTGGTTGGGCGCCGCTCCGAAGGTCATCAAGTCCCGGCCGTTGGTGTGCGACAGCCCCGCCGGGGGCGGAGGCGTCTGGTCGACCGTGCCATTAAGGAACGGCAAGGTCAGCGTGCCGCCGATCGGGGTGACCCCGTCCGAGTCGATCAGGTCAACCGACCATTGCGGGCTGGATGTCGTCGCGGGCGGCGCGGGATAGTTGTTGGTGAACTTGGCGGTAACCGTCCGGGTCGCACCCGTCGCGTCGAAGACCTTGACCGGAATCGTCGTGCTGTACGAGGTGACCAGCGGGTCCGGGTCCCGGTCGCTGGTCAGGTTGCCCCGGAGCGTGACCTTCGAGGTCGCCGCAGGCGGGACCGTGCTACCCAGCGGCATCTTGATGTCGCCGGGCTGGCCGGCGGCGTTGACCACGCCGTTGACCGCGTTCCAGCCCTGCACCGGCTTGCCGTCCGCGGTGACCAGGGTGCCGTTCGCGTCGAAGGAGAACGAGCCGGCCCGGGTGTAGAGGTCCTCGCCACCGCTGCGGACGACGAAGAAGCCGTCACCCGAGATCATCATGTCGCCGGACCGGCCGGTGGTCTGGGTGGAGCCCTGCGCCCAGTTGGAGACGATGCCCGCGGTGCGCACGCCGAGGCCGATCTGCGCCGGGTTGGTGCCGCCCCCGCCGTTCTGCGGAGCGCCGGCCGAGCCGATCATCTGGCTGAGCGTGTCCTGGAACTGCACGGAGCTGGCCTTGTAGCCGACCGTGTTGACGTTCGCGATGTTGTTGCCGGTGACATCCATCATCTGCTGGTGGGCGCGCAGACCGCTGATGCCGGAGTACAGAGAACGGAGCATTTACTTTCCTTTGCGGGTCGGGGAACACGGGATTGGCGGTCGCGGGACCGTTAGTCGGACTGACGCTTGTGGTGCTGTCCGACTAGGGGGCCACCGAACCGGTCGAACCGGTCCTCGTGGCGGTCGAAAGGACTTCCGTGACCTTGGACAGCTGCACATCCGTGTTCCCGATCCGGAGGATCGGTTCGCTGTCTCCGTTGAGCTTGGCGGCCGAGACGACACCCGACTGGCTGACGCCGTTCTCGTCCATGTACGTGACACTGTTGCCGACCAGTCCGCTCACCTGGGTGAGGCGTTGCGACTTGAGCAGGTCGGCGATGTCGGCGAGCTTCTCGACCTGGGTGAACTGGGCGGTCTGCGCCAGGAACTGGGTCGAGTCGGCGGGGTTGCTCGGGTCCTGATACTTGAGCTGAGCCACGAGCAGCTTGAGGAAGGTGTCCTTGTCCCCGAGCTCCTTGCTCTTGTCAGCGATGCTGGTCGAGGGCGTGGCGCCGGTCGCACCGGAAATCGGCGAGGTCATTGACTTCTCCTGTCCGTTGGCTTTGCTCGACCTAACGTTCGACCACCCCACGTTTTTGCTTAGCCACAACCTTCCGACCACCCCGCCCACCACCCAAAAGCGGACTGAAGGCAAAAATTCGCGGGCCCGCCGTGGAGGCGGACCCGCGATAGGTACGAAAGATGCGCTCGATCAGAACGCGAGCGCGAGGCTGAATTTGCCCCCGCCGTACCGGTTGATCTCGACGGCGATGTCAATCCGGCGGCCCAGCGCCAACAGGTAGGCCCGGGCATCCTCGGGCAGCTCGTCACCGGGATACACCACCTGGTACAGCTTGATGTGCGGTCCACCCTTCCGGTTGAGCAGGCTCGTCAGGACGTTGCACAGCTCGAAGACGTTCTCGGCGAGGTTCGGGAAGAGCTGCTCCTCGTCGATGCTGTCCTCGGCCGCGCCGGCCGGTAGCAGGCCGAGCGCGGCGCCCGCGTTGGCCGCCAGCGACAGATCCATACCGAGTACGCCGTACGTCTTCAGCGAGTCGGTGAAGATCGCGACCGTGGCCGTGGGGAGCTCCTCGGCGGAGATCGGCTCGCCGGGACCGACGGTCACCTCGCGGCCGAGCAGATCCTCGAAGAGGTTACGAACGGCCAAAGTGCCAGGAAGAACCGATACATCGGACATGACGCAATCATCCCAGAATAGGAGAGAAGACCTCATCGAATCGCTCAGGCGAGAACGGCTTGACGATGAAGAAGAGGGCGCCGGCGTGCGCGGCCTGGTCCTTCATCTCGGGCGTGCTCTCCGAGGTCACGAAGCCGAACTTGACCTCGTTGCCCGCCGCGCGCAACTGCCGGAGCAGCTCCATGCCGTTCATCTCCGGCATGTTCCAGTCCGACAGGATCAGATCCGGCTTCTCTGCCTTGGCCAGATCCAACGCTTCGCGCCCGTTCGAGGCTTCGATCAGAGAGTGCTCGCCGAAACCAGCCTGACGCAGGGTCCGCACCACGATCTGACGCATGACCCTGCTGTCGTCGGCGATGAGGATCTTCATGCGCCGCCCTCCCCGCTGCCGCCCGGGCCGCTGTGCCAGACGGAGATCGAGATGGGTTCACCGTCCCAGAGGCCGTAGACGCCGCTGATCCGCTCGGTGTTCGGGAACCGCGCGGTGGATTCCGGAGCGAGCGTCACCTGGGGCAGGGAGAGAAGAGCGCCGTGCGGCAGCATCGCCTTCACGTTGCCGCCGACGATGTTCGCGAGTTCGCCCAGCGTGTCCTCGAGGTCCTCCGGGCTGACGTCGTCGATCTCCATGGCGAGGAAAGCGGCGGCGGCGCGGCGCGCGGCCTGCTTGGAACACGCATAGACGACGTGCCCGGTCCAAGATCCGGTGATGGAGACCGAGGAGTGCACCTCGGAGGGCTGATTCTCGTCATACGTCGGGATCAGCGGGCTGACGCCCTCCGGATCCAGGTATGACTCCCACACCTGTTCCACCATCTCGGCGAGATCGCTCTCGTTGACCTCGGCTTCGACGCTCATCAGCTCGCTCCGGTCGAGACGAGGCCCAGCAGGGCCAGCTTTTCGATCATGGCGCCCTCGGTGAAGGGCTTGATCACGTACTCGTGAGCGCCCGCGGCGAGCGCCCGTACGATCTGGCTCTGCTCGCTCTCGGTGGTGACCATGACCAGCGTCATCTCGCGCAGGCGTGGGTCCGCCCGGACGTTGGTGACAAACTCGAGCCCGTTCATGTTGGGCATGTTCCAGTCGATGAGGGCCAGGTCGGGCACCTCTTCCATCTCGGCGAGCAGGTTGAGTGCCTCTTGGCCGTCACCTGCTTCCACCGCGTCGAAGTTGAGCTTGGTGACAATGCGCTTGAGGATCATGCGCATTGCGCGGGAGTCGTCGATCACCATGGCGCGCATCGCGGCCTCATCCCCTTCTCGGAGCGCCCACGGGCACCCCGGTACGTACTCGGTAGGCGGAGGTGCGGCCGGCGGCCACCCGCTCGTAGTTGTCATCGATGCCGATGGTCGTCTCGGCCGCACCGAGGAAGAGCCATCCGTCCGGCCGGAGCAGCTTCGCCACGTTCTGCAGCACGGTCCGTTTGGTCGCGACATCGAAGTAAATCAGTACATTACGGAGGAAAATCACATCGAACGGCTGCATCGCCGGAAGCGGTGCAGTGAGGTTCATCAACTTGAACGACACGTTCTTGCGAAGCTGCGGAGCGACCCGCCAGTGCGCGCCGACCCGCTCGAAGTACTGCACCAGCTGAGTGGCCGGAAGGCCGCGGTTGACCTCGACCTGACTGTATTCCGCCGCCTCGGCCCGTTTGATCATTTCGGTGGAGATGTCGGTCCCCACGATCTCGTAGGACCAGCCGGGCGGTAGCGCCTCCTGGAGCGTGATGGCGAGGCTGTACGCCTCCTGCCCGCTGGAGCTCGCACCCGACCAGAACCGGACCGTTCGACTCGCCGAGCGCGACTTGACCAACTCCGGCAAGATCACGTCGGTGAGCGCGGTGAACGGCTCCCGATCTCGGAACCACGAGGTCTCGTTGGTGGTCAGCGCGTCAATGATCTTGCGCTGATGTCCCGGGTTCGGCCGGCGCTGCAGCTCGCCCAGGAACTCGTTGACATTGGCCGCGCCGACCGCCCGGGCGACCGGGATGAGCCGCGCCTCGACCAGGTACTCCTTGCCCGGCGCCAGGACGATCGAGGCTTCCTTCCGGACGAGCGTCGAGACGAAGGCGAACTCGGTCTGGGAAAGGGTCATCGAGCCACCGCCGCGGACCGACCACTCTTCACCCGGTTGACCAGAAAGCTCGCGATCCGCTCGAGCGGCAGGATCTCGTCCGCCAGGCCGGCGCTGACCACGGCGCCCGGCATGCCCCAGACCACCGAGGTGGCCTCGTCCTGGGCCAGGATCTCGGCTCCTGCGTCTCTCAGCACCTTCGCACCACCCCGTCCGTCTTGTCCCATTCCTGTGAGTACCGTCGCAAATGCCGATGCCCCGTAGAGGCTCGCGACCGACCGGAACATCACGTCCACGGCCGGACGGCAGGAGTTCTCCGGCGGCGCGCCGCTGAGCTGAGTCAGCGTCGCCGTGCCGCGACGGTGCAGGACGAGGTGCGAGTCGCCCGGGGCGATGTACGCCCAGCCGGGCGTCAGCTCCATCCCGTCGGTGGCCTCGACCACGTGCAACGCGGTGCTGCGGTCCAGCCGCTCGGCGAACATCTTGGTGAAGACCGGGGGCATGTGCTGGGTGATCACGATCGGAACCGGGAGGTCGGCCGGGATGCTGGTGAGCACCTTGGTGAGCGCGTCCGGGCCACCGGTGGACGCGCCGATCGCCAGGATGTCGACCTTGCCGCCCGGCGCCCGCTTGGCCCGGGCCGCGGCCGCCGGCGGGCCGGCGGGCACGGCGCCCGGCCGGCCGGGGCCGGAGGTCGGCAGTCCCGCCCGCGGCGGGGCGACGCCCGGCCGCAGCGGACGCGCCGGTGCCGCGCCGGGACGGGCCGGCGGCGCGCCGGCCAGGCCCGTGGAACGCCGCCGGCCGCCGAGCGCGTGAATCTTCGGGACCAGTTGCTCGCGGACCGCCGCGATCGACTCGCTCACCGAGCCGACGTTGCTGGGCTTGGTCACGTAGTCGGTGGCGCCGGCGGCCAACGCCTCCAGCGTGGCGCTCGCGCCGGCCGCGGAGAGCGTGCTGAACATGATCACGGGGATCTGCTTGTGGCGCTTGCGCAGTTCCTTGACCGCGGTGATGCCGTCCATCTGCGGCATCTCGATATCCATGGTGATCACGTCGGGCTTGAGCTGATCGATCTTCGCCTGGGCCAGCAGTCCGTTCGACGCCGTGCCGACGACCTGGATGTCCGCGGCCCCGCCGAGGGCGTCGACGATGAGCCGACGGACCACCACGGAGTCGTCTACGACCAGGACCGAAATCATCCGACCACCCCCTTTCACCCGAGCCACGCGGGGCCCAGTGCCGCCACGACCGGTGCTAGTAGCCGGTGCGCGGTGGAGGTGTCCAACAGGTCACGGACCACCAGCGCCTGTACGGCACCGCTGAGCATGTTCCAGACGCCACCGGCCCGATCGGCCAGCGGAATGTCGGCCGTATCGACGGCCTGTACCAACAGCATCTGCGCCGCGGCGGCGGTGCGGACCCGTTCCGAGAGATACGCCGCCCACGAGGCCGAGTGGACGGCCGGGGACCAGCCGCCCGCGTTCCGTCGCGCGTCCTCCGCCGAGGCACTGAGCCGGTTCATGTCCATCGACCGCAGCGAGCGGAGCCGGTCCAGCAGCGCCGACACCGTGTAGTGGTGCGGGCCCAGGTCGATCGGCGCTCCGACGGGAAGCTTGCGGGTGGCCGCCACCCAGCCCGCGCCGAGGTACCGGCGAGTGTCGTCGTCCAGCACCTCCCGCAGGTAGCTGGCCACCGCCGCATCGCAGAGCAGGGCGGTGGCCGACGCGGCCGTCTCGGTCTGCTTGGCGTCCCGGCCGGTGCCGGTCCAGGTCCAGGACATGACGTCGTACCGCAGGCAGGTCAGCAGCGCGTCGACCGAGCCGATCGGGGCCCGCTCGACCAGCGCGAGGCTGCCCGTCGGGTCATCCTTGGACATGCCCTTCAGCGACGGCATCCGCCGTGCAGCGCTCTCCACCTCGACCCAGAGCGGGCCGCGGACGCCCTCGTCCGGCAGCTTCTCGGCGAGGATCGGCAGGTCGTCGGTCTGCAGGCGCAGACCGCGCAGCACCACCTCGGCCGTGGCCGACCCGCCGGCGAGGCGGGTCAGGTCGAAGCCGAGGACCGGAGCGCTGACGAGGCTGTACATCAGGTCGTAGCACGGTACGTGTCGACGGCCTGGTTCACGTCGAGCGCGAGCATCAGCCGCCCGTCGAGCTTGAAGGTGCCCACCACGAGGTCCCGGGTCGGCCCGCTCAGCGTGTCCGGCGGCGGCTCGAACCGCTCGTCGTCCAGGTCGACCACCTCGCCGATCTTGTCGACGACCAGGCTGACCGGCTCGCCGTCGCCGCGCAGGATCACGTTCATGACCGGGCCCTCCAGCGCCTTACGGGCCATGCCCAGCTGGACCCGCAGGTCGACGGCGGCGATCACCTGGCCGCGCAGGTTGAACAACCCGCCCACGGCCGGCGGAGCGAGCGGCACGGGGGTGTACTCGTTGTACGAGAGCACCTCCTGAACCGTGTGCACCTCGACACCGAAGAGCTGGCCGGCCACCTCGAAGGTGGCGAACTGTCGGCTCGCCATCTCAGGCCTCCACCAGGATCTCGTCGTTCTCCAGGTCGGTGTAGAAGTTCGGGTCGGCGGCGAGGATGGCCCGGCGCACGTCCAGCAGCTCGGTCACCCGTTGCTGGATGACCGCGGTGCCGACCAGGCCGTCCTCCTCGGCGTCCCGGCGCGCCGTGGTCGAGTTCTCGGCGATATCCACGATCCGGTCCACCACCAACGCCACGCTCCGTCCGCCCTCGCTGTAGACGACCACCGACACGGTGTCGCCCTCCGGCTCCTCGCCGTACGCCCCGAGCAGGTGCGACAGCCGCACCAGCGGAAGGATCTGGCCGCGATACTGGACCACCTCGCGGGAGCCGGCATGCTCGATCCGGTCCCGCGGGAACTCCTCGAGCCGGGTGACGGTGTCCAGCGGGATCGCGACCCGCCGCTCGCCGACCGCGGTGACCAGCAGCCGCTCCCCGGTACCGCTGCCGGCGCTCGCCCGGGCGGAGGCCTCCAGGTTCTGCCGCTCGGCCTCGGCGGTCAGGTGACTGCGGCGGGCAAGCGAGGAGACGTCGAGGATGAGGCCCACCTTGCCGTCGCCCAGGATGGTCGCGCCCGCGTACAGGCCGATGTCCTTGAACCGGCTGTTCAGGGCCTTGACCACGACCTCCTCGGTGTTCAGCACCCGGTCGACGATCAGGCCGAACCGCCGGCCGTCGGCCTGCAGGACCATGATGTAGACGCCCTGGTCGCCACCGGGTTCCATGCCGAGCGCCTTGTCCAGCCGGACCAGGGGCAGCAGCTTGCCGCGCAGCCGGTAGACGGGCGCGCCCGAGGCGTACTCAATCTTGGTGGAATTTCCGTCGATGAACACCAGCTCGAGCACGGCGACCTGGGGTACGACATACCGCTGTTCGCCGCAGTCGACGGTCAGCGCCTGGATGATGGCCAGGGTCAGCGGGATGGTGAGCCGCCAGACGGTGCCCTCGCCGGGCGTCGAGTCGACGCTCACCGCGCCACCGATGTTCTCGATGTTGGTCTTCACGACGTCCATGCCCACGCCGCGGCCGGACACGTTGGTGACCTTGGCGGCGGTGGAGAAGCCGGGCTGGAAGACCATCGCCATGATGTCGCGCTTGTCCATGTTCGGGATCTGCTCGGCGCGGAGCAGCCCGTTCTGGACCGCCTTCTGCGCGATCCGCTCCACGTCCAGGCCCGCACCGTCGTCGGCCACCTCGACCGCGACGTGCCCGCCCTCGTGGTAGGCGCGCAGGGTCAGCGTGCCCTCGGGGCTCTTGCCGGCCGCCGCGCGGCGCTCCGGCTCCTCGATGCCGTGGTCGACCGCGTTGCGCACCAGGTGGGTCAGCGGGTCCTTGACCGCCTCGAGCAGGCTCCGGTCGAGCTCGGTCTCCTTGCCCTCCATGACCAGCTGGACCTGCTTGCCGAGCGAGCTGCTCAGGTCCCGGACGACTCGGGGCAGCTTGGACCAGATGTGCTCGATGGGCTGCATCCGGGTCTTCATGATGCCCTCTTGCAGCTCACTGGTGATCATGCCGAGCCGCTGGGCGCTGCGCACCAGGCCGGAGTCGCCGATCTCCATCACGCCACGGACCAGCTGGTTCCGGGCCAGCACCAGCTCGCCGACCATGTTCATCAGGGTGTCGAGCAGGTCGACGTCGACCCGGATCGCGCTGTCCGCGATGCTGCGCTTCGGCGATTGCGCCTGAAGCGCCTCGCTGACCGCGGCCGGCTTCGCCTTGCCCTGGTCGAGCAGGATCGTGCCGAGCTTGCGCTCGTCGCCCTCGATCTGCTGCTGCAACGCGGAGCCGACGTCGGAGGCCTGCGCCGCGCCCTGCTCGACGAGGATCTCGCCGAGCGGCTTGCGCTGGTGCTCCACCGGGTCGGGCGCCCGCCGGGCGGCCGTCTCGTCGAGCTGCTCGAGCTGCTCCGCCGCGGGCGCTTCCGCGGCCGGCTTCGCCGCGGCAACAGGTGCCGGCGCGGCGCTCTCGCCCGCCTTCATCTGCGCGTTGACCTGCTCGATGATCCGGTCGATGTCGACGTCGCCCTCGGCCTGGGTCTCCTCGATCGAGGAGAGGATGGAGCGCACGCCGTCGATCGTGGCCAGCAGCGTCGTGATCGTCGCCGGGGTCACCGGCATCACGCCGTCACGCAGCTTGGACAGCAGCGACTCACCGGCGTGGGCCAGCTTCTCCAGACGGCTGAACGCCAGGAACCCGCTCGTGCCCTTGATCGTGTGGATCGCCCGGAAAATGCGGGAGATCAGGTCACGCGAGTCGGGGTCCTGCTCGAGGGCGACCAGGTCACGGTCAATCTGGTCCAGGTTCTCGTGGCTCTCCAGAAGGAACTCGCCAACGATTTCGCCAAGGTCTTCCACGCTCACGTACCTCCAACTCGGCTTCCTCAGCTCTCATCGACGGCTACGCCCGTCATCTGAGAACACCTGTGACCAAGACGCCGGAAATCAGGACTCGCCTCCGGGCCGGCGGTAGCGGTAGCCGAATCCGCGGACGGACTCGATGGGTGACTCGTCAGGATCGGACCAGCCGAGCTTGCGGCGCAGCCGCAGGACGGCGAACTTCACCCGTTCCTGCCCGATGCCGGTGGGGTCGTCCCAGGCCTGGGTCAGCAGCTGGTTCGGGCTCAGCACCGCGCCGGCGTGCCGGACCAGCGCGTTGAGCAGCCGGAACTCGGTGGGTGTCAGGCGCTTCTCGTCCCCCCTCACGTAGACCCGGCGCTTGGTCGGGTCGAGGTGCACCAGTCCGTCGTCGTAGACCTGGCTGGCCCAGCTGTTCTGCCCGCTGGACGAGCGGCGGAGCAGCGCCTCGACCCGGGCCAGCAGCTCGTTGTTGGCGAACGGCTTGGTCAGGTAGTCGTCGGCACCGCCGCGCAGGCCGCGCACCTTCTCCGCCTCCTGGCCGTGCGCGGTGAGCACCAGCACCGGCACGTCGGAGACGTCGCGCAACCGCTCGAGCACCTGCCAGCCGTCCATCTCGGGCAGGCCGACGTCGAGCACGACCAGGTCGGGGTGCTCGGCGTAGGCCTCCTTGAGGCCGGTGCGACCGTCGCCGGCGTGCGCCACCTCGTAGCCCGCCCGGCTGAACAGCAGCCGCAGTGCAAGCGCGATGTCCGGGTCGTCCTCGACGACGAGAAGGCGACTCATCGTGTGCTCACCCTGCCTATTCCTCACCGCATTTATCCACACAAAGAACTCAATAGCGTGGTGTTGCGGCTTATTTACGGATAGTCACAGTCTACCGAGCCATCCGGCCCACGGGGGCGGTTCTGGCTGGGGGCTTATGTGATCCCTGGGGCGGGTGCGACAGGCCATCCCACCAGCCTGACACTTTTGCGTAGGCCAATACCGGTTTCCGCCAAATAAGGGACGTACGGGCCGGAAACAGGTCCTATATCCCTGGTGGGCGATCAGGCCCGCCCCGGATACCGGAGGCACCCTGTGCTACTACGTCTCGCCCTGTTCACGGCCGCACCCACGCTGCTGCTGACCAGTTCGCCGGCGTGGGCGGCAGTGCCGGCGCCGCCCCTGCCGCCGCACGCCCCGGCCACCGCCGTCGCACCGGCCGAGCTGATGTCTGAGGTCGTCACGATGACCAACCAGCAGCGGAACGCGAACGGGTGCGGCCAGCTCGCGGTGGACGCGGAGCTGACCGTCGCCTCCATCCGGCAGAGCCTGTACATGGCCCGGACCGGCCTGTTCAGCCACGTCTGGCGGGACGGCACGACCTTCGTGGCCCGCTCGCACGATGCCGGGTATGCCGAGCCGTCGGGCGAGAACATCGCCTGGGGGTACCGCACCGCGGCCGAGGTGATGCACGCGTGGATGGCCAGCCCGGGGCACCGGGAGAACATCCTGAACTGCGAGGCGCACTCGATCGGGACGGGCGTCGCGTACGGCCCGAACGGTCTGGCGTACTACACCCAGGTCTTCGGCTACGAGTGATCTATTGACATCAGTCGCTGGAATCTTCTATTAGTTAGGTTAACTAACCTAACTTCCCCCGAAGAAGGTTCCCCATGCGCCGATCCCTCGTGGCGGTTGCCGCGGCCGCCGTCTGTGCGACCGCGTTCGTCGCCGCCACCTCACCCAACGCCCAGGCCGCCACCACCTCACGCATCCCCGCGCACGTGTTCGCGCCGTACTTCGAGGCGTACAACGGCGACAGCCTGTCCGGGCTGTCCAGTCAATCCGGCGACAGGTTTCTCACGCTCGCCTTCGTGCAGACCCCGAGCCGGGGCTCCTGCACGGTCTACTTCAACGGCGACACCTCGATGCCGATCGCGTCCGGCACGTTCGGCTCCGACATCAGCGCGATCCGGGCGTCCGGCGGCGACGTCATCCCGTCGTTCGGCGGCTACGCGGCCGACAACGGCGGCACCGAGATCGCCGACAGCTGCACCGACGTCGACTCGATCGCCGCCCAGTTCGAGAAGGTCGTCACCACCTACGACGTCACCCGCCTTGACTTGGACATCGAGGACAACTCGCTCACCAATACCGCCGGCATCGACCGCCGCAACAAGGCGATCAAGAAGGTCGAGGACTGGGCGGCCGCGAACGGCCGACTCGTCGAGTTCAGCTACACCCTGCCGACCACCACCACCGGCCTGGCCGACTCCGGCCTGGCCGTCCTGCGCAACGCGGTCAGCAACGGCGCCCGGGTCGACATCGTCAACATGATGACCTTCGACTACTACGACGGCGCCTCGCACAACATGGCCACCGACACCCAGACCTCGGCCAACGGCCTGGTGAACCAGCTCAAGTCGCTTTACCCGAGCAAGAGCACCGCGCAACTGTGGCAGATGGTCGGCATCACCGAGATGATCGGCATCGACGACTACGGCGCGGCCGAGACCTTCACCCTGGCCAACGCCACGACGGTCACCAACTGGGCCAAGACCCAGGGCATCCGGTCGCTGTCGTTCTGGGCCCTGCAGCGCGACAACGGCGGCTGCCCCGGCGGTGGCGCGGCCGACAACTGCTCCGGCGTCTCGCAGAGCACCTGGCAGTTCAGCAAGACCATGCAATCCTTCACATCCGGCTCGCCGACCACCCCACCGACCACGCCGCCGACCACCTCCCCCACCACCACGCCACCGACAACGACCCCCACCACGCCGCCGACCACCGCCCCCGGCACGACGACCTGGGCGCCCTACACGGCGTACACGGTGGGCCAGATCGTCACCTACAACGGCAAGCGCTATCAGTGCCGCCAGTCGCACACGTCCCTGCCCGGCTGGGAGCCGCCGAACGTGCTCGCGCTCTGGCTGCCGCTTTAAAACCATCCGGGAGCGCTCCGGCTGCCGCTTTAGAACCATCCGGGAGTACGCGAAGGGGGTCGCCGCCGGTGCGGTGGCCCCCGCCTCTCCCCGCGACCACCTGCAACGAAAGGCCGTGGACGCGCGTCTCGCGTGAGTGGTCGGCCAGCTCCTGCGCGAGCCGTCCCGCCCGGTCCCGCGCCCGCCCGGTCCCGCGCCCGCCCGGTCCCGCGTGCCGCGCCCGCCCGGTCCCGCGCCCGCCCGGTCCCGCGAGCCGCGCCCGCCCGGTCCCGCGAGCCGCCCCCGCCCGGTCCCGCGAGCCGCCCCCGCCCGTTTGGGTGGGGCCGATTCAAGCAGACGGGTCCGACAATTCTCGGCCGTTGTCCACAGGCAGGGCGGTCAGAGCTCGCAGTTGATCAGAACCGGCTCGGGGTGCAGGTCGATGCCGAAGCGGGAGCGCACGCCGTCTCGGATGGTGCGGGCGAGTGCCAGTAACCCGTCCGTGCTGCCCGCGCCCCGGTTGGTCAGCGCCAGCGTGTGCTTGGTCGAGATGGCCACCCGGTCGCCGGCGAAGCCCTTCGGGAAACCGGCGTGCTCGATCAGCCAGGCCGCCGGGATCTTGACGGAGCCGTCGTCGCCGGGCCAGTGCGGCGCATCGGCCAACCCCAGCTCGGCCCAGCGCTCGGCGGAGACCACCGGGTTGGTGAAGAACGAGCCCACCGACCAGGTGTCCTGGTCGTCGGGGTCGAGCACCATGCCCTTGCCGGCCCGCAGCTTGAGCACGGTGTCCCGGGCCTGGCGGAGCGGCACCCGGTCACCGGCCTGGACGCCGAGGCTGCGGGCCAGCTCGGCGTACCGGATGGGTGCGGAGTCACCGGTGACCGCGAGCCGGAAGTCGACGTACGTGACGAGGAAGCGGTCGCTGTGCTTGAAGACGCTCGACCGGTACGCGAACGCGCACTCCAGCGGCGACATCGCGCGGATCGTGTCGTGCTCCCGGTCGTAGGCGTGCACGGCCACGATGGTGTGCGCGACCTCCTGCCCGTACGCGCCGACGTTCTGGATCGGGGTGGCGCCGGCCGAACCGGGGATGCCGGACAGGCACTCGATGCCCGACCAGCCGTTGCTCACGGCGTACTCCACGAAGTCGTCCCAGACCTCGCCCGCGGCCACCCGCACCACCACGCTCTCGGCCCGCGCCTCCACCACCTGGATGCCGCGGGTGCGCAGCAGCAGCACCTCCCCGGGGAAGCCGGCGTCGCCGATCACGACGTTGCTGCCGCCGGCCAGCACGAGCATTGGACGACCGGCCGCCGCGGCGTTACGCACCGCAGTGACCGCCTCGTCCGTATCGGTGGCGACCGTCAACGTGCCCGCCGGACCACCGAGGCGTAGCGTCGTGTACTCCCCGAGTGAGTCGGCGAGTGTGTCTGTTTGGCGTGGGCGACTAACGTCAGGCACGACGTTCACCCTAGGCTCAAGGGGTCAGGGCACTCATCGGCGGTCCGGTGGAGTGGAGAGATTCGCGATGAACAGGCTGCACGCGACGAAGGACTTCTGGCTCGCGGCGCTGCGGGCGGACAGCCCCGCGCTGCAGGATGCGGTGGCCCAGGCCGGGCCGGATGCCGAGGTCCCGTCCTGCCCCGGGTGGACCTGCGCCGACCTGGTCGAGCACGTGACGACGCTCCTGCACTGGGTGCGTGAGACCGTCCCGCGCGGCACCACCGCCCCGCCCACCACCCGCCCCGACCGCGACGGCCCCCGCCCGGCTTGGGAGCAGGCCCTGGATGAGCTGCGCCGGGAGTTGACCGGCACGATCGAGACGCTCGAGGCGGTGGAGTCCGACTTCGCGGCGTGGAACTGGGCGCCGCAGAGCAAGCAGGCCGGCTTCTGGCACCGCCGGATGGCCCACGAGGTCTCCGTGCACCGCTGGGACGCCGAGGCCGCGGCCGGCCGCCCCACCCCGATCGAGACGAAGCTGGCCGCCGACGGGGTGAGTGAGGTGCTCGACACCTGGCTGCCGGCCGGCAAGCGCAAGGGCCCGACCGACCTGCACGGCGTGGTTCACCTGATGGCCGGCGATGCCGGGCACGAGTGGTTCGTGCGGCTGCGCGGCGCCGGGGTCGCGCTGCTCGACACCGCCACGATCCTGGACTCCGACGACCACCACGCGCGGGCGCAGGCCACCGGCACCGCGAGCGATCTGCTGCTCGCCCTGATGGGCCGGCAGCGGCTGGATCGCCTGGTCGTCTCCGGTGATCCACGCCTGATCGGTGCCCTACGGACGGGCTGACCCGGTTAAATTCGTCTTACCGGCTCATCGCGTGGTCGTCCCGGCCCCTATGATTAACCGGTTAAGTAGACCTCGGAACACCAGGAAGCGGTGAACGCATGACGGCAACCGTCACGTCCACGTCGGCGCAGCCGGCCTTAGCCGGGATCACCTTCCCCGACGGCTTCGTCTGGGGCGCGGCCACCGCGTCCTACCAGATCGAGGGCGCCGTGCGGGAGGACGGTCGAGGGCCGTCCATCTGGGACACCTTCAGCCGTACGCCGGGAAGGGTCTACGCCGGGCACACCGGCGACGTGGCCTGCGAGCACTATCACCGCTATGTCGACGACGTGGCGCTGATGGCGGACCTGGGTCTGGCGTCGTACCGGTTCTCGGTCGCCTGGCCCCGGATCCAGCCCGACGGCACCGGCCCGGTGAACGTGAAAGGCCTGGACTTCTACGACCGGCTGACCGACGAGCTGCTCGGCAAGGGCATCGACCCGGTGGTCACGCTCTACCACTGGGACCTGCCGCAGACCCTGGAGGACCTGGGCGGCTGGGCCAACCGGCTGACCGCGGAGGCGTTCGCCGAGTACGCCCAGATCGTGCACGCCAGGCTCGGCGACCGGGTCGGCACCTGGACCACGCTGAACGAGCCGTGGTGCTCGGCCTACCTCGGGTACGCCAGCGGCCGGCACGCGCCCGGCCGCCAGGAACCGGCCGCTGCCTTCGCCGCCGTGCACCACCTGCTGCTCGGCCACGGCATGGCCGCCCGGACGCTGCGCTCGGCGGGCGCGCGCACGATCAGCATCACGCTGAACCCGTCGGTCGCCTTTCCGGTCGACCCGGAGAGCGCCGCCGACCGCGAGGCCGTCCGGATCATCGACGGGCTGTCCAACCGGATGTTCCTCGACCCGCTGCTCAAGGGTCAGTACCCGGCGGACATGCTCACCCACCTGGCCCGGTTCACCGACCTGTCCTACCTCCAGGACGGGGACCTCGCCACGATCAACGCCCCGATCGACGTGCTGGGGATCAACTTCTACCAGCCGTCGTACGTGTCGGCGAAGCCCGGCACGCCCGCGGCTCCCGACCAGCCGGGCAGCGAGGGAATCGCCTTCCGCGCCCCGGACGGGCCGGTCACCGACATGAACTGGCTGATCGAGCCGTCCGGGCTGACCCGTCTGCTCCAGCGGATCCACGACGACTACGACGGCATCCCCATGCTGATCACCGAAAACGGCGCGGCCTACCCGGAGGGACCGGCCGAGGACGGCGGCGTCCACGACACCCGTCGCATCGAGTATCTCGACGGCCATCTCCGGGCCTGCCATGATGCCTTGGCGGCCGGTGTCGATCTGCGCGGATACTTCGTCTGGTCGCTGATGGACAACTTCGAGTGGGCCGAGGGGTACGCGAAGCGCTTCGGGATCGTGCACGTCGACTACACGACGCAGCAGCGCGTCCTCAAGGACAGCGCGAAGTGGTACCGGGAGGTGATCCGGCGAAACGGCATCGCCGACCCGGGAGAGAGCGAGGGGTGACCTGGTGGTGACGCGGGAACGCCCGACCCTGGAGGCAGTGGCGCGCCGCGCCGGAGTGTCCCGGGCGACCGTCTCCCGCGTCGTCAACGGCTCGACGTCGGTGGCCGCCTCGATCCGCGAGGCGGTCAACCGTGCCGTCGACGAGCTCGGGTACGTGCCCAACCAGGCCGCCCGCAGCCTGGTCACCCAGCGCACCGAGTCGATCGCGCTGATCCTGCCGGAGACCGCCAACCGGGTCTTCTCCGACGACCTGTTCTTCCCGGCCATCATCCGCGGCGTGGGTGGCGAGCTGGAGGCCGCCGACAAGCAGCTGGTGCTGATGATGGCCGGCTCCGCCAAGAGCCACGACCGGGTCGAGCGGTACGCGGTCGCCGGTCACGTCGACGGGGTCATGTTCGCCTCGATGCACGGCGCCGACCCGCTCCCCGGCACCCTGGTCCGCCTCGGCATCCCGGTGGTCTGCAGCGGCCGCCCGATCGGCGAGGCCCCCGTCCCGTACGTGGACGTCGACCACTTCGGCGGCGTCTGCTCGGCGGTGCGGCACCTGGTCGCCGCCGGCCGCCGCCGGATCGCCACCATCGCCGGCCCGCAGGACATGGTGGCCGGCATCGACCGGCTGGCCGGCTACCGCGCCACCCTCGAGGAGGCCGGCCTGGCCCAGCACGTCGCGATCGGCGACTTCACCCGCGAGTCCGGGATCACGGCGATGCGCTCGCTGCTCGCCGACGACCCGGCCCTGGACGCGGTCTTCGTTGCCTCGGACATGATGGCGCACGGCGCGCTGCTCGCCCTCAAGGACGCCGGGCGCCGGGTGCCCTCCGACGTGGCGGTGGTCGGCTTCGACGACTTCGAGATCAGCCGGTACAGCGAGCCGCCGCTGACCACGGTGCGCCAGCCGATCGTGGAGATGGGGCGCACGATGGCCCGCCAGCTGCTGGGCCTGATCAACGGCGAGCCCCACCAGGCCGACGCGGTGGTGCTACCGACCGAGCTGGTAATCCGGGAGTCGGCCTGAGGGCAGCTCCACCGTCGGCTGGTCCAGGACCGTACGGGAAAGCAGGGTCGCTCCCGCGACCGCGGCCGGCATCAGCAGGATCGCGCCCAGCGGGATGAGAAAGCAGCAGAACACGGCTACGCCGAAGCCGAGCGCGAGCGGGCAGTGGGTGCGCAGCCGGGCGCGCCGGTCGGCCAGGCGCAGGCCGCGACGCTGGAACGGCACACCGGTCAGCTCGACGGCGAGCAACCAGCCGCCGATCGCGCCGCCGAGGACCGGGATCACCGTTTGGCCGACGACCGGCAGGAAGCCGAGCAGGAACAGCGGGATGCCGATCAGCACGGACAGTGCGATCAGGCGCAGCGAGTCGGTCAGGCCGCGGACCAGCGACCGCCAGAAGCCGACCTCGACCTCGTCCGGCACCCCGCCGAACCGGTCTTCGACCAGCTCGGAGATGCGCTCGTAGAACGGGTCGCCGATCAGCAGGGTCACCGCGGTGAAGGACAGGATGCCGAGCAGCGCGGCGACGCCGAGCAGGCCGGCCCCGGCCAGCACCTGGGTGAGCTGCCGCCAGCCCTCGGCCCAGCCGTCGGCGAACCAGGTGACGTCGCGGGACAGCCGGGGCAGGAAGTCGATCAGCACGCCGAGGGCGGCGGCGTACAGCAGGCCGGTGATCACCGCGGGCAGCAGGCCGAGGAGCAGCAGCTTGGGGCTGCGCAGGACGAGGACCAGGCCGCGGCCGAGCATGGCGACGCCGACGAAGAACTGCTTCACGACCCGGCAGCCTATTGCCTGCGCGCCACATCGCCACTTGTCGCTCGAGCCACTCATCTCGCCGCCGGAGCAACTCGCCGCCGGAGCAACTCGCCGTTGGAGCTACTCGTCGCTGGACGGCGAGGGGCTCGGCGAGACACTGGGCGGCGGCGGCTCCTCGCTCGGCATCTCGATGATCTCGGTGGGTGTGGGAACCGGCGGGTCGTCGAGGATCGGGGGCAGCGTGACCGAGGTGGCCTCGACCGTCGTCGGCGCGGCCGTGGTGGGCACCGGCGCCCCGGACGGCGCGGTGACCGGGAGGGTCACCCTCGCCATCGGGCGGGGCGTGAACTGCACCTCGGTCAGCGGCTGCGGCCTCGCGGGCCGCCGGGGCGCCGTGCCGAGGCCGTCACTGCCGCCGGCGCGCAGGCCGCCTTGGTCGGCCGGCGCGCCGATCGAGGCCGGCGGGCGGGCGGGGGTGGCCAGCGCCCAGCCGGCGGCCACCGCGATCGGCAGCCCCAGCATCACGAGTCCGAAAAAAATCGATTTGGGGGATAACTGCACGTCCAGAAAACCGCTTGAACGCCCCCAAAGGTTACGGCGCCGGTCTAGGAATTGAGGAAGGTCGAGATGCGCTCCCGCAGCTCGGCGCGGTTCGTCCAGAGCATCGCCGGGCGGTCGTACACGTGCAGCTCGGCCCCCGGCAGCAGGCCGGCCAACCGCTCCGCCCACGCCGCCGGGTGCACCTCGTCGCCCAGGCAGCCCAGCACCAGCGCCCGGCCGCGGAAGGCGCGCAAGGCCGACTCGTCCGGCACGGCCGGCTGGTGCCAGAGTGTGCTCAGCTCGGCCGCCAGCCCGTCCCGCTGCAACTGCTCCACCCGCTGACGCAGATAGCTCCAGCCGGTCGGGGTGTTGCGCACCGAGGGCGGCAGCTCGGACTCGGCGGCGGCGGCGATCGACGCCGCCTCGCCCGACTCGACCGCGGCGAGCAGCCGCTCGACCCGCGCCTCGGCGGCGGCCGGGCGGATCCCGTCGAGCGGGGCCGGCAGGTAGCAGACCACTCGCTCGAAGCGCTCCGGGGTCTCGCTCAGCAGGCGGCACAGCGCCCCCGAGCCCATGCTCACGCCGAGCGCCCGGGTGGCGCCGGCCAGGTCGGCCACGGCGCGCAGGTCGTCGGCGAGGTCGCCGAAGGTCCACGGGCCGACCGGGGCATCCGAGCGGCCGTGCCCGCGGAAGTGGAAGAAGACCCGGCGGCCGGTGACCGCGCTCGCCAGCGGGCGGGTGCCGGAGATGTCGCCGCCCAAGCCGTGCCCGAAGACGGTGACCGGCTCACCGACGCCGGTGACCAGCTGCTCCAGGCGTACGCCGGACGGGGTGGAGATCAGCTCGGTGGGCGGGCCGGGCAGGGTCGGGCGCCCGGACCGCGGGCCGGTCGGATCGGGGCGGTGCAGGCGCGGCCCACCGTCCGGCGGCGGCGGACCGAACCGCCTCACCAGAAGCCTTTGCCGTCCGACAGGTCTTTCAGCCCGGGCCGGACGTCAAGCAGATAGATCAGGGCGGCGCCGATACCGATCAGGCTGAAGATGCCGATCGCGTTGCTCACCAGCAGGGTCAGCACGATGCAGACCGCCAGGATCGCCGCCCAGGCCCCCTTCGGCAGGGTGCCGATGGCCTGGAATCCGTCGCCCCGCTGGGTCAGGCAGTGGATCAGCGCGACCGCCTGCACGACCAGCGAGAGGATCAGGATGAGGATCTCGATGTACGTGCGTACATGGAGGTAGAAGATCGGCGCGGAATAGGCCATGACGGAAAGTCTATGCCGCGGGCCCCGGCAGATGCCGGGGCCCGCTGATCACGATTGCCTACTGGCGTCCGATTACTTCTCGGCCGGCTTGGTGGCGCGCTTGCGCGGCTTCGGGGCGGCCGGGGCGGCCTCGACGGCCTTCGGGCCCTCGGTGGTCTCGATGTCCGCGTTCACCACTTCGGCGGTGGTCACGACGCCGGCGCCGACGACCTTCTCGCCGCGGGCGACCAGCGCGGTGTACGCCGCGACGGTGCGCTCCTGGGCCAGCTGCGCGATCGAGGTCGCCACGCTGGCGGCGTTGCCCCGGAGGGCGTCGAAGTCGGTGGTCTGCGCCTTTTCCCGCAGCTGGGTGGCCTTGGCGTTGGCCTGCTCGTTGTAGGTGCGCAGCGACGCGGCGGCCTTCTCGCTCAGCTCGGTCACCACGGCCGGCAGCTTGCGCAGCTGCTCGTAGGCCAGGTCACCGGCGCCGGCGGCGGCGTACAGCGGGGCGGGAAGCTTGGTCTTGGTCTGCTCGGTCATTTCGTCTCCTCGGCGGTGTCGGTGGTCTCGGGTGCGTGCCGGGCGTTCTCGTTGCGGAACGTCTCGTAGATCTGCGACAGCGACTGTTTCTGGGCGATCGTGAGGTCGGGATCGACTGCGATCGCGGCCAGCACCCCCTGCTGACCCTCGCCGTCCAGCAGACCCGCACGCAGGTACATCGCGGGTGTGGAGACCCGCAGCGCGCTGGCGATCTGCTGCAACACCTCGGCACTCGGCTTACGCAGGCCACGCTCGATCTGGCTGAGATACGGATTGCTCACGCCCGCCTTGTCGGCGAGCTGGCGCAGCGAGATCTTGGCATTCTCCCGCAGGTCACGGATGAAACTTCCGATGTCCTGTGGCAGATCCTTCGGCGTGCCCATGTCTCGAAGTTAGCTCGAAGTGCTAGCTCTTGCAAGCAGAATGCTAACTACAGCTAGCGTGAATCAGGTCACCCGGACCGCGCGCACCTCGCCGACCGGCTCGCCCCCACCGAGGATCAGCTCCTCGAGAACGGGCACGTCGACGCCGAGACGGCGCAGTTCGTCCAGGAGAACGGGGATACGAGCGCGTTGCCCGCCGTCCTCGATCTTGATAGCCACCGCGCCCACGCCAGGCATGGCCGCCGCCACCACGCCCTCGGCTCCACCCTTGACGAGCAGGCCGGGTACGGCGGCCATCAGCACCGTGTCGTCGGCGCCGGTGCCGGCCACCAGCTCGGGATGGGCACGCATCTCGTCGGCGACCCGACGCTCCGGCGTACCCGGGCCGGCCTCGACCAAACGAAGAAACGCGCGCGCCAGCCCGGTGAGCGAGTACGCGTGCACCGGCGCACCGCAGCCGTCGATCCCGATCGCGGCGACCGGCTCGCCGGCCAGGTCGGCGATCGCCTCCGTGATCGCCGCCTGCACGGGGTGCGCCGGGTCCAGGTACGACTCGACCGGCCAGCCGTTGGCCACGCAGGTCGCGAGCATCCCGGCGTGCTTGCCGGAGCAGTTCATCAGGATCGGCTCGCGGCCGCCCTGCCGGCGCAGCCAGTCCTCGCGCACCGCGGCGGACAGCGGGAACGCGGCCGGGCAGCGCAGCGCGGCCGGCTCGAGACCGGCGGCGTCGAGGATGTCGCGCACCCGCCGGACGTGCAGCGGCTCGCCGTAGTGACTGCCGCCGATCAGGGCCAGGTCGGACGGATCGCGCGGGGTCAGGCCGGCCCGCAGCATGCCGACGGCCTGCATCGGCTTGCTGGACGAGCGTGGGAAGACCGGCACGGTGACGTCGCCCCGGCTGACCCCGCCCAGGACCGCGACCGAGCCGTGGTGGACGCTCTCCACAAAGCCGGAGCGCACCACCTCGGCAACGATCATCGCGCCGGCCCGCCGCGGAGAGCGATCATCGCGCCGGCCAGCGGGAGAACGGCGGCCAGAGCGAGAACGGCGGCCAGAGCGAGAACGGCGGCCAGAGCGAGAACGGCGGCCAGGGGGAGAACGGCGGCCAGAGGGAGAACGATCATCGCGGCGGCACGCCGAGCAGCTTGCGGGCGGCCGCGGTGGTCAGCGGCGGCCGCTGGGCGAGCTGCGCGAACCCGGTGGCGCGGGCCACCAGCTGCATGTTCGACTCGACCGGCTGGCCCTTCGCGTACGTGACGGTGTCCTCCATCCCGACCCGCAGGTGCCCGCCCGCCGCCAGCGACGCCAGCATGACCGGAATGGTGCTGCGGCCGATGCCGGTCGCCGAGAACGTGGTGCCCGCCGGCAGATCGCGGATGGCCTGCTCGCAGGCGACCAGCGCGCCGGCCGTCCCCGGCATCCCGCCCGGCACGCCCATCACGAGGTCGACGTGCACGTGGCCCCCGGCCGGCAGGCCGTACTTGCCGAGCAGCCGCTGCAGCGTGGTCAGCTGGCCCAGGTCGAAGATCTCGTACTCCGGCACGATGCCCCGCTCCTGCATACGGGTGTGCAGGTCGACGATGAACTCCCAGCGGTTCAGGAACACGCCGTCGCCGAAATTGACCGTGCCCATCGTGCACGAGGCCATCTCGGGCCCGGCGTCGAGCACCGCCAGCCGGTCGGACTCCGGATCGGTCACCGCCCCACCCGAGGAGAGCTGGACGATCAGGTCGGTGGCTTCCCGCAGGGCGGCCACGGTGGCCCGCAGGCGGCCCTGGTCGAGGGTGGGCGCGGCGGCGTCGTCACGGATGTGCACGTGGATGATCGAGGCGCCCAGCGCCTCGCACTCCTTGGCGGTGCGCACCAGCTCGTCGATGGTGACAGGCAGGGCGGGCACATCCGCCTTGCTGACTTCCGCGCCGGTCGGAGCGACAGTGATCACGGTCCCGGTCATGGCATGAACGTTAGTTCAGGCGGGGTCGACCGCGGCGACCGACTCACCCACTCGCAGTGCCGCGTCGTCGGGCACGTTGCGCTTGAGCACGGCCAGGGCGATCATCCCGAGCTCGTGGTGGCGGACCGCGGTGCCGACGAAGCCCACCTCGCGATCGTCGAGGGTCACCGGGGTGCCCTGCGCCGGGGGCTGGTCGGACGCGATGCCGTCGAAGTGCAGCAGGACGAGGCGGCGGGGCGGACGGCCGAGGTGATGCACCCGGGCGACCGTCTCCTGGCCGCGGTAGCAGCCCTTGTCCAGATGGACGGCCGAGGCGATGAAGTCAGCCTCGGCCGGGATGGTGCGATGGTCGGTCTCCCAGCCCAGGCGGGGAATGCGGCGTTCCACCCGGATGGCCTCGTAGGCCCACAGGCCGGCCATCGGGACGCCGAGCGCTTCGATCACCCGGGTGCGTGTTTCCCGTGGAACCAGAAGATCGACACCCAGCGGTACGCGCCGGGCCAGGCCACCCTCGAACTCCCGTACGGCGTACCGGCTCGTCGCGTGCGCGGGCACCGAGCCGGCGGCGAACTTCGGACCCGGCACCGCGCCCACCCGCGGCTCGGCCAGCTCGGGGAAGAGGTCGGCGGCGCCCGGGCCGACCAGCGAGAGCACGGCGATCTCGGGGGTGGCGTCGCGCGGCTCGACCTTGCTGAAGAAGCGCATCATCTCGAGGTACTTCAGCAGCCCGGCGCCGGCCCCCGGCTCGGTGTCCAGCCAGGCCGTCTCGCCGTCCTCGGTCACGTAAGCATGCTGCTCGACGTGCCCGTGCGGGGAAAGCACCAGGAGCTCAGAGCCGGAAAGACCGGACAAATCCGAAAGATGCTGAGTGGTCAGGGTGTGCAGCCACGACGCCCGCTCCTCGCCCGGCACGGCGATCACGTCGCGGTTCGAACGGTCGACGAGGCCGACCGCGGTGGCCAGGGTGCGCTGCTCCCGCATCGGGTCGCCGTAGTGCGCGGCCACCCCCGCGTCGGCGGACGAGGGATCGAGGTCCTCGACCATCACGACGGTCATCTCACAACTCCTTGCAGTCCTCGCAGACGCCGAAGAGCGAGACATGGCCGACGTCGACCCGGAAGCCCCGCTCCGCGAGCAGCCGGTCGGTCACCGGCAGCATCACCGTCGGGTCTACCTCAGAAATCGATCCGCATCCACGGCAGACCAGGTGAACGTGCTGATCCTCACCCGCGGCGTGATAGGTGGGCGAGCCGTGCGACAGGTGCGTGTGGTTGACCAGCCCGAGCTCCTCGAGCAGCTCGAGGGTGCGGTAGACGGTGGTGATGTTGACGCCGGCGACGCGCTCCCGCACCGCCGTGTGCACCTGCTCGGGCGTGGCGTGACCGAGCTCGTGCACCGCCTCCAGGATCAGCTGGCGCTGCGGCGTGAGGCGCAGCCCGCGCTCCCGGAGCATCTCGGCTAGCGAAGTGGCGGACACGTGACAAGCATAGGCCGACGGTTACGCTGCGCCCGTGCCCGACGAAGTCCTGGTCTCCCCGGCCGAGCTGTTCGGCGACGGCGTCTTCGAGACCGTGCACCTGCGACCGTCCGGCCCGTGGCTGCTCGACGCGCACCTGTCCCGGCTGGCCCGGTCGGCCGCGCTCCTCGAGCTTGACGTGCTGCCGCTCACCCTCGGTGCGATGGTCTCGGATGGCCCGGAGAGCGCGCTGCGCATCATCCGCACCCGTCGGTCACAGCACGTCACGATCTCGCCGATCCCCGCGGAGACGCTTCGCGAGCGCATGTCCGGCGTCCGGGTGATCAGCGCCGGCCTCGGCTACGCCCTCGGCGGCAAACCACCATGGTCACTCTGGGCGGCCAAGACCCTGTCGTACGGGTCGAACTTCGCGGCCCGCCGCTGGGCGCGCGAGCGGGGCGCCGACGATCTGCTGTGGCTGTCCACCGAGGGGTACGCGCTGGAGTCCCCGACCGCATCATTGGTCTGGCTGACCGGCGACGAGCTGTGCACCGTCCCGCCCGAGCAGGCGCAGATCCTGCCGGGCACGACGGCCGCGCACCTGCTCTCGGTGGCGCCGTCGGTGGGACTGCGCCCGGCCCATCGCCTGGTCACCATCGAGGAGTTGCGCGGGGCGGACGCGATCTGGCTGGCTTCGGCCCTGCGCGGGCTCGCCTTCGTCAAATCCCTGGACGGCGCCCCTCGACGCACGTCGCGTTGGACGAAGGTCCTGCTCGACCTGCTGGGCTACTAACCGCCGATCCGCAGCAGCCGGGCCGACATGTGCGGCCGCAGTCCACTGTCGTCGACCGCCATCTCGTGCGCGTAGAGCAGCGCGCCCTCGACGATGCCGAAGAGTCGCTGGGCGCCGGTGACATGCAAACCCGTCGGCGTGTACGCCGTGGCATCCGCCGCCATCTCGAGCCGGGTCGTGCCGATCGTCTTGCCGAGGTACAGCTCGGCCGTACCCTCCGGCGTCACGACCACGGCCTCCATCTCGTCGCCGGCCCGCCCGTCGACCAGCACCGGCCGCCAGAAGCCCGACTCGGTCACCCACTCCCCGATCGGCTTCGACTCGTCGTCGAGCAGCCACGAGGTCGACTCGAAGCGCAGGAACGGCCGCCCGTCGTGGCTGATCCGCACCTGCTGGGCGAAGTTGTAGTCGTCGTCGGCCGGGAACCCGCCCTGCCCACGGCCGCGCCACAGCCCCACGAACGGCAGCAGCCCGAGCAGCGCCGGGTGCAGGTCGGGGCCCGTACGCAGGTCGTGGGTGTCCTCGTACGGCGATGGCTCGACCGGTGGCGCGTTCAGCCACGGCGGTGGGCCCAACGGGTTGTCCGACTCGCCGCTCACCAACGCCCCCTCGAAATCCGAATCGCCAGATAGCCGAGTCCACCCGCCAGCGCGCCCAACCCGGCGACCAGCAGGCTCACGAACCCGATCTCCGTAACCATGACCGGCCCATCCTATGCTGACCGGCATGGCACGTTTGCTGGTCGTCAAGGCAACCGCCGGTGCGGATTCTCCCGAGCGCTGCTCGCAGGCCTTCACGGTGGCGTCGACCGCCGCCGCGTCCGGCGTGGACGTCTCGTTCTGGCTGACCGGCGAGTCGACCTGGTTCGCGCTGCCCGGCCGGGCCGCCGAGTTCGAGCTGCCGCACGCCGCGCCCCTGCCCGACCTGCTCGACCTGCTGCTGGCCAGCGGCAAGGTGACCGCGTGCACCCAGTGCGCCGCCCGCCGCGCCATCACCCCCGCCGACGTCCTGCCCGGCATTCGCATCGCCGGCGCCGCGGTCTTCGTCGAAGAGGTCACCGCCGAGAGCGCGCAGGCCCTGGTCTACTGACCTCTTCGGCGTCCGGCCGGCCCCGCCGGTGCACGGGCGCCGGTGCGACACCCAGCTCCGGCCCGGTGGCCTAGCAACCGGTGCCGACGCCCACCCGAACCTGCTCGCCGTCCGGCACGACCACCACCGAAACCCCATTCCTGCGGTACGCCCACGCGACGTCATCCGACCGCACGATGGTCGCCCCCGCGCTCACCGTCCGCATCCGCGCCGCCAGATCGGCCGGCGGCGGCACCTCCACGGTGTAGCTGGCTGCCACCCCGCCATCCGGACAGGCGACCGCCCGCACCTGGGGCGCCGACGCCTTGGCGCCCAGCCCGGTCAGCACGGTGGCCAGCTCGGCCGGCGTCGCCGCGGCCCCCGGGTCCCGCTGGTCGGCCGCGCTCACCGGTCCCGGCCGGCACCCGCTGGTCAGCCGTAGGGTGATCGCCCTGGTCGTGGCGTCCAGCGCCGTGTCGATCCCGATGAAGTTCCCGGCGTCGGCGTGCATCGCCAGCCGCGTCCCGCCCCGGCCCTCCGACACCTCGGCGCGATAGGCCGCCGGCAGCGCGCCGGCGATCGCGTCGAGGGTCGCCCGCGCATCCCCTTGCCGCACGTAGACGGTGAGGTCGCGGGCCGCGACATACCCGTGCCGCACCGGCGTGATCCGGCAGCCCTCGATCAGCTCCAGCTCCCCGAGCATGACGACCCGCCCGTCCCCGTCGGCCGCCGCATAGGCCACCCCCGCCGCCTGCTGCAGCTCCGGCACGGCGCGAGCGATGTCCCGCTGCTCCGGCACCGTCGCCGGCGAGTGCCAGACCGACCAGGCCCCGACCACGACCACGACCGCCATCCAGGCGAACACGAGCCCGATCAGCCACCGCCGCCCTTTCCCGGCCGGCGGCGGAGTCCCGGCCTGCAGTCCCGTCACGGCAGCCATGGTGACACGCCCCAGCCCGTCGCGGGATCGGGCCGGGCTGTCGCATCACGGCTAGTCCGGGGACAAGGGCCGGGCTCAGCTCTTGGCGAGGCGCTGGAGAGCGCCGACGGCGACCTCGGGACGAGTCGTATACCAAAACGGGGGAAGTGACCTGCGGAGGAAGGCGCCGTAGCCCCGGGCCGTCTCCAGCCGGGAGTCGAGGACGGCGACCACGCCCTTGTCGCCGGTGGAGCGGATCAGCCGGCCCACGCCCTGGGCCAGGCGGATCGCGGCGATCGGGACGCTTACCGAGGCGAAGCCGGAGCCGCCGGCCGCGTCGACGGCCGCCGAGCGGGCCGCGGCCAGGGGCTCGTCGGGGCGCGGGAACGGAAGTCGGTCGATGACGACCAGCTGGCAGGCGTCGCCGGGCACGTCGACGCCCTGCCACAGCGACATCACCCCGAAGAGGCAGCTCGCCCTGTCCTCGCGGAACTTGCGGACCAGCAGCGGCAACGCCTCCTCACCCTGCAACAGGATCGGCAGGTCGGTGCGGGCGCGCAGCAGCTCGGCCGCCTGGGTCGCGGCCCGGCGGGACGAGAACAGGCCGAGGGTGCGACCACCCAGCGCGGTGACCAGCTTGAGCAGCTCCTCGCCGGCCGGGTCGGGCAGGCCGGACGCCATCGGGCGGGGCAGGTGCGCCGCCACGTACAGAATCCCCTGCTTGGGATAGTCGAAGGGGGAGCCGACATCCAGCGACGTCCAGCCGTCACCCGAGGCCGGCGGGGCATCGGGGGTGAGCGCGCCCGGAGCCGTGCTGCTACCGCTTGGTGCGCCGGACGGCACAGCGGGGACCGCGGCGACCGGCAGGCCGAGCGAGCGGGCCACCGTGTCGAAGCGGCCGCCCAGGGTCAGGGTGGCCGAGGTGGCCACCACCGTACGGTCCGTGTACAGGCCCTGGGAGAGCGTGCCGGCCACCGAGAGCGGCGCGACGACCAGCGCGCGTCGCCCGGTGCCCAGGTCGGACTTCTCCACCCAAGCCACGTCGAAGTCGGACTCCTCCTTCAGGCGCTGGGCGGTCTCGAAGAGATCGTCGAGAGCGGCCTTCGCCTGCTGCTTGCGTACGGGATCGGGGTCGTCGCTCTTGATCTCGCCGATCGCGGTCAGCGCGGCGCGCGCGCCCGACTCCAGCAGGGTGACCGCCTGATGCAGCGGCGGCGGCAGGCCCGCGGTGAGCCGGCCGGCCGGGATGTCGGCCAGCCCGACGGTGAGCGCGTCGGCCGCCTCGGCCAGCGACTCGGCCGCGGCCGGCGGGATGAGCTTGCCGGCGCGGCGGGCCGAGCGCTCGATCGCGTCGGGGGTCAGCTCGGCCTGGGCCGCCGAGGAGACCCGGTCGGCCAGCTCATGTGCCTCGTCGATGATCAGCAGCTGGTGCGGCGGGACGATGTGCCGGTCGGCGAGCATGTCGACGGCGAGCAGGCTGTGGTTGGTGACCACGACGTCGGCCTCGCGGGCCCGGGCCCGGCTGGCCTCGGCGAAGCACTCCGCGCCGTACGGGCATTTCGACGCGCCCACGCAGTCGCGGGCCGGCATCGACACCTGCCGCCAGGCCGTGTCGTCGACGCCGGGGTCGAGCTCGTCCCGGTCGCCGGTCTCGGTCTTTTCCGACCAGGCGTGCAGCCGCTGGATCTGCTTGCCGAGCTTGCCCGCCTCGCCCAGCCACTTGGTGGCCTTGGGCGGCGCGTCGTCGAAGAGCGTGTCGGTGATCGGCTCTTCCTCGTCGGCATGCTCCATCTTGGCCAGGCACAGGTAGTGGTGCCGGCCCTTGAGCACGGCGAAGGTGGGCCGGCGGCCGAGGACCGGCTCGACCGCGTCGGCGAGGCGGGGCAGGTCGTGCTCGACCAGCTGATTTTGCAGGGCCAGCGTGGCCGTGGAGACCACCACCGGGCCGTCGACGAGCAGGGCGGGCGTCAGGTAAGCCAGGCTCTTGCCGGTGCCCGTGCCGGCCTGGACGAGCAGGTGCTCGCGGTCGCGGACGGCCCGGTCGATCGCGCTCGCCATGGCCTGCTGACCGGGGCGAGCGGCGCCGCCGGGGACCGCGCCGACGGCGGCGGCAAGGAGCTGGTCTGCGGTCGCTTTCTTGCGGGTTGCTGCGGGCACGCTGAGACGGTACCCGCCACCACCGACAGAAGCCGACCACCGTTAGGGTTCTCGCATGCCGCAAGACATGGTCCGGGTCGTCTACACGAAGTACGACGGTTCGGCCCACCGGGACTATCCAGCGCGCCGCTTCGACTCCGATGACCTGGGCGTCTGGGTGGGCGTGACGCGCGGGACGCCGTCGGTCTACCACGGCCGCCCGTCGGTGGAGCAGATCCCGTTCGTCCTGCTGATCCCGCACCACGCCTGGTGGACCGCCATGTTCAACCCGCCGCCGCGGACCAGCGAGGTGTATTGCGACATCACCACGCCGGCCCGCTGGGAGGGCGACACGGTGCACATCATCGACCTCGACCTCGACGTGGTGCGCCGGCGCGAGACCGGCCTGGTGGAGCTGCGCGACGAGGACGAGTTCGACGAGCACCGGGTGCAGTTCGGCTACCCCGACGACCTGGTCGGCGAGGCCCGGTTCGCGGCCGACCGGCTGCTGACCGCCCTCGGTGACGGCAGCGAGCCGTTCGCCGGGCAGTACCACAAATACCTACTCCAGGTCGCGTAGCTCGAGCTTGCTCGGGTTGAGCTGGTTGAAGAGGCCGGTGATCCGGCCGTCGTCGACCGCGATCGCGAGCACCGAGTAGAGCGGCCGCCCGTTCGCGTACGTGCCCCGCACCAGCAGCCCGATCGAGCCGTTGACCAGCACCGACTCGACCTGCACCGGGCCCATTCCGGCGGCGATGCCGAGGTAGAAGCGGGCCACCTTCTCGGCGCCGACGATCGGGCGGGTGCCCACGCCGGGGACCAGGCCCCCGCCGTCGCCGATCGCCACCACGTCCGGCGCGAGCAGCGCCGCCAGCGCCCGCAGGTCGCCGCCGTTGGCCGCCGCCAGGAACGCGCCCAGCACCCGGCGCTGCTCGGCCAGGTCCGCGGTGTGCCGGATGGAGTCCTGGGCGACCGCGCGACGGCCGCGGGAGGCGTGCTGGCGGGCGGCGTTCTCGGTGGTGCCGAGCACGTCGGCGACGTCCTCGAAGGGCATGCCGAACGCGTCGTGCAGGACCAGCGCCACGCGCTGCTCCGGGCTGAGCTTCTCGAGGACCACGAGCAGGGCCATGGCGATCTGGTCGCTCATCTCCGCGCGGGCGGCCGGTCCGGCGTCCGGTTCCACCACGTACGACGGAAGCCACTGCCCCGGATAGGCGGTGCGGCTCACCCGGGCCGACTTGAGCACGTCGAGGCAGATCCGCCCGGTCACCGTGGTGAGCCACCCGCGCAGGTCGTGGATCTCGCCGCCGTCGCGCGCCTTGGCGTAGCGCAGCCAGGCCTCCTGCACCGCGTCCTCGGCCTCGGCGCGGCTGCCGAGCATCCGGTAGGCGACGGCGAGCAGGCGCGGCCGCTCGGCCTCGAACTCGGTGGCGGTCAGGGACGGCATGGGGGAATTCTGCGCGAGATTGCCCGAGTGCGGGTATCGGATGTGCCACAGTAAGAAACCCGCATTTCGTACGAATCGGATGGTGCAGTGAACGCTGCGACGATCGCCGGAGCTGTGACCGGCGCGGCCGGGCTGACCGGCCTGCTCTCCACCGGCGCCGTCCAGCTGCGACGCCCCCGACCCTTCCAGCCATCCGGGCACGCCATCGCCGAGCCCACGGCCATCGACCCGCTGCCCGACGTGCTGCGCCGCGGGCTCGGCGGACTGACCGTGTCGGTCACGCCCGGCCCGCACGGCGAGCTGTTCCTCGGCCCCGGCGGCCCGCAACCCGGCCGCACCCTGCGCCGCCTCGTGCTGACCCCGCTGTTCGCCCGGGCCAGGAGCCGCGGCGGCCGGCTCGCCCCCGATCAGCAGGTGCCGTTCCGGCTGGTCATCGAGTTCGCCGGTGCCAACCGCGAGGCGGAGACGCTGCTACGCGCGTACCGGATGCTCGATCAGCAGTTGCGGGACCACGCGGCGCTGCTCAGTCGCTGCGAGGGCGACACCCTCGTGCCGAGCGCCGTCGCCGTGTCGGTCGCCGGCATCGTCGACGTCCGGGACCTGCTCGCCGGCCAGAAGATCCGGTACGCGTTCGCCGACGGCTCCTTCGACGACCTCGGCTCCTGCGCGGCCCCGCCCACCCTGGTCCCGGTGATCAGCGAGCCGTGGAACCGGCGGTTCGGCTGGGACGGCCGCGAGCCGATCCCGGCCGAGGAGCGACACCTGCTGCACGCCATGGTGCGGCACGCCCACCGGGACGGCCGCACCGTGCGGATCGCCGGCCTGCCGGAGGGTCCGCGCCGGGCGCGCCGGGCGATCTGGACCGAACTGGGCGCCGCCGGGGTCGACGTGATCGCCGACCACGACCAGCGCGGCCTGGTCCGCCATCTGAACCGGCACCCGGTCAGCCGGCGGGTCGAGCCCGCTACGCTGCCCACCCGCGGGGTCCGCCGCACCTCGCCCCGGCCGCACCCGCCCCGCCCGGACCGCCGCGCCGAGCCGGTCTAGCGAACGGTTGCATGCCAACAGTCCGCTTTGGGCGGTGCGGCGGCGCGCCTGCGGTCAGGCGAACGCCAGATGAACGACGAGGGACCGCTAGCATGCCTGGAGATCCATCCCAAGCCCATCGATCGAGGTCCGCGCCGTGAAGTTTTCCTTCCGCCCCGTCGAGGGCGCTTTCTACGATCTCTTCACCTCCGCTGCGCAGAATCTGGTCAAGGGCACCGAGCTCCTCAACGAACTGGCGTTGCCGGGTGTCGACGTGCAGTCGGTCAGCGAGCGACTGAGCGATGTGGAGCACGACAGCGACCAGCTCACCCACGAGCTGTACAAGAAAATCAACTCCACCTTCATCACGCCGTTCGACCGGGCCGACATCTATTCGCTCGGATCGCAGTTGGACGACGTGATGGACCACCTCGAGGCGGTCGGCAGCCTTCTTTACCTGTACGGGCTGACCGCGCTCCCGTCACTCCCCCGGGAGATGCACGAGCTGATCACCGTGCTCGACCAGCAGTCCAGGGTGACCGCCGAAGCGATGCCGCGGTTGCGCACGATGAAGGACCTCGACGAGTACTGGATCGAGGTGAACCGGCTCGAGAACGACGGCGACCGGGCGTACCGGATGCTGCTGGTCCGGCTCTTCTCCGGCGAGTACGACGCGCTCACCGTGCTCAAGATGAAGGAGGTCGCCGACGAGCTGGAGGCCGCCTGCGACGCCTTCGAGCACGTGGCGAACACCGTCGAGACCATCGCGGTCAAGGAGTCGTAGACCTTGTCCGCCGATTTCATCGCCGTGTTCGCGGTGATCGTGGTGGCGATGGTGTTCGACTACACCAACGGCTTCCACGACGCGGCCAACGCGATCGCGACCAGCGTCAGCACCCGCGCCCTGACCCCGCGGGTGGCGCTGCTAATGGCGGCCGCCGGCAACTTCATCGGCGCCCACTTCGGCAAGAACGTCGCTAATACCGTCAGCAGCATCATCGAGGTGCCGCAATCGCAGGCCGGCCTCGGCGCGGTCTTCGCGGCCGTCGTCGGCGCGATCGCGTGGAACCTGATCACCTGGTACTTCGGGCTGCCGTCCTCCTCGTCGCACGCGCTCATCGGCGGGCTGGTCGGCGCGGCCCTGATCGCGGGCTACACCGTGGCCTGGGACGCGGTCGTCAGCAAGGTGGTCATCCCGATGGTGGCCTCCCCGCTCGTCGGCCTCGTCGCCGGCTTCCTCTTCATGCTGGCGATCATGTGGATCTTCCGGAAGGGCCGGCCGGCCAAGCTCAACCGCGGCTTCCGGCTCGCGCAGACGTTCTCCGCCGCGGCGATGTCCATCGGGCACGGCCTCCAGGACGCGGCGAAGACGATCGGCGTCATCGTCCTGGCCCTGAACGTCGGGGGCTACCAGGACTCGATCACCTACATCCCGCCGTGGACGTACTGGACCTCGGCGACCGTGCTCGCCCTCGGCACCTACGCCGGTGGCTGGCGCATCATCCGCACCCTGGGCCGCAAAATCATCCACCTGGGCCCGCCCGAGGGTTTCGCGGCCGAGACGGTCGCGGCGGTCCTGCTCTTCGTCTTCGGTATCAAGCTGCACGCCCCGATCAGCACCACCCACACGATCACCTCGGCCATCATGGGCGTCGGCGCCACGAAGAAGTTCTCCGCGGTCCGCTGGGGCGTGGCCGGCAACATCGTCACGGCCTGGATCCTGACGTTCCCGGGCGCGGGACTCATCGCCGCCGCCGCCTACCTGCTGACCCACCAGCTGTTCATCTGAGCCGTTCGATGGGGTTTCGATGGGTGTTTCGATGGGGTGAGGTGCTGTCTCGGGCGGGAGACAGCACCTCACGCGATGACCCTCCGAGGCTACTGACGGAGGGACGGTCAGAGCGACCACCAGACGGTCGTGTCCGCCGGGATGATCGCCACGCCGGCCTCGATCGTGACCGGGCCGCTGGCGATCAGCAGCTCGCCCGGGGCGTCGAGGCGTACCGGGGAATCGCCCATGTTGACCGTGCAGCGGAACTCCGGTCCACGGTCCAGCACCAGCACCCCCTCGGGCGCGTCGTGCCAGGTCAGCGCCGCGTTTCCGGCGAGGGCCTTGCGGCGCAGCGCGAGCGCGTCCCGGTACATGCTCAGCGTCGAGCCGGCCACGCCGTCCTGGGCCGCCACGCTCAGCTCGGCCCAGGAGTCGGGCTGCGGCAACCACGACGAACCGCCCTCCGGGCCGAAGCCGTACGGCGCGGTGACGCCCGACCACGGGATCGGCACCCGGCAGCCGTCGCGATAGCCGTCCTGGCCGGTGGCGCGGTGGAACGCCGGGTCCTGCCGCACCTCCGGCGGCAGGTCGACGACCTCGGGCAGGCCGAGCTCCTCGCCCTGGTAGAGGTACGCCGAGCCGGGCAGCGCGAGCAGCAGCAGCGTCGCCGCCCGGGCCCGGCGCAGGCCGGCAGCCGGATCGACCGCGGCGGGCTTCTTGCCGGCCACGTCGCCCTGCTCGTCCTGCATCAGCCGGTTGGTGTGCCGGACGACGTCGTGGTTGGAGAGCGTCCAGGTGGTGGGCGCGCCGACCGCGTCGTTGGCGGCGAGCGAGGCGTCGATCATGGCGCGCTGCGCGGGGACGTTCCAGGCAGTGCTCATGTAACTGAAGTTGAACGCCTGGTGCAGCTCGTCGGGGCGGACGTAGTCGGCGACCCGGGCCAGCGTGGGCGCCCAGGCCTCGGCCACGGCGATCCGCTCGCCGGGGTACTCGTCGAGGATCGTGCGCCAGCTGCGGTAGATGTCGTGCACCCCGGGGCGGTCGAAGCACGGGCTCTCGCCGACGTCCAGCAGGTGCCAGGAGGTCTCCTTGCCGATATCCGGCAGGCCCTTCTCCTTGACCAGGCCGTGCGCCACGTCGATCCGGAAGCCGTCGACGCCGAGGTCGAGCCAGAAGCGCAGGATCGTCCGGAACTCGTCGGCGACCGCCGGGTGCTCCCAGTTGAGGTCGGGCTGCTCGGGCGCGAACAGGTGCAGGTACCACTGCCCGTCGGCGACCCGGGTCCAGGCCGGCCCGCCGAAGATCGACGGCCAGTCGTTGGGCGGCAGCTCCCCGGACGAACCGCGGCCGTCCCGGAAGTGGTACCGCCCACGCAGCGGCGAGCCGGGACCCTCGGCGAGCGCCTGCCGGAACCAGTCGTGCTGGTCGGACGAGTGGTTCGGTACCAGGTCGACGATCACGCGCAGACCCAGGTCGTGCGCGTCGGCGACCAGGCACCGGGCGTCGTCGACCGAGCCGAAGATCGGGTCGACGGTGCGGTAGTCGGCGACGTCGTACCCGGCGTCGGCCTGCGGGGACAGGTAGAAGGGGGACAGCCAGACCGCGTCGACACCCAGGTCGCGCAGGTAGGGCAGGCGGCTGCGGATGCCGGGGAGGTCACCGATGCCGTCGCCGTTAGCGTCGGCGAAGCTGCGCGGGTAGATCTGGTAGATCACCGCATCGCGCCACCAAGCCGGGGGAAGATCGCTCATGGCGTGACGGTAGCAGGTTACTAACTCGTGTTACACCAGTGGTTTGGCCGCCGAGTCGCGGACGATGAGCGAGGTGCTGAGCAACTGATGGGGGTGCTGGTCCTCACCCCGAATGGCGGAGATGAGAAACGAAGCGGCACTCCTACCCTTCGTCACGATGGGTTGGCGGACGGTGGTCAGCCGCGGCCGGAACCACGCCGACTCGGCCAGGTCGTCGAAACCGGTCACCGAGACCTGATCGGGCACGGACAGCCCGAGCTCCTCCAGCGCATCCACCGCACCGAACGCGAGGACGTCGGAGAGCGCCAGGATCGCGGTGGGCCGGGGGTCCCGGGCCACCAGCTGCTTGGTCGCCCGGTAGCCGTCGAGCCGGCTCACCGGCACCTCGGCGAGCGCCACGTCCGCCATGGTCATGCCCGCGCCGGCCAGCGCCTCGGCGATGCCGTCCAGCCGGCGACCCAGCGGACCGCGGTAGCCGCGGGTGGCGACGTCCGGGCCCGGGCCGATGGAGAGCACGCCGATCCGGCGATGCCCGAGCTCGAGCAGGTACCGGGTGACCTCGCGGGCGCCGCCGTGGTCGTCCACGTCGACGCTCGGCGCGTTCTCGTACCGGTCGCTGTCGATCAGCACGAACGGGATCTTCCGGCGCTCCAGCTCGACCACCTCGGCGCCCTCGGTCTCCAGACCGCAGACGATGAAGCCGTCCACCGCCGCGTACGGGATCGCCTTGAGCACCGAGTCCTGCAGCGGCGGGGTGAGCAGCAGGGTGTAGCCCTCCTGGTCACAGATCTGCCCGACGCCCATCAGGAAGCGGGCGTAGTACGGGTTCTCCAGGATCTGCGCGAGCCGCTGCGGCAGCAGCACGCCGAGCGAGGTGGTCGTCCCGGCCTGCAGCATCCGGGCCAGCGTGTTGGGGGTGTAGCCGAGCTCGGCGGCCGCCGCGAGAATCCGCTCACGGGTGGTCGCCGAGATGCGCTGTGGACTGTTGAACGCGAACGAGACGGCGGACCGGGAAACACCCGCGGCCGCGGCCACGTCGCTCGACGTCGGCTTGCCGCCGACCTTCCTCGACGGCATCGCCCCAGAATAGTCAGTAGGTCACACCGATCTGCTCGCGGATGGCATCCAAGAGGCCCATGATCTCCAATGTGGTGGTGTGCGGCATGAGCGGACTCTCCAGCTCACCGGCCAGGATGCAGCGCTGCACCTCGGCCGCCTCGAACTGGTAGCCGCTGCCCTCGAACGGGAACTGGTACGTCTCGGGGGCGCTACCCGACCGGGTGAGGGTGAACTCGCGCGGCGCCCAGAAGCCCGGCGGGATGTCGATCCGCCCGTCGGTGCCGGTGATCGACGCGGCGTTCCGGCTCTCGCCGTTGATGCTGCAGGTCAGGGCGGCGACCGCACCGGGCTGCCAGCCGAGGAGCACGCCGGTGTTCTCGTCCACGCCCTCGGGGGTCAAATGCGCCCACGCCCGTACGGCGGTGGGGCTCCCCATGATCAGGTGGGCCAGGTTGATCGGGTAGACGCCGACGTCGAGCAGTGCGCCGCCGCCCAGCTTCGGGTTGCGCAGGCGGTGCTCGGCCGCAAACGGGCCCTGCAGACCGAAGTCGGCGTGGATCGCGCTGACCCAGCCGATCGCGCCCTCCTCGACCAGCTCCTGGATCTTCCGGACGGCCGGGTTGAGGCGCATCCACATCGCCTCCATCAGGAAGACGTTGTTGGCGTGCGCGGCCTGCACCAGCCGGGCCGCCGAGGCGAGGTCCAGCGTGATCGGCTTCTCCACCAGCACCGCCTTGCCGGCCTCCATGCAGAGCAGGGCGGCGTCCAGGTGCTGGGCGTGCGGCGTGGCCACGTAGACGACGTCCACGTCGGGGTCGGCGGCGAGGTCGGGGTAGGAGCCGTACACGCGGGCGAAGCCGTACCGCTCGGCGAACGCGACGGCGGTCTCCCGGGAGCGCGAGCCGACGGCGACGAGCTCGGCACCCGCGACCAGCGGGAGATCCTTGGCGAACTGTGCGGCGATCCCGCCGGGGCCGACGATGCCCCAGCGGACCTTCTGTTCGGTCATGATCGGTACGTTAGTCCCCCTTCCCGCGCTCCAAACCTCACCGCTTGCGGGTCCTTCCGATTTGGGTGATGGGTAGGGCGGCGGAATGGGGCACGATCGACGGGTGACCGACTCGAACCCTGCCTCCCTGTCCTTCCCGCTGCCGGATGCCATGGTGCGCCGGGCCCGCGAGTTCCGCGGCGATCCGGCGCCCACCCGGCCCGCGGCCACCGTCGTCCTCCTGCGCCCCGAGGGCCAGACCTTTCAGCTGTACGTGCTGAAGCGCGCCGCCACGATGGTCTTCGGCGGCCTGCACGCGTTCCCCGGCGGCGGCGTCGACCCGTCCGACCGTCCGGAGACCGTTCGTACCGACTGGGCCGAACGGCTGGGCGTGCCCGGCGAGCAGGCCCGCGCGATCGTCGGTGCCGCCGCCCGCGAGCTCTTCGAGGAGGCCGGCGTCCTGCTGGCCGGCCCGGTGGACGAGCTCGACCGCACGGTCAGCGACGGTTCCCTGAGCGGCGTCGTCACGCACGGGACCGAGCCGGCCGGCGGCGAGGCGGCGGGCGGGGACGACCGGGTCATCGGCGACGTCAGCGCCGCGGACTGGGAGGAGGATCGGGCGGCGGTGGCGGCCCGCAAGCTGACCCTGACCGACCTGCTGTGCCGGCGCGGGCTACGACTGCGGGACGATCTGCTGCTGCCGTGGGCCCGGTGGATCACGCCGGAGTTCGAGCCCAAGCGCTTCGACACCTGGTTCTTCGTCGCTCTCCTGCCGGAAGGCCAGACGGCGCGCGACGTCTCCGGTGAGAGTGAGTCGGCCACCTGGATCAGCCCGGAAGCCGCCGACGGCCTGGCCATGCTCCCGCCTACGAGGTCGACCGTGAGCTCGCTCCGCCCGTACCGGAAGATCGCGGAAGTGATCGCGGCCGCGAGTCGCCGCGATGCCGCACGGCCGGTCATGCCTCGCGTGGAGGTGAAGGGGGACGGGAGCGCCGTGTTGCACGTGGCGCTCCCGTCGCAGTAGGAACTTTCGATCAGCCGAAGCGGCCGGTGATGTAGTCCTCGGTCTTCTTCTGGGTCGGGTTGCTGAAGATCTTCTGGGTGTCGTCGTACTCGATCAGGCGGCCGGGCTCGCCGGTCTTGTCGATCGAGAAGAACCCGGTCTTGTCGCTGACCCGGGCGGCCTGCTGCATGTTGTGCGTGACGATGATGATCGTGAAGCGGTCCTTCAGCTTGAACATCAGGTCCTCGATCGCCAGCGTCGAGATCGGGTCGAGCGCCGAACAGGGCTCGTCCATGAGCACGACCTGCGGCTCGACCGCGATGGTGCGGGCGATGCACAGACGCTGCTGCTGACCGCCGGAGAGGCCGGCGCCGGGCCGGCCGAGCCGGTCCCTGACCTCCTCCCAGAGGTTCGCCGACCGGAGCGACTGCTCGGCGGCGTCGTCCAGCACGGACTTCTTCTTGACACCGTTGAGCTTGAGACCGGCCACGACGTTCTCGTAGATCGACATCGTGGGGAACGGGTTGGGCCGCTGGAAGACCATGCCGATCATGCGGCGGACCGCGGTGACGTCCACGTCCGCGTCGTAGATGTTCTGGTCGTCGATGGTCAGCCGGCCCTCGATGCGGGCGCCGGGCAGCACCTCGTGCATCCGGTTGATCGACCGGAGGAACGTGGACTTGCCGCAACCGGACGGGCCGATCAGGGCGGTGATGGTCTTGGGCTCGACGGTCATGGAGATGCTGTCGATCGCCTTGAACGAGCCGTAGTACGAGGTGACGTTGCTCGCCTCGATGCGCTTAGCCATGGGGATTACCTCTTAACGGGTCAAACTGTTGCGACGGGCGAGCATCTTGGCGGCGATCGTGAGCACCAGAACGAGCGCGACCAGGGTCAGCGCGGCGGTCCAGGCCCGCGCGGGTGCGTACTTCGAGGCGTCACCGGCCTGCTGGTACACGAAGAGTGCCAGCGAGGACTGGTTGCCACCGAACGGGTTGAAGTTGATCGCGTCGGCGCCGCCGGCGACCAGCAGAACCGGCGCGGTCTCGCCGGCCGCGCGGGCGATGGCCAGCATGACGCCGGTGACGATGCCGGGCAGCGCCGTCGGGATGACGATCTTGATGATCGTCTTCCAGTGCGGCACGCCGAGCGCGTACGAGCCCTCCCGCAGCGGGCCCGGCACCAGCCGCAGCATCTCCTCGGTGGACCGGACGATCGTCGGCAGCATCAGCACGGACAGCGCCAAAGCGGCGGCGAAGCCGGAGAAGCGCGGCTGCCCGTTGTTGAACCACGGGCTCACGATCAGCACCCAGAACGACAGGATGAACAGACCGGCCACGATCGACGGGATACCCGTCATGACGTCGACGAAGAAGCGGACCGTGTTGGCGAACCTGCCCCGGCCGTACTCGACCAGGTAGATCGCGCCGAGCACACCCAGCGGCACCGCGATCAGGGTGGCGATGCCGACCTGCTCGAGCGTGCCGATGATCGCGTGGTACGCGCCGCCGTTCGGGTCGCGCGCACCGATGTTGTTCATCGACGTGGTGAAGAAGATGGCGTCCAGGCGCTCCAGGCCCTTGGAGATCAACGTCCAGACCACCGAGGCGAGCGGCAGGATCGCCAGCACACAGGCCGAGTAGATCAGCGACTGCCAGGCCCGGTTGCGGGCCGCGCGACGGCCCTCGACCCGGCTCGCGGCCAGGAACAGCCCGATCAGGTAGAGGAACCAGCCGAGGACGACGACCAGCACCCAGTTGCCGACGCCCAGGCCGTAGACGACCGCCGCGGACAGGCCGAACGCGATCACGGCAACCAGCAGGTTGGTGACCAGCGGCAGCCTCTTGGTGCGGATGTGGTCCGGGGTCATCACGACGCCGGCCAGGTCACTTCGCGTCATCATGCTCATGCGGCACTGTCCCGGAACTCGCGACGGCGGTAGATGATCGCCCGGGCCGCCATGTTGACCACCAGGGTGATGGCGAACAGCACCAGGCCGGAGGCGATCAGCGCGCCCCGGCCGATGTCGTTGGCCTCGCCGAAGGTGTTGGCGATGTTGGCGGCGATCGAGTTACCGCCGGTCTGGATCAGGTTGAACGAGATGTTGAAGACCGTGCCGAGCGTCAGCGCCAGGGCGATCGTCTCGCCGAGGGCACGGCCCAGGCCCAGCATCACGGCGGCGATCACGCCGGGCTTGCCGTACGGAATCACGGCGGTGCGGATCATCTCCCACTTGGTGGCGCCGAGCGCGAGAGCCGCCTCCTCGTTCATCCCCGGGGTCTGCTGGAAGACCTCTCGGGAGAGCGAGGTGACGATCGGCAGCACCATGATCGCCAGCACCAGGGAGCCGAGCATGACCGAGCGGCCGAACGGGCCGTCGCCGCCGAACAGCGGGATCCAGCCGAAGTAGTGGTTGAGCCAGACCGAGAAGTTCGTCACCGGCTCGGAGAAGACGTCCCGGCCCCAGAGACCGAAGACGACACTGGGCACCGCGGCGAGCAGGTCGATCACGAAGCCGAGCGGGTTGGCCAGCCGCTTCGGCGCGTAGTGCGAAAGAAACAGTGCGATACCGAGCGCGATCGGGACCGCGACGATCAGCGCGATCACCGACGACAGCACGGTGCCGAAGGCGATCGACGCGATGCCGAAGTTCGGCTGGGCGTCGTTCGGGAACCACTTCTCGTAGGTGAAGAAGTTGGCCGTGTTCGCCTGCAGCGCCGGAATGGCCTTCGAGATCAGGAAGATCGCGATGGCCACGATGATGACCAGCACCATCGCGCCCGCCGAGACCGATAGACCTCTGAACCCGGACTCCATGGAGAACCGGGCCTTCCTCTGCAGAGGGGCGCCACCGCCGCCGATTGGGGGTTCTTGGTAACTACTCGGCGAAACGCCGTTGCCGGCGGACCGCGCGTGACGTCCTGTCACACCCGAGCCGCCGGCGGTGGCGTTCGTCGAGCGGGAGGGGTAGTCACCCATCTACTCGCTCGCTGTCGTGTCGGAGGGATGTTCCCGTTACTGGGGGGCGGAACAGCGTCAGCTGATGGAGGCGACCGAGGTCGCGACCTTCGACTGGATCGACGCGGGCAGCGGGGCGTAGCCCAGGTCGCCCAGCGCGGCCTGGCCGTCGGAGCCCGAGGTGTAGGTCAGGAACGCCTTGATGTCGGCGGCCTTCGAGGAGCCCTTGCTGCAGGCGATCTCGTAGGTGACCAGCACGATCGGGTACGCGCCCGGGGTGGTGGTGGCGTAGTCGATGTCCATCTTGAGGTCGTTGCCGGTGCCGACGACCTTGGCGCCCTCGATGGTCTTGCCGGCGCTCTCGCCGGTCAGCTCGGTGAACTCACCCGCGCCGTTCTTGATCTTCGACATCGCGAGGCCGCCGTTCTCGGCGAACGAGAACTCGACGTAGCCGATGGTGCCCGGGGTGCTCTTGATCAGGCTGGCGACGCCGTCCGACTTGGCAGCGCCGGTGCCGCCCGGAGCCTTCCACGCCTTCGCGTGGTCGTAGGTCCAGTCGGCCGAGGCGGTCTTGCTGAGGTACTTGGTGAAGTTGTCCGTGGTACCCGACTCGTCCGAGCGGTGCACGGCCTGGATCGCGGTCGACGGCAGCTTGGCGGCGGTGTTCAGCGCGGCGATGGCCGGGTCGTTCCACTTGGTGATCTTGCCGGAGAAGATCTTGGCAAGCGTCGAGGAGTCGAGCTGGAGGCCGGTCACGCCCTCCACGTTGTAGACCACCGCGATCGGGCCGATGACCATCGGGATGTTGAGCGCGGGGCCGCTCGCGCACTTGGCGTCGGCCTTCGGCTGCTCGTCGGGCTTCAGGTACGAGTCGGAGCCCGCGAAGTCGGCGGTGCCCTGAATGAAGGCCTGCACGCCGGCGCCGGAACCGGTGCCCTGGTAGTTCACCGAAGCGCCGGAGCACTTGGCGCTGTACTTCTTCGTCCACTCGTCCATGGCGTTCTTCTGAGCGGTCGAGCCCTGCGCCGTCAGGCTGCCGGTGCCGCAGCTACCCGGGGCGGCGGAAGCATCGCTCGCACTTCCCGTCGAAGTGTTGTCCGAGCCGCAGGCGGCGAGCGCAAGCGTCGCAGTCAAAGCAATGCCGGCAAGGTAGCCGGACCGCTGGAGCTTCACGATTTTCCCTTCGGGGTGGGGGTGCACAAGCCGATCTCGAATCGGCATGCCCCGAAGCTAGGAGGGCGAGGTAGCCGGTTAACCGGCCCCAAATGAACGAGCGGTGAACACGTGGGCGCCTCGAGTTTGCTTTCTACTGAGGCCGAGTTGTCCGTTACGTGAACTGGGTGAGCGAAGTCGGACATGTACGGTATTTCAGCCGCGTGTTTATCGCCTCGAGATCCGCGCTTGTCCGTCCCGTGACGCACCGGGCGGGTCACCCGAGGGGTCTAGCTGTATGCCGCAGCTACAAGTTTTCCCCCTTTTGAGCGATCCCGGATCCCATCCGCAAGAAATCGGGCCACATCGATGCCGACCGTCCGCCTGGCGGACACCGCCGAGACGCCGGCCGTATGCCTGTCTCGGCGCCTAGGCCGCCGCCGAGCCGGGCGCCCCACGAAGGCCGGACCGAATGGTTGCCATGTTTATGGTTGACATGTTTAGCTTTTGGCGTGGAGACCATCGGGGCGTTGTTGTGGCGGGTCACCAATCGGTGGCGGGCCGCGGTTGATCGGGCGCTGGCGCCGGTCGGCCTCACCCACGTGCAGTACTCGTTGCTGGCCACGCTCTACGGGATGGGGCGCGAGGGGCTGACCCCCAGCCAGCGCGAGCTCGGCGAGCGGGCCGGGTTCGAGCCGATGTACGTCTCCAAGGTGGCCCGCGGGCTCGAGCAGGCCGGTCTGCTCGAGCGGGCCCGTCATCCGCACGATCCGCGGGCCTTCGGGCTCGCGCTCACCGAGCACGGTCAAGAGGTGATCGGCCGGGCGATTCCGATCGTCGCCGGGCTGCAGGCCGAGTTGACCGCGCCGATCGGCGGGCCCGAGGGTGCGCGCGCCCGGGAGCTCGCCGAAGTCCTTCGGATTCTGCTGAAGCGGGAGTGAGGAAACGAGAGTGAAGATCACATGCCTGCCTTGACCGGACAGACCATCGCCGAGGCGCAGGGCGCGGTGCGTGCCCTGCTCGATCAGACGCTCGCGGGCAGCGGGCTGACCGGCAACGAGTACGTGGCGCTGCGGGTGGCGACCGCGCGCCGGACCGACGACCTCGCGGGATTCCTCGCGGGTCAGCCGCAGTTGGGTCTCGACCCGGCGGCGGCCGCCGCGCTGGTGCACGGACTGCAGATGCGCGGGCTCCTGGTGGAGAGCGCGATCAGCCCGGCCGGGGCCGAGCTCTTCCAGCGGATCACCGGCCGGGTCGCGGCGACCACCACCGAGCTCTACGCCGGGATGGACGAGAACGACCTGGCCACCGCGCATCGGGTGCTCACCGCGGTGATCGAGCGGGCCGGCGAGCTCAGGTCCGCGCGTACCTGACGTCGGTCTTGTAGATCTCGAAGCCGAGCTTGCGGTAGAGGGCGACCGCCGCCGCGTTCGACTCGTCGACGTAGAGCATCGCCTGGGTGAGGCCGGTGTCCGCGAGGTGGCGGAGGCCGGCCACGCTCAGCGCGGCGCCGAGGCCGCGCCGGTGGCCGCCCGGGTCGACGCCGAGCACGTAGATCTCGCCGATCGCCGGGTCGGCGCCGGTCGGCGGGTGGACCTTGGTCCAGTGGAAGCCCAGCAGGGTGTCCTCGAGGTCGACCGCGAGCAGGAAGCCGGCCGGGTCGAACCACGGCTCGGCCTCGCGCAGGCGCAGGTCGTCGACGGTCCAGCGACCCTGTTCGGGGTGGTGCGCGAAGGCCCGGGCGTTGACCGCGAGCCACGCCTGCTCGTCGTGGCCGGGCCGGAAGTGGCGCAGCGTCACTCCGTCCGGCATGACGGAGACTTCCTCGAAATCGGCCAACGACCGACGCATCTGCCAGAGGACCCGAGCACGCATGAATCCGGATTTCTCGGCAAAAACCCCGGCGTTGTCACCGTGGGCCCAGAACGCGAGCGGCCCGTCACCGGCGGCGGCCAGCAGCGCCGTGCCGTAACCGTGCCGCCGATGCCCGGGATGCACGACGAGCTCGCCCGACCCCGCATCGTCCACAAAGGCATAGCCGGCGAGGGCGCCGTCGTCCCCGTACGCCAGCAGATGGGTGCCGCCACCATTGCGTACGCGAAGAACCACGTCCTCGGAGAGCGGGTACACCCCGTCGGCCTGCTCCGCAGCGGTGGCCAACGCGAGAACGTCGGCCACCGTGTCGGCGTCCGGCCGGTCCACGGACCGGATCTTCGTCATCGATTCGTCTGGGGAAGGAGCGTCAGACCGGCAGCGAGACCGGCTCGTTGTCGGGCAGCTGGCGCCCGCTCGGCGGGACCACGAACTTGTAGCCCACCTGGCGGACCGTGCCGATCATCGACTCGTACTCCGAGCCGAGCTTGGCGCGCAGCCGCCGCACGTGCACGTCGACCGTGCGGGTGCCGCCGAAGTAGTCGTAGCCCCACACCTCACGCAGCAGCTGGTCGCGGGTGAACACCCGGCCAGGGTGCTGCGCCAGGAACTTGAGCAGCTCGAACTCCTTGTACGTGAGGTCGAGCGGGCGGCCCTTGAGCTTCGCCGCGTAGGTGTCCGGGTCGATGTTCAGCTCGCCGGCCCGGATCGAGCCGCCGGCCCCGGCGGTCGCGTTGTTGAGCCGGCCCACGCCCAGGCGCAGCCGGGCCTCGACCTCGGCGGGCCCGGCACCGGCCAGGATGACGTCGTCGACGCCCCAGTCGGCGTTCAGCGCGATCAGCCCGGCCTCGGTGACGACCGCGATCAGCGGCACCCCGATGCCGGTCGCGTGCAGCATGCGGCAGGTGGCACGGGCCTCGGAGAGCTCGGAGCGGGCGTCCACCAGCACGGCGTCGGGGCTCGGCCCGGACACCAGGGTGCGGACGTCGCGGGGCGCGGTGCGTACGGAGTGGGGAAGCAGATCCAGCGCGGGCAGCACGGCCGATGGTTCGCCAGCGCGTGCCGTCACCAGAAGAAGGATTTCCACACTCACCTCCGTCCTTGCGGCGCGAGGCCGCTCGGGTGACCCGGTTTGCGGCGAATTGCGGACCGCTTCCCGGAGGACTGTTTCCCCGGCGTCACCGACGGGTGGGCTGGCGTTACCTTAACTGATACAAGAGGTCGGAAGATGATTTTGTTAGACCGAGTGACGCACTAAACGCTCGTACGGTGGGCAAATGCCCAACTCGTAACACGCCTTTTACAAACCCCCCCTTGCCGGTGATCAACAAAAATGCCGCCACCGACTCACCGTCACCCCAAGCCCCGCTCAGCCACACAACCCCCTATCTGAGCGAACCCCCTATCTGAGCGAACCCCCTATCAGGGAACGGCCCGCGATCGCCCCGCTGATGAGGAGGCAGCCAGCTCAGCCGCACGGGACAGTCCCCCACGCGACTCACCCGGCCGACCGCAACCACCAGCCCAGCGGAGCAGCCAGCTCACCCCCCACGAGACAGCCCCCCACGCGACTCACCCGGCCGACCGCAACCACCAACCCAGCGGAGCAGCCAGCTCACCCCCACGAGACAGTCCCCCACGCGACTCATCCGGTCGACCACAACCACCAGCCCACCGAGAACAAAGCGGATCCAGCCAGCTCAGCCCACGGAGCGAAGCGGAGCCAGCAACTCAGTACCATCGCAGGGTGTTTCCCTCTACGCCGCAGGACGACGCCTGGGATGCGGACGCCTCGCGCGAGATTGCGCGCTCGGCGCCGGGCCGGCCCCCGGGCGGCTTCTACGGCGCCGAGTCCGACGAGAAGCCGGTGTCGCGCGCCGACGACGGCGAGCCGGACGAGGACGACGAGGAGGAGATCGAGGTCGTCCCGGTCCGGCGGCAGCTGTCGCTGGCCATCGCCGGGTTCGCCGGGCTGCTCGGCCTGGGGCTGGCGCTCGGAGCGCAGACCTCGGTGCCGGACAATCGCCTCCCGTACGCGATCGTGCTGTTCGGTGTGCAGTTGCTGTACCTGCTCGCCTGGATCATGGCGTTGCACCCGCCGGCGCCGGGCGCGACGGCCGCGATCAGCGCCGTGGTCGCGGTGGTGGCCGACTATCTCGCCGTGACGAGCACACCCGCCTCGCTGCTACCGCTGATCTACGTCGCCCTCGGCGGCTTCGCGGCGGCTCTGATCGGGCAGCTCTTCCGGGCGGAGGATCGCAGCCGGGTCAAGGACTCCTGGCGCGACACCCTGCTCATCGTGCTCGGCGTGGTCGGGTACGCGATCCCGGTGCTGCTCACCCGCCAGCCGCTCGGCACCCAGACGATGATCGTCAGCGCGGCCGGGGCGGGGGTGGCGCTGATGGTCGCCCGGGTGACCGACGCGATCTTCCCGAAGCCGCGGATGGCCCTCCAGGTGCCGCGCGGCGGTACCGGCGTGGTGCTCGGCGCGATGCTCGGCACGCTCGCCTCGGCCGGGCTGGGCAGCGTGCTGGTGTTGCCGTTCACCCCGGCCAAGGGCGCGGTGATCGGCCTGGTCGCCGCCGGAATCGCCACCGTGGTCGACCTCGCGGTGAACTTTGGCGAGGCGGGCCGGCGGCTGGCCGGCGACGCGCCGACGTTCTGGGTGGCCCGGCACATGCAGGGACCGCTGGGCGCGTTCGCGTCGACTGCGCCCGCCGCGTACGCGCTGGTGCATTGGTATTTGTCATAACGAACGTTGCGTTTTGCCGGACCCTGGAACCGGGCATGTAGCGTCCAGCGGAGTCGACGGACGGGAGAACCGGTGGCCGAGGTGTACGGAGCGCGACCGCGACGGCGAGGGCGGCGGGTGCTCTTCACATTCATCGTGCTGGTATTGATCTTGGTCGCCGCGCTGGCGGTTGCCGACCGGTTCGCGGCGTCGTTCGCCGAACGCAAGATCAGTGACCGGGTCGCCCAGCAGGTCGAGCAGCAGAAGGCGACCAGCGAGCAGCCGGAAGTGACGATCGAGGGCATCCCGTTCCTCACCCAGGTCGCCCGCGGCGAGTACCACGAGATCAAGATCGAGCTCGCGAACTTCTCCGGGCCGGTCGGGAACGGCCGGACGATCAAGATGAAGCTGCTGGACGTCCGCGCGAACGACGTGCGCGCGCCGCTCGACACGATCCGCTCCGGGAACGGCACGGTCACCGCCGGCTCGGTCATCGGCACCGGGCTGATCGACTACGCGCAGATCGTGCAGCTGGCCGGCCAGCCGGGCGTGCAGCTCGGCGAGCAGAACGGCAAGCTGGTCGGTTCGGCGCCGGTGCAGGTACTCGGCCAGACCTTCACGGTCAGCGCCACGGCCGACCTGAAGGTGCAGGGCGACGTGGTCCAGGTCGGTTTCAGCGATGTCAAGGCGGCGGGTCTGCCGGATAACGCGCTCGTCCGCGGGCTGGTGAACTCGTACGTCCAGAAGCTCGGCTTCAGTCTGCGGATCCCGGCGCTGCCGCTGAACCTAAAGGTCAAGAGCGTGCAGCCGCAGGCCGACGGCCTGAAAATCACCGCGGCCGCGACCAACGTCGCGCTCAACTCCGGCGGGCTGTGACCCCGGACTCGTTCCCGGATGGTGGTCGAGGCTGTTCCGCGGTCTGGAACCGCTGGTAGGGTCGCTTTCCATGAGCCCGTTGCTCACCAAGAGGCGTGCGGTCGACCTGTGCCGCATGGCCGCCTGCCTGTGTCGCCCTGTCCTCTGACGGGGCCACTAGTGCTGAGCATCTTCTGCTCGTAATCCCAAAGCCCGGCAGTGGCGCCGTCGCACAAGCACGAGATCTGAACCCAGGGTCCCGCGCGGGGTGCGACAAAACCTCCGTGCGCTGACTCTCCCCCCACCATCAAAGGGAGCGAATCGATGAGTCGCGACACCGCACTCGTCTCGGTCGATTGGGCCGAGAAGAACCTCGAAACCCCGGGCGTGGTCTTCGTCGAGGTCGATGAGGACACCACCGCGTACGACGGCGGGCACATCCCCGGAGCTGTGAAGATCGACTGGAAGAAGGACCTGCAGGACCCGGTCCGGCGGGACTTCGTCAACCAGGAGCAGTTCTCCGCGCTCCTCTCCGAGCGCGGCATCGGCAACGACGACCTGGTCGTGCTGTACGGCGGCAACAACAACTGGTTCGCCGCGTACGCCTACTGGTACTTCAAGCTGTACGGCCACGAGCAGGTCAAGCTGCTCGACGGCGGCCGCAAGAAGTGGGAGCTCGACGCCCGGCCGTACTCGAAGGACCTGCCCTCCCGCGCCCGGACCAGCTACTCGGCCAAGGCCCCCGACCTGACCATCCGCGCTTTCCGCGACGAGGTCGTCCAGGCCATCGGCGTGCAGAACCTGGTCGACGTGCGCAGCCCCGACGAGTACGCGGGCCGCCTGCTCGCCCCGGCGCACCTGCCGCAGGAGCAGTCCCAGCGGGCCGGCCACATCCCCACGGCGATCAGCGTGCCGTGGAGCAAGGCGGCCAACGAGGACGGCACGTTCAAGTCGGACGACGATCTCGCCAAGATCTACGGCGAGGCCGGCCTCGACGGCAGCAAGGACACCATCGCCTACTGCCGGATCGGCGAGCGCTCCTCGCACACCTGGTTCGTGCTCAAGGAACTGCTGGGCCAGCAGAACGTGAAGAACTACGACGGCTCCTGGACCGAGTACGGCTCGCTCATCGGCGTGCCGATCGCGCTCGGCGACGAGCCCGGAAAGGCGTGATCATGACTTCTCCGAACATCGCGGCCGGTTGCGCCGCTCCTGACCAGTCCGCGCCCCTCCCCGCCGGCGTCGACCTGGAGAAGGAAACCGTCATCACCGGCGTGGTGAACAACGTCGAGGGCGAGCCGGTCGGCGGCGCGTACGTGCGCCTGCTCGACTCGTCCGGCGAGTTCACCGCCGAGGTCGTCACCTCGCCCGCCGGCCTGTTCCGGTTCTTCGCGGCGCCGGGGTCGTGGACCCTGCGGGCCCTGAGCCGGGCCGGCAACGGTGACCTGGTCGTCGACGCCACCCGTGGCGTCAACGAGGTCGCGATCGGCGTGGTCGCGGCCTAGCCCACGCTCTGTTACAGGGCGGGACCCCCGGCGGGGTCCCGCCCTCAACTTATGGTGCCGCCGACCACGACCGCATCGGGCGGCACTTCCGGGCGCCGGCGGGACAACCGGCGGATGCCGGTGTTCAGCACGGCGATCAGCGGCACCGCGACCAGCGCGCCGATGATGCCGGCCAGCGTCGCACCGCAGGCGATTCCGATGATCACCACGAGCGGGTGGATGGCCACCGCCCGGCCCATGATCAGCGGCTGCAGCACGTGCCCCTCGACCTGCTGCACCAGGATCACCGCGCCCAGCACGATCAGCGCGATCACCCAGCCCTGGTCGACGAGCGCCACCAGCACGGCGACCGCGCCGGACACGCTCGCACCGACGATCGGGATGAACGCGCCCAGGAAGACCAGCGCGGCGAGCGGGAACGGGAACGGGATGTTCAGGATCACCAGCGCGGTGCCGATGCCGACCGCGTCGATGAACGCGACCAGCACGGTCGCCCGCACGTAGGCGCCGAGCGTCACCCAGGACGCGTCGCCGGCGTCGGCCAGCGACCAGCGGGCGTTCACCGGGAACAGCCGGACGATGAACCGCCAGATCTTCCGCCCGTCACGCAGGAAGAAGAACGTCGAGAACAGCACCAGCAGCATGCCGGTGACCACCTCGAACAGGGTGGCCGCGGTGGCGATGCCGGTCGAGGTCAGCTGCGAGGTGTGCGCGTTGACCCAGTCCTGCGCGTTGTTGATGGCCTGGTTCACCTGGGCGTCGGACAGGTGCAGCGGACCGGTCTTCAGCCAGTCCTGGATCTGCCGTACGCCGTCGCTCGCCTTCTGGGTCAGCTCGGACGCGCCGTCGACGAACTGCGAGATGACCAGGGTGAGGGTGCCGACGATCACGGCAAGCCCGCAGATCAGCACCAGGAAGGTGGCCAGCGAGCGGTTCAGGCGCAGCCGGAGCAGCCAGCCGACGGCCGGGGCGAGCAGCGCCGACAGCAGCATCGCGATCGCCAGCGGGATCACGACGAAGCTGACGATGCCGATGAAGTGCAGCAGCGCCCAGCCGACCAGGCCGACCACGATCAGCCGCCAGCTCCAGGCCGCGGCGATCCGCAGCGAGTGAGGCACCTCGGCGTCGTCCCGGCTGTTGGTCGAGTCGTGCACGACCTCCGGCTCGCGCGGCGGCGGCTCCACGTCGTCGTCGCGGGGCGGCTCGCCGGTCACCACCTCGTCGGCACGCGCCTCGCGCACGGATTGACGGCCCGAGTCATAGGCGCCACGCAGTTTGTCGCGGACTCGCTGGAAACGGCTCAAACCGGCCTACCCCCTCGCCGAAGCGGCGCCACGGTGTGGCGCGCGGTAATCACCGTAGTAGGAGTTGTCCTGCCGATCACGCGCGGCTTGCGGCGGCGTACCGTCTGGACTCGTGAGTTCCGATACCCGCACCGAGGCCGGACTGCCGATCCGGATGCTGCACGACCGCGTACTCGTTCGCCAGGACGGCGCCGAGGGCGAGCGGAGATCGTCGGCCGGCATCGTGATCCCGGCTACCGCATCCGTCGGGCGCCGGCTGTCCTGGGCCACGGCGGTCGGGGTCGGGCCCAACGTGCGGTCGATCGTGGTCGGCGACCGGGTGCTGTTCGACCCGGACGACCGCTCCGAGGTCGAGCTGCACGGCCGCGAGTACGTACTGCTGCGCGAACGGGACGTGCACGCGGTGGCGGCCAGCCGGGTCGAGTCCGACGGGACGGGCCTCTACCTCTGAGCTCTCCGGTGGGTCACGCCGGGCGGTTCGGGTTCGGCGGCGTCGTGCTCGGGCCGTTCGACGACGACGGGTACGGGTATTGCCAGGGATCCGGCTGGGTGTTCGGGTAGCCGCCCTGCTGCGGCGGATAGCCCTGCTGCTGCGGATAGCCCGGCTGGGGGTAGCCCGGCTGCGGGTAGCCCTGCTGCGGCGGCTGCGCGTAGCCGCCGTACTGGGGGTAGCCCGGAGCGCCGTACTGTGGCGGGCCGTACCCGGCCGGGGCGTACCCCGCGTACGCCGGCAGCCGGATCGGCACCGGCACCACCGGGTCCTCCGGCGGGGCAATCGTCCGGGGAACGCCGTCCGGGAAGATCACGTGGTAGTTCAGGCCGTCCCAGAAGGCCTGCGGCGTGGTCGGGTCCTTGGCCGTGAACAGTTGCCGGTAGGCGTGCACGTCCCAGAGCAGCCGCTGCTCGTCGGCACTGGTCTTCAGCTGATCCTTCGGGGTGGTGTGCAACCCCCGTTGCATGCCGTCGCGCAGCAGCGCCAACTGGGTCGCCGCGAACTGGAAGTCGCGCATCGCCTTGTGCCCGAGCGGCCCGGCCACCCGGCGCGCCCACTCCCGGGCCGAGTGCCGCCGACCCAGGCTGCCCAGGCTGGCCACCTCGGGCGGGGAGAACCATCCCCAGCGTACGTAGAGCGGCAGCACCCGCTCGGTGAGCCGGCCCTCCCACGCCCGCAGCGCGATCGCGAACCCGACCACCGTGAAGAAGAACGGGACCATGAAGCCCAGATAGCCGTACAGCATGATGATCGGTTTGTTGAGGCTCGCGGAGAGCGTGGGCAGCAGGTTGAACGTCCCGTGCAGGATCATCGCGAGCAGCAGGCCGGCGATCGGGGCGAGCCAGCGGACCCGGCGGTCGCCGGAGCGGACCGAGACGCCCAGCCCGATGCCGGTCATCGAGGTGAAGAGCGGGTGCGCAAAGCCGGTGAACAGGATGCGCACGATGAAGATCAGGAAGAGGTTTTGCAGACCCGTCGCCGGGCCGTACTCCTCGGCGCCCGCCGCGTACCCGTGCTTGCCGAGGTACAGGACGTTTTCCACCATGGCGAAGCCGAGCGCGGACATGCCGCAGTAGACGATGCCGTCGGTGATGCCGGACCACTCGCTGCGCCGCCGCCAGGCCAGCAGGATCGGGCCCAGCGCCTTCATCGACTCCTCGATGAACGGCGCCACCAGCACCGCGACCAGCGCGTCGGGCAGTCCCCAGTAGTCGAAGAGCTTGGCCGCGAAGGTATTCACGAACAGGGCCACCGCGGTGGCGATCGCGGCCCCCCAGGCGAAACAGAAGGCCAGGTAGCGCACCGGCTCGGGCTCGTAGCGGTCGAGCCAGAGGAAGCTCGCCACCAGCAGCGGAACCGGGATCACCGCGGCGGTCAGGCCGACCAGCAGGCCGGTGAGGCCGATGTCGACGCCGAGGAAGAGCAGCATGCCGACCGCGCCGAGCAGCAGGACGACGATCACGCAGACCATCGGAGCGTAGCGGCGCCAGGCCGGCCGGCGGGGCTCGGGCGTCCAGTCGATGGCCGACGGGGCGGCCAGTGCCGTTCCGGCCTCGGAGGGCAGCACGTCGGGGCCGGGCGGCGGGAACGACTCGACCGGCGGCTGCGGAGCGGGCGCCCCCGCCGGATCGGCCAGGCTTGCCGAATATGCCGGATCAGCCGGGAATGCCGGGCTTGGGAGCGCGCCCGGCACGGCCTGGCTGGGTGCGCTCTGGTCGGGCGGCCCGCCCGGCGAAACGTCGGCCATGCCAGCCAGCGTAGTCACCCGAACGGGTACCGACCGCCCCGGCCGGGTTACCAAATGATCAAGCGCTGGTCAGCCGTGCCCCCGTGCGGGCGGGCGGCGGCCGGAGCGGCGGGTCGCCCGCGGCCGGTCGTGCCAGCCGGCCGCCCGGCGGACCAGGCGCGGGGCCTCGGCGAAGTCGACGCCGCTCGCCCGCAGCAGGTCGGTGGCGGCCGAGCGCACCTGCGCCACCACCACCCCGCCGGAAAATCCCAGACCGTCGTCGTACGCCTTGGCGGCCTCGGTGACCGCGCTCAGCGCCCGCTCCCGCGCGGCGATCGGCTCGGCCGCCTTCGCCCACTCCTGCCGCAGCAGGTCGACCGCGTCCCCGAGCAGCCCGATCGCGGTGGCCAGCACCTCGGGCATCCGCTCCTGGTCGGCCAGCCCGGTGCTCACCCGGCGGAGCAACACCCGGACGTTTCGCAGCGCGTAGGTCGCCTGGGTGGCACCGTCCACGTACTGGGCCAGGGCGGTGCGGGTGTGCCAGCGGGCCGGGGCGAAGGCGACGTTCTCCCGGGCCGCGGTCACCGCGGCGGCGAAGGCGGCGAACGACGTCTCGGCCGCCCGCAGCCGGGCCAGCGTCGCCTCGATCTCGTCCCGGTCCCCGGCGCGCAGCGCGGTCGCGACATCGCGCAGCCCGTCGGCGAGCGCGCGCAACGCCGGGTCGGCCGCCCGCCGCACCACGGTGAGCGGGTTGAGCGGCAGCAGGACGGTCATCACCACCAGACCGACGCCGCCGCCTATCAGCGCGTCGAAGAAGCGGGTCCAGGGCAGGGCGGTGGCCGAGGTGAGGGTGGCGACCAGCACGGCCGACGAGGCGGCCTGGACGACCAGCGGGGTGCCGCCGCCGACCGCGGTGGCGACCAGGATGGCGAGCAGCACGATCAGGCCGATCTGCCACGGGCCGGTACCGATCAGCAGGATCAGCGCGTCGCCGATGCCGATCCCGATGGCCACGCCGATGACCAACTCGACCGTGCGGCGGGCGCGCTGGCCGACCGAGGAGGCCAGGGTGATCACCGCGGCGACCGGGGCGAAGAACGGGACCGGCCGCCCGATCACGTCGTGCGCCAGGAACCAGGCGAGCGCGGCGCCCACGCCGGCCTGCACGGCGAGCGCCAGGCCGCCGCGCACCCGGTGCAGGCCGGCGGCGAGCCCGGCCCGCGCGCGGGCCAGCAGCCGGGCCGGTGCGGACGTCATGGTCACGGACTCTTTCTACGCGCGTGCCAGGATGGCGGCGTGACTTCTCTCGTGGACGAGTTCCGCGCCGCGGCCCGGCAGGCCGGCGCCACCGCGGACGACGGCGACCTCGCGGCCGCCGGTGAGTACCTGCTCGCCCGCTGGTCGGAACCGCAGCGGCACTACCACACCGTCGCACACCTGTCGGCCGTGCTCGACGTGGTGGAAAGCCATGCGGAGCTCGCGCCGCATCCGGAACGGGTCCGCCTGGCCGCGTGGTTGCACGACGCCGTCTACGACCCGCGGGCGCTCGGCGACGCGAACGAACGCGACAGCGCCGAGTTCGCCGAGGGACTGCTGACCACGCTGGGCGTGCCGGCCGGGACGGCGGCCGAGGTGGCCCGGCTGGTCGGGCTGACCGCGGGGCACGCGACCGAGGCCGACGACCCCGATGGCGAGCTGCTCTGCGACGCCGACCTGGCCGTCCTGGCCGGCGACGACGCGGCGTACGCGTCGTACACCGCCGCCATTCGCCGGGAGTACGCGCACGTGCCCGACGACGCCTTCCGGGACGGCCGGGCCCAGGTGCTCGAGGCGCTGCTGGAGCTGCCCTCGATCTACCGCCTCGACCCGCTGCGGGCCGCCTGGGAGGAGAGGGCCCGCGCCAACCTAGTCCGGGAGCTGGAGGTGCTTCGGCCGGCGTAACCCGGCCGCCCGCAGGCGAGACGCCAGCTCCCGGGAGGGCAGCAGGGTCGCGCCGAGCCACAGCGCACTGCGGAACCGCTGGTCCGGGATGTCGTAGTGGTCCCGGTCGAAGCCCCGCCGCGGTACCCCCAGCATCTCCGCGAACACGTGCAGCTCGGCGTAGGACAGATCGCTGACCAGGTGCGACCAGAGCCGCCCGCGGGCCGGCCAGAGTGGCTCGTCGACGAGGATCAAAGATCGCCGAACGACGGAAGATCGGCCAGCAGGTCGATCGCCCGGTCGGCGGCGAAGCCGCGGACGTCCGGCACGCCGATCCGGGCCGCGTCCGCGGTCAGGTCGTCGGGCATGGTCTGCGACTGCCGCTCGGCGGCCACCCGGGCCAGGTAATGCTCGATCTCCCGGCTGCGCACCGCCTTGTCCCAGCCGAGCGCGTCGCTCATCACCGCGGCGGCGTGCTCGGCCGACTCGGTGCCGCGGTGCGCGGTCTCGAACGAGATCCGGGTGCGGCGGGTGAGGACGTCGTCCAGGTGCAGCGCACCCTCGGCCAGCGCCGCGTACGCGACCTCGACGGCAAGATATTCCGGCGCGCCGGTCAGCGGCGTGGCCAGCGCCGGCTCGGCGGCGATCATCGCGAGCAGGTGGACGGACAGCGTCCCGTACCGCTCGAGAAGGTGCTCGACCGCCCCGGCGCTGACGCCGTGCCGCCGGGCCATGTCGTGCCGGTCGCGCCACGCGGCGGCGTAGCCGTCCGCGCCGAGCAGCGGCAGCTCGTCGGTGCGCGACGGGCGGGCCGGACCGCCGAGCCGGCGCACCGCGTGATCGATCACGTCGGCCGCCATCACCCGGTACGTCGTGTACTTGCCGCCGGCCACCAGCAGCAGCCCGAGCATCGGCTCGAACACCGCGTGCTCGCGGGAGAGCTTGGAGGTCGAGTCGGCCTCGCCGGAGAGCAGCGGGCGCAGGCCGGCGTACACACCCTCGATGTCGTCGGTGGTCAGCGGGCGGTCGAGCACGGTGTTGACCTGGTCGAGCAGGTATCGGATGTCGCGGGCCGAGGCGGCCGGGTGCGAGCGGTCGAGCTTCCAGTCGGTGTCGGTGGTCCCGATGATCCAGTGACCGCCCCACGGGATGACGAACAGCACCGAGGTGGGCGTGCGCAGGATCAGGCCGGCCTCGCCGGTGATCGCCGAGCGGGGCACCACCAGGTGCACCCCCTTGGAGGCACGCACCCGCAGGCCGGGGCGGACGCCGACGTCGCTGAGCATCTGCGACATGTCGTCGCTCCACACGCCGGTGGCGGCCACCACCGTGCGGGCGCGGACCTCGAACTCCGGCGAGTCGGGCGACTCCAGATCGCGGACCCGGACGCCGACCACCTCGCGCGCCTCGCGCACGAAGCCGACCACCCGGGCGCTGGTCACCACGGCCGCGCCCAGGCTCGCCGCGGTGCGGGCCAGGGTCACCACCAGGCGCGCGTCGTCGACCTGGCCGTCGTAGTAGCGGATCGCGCCGGTCACCGCGTCGGCCCGCAGGCTCGGGAACAGATGGCGGGCGCCGTCCCGGGTGAGGTGCCGGTGCAGCGGCATGCCCCGGCCCTTGCCGAAGACGCCGGCGAACGCGTCGTACGCCGCGACACCGAGCCCGTAGTAGGCGCGGTGCCAGACCCGGGCCGGCGGGTTGGCGGACGGCAGCGGCACCAGGATCGGCACCGGGCGCACCAGGTGCGGCGCGAGCCGGGTGGAGAGCAGGCCCCGCTCGGTCAGCGCCTCGTGCACCAGGTGCAGCTCGAGCTGCTCCAGGTAGCGCAGGCCGCCGTGGATCAGCTTGCTGGACCGGCTGGACGTGCCGGCGGCCAGGTCACGGGCCTCGACCAGGGCCACCTTGAGCCCGCGGGAGGCGGCGTCGACGGCCGCGCCGGCACCGGTCACCCCGCCGCCGATGACCAGGACGTCGAACTGCTCGTCGCGGAGGCGCCGGAGATCGGCTATCCGGCGGATCGGCGAGAGCCGGCCGGCCGAGTAGCGGGAGACGGAGGGATCGCGCACCCGTCCCACGTTAGCGCCCAGGTGCGTCACACCGGCGGATGAAAATCTCAATGTCGGGCCGGGGCAGGCAAAAGGCGGGCCGCCGAAGCGACCCGCCTTTCCGTTTTGTTGCCGAAGGGCTGGACTCAGAAGTCCATGTCCCCGCCGCCCGGGGCACCGGCCGGGGCCGGGGTCTTCTCGGGCTTGTCGGCCACGACGGCCTCGGTGGTGAGGAACAGCGCGGCGATCGACGCGGCGTTCTGCAGCGCCGAGCGGGTGACCTTGGCCGGGTCGATGATGCCCGCGGCCAGCAGGTCGACGTACTCGCCGGTCGCGGCGTTGAGGCCGTGACCCGCGTCGAGGTTGCGCACCTTCTCCACCACGACGCCGCCCTCGAGGCCGGCGTTCACGGCGATCTGGCGCAGCGGGGCGTCGAGCGCGAGCTTCACGATCGTCGCGCCGGTCGCCTCGTCGCCGACCAGGTCCAGCTTCTCGAACGCGGTCTTGCCGGCCTGCACCAGGGCGACGCCACCACCGGGCACGATGCCCTCCTCGACGGCCGCCTTCGCGTTGCGAACGGCGTCCTCGATGCGGTGCTTGCGCTCCTTGAGCTCGACCTCGGTGGCCGCGCCGACCTTGATGACCGCAACACCGCCGGCCAGCTTGGCCAGACGCTCCTGCAGCTTCTCGCGGTCGTAGTCGGAGTCCGACTTCTCGATCTCGGCGCGGATCTGGTTGACCCGGCCCTGGATCTGCTCGGCGTTGCCGCCACCGTCGACGATGGTGGTCTCGTCCTTGGTGATGACGACCTTGCGAGCGGTGCCCAGCAGGCTCAGGTCGGCGTTGTCGAGCTTGAGGCCGACCTCCTCGCTGATGACGGCGCCACCGGTCAGGATGGCGATGTCCTCCAGCATGGCCTTGCGGCGGTCACCGAAGCCCGGGGCCTTGACGGCGACGGACTTGAAGGTGCCGCGCACCTTGTTGACCACCAGGGTCGCCAGGGCCTCGCCCTCGACGTCCTCGGCGATGATGACCAGCGGCTTGCCGCCCTGCATGACCTTCTCCAGCACGGGGAGCAGGTCCTTCACGGCGGAGATCTTGCTGTTCGCGATCAGGATGTACGGGTCGTCGAAGACGGCCTCCATCCGCTCGGCGTCGGTCATGAAGTACGCCGAGATGTAGCCCTTGTCGAAGCGCATCCCCTCGGTGAGCTCGAGCTCGAGGCCGAAGGTGTTGCTCTCCTCGACGGTGATGACGCCTTCCTTGCCGACCTTGTCCATGGCCTCGGCGATGATCTCGCCGACCGTGGAGTCACCGGCGGAGATGGAGGCGGTGGAGGCGATCTGCTCCTTGGTCTCCACGTCCTTGGCGATCTGCGAGAGACCCTCCGAGACGCTCGCCACGGCGGCCTCGATGCCCCGCTTCAGGGCCATCGGGTTGGCGCCGGCGGCGACGTTGCGCAGGCCCTCGCGAACGAGCGCCTGGGCCAGGACGGTCGCCGTCGTCGTGCCGTCACCGGCGACGTCGTCGGTCTTCTTCGCGACCTCCTTGACCAGCTCGGCGCCGATCTTCTCGTAGGAGTCCTCGAGCTCGATCTCCTTGGCGATCGATACGCCGTCGTTGGTGATGGTGGGGGCGCCCCACTTCTTCTCAAGGACGACGTTGCGGCCCTTGGGGCCGAGCGTCACCTTGACGGCGTCGGCGAGCTGGTTCATGCCCCGCTCGAGGCCCCGACGAGCTTCCTCGTCGAATGCGATGATCTTGGCCATACGGCGTTGTCCTCCTGGACATTCGCGGTGCCGGGCCGCCTGGGCCCGCCCGCACGTTGCGGAACTGCGGACGTCGCCACCTGGCGATGCGACGTCCTCAGGCCGAGCCGGATAGCCCGCGACGACCGGCCCCGTGCCCCGGCGCCGATGGCGGCGCCGCGACCGGAACCCCACCGTCCCGACCTGCTTGGCACTCAGCGGTCGTGAGTGCCAATGACCTGTTTAGCACTCCGGTGGGGCGAGTGCAAGGAAACGCCACCTTGCGCGCAGGCGGCCCGCGGTCAGTCCGGCTCCGGCGCGCAGAGCTCGGCGAACAGCGAGACGCTGGTCACCCGGCCTTCGGCGCGGCGGGCCTGGGCGTACGTCACGAGGGCGGCGATCGCCCAGAGCAGAACCGTGGCGACGGCCACCACGGTGGAGGCGATCCCGCCCCAGACCGCATCGGCCAGCCGGGGCAGCACGGTGACCCCGAGCGAGGCCACCGCCAGCTCGCCCAGCCGGCCCCGTGAGCACAGATGCAGCGCCCGGCGGCGGCTGTGCTCGCGCTCGATCATCACGACGCAGCCGAGCACACCGAGGAAGGTGAGCACCGCGGTGGAGAGCGCGGTCAGGCCGATCGCGAGCGGGACCGCCACGGCCGGGCCCAGCCGGTCGGCGGTGAGCAACAGCGGCAGCGACTGGGTGAGCAGGCTGAACGCGGCGAACCAGAGCCAGAGCGGGCGCAGCCGGTTGGCCACCAGCCGCCACACCCGGCGCGGGCCGGGCAGCGAGCCGGCGGCACCCTCGGCGAGGGCCACCGCGGCCCCGCCGGCCAGCGCGAGGACCAGCGGCAGTGCGGAGACCGCGAAATAGGCCAGCCACATCAACGGGAGCAGCAGCAGGCCGAAACCGCCCAGCAGGTCGGAGAGCGCCGGGGCGGCCACCACGGTGTCGTCCACCCGGCCGACGAAGAAGTGCATCGGCAGCGCGGCGATCAGGCCGATCGGCAGCAGGCCGAGGACGCAGCGGCGGAGCACCCCGCGCCAGCGGGCGAGCCAGCCGGGCAGGTTGGCATCGCGCGGCGGGACGATCGGGTCGTCCTGCTCCGGCTCGGCCGGCTCGGTCGGGACGGGCTCGCCGGGCCGGCCCAGCTCGGCCGTGCGGAGCTCCGGGTCCCACGGGTCGGCGGCCTCGACCACCGGGCCCTGGACCATCCGCATGTGGCCGTCGCCCGATTCCATCGACACACTTTGCCTCAGTCGTGGCCGGATCGGCCACCCCGGTCCGGTTTGTACCCGACCGGGTTGCCACGTCCCGCGACAGCGGGTAGGGAGGACAGCGTGAACAGCTGGCGCGTGCACCGGGTGACCGTCGAGGACGCGGCCCGAGTGCGCGCGCTGCGGCTGGAGATGCTGGCCGACCACCCGCTCGCCTTCCTGGAGACGCTGGCCCAGGCGGCGGCCCGCCCGCACGAGGCGTTCCGGCAGCGGGTGGCCCAGGCCGCGCGCGGCGCCGGGGTGGCACAGTTCGTCGCCGACCCGGGCGGCCGGGCCCGGCTGATCGGGCAGGCCGGCGGCACGGTCCTGCCCGATGTCCCCGGCGAGACGGTGATCTTCGCGGTCTACGTGACCCCCGCGCACCGCGGTGGCAAGGTGCTGGCCGAGCTGGTCGAGGCGGTGGCGGGCTGGTCCCGGGCGAGCGGGCGGGAGCGGCTGATGCTCGAGGTGGTGGAGGGCAACCGGCGCGCGGTCCGGGCGTACGAGAAGCTGGGTTTCGAGGACACCGGCGAGCGCGTGCCGCACCCGGTGCTGCCGGCCCTGACCGAGCTGCGGATGCGCCGGGCCTGCTGAGACCGTCCCCGCTGCGACCGGTGGCTCAGAGGGTCATCTGCCAGTAGGTGAGCGAGTCGATCGGCCGGAAGCCCATCGCCCGGTTGATCCGCAGCATGTGCTCGTTGGACGCGGCGTTGCAGGTGTCGATCCGCTGGAGGCTCGGGCGCAGCGCGCGCACGTGCGCCAGATTGGCGATCTTCACGAGCGTGCCCAGCCGGCGGCCGCGGTGCTCGGGGGCGACCAGCGTGATGTTCTGCCAGGCGTGCGCCTCGCCGACCAGGTCACCGGCGATCTTCGTCCAGGCGACCAGCCGTGCGCCGAGCAGGGCGCCGGCGTGGTAGCTGATGCGCCCGCGCCGGGCCGCGCGCAGCTCGCCCTCGCGGATCTTTTCGGCGTCGGCCTTCGCCGGCTCCCAGGACGGATCCCCGACCGGGGCGTCGACGTTGAGCCGGCTGTCCAGGTAGGCAACGTCCTCGACGATCTCCGCGGGCGGTACCCCGGTCCACTGGGTCAGGCGGTAGCCGGTCGCGTGCCGCCAGGCGTCCGCGTACAGGCCGTCGATCCGGGCCTGGTCGAGCGTGCGCAGGTCGAGCCGGCTGCGCACCTCCTCGAGGCCGGGCTTGGCGTCCATCGCGGCGGCGAACAGCGCCCCGTCCGGGTGCCGGGACATGACGTGACCGATCACCGTCTTCCGACCGGCCGCCCGGGCCCGCTCGACCACCATGTCGACCAGCGCCCGGCCCACCCCGCGGCGGCGGTAGCCGGGTAGCACCGACAGCTGGATCTGCACGTTGCCCAAATTGTCTAGATAGGGCAGCTCCATGTCGACATATCCGACCGGCATCCCGTCCACGTAGGCCAGATAGTGCTCGTGATCGGAGCCGGGCCATGGGTGGGCGAGCCGGGCGACGAAATTGTCGCGGGAGATGACCGGAATATCGGGCTTGTCGTGAACCTCGCTGGCACGAAAAATCTCGTACGCGTCGGCAGCCGCGACCAGCGGACCCACCAAAAGGCTCATGGCCGCCACCCTTCCGGGCAGCGGCCAAGAGCGCCAGAGTTTTTGGTCGGGAGGAGCTGACGCACAGCGCCTCCGGCACTGGGTCGTTGGGCACCTCAAGAGATTGTCGCCAAGCTCGAAAGGTGAGGGGCCTCGTACGGCGTCGGCCCTCCCGCAGAGAGCATCCTGCCGACACTGTGATCCCGGCGCAAGTCCTCCGGGGATGGAATCTTCAACTAATGGCAGACAGACGGTTACCCACCGTCATCCCAGCAGGCCGGCCTCGCGTGCCCCGCGCAGCGACGGTTTGATCCGATGAGTCGGTCCGACCAGCTCGGACACCGCGTCGAGCGTCTTGAGGCCCTCGCCGGTGTTGTAGACGACGGTCTCCTTCTCCGGATCGAGCTTTCCGCTCGCCACCAGCTTCTTGAGTACCGCGACGGTGGTACCGCCGGCGGTCTCGGCGAAGACGCCGGTCGTCTCGGCGAGCAGCCGGATGCCCGCGCGGATCTCGTCGTCGTCGGCGTAGTCCATCCAGCCGCCGGTGCGCCGGACCGACTCGATCGCGTACGCCCCGGCCGCCGGGTCGCCGATGTTGAGCGACTTGGCGATGCCGGTCGGCTTCACCGGGACGATCTCGTCGGTGCCGTTGTGCAGCGCCACGGCGATCGGGTTGCAGCCGGACGACTGGGCGCCGAAAACGGTCCAGCCACCGTCGGTCGCCGTGGCCAGTCCGATCTCGACCAGCTCCTGGAACGCCTTGTCCACCTTGGTGAGCAGCTCGCCGGAGGCCATCGGGATGACCACCTGGGCCGGGATGCGCCAGCCGAGCTGCTCGGCGACCTCGTAGCCGAGCGTCTTGGAGCCCTCGGCGTAGAACGGGCGCACGTTCACGTTGACGAACGCGGTGTCCTCGAACTCGTCGGTCTCGACCAGCTCGCCGCAGAGCCGGTTGACGTCGTCGTAGGAGCCCTCGATGGCAACCAGGTCACCGCCGTAGACCGCGGTGGTGACGACCTTGCCCTGCTCCAGGTCGTAGGGGATGAAGACGATGCTCGGCGCGCCGACCCGGGCCGCGTGCGCGGCGACCGAGTTGGCCAGGTTGCCGGTGGAGGCGCAGGCGAAGCGGGTGAAGCCGAGGCCGCGGGCGGCGGTGAGGGCGACCGAGACGACCCGGTCCTTGAACGAGTGGGTCGGGTTGGCCGAGTCGTCCTTGACCCACAGCGGCGCGCGCAGGCCCACGGCGGCGGCCAGGGCGGGCGCGCTGACCAGCGGGGTCAGGCCCGGGTCGAGGGTGACCCGGGTGGCCGGGTCCTGACCGGCCGGGAGCAGGCCCGCGTACCGCCAGATGTTCTGCGGGCCGGCCTCGATCTGGGCACGGGTCACCCGCGCGAGAGCAGCCTGGTCGTAGGCCACCTCGAGCGGGCCGAAACACTCGTAACAGGCATGCTGGGCGATAAGCGGATATTCGGCACCACACGCGCGGCAGACCAGGCCACGGGCCGGAGATGCGGTGATCGAGGGTGTGCTGACGGCAGACGTCATCGAGGCCTTCCTCTCATCTTTCCCCGCCGGCGGCCTGCCGGGCGAGGACGGAATTAGCACCTGCCGCAGGCGGCCTCGTCATCGAGACTCAACGGTGGTTGCCGGGGCTTCATCGGGCCGTTCCCTCTGCCCCTCTGGATGAGGTATTCAGTTGTGTTCCCAACACCATACGTCCTGGTTCGCCGAACGATAACGGGTCGTCCCGAGGTGTGAGCCAGTCGGCATCCCTACGAGGTGATGTCCTTGCGGGTGAAGCGCCAGAACGCCAGCGACCAGAAGAGCGTGGCGTAGACGACCGCGGCGATCGTGCCCTTGACCAGGTCATCCACCTGCGCCGGGGTGGACAGCAGGCCCAGCCAGGCGTCGCTGTAGTGGGTCGGCAGGCCCACCCGCAGGCTGCCCAGCGCGGTGATCTGGTCGAGGATGCTGGACAGGATCCAGAGCAGCACCGCACCGCCCACCGCGCCCAGCGCCGCGTCGGTCAGCGTCGAGAGCAGGAAGGCCAGGCCGGCCACCACGGTCAGGATCACGGCGAGGTAGGCGACGACCCCGAGCAGCCGCAGCACGCCCTCGCCGGGCGGGATCGCGGCGGCCACGGTGCTGCCCAGCGGATGCCAGCCGTACCGCAGGGCGCCGACCAGCAGGCCGGTCGCCGTCAAGATCAAAAGCGCGAGCAGCGAGTACGCGAGCGCCACCACCAGCTTGACCGCAAGCAGCCGGACCCGGGGCACCGGGATCGCCAGCAGATAGCGCAGGCTGCCCCAGCTCGCCTCGCTGGCCACCGGGTCGCCGCAGAACAGCGCCACCACCACGACCAGCAGGAACCCGGCCGACACCGCGAGGCAGAACAGCGCGAAGTTCAGCCCGCCCGAGGTGGCCAGGTCGACCAGGCTGCCGAACGCGCCGCCGCCGTTCTGGTCGTTGTTGTCGTCGCCGCCCCCGCCGAACGCGAAGGCGACCAGGATGATGATCGGCAACAAGACCATGAAACCCAGGGCCAATTGCGTACGCCTGCGGGTAGCTTGCCGCTTCACCTCGGCCCACACCGGCAACGTCGCCGACGCCCGCCATCCAACCGCCCCGCCCGCCGCCCTTGACCGGGCTGAAGGCTTTTCCCCGAGTGCGCTCATCGGTCACCACTCCCCCGCGAGTTGTCCCCGACCAGGGCCAGGAACGCGTCCTCGAGCCGCCGTCGCGGCACCACCCGGTCGACGTCGACGCCGGCCCGCACCAGCGAGGCCACCACCTCGGCGCGCGGCGTGCCGTTCATGTCCACGATCAGGCCGGAGGGCCCGTCCGGCGTCACCGAGCGCACGCCCAGGCCCGCCAGCACCTGCGCGGCGGCCGGCACGTCCGAGACGTCGAGCAGCACCGACGGCGAATCGCCGACGATCTCGTCGACCGGGCCGGACGCGACGATCCGGCCCTTGTTGACCACCACGGCGTGCGTGCAGGTCTGCTCCACCTCGGCGAGCAGGTGGCTGGAGACCAGCACGGCCCGGCCGTCGGTGGCGTACCGGCGCAGCACCCGCCGCATCTCGGCGATCTGCGGCGGGTCGAGCCCGTCGGTCGGCTCGTCGAGCACCAGCAGCTCGGGCAGGCCGAGCATGGCCTGGGCGATGGCGAGCCGCTGCCGCATGCCGTGGCTGTACTTGCGGGTCTTGCGGTGGATCGAGTCGCCGAGGCCGGCGATCTCCAGCGCCTCCTCGAAGTGCGCGTCCGCCTCCGGCCGGCCGGTCGCCCGCCAGTACGAACGCAGGTTGTCGAGGCCGCTCAGGTGCGGCAGGAAGCCGGGGCCCTCGACCAGCGCGCCGATCCGGGACAGCACCGGCGCGCCCGGGCCGAGCCGGTGGCCGAAGACCAGGGCGTCGCCGCCGGACGGCATGGTCAGGCCCATCAGCACCCGCAGCGTGGTGGTCTTGCCGGCGCCGTTCGGCCCGAGCAGGCCCACCACCTGGCCGCGCTCGACCGTGAAGCTGATCTCCTCGACCGCGACGAAGCCGTCCCCGTACGCCTTGCGCAGGTCGCGCACGACCAGCGGGGTGTCCGCGAACTCGTCGACCACCTCGTCGTGCCGGCGCCGCCGCAGCCGCCGCCGGACCAGCAGCACCACGGCCAGGCCCAGCGCGATCGCCAGCACGAGGCCGGCCAGCACGTAGCGCCAGATCGTCTGCGGGTTGGGGATCGGGGTGCCGACCACGGTCGGCAGGGTGATCGCCGAACCGGCCTGCACGGTGTAGACGGCCGGCTGAGCGGGCGTGAGGAACGCCTGGTCACTGGTGGCGACGACGACCCGCACGGTGTGGCCGGCGTCGATCCGCCGGACGATCGCCGGCAGGGTGACCGTCACCTCGGTGGCCTTGCCTAGCTCGGCCGGCAGGCCAGTGAGCCGGACCGGCGCGACCAGGCCGGCGCTGAGCGTCTCGGCGCCCGACCGGTCGACGTCGTAGAGCTTCACGAAGAGCGTCGCCGCCCCGGTCGGCGAGGCCGCGCGCAGCCGCACGGTGGGCGCGCCGGTCACCTCGACCGCGCTGGCCAGAGGGGTGGAGTCGAACGTCGCGTACTGCCCCGGGATGTCCCCGGCGACGCCGCCGAGCAGCTCGCTGAGGCGGCCGCCGGCGCCGGGCAGTGAGGAGATCGCCGCCGGGTTGCCGTTCGGCGGGTTGGCGATCGGCTGGGCCGGGCCGGCGATGGCGACCTGGGTGCTGCCGGTCCCGGTGAGGCCCGGGTACGCGTCGGTCGAGTACCCGTTGGTCACCAGCCCCCGGTCGAGCGCGCTGAAGCCGGCCACCCGGGAGTAGGTGAAGCTGTTCCCCGGCGGGTCGCCGTCGCCCTTCACGTAGTGGTCGAGCCACTGGACGGTGAGGTATTTGACCCTGTCCTGATCCGTTTTCGGGCCGGCGCCGCCGTCGTGCCCGCCGGTGAACCAGGCAACCCGCACCGGGGTGCCGGCGGCCGCGATACCGCGGGCGTTCGCATCCGCCTCGGAGAGCGGGAACAGCGTGTCGACCTCGCCCTGGATCAGCAGCGTGGGTGCCTTGATCTTGTCGAGCACCGTGGCCGGGCTCGACTTCTGCAACACCGCCCGGGTCGCCGCGTCCGGCGTGCCGGTGGTCGCCAGCTGGAGGTACGCCTGGCAGACGTCGGCGGCGAACCGCCCGCAGGCCGGATCGATCGCCCCGGCGCCGCCGGGGTGCTCGCCGCTGCCGGTCCCCTCGCCGCCGCCGGCGCCCGCGCCGCCGGCGGCGCCCACGGCCGAGCCCAGCGCGGACTGGCCGGCCGCCGCGCCGTTGCCGAAGAAGAGGCCCGCCCAACCCTTCTTGAAGACTCCGGTCGCGGTGGTGCCGGCGGACTGCGGCAGGAAGACGTTGGTGAAGTCGTTCCAGGTGATCGACGGGACGATCGCGTCGACCCGCCGGTCCTGTCCGGCGAGCAGCAGGGCCAGGCCGCCGCCGTACGAGCCGCCGACCACGCCCACCCGCGGGTCGCCGGGCGCGTCGAGGCGCACCTCGGGGCGGGCGGCCAGCCAGTCGAGCAGCCGCTGGGCGTCGCGCACCTCGTAGTCGGGGCTGTCCAGGTGGATCTGGCCGCCGCTGCGGCCGAAGCCCTGTGCGGTCCAGGTGAGCACCGCGTACCCCCGGTCGGCGAGCGACTCGGCGTCGGAGCTCACCGAGTTCTTCGTGCCGCCGAAGCCGTGCGCGAGCAGCACCGCCGGGACCCGGCCGCCGCGGTCGCGCGGCAGGTAGAAGCGGGTGTCGAGCACCACGCTCTGATCGCCGGCCGGCCCGGTGTGCACGGTGATCTGCTGGTCGGTCGCCGTCCACCCGGGGGTGTCGGGCCAGACCGCCCACCCGACCAGCCCGGCAACGAGCACGAGGACCGCCGAGCCGGCGACGAGGCGGCGACGAGTGACCGCTTTACGGAGGCGGCCCGACAGTGACATGAGGCAAAGCTATCCGGCCCGATCTGAGGCGCCGCTGTGAAGCGTCACAGGAGCGTGGCGGCGATAGCGTGTACCACTGAATCGCCGGATCGATGACGGAGGCAACTCGCGGTGGCCGATGAACTCACGCTGACCGTAACTTTGCGGCCGGCCGCCCTCGACGCCCGTCGCGGCATCGTCCGGCTCCACCCCGAGGTGATGACCGCCCTCGCGATCAACCCCGGCGATCCGGTACGCCTGGCCGGCAGCCGGACGACCGCCGGGGTGGCCGCGCGCGCCGAGGCGGATGCCAGCCGCGCCCTGCTCTACGCCGACGACCTGGTGATCGGCAACCTCGGCATGCGCGACGGCGGCCAGGTCACCATCGCCCCGCTGCCGGTGGTCGCGGCTCGCCGGGTCACGCTCACCGGCCCGGCCGAGATCGTCGCGGTGGTCTCCCCGGAGATGCTGCGGCTCGCCCTGCTCGGCAAGGTGGTCAGCGCCGGCGACGACGTCTCCCTGCTGCCGCAGGACGTGCTGCCCGCGGCGGCGAACCGCTCGCTGGTCGAGGCGGCCCGGCGCAGCCTGGCCAACCGGGTCGGCTACGGCTGGACCAGCGCCCTGCTCACCGTGGCCACGGTCGAGGAGACCGACGCCGCGCTGGTGACCATGGACACCGTGGTCGGCTGGGCGGACGGCTACGAGACCGCCGGCGGCACCGCGGCCACCCCGGTCGTGCACGCCGCCGCGCCGGCCGCCACCGACCCCGAGGTGCCGCCGCCCAGCCTCGACGACCTACCCGGCCTGCGCGCCCAGGCCAAGGAGCTGGAGGAGCTGCTCGACCTCGGCTTCCACCACGGCGAGGTGCTGGCCCGGCTGGCGACCAAGGTCTCGCTCGGCGTGCTGATCTCCGGCCCGTCCGGCTCGGGCAAGTCGGCCCTGGTCCGCGCGGTGGCCGCGCAGGTCGGCGCCCGCGTGCTGCCGGCCTGGGCGCCGTCGCTGGCCGCGCTCACCAACGACGCCGCCGCCCAGCAGCTGCGGGCGCTGGCCCGGGACGCCCGCGCGTCGGGCCCGTCGGTGCTGCTCTTCTCGGATGTGGAGGCGCTGGCGCCGCGCGACGAGCCCGGCCCGCTGGCGACGGTGTTCCACCAACTCCTGGAGGAGACCGTGCGGGCGGGCGTCGCGGTGGTCTGCACGACCAGCCGGCCCGAGTCGGTCGACCCGTCGCTGCGCGCACCCGACCTGCTCGCCGTGCAGCTGGCGGTGCCGCTGCCGGACGCGGCCATGCGCCGGGAACAGCTGGGAGTGCTCACCCGGGGCATGCCGCTGGCCGAGGACGTGCGGCTGGACGACGTCGCCGGGCGTACGCCCGGATTTGTCGCCGCCGACCTCGGCGCGCTCGCCCGCGAGGCCGGGGTGCGCGCAGCGTTGCGGCAGAAGGCCGCCGAGTCGCCCACGGTGACCATGGCCGACTTCGAGGCCGCGCTGGACGTGGTCCGGCCGACGTCGATGGCCGACTCGACGCTCGAGGTGGCCGCGGTGACCCTGGACGACGTCGGCGACCTGGAGGACGTCAAGCAGGTGCTCACCGAGTCGGTGCTGTGGCCGCTCACCTACCCGGACACGTTCGCCCGGCTCGGCGTCTCCCCGCCGCGCGGCGTGCTGCTCTACGGCCCGCCCGGCTGCGGCAAGACGTACCTGGTCAAGGCCATCGCCGGCACCGGCAAGGCCAACGTGCTCTCGGTCAAGGGCGCCGAGCTGCTCAGCAAGTGGGTCGGCGACAGCGAGCGGGCCGTGCGCGAGCTGTTCCGGCGCGCCCGGGAGGCGGCACCGACGCTGGTCTTCCTGGACGAGGTGGACGCGCTCGCGCCGACCCGCGGGCAGGCCACCGACGGCGGCACGGCCGACCGGGTGGTGGCGGCGCTGCTCACCGAGCTCGACGGGGTGGAGGAGCTGCGCAACGTGGTGGTGGTCGGGGCGACCAACCGGCCCGACCTGATCGACCCGGCGCTGCTGCGGCCCGGCCGGCTCGAGCGGCTGGTCTACGTGCCGCCGCCGGACGCGGCCGCCCGGGCGGCCATCCTGCGGGCGTCGTCGAAGCAGGTGCCGCTGGACCCGTCGGTCGACCTGGACGCGCTCGGCGCCGACCTCGACGGGTTCTCGGCGGCCGACTGCGCGGCGCTGATCCGCGAGTCGGCGCTGGCCGCGATGCGCGACTCGCTGGAGGCGACCACCGTCACGGCGGACAATGTGGTCACCGCACGCGAGCGGGTGCGGGCCTCGCTGGACCCGGCGCAGGTGGCCTGGCTCTCGGCGTACGCGAAGGAACACCAACCGGGCTGAGGCTATCGACGGCGGGTGCGTGACCGGGTGGCCCGCAGCCGCCGCAGGCGGCCGACCAGAACGGGGTCGTGCTCGGTGGCCTCGGGCTTGTCGAGCAGGCCGTTGAGCAGCTGGTAGTAGCGGGTCGAGGAGAGGCCGAAGGTGTCCCGGATGGCCTGCTCCTTGGCGCCCGCGTGCTTCCACCAGCGGGCCTCGAAGGCGAGGATCTCGAGCTCACGCTCGGTCAGGCCCGGCTTCTTCTCGATGCCACGCTGGGCGGGAATTTCCTGGGCGGTGGTGGATTCTTCGGACGGGTCCGCGGCGGCGGGCTGCATGGTGCTCCAAAAGCGAGGGCGTGGGGCCGCGAGCAGCATAGGTCGACCCACGGCCCGCGCGCATGGCCGACCCGACGTTACCTCACGTTATGTCCCGCTTACCCTATGTCCACAATGTGCCACCCGCCCGGTCACGCGGTGATGACGTGCACGCCGGCCTCGCGGAATGCGGCGACCGTGGCGGCCGGCGCGCCCGAGTCGGTGACCAGGGTTTCGATCTTGGTGATCGGGCAGATCCGGGCGAAGGCGTGTCCGCCCAGCTTGGACGAGTCGGCGATGACCACGACCCGCTTCGCGCGGGCGACCATCAGGCTGTTCATCGCCGCCTCGCCCTCGTGATGGGAGGCCGCGCCCAGTTCGACGTCCAGGGCGTCGACGCCGAGCAGGACGATGTCGAGGGTCACCTCCTTGAGCAGGGCGCCGCCGAGCGGGCCGACCACCTCGAAGGACTGCGGGCGGACCACGCCGCCGGCCACGACGATCTTCATCCGGGAGCGGACCAGCAGCTCGTTGGCGATGTTCAGGGCGTTGGTGACCACGGTCAGCTGGCTGCCCTCGCCGCCGGCGTTGAGGTCCGGCCGGACGGCCAGGGCCCGGGCGACCTCGGTGACCGTGGTGCCGCCGTTGAGGCCGACGACCGTGCCGGGGGTGACCAGGCCGGCCGCAGCCTCGCCGATGCGCTGCTTCTCGGCGGAGTGCTTGGCGCTCTTGTAGCGCAGCGGCAGGTCGTACGAGACCCCGTTGGCGACCGCGCCGCCCCGGGTTCTGGTGATCATCTGCTGCTGGCCGAGCTGATCGAAGTCGCGTCTGATGGTGGCCTGCGAGACGTCCAGGCGCGCGGCAGCGTCCTCGACGCTGACCCGGCCGCTCTCGGCGAGTAACTCAAGCAGGGCATTCCACCGCGCGTATCGGTCCACCAAGCCGCCCCAATGCACGTTCTGTGATAAGTGTGTGCACATTAGTGCGCGAAAGGCCGGGAAGCAAAGCTCCGCGCTGCGCGGTACGGCCTTGGTGGCGGGACGACGGTTGCGTCCGCCCGACCGTTCCGCGCAGAATGGCGCTCGAAAGAGCGGCGTACCGAGCGCTTATGCGCATCCGCGACGGTGTGAAGGGTGGCCCATGAGGCACGTCAAGGCGGAGATCGCGAGCCAGCCGGACTGCTGGAGTCACGCGGCCAAGCTGGCCGGCTCGCGGGGCCTGCCGGCCCGTGGCGAACGGGTCGCGATGGTCGGTTGCGGCACGTCGTGGTTCATGGGCATGGCGTACGCGTCCCTGCGCGAACGGGCCGGCGAGGGCGAGACGGACGTGTTCCAGGCGTCCGAGTTCCCGCACGGCCGGCGCTACGACCGGGTCGTCGCGATCACCCGCTCCGGCACCACCACCGAGATCATCGAGCTGCTGGACGCGCTCGACGGGCGCACCCCGACGACCGTGCTGACCGCCGACGGCGAGCAGCCGGCCGCCGCGCTGGCCACCGACGCGATCCTGCTGGACTTCGCCGACGAGCAGGCGGTGGTGCAGACCCGGTTCGCCACCAGCGCGCTGGCCCTGCTCCGCGCCCACCTCGGCGAGGACCTCGAGCCGGTGTGCGCGGACGCCGAGGTCGCGGTGCGCCTGCCGCTGCCGGTGCACCCGGCGCTGGTCGAGCAGATCACCTTCCTCGGCCGGGGCTGGACGATCGGACTGGCCCACGAGGCCGCGCTGAAGTGCCGGGAGTCCGCCGCGTACTGGGCCGAGGCGTACCCGGCCATGGACTACCGGCACGGGCCGATCTCGATCGCGGGGCCGCGCCGGGTGGTCTGGGCGTTCGGCGAGATCCCGCCGGGCCTGGCCGACGACGTGGAGGCGACCGGCGCCTCGTTCGTGCACAGCCGGCACCACGGCGGGTACGCCGCGCTGGGCAGCTGGCGCGGCGGCCGGTCCCCGCTCGACCCGATGGCCGACCTGGTGCTGGCCCAGCGGGTCGCGGTGCTGCTCGCCACGAGCCAGGGCCTCGACCCGGACAATCCACGCAACCTGACCCGGTCGGTCGTGCTGGCGTGACCGCCTGCACCGAGCGGCACCTCCGGGAGTTGCGCGCCCAGGCCGAAGGCGAGGGCCAGAAGGGCACGCCAAAGGAGGGCACAGCGTGACCGCCTGCACCGAGCGGCACCTCCGGGAGTTGCGCGCCCAGGCCGAAGGCGAGGGCCAGAAGGGCACGCCAAAGGAGGGCACAGCGTGAGCACCGGCGTCGTCGTTGCCCTCGACGTCGGCGGCACGGGCATGAAATGCGCGCTGGTTCGCCCGGACGGAACCGTCCACCACGAGGAGCGGCACCCCACCCTCGCCGCGCGCGGCCCCGAGGCGGTCACCGAGAACATCGTGGCGATCGCCGCCGGTCTGGCCGGCCGGGCGCGCGCCGACGGGCTCGAGCCGGTGGCCGTGGGCGTGGCCGTACCGGGCGTGGTGGACGAGGAGAACGGCGTCGCGGTCTGGTCGTCCAACGTCGGCTTCCGGGACGTACCGCTGCGGTCCCTGCTCGAGGAGCGGCTCGGCCTGCCCGCGGCGCTCGGCCACGACGTTCGCGTCGGCGGCATCGCCGAGGCCCGCCTCGGCGCCGGGAAGGGCGAGCGGCACGTGCTGTTCGCGGCGATCGGCACCGGCATCGCGGCCGCGCTGGTGGTGAACGGCGTGGGCTACCACGGCACGCACGGCGCGGCCGGCGAGCTCGGGCACATCATCGTGCGCCCCGGCGGCACCCCGTGCCCGTGCGGGCAGAACGGCTGCCTGGAGGCGATCGCCTCGGCCCGGGCGATCGGGGCCCGATATGCCGAGCTGTCCGGTTCTCCCGGGGCGACGGCGTTCGACGTCGTCAGTCGCATCGACTCGGACGAGACCGCGCGCCAGGTCTGGCACGAGGCGGTCGACGCCCTGGCGGACGGCATGATCACCGCGCAGGCACTGTTCGACGTGGGCGTGCTGGTGCTCGGCGGCGGCCTGGCGGAGGCCGGCGCCACCCTGCTGACCCCGCTCGCCGAGGAGATGGGTAAGCGAGTCACCTTCCACCGCATGCCCAAGATCGTGAAAGCCGCCCTCGGCGACACCGCCGGCTGCAAGGGCGCCGCCCTCCTGGCCCTGGACCATCTGGAGCACACCGCGTGAAGATCACTGGCCGGATCGTTCGCCCGGGCGCGGTAATCCCGGGACATGTGGAGATCGACGGCCCGACGATCATCGACGTGGTCGCCGACAACGCGGCCGGCGACGACATCGTCGTGCCCGGCTTCGTCGACCTGCACTGCCACGGCGGCGGCGGGCACACCTTCACCACCGGCGACCTCGCGCAGGCCCGGGGCGCCGCCGGGTTCCACCTCCGGCACGGCACCACCACGATGCTGGCCAGCCTGGTCAGCTCCCCGTTCGAGCTGATGCGCGACGCCACCGCCGCCTACCTGCCGCTGGTCCGCGAGGGCGTGCTCGCCGGCCTGCACTACGAGGGGCCGTACCTGTCCGGCGCGCGGTGCGGGGCACAGAACCCGGAGTTCCTGCGCGATCCGTCGATGGCCGAGCTCACCGAGCTGATCGAGCTCGGCGAGGGCTCGGTACGCATGGTGACCATCGCCCCCGAGCTGCCCGGCGCGACCAAGGCGATCGCCCTCCTGCGCGAGCACGGGGTGCTGGCCGCCATCGGGCACACCGACGCCACGTACGAGCAGGCCAAGGCCGGCATCGCGGCGGGCGGGACGGTCGGCACCCACCTGTTCAACGGGATGCGCCCGCCGCACCACCGCGAGCCCGGCCCGGTGGTCGGCCTGCTCGACTCGGTCGCGGTGTGCGAGCTGATCGCCGACAACATCCACCTGCACCCGGGCATGCTGGCGTTCGCGGCCCGCGCGGCCGGGCCGGACCGGGCCGCCCTGATCACCGACGCGATGGACGCCGCGGGCATGCCGGACGGCGACTACGAGCTGGGCGGCCAGCAGGTCGTGGTGGCCGACCGGGTGGCCCGGCTGGCCCGCAACGGCTCGATCGCCGGCAGCACGCTGACCATGGACCTGGCGCTGCGCAACGCGGTCGAGGCCGGGATCCCGCTCCAGGACGCGGTGGCGATGGCCTCGACCACCCCGGCCCGGGTGCTGGGCCTGGACGACGTCGGCGCGCTGGAGGCCGGCCTGCGCGCCGATCTCGTGGTGCTCGACGCCGGCCTGCGGGTCAAGGGCGTGCTGCGGGCCGGGGTCTGGGTGTAACTCGCGGCCGCGGCCCGGGGATGACTCGCTGCCACGGGACCCGCTCGATCAGCCGGGCCAGGAACAGGCCGAGCAGTACCCCGGCGATCGAGTCGGTGAGCCAGTGGAAGCCGGTGTACACCGTCGTGCAGAACAGGATGGCAACCGGCAGCACGCGTACGGCGAACGACTCTCGTGTGCGCAGCGGCCGCTGCAGCAGCAGGGCGGCGAGCAGGGCGATCACCGCGTACCAGATCAGCGAGTTGCCCATGTGCCCGGACGGATAGCTCATCGCCTTGACCCCGCTCGCGTACGGGTTGAACATCACCGCCTTGTCCGGCCCGTCGAAGCTCGGCGCGGCCCGGTCCGCCCAGATCTTCAGCGGCCCGATCGTGACGTAGGTCAGCACGAACGCCGCCGCGAACGGCAATACCGCCCGCCACGACCGGGTCCGGTACGCCAGCACACCGGTCAGGATCAACCCGACCGGCATCAGCACCTGACCGCCCTGGCCCAGGTAGTTGAAGACCCGCGCGGTCCAGTAGATCGGGGCCGGCTGGTGCGCGAACGACCAGTCGGCCACCCGCTGGTCGAGCGCCAGCAGATGGCCACCGGCGAGCGCCGCGGTCAGCCCGACGAACGCCGCGACCAGCACGACGTCGAGCCACCACCCGAGCAGCGGGCGGGTGCGGACGGGCGGCGGGATCGTCTGGGTCACGCCCTCAAAGCTAGAGGAGGCTGCGTAACCGCGCGGCGAGCAGGTCGCCGCGGACCCCCGAGTTGGGGCAGCCACCGAAGTGATGCAGGGCGACGACCTTGTTGGTGGCGCGGGACAGCACCGGCGAGCCGGACGAGCCGCCCTCGGTGTCGCAGTAGTACGAGACGTCCGAGCCCGCCGCGTACCCGGTGTAGTTGGGGTCGGCCACCGCGCAGTTGCCGGCCTTCTCGCCGAGCGAGCCGGCGATCCGGGTGGGCTGCCCGGCCGGGTGCTGCGGCACGTAGAGCTCCTGGCCCTTGGCCGGACGGGCGGTGTCCAGCGTGAGGTAGCCGAACTTCTGCACGGCGCTGAAGTTGTCGACCGTGAACAGCGTGTAGTCGTACGCGTGGTCGGTGGAGAGCACCTTGCTGCCCCAGACCTTGGTCGGCTGGAAGATGTCGTAGCCGCCGCAGGTCGCGCACTGGTAGTTGAACCAGACCTCGGTGTCCTGGGCCTCGGCCGAGGTGGTGAGGCAGTGGTTGTTGGTGAGCATCCGGTTGTTCGGGCCGACCCGCCAGCTGGTGCACAGCTCGGTCCCGTTGATCAGCAGCCGGGCGATGGCCTTCGACTTCGTGTACGCGACCGGGTCGCTCGAGCGGTAGCAGACCGCGTCGGTCGAGGTGTCGGCGCCGCACACCGACTCCTCCCGGCCGGTGGTGCCGGGCCGGGTGAGCTGCCCCTCCGGCTGGCGGGTCTGCTGGGAGCCGGTGAACCCGCGAACCACCCGGTCGACGTTCACGCCGAGGGTGTGGCGCTTGGCGCCGACGCCGAACACGTCCGACGTGCGGTGCATCTCGAGGACGGCGGCCTCACCGGTGACCGACATCGCCCATTTGTCGACCGAGCCGCTCCCCCTTCCGCGGGGCGCGTCGTATCGGTAGGACTCGGTGCCGTCGGCGTTCGTGACGGTCACATAGTCACCGGGCAGCATGTCCATCCGGTCGAAGTGCACCTTCACGTACGAGGCGCCGGGGTAGCGAAAAGTCTCCCTCTGCAGGCCCTTGCCCACATAGTCGAGGACTCGGTCGACCCGCAGCAGCTCGCCGACGCGCTCCCGGCCGTCGGTCGCGGCGGCCGGCTTGCGTTCGCCGCGCTCGACCCGGCTGGGGCTGGGCTCGCCGGGGCCGGACTGACCCGGGCTGGGCTGGCTGGGGTTGGGCTGGCTGGGGTTGGACTGGCTGGGGCTGAGCTGCGGGGTGGTGTCCTGGCCGGCGTCCGTCGGCGCCGCCGTGGGCTGCGGGGTGGCGGCCTGCTGCGCAAGTTCCGCGGCCGGCGCCTCGTGCCAGGTGCCGATCGCCCGGTCACCGCCGGTGTTCCACGCCGTCACGCCCGCCGCGGCGCCGAGAACCAGGACGGCACACGCCCCCACCGCGATGCCTGCCGTTCGCCGCATCTCATCCGCCCTTCACGTCGCATCGGGGACATACGTGCTATTCCGGCGTTCTTGCTCCTGTGTAACGAGCCACGTGCGACCGCGACGCGCCGAAGACACGGGCACACTGGTCCGGTGCGCATCACGTCCGCCCTCATCGACCCGGCGTTGCTGGATCTGCCGTGGGGCGTCCCGCTCGAGGAGTGGCCCGCCGACCGCCTGGTGGCTCTGCCGCAGGGCATCTCCCGGCACATCGTCCGGTTCGTCAAGCTCAACGAGACGGTCTACGCCCTGAAGGAGACCCGCGAGCGGATCGCGGAAAAGGAATACGACCTGCTTCGCGCGCTCGAGCGGATCGACTTCCCGGCGGTCGAGGCGGTGGCGACCGTCACCGACCGGGTGGACGCCGACGGCGAGCCGCTGGAAACCGTGCTGATCACCCGGCATCTCCAGTTCTCGCTGCCGTACCGGGCGCTGTTCTCGCACGTGCTCCGGCCGGAGACGCTCAACCGGCTGCTCGACGCGCTGGTCGCCCTGATCGTCCGGATGCACCTGACCGGCTTCTCCTGGGGCGACTGCTCGCTGTCCAACACGCTGTTCCGGCGGGACGCGGGCGCGTTCGCGGCGTACCTGGTGGACGCCGAGACCGGCAACCTCTACCCGAAGCTGTCCGAGGGGCAGCGCAGCGAGGACATCGAGATCCTCCGGCTCAACATCTTCGGCGAGTGCCTCGACCTGCAGGCCGCCGAGTTGCTGCACGAGTCGATCGACCCGGAGGCGGTGGTCGACGACATCGTGGCCCGCTACGAGCGGCTGTGGCACGAGGTCACGTACGAGCAGGAGGTCGCGCAGAGCGACGCGCGGCACCGGATCGAGCGGCGCATCCGCCGGCTCAACGAGCTCGGCTTCGACGTCGCCGAGGTGGCGCTGTCCACCGTGGACGGCGGGTACCGGGTACGCCCGAAGGTGGTCGACGCCGGCTACCACACCCGCCGCCTGCTGCGCCTGACCGGCCTGGACGCCGAGGAGAACCAGGCCCGGCAACTGCTGAACGACCTGGACACCTACCGGGCGGAAAGCGATCTCACCGACGAGGCGCAGGCCGCCCACCGCTGGCTCACCGAGGTGTTCGAGCCGGTGGTCCGGGCCGTGCCGGCCGGTATGCGGCGCAAGCTCGAGCCGCAGGAGATCTTCACGCAGATCATCCAGCACAAGTGGCTGCTGTCCGAGAAGGCCGGGCGGGACGTGGGGATGGCGCCGGCCGTGCAGTCCTACCTCACCGACGTGCTCGCCAAGAAGCCGGACGAGCAGGCCGTGCTCGGCGTCGAGGTCGGCTCACTGGCCGGCGGTGTCTAGCTGACCCTCGATCAACGGCGTGGCCTGCTCCAGGAGTACGCGTAGGCCGCCCCGGCGGGCGACCACCACCACCTCGTCGCCGGCCACCAGGATCCGGCGCGGATCGGGCGTCCAGTCCACCCAGTCCTGGCCGGCCGCGCGCATGCTGATCACCCGGGCCCTCCCCGCCTTTTCGGCGCTGCTCAGCGGCGCACCGTCCAATGCGGAGCCGGGCAGCACCTGCACGGTCGCGACCAGCACCGCGTGCCGGTCGACCGGGATCGTGGCCAGCACCTCCCGGTCGAGCATCGAGGCCGCGAACACCGGCGCGCAGAGCCGGGAGACGCTGCGCGAGATGTTGATGTTGAAGGCGTGCTCGACCCGGCGCGCGAAGTCGTCGTCGAACAGCCGCAGCACCACCCGGACGTCCGGCCGGGCCGCGCGGGCGTGCAGCGCGGCCTGCAGGTTGACCGCGTCGTCGGTGGAGAGCACCAGCAACGACCGGCAGGTGTCGATCGAGGCGGCGCGCAGGATCTCGTCCCGCGACGCGTCGCCGACGATCAGCGGCACGCCCAGCTCCTCGGCGACCCGGGCGCCCCGCGCGTCCGGCGCCCGGTCGATCGCCACCACGTCGAGACCGAGGTCGTTCAGCTGGCGCAGCACCCGGGTGCCGACGTTGCCGAGGCCGACCAGCACCACGTGGTCGGCGTGCAGGCCGAGCACCTCGCCGCGGTCGCGGGCCAGACGGGTCTTCACCAGGCCGTCGACGATCGCGGCGGTGACCAGCGGCAACAACGCGACCCCGGCGATGGTGAGCACGACCTGCGCGACCTGCGCGACCGGGTCGCGGTGGGGCTCCACATCGGACGAGCCGACCACGGTCAGCAGGGTGGTGTAGACCGACTCCCAGACGCCGTCCACGTGGGTATAGCTGGTCAGCACCGCGCCGGCGGCCACCGTGATCGCCACCGCGACGGCCACGGCGATCGCCAGCTTGCGGGATATCCCGACGCGCATCGCCCGGCGCACCGACAGCCACGGGCGGCGCCGCCGGCCGGAGCGGACCAGGCGCCGGGCGGTCGCGGCCGGCTCGGCCACCCGGCCGACCGCCTCGGCCAGCACCAGGTCGGTCGGGAGCCGGTCGTCGGGCTCGGGCTCGCCGGGCAGCACCGCGACCTGGCCGGCGTCGGCCGGTGCGGCCAGGGTCAGCACCACGTGGGCGTCGGCCACCTCGGCGCGGTGGGCCACGTAGAGCGTGCGGCCGGCGTAGCGGAAATGGGTGGGTGCAACGCCGCCGAGGGCCGCGGCCACGAAGGCGGGCGCGGCCATGCCGGCGTCGGAAAGCACGGCGCAGTCGGTGAACAGCCGGCGCACCCCCTGGGCGAGGCCGGTGGTGAACATCCGGATCACCAGGCGCAGGTCGCCCTCGACCGCGCGGGCACAGAGCGCCGCATGCAGATTGATCATGTCGTCCGGCATGACCAGGGCCAGCGCCGCCGCCCCGGCCAGACCGGCGGCACGGAAGGTGCGCTCGTCGAGGCGGTCGGCGGCGATCACCCGTACGCCCCGGCTCCGGAGATCGTGGAAATCCGGGACGTCGGCCCGCAGGTCGCGCGGCACGATCACGGTGAGGCGCAGGCTGCGGCCGGAGCTCATCAGCTCCTCGGCGAGCGTGTAGACCAGCGGGTCGGCGCCGCAGACCAGGAAGTGCGGCCGGTCGTCGCCGTTGCGATCGCGCAGCCGGGACACCAGGGACCGGCGCGGAACGTCTTTCGCCGGTTCCGTAGCCACGCTCGCGATCGTAGCCAGCCGGAACCCGCTCACGGGGCCGCTCGTTGCCCCCTCCGACGCTATTCGCCCGAGTTCGCGTAGTTGTTGCAGCCCATTTTCAGGAGGAGCCAGTGCGGAAGTCGTGGTACGCCGGTGCGGTCGCCGCCCTCCTGGTCGGGGCCGCCGTCCCCGCACAGGCCGACGGGCGCACTGTGGAGAATCCGCGGCACCGCCCCCCGGCCGGCGGCCTGCTGCCCGACGGGGCCTCGTCGAGCCCGGCGGAGCTCTTCGACCGCCGGCTGCCGCCGCTGGGCGGGCTGGCCGGCCTGCCGCTGTCGAACACGCTGCCGCGGGACCCCGGCGTGCCGGACGTGTCCGGCCTGCCGGCCGGCGGGATGACGGTCGTCCCGGCCATCGGCGAACCGGAGCCGGCGGTCACCCTCGACGACCCGCGCCTGCCCGCGGAGCCGATCGCCCGGAACGCGGCGCCACCTCGCGAGTTCTCGCCGAACGGCCGCCCGGTCGCCGGCGTCGACCCGCAGTACAGATAGGACATTCGGCGTTTCCGCCCAAAAAGCCACAAACCGGGCAAACGTCGCAAATGAGCCTCCTGTCGGGCTCGAACCGACGACCTCCCGTTTACAAGACGGGTGCTCTAGCCAACTGAGCTAAGGAGGCGAGGTCGTCAGCATAACGTCCCATTGGTCGGGGCCCGTCTTGGCACGTGGCGCAAAAGGCTTTACGTTTACAGCGCTGTTCCTCCCACTCGGATCGTCCGGCACGTTCCTGCCGGTGGAAAGGAAGTTGGTTTCACCATGGCCACCGTCACTTATGACCACGCCTCCCGGATCTACCCCGGGTCTGAGCGGCCCGCCGTCAACGAGCTCAACCTCGAGATCGGCGACGGCGAGTTCCTGGTTCTGGTCGGCCCCTCCGGTTGCGGCAAGTCCACCAGCCTGCGCATGCTCGCCGGCCTCGAGGACGTCGACAAGGGCCGCATCCTGATCGAGGGCAAGGACGTCACCAACCTGCCGCCCAAGTCCCGCGACATCGCGATGGTCTTCCAGAACTACGCCCTCTACCCGCACATGTCGGTGTACGAGAACATGGCGTTCGCCCTGAAGCTCCGCAAGACCTCGAAGGCCGAGATCGACCGGCGGGTCAAGGAGGCGGCGGCCCTCCTGCAGCTCGACGAGTACCTGTCCCGCAAGCCCAAGGCGCTCTCCGGTGGCCAGCGCCAGCGTGTCGCGATGGGCCGCGCGATCGTGCGCGAGCCGCAGGTGTTCCTCATGGATGAGCCGCTGTCGAACCTCGACGCCAAGCTCCGCGTCCAGACCCGCTCGCAGATCGCCACGCTCCAGGCCAAGCTGGGCGTCACCACGGTCTACGTCACCCACGACCAGGTCGAGGCCATGACCATGGGCCACCGGGTCGCGGTCATGCTGGACGGCGTGCTCCAGCAGGTCGACACTCCGCGGGCGCTGTACGACACCCCCGGCAACGTCTTCGTCGCCGGCTTCATGGGCTCCCCGGCCATGAACATCAAGACCGTCCCGCTGACCGAGTCGGGCGCGAAGTTCGCCGCCACGACCATCCCGCTGACCCGCGAGCAGGTCGCGGCGGCGCAGAGCGGCGGCGGCAAGGTCACGGTCGGCTTCCGCCCGGAGGCGGCCGACCTGGTGTCCGAGGCCGAGGGCGCGCTGCCGATCGTCGTGGACCTGGTCGAGGACCTCGGCTCGGACGCGAACGTCTACGGCCACGCCGACCTCGACGGCGGCGCCGAGCGCTTCGTGGTCCGCACCGACCGCCGGCACATGCCGACGATGGGCGACACCGTGTACGTGAAGCCGCAGACCAACGGCATCCACGTGTTCAACGCCGAGAGCGGCCAGCGTATCTGACGCCAGTCACGCTCTGACCGGGCGGTCCTCCTCGCGGAGGGCCGCCCGTTCGCTATTTGGGCCGCCCGTTCGCTATTTGGCGAACCGCAGCAGCTCGAAGTCCGTGTCGCCGACGCAGGCCAGCATCGCCCTGTCCCACGAGCAGGTGTCGGCACGCACGTCGTCGAACGAGCCGAGCGGCACCGCCTCGTCGCCGAGGTGCCGGCCGTACAGCGCGGTCTCCTCCGGCGAGCGGCTGAGCGGCTTCGAGAACTCCAGCAGGTTCCCGCCGTCGAGCCGGGCCGCCTCGCCGGTATGCGTCCAGACCTTCCCGCCCTTGGCGTCGAGCAGCGTCGTGTTCGGCGCCGTGGTCGTGACCAGCAGCGCCTCGCCGACCGGCACGATCTTCTGGACGTCGGACAGCCGGTAGCGCCACAGCTGCTTGCCCTCGGCCACGTCGAGCGCGACCACGGTGGCCGACTTCCCGTCGTAGCCGACCTCCTCGTCGAAGCAGACCCGGTCGTCGCCGCACGCGGTGACGTCGCTCATCTTGGTGTCCGGCGTCTGGACCGTGTACAGCACCTTGGGCTCGCCGAACTTCTTCAGGTCGTACGAGACGATCTGCTGGTCGCCGGACTCCAGCACGATCAGCCGCCCGTTGTGCGCGACCACCTCGTCGTTCGACTCGGCGACGTTCTGCCGCTCGGTAAGGATCTTGCCGGAGTTCGCGTCGATCACCCGTGCCGACTTGTCCGCCCCGATCTGCACGATCCGCGGGTCGTCGGCGAAGTCCGGCTCGAACGGCCGCCCGAACACCGTGGCCGGCCCGTCCAGATCCTTCGGCGTGGTCACCGCGACCACGTTCGTGTCACCGTACGCGCTCGTCGGATCGGCCCGCGACCACCGCTCGGCGCCGTCGCGGAGCCGCACTCCGACCAGCCGCTTTCCCTTCCGGTCCGCGACCACCGCGGTCTCGCCGGCGAACAGCACGTCGTCCCCGCTGTTGAGCGTCCGGTCCCAGAGCAGCGCGCCGTCCTTGGCGCCGAGCACCGCGAGCCGCCGAGTCGAGTCGACCCCCTGCGGGTCGCTGATCAGCGCCACCCCCTCGGGCAGCGCGATCATCGTCTTCCACCGTTCGGCCTGGCCGGCCTTCATGCTGGTCCAGACCGGCTTGGTGTCGCCGACACCGATCGCGACCACGCCAACGTTCCCGCTCTTCGAGTCGGAGCTGGCGAAGTAGGCCCGCCCGCCGAGAATCTCCGCATCCGACCAGTCCGAGCTGACCGGCACGATCGGCGTGATCCGCCGAGGCTCGCTGAGCGGCTGGTAGTCCAGCGCCCGATCGCCCGGCCAGAAATACCAGGTGACCCCGCCGGCGAGCGCGATGGTCACGGCCGTCGCAACAATCCAGAGGTACGAGCGTTTGCCCGGTCCCCGGCCTTTCCGGGCCGCTTCGTGGGTGGTCGCCCCCCGCGCCCAGCCGCCGGGTTGTCCCGGGTGGCCAAGACCGCCGGGCTGCACCGGATAGCCGGGACTGCCCGGCTGCACCGGATAGCCAGGACTCCCGGGCTGCACCGGATAGCCCGGACTGCCCGGCTGCACGGGATAGCCAGGACTGCCCGGCTGCACCGGATAGCCAGGGCTGCCGACCGGCCCGGAACCGGCCGCAATCCCTTGGTCCTCGGTCCGCAGGGGATAGCCCGCCGCGGCGGGCTGCCCCGACACCGGCCCGGCGACGGGGCCATGGGCCGGGCTCGCCGGCGCGATGTGCCCGGCCGCGAGCGCGGCGGCCTCCCCGGTCGCCCATGGGTCGACCGGCGCCGAACTCAGCCGCTCGTCGGCGTTTTCCGCCGGCGTGCCCACCGCCGGAACAGGTGCCGCCCCGCCGGACGCCGCACTGCCGGAGCCGTCGATGTCGGTCACGCTGCTGTCCCTTCAGCCACCACCTCGGCCCCGTCATGCTACGACCCGCCTACGACAGCCCGGCGTCAGGCGCGGCGCGCAACCCGTCGAAGACGATGGACAGCGTGCGGCGCTGGAGGGCGGGCGGCCACCCGCCGCGCAACGCGCCCTGGCAGACGGCGACGAGCAGCGCCATCACCTCGTCGGGCCCGATCTCGGCGCGCACCTCGCCGGCCGCCTGCGCGCGGGTGAGCAGCCCGGCCACCACCGCCCGGAACTGCGCGACCGATTCGGTCACCTCGAGCCCGGGCAGCAGGTCGACCACCGAGCGCTTGGCGGCCGCCTCGGCGACCAGCGCGGTGAAGACCCCGAACAGCGTGGCCTCGGGCGCGGCCATCCGCTCCGCCAGCCGGGCCAGCGTGTCCTTCATGATCGCGGCGAGCAGGTCGGCCTTGGTCGGGAAGTGCCGGAAGATCGTGCCGATCGCCACCCCGGCCTCGGCGGCGACCTGCTCGGTCGAGGCGGCCGCGCCCTGCTCGGCGAAGACCCGGGCGGCGACCTCGAGGATCTTCGCCCGGTTGCGGATCGCGTCGGCGCGTGGCGACATGAGCACTCCCGGTTGACAAGATGAGTCGCGACTCATATTTTACCTGAGTCATGACTCATCTTAGAGAGGGGCACGACATGACGCCGCGCGAGGTGTTCGAGCGGGCGATGCGGCCGGAGGCACTGGCCGGCGAGGTGAGCGGAGACCACCTCGCCGACGACGTGGTGATCGAGTGGCCGTTCGCGGCGCTCGGCCGGCCGCGCCGGATCGAAGGCAAGGCCGCGTTCCTGGCGATGGCCGGGCCGGCTCGGGCCGCCATGCCGATCCGGATCGACGAGTGCGCCATCGACACGGTGCACGAGACGGCCGACCCCGAGGTGATCGTGGTGGAGTACCGGCTGGGCGGCGTCCGGACGGCCACCGGCGAGCGCGGCTCGACCGATCTCATCGCCGTGCTGCGGGTGCGGGACGGCAAGGTGGTGCACTGGCGGGAGTATCAGGACACGCTCGCGATAGCTCAGTCGATGGGGGCATGACCGCCTGCACCGAGCGGCACTACCGCAAGTTGCGCACCCCGGCTGCAGGCGAGGGCCAGAAGGGCATGCCAAAGGAAGGCACAGCATGACCGGCCCGTGACCATCGGCACCTAGAGTGCTCGGCATGCGCATCGAACGGATCTTGAGCTGCGACGCGGTGCTCGCCGCGGCCGAGCTCTTTGATGCGCCGCCGATCCCGGCGGCCACCGAGCGATTCCTCGCGCAGCCGGGGCATCATCTGCTTTTCGCGTACGACGACGGCGGCCGGGCGGTCGGCATGATCTCCGGGGTCGAGATGACCCACCCGGACAAGGGCACCGAGATGTTCATCTACGAGCTCGGCGTCCTGCCGGCCGCCCGCCTGCAGGGCATCGGCGCGCGGCTGGTCGGCGAGCTGGCGGTGATCGCCCGGCGCAGCGGCTGCTACGGCATGTGGGTCGGCACCGAGGTGGACAACGACGCCGCGCTGGCCACCTACCGCCGGTCCGGCGCCGCCGAGGAGGCGCCGTTCACGCTGCTGAGCTGGGATCTGATCGACGGCCTAGCTCCGCCGACTGATAGTCCAGGCTTGGGTGAGGACACTGCCGATGTCTGAGCCGAGGCGCCGGTTCCTGGCGCCGATGGTGGGCCGCTCCTCCGACGAACAGTTCCGGGTGTCCACGCCGCTCGAGCTCTTCTTCGACCTGTGCTTCGTGGTGGCTGTGTCGCAGGCCGCCGCGCCGCTGCACCACAGCATCGCCGTGCACCAGGTGCGGCACGGCCTCACCGGCTACCTGATGGTGTTCTTCGCCATCTGGTGGGCGTGGATGAACTTCACCTGGTTCGCCTCGGCCTACGACACCGACGACGACGTCTACCGGATCACCACGTTCGTGCAGATCTCCGGCGCGCTGGTGCTGGCCGCGGGGGTCCAGCAGGCGTTCGAGCACAACGACTTCCGGGTGATCACCATCGGGTACGTGATCATGCGGCTCGCGCTGGTCACCCAGTGGCTGCGCGCCGCGAAGTCGGACCCGCAGCGCCGGTCCACCGCCCTGCGCTACGCGATCGGCGTGTCCGCGGTCCAGGCGCTCTGGCTGCTCCGGCTGGCCATACCGGAGTCCTGGTCGTTCCTGCCGATCTTCCATCTGCTGGTGGTGCTCGAGCTGGTGGTGCCGATCTGGGCCGAGCGCGCGCCCGGCGGCCCGACCAGCTACCACCCGCACCACATCGCCGAGCGGTACGGCCTGTTCACGCTGATCGTGCTCGGCGAGTCGGTGGCGGCCGCCACGATCGCCTTCCGCGGCGGGCTGGACGAGGACGGCGCGCACACCGGCGCGCTGATCCGGCTGGCCGTGGCCGGGCTGGTGGTGGTGTTCGCGCTGTGGTGGCTGTATTTCGACCGCTCGGCGCACAACCTGCTGTCCTCGCTGCGCACCTCGATGATGTGGGGCTACGGCCACTACTTCGTCTTCGCCTCGGCGGCCGCGGTCGGCGCGGGCCTGGGCGTGGCGGTCGACCAGCTCACCGAGCACGCCGAGATCTCCGCGGTGCTGGCCGGGTATGCGATCGCCGTGCCGGTGGCGGTCTACCTGTTCTTCGTCTGGCTGCTGCACATCCGGCCGCACCAGAGCGGGCCGATGAAGGCCGCCTTCCCGCTCGCCGCGGCGCTGGCCCTGCTCACCCCGCTGACCCCGGTGACGATGGAGCTGCTCGCGGCGCTGCTGGCCGGGCTGGTGGCGATCAACGTGTCGGTCGGCCGCCGAGTCCCCGATCGCGTGCGCTGAAGGGCGCGACCAAGCCCCGATCGCGTGCGCTGAAAAGCGCGACCAACGACGCACTGCCCGGCGGCCGGGTGAGGGCGCAACCACCCACCCGGCGGCCCGTGTCCGCCGGGGACTCGGCGAACGTCGTACCGTATCGGTGTTTTTACAGGTCGTAGAGCCGGCGGCGAGCCACCTCGGCCAACGTCACCGCCGCCGCCACGCTCGCGTTCAGCGACTCCACGTCGGACGCCATCGGGATGCTCACCCGCAGGTCACACGTCTCGCCGACGAGGCGGGAGAGGCCGCGGCCCTCGGAGCCGACGACCACCAGGAGCGGGCCGATCGCGGCCTCGAGCTGGTAGAGATCCGTCTCGCCGTCCGCGTCGAGGCCGATCGCGGTGAAGCCCGCCTTCTGCGCCGACTTGATCGCCCGGGTCAGGTTGACCACCTGGGAGACCGGGACCCGGGCGGCCGCGCCGGCGCTCGTGCGCCACGCCGTCGCGGTGATGCCCGCGGCGCGCCGCTCGGTCAGGAAGACGCCGTGCCCGCCGAACGCGGCCACCGACCGGATCACCGCGCCCACGTTGCGCGGATCGGTGATCCCGTCCAGCGCGACCAGCAGCGGCGCGGTCTGCTCGAGCGCCGCGGCGACCAGGTCGTCGAAGTTCTCGTACGCGAACGGCGGCACCTGCAGGCCGATGCCCTGGTGCAGCACGCCGCCGGTCATCCGGTCGAGCTCGTGCCGGCCGATCTCGAGAATCGGAATGCCCCGGTCGCCGGCCGAGCGGACGATCTCGGTGACCCGTTCGTCGATGTCGATGCCCTGGGCCACGTAGAGCGCCGTCGCCGGCACCGCGGCGCGCAGCGCCTCGACCACCGGGTTACGGCCGAGCAGCAGCTCGGGGCCCTCCTTGGTGGGGTTGGACCGGCGGCCCGGCGCGACCCGCGGCCCGCCCCGTGCGGGGAGCTTGCCGCCACGCTGGGGCATCGGCCGGCCGGTGTTGCGCCCGCTGCGACCCCAGGTGGTGTCCTTGCTGCCGGGCACGCCGACCTTGGGCGCGCGGCCCTCGGCGGCCGCGGCCCGGCGCTCCTTGTCCTGCTTGCGGGCCGTTTTCTCGGGCAGTTTCTCGGTGCCCGAGTAGCCCTTGTGCCAGGGGCGCTCGTCGGCGGGCAGGGTCTTGCCCCGGCCCTTGAGGCCGCCCCTGTTCTTGCCGCCGGAGCCCTGGGCCGCACCCTTCTTGGACACGACCCGTTTGCTCGCGTTGCGGGAGTTACCCGGCATCAGTGCTCTCCTACCGTCCAGCGCGGACCGGCCGGAGTGTCCTCCACCTGAATTCCCGCGTTCTTCAACTGATCACGAACCGAGTCGGCAGCCGCCCAGTCCTTGCGTGTGCGCGCCTGAGTGCGCTGTTCGAGAGCGAGTTTAACCAGCGCGTCGACTACCGGCTTGAGGTCGCTCTTGGCCTCGCCGGCGTTCCAGGCCGGGTCGAGCGGGTCGAGCCCGAGCACGCCCAGCATCGCCCGCACCGCGGTGAGCGCGCCCCGGATGCCGGCCTCGTCGCCGGCCGCCAGCGCGGTGTTGCCCTCGCGGATCGTGTCGTGCACGACGGCGAGCGCGGCCGACGTGTTGAGGTCGTCGCTCATCGCCGCGGTGAACGAGGGCGGCACGTCCTTGGGCCGGCCGGGGCCGACCACCTCGGCCGCCCGCTGCACGAAACCCTCGATCCGCCGGTACGCCACGGCCGCCTCGCGCAGCGCCTCGTCCGAGTAGTCGATCCGCGAGCGGTAGTGCGGGGTGCCGAGGTAATACCGTAGCTCGACCGGCCGGATGCCCATCGCCTGCACGGCCGCCACGTCGATCACGTTGCCCAGCGACTTGCTCATCTTGGCCTCGCCGAGGTTGAGCAGCGCGTGATGCACCCAGTAGCGGGCGAAGCCGAGCCCGGCCGCGCGGGACTGGGCGATCTCGTTCTCGTGGTGCGGGAAGGTCAGGTCGAGGCCGCCGCCGTGGATGTCGAACTCGTCGCCGAGGTAACGCCGGGCCATCGCCGAGCACTCGATGTGCCACCCGGGACGGCCGCGGCCCCACGGCGACGGCCAGGACGCGTCGGCCGGCTCGTCGGCCTTGACGCCCTTCCACAGCGCGAAGTCGCGATAGTCCCGCTTGTCGGGCTCGCCGCCGTCGGTCGGCGGGCGCATGTCATCGGGGTTTTGGCCGGAAAGCGCGCCATATTTCGGATATGACGGCACATCGAAGTAGACATCGCCGTTGCCGCCCGCGGCCACGTAGGCGTGATCGCCCGAGATCAGCTCGCCGATCAGCTCGTGCATCTCCGGGATGTGCCCGGTGGCCAGCGGCTCGTAGGTCGCCGGCAGCACGTTGAGGTCGCGGTAGTCGGCGTCGAGGATGAGCTTGTTCGCATACGCGATGGCCCAGAAGGGGCGGCCGGACGCGGACGCCTTGTCCAGGATCTTGTCGTCGATGTCGGTGATGTTACGGACGAATGTGACGTCGTGGTTGGTGTGCAGCAGCCAGCGCCGCAGCACGTCGTAGTTCACCGCGGACCGCAGGTGACCGATGTGCGGCGGGGACTGCACGGTCAGACCACACAGGTAGATCCCGACCTGACCGGGCGTCTTCGGGACGAAGTCCCGGACGGATCGGGTCGAGGTGTCGTACAAGCGCAGCGTCACCGTACGAGGGTAGCGAGGTTGCTCACGGACGAGTCATTCGGAGCACGTCCAGCGCCTCGTCCAGCTGCGCCTCGGTGAGCCTGCCCTCGGCCACGTGCCCGCGCTCGAGCACCACCTCACGGATGCTGCGGCCGGAGGCGAGCGCCGCCTTGGCGATGGCGGCCGCCTCGTCGTAGCCGAGGTAGCGGTTGAGCGGCGTGACGATCGACGGCGATCCCTCGGCGTAGGCGAGTGCGACCTCGACGTTCGGCTCCAGGCCGGCGATGCAGCGGTCGGCGAGCAGCCGGGCGACGTTGGCCAGCAGCCGGATCGACTCGAGCAGGTTGCGGGCCATCACCGGGAGCATCACGTTGAGCTCGAAGTCACCCTGAGTGCCGGCGAAGGCCACGGTCGCGTCGTTGCCGATCACCTGGGCGCAGACCTGCCGGACCGCCTCGGGGACCACCGGGTTCACCTTGCCCGGCATGATCGACGAGCCGGGCTGCAGGTCGGGCAGGCGCAGCTCGCGCAGGCCGGCCCGCGGGCCCGAGCCCATCCAGCGGATGTCGTTGACGATCTTGTAGAGGCCGACCGCGATCGTGCGCAGCTGCCCGGACGTCTCGACCAGGCCGTCCCGGGCGCCCTGCGCCTCGAAGTGGTTGGGCGCCTCGGTCAGCGGCAGGCCGGTGGTCTCGGCCAGCCGGGAGATCACCGCGGGAGCGAAACCGGGCGGCGTGTTCACGCCGGTGCCGACCGCGGTGCCGCCGAGCGGTAGCTCGGCCAGCCTCGGCAGCGCGGCGTTCAGCCGGGCGACGCCGTTGGCGACCTGCTGGGCGTACCCGGAGAACTCCTGCCCGAGGGTGACCGGCGTGGCGTCCATCAGGTGCGTCCGCCCGCTCTTGACCACCTTGGCCCACTCCTCGGCCTTGGCGCTGAGCGCGCCCGCGAGGTATTCGAGCGCCGGGATCAGGTCGGACACCACGGCCTGGGTCGCGGCCAGGTGGATCGACGAGGGGAAGACGTCGTTGCTCGACTGCGAGGCGTTGACGTGATCGTTCGGGTGCACCGGGCGGCCCAGCTCGCGGGCCGCGAGGGTGGCGATGACCTCGTTGGCGTTCATGTTCGACGAGGTGCCCGAGCCGGTCTGGAACACGTCGATCGGGAACTGCGACTCATATCCCCCGGCCGCCACGTGCGCCGCGGCCGTCGCGATCGCCTTGGCAAGATCTTCATCCAGTACGCCGAGGGCCGCGTTCACCTGGGCGGCCGCCCCCTTGATCTGGGCGAGCGCGGCGATGTGCGCCGGTTCGAGCCCCCGCCCCGAGATCGGGAAATTCTCCACCGCCCGCTGCGTCTGCGCCCGCCACAGGGCGTCGGCCGGGACCCGGACCTCGCCCATGGTGTCGCGCTCTACCCGATAGCTCTGCTCGGTAGTCACCCCACCATCCTGCCTCGCCCGGCGACGGGTCGCAGTTGATCCAGGCCGCGGCCGGACGGGCGACGCCGCAGGCCGGCCTCGGCGAGCGCGACCAGATCCGTCGCGCCGAGCGCCTGCGCGGTTCGCAGCACCCGCCGATGCAGGGTCAACGCGCCGTCGTGGTCGCCGGCCAGCGCCCGGGTGACCGCGAGGTCGTACGAGAAGGTCGCCTCGTAGAGCCGGTCCGAGGCCTCCCGCATGATCGCGATGGCCGCCTCGTGCAGCGCCGTGGCCTCCGCGTACCGGCCCAGGTCGCGCAGGAGGATGGCGTGCTCGTCGAGCACCTCGGCCTCCCCGGCGCGGTGGCCGCAGCGCCGGGCCAGGCGCAACGCGACGCCGAGATAGCGTTCGGCGTTCTCCGCCGAGGTCAGGCCGAGCGCCCGCTTGTCCTTCTGGATGTGGTTCAGCGCGATCGCGATGCCCGCGGCGTCGCCCGCCTCGATCGCCGTGAACAGGGCGAGCCGCCGGTAGTGCAGCGCCTCGGCGTGCCGGCCGAGCTTCGCGTACCCGGCGGCCAGGTTCTGCAACAGCGCGCGGGCCGAGGATGTCTCGCCGATCAGCGCCCGCAGCCGCAGCGCGGCCCGGCCCGACGCGACGCACTCGTCGAACCGGCCGAGGGCCTGGTAGAGACCGGCCCGGTTGCCCAGCGCGGTGGCGACCGCGCGCCGGTTGCCCAGCTCCTCTTGCACGGTGACCGCGCGGTCCAGCATCGCCAGGCCGCGCGGGAAGTCGGCACTTCGGACGTATGCCGAGGCGAGGTAGTTCGCGATGACCGCGAGGCCGGCCCGATCGCCGGCCCGCTCGACCGGAGCCAGGCTGCGCTCGAACAGCGCCCGCAGGTCGTCGTTGTAACCCCGGCTGAACAGGTGCCACCACGCCGCGCGCGGGATCCACCAGGCGTACCTGGTCCCGCCGGCGGCGTCCACGTAGGCGCCCAGCTGCGGGCGTTCCCGCTCCACCCGGGCCACCGGGTCGGCGACGGCCGCCACCAGGTCGGGGCGGCCGGGCTCGGGATGGCCGAGGTCCAGGTCGAGCAGGGCGCGGCGGCCCGGCAGGGTGGACGCGGCGAGCGCGTGGGTCTGTAGATCGAGGACCGCCTCGACGGCGGTCCGGCGCTCGTCCGGGGACAGGTCGGCGGCGAGCGCGGCGGCGAACTCGCGCAGCAGGTCGTGCAGCCGGAAGATGCCGTGCTCCGGCTCGTCCAGCAGATGCACGTCGATCAGGTCGTCGAGCAGGTCCTCGGCATCGTCGAGCGGCAGCCCGGTCAGCGCCGCGACGGCCGGCGCGTCGAACAGCGGCGCCGGGTACACCCCCAGCAGCCGGAACACGCGCTGGGCCGGGGCGGCGAGCTGCCCGTACGAGAGGGCGAACGCGTCCGCCACCGAGCGAGCCTCGACCACCAGCTCCGGCAACGCCGACTCACCGAACCGCCGGACCAGATCGGCCACCTGCCAGCGCGGCCGGTGTGCGAGCCGCGCCCCGGCCAGCCGCAGCGCCAGCGGCAACCCGCCGCAGCGGCGCACCACCTCGGCCGCCGCCTCCGGCTCGGCCCACACCCGGTCCCCGGCAATGCCGGCCAGCAACGCCAGCGCATCCGGCGCGGCCAGCACCGGCAGCGATTCCGGGTGCGCACCGTCCAGCCCGGCCAGTCGCCGCCGACTGGTCACCAGCGCGAGCGCCCCGGGCGAGGCGGGCAGCAGGTCGGCCAGCTGCGCGCTGGAGTGCGCGTTGTCCAGCACCACCAACACCCGCCGCCGGGCCAGCTCGCTTCGCCACATGGTGACCCGGTCCGCCAGGTCGACCGGCACCGCCTGCGACGGCACGCCGAGCTGCCGAAGCAGGGTGAGCAGCGCCGCGGCCGGCTCGACCGGCTCACCCTCGCCGAAGCCGCGCAGGTCGACGAACAGGTGCGCGTCCGGGTAGCGGTCACCGACCAGCGCGGCCACATGCAGCGCGAGCGTGGTCTTGCCGCTGCCGGCCATGCCGTCGATCACCGCGATCACCGGCGAGCCGGCGTCGGCGTCGCCGATCGCCCGGACCAGCCGGCGCACCGCGTCGTCGCGCCCGGTGAAGTCGCCGACCGTACGCGGCAGGCTGCGGACCGGCGCCGCCTCCCCCGCGCTCAACACCCGGCGATGCAGCTCCTGCAGCTCCTCGCCGGGCTCGATGCCCAGCTCGCCGCGCAACACCTCCCGGCACCGGCGGAACTCGGCCAGCGCATCCGCGGTGCGCCCGGCACCGGCCAGCGCCCGGATCAGCCGGCCACGCAGCCGCTCACGCAGCGGAAACCGCTCGACCAGCGGACCGAGCGCCCCGATCAGCTCGCGATCGCCGCCCGCCGCCAGCACCAGTTCGGCCCAGTCCTCGGCCGCGGCGGCGTACCGCTCGTCCAGGGCGGCCGCGGCGGCGCGCACAGGGCGGCTGTCGATGCCGACCAGCGCCTCGCCGCGCCACAGGTCGAGCGCCTCGCGGAAGACCGCGGCGTCGCCCTCGGCCCGGGCCCGCGCGACGAGCCGGGCGAAGACCTGCGAGTCCAGCTCGTCCGGCCCGACCCGCAGCCGGTAGCCGACCGGGTCGGTGTCGATCACGCCGGTCGGCAACGCCCGCCGCAGCCGGGAGACGCAGGCCTGCAGCTGGGCCCGGGCGGTCGGCGGCGGGCCCTCGTCCCAGACCGCGTCGACCAGCTCGGCCACGCTCACCACTCGGTCGGGGTGCAGGAGCAGCATGGCCAGCACGATCCGGTCCCGGCCGGCGGTGACCGCGGGCCGAAGCGGACCGAGAATCCGATACCTCAAGACGCCACCGCCACGAGTCGGCGCTCCACCTCGTACCGCTCCGGCACCTGGATCTCGGTGAACACCTCCAGCGCCTGCCGCCAGTGCTCGCGGGCGCCCGCCGGATCGGTGGCGGCCAGGCAGTCGCCGATCCCGAGGTGCGCGCGGCCGCGCTCGTACCAGTGCGTCGTGGCGAGGCTGCGCTCCAGCCCCTGCCGGAAGATGGCCAGGGCGGCATCCGGATCGCCGGACTCCAGGAGCGCCTGGCCGTGGCCGTTGATCGCGATCGGTTCCATCCGCCCGTCGTGGATCGCGACGATGAGCTCGCGAGCCCGGACGAACTCCGCGATCGCCTCCTCATAGCGGCCTTGGGAACGCAGCACGTCGCCGAGCATGTACAGCACGTCGCACTCGCCGCTGTGCAGACCAAGCCGGACCATCTCGTGTTGGATGAGCCGCAACCGCCGGCCGGCGAGGGCCGGCTCGATCGCGCCGGCCCGGAAGCGCACCAGGATCAGGTGCAGCAGCGAATGGGCGATGTCGAAGCGGTCGCCCAGCTCGACCAGGTGAAGCAGGCGCCGGCGCTGCAGGTTGATGGCCTCCGCGTGCCGGCCGAGGTACGAGTAGGCGAACGAGGCGACGTCCAGCTGCATCGAGGATTCGACCGCCCGGCTTCCCGAATACAGGACCTGGGCCCGCTCCGCGTACGCCGCGCCTTCCGCGTACCGCCCGTGCGAGTTGTGCAGGGTGGCCAGGTTGCACGTCGCCACCGCCGCGCCGATCTGGTCGCCCAGCTCCTCGCGCAGCCGGATGCACTCCTCGACCAGCGGCTTCGCCATCTCCAGGCGACACTGCCGGAAGTACACCGACGCGAGATAGTTGGCGGCCAGTCCCTGCGCCGCCCGGTCACCGGCGCGGCGGGCCACGGCCCGCGCGGTGGAGAAGATGCGCTCCACGTCGTCGGTGTAACCGCGGTCCAAGAGGAACCGCCAGGCCGCCCGCGCCACCTTCCAGACCAGGTCGGGCCGGTCCGCCGCGATCGCCGCGTCCTGGAAGTCGCCGAGGGCCGGGCGGGTGCGTTCCAGCCGCTCCGCCGCGTCGGCAAGCCCGGCCAGCAGGTCGGGGCGCATCGCGACCGGATACCCGAGGTCGCGCAGCGTCACGCTGATCCGGTAGGGCACCGCCATCATCGCCGCGTGCATCTCGAGATCCAGTGCGCGGACGACCGCGGCCCGCCGCTCGTCCGCCGACAGCTCCGAGCACAGCGCGATCGCGTACTCGTGCAGCAGGTCGTGCATCCGGAAGACGCCCCGCTCGGGCTCGTCCACGAGGTGCGCGTCGACCAGGTCGTCGAGCAGGTCCTCGGCCTCGGGCAGCGGCAGGTCGGCGACGGCGGCCGCGGCGAGCGCGTCGAAGGACCGGCCCGGGTACGCGCCGAGCAGCCGGAACAGCCGCTGGGCCGGCTCGGTCAGCTGGCCGAAGGAGAGCGCGAACGCGCCGGCCACCGTGCGGCTCTCCACCGCGAGCTCGGGCAGCATCGACCCGCCGAGCCGGCGCAGCAGGTCGGACACCCGCCAGCTCGGCCGGTGCGCCAGCCGGGCGCCGGCCAGGCGCAACGCCAGCGGCAGGCCGCCGCAGCGCCGTACCACCTCGGCGGCCGCGTCCGGCTCGGCCGACACCCGTTCGCCGGCGATCCGGGCGAGCAGGGCGATCGCCTCCGGCTCGGCCAGCACCGGCAGCGACTCCGGCCGCACGTCGTCCAGGGCGGTCATCCGGCGGCGGCTGGTGACCAGGGCGAGGCTGCCCGGCGCGGTCGGCAGCAGGTCGGCTATCTGGTCGCTGGCGGCGACGTTGTCGAACAGCACCAGCACCCGCCGCCGGGCCAGCTCGGTACGCCACAGCGCCAGCCGGTCGACCAGGGCCGGCGGGACCCGCTCGGCGTGCACGCCCAGCTGGCGCAGCAGGATCAGCAGGGCGGCGGCCGGGTCGAGCGGCTGCTCGGCGCTGTGCCCATGCAGGTCCACGAAGAGGTGTGCGTCCGGGTAGCGGTCGCCGACCAGCGCGGCCAGGTGCAGCGCCAGGGTGGTCTTGCCGCTGCCGGCCATGCCGTCGATCACCGCGATCGCCGGGCCGGGCCCGTCGATGGTCGCGAGCAGGCGGGCGACGATCTCCGCGCGGCCGGTGAAGTCGCCGACCGTACGGGGCAGGCAGCGCACCGGCCCGGCGGCGGCCTCGGCCGGCGGCAGGGTGTCGCCGAGGATCCGCTGGTGCAGCTCCCGCAGCTCGTGTCCCGGCTCGATGCCGAGCTCGCCGGCCAGCACGTCGCGGATCCGGCGGTACTCGGCGAGCGCGTCGGCCTGCCGCCCGGACCGGGACAGCGCCACCATCAGCTGGCCGCGCAGCCGCTCCCGCAGCGGGAACTCCTCGACCAGGCCGGACAGTTCACCCAGCAGCTCGCGCTCGTGGCCGGCGGCCAGCTCCAGGTCGATCCAGTCCTCGGTGGCCACCGCCCGCTGCTCGTCGAGCACCGCGGCGGCCCGGCGCACGGCCGGGCTCTCGATCTCGACCAGCGCCGGGCCGCGCCACAGCGCCAGCGCCTCGTGGAACAGCGCCGCGTCGCCCTCGGCCCGCGCCCGGGCGATGAGGCGGGCGTGGACCAGCGAGTCCAGCTCGTCCGGGCCGACCCGGATCCGGTATCCCGCCGGGTCGGTGTCGATCACGCCGGCCGGCAGCGCCCGCCGCAACCGCGAGACACACGTCTGGAGCTGGGCCCGAGCCGTCGACGGTGGATCCTCGTCCCAGACCGCGTCGATCAGCTCGCCCACGCTGACCACCCGGTCCGCGTGCAGCAGCAACATCGCCAGCACGATCCGATCCCGTCCGGCGGTGACCGCGGGCGTGAGCGGGCCCAGGATCCCGTACCTCATCGCGGCATCGCCGCCAGCCGCCGCTCCGCCTCGTGCTGCTCGGGCACGCCCATCTCGCGGAACTCGACGAGCGCCGCCGTCCACGAGCGACGCGCCGACTCCGGGTCGGTGTCCGCCAGGCACTCGGCGAGGCCGGCCCGGGCGCGCGCCGCGGTGTACCGCAGGCCCAGCGCCTCGGCGTCGCGCAGGGCCCGCCGATAGTCCGCGAGCGCGCCGGCCCGATCGCCGGCAGCGCGGCGGGTGTCGGCGAGGTCGACCGTGTAGGCCGACTCGTACCGGCGATCGGCGGTCTTGCGGGTGAGCTCGACCGCGGTCAGGTGCAGGGCGATCGCCTCGGCGTACCGGCCCTCCGCGCGCAGCAGCCGGCCCTGTTCGCTGCGGATGTCCGCCTCGCTGAAGAGATGCTCGTTGCGGATGGACAGACGCAGGGCGGCCCGCAGATACCGGTGCGCGGTGGCCAGGTCGATCTGTCCGAGCGCGATGCGGTGCCGCTGGATGCCCTGCAGGCAGTTGGCGAGCGCCGTCGCGTCGCCGACCTCGATCGCGTCGAGCATGCCGAGCCGCCGCGCTCGCAGCGCCTCCTCGTGCCGGCCCAGCCGGTCGAGGGCGTCGGCCAGGTTGTGCAACGGCGTCCGGTTCGAGACGCGCTCGCCCACCAGGTAGCGCAGCCGAAGCGACTCGCGCGCCGCCGCGACGCTCTCGGCGAACCGGCCCATCGCGTCGTAGACGTTGGCCAGGTTGGCCTGCGCCACCGCTACCGCACGCCGGTTGCCCAACTCCTCCTGTACGCGCCGGGAGAGCCGCAGCAGCTCCGCCGCCCGATCGAGCTCGCCGATCCGGGACGCCGACGAGGCGAGGTAGTTCGAGACCACGGCGATGCCGGCCCGGTCGCCGGCCTTCTCCACCATCGCGAGCGAGCGCTCGAGCAGCCTCCGCAGCTCGGCGGTGTAGCCCCCGTCATAGAGGAACCACCAGGCCGCACGGGGCAGCCACCACGCGTACACCAGATATTCGCCATCGGCGGCGGCCGCTTCGAGGTAGGCCGGCAGTTGGGGTCGTTCCCACTCCACCCTGGCCGCCGGGTCGGGCAGCGCCGCCACCAGGTCGGGCCGCAGCGGCCGCAGTGGACCGATGTCGCGCTCGACCGCCGCCCGCCACGAGGGCGGGTTCGCCGCCGCAAAGGCGTGTGTCTGCAGATCGAGGATCGCCTCGACGGCGGTCCGGCGCTCGTCCGGGGACAGGTCGGCGGCGAGCGCGGCGGCGAACTCGCGCAGCAGGTCGTGCAGCCGGAAGATGCCCGGCGCGGGCTCGTCGATCAGATGGACGTCATGGAGATCGTCGAGCAGGTCCTGCGCCTCGTCGAGCGGCAGTCCGGCCAGCGCGGCCGCGGCCGGCGCGTCGAACAGCGGCGCCGGGCACACCCCGAGCAGCCGGAACATCCGCTGCGCCGGGGCCGTGAGCTGTCCGTAGGAGAGCGCAAACGCGTCCGCCACCGACCGGTCCTCGACGGCGAGCTCGGGCAAGGCCGACTCGCCCAGCCGGAGCACCAGGTCGGCCACCCGCCACCGGCGCCGATGCGCCAGCCGCGCCCCGGCCAGTCGCAACGCCAGCGGCAACCCACCGCACCGGCGCACCACCTCGGCCAACGCCGCCGGCTCCGCCCGCACCCGCTCCCCGACGATCCGGGCCAGCAGCACGGTCGCCTCCCCCGGGGTGAGCACGACCAGCGGCTCGGAGTGCACGCCGTCCAGGCCGACCAGGCGCCGCCGGCTGGTGACCAGGGCGAGGCTGCCCGGCACGGTTGGCAACAGGTCGGCGACCTGGGCGCTGGAGTGCGCGTTGTCGAGCACCAGCAGGACCCGCCGTCGGGCCAGCTCGCTGCGCCACAGGGTGACCCGGTCGCCGGGCGTCACTGGGATCGTCTCGGCCGGGACGCCGAGCTGCCGCAGCAGGATCAGCAGCGCGGCGGCCGGCTCGAGCGGCTGCTCCGCGCTGTGCCCCAGCAGGTCGACGAAGAGATGCGCATCCGGATACCGCTCGCCGACCAGCGACGCCACGTGCAACGCCAGGGTGGTCTTGCCGCTGCCGGCCATCCCGTCGATCACCGAGATCGCGGGGTCGCAGCGGTCCAGCTCGGCCAGCAGGCGAGCGACCACGTCCTCGCGCCCGGTGAAGTCGCCGACGGTACGTGGCAGGCTGCGGACCGGGGCCGTCTCGCCCCCGGTCAGCACCCGGCGATGCACCTCCTGCAGCTCCTTGCCGGGTTCGATGCCCAGCTCACCGCGCAGCACTTCCCGGGTCCGGCGGAACTCGGCCAGCGCGTCTGCCGTGCGCCCGGCACCGGCCATGGCCCGGATCATCTGCCCGCGCAGCCGCTCTCGCAGCGGGAACCGCTCGACCACCGTGCCGAGTAGGCCGAGCAACTCGCGATCCCGGCCGGCGGCCAGCTCCAGCTCCGCCCAGTCCTCCACGGCGGCGACGTACTGCTCGTCCAACCCGGCCGCGGCCGCCCGCACCGGCCGGCTGTCGATCCCGACCAGCGCCTCGCCCCGCCACAGGTCCAGAGCCTCCCGGAACAGCACGGCGTCGCCCTCGGCCCGAGCCCGCGCGATCAACCGGGCGAAGACCAGGGAGTCCAGGTCGTCCGCCGCGATCCGCAAGCGATAACCGGCCGGGTCGGTGTCGATCGCGCCGGCCGGCAGCGCGCGGCGCAGCCGGGAGACACAGGCCTGCAGCTGGGTGCGTACGGTCGACGGCGGATCGTCGCCCCAGACCGCGTCGACCAACTCGGGGACGCTCACCACCCGGCCGGGACGCAGCAACATCATCGCCAGCACGATGCGGTCCCGGCCGGCGGTGACTGCGGGCCGGAGTGGACCGAGGATCCGATATCTCATGACGCCGCCGCCAGCCGGCGCTCCACCTCGTACTGCTCGGGCACCCCCATCTGACGGAACGCCGCCAGCGCCACCAGCCATAAACGACGGGCCTGCTCCGGATCGGTTTGGGCCAGACAGTCGGCGATCCCGGCCTCGGCGCACGCGGCCAGATAGGCCATCCCGTGCGCCTGGGCGAGCCGTAAGGCCCGCCGGTGCAGTTCGAGCGCGCACACGCGATCACCGGCCGACCCGCGGGTGATCGCGAGATCGTGGATGAACGTCACCTCGTACAGCCGGTCCGAGGTTCCCCGCACGATCGTGATCGCCGCCTCGTGCAACGCCACGGCCTCGTCGTGCCGACCCCGGTGCCGCAGCACGATGGCCTTCTCGTTGAGCACCTCCGCCTCGGTCGGACGGTTGCCGCGCAGGCGCGTCAGCCGCAGAGCAACGGCCAGGTAGCGGTCGGTGGCCATCGGGGAGCCCAGGCCGGCCTCTCGCTTGCACTTCTGGATATTGATCAAGGTCATCGCGGTCGCCCCGGCGTCACCGGTCTCGACCGCGAGGAACAGCGCCCGCCGGCCGTACCGCAACGCCTCCGCGTACCGGCCGAGCCGCGCGTATCCCCCGGCCAGGTGGGTGAGCGCCGTCGGCGAATAGTTGACAGCGCCGTGCAGGGCGCGCAGCCGCAAGGATTCCTGCGCCGAGGTGACGCAGTCGGCGAATCGGCCGGCCGCGTCATAGACACCGGCCCGGTTGCCCAGCGTGGTCGCGACCGCACGCCAATTGCCCAGCTCCGCGTGCAGGCGGATCGCCCGGTCCACCATCTCCAGGGCACGCGGATAGTCGGACAGCCGGACGTAGGCCGACGCGAGGTAGTTCGCGACGATGGCGATGCCCTGCCGGTCGCCGGACTTCTCGACGCTGCGCATGCTCTGCTCGAACACCACCCGCAGGTCGTCGTTGTAGCCGCGGTTGAACAGATGCCACCAGGCCGCGCGCGGGATCCACCAGGCATACCGGGTATCGCCGGCCGCCTGGACGTAGGCGCCCAGTTGCGGCCGTTCCCATTCGAAGCGGGCCGTCGGATCGGCCAGCTCGGCGAGCAGGTCGGGGCGTAGCGGCTCGTGCGCGCCGATGTCCCGGCGCAGCAGGCGCTGGTGCACCGGTGGCAACGCCGCCGCGAAGGCGTGCACCTGCAGGTCGAGGACCGCCTCCGCGGCGTCCGGCGGCAGCTCACCGGCGAGCGCCGCGGCGTACTCGCGGAGCAGGTCGTGCAGCCGGAAGATGCCGGGCTCGGGCTCGTCCAGCAGGTGCCCGTCGATCAGCTCGTCGAGCAGGTCGTGAGCCTCGTTCAGCGGCAACCCGGCCAGCGCCGCCGCGGCGACCGCGTCGAACAGCGGCGCCGGATACACCCCCAGCAGCCGGAACAGCCGCCGGGCCGGCTCACCCAGCTGGCCGTACGAGAGAGCGAACGCGGCCGCCACCGACCGGTCCTCGGCCGCGAGGTCGGGCAGCGCCGACTCGCCCAGCCGCCGTACCAGATCGGCCACCTGCCACCGTGGACGATGCGCCAGCCGCGCCCCGGCCAGCCGCAACGCCAGCGGCAGCCCGCCGCACCGGCGCACCACCTCCGCCGCCGCCGCCGACTCCGCCGCGATCCGGCCACCGGCGATCCGGGCCAGAAGCGCCAGCGCGTCTCCCGGCGAGAGCACCGCGAGCTGCACGGGGTGCACGCCGTCCAGGCCCAGCAGCCGTCGCCGGCTGGTCACCAGCGCCGCGCTGCCCGGCGCGGTGGGCAGCAGGTCGGCCAGCTGCGCGCTGGAGTACGCGTTGTCGAAGATCACCAGGGCCCGCCGCGAGGCCAGCTCGCTGCGCCACCGGGTGATCCGGTCGCCCAGCTCGGCCGGGATCGCGGCGGCCGGAATGCCCAGCTGGCGGAGCAGGATCAGCAGTGCGGCGCCCGGCTCGAGCGGCTGCTCGGCGCTGTGTCCGTGCAGGTCGACGAAGAGGTGGGCGTCGGGAAACCGCTCGCCGGCGAGCGACGCCACGTGCAGGGCGAGGGTGGTCTTGCCGCTACCGGGCATGCCGTCGATCGCCGCGATCGCCGGGCCGGGTCGGTCCAGCTCAGCCAGCAGGCGGGCGACCACCTCGTCCCGGCCGGTGAAGTCGCCGACGGTCCGCGGCAGGCTGCGAACCGGCGCCGCCTCGTCCGCGCTCAGCACCCGGCGATGCAGCTCCTGCAGCTCCGCGCCGGGCTCGATGCCCAACTCCTCGACCAGCAGGCGGCGGGTCCGGCGGAACTCGGCCAGCGCGTCGGCGACCCGCCCGGCCCCGACCAGCGCCCGGATCAGCCGGCCGCGGAGCCGCTCGCGCAGCGGGAACCGGTCGATCGCCGCGGTCAGCGGCCCGATCAGCTCGCGGTCGCGGCCCGCCGCCAGCTCGAGCTCGGCCCACTCCTCCACCGCCGCCACGTACTGCTCGTCGAGGGCGGCGGCGCCGGCCCGGACCGGTTGGCTGTCGATACCGACCAGCGCCTCGCCGCGCCACAGGTCGAGCGCCTCGCGATAGAGCGCGGCGTCGCTGCCGGCCCGGGCCCGGGCCACCAGGCGGGCGAAAATCGCGGCGTCCACATCGTCCGGATCGCCGGTCCATCGATAGCCGGCCGGGTCGCTGACGATCGCGCCCGGCGGCAGTCGCCGGCGTAGCCGGGACACGCAGGTCTGTACCTGGCTGCGGGCCGTGTGGGGCGGCCCGATCCCCCACAGTGCCTCGGCCAGCGTCGCGTGGTCGACCACCCGACCGGCATGCAGAAGTAACGTGGCCAGAAGTATCCGGTCACGCCCCGCAGTGATCGCCACTTGCTGTCCATCCTCGGTGACGGACAGTGGCCCAAGAATGCGGTATCGCAAGAGAGCGACTCCGATCCGTAAGTGCCCCGAGCGTAGACCAGCGCGCGATAGCGGATCGACAGCGATCTGATAGTGCGGCGCGCCAACCTAGGTTTTGCGTCGCCCCATCGCGGATGTTCCCAAGGCATCGCCCCAGCGCGATGGGGCGATGCAGCCGGTCCAACGGGGGATGTGCAGCCCGCCCGCGCGGTCGCTCGCGGGCGGGCTGTTCGTATCGCGATGATCACTCTGGGTTGGACATGACGGGCATCGGAACGTAACGTCGGGACGGTTTGGACGTTCCCGACGAGAAGGATCTTCCTGATGCGACGCGCCATCCTGGCCGCGATCGCCGGCGGCACGCTGCTGACCGGCGCCGCCTGCGACAGCGACGCGAACGCCAAGGCCGAGGGCGCGAGCCCGGCCCGGACCGCCGCCACCGCGGCGCCGAGCAGCGAGCCGGAGCCCGACTATTCGGCCAACACGCAGCTGGTCTGCGGCAAGCTCCAGTCGCTCTACACGACCGAGCTGCGCGCGTTCGGCACCGCGATGGGCCGCATGGTCACCTACAAGGAGGCCAAGCAGACCGCCGACGCGGAGAAGGCCGAGGCCACGGCGGCCGGCCAGCTCAAGGCGGCGGCCACGAAGATCCGCAGGGAAACGGCCGCGGCCGCCGACCCGGACTTCCAGGCGGCCGGCAAGGTCTCCGCCGCCAAGCTGGAGAGCAGCGCCGCCAACCGCCGGTACATGGACCGGGTCAAGTCCATGTCCGACCTCAACAAGACGGTCCAGGCCCAGTTCGCCGAGTGGCTGACCCCGGTCGCCGGCTACTGCGGCACCTCAAGCTAGGCCCACCGGCTCAGGCGAGCTGTTCGAGGGCCACCTCGGCGGCGGCCAGGAACGCGTCGTTCTCCTCCGGCGTGCCGATCGTGACGCGTACGCCGTCGCCCTGGAACGGCCGCACGATCACCCCACGCCCCTCGCAGACCACGCCGAACTGCGCGGCCTGGTCGCCCAGCGGCAGCCAGACGAAATTGGCCTGGCTGTCCGGCACGTCCACGTGCAGCTTCCGCAGCGCCTCGGCGACCCGGGAACGCTCCGCCACGACCAGCCCGCAGCGGCGCTTCACCTCCGGCTCCTGCGCCAGCGCGGCCAGCGCGGCGGCCTGCGCGACCAGGCTGGTCGAGAACGGCGTGAGCACCTTGCGGATCGCGGCGGCCACCTCCGGCTGCGCGACCAGGAAGCCCATCCGCAGGCCGGCCAGGCCCCACGCCTTCGACATCGTGCGCAGCACCAGCACGTTCGGCCGGTCGGCGTAGGTGGCGATGCCGTCCGGCACGTCGGGGTCGGTGACCATTTCCCGGTACGCCTCGTCCAGCACCACCAGCACGTCGGACGGCACGTCGGCGAGGAACCGGTCGAGCTCCGCCCGGCGCACCGCGGTGCCGGTCGGGTTGTTCGGGTTGCAGACGAGCACCAGCCTGGTCCGGTCGGTGATCGCGTCGGCCATCGCACCGAGGTCGTGGCCGTGCGCCGCGGTGTTCGGCACCCGCACGCTGGTCGCGCCGGCGCCGGCCGAGATGATCGGGTACGCCTCGAACGACCGCCACGCGTAGACGATCTCGTCGCCCGGCAGGCAGGTGGCCTTCACCAGGATCTCGGTCAGCGCCACCGAGCCGCAGCCGGTGACGATCCGGTCGGCGGCCACGCCGTACCGCTCGCCCAGCGCCGACCGCAGCTCGACCGCGCCCATGTCGGGGTAGCGATGCGAGGAGAGCATCGCGTCGCCCACGGCCTCGACCACGCCGGGCAGCGGCCCGTACGGCACCTCGTTGCTGGCCAGCTTGATCGCCTCGGCGATGCCCAGCTCACGGGTCAGGTCGGCGAGGTTGCGGCCGGGGACGTAGGCGGGCAGCCCGTCCAGGTCGGCACGGGTCAGGCGAGTCATCTATCGGCCCTCATTCCGATTTTGGGTGGCGGTCGGGCGGCCTTCCGAGGTGGGTTGCCGGTAGTGCGGCGGCAGGGCGATGACGACCGTACGCGCGGTCTTGTCGTGGTACGCCTGCCGCAGTTGCGGGTCGAACACGGGCGAGAGCGAGTAGATGAACTGCATCAGCAGCCCGAGCCCGGCGCAGCCCCAGGCCGGCGTCCACAGGCCGAGCCGGGCCCAGCGGCCGAAGGCGCGGCCGAAGCCGAGCGGCTCGGTGTTCTCGAGTGCGACCACCTTGATCCGCATGATCCGTTTGCCCAGGGTCTGCCCGCTGCCGGCGATCGCCGGCGCCTCGTAGAGCAGCCACAGCAGGGTGGCCACGATCAGCATGGCCCAGAGCAGCCCGTCCATCCGGGAGGAGCCCTGCGTGTCGAAGGCGCTGCCGCCGTTCGCGACCGACTCCATCGTCTTGCGGTACTCCGGCAGGAACTCCTGCCACCACTGGTAGGCGAAGTATCCGTTGACCACGACGTTCAGCAGCAGCACCGCGATGATGTCGAGCAGGCGGGCGACCAGCCGGGGGCCGAGCCCGGCCAGCGCGAAGCCGTGCGGGCGCGCCTCGACCGGATAGGGGTAGGCGGCCATCCGCATGCCCGGCGGCACCTGCTGCCAGGCCGGCGGCTGCTGCCACCCCTGCGGCGGGGGCTGCCAGCCGGGCGGGGGCTGCCAGCCCGGCGGCGGTGATGGTGGCATCGGACCCCAGCCGGGCGGCGCCTGCTGGGGCGGGGTCTGCTGGAGCGGGGCCTGAGGCGGGGTCTGCTGCGGCTGCGTCCACGGCGGCGGCGCCGCGACCACCGGCGCGGCGGGAGGCGCCTGCTGTTCGGCCGGGGGCGGGCCGTCCGGCGGGACCGCATCGGCCGGAATGGCCTTTCCGATCCAGCCCTCACCGTCCCAGTAGCGCTGGGTGGTGGTGTCGGCCGGGTCCTTGTACCAGCCGGCGGGCAACGAGCTCATGCGGAAACCTTAACCACCACGGTCGCGGCCGCCTTGTCGTGCAGGGTCTGCAGGTAGGGCTTGTCCCAAAGCTGCCACAACCCGTCGATGAGGCTGAGGAACGGGACGAAGATGGTGGCGACGAACTGGACGAGGTAGCGCTTGAACGCCATGCCCCGGGTGAGCCGGACCGAGGGATCGAGGGGCACCACCCGAATCTTCATGATCCGCTTGCCCACGGTCTGCCCGTACCGGTGCATGAGCTCGACCTCGTACAGGTAGCGGAGCACCAGGACCAGCACGAAGTAGCACAGCTCGAGCAGGAGCAGCGGCAGGATGAAGTCGGGGAACGGCGTCGGAGTGGTGTAGTCGTAGGTCGCCGCGGCGTCGAAGGACCGCCGGAAGACCACGAAGGCGGCCGGGATCACGAAGATCAGGCTCACCGCCGAGAGCAGCACCGCGTCGATGATGTACGCGAGAAGCCGGATCCCGAAGTCGGCGAGTGGCACACCGGCCGGGCTGACCGGCAGCGGCGGCGGCACGGGCTGGTAATACCCGGGCGGCAGCTGATATCCGGGCGGCGGATATCCGGGCGGCACCTGATATCCGGGCGGCGGGGGCGGATAACCCGAATAAGGTGCATAACCCGGATAAGGCGGGTAGATCGGCTGGGGCGGGCCGCCGGGCACCGCCGGTTGACCCGGCGGTGGCCCGTACCCCGGAGGCTGAGTCACGCGGACAGTGTTACAGGTTGCCCCGAAGCTCCTGCTCCCGCTCGATCGCCTCGAAGAGCGCCTTGAAGTTGCCCTTGCCGAAGCCGAGCGATCCGTGCCGCTCGATCAGCTCGAAGAACACCGTCGGCCGGTCCTGCACCGGCTTCGTGAAGATCTGCAGCAGATAGCCGTCCTCGTCCCGGTCGACCAGGATCTTGCGCCGCTTGAGCTCCTCGATCGGCACCCGCACCTTGCCGATCCGAGCTCGCAGCTCGGGGTCGTCGTAGTACGAGTCGGGGGTGTCCAGGAACTCGACGCCGGCCGCCGCCATCGCGTCCACGCTGGCGATGATGTCGTTGGTCGCGACCGCGATGTGCTGGGCGCCCGGGCCGCCGTAGAACTCGAGGTACTCGTCGATCTGCGACTTGCGCTTGGACACGGCCGGCTCGTTCAGCGGGAACTTGACCTTACGGGTGCCGTCCGCGACGACCTTGCTCATCAGCGCCGAGTAGTCGGTCGCGATGTCGTCGCCGATGAACTCGGCCATGTTGGTGAAGCCCATGACCCGGCCGTAGAACTCCACCCACTCGTCCATCTTGCCCAGCTCGACGTTGCCGACCACGTGGTCGACGGCCTGGAAGTAGCGTTTGGGCTGCAGGCCGGCCTCGATCGCGGGCTTCCGGTCGACGATCGGCTCGCGGGCGACGAAGCCGGGCAGGAACGGGCCGTCGTAGCCGGAGCGGTCGACCAGCGAGTGGATGGTGTCGCCGTAGGTGGCGATCGCCGCGATCCGGACCGTGCCGTGCTCGTCCTTGACGTCGTGCGGCTCGGTGACCCCGCGGGCGCCCGCGTTGATCGCGTGCAGGTACGCGGCGTCGACGTCGGGCACCTCGAGCGCGATGTCGTAGACACCGTCGCTGTGCTTCTCGACGTGCTCGGAACCGGGCGCGCCGGAGTGCACCGCGCCGGTGATCAGGAACCGGGCGGAGCCGCTGACCAGCACGTACTCGGCGTGGTCGCGATAGCCCTGCTCGGGGCCGCGGTAGGCGACACAGGTCATGCCGAAGGCGGTCGAGTAGTAGTGGGCGGCCTGCTTGGCGTTGCCCACGAGGAACTGAAGGTAGTCGACGCCCTTGACGGGGAAGACGTCGGCTTTGGTCGGGTGTTCCATCGTCTGCGTCATGTGCCGAGGCTGCCCTTACCCGAAGAGGTGGGCAATAGTTGACAATATTGCTGGACAGTCTGCGCAACTCGTACGGTTACTTGCCATGGAGACTATGCAGGTTGTCCAGCTCGACGCGCTCGATGCACGGATCGTGGAACTCCTGGAAGCGGAACCGCGGATCGGCGTACTGGAAATGTCCCGACGTCTCGCCGTGGCGCGCGGAACCGTTCAGGCCCGGCTGGACAAGCTGACCGCGCGGGGCGCGATCAAGGGCTTCGGGCCCGAGGTCATCCCCGAGGCGATCGGGTACGGCGTGATGAGCTTCGTGACCTTGGAGATCAGCCAGCGGTACGGGCACCAGGCGGTCGCCGATCACCTGGCGGAGATCCCCGAGGTGCTGGAGGCGCACACCATCACCGGCAGCGGCGACCTGCTGTGCCGGATCGTGGCCCGGTCCAACGCCGACCTGCAGCGGGTGATCGACCAGATCGTCGGCTACGAGGGCATCGTCCGCGCGTCGACCATCATCGCCCTGGCCGAGCTGATCGCCTATCGCACGTTGCCGCTGGTGCGGGCGGCATCCGTCATATAAGCGATCGACACGGACATATCGAGATCCTTCGCGCAGGTGATCGACGTCGTTAGGTTGTCGCCCATGGCGTCGGGTGGCAGTCCGTGGCGCGGCTATGCGCTGGCCGCCATCGTGCTGGTCGTCGTGCTCGCCACCAGCAACGTCTGGAACCCGTGGCCGCAGGTCTGGGCCTGGATCAACACGAGCGAGCCGATCGCCGCCGGCGTGGCGCAGTGGCAGACCCGGATCGGCGGCAGCCCGCAGGACGTCACCATCGCCGGCGACGCGGTGATCGTCGAGTACCGCACCTCGGTCGAGGCGTACGGGCTCGGTGCGGGCGTCAAGCTGTGGGGCAACAGCGCCGACTGGGCGGCCGTGGCCGGCGAGGGCACCGACGCCGTGGTGGTCACCGGCCGGCTGCTCACCAAGGGCTACCAGGTGCTCGACCCGCACACCGGGGTCGCCAAGCGGACCGACGACCAGGCCACCGCGGTCTGGGCGTACCGCACCGGCATCCTCGACCTGCGCTGCGCCAAGGGCGGCGACTGCGAGCTCACCGCCTGGGACACCAAGGGCAACGCCCGCTGGCGGGTCAGCACCGGCGGGATCGGCTGGGTGCTCGACGCCGGCAACCCGGACCTGCCGGACACCAACCCGATCAGCGCCGACGGCATCGACGACAACGTGGCCGGCCCGCGCGCGATGCCCGACCTGATCGGCCTGCCCGATGACCACCAGATCCGCGTGATCGACACGGCCAACGGCAAGCTGGTGCAGACCGCGCAGCCCGCCGACGGCCAGCGGGTCGCCGTCGCCGGCGGCCGGGTGCTCACGGTGACCGGCACGGCCGGCGACGGCACCTGCTACTTCGGCGTGGTCGCCACCGATCCACCGGGCAACGGCGTGGTCTGGCACCGGGACGGGCTCAACCTGCGGACCGCCGCCAACGGCTCGAGCTGCAAGCAGGACCGCGACCCGGCCGGCGGCGAGGACGTGGTGCTCGGCGTCGACCCGGTCGGGCGGCAGGAGCTGATCGCGGCGCACGACGGACGGGTGCTCTGGCACGGCGCCAAGGGCGAGGAGGTGCTCGCGGTCGACGACGCGTACGCGGTGATCCGCAGCGCCGACAAGGCCACCCTGCACGGCTTCTCGATGGCCACCGGCCGGACCGCGTGGAACCGGCCGGCCACCGCCGGTACGTCCGCCGCGCTGACCCCGCGCGCCGTGATCATCGTCACGTCGAAGCCGGCCCGCGTCACGGCGGTGTCCCCCACCGACGGCCGCGTCCTGTCCGAGGTGCGGACAAGCGCCAAGATCTTCGCCTCCGGGCCGGGCGGGATGATCGCCGTCGCCGGCCGCGACATGGCCTACCTGCCATTTAGTTGACACTGGTGGGGAGCATTCGGCGAGAGCGGTTCGCATCACGAGGCGCCGCTGTCCTAGGCTTTCCGGTCATGAGCAGAGGCGCCACCTTCTCGTACTCGCCGCTGTTGCCGATCGGCGACGACCTGACCGAGTACCGACTGGTCACGGACGAGGGCGTGGACGTGGTGCACGGCCCCGGTGGCCGCCGGTTCCTCACCGTCGACCCGGCGGTGATCACCCAGCTCACCGCCGAGGCGATGCACGACATCGCGCACTTCCTGCGCCCGGCGCACCTCTCCCAGCTACGCTCGATCATCGACGACCCGAAGGCGTCGGCGAACGACCGCTTCGTGGCGCTCGACCTGCTGCGCAACGCGAACATCGCGGCCGGCGGGGTGCTGCCGATGTGCCAGGACACCGGCACCGCGATCGTGATGGGCAAGCGCGGCCGGCACGTGCTCACCGACGGCACCGACGAGGAGGCCATCGCCCAGGGCGTGTACCAGGCGTACACCCGGCTCAACCTGCGCTACTCCCAGCTCGCGCCGCTCACCATGTGGGACGAGCGGAACACGGGCTCCAACCTGCCGGCCCAGATCGAGCTGTACGCCGAGGACCCGGGCGGCCAGCCGGACGCGTACAAATTCCTGTTCATGGCCAAGGGCGGCGGCTCGGCCAACAAGTCGTACCTGTACCAGGAGACCAAGGCGCTGCTGAACCCGGCGCGGATGATGGAGTTCCTGGACGAGAAGCTGCGCCTGATCGGCACCTCGGCCTGCCCGCCCTACCACCTGGCCGTGGTCATCGGCGGCACCAGCGCCGAGTACGCGCTGAAGACCGCGAAGCTGGCCAGCGCCAAATACCTGGACAACCTGCCCCGGCACGGCACGATGTCCGCGCACGGCTTCCGCGACCTCGAGCTGGAGGCCGCGGTCCTCGAACTGACCCGCGGCTTCGGCATCGGCGCCCAGTTCGGCGGCCGTTACTTCTGCCACGACGTACGCGTGATCCGCCTGCCCCGGCACGGCGCGTCCTGCCCGGTCGCCATCGCGGTCTCCTGCTCGGCCGACCGGCAGGCCCTCGCAAAGATCACCCCGTCCGGCGTCTGGCTGGAGCGCCTCGAGCCCGACCCGGCCCGTTTCCTGCCCGACGTCGAGCTGGACCAGGGCCCGGTCGTCCGGGTCGACCTGAACCGCCCGATGGCCGAGATCCGCGCCGAGCTGTCCCAGTACCCGGTGCAGACCCGCCTGTCGCTGACCGGCCCGCTGGTCGTGGCCCGCGACATCGCCCACGCGAAGATCTCGGAGCGCTTGGCGGCCGGCGAGCCGATGCCGCAGTACCTGCGCGACCACGCGGTCTACTACGCCGGACCGGCGAAGACCCCCGAGGGGTACGCGTCCGGCTCGTTCGGCCCGACCACGGCCGGCCGGATGGACGCCTACGTCGAACAGTTCCAGGCGGCCGGCGGCTCCCTGGTGATGCTGGCGAAGGGCAACCGCTCCGCCCAGGTGACCAAGGCCTGCCAGGCTCACGGCGGCTTCTACCTGGGCTCGATCGGCGGCCCGGCCGCCCGCCTGGCCCAGGACTGCATCCGGCACGTCGAGGTCCTGGAGTACCCGGAGCTGGGCATGGAAGCGGTCTGGAAGATCGAGGTCGAGGACTTCCCCGCCTTCATCGTCGTCGACGACAAGGGCAACGACTTCTTCGCCGAGGTCGCCAAGCCCGCCCTGACCCTGCAGATCGGCAAGCGCTAGCCAGCGCGGCCAAATCTTGGAGACTAGGCGCGCACCAGTCACGCTTGCGCCCCTAGATCTGGGGTCTTGCTGCGGTCAGGCGGGGACTAGGGGGATCTCGAAGAGGCGGCCGGTGGCACCGGTGACCATGGCTTGCGGGTCGGTGTAGTCGGCGGTCACCGCGTACAAGGTCTGCTGGTCGGCGGTGATGGCGCAGTCGAAGGCGCCGTCCGGCAAGGCGACCGTGGCCAGCACCTCGCCGCCCTCGCGAACGCGACGGCAGTGCCGGGCCGGGACGCTGGCGTACCAGACCGCGCCGGTGGCGTCGATGGCGATGCCGTCGGGCGCGTCGCCGGGCAGGTCGGCCCAGACTCGGCGGTGGGTGAGGGTGCCGTCGGGGGCGATGTCGAAAGCGGTCAGGCGGGCGCCGTGCGATTCGGCGACGATCAGGGTGGCGTCGTCGGGGGTGACCGCCATGCCGTTCGGGAAGAGCAGGTCGTCGGCCACCTGGCGGGCCTTGCCGTCGGGGGTCACCACGGCGATCAGGCCGGGCGCCGGCGTGCCACCCGGGAAGTCGTACCCGATGTTGTTGACGAAGGCGTTGCCGCGCGAGTCGACGGCGATGTCGTTCCACGGGTGCACGCCGTCGATGCCGGACAGGTCGGCGTAATCGGCGCCGTCGCGCAGCAGGCGGGCGGCCGGGCCGTCCAGGGTCAGCAGGGCGCCGCCGGGCAGCCAGTCGATGCAGAAGGGCAGGCCGCGCACCCGGGCCACGACCGTCGGGCGGCCGGCGTCGACCCTGATCACCGAGCCGGCGCCCCAGTCGCAGAACCAGAGCCGGTCGTCGTGCCACCGGACCGACTCGCCCATCACCAGCCCGGTCAGCACCGCCCGTGGGTCCGCCATCCGACCACAGTAGTCACAGCTCGGCGATGAGCACCGTGTTGACCGAGAAGTAGTAGCCGGGGGTGTCCGGGTTGTCCGGGCGGTCGACCGCCAGCCGCTCGACCGCCACAAAGCGATCGGTCACCTGCCAGAGTCCCGGATCCCAGGTCAAACTCTCGTTCTCGTTCGCCATGGGGTACCGCGCCACGGTCAGCCCCGTCCGCGGGTCGATCGCCAGCAGCGTGCGGTCGGCGGTCAGCAGCACCACCCGCCCGGCCGAGACGCCCAGCACGTGCGCGACGGGGTAGTCGTGCCGGGCCGCGCCGGTGACCGGGTCGACCGAACGCAGCCTGTTCCCCTCGGGGTAGAAGACCAGTCCGGCGGCGACCGTGGCGTCCGGACGGTCGAGCGCGGCCGCGCGCACCGGGGTGGCCCCGGCGGTGAGCCAACCGTGCCCCGCGGCGTCGCGCAGCGCGGCGCACCCGGACGAGGCGACGTCGCAGCCGACCGGCGTGTACGGGCCGGCCGGGAACGAGGCGGCCGCCGCGCCGGTCGCCGAGTCCAGCGCGCCCGACGGACAGAGCAGCTGCCCACCGGCGGTGGTGAAGCCGTCGTCGCACGCGGTCGCGGACGTCCACAGCCGGGCGCCCGTGCTCGCCTCGTACGCGGAAATCTGCCCACCGGCGGTGACCAGGACGCGGTGGCCGGCCACCCGCAGGCCGTCCGGCTGCCAGACGGTGCCGGCGCCGGTGCGGTGGCCGGAGTAGCCGGGCCCGGACGGACCCTCGGCCCGCCAGACGATCTTCCCGGTCCCGGCGTCGCCGGCCACCAGGGCGCCGTCCGACCAGCGGCTGATCACGATGTGCCCGGTCGCCACCACCCCGGAGAGCTGCTCGGGCCAGCGGCGGAAGGACCAGATCGCGGTGCGGACGGTGTCCGCGTCGGCCGGCGCGTCGGCCCGGATCTGCCGCTTCGAGGCGTAGATGCGCACCCGGTCCTCGACGATCAGCGGGGCTATCGGGGTGCGCCCGATGACGTGCGGCCAGACCGCCGGGGTCGTGGGATAGGGCGGCGTAGCGGTGGCCAGCACCTCGGCCGGGCGCAGCACACGCCAGCCGATCAGGACCGCCGCGGCGGCCACGACCAGCGCAAACAGCGACCGCAGAAGGACCCGGGGCACCCCGAGAGACTATGTCAGGCCGCGGCGGCCAGATCGTCCAGGTCGCGCCGGAGGGCGCCCTCGGCGGTGCCGGCCGCGAGACCGCCGAAGATCAGCGCAAGGAAACGCCCGGCCGGCGCGGTCGCCATGCCGTCCTGGACGACGGTGACCATCGTGCCGCCGCGGTGCCGGCCGGAGAGAATCGGGACGAACGAGTAGGTCATCCGGTAGTCGGCGCCGATGCCCGGCGAGGTGACCACGAACCGCTCGAAGGGCTCGCACTCGTCGACCCGGAACTCCTCGGTGACCTCGCCGCCGTCGGCCATCCGGCGGGTCTCCCGCCAGGTGGCACCCGCGCCGAACGGCTCCTTGGTGAGCACCTCGACGGCGGTGACGCTGGACAACCACTGTCGCCGCCGGCCCAGGTCGGTGAACACCTGCCAGACCTCGGCGACCGGCGCCTCGATCAGGCGTGTCACCGCGACCGTCGACATAGCGTGACCTCCCGAATACACGCTACGAGAGTAAGGCGCGAAACTCTAGGCGAGGATGGTTCCGGTCACTTCGCCCAAACCGATCTCGACGCCGGCCGCCCCGATCGTGGTTCCGCTGATGGTGACCCGGTCGCCGTCCTCGAGGAAGCCGCGCGTGCTGCCGTCGGAGAGCTTCACCGGCTCGGTCCCGTTCCAGGTCAGCTCCAGGAAGGAACCGACCTGGTCCCGCGCGTCGCCGGAGACCGTGCCGGAGGCGTAGAGATCTCCGGTCCGCACCGACGCGCCGTTGCTGGTCAGATGCGCCAACTGCTGCGCGGCCGTCCAGTACATCGACGCGAACGGCGGCGAGCTCACCCGGGTGTCGTTCCATTCCACCGACAACCTCAGGTCGTACGCCGGGCCCGCGGGCCGCAGGTAGTCCAGCGGTTCCGGATCCTGCTCGCGGGCGGCGGAACCGGCCAGCGCCGCCAACGGCACCACCCAGGGCGAGACCGAGGTGGCGAACGACTTGGCCAGGAACGGGCCGAGCGGACGGTATTCCCATGCCTGAATGTCCCGGGCCGACCAGTCATTGACCAGCGTCACGCCGAAAACGTGCTCGGCGAAGTCGTCGGTGCGGATCCGCCGCCCGCCGACGCCGACCACGAAACCGACCTCGGCCTCGATGTCGAGCCGCCGGCAGGGCCCGAAGACACCGGCCCCGAGCTGCCCCGACGGGCGCCGGATCGGGGTGCCGGAGACGACCACGGTGCTCGACCGTCCGTGATAGCCGATCGGCAGATGCCGCCAATGCTCGGGCAACTCCGGCGAGTCGGGCCGCAGGATCGCCGACACGTTCCGGGCGTGCTGCTCGGACGAGTAGAAGTCGGTGTAGTCGGCCACCTCGAACGGCAGGTCCAGCGTGACGTCGCTGAGCGGAATGCGCGCCGACCCGGCCGTCACGAACTCCACGACCGCCTCGCGGGCCGCCGCCCACTGCGCCGGACCGGCCGCCATCAGCGGGTTCAGCGTGCTCCGGTCGAGCAGCCCGCCCAACGGCGAAAGATCAACAACCGAGGACCCGAGGCGTACGCCGAGACGCGGCGCCTCGCCGGGTCGGCGGAACACCCCGTAGGGCAGGTTTTCGATGCCGTAGCGGCTCATTGGTGACCCCCGTTGATCAGACCGAGCCGGACCAGCTCGGTGAGCGGCTCGACCACGCTGGCCGAGCCAAAACCGACGAACAGCGGCCGCGGGCCGGCCTGGCGCGCCCGGGCCGGCTCGACCAGCGGCACCGGATGGGTGGCGGCCAGCACCTCGGCGACGTCGGCCACCTCGGCGCCGTCGCCGGCGAGCATCGCGGCGACCAGGACGTTGAGGAAGCCGTGGTGGGTGAAGCCGGTCTCCGGGTCGGTGTGCCGGATCGCGTGCCGCAAGCCGGCCGCGAGCCGGAACGGCAGCTCCCGGTCGCGGCACGCGCAGACCACGGCGGCCAGCTCGACCGGCGTCGGGAACAGCTCGGCCGCCAGCCCGCCGACCCGGAACTTCGGGGCGATCCGGAGACCCGCGGCGCGGCACTCGGCGACCGTGTCCAATGCGCCGAGCAGGCCCCAGCTGAGCGGGATCTCGGCGTACACCTCGAGGTCTTCGTCATTGCCGGCCAGGGCGCGCAGCTGGGCCAGGCCGGGCTGCGGATCCTCACCGCGACGGGCAACCGGCGCCTCCACGTGGTGGACGAGCGCGCCGGACGCCCGCAGCTTTTCCACCGCGGCCGGGACGGCGCTCACCGGCACGTCGCCGACCAGCGCGACCGGCAGCTCCCCGGCCGGCAGCTCGACGCCGATCACCGACGCCGGCACCAGCAGCGGCCCGAGCAGCCGGGCGAACCAGGCCTCTCGATGCTCGGCGTGCTTGGCCACCGCGTCAGGCAGGCTGATGAAGCTGGGCGGGAGCAGGGACGCGTCATCGACAAGCCCGGCGAACAGCGTAGGCACCAGCGTTGACACGAAACTGAACCTAATAGACGCTTCGAGAAGCGGACAACCACGTCCGCTATGTCGGTTTTTGAACCGGGTGGGAGAGGCAACGATGCCGTACTACCGCAGCGTCGGCGAGGTGCCACACAAGCGGCACACTCAGTTCCGGCGCCCCGACGGCGGCCTGTACGCCGAGGAGTTGATGGGTCAGGAGGGGTTCTCCTCCGACTCGTCCCTGCTCTATCACCGGCACGCGCCGACCGCGATCGTCGCGGCCGAGGTCCACGAGCCGCCGCCGCTGGGACAGACCCCGAACCTGCCGCTCAAGCCGCGGCACCTGCGCACGCACAAGGTCGACGCGGGCCCCGCGGACGCCGTGCTCGGCCGGCGTCCGCTGCTGGTCAACAACGACGTCCGGATCGGGTACGTGATCGCCGACCGGCCGTCCCCGCTGTACCGCGACGCGGTCGGCGACGAGTGCCTCTACGTCGAGGAGGGCGCCGCGATCGTCGAGTCGACCTTCGGACGGCTCGAGGTCGGCACCGGCGACTACGTGATCATTCCGACCTCGGTGGTCCACCGGATCGTCCCGCGCGGCGGCCCGGTACGGATGCTCACCATCGAGGCCACCGGGCACATCGGCCCGCCGAGGCGCTACCTCTCGGTGCGCGGCCAGTTCCTCGAGCACTCGCCGTACTGCGAGCGCGACCAGCGTGCGCCCGACTCACCCATCACCGTCGACGAGACCGACGTCGAGGTGTACGTGAAGCACCGGGCCGGCTGGACCAGGCACGTCTACGCCCATCACCCGTTCGACGTGGTCGGCTGGGACGGCTGCCTGTACCCGTGGGCGTTCTCGATCCACGACTTCGAGCCGATCACCGGCCGGTTGCACCAGCCGCCGCCGGTCCACCAGACGTTCGAGGGGCCGAACTTCGTGGTCTGCTCGTTCGTGCCGCGCAAGGTCGACTACCACCCGCTGGCGATTCCCGTGCCGTACAACCACCACAACGTCGACTCGGACGAGGTGCTGTTCTACACCGGCGGCAACTACGAGGCGCGGCGCGGCTCCGGCATCGAGCAGGGGTCGATCTCGCTGCACCCGAGCGGGTTCACGCACGGGCCGCAGCCGGGGGCGGTCGAGCGGGCGCTCGGCGTCGAGGCGTTCGACGAACTGGCCGTCATGGTCGACACGTTCCGGCCGCTGGACCTGTGCGAGGCGGCGCTCGCCGTGGAGGACACCGGCTACGCCTGGACCTGGAACCGGCAGGCCTGAGGCGGTCCCCAATCTAGATCGACTTCCTTCTAGGATCGGTGATCAACGATCCTAGGAGGAACACACTTGTCCCGCTTTCTCGTGGTCGCCGCGGCGGCCGTGGGCGCGATTCTCATACCGGCCGGGGTCGCGCAGGCCGCCGCCGCGAACCACCGGCCGACCGTTCCCGCGACCCTTTCCGCCGCCGGCATCGCCTGCGGCGACAAGGGCATCTTCATCGGCACCACCACGCCGGAGCTCGGCGCCCGGCTCGACGACCCGGACTTCGGCGTCAACGCGGCCGAGAGTGTGACCGCGACCTTCGCGCTGTGGCCGGTCGGCCACGCCGAGCAGCGGGTCGAGTGGTCCGCCGGCACGCCGCTGACCGTCGCCGGCGGTCTCGCCCGGTCGAAGCCGGCGGCGCCGCTGCTCAACGGCGTGCGCTACCGCTTCGAGGTCCGCGCCACCGACGCGGCCGGCGCCCAGTCGCGCTGGTCGCCCGAGTGCACCTTCACGGTGGACACGACCGTGCCGCACCCGCCGGCGGTGACCTCCACCGACTACCCCGCGACCGGCGAGGCGGGCGGCCCCGGGATCCCCGGCACGTTCACCCTCGCGGTCGCCGGGGGCGACACCGACGTGGTCAAGTTCCGCTGGTCCGCCCCGGGCGTCGGTCTGACCGACGTGCCGGTCGGCGCCCACGGCAGGGCAGTCATCCGGTACACGCCGGCCACCTACGCCACCAACCACATCGCCGTCCAGGCGATCGACCGCACCGGCAATCGCTCGGGCGAGACGACGTACGAGTTCCGCGTCCGCGACACCGAGCCCCAACTGACCGACCTCACCCCCGACGCCGGCCCGGGCGAGTCGCACACGTTGCGGGTGGCCCCCGGCAAGCTCGGCGGCCTGGTCTCCTACGACTACCGCCTGAACGACGGCCCCGCCACCACGGTCACCGCCGCGGCGGACGGCACCGCGACCTTCGTCGTCACCCCCACCGCGCCGGGCATGAACACCGTCTCGGTCATCGGCCACACGGCCGCGGGCCTGCCGACGGGCGAGGCGAGATGGAGCGTGAACCTGGTCTACCCGCCCACCACCCCGACGGTGACCTCGCCCGACTTCCCGGCGGACGGCACCCCGCCGCCCCTGGTCGGCCAGCAGGTCACGCTGACCTTCCACCCCGGCGAGCCGGGCGTGACCGAGTACGTCTGGTCGACCGACTTCGGCGCCACCGAGCGGGTGACCCCGGCCGGCCCGGACGGCACGGCCACCGTCCAGTACACCCCCCGCGACTGGCCCTACCTGGACGTACAGATCCGCAGCCGGGCGGCGAGCGGCACCGAGTCGTCGATCGCGGAGTTCGGCTGGGACCTGACGTCACACGCCCCGCAGGTCTCGTCGGAGCAGTACCCGATGTACGGGAGCGGGACCGGAGCCGGCGAGTTCGTCTTCGCGCCGGCACACGACGGCGTGACCGGCTACGAGTACTCCTTCAACGACGGCGAGACCCAGACCGTCACCGGCGAGACGGCCACGATCACCTGGACCCCGGACGCGTCCGGCTGGGTGACCCTGCGGGTACGCGAACACGTCGGCGACATCGTCTCCGACCCCACCGAGTACCAGTTCCGCGTCCTCTGAAAAGGGGGTACCGGGGTCGCGTCACGACCCCGGTACCTCGGGTCAGCCGATGTGGTACGGGTCGCCGTAGACCTTGAAGTCCAGCGGCGTGTTCAGGTCGAAGTTGCCGTTGTTGAGGAAGACGCGCTGGGCGGTGTCCACTCGGGAGGTGTCCGAGTGCGCCTCCTCCTTCTTCATCTCCACGACCCGCTCGTCGAGGAACGCGTTGAGCCAGGTCCGCTCCTCGCCGCCCTGGGACGGCGGCCTGGCCTTGGCCAGCGCCCGGCTGCGGATCGCCCGCATGCCGTCGTAGCCGTGCATGACCGCGGCGTCGTAGTAGGCGAACTGGCCCAGCGCCCGCACCCCGTCGGCCTTGCCGTCGGCGACCGACGGGTTGAAGTACACCCGGTCACGCTCGGCCTCCTGCGCGGCCTGGAACACCGGGTCGGCGGCCGCCGTCTTCCAGTCCTTGGTGAAGTTGGGGTCGAGGCCCGCGTGCGAGTCGGAGCCGTTGACGTTGCGCAGCGCCGGTAGGTACTTGGCGAGCACATTGGACGGCTTGGTGTTCGTGTACGCCTGGACCAGCTCCAGCATGTCCCCGGTTCCCGAGCAGAACCCGATGATCCCGGCGGTGTAGCCCCGCCCGTCACCGATGTCCTCGATGTAGGCGAACTGGGCCCGCCAGTCGAGCGACGAGTTCTCGGCCGCCGAGACGATCTCCATGGCGACCTCCTTCTTCGCCGGATCGTCCAGGTTCTTGCCCGAAGGGGCAGAGGTAGCCGGAGTTGTGGGTGTTGTTCCGCCGGACACGGACCAAGTCTGGTTCGCCGCGTTGTTGCATGTCCAGATCTGCAGCCGGGTGCCGTTCGCCGAGCGCTTGCCGGTGACATCGAGGCATTTGCCCGACCCGGTGTTGACCAGCGCACCGTTGGAGACGGTCCATTTCTGGGCGCCGGTGGCGTTGCAGTCGTAGAGCTGAATCTTGGCTCCGTTCGTAGTAGAGCCGCTGGTGACGTCCATGCACTTGCCCAGCGCGCGGATCGAGCCGTCGGCGTTGCCGACCGACCATTGCTGCGCCGAGCTGCCGTTGCAGTCGTAGAGCTGCACGGCGGTGCCGTTGGCGCTGTTGGCGCCGGCGACGTCGATGCACTTGCCACCGAGACCGGTGATCGGTCCGGCGGTGGCGGCGCTGGCCGGGAGCAGGCCGTACGCGACGGCTGCGGCGGGGACGACCAGGCCCAATGAGGCGTACGCGAGTCTCCTCACGCGTTTCATGGCGCTCCTCGAAGAGGGGGATACGGGGATGGCGCGCGCGATGGGCAGAGACGCTACAACTGTTAAAGAGCTTTATCAATCCCCGTCGATGATGGGGTCTAGGCTGCCTGTGGCGGGCCTTGACACACGCGTGGCCCGTGCCTACCGTCCGAGGCAACTGTTAGTCAGTTTGCCAATCACCACCGGGAGCTCAGTTGCCGCGTCTGGCCGGCTCGTCCAAGCTGCTCCGCGCCATGAACGAGAGCGCGGCGCTGGCGCACCTGCTCGACCCGGGCATGCTCACCCGGTCCGACCTGCGCAAACTCACGGCGCTCTCGACGCCGACGATCTCCGAGGTGCTGCGCCGGCTGACCGATGCGGGCCTGGTCACCGTCGTCGGCCACAACAGCGGCCGGCCCGGACCTAACGCGGAGATCTACGCCGCCAACCCGGAGGCGGCCTACACCGCGGCGGTGTCGGTGCGCGACATCGGCACCAGCGGCACCCCCTCGGTGGCCGCCGCGCTCTGCGACCTCACCGGCGCGGTCCGCGCCCGCTTCGAGTCCCGGGTCGACTTCCTCGCGGCGCAGCCGGCCGCGGCCCTGGTCGACGTGGTGGCCCGGCTGCGCGACGAGGCCGGCGTCCCGGGCGACCGGATCCGGCACGTGCAGCTCGGCGTCCCCGGCTCGTACGACGCGCGGACCGAGACCATCCGGCACGTGGACGTGCCCGGCTTCGCGCGCGCCGGCCTGGTCCCGGAGATCGCCGCCGCGCTCGGCACGCACATCGGCGTGGACAACGACGTGAACCTGGCCGCGGTGGCCGAGCGCCGACGCGGCACCGGCCGGGACGCGGACGGCTTCGCGCTGCTCTGGATCGGCCAGGACGGCCTCGGCCTGGCGATCGACATTGCCGGCACGCTGATCCGGGGCGCCCGCGGCGGCGCCGGCGAGATCGGCTACATGCCGCTGTACTCGCCGGACTCGGCCGATCGCAAGCTCGACCTGCAGGACCTGTTCGGCGGCGCGGCCATCCTCGAGCTGGCCCGGGACAACGGGATCGCCGGGGACACGCCGGCCGCCGTGGTCCGGGCGGCCGCGACCACGTCGGGCGATTTCATCACCGCGCTCGCCGACCGGATCGCGATCGGCCTGGCCGCGGTGACCGCCGTGCTCGACCCGTACCTGGTGGTGCTGGCCGGCCCGATCGCCCAGGCCGGCGGCGACACGCTGCTGGCCGCGGTGACCGCCGCGGCCCGCCGGACGGCGCCGCTGGAGAGCACGATCGCGGTCACCTCCCTCGATGACGACGCGGTGCTGCTCGGCGCGCTCGACGCCGGCCTCACCGCCGTCCGCGAAGCCTTGATCACCGCAATTCGCGACAGCTGATCCCCCCGCAGCACCCCGTCAGTTGAGAGGCCCAAAGTGAACAAACGGATACCCTCTGCCCTTTTTGCCCTCGGTACCGCCGTTCTGCTGACCACCGCATGCACCCCCGCCCCGAAAGAGAACAAGATCGCCGACCCGGGCGCCAGCGTCTCCGGCACGGTCGAGCTCTGGCACTTCTTCACCGAGCGCGAGGCCGCCGCCATCGACCAGGTGATCAAGGACTTCGAGGCGTCGCACCCCAACATCAAGGTGACCGTGAAGCCCGGACAGGACGACTCGAAGGTCACTCAGGCCATCGGCGCCGGCAACGGGCCGGACATCGGACTCTCCTACTCCACCGACATCGTGGGCAAGTTCTGCTCGTCCGGGGCGTGGGTGGACCTGACCCCGTACCTCAGCCGGGACAAGGTCGACCTGAACCAGCTCAACGCGACCACCCGGCAGTACACCGAGTACGGCGGCAAGCGCTGCGCGATGCCGTTCCTCGCCGACGCGTACGGCATGTACTACAACAAGGACATGTTCGCGAAGGCCGGCCTCACCGGGCCGCCGAAGACGCTGGACGAGCTCACCGAGGACGCCAAGAAGCTGACCGTCAAGAACCCGGACGGCTCGCTCAAGACGGTCGGTTTCCTGCCGCTGTACGACTTCTACGAGAACGCGGCCGCCCACCTGGCCCCGTCCACCGGCGCGAAGTGGCTGACCCCGGACGGCAAGTCGGCGGTCGGCACCGACCCGAACTGGAAGACGCTGCTGACCTGGCAGAAAAACCTCGTCGACTGGTACGGCTACGACAACCTGAACAAGTTCCGGTCCAGCCTCGGCGACGAGTTCAGCGCGGACAACGCGTTCCAGAAGGGCCAGGTCGCGATCAACATGGACGCCGAGTACCGGCTGGCGTTCCTCAAGGACCAATCCCCCAACCTCAAGTACGGGGTGGCGCCGATCCCGACCGCGGATCCGGCCCGCTACGGCGGCGGCTACGTGACCGGCAACATCATGGGTATCTCCAAGAACGCCAAGAACCCCGAGGCGGCCTGGGAGCTGATCAAGTACCTGACCACGAACGACGCGGCGGTCACCAAGCTCGCCAACCTGATCAAGAACGTGCCGACCACGCAGAAGTCGATCGCCGACCCGACACTGAACGCGGACGCCGACTTCAAGACGTTCATCGACATCTTCACCAACCCGAACTCGATGACCACGCCGCCGTCCGCCTCCGGCCCCGCCTACCAGGAGACGTTCGGCAAGTTCCTCAACGACTACCAGGCCGGCAAGGTGAAGGACCTGGACTCCGGGCTGGCCGACGCGGACAAGCAGATCAACAGCGTCATGACCCTCGGCGGCTGACCGATGACCGCCATCCGCGTACGGAAGAACCTCACGATCCTGTCGATGCTGGCGCCCGCGCTCATCGGGATCGCGGTGTTCTTCCTCTACCCCCTGATCTCGGCGGTGTACTTCTCGCTCACGAAGTTCGACCTGCTGTCCGTGCCGCAGTGGGTCGGGCTGGACAACTACAAGCGGATGGCGGACGACCCGTTCCTGCTCCAGTCGGTGCGCAACACCCTGTGGATGGTGGTGGTCTTCGTCCCGGTGCGGATCATCGGGGCGATCGGCCTGGCGATGCTGCTGACCAACCTGCGGCGCGGCGCGGGCTTCTTCCGGACGATCTTCTACCTGCCCGCGCTCGTCCCGCCGGTGGCCGCCACCATCGCGTTCGTCTACCTGCTCAAGCCGGGCACCGGCCCGGTGAACCACCTCCTCGAGAAGATCGGCATCGACGGCCCGCTCTGGTTCAACTCTCCCGCCTGGGCGAAGCCGTCACTGGTCCTGCTGGGCCTGTGGGCCATCGGGGACCTGATGGTGATCTTCCTGGCGGCGGTGCTGGGCGTTCCGGAGAGCCTGTATGAGGCCGCGTCGCTGGACGGCGCGAACGCCTGGCACAAGTTCCGGTCGATCACGCTGCCGACGATCCAGCCGGTGATCCTGTTCGCCGCGGTCACCGGCGTGATCTACACGTTGCAGTACTTCGACCAGGCGGCGGTGGCCGGCTCGATCGCCAGCGGGCAGGCCACCACCGGCGCCGGCATCTCCCAGTCCTTCGGCTACCCGGAGGGCTCGACCTTCACCTATCCGCTCTGGCTGTACACCGTCGGGTTCCGCTACAACGCGCTCGGCTACGCGAACGCGCTGGCGGTCGCCCTATTCCTGGTCGCGTTCATCGTCACCCTGATTTTGCTGCGCCGGGCCAAGGCCTTCTCCGGGGAGGAATCATGACGGCCGCCGTGCTCGAGGTACCGTCCGAGCCGATCGTCAAGCCGGCGCCGAGCCGGCGCAACCGGCGGCAGAGCCGGCTCGCCTGGGTCGCCCAGCACAGCATCGCGATCGTGCTGGTCATCATGTTCGTGACCCCGGTGGTCTACCTGGTGCTGCTCTCGCTGATGACCAGCAACCAGGCGTTGACCAGCAACTACTGGCCGCAGACCTGGCACCCGGAGAACTACGTCAAGGTCTTCCAGGCCACCCCGCTGCCGCGCTACCTGCTCAACACGGTGATCTACGCGGTCACCGCCACGGTCCTGACCATCGCGTCGAGCGTGCCCGCGGCGTACGCCCTCGCGAAGTTGAAGTTCCGCGGCCGCAACGTGCTGTTCCTGACCATCATCTGCGTGATGATGCTGCCGCCGCAGGTGGTCACCGTGCCGCTGTACCTGATGTGGGCGCGCTACCACCTGACCGGCTCGCTCTGGCCGCTGATCATCCCGGCGCTGTTCGGCGACGCGTTCTGCATCTTCCTGCTGCGGCAGTTCCTGCTCACCATCCCGAGCGAGTATCTCGACGCGGCCCGGGTGGACGGCTGCGGCGAGTGGCGGACCCTGCTGCGGGTGGTGCTCCCGATGGCCAAGCCGGGCATCGCGGCGGCCGGCCTGTTCCAGTTCTTCTTCTGCTGGAACGACTACTACGGGCCACTGCTGTACACCAGCGAGAATGAGAAGGCGTGGACGCTGACGCTGGGCCTGGCGTCGTTCCGCAGCGTCCACCACGTCGACTGGAACCTGGTCACGGCGGCAACGGTGCTGGCGATGGCCCCATTGATCATCATTTTCTTCTTCGCTCAGCGCGCCTTTGTACAGGGCATCACGTTAACGGGGTTCAAAGGGTGAAAATCGCGGTTATCGGCGGCGGCTCGACCTACACGCCCGAGTTGGTGGACGGCTTCGCCCGCCTGGGCACGATGGTCGACGAGCTCGTCCTCATCGACCCGGCGGCCGAGCGGCTGGAGATCGTCGGGGCGTTCGCGGCCCGGATCTTCGGTCACTACGGTCACCCGGGCAAGGTCACCTGGACGACCGACCTCGACGCGGGCGTGACCGACGTGGACGCCGCGGTGATCCAGCTGCGGGTCGGCGGGCAGCACGCGCGGATCAGCGACGAGACCTTCCCGCTCGAGTGCGGCTGCGTCGGGCAGGAGACGACCGGCGCGGGCGGGCTGGGCAAGGCGCTGCGCACGGTGCCCGTGGTGCTCGACGTCGCCGACCGGATCCGCCGGCGGGCCAGGCCGGGTGCCTGGATCGTCGACTTCACCAACCCGGTCGGCATCGTCACCCGGGCGCTGCTCGACGCCGGGCACCGGGCGGTCGGCCTGTGCAACGTGGCGATCGGCTTCCAGCGCCGCTTCGCCGGCTATCTGGGCGTCGAGCCGTCCGCCGTCGTGCTCGACCACATCGGGCTCAATCACCTGACCTGGGAGCGGGCGGCCTATGTGGACGGCGTGGACCGGCTTCCCGACCTGCTTTCCGAGCATCTGTCGGAAATATCGGATGAAGTGGACGTGCCGCCCGAGATCGTCACGATGCTCGGCAACGTGCCCTCCTACTACCTGTCGTATTTCTACAACCACGACAAGCACGTACGGGAGTCGCTCGGCGCCCCGACGCGCGGCCAGCGGGTCGCCGAGATCGAGGCGATCCTGCTCGACATGTACCGCGATGTGACGCTCACCGAGAAGCCGGCACTGCTCGGCGAGCGCGGCGGCGCCTTCTACTCGGAGGCCGCCGTCGGCCTGCTCGCCTCGCTGTACGGGCACGACGACACGTCCGTCCACAGTGTCAACGTGCGAAACAACGGGACCCTGCCGTTCCTGCCGGACGCGGCGGTCATCGAGGTCTCGGCCCGGGCGGGCCTCGAGGGCCCGGCGCCGCTGCCGGTCACCCCGGTCACGCCCGACCTGGCCGGCCTGATCACCCACGTCTGGGGGTACGAGGAGTATGCGCTGGACGCGGCGCTGCGCGGTGGCCGCGACCGGGTCTACCGCGCGCTGCTCGCCCATCCGCTGATCGGGCAGCACGAGTACGCCGACGCGCTGGCCGACAAGCTCATCGCGGCCGGCCGGGACCATCTCGCGTGGGCCCGATGAGAGCGCTCTATCTGGCGATCGACGGCGGCAACTCGAAGACGGACGTGCTGCTCGGCGACGAGACCGGGCAGATCCTCGGGTTCGTCCGGGGCGGCACGTCCTCCCCGCACAACGTCGGCCTGCCGGGCGCCGTCGCGGTGCTCGGCCGGCTGATCCGGGCCGTGCACGCGGACGCCGGCCTGCCCCTCGGCGCCCCGATCGAGGCGGTCGCCGCGTACCTGTCCGGCGCCGACCTGCCGATCGAGGTGACCCGGCTGGAACAGGCGATCGCGGCGGAGAGCTGGGCCCGCCGGACGATCGTCGACAACGACTGCTTCGCCCTGCTGCGGGCCGGCACCTCGATGCCGGACGCGGTGACGGTGGTCTGCGGCGCCGGCACCAACTGCGTGGGCCGGGCCGCCGACGGGCGCACCGCCCGGTTCCTCGCGCTCGGCCCGATCACCGGCGACTGGGGCGGCGGGCACGACCTGGCCGACCACGCGCTCCGCGAGGCGGCCCGCGGCGAGGACGGCCGGGGCCGGCCGACCGCGCTGTCCCGAGCGGTCGCCGACCACTTCGGACTGCCCACGGTCGAGGCGGTGAGCATCGCCCTGCACTTCGGCGACCTGCCGATGGAACGGATCCACGAGCTGTCCCCGGTGCTGTTCGAGGTGGCCGCCACCGGCGACGAGGTGGCCTCGGCCCTGATCGACCGGCAGGCCGTCGAGATCCTGGCCCAGTACCGGGTGGCGGCCGGCCGGCTGGACCTGCTCGACCGGCCGCACGCGCTGGTGCTGGGCGGGGGTGTGCTGCGGGCCCGCCACCCGCAACTGCACGATCAGGTGGTGTCCGGCGCGCGGGCGCTTTCCCCGTACGTCCAGCCGTCGGTCTTGGAATCCCCGCCGGTCGCCGGGGCGGCGCTGCTGGCCCTGGACGCCCTCGGTCTCTCGGCGGCCGCCGAGCCGACATTGCGCGCCGAGATCGCGGCCCGCCCGCCGACCCAGGTCCGCCTCACCGAGCCGGTCGCGGACTGAACGCGCCGCTCTGCTTACCCCTCGAAACTGGCTGGTAGGCAGAGCTGTGTCAGCTCCGGATCAGGACGACCATGGTGGCCGCGGCGGCCAGGAGCATGCCGACGATCAGCGGGATCACGCCGCCGACCAGGGCATACACCGGCAGCAGCAGGGGGCCGGCGAGGCTCAGGTAGAGCGCCACGGCCAGCGACCGGTGGCTCGACCGCAGCCGGGTCAGCGCGGCGCTCAGCGGGCCGGGGATGCTGCGCTTGAGCCAGATCGTCACGCCGACCACGATGATGAGCCCGAACAGCGCCGCCCACGCCCGCGAGATGCCGTCGCTGGCGGTCGACATCGCGGCCGAGACCACCGCGGCGATCAGGGTGGCGTTGGCGGCGATCTGGGCACCCCGGCGGAACGTGCCGGCCTCCTCGGCCGACGAGTCGAGCACCGGGCCGCGCGGGCGGCTCACCGCCGGCTCCCCGGTCCAGCTCGCCGAGGAGTACCCCGGCGGCGTCTGCGGCTCGGGCCGGTCGGGCGCCTGATACGGCCGGGGGAACGGCTCAGGATAGGGCCCGTCGTCGACCGGCGGCTCGTCGGCGGTCACCGGCAGGGCCGCGTCGTCGGCCAGACCCTCGAGGGCCTGCGCCCAGCGCCGGCGCTCGAAGCGGACGATCCCGACGTCGTTCTGGGCGGTCCCGATCGCCGGGTCGAGATCCAAGGCTTCCGCGTACGCCCGCTGGGCCAGCTCGAACAGCTGCAGCCGGGCGGCCACGACGGCGAGCACCAGGTGCGCCTCGGCCTCGGCCGGAGCGACCCGGACCCCGTTCCACGCGGCGTTCAGCGCCTCCTGGCCGTTGTGCGACTCGCTGAGCAGGGCGGCGCCGGTGCGCTGCGCGTACGCGTCGGCCGGCCACCGGCGCAGGATGTCCGAGGCGACCTGGGCCGCGTCCGCGTACCGCCGGCTGTCGGTGAGCGCCATCGCCCGGACGATCAGCACGGTCAGCGCCTCGGGCGCGGCCGCGACCGCCCGCTCGGCCGCGGCCAGTGCCTCGGCCGGCTGGTCGGCGGCCAGATGGATGCGAGCCAGGGTGGTCAGCAGGCTCGGCTCGTCCGGCGCGGCGCTCAGACCGGCGGCGATCTCGCCGGCCGCCTCGTCGTATCGGCCCAGGTCGGCGAGCAGCAGGGCGCGCTGCCGATACTCCTCCGGCGTGGTCTCGGGATCGAGGTCAGGGCCCACGCGTCGAGCGTAGGCGCTGTCCGCTAGTGAGTGATCACACGGTCGGGGGTGAGGCGGCAGACCACCCGCGTCGCCCCCGGCGTCGGCGTCCACGGCTTTCCGTCGTACTTGCGGCTGAGCTCGTCGATCAGGTCGTCGCCGCCCTCCTCGACGAGGGTGACCGTGCCCTCCACGGTGAAGTAGTAGTACGGGTCGGCCGGGTCGTACGCGCACAGCGAGATCCGCGGGTCGCGCTCCATGTTCCGGGTCTTGCGCCGTCCCCGGATCGTCGAGAACAGCACGTCGTCGCCGTCCCGCTTGATCCAGATGACGGTGGACTGCGGGCTGGAGTCGGCGTTGATCGTGGTGACCACCGCGAACGTGGTGGAGTCGGCCAGACGGCGGACGTTGTCGGGCAGCGAGACACTCATGTCGATGATCTGATCATGGCCACCGCGATCGCGGCCAGTCCCTCGCCCCGCCCGGTCAGGCCGAGCCCGTCGGTGGTGGTGCCGGAGACGGTGACCGGGGCGCCGACCGCCTCGGAGAGGACCCGCTGTGCCTCGTCCCGGCGTTTGCCGATCTTGGGGTGGTTGCCGATCACCTGGATCGAGACGTTGATCACGTCGAACGACGCGGCCCGCACCAGCCGCACGGTCTCGGCCAGCATCGCCGCGCCGGAGGCGCCGGCCCATTCCGGCCGGCTCGTGCCGAAGTTGCTGCCGAGGTCGCCGAGCCCGGCCGCGCCGAACAGCGCATCGCAGGCGGCGTGCGCGGCGACGTCCGCGTCGGAGTGTCCGGCCAGGCCGGTCTCGCCCGGCCAGAACAGCCCGGCCACCCAGCAGGGCTCGCCGGGCGCGAAGGCGTGCACGTCGGTGCCGATGCCGACCCGCTGATCGATCACGCGCTCAGCGTACGTGCAGCAGCGCCTCGGCCAGGACCAGGTCCAGCGGTCTGGTGATCTTCAGGGCCAGCTCGGAGCCGGGCACGCAGGTCACCGGCAGCCCGGCCTTCTCCACCAGGCCGGCGTCGTCGGTGAGCGCGTCGTCGGCCGACGCGTGCACCTCGGTGAGCACGTCGTGCCGGAAGCCCTGCGGGGTCTGGACGCTGCGGAGGACGCTGCGGTCGACGGTGCCGAGGACGGTGTCGCCGGGTCCGACCTCTTTGATCGTGTCGACCACCGGCAGCACCGGGATGACGGCCGGGTGCCCCTGACGCACCGCGGCCGCCACCGACTCGATCAGCTGCGGCGGCGTGAGCGCGCGCGCCGCGTCGTGCACGAGCACGACCTCGATCTCGGCCGGCACCGCGGCCAGCGCCAGCGACACCGACTCCTGCCGCTCGGCGCCGCCGGCCACCACGGTCACCGGCGCCACCGGGGCGAGCAGCTCGCGTACCGCCTCGACCTCGGCGGCGGGAGCGGCCACCACGATCATCCGCACCGAGGCCGCGGCCGCGACCCGGCGGATGGCGTGCACCAGCAGCGGCTCCCCGGCCAGCAGCCGCAGGGCCTTGGGGCCGCCCGGGCCGAGCCGGACGCCCGCGCCCGCGGCCGGAACAAGGACCGCGACGTCACCGCGAGCATTAAGCTGCGCGGTCACGTCGCGGTCCTGGACAAAGATATTCGGGGTGTAGCGTCCGGTCAGGCCTCGGTGAGGACCTTGTCGAGCAGAACCTCGGCCTCGTCCTTGGTGCTCTTCTCCGCGAGAGCGACCTCGCCGACCAGAATGTCGCGGGCCTTCGCCAGCATGCGCTTCTCTCCGGCGGAGAGACCGCGCTCGCGCTCGCGCCGCCAGAGGTCGCGAACAACCTCGGCAACCTTGAGGGGGTTACCGGAGGCCAGCTTCTCGAGATTGGCCTTGTAACGCCGCGACCAGTTGGTCGGCTCCTCGGTGTGCGGTGCGCGGAGGACGTCGAAGACCTTGCCCAGGCCTTCCTCGCCAACCACTTCACGCACGCCGACGATCTCGGCGTTCTCAGCGGGCACCCGAACGGTCAGATCACCCTGGGCAACCCGCAGAACGAGGTACTGCTTCTCCTCGCCCTTGATGACCCGAGTTTCGATTGCCTCGATGAGTGCGGCCCCGTGGTGGGGGTAAACAACGGTCTCGCCGACACTGAAAACCATAGGTTCGAAGCCCCTTTCGCTGTGTCTAGGGTAACACGCTCAGGCAGCTATGTCCCCCTCTGCCGGTGACTGTTAGTGCTGCTCAGGGGCCATGTGACGGGCCTTTCTACGGCTTGACAGAAGCCTTAGGACCTGCCTCGGCTACCGTACGTGACGAAAGCGTGACCGCTTTGCCCAGCGAGTCGGATATTTCGTACCTACGCCGTTTGTGAGGTCAAGCTTATCGCTAAGGTCCAGAGGCGCACACTACTGGCGGTCCGGCCGAGGTTAAGGGAGGCTGGACGCTAGGTTCCCCGACCGAAGAACTCCGGGTCGGCCAGGGGGGAGGGTGAGTATGGCTGTTCCGAGCGACAACGGCGGATGGCCGTCCGATGGCGGCTCGCCCGATGACCTGCCCGACCTCCCCGAAGAGTGGGGCGTGATCGTCATCCCCGACGATCTGTCCGAGCTCTCCGACGAGGTCGCGGCCGTCCGCGCCGAGTTGCGCCTGGCCGCGAAGCCGTCCCGCTGGCGCCGGTTCGTCAACCGCCCCGCCCTGCGCCGGGCTCGCAAGATCACAGCGACCGCGCTGCGCGCCCCGGTTCTGATCATCTCGATGGCGGTGCTGGTCACCGTCGCCAGCCTGTTCGCCTCGGCCTGGCCCGGCCCGCCGCGGCAGCCCGCCACCCAGCGCACCGCGAGCACCACCGACGACAACACCGCCCCCGGCCCGGCCGCCACCGCGCTGCCGGCGCTCGAGCTGATCGGCTCGGACGGCCAGACCGTCCCGCTGCGCGGGCGGCTACCCGCCGTGATTCTGCTGATCGACGGCTGCGACTGCGACGGTCTGGTGTCCGACACGATCGCCGCGGTCCGCCCCGAGATCGCCGTGGTCACCGTGACCGGCGCGCTCGCCACCGCCACGGCCGGCGTGGGCACCCCGCCCACCGGCGCCACCCCGCAGGCCCAGGGCAAGACCGTCCGGGTGCTGCACGACCCCAACGGCACCGTGCGCGACGTGCTCAACCTCGGCAAGGCCGACGGCACCGCCGCGGTCCTGCTGGTCGACAAGGGCGGCACGATCGTGAAGACCGTCCGGCGGGTCGCCACCATCACCGTCCTGAAGCCCGAGCTGGCCCGGATCTGAGGCCGACCCCAAGGCGTGTCCTGCCGATCACCCGGGGGCGAGGCGAGGTCCTAGTCCGCGGTCCGGTGCAGGGTGTAGCGGAAGACGACCGGGCCGGCCTCGTCGACGGTCACGTACATCCGCAGCCGGCCCGCGGTGGCCACCTTGAACTCGTCCGTCTGGGCGTCCAGCGTGCAGTCGAGGCCGCGTCCCGAGTCGATGGCCGGCTCGCCCATGCTGACCCGCACCCGGCTGTCGCCACCGCCGACGCAGACCACCGCCACCCAGTACGTGCCGGACTCGACGGCCGACACCAACTGGCGCTCGCTGCCGGCCGCGAGCGCCACGGTGTCCGCGTCGTCCTCGCCCGCCGAGTGGGGCAGCAGCCTCTCGGCGCTCTGCGTCCACCGCTCGATCGTCGGGTCGGCCTGGTCACTCGGCGCGGCCCGGAACCACCAGGTGGTCCCGGCGGCCAGGAGCACGGCGGCGGCCGCGTACAGCGCCGCCCCCCGTGCCCGATCCACCCTCACGCTGTGACTGTAGAGGTCTCCAGCAGCGCGCCGTAGAGGGTGAGCCCCGGTCCGAAAGCGAGCATGACGACGCGGCGCGGGGGCCGTGCACGGCGGCGCAGCGCATCGAACACCAGCAGCACGGTGGGTGACGAGCAGTTCCCGTACTCGGCGAGCACGTCCCGGGAGGGTGCCAGCGCCGCGTCGTCCAGCCCGAGCCGCTCCTGGACCACGTCGAGGATCTTGGGGCCGCCCGGGTGCACCGCCCAGCCGTCCACCTCGGCGACGCTCAGGCCGTGCCGGGCCAGCAGGTCGTCGACCAGCTTGCGGACGTGCACGCCGAGCACCTCCGGCACCCGCGGGGACAGGCCCATCCGGAAGCCCCGATCGGTCACCTCCCACGTCATGTGGTCGGCGGTCGTGCTGTCGGTGACGGCGGCAACCTCACGGACGGCGTACCCGCTGTCGGTCCTCTCGCCCGGGGTGACCACGACGGCGGCCGCGGCGTCCGAGAAGAGCGCATGCGAAACGATCTGCTGGACGTCCACCCGGGTGCCCGGCGGCTGCAGGTGCAGGCTGGTCAGCTCGGCGCAGAGCAGCAGCGCCGGCCGGCCCTGGGCGAGCACGAAATCGGCCGCCGTCCCCAGCCCGGGCAGCGCCGCGTAGCAGCCCATGTGCCCGACGAACAGCCGGCGCACGTCGGCCGCCATGCCCAGGTCACGGGCGAGCAGGATGTCCAGCCCCGGCGTCGCGTACCCGGTGCAGGAGCAGACCGCGAACAGGCCGAGCTGGTCGGCGGTGAGGCCGGCGCCGGTGAGCGCCCGGCTCGCCGCCTCCTTGCCCAGCGGCACCGCCTCGACCTGGTAGCGGCGCATCCGGCGCTCGGTCGACCAGTCCGACACGTCCTCCAGCAGCGGGCTCACCGCGGCCCGCCGGGTGCGCACGCCCGCGTTCGCGAAGATCCGTTCGGCCAGCACCCGGCGGGACCCGGCGTGCTGCCGGCCGAAGTAGCCGGTCCAGAGATCGTCCTGCCGGACGGTGGGCGGCAGCGCCACACCCACCCCGGCGATCGTCGCGTGGCTCACCATCGCGGAGCGAACCCCTCCGCGTCGGGATCGCCGCCGAGCGCGTCCACGCCGAGCCAGTCCGCGCAGACGTCGCTGGTGGCCGGTTGCAGCGAGCCGGCCCGGGCGTCCCGGTAGAGCCGTTCGAGGGGGTGGCCGCGGCGCATCGCCGAGGTGCCGGCCGCCTCCAGCATCGAGGCCGCCACCTCGGCCGCGGTCGTGCCGGCCAGCAGCTTGGCCCGCCACACCCAGCGGTTGGTCGCGGCGTCGCCGGGCGCCTCGTCGACCCGCCGGGCCGCCTCCATGACCGCGAGGTGCGCGGCGGCGACGGCCGCGTCGGCCCGCCCGATCCGGGCCCGGATCGCCGGCAGGTGGGCCAGCTTGCGCTCGTTGACGTGCTCGATCGCCGCGTCGACCGAGGCCCGGGCCACGCCCACGTAGACCGCCGCGTAGCTGGCCACCATCCAGTGCGGTGCGAGTTGGGCCACCACCAGAGCCAGGCCCTCGACGCCGCCGAGCAGGGCGCCGGCCGGCACGGTGACGTCGACGTGCAGGTCGTGCGAGGCCGTCGCGCGCATCCCCAGGGCATCCCACGTCGGCTCGACCCGTAAACCTTCCCCGGCCGGAACCAGGAACTGGGACACCTTTTCCGGCTCCTCGGCGCTGCGGGCCGCGACCAGATACGCATCCGCGTTGCCCGCCCCGGAACAGAAGGTCTTGGCGCCCTCGATCCGGTAGCCGCCGTCCACCGGGCGGTATCGGGTGCTCATCTGCGACAGCCGGGAGCCGACGCCGCGCTCGCTCATCGCCACCGCGTACCAGGCGCCCGCGGCGGCGGCCCGCAGGTAGTCGTCGCGGGCCCGCAGCGCCTCGGCGGGCAGGCCCAACGCCTCGGCGAGTTCGTCGGTGACCCCGCTGAGCGCGCCGGTCACCGACGCGTGCATGTTGAAGATCAACGCGGTGGCGCCGTTGCCGCGGGCCAGCTCGTACGCGATCGCCGCGTAGTCCGCGAAGCCGGCCCCCGCCCCGCCCAGCCGCTTCGGCGCCATCAGCCCGAAGAAGCCCGCGTCCCGCAGGTCGGCGAAGTCGTCGGCGGGAAACGTGCCGTCCCGGTCGTGCGCGGCCGCCCGGGCCGCGAATCGGGGCGCCAGCCGCCGGGCTTCGTCGATCATGAACGCTCCCCCTCCTTGCGACCCGTCCCCTGATAAAGCACCGTGGTCAGCCCCGACCGCACGATCCGGCCGCCGGTCCGCTCGCGGCGCAGCACCCGCCACCGGAAGAGCCCGGTCATCGTCGGCCGGGCGCCGCGCACCTCGACGCGTACGCCATGGCGGGCGAACTCGGCGATCAGCCGGCGCGGGCGCACGAACAGCGCCGGATCGTGCAGGTGCGGCGGGGCGAAGCCCAGCCACTCGCCGGCGGTGACCGTGATGAACCGGCTCAGCGCGTTGTCGTTGACCGTGTCCAGCACCAGCAGGCCGCCCGGCCGCAGCACCCGGGCCAGCTCGGCCACCGTGGCCGGCAGGTCGGTGACGTGCTCGAGGATCTCGCCGGCGGCCACCACGTCGGCGGCGCCGGTGGCGATCGGCAGGGCGGTCACGTCCCCGTTCACCGGGCGTACGCCATGCTCTGCGGCCTGCCGAAGGCCTTCCCGGCGGAGATCGACGCCGACGTGCCGATAGCCCTTGCCGCCGACGTGCGGGGCCAGCAGGCCGCCGCCGCAGCCGGCATCGACCAGCACCGCACCCGGCCGGTCGGCCGGCGGTATCAATGCGGCCCGCGCCGCCGCCAGCCAGTGCAGCATCTCGAAGCTGCCGCCGGGCCGCCACCACTGGTCGGCCAGCTCGTCGTACTGCCGCGGATCGTTCCGGGCCATCGACCGCATGTGATCGAGCGTGGCACGCATCCGGCACAACCACCACACTGCTCCCATGGCTCGCGCGCTCGCCCTGATCCGGTCGTCCCATCCGGAGCCCGGTCTCGCGGTCACCGTGGCGATGACCCTGCTCGCGGTCGGCGTGGGCCATCGCGGCTGGGCGATCGCCGGGATCTTCCTGGCGGTGTGCGCGACCCAGTTGGCGGTGGGCTGGGTGAACGACTGGCTGGACGCGGCGCGCGACCGGCAGTCCGGTCGCGGGGACAAGCCGATCGCGGCGGGGGCGGTCTCCCGGCGTACGGTCGGAATCTCGGGTTTGATCTCGGCTTTGGCAGTCCCGTTCCTGGCGGCGCCGTTCGGCCTGGAACCGGCCGTGATCCTCACCGTGGCCACCGGCATCGCGCTGCTCTACGACTGGCCGCTGAAGTCCACGGTGTTCTCGGTGCTGCCCTACCTGGTGGCGTTCGGCCTGCTCCCGGCGTTCGTCGTGACCGCGCTGCCCGGCCATCCCGCACCGCCGGCCTGGCTGGTCGCGGCGGCGGCGCTGCTCGGCGGCGGCGCGCACTTCGCGAACGTGCTGCCCGATCTCGACGACGACGCGGCCACCGGCGTGCGTGGCCTGCCGCATCGGCTCGGCGCCACCGGCTCGGCGATCGCCGCCGCGGTGCTGCTGCTGGCCGCGACGCTCACGCTGGTCTTCGGGCCGGCCGGACCGCCGTCGTGGGCGGGCTGGTCGGCCGCCGCGGCCGCCGTCGTGGTCCTTCCGGTCGGGTGGTACGCCGCCCGGCGCGCCGAGGGACGGAGGGTGGCGATGTTCCGGGCGGTGATCCTGGTGGCCCTGATCGACGTCCTGTTGCTGATCTTCAGTGGCCCGGTGGTGTGAATGGATGGGTCGGCGCACACGCCAGATCACCGACCTCTACGCTGAGGCTTACGCCTTGGTGTCTTTTCTTGGAGGATCGTGATGCGCTCGCTGGGAACCCGCCGCGTCGCTCTGGCCGCGGGTGCCGCGATGGCCGCCGTGATCGCACTTTCCGGCTGCTCCGCCGGCCAGGTCGCCGAGACCGCCATCCTGGAGAGCCCGATCTCCGGCCTGAACACGCAGAGTCCCGGCGGTGCCCTGCTGATCCGCAACCTCCAGGTGCCCTACAACAACCCCACCGGCTACCCGGCCAACGGCACCGCGCCGCTGCAGGTCAGCCTGTTCAACCAGACCGAGCAGCCGCTCACCGTGACGATCACCAGCAAGCCGCAGACCAACGTGGTGCCCGAGGTCGTCTCGGCGATGCAGGTCGGCGTCGGCGCCCCGCCGTCGTCGTCCGGTGCGTCCGCCGCGCCCAGCACGCCCGCGCTGCAGCCGGCCAAGTTCACCATCCCGGCGCTGGGCAGCCAGGTCTTCAACCCCGAGGGCGGCCCGACGACCCTGCTGGCGCAGGGCCTGAGCAACGCGCTCAAGCCGGGTTACTCGCTGGCGCTGACCTTCCAGGTGGAGAACGGGCCGGCCTTCGAGGCGATGGCGCCGTTCGCGATCCCGACGTCGCCGGCGTCCCGCGCGCCCGGCATCGAGGGCGAGAACACCGAGCAGTGATTTGTCGTACCCCCCGGCTAGTTTGACCGGGTGACGACCTCGCGCACGGCCCCGAAGGCCGCCCGGCCCGCCTTCGTCTGCGACGCCTGCGGGCACCAGCCGCCGAAATGGCTCGGCCGGTGTCCGGAGTGCGGCGAGTGGGGCTCGGTGATCGAGTCCACGGTGAGCAGCCCGCTCGGCGCGGGCCGGGTGGTCAGCTCGCGCATGCCCGCCGAGCCGGCCCGTCCGATCGCCACGATCAGCGCCGCCCCGGCCAAGGCGGTGCCCACCAATGTCAGCGAGCTCGACCGGGTGCTCGGCGGCGGCCTGGTCCCGGGCGCGGTGGTGCTGCTGGCCGGCGAGCCCGGTGTGGGCAAGTCCACACTGCTGCTCGACGTGGCCCAGCAGTGGGCGGCCGGCGCCGGCAGCCCGTCGTTGGTGGTCAGCGGCGAGGAGTCGGTCAGTCAGGTGCGGCTGCGGGCCGAGCGGCTGGGCGCCCTGCACGAGCGGCTCTTCCTGGCCTCCGAGAGCGATCTGGGTGCCGTCCTGGGCCACCTCGACGCGGTCCGGCCCGGCCTGCTCGTGCTCGACTCGGTGCAGACCATCTCGGCCCCCGGCACCGAGGGCGTGCCCGGTGGGGTCACCCAGGTCCGGGCGGTCACCACCGCGCTGGTCGGGGTGGCCAAGGAGCGCGGCATCGCCACCGTCCTGGTCGGTCACGTCACCAAGGACGGTCAGGTCGCCGGCCCCCGCGTCCTCGAGCACCTGGTCGACGTCGTGCTGCACTTCGAGGGCGACAAGCACTCATCGCTGCGCCTGGTCCGCGGGGTGAAAAACCGGTACGGCGCGGCCGACGAGGTGGGCTGCTTCGAGATGCACGAGGGCGGCATCGCCAGCCTCGCCGACCCGTCCGGCCTGTTCCTCACCCGCTATCACGAGCCGGTCCCGGGCACCTGCGTGACGGTCGCGATGGAGGGCCGGCGGGCGCTGGTCACCGAGGTGCAGGCGCTGATCGGGGCGGAGGTGCAGGGGTCGCCGCGGCGCACCGTCTCGGGTCTCGACAGCGCCCGGCTCGCCATGGTCCTGGCCGTCCTCGAGCGCCGCACCAAGCAGCTCAAGCTCTACAACCGCGAGGTCTTCGCGGCCACGGTCGGCGGCATCCGCCTGGTCGAGCCCTCGGCCGACCTGGCCATGGCGCTGGCGGTCGCCTCCGGCGGCCTGGATCTCGCGATGGCGCCGCACCTGGTCGCGATCGGCGAGGTCGGCCTCACCGGGGAGATCCGCCGGGTCGGCGCGGTCGGGCGCCGCCTGGCCGAGGCGGCCCGGCTCGGCTTCCGCGAGGCGCTGGTGCCGCCCGGCTGCGCCCCGGAGGGGACGGGGATCAAGGGCATGCGGGTCACGGAGGTCGCCGACCTACGCTCCGCATTGCAGACCGCGGCCCGGGCCTCGGCCGAGCACGGCGGGCAATGACGGCACCTTTTCGACGTGGCCAGGGTGGCAGCGCCTGGCGCCGGGCAACGGCCGGAACCGCCGGCCCGCAGGCAGGTTGAAAAGGTTCACTCAGGGTGAGTTTTGATCACGCTACGGAGCATTCATCGAACCACGCCTCGGCGGCCTGGATGACAGTCCGTAGAATGTACAGGTGCCGCTCGACCGCGATGGTTCCAAGCCCACCGCCGCCAGCCAGACGCCGCGACCCGGCGTGAATGGTTCGGTGCGCCCCGGCCTCGTGGGCGGGGGCGGGGGGAACCCCGACCCGCTCCGCGCCAATCTTGCCCTGATGGCCCCGGGCACCGCCCTGCGCGACGGCCTGGAGCGCATTCTCCGGGGCCGCACCGGCGCCTTGATCGTCCTCGGCCACGACGCCGTGGTGGAGAGCATCTGCACCGGCGGCTTCCCGCTCGACGTCGAGTTCTCCGCCACCCGCCTGCGCGAGCTGTGCAAGATGGACGGTGCGGTCGTTCTCTCCAGCGACGGCACCCGGATCGTCCGGGCCGCCGTCCATCTGATGCCCGACCCGTCGATCCCGTCCGAGGAGTCCGGCACCCGGCACCGCACCGCCGAGCGGGTCGCGAAACAGAGCGGCTTCCCGGTCATCTCGGTGAGCCAGTCGATGCGCATCATCGGGCTGTATGTGAACGGTCAGCGGCACGTCCTGGACGATTCGGCGGCCATCCTCTCCCGGGCCAACCAGGCCCTGGCCACCCTGGAGCGCTACAAGCTGAGACTGGACGAGGTCTCCGGCACCCTCTCCGCGCTGGAGATCGAAGACCTGGTCACGGTTCGCGACGCGGTGGCGGTCGTCCAGCGGCTCGAGATGGTCCGCCGCATCGCCGACGAGATCTCGGGCTACGTGGTCGAGCTGGGCACCGACGGCCGCCTGCTGGCCCTCCAGCTCGACGAGTTGATGGCCGGTGTCGACGCCGACCGCACCCTGGTGATCCGCGACTACCTGCCGACCGGTCGTAAGGCACGCACCCTCGACGAGGGCCTGGTCGAGCTCGACCTGCTCTCCGCCACCGAAATGATCGACCTGGTGGCGGTGGCCAAGGCGATCGGCTACCCGGGCGCCTCCGACGCGCTGGACGCCGCGGTCTCGCCGCGTGGCTTCCGGCTGCTGGCCAAGGTCCCGCGGCTGCCCGCCCCGATCGTCGACCGCCTGGTCGACCACTTCGGCAGCCTCCAGCGCCTGCTGGGCGCCACGGTCGAAGACCTACAGGCCGTCGACGGGGTGGGCGACGCGCGCGCCCGCGGCGTACGAGAGGGCCTGTCGCGGCTGGCCGAGGCGTCGATACTCGAGCGCTACGTCTGACGCCCACGGCTCGCCCGGCACCGGCGCGCCGCCGATCAGCCAGGCCGCCGCGATGCCGGCGCGCCGCCGCACACCGATTCGAACGGCTGGACCCGGCCGCCCGCACCCGACCGCGCACCTCACCCCGGCCGCCCGCACCCGACCGCGCACCTCACCCCGGCCGCCCGCACCCGGCCGCGCACCTCACCCCGGCCGCCCGCACCCGGCCGCGCGCCTCACCCGGCCTCGGCGACCCGTCGGCAGTGCTCGGCGGTTGCCTCGTCGGCCGGCAGATAGGTTTCCACCGCCACCTCGTCCAGCGCTACGTCGAAGGCCGCGCCGAAGGTCGTCACGGTCGTGAGGAAGCAAAGTTCGACCCCGCGATGCTCGATGCGAATCGGCAGCGCGATGTCGGCCGGGTCCGGCTCCGGCGGCCACTCGGTCCCGCCGCCGTAGGACCGCAGCTCCTCGCACAGCGCGTGCAGCGCACGGTCGCCGCTGTTGGCCGCCTGGCGCTCCAGCCTCGGCAACAGGTAGGACCGCACCTGGTCGAGGTTGCGCACCCGGGGGGCGAACCCCGACGGATGGAACCCGAGCCGCATCAGATTCATCGGCTCGCGTCGCAGCTCCGGCGCGACGTCCGCCACCAGCAGGCCGAACGAGGCATTGGCCGACAGCACGTTCCATCGGCGGTCCAGCGCGACCGCCGGATACGGCTCGTGCGCTTGCAAGATCCGGTCCAGGGCCGCGCGTACCCGCCCGAAGTCGGGATCGTCGGCCGCGCGCTCCCGATAGAGCGGCGCGTGGCCGGCCGCGACCAGCAGCCGGTTCCGCTCGCGCAGGGGAACCCCGAGACACTCGGCGAGCCGTACGACCATGGCACTGCTCGGATTGGTGCGCCCGGTCTCGACGAAGCTGACGTGCCGCGAGGACACCTCGGCGAGGTTCGCCAACTCGAGCTGGCTGACCTTGCGACGCAGCCGCCAGCCACGCAACAACTGACCGACGCTCTCCGCCACGAACCCAGTCTCAGGCAAGCGGCGCCTCCGTCGCCATTACCAGGCATGTCATCGACATGACCGCCGCCGGCTGCGACCGTCCCTGGCATGACCAACAAGGAATTGGTGCTCCACGGCTTCCGTGAGTTCGCCGCCGGCAACCTGGAGCCGCTGCGCACGCTGCTGCACGAGGACTTCGTCGAGCACGTCCCCGGCAATCCGTCCGGCCGCGATGCTTTCCTCGACTTCATCGCGGCGGCGCCGGTGGCGACGGCAACCCTCGACCTGAAGCGCGTGGTCGCCGACGACGACTACGTGGTGGTCCACTACCACATGACCGTTCCCGGTACGCCGGCCCGAGCTGTCGTGGACATCTGGCGCTTCGAGAACCATCGGATCGTCGAACACTGGGACGTGGTGCAACCCGAGGTCCGCTGAGGACGTCAGCCCACCGGCGCCGCGATCCCGTTGGCGTGATCGGTGACCGAGGCGCCGACGACGGTCGCCGAGATCGGCAGGAACTCCAGGCAGCGCCGAACGGCCGCACCCATCAGGGGATTGGGCACGCGCATGGACAGGGTGCAGTGCGGCACCCACCGCCCGGGCTGGTAGAGGTCCCAGATCTCCACCCCGCCGGCGACGAGCCGCGAGTGCACCTCCCGATGCACGGCGAGCAGCTCGGGCGTGGGCACGACGCCGAGCCACAGCACTCGCCCGACGAACTGCCCGACGAAATCCAGCTCCAGTTTCAGGCCGACCCCGACGGAGACGCCGGCCAGCGCCGACACCACGGCATCGGGCGCCAGACGGCGAGCGGCCACCAGCGAGACGTGCGGCCGATGACGCTCCTCCAGGAGGGTCGCCAGCGACGGAATGCCGTCCGTCTCCAGCGCGCCCCACAGCGTCCGGACGCGTCGCGAGGCGTCGACGTCCAGATAGAGCTCGAGAGCCGCGACCACTCAGCTGACGATAGTGATCAACACCGGCTGGGAGACCAGCGTCCCCAGCCGGGCGCGCAGCTCGAACTGCCCGGGCGGCGGAGCGGGGCCGGACGGCGTGGTGCCGGTGCAGCTGCTGGACTGCCGGCCGTTCCAGGTGACCTGGTAGGCGCGCGAGTTGCCGGGCGCGAACTGGCGTACGTCCGTGTTGTTGTCCTTGCTGCACGTGTCGGACGACCAGTACTTCTTGGCGCCGACCTCGAGGTACAGCTCCTGCGCCCCGGCGCCGACGTCGCGGCTGCACGTACGGTTGCCGGTGTTCTTGACGGTCAGGGTGATCTGCAGTGAGTTGCCGCGCTTCAGCGTCGTCGTCGGCACGCTCGCCGCCACCAGGAACTCGTTGTCGGCGCAGGAGCCGTCGGAGGCCGCGGTGACATTGGTGTTCTGCCCGTTCGCCGTGGTGGACGACGTGGCCGGGTTGCCGCCGTCGTCGTTCGGGCTCTTCGACTCCAGGTCGCTCAGCGCGGGCAGCGACTGCTGGGTCCCGGGCACACCGTCCAAGAAGGACTGCTCGGGCGACGCGGAGGACTTGGCGGGCGCGGGGGTGGGCAGGGACGACGCAGTCGAGGCGCCCTTGCCGCGCTGATCGTTCTTGTCGTTGCCGGAGCAGGAAACGAACAGCACGATGATGCCGAGCAGCACCGCGCCCAGCACGACTGCACGCCGCCGCCAGTAGACGGCGGGAGGAAGGGGACCAACCGTCGATCGCATGATGGGGTCACCGTAAACCCGGACACCCCCGACGATGGCCGCGACGCGCCGGGTATGCGACAGCGACTCGCCTTGCCCACCCTTACAGATAGACCTTCCGCTGGTAGACGGCATGCGCCCCGGCCACCCGATCGAGGAAAAGTTTGCCGCCGCAGTGGTCGATCTCGTGTTGCAGGGCGCGCGCCTCGAAGGCGTCGGTGGCGAGGATGATCGGCTCACCGGTGCCGGGCGCGAGCGCCTCGACCACGATCCGTCCGGCCCGTTTCACGTCGCCGGTGAGGTCGGGCACCGACATGCAACCCTCGCGTCCGGCCTTCCACCGGCTCGCCTCCACGATCTTCGCGTTGCACAGCACGAACGTGCCGTGGCTGGTGGCCGCCTTCGGATGGCCGGTCACGTCGACGGCGAAGACCCGCGCGCCGACGCCGATCTGCGGCGCGGCCAGGCCGACGCAGCCGGGCGAGACCCGCATGGTGGCCACCAGGTCGGCGGCGAGCTGGACGACCTCCGCCGAGGTGGGGTCGACGTCGGCGGCGACCCTGCTGAGCACCGCCGCGGGGGCGGTGACGACCGGGCGGACGCGGCCCTCGGTCACAGGATCTCCGACTCGGCGCCGCGCAGCGTCACCTCGACCCCGAGCTCGGCGCCGGCCACCGCGAGCCGCTCGCGCAACTCCTCGGACGCGCCGGCGGGCAGGTCGATCTCGGCGATCAGCACGTACAGGGTGCCCACCAGCCGGGTGCTCAGGTCGGTGATGTTGCCGCCGGCGGCCGCCACCAACCGGGTCACCGCGGCGACGATGCCGAGCCGGTCGGCGCCGTGCACGCTGACCACCCACGGCTCGCCGGTGTCGGCCGCGTCGGCCTCCGGCCCGACATCGCGGACGGTGGTGGTCACCCCGTCGAGTGATTCCAGGGCCAGCGAAGCGGCCTCGGCCCCCGCACCGGTGCAGATCAGGGTCATCGCGAAGTGGCCGCGAAGGCGGGTCATCGTGGAGTCGGTGAGGTTGGCGCCCGCCCCGGCAAGCGCCTCGGCCACGTCGGCGACGATACCGGGACGGTCCGGGCCGATGACGGTGATGGCAAGCTCATGCACCCGCCTACAGTAGGTGCTGCCATGACTTTCGCCGATGACGCCATCGCCTGGTTCGACCAGAATGCCCGCGATCTGCCCTGGCGGCAGCCCACGACGAGCCCCTGGGGGGTGCTGGTCAGCGAGGTGATGCTGCAGCAGACCCCGGTGGTCCGGGTGGAGCCCGCCTGGCGGTCCTGGATGACCCGCTGGCCCACCCCGGCCGACCTGGCCGCCGACCCGCCGTCCGAGGCGATCCGGATGTGGGGCCGGCTCGGCTACCCGCGCCGGGCGATGCGCCTGCACGCCTGCGCGGTCGCGATCGTGGAGCGGCACGGCGGGGTGGTCCCCGACGACCTCGATCGGCTGCTGGCCCTGCCCGGGGTCGGCACCTACACCGGGCGGGCGGTGGCCACCTTTGCGTACGGGCAGCGCCACCCGGTCGTCGACACCAACGTCCGGCGGGTGGTGGCCCGGGCCGTCGAGGGCAAGCCGGACGCCGGCCCGGCCACGACCGCGGCGGACCTGGTCGCGGTCGCCGAGCTGCTGCCCGATCGGCCGTCCCGGGCGGCGCGGGCGAGCATCGCCTTCATGGAGCTGGGCGCGATCGTCTGCACGGCCCGAGCCCCCCGCTGCCCGCAGTGCCCGTTCGAGGCGTCCTGCGCCTGGCGGGCGACCGGCGAGAAGCTGCCGGAGGGGCCGAGCCGCAAGCCGCAGCGGTACGCCGGGACCGATCGCCAGGTGCGCGGCCTGCTGCTGGAGGTGCTGCGGCACGCCACCGGCCCGGTACCACGGCAGCGCCTGGACCTGGTCTGGCAGGACGAGGCGCAGCGGGCCCGGGCACTGGCCGGGCTGGTCGAGGACGGCCTGGTCGAGTCGCTGGGCGCCGACGACTTCGTGCTCGCCGGCGACGCCCAGCACCCTGCCGCGCAGTCCCTTTAGTACGCACAGTCCCTTTAGTACGCGCAGTCCCTTTAGTACACGTACGGCCAGCCGCTCGAGTCGTATCCGAGGAGGTTGATCCCGAGCTTCGCGGTGCCGTTGTCCGCGTAGTAGTGGTAGACCAGCACGTCCGCGTCGGTGTCGGTGAAGACCGACTGGCCGCCGGGGCCGTGGATGCTGCCGTGCCCGGCGAGGATCTCGCTGCCGCCGCCGCTGGTCATCGCCGTCCCGTTCTTGTCGACGAACGGCCCGTTCACGCTGGTCGAGCGGCCCACCATGATCCGGTACGTGCTCGACGCCCCCCGGCAGCACAGGTCGAAGGACACGTACAGGTAGTAGTACGACCCGTGGTGGAACAGGAACGGCGCCTCGATCGCGCCGCCGCCGCGCCCGGCGATCGACCGGATCGTGCTGTCCAGCCGCTTGCCGGTGGACGTGTTCAGCTGCACCTGCTTGATCCCGGTCCAGAACGAGCCGAGGCTGAGCCACCAGCGGCCGGACGGGTCCACGTACAGGTTCGGGTCGATCGCGTTGAAGTTGTCGCTGGTCGTGGACTCGATGACCAGGCCCTGGTTGCTCCAGCTGCCGGACGCGCCGGTGCTGCTGGTGGCCAGGAAGATCGCCGAGTGGTTCGAGCCGAAGGTGGAGGCCGCGTAGTACATGTAGTACTTGCCATTGTGGTACGAGATGTCCGGCGCCCACAGGTTCGCGCTGCCTCCGGTGTACGAGGCGGCCCAGGAGGCGCCGCTGGGGAAGGCCACGCCGGCATCCTTGAAGGCGGTGCGGTCGGTCGAGGTCTTCAGCACGATGTTGTTGCCGGTGTGCGCGATCAGGTAGGTCCCGCCCTGCTTGACGATGCCGGGATCGTGCACGTTGACGCTGCCGGTCACCACGCCGGGGTTGGGATAGGTGGCGGCATCGGCCGCCCTGATGCCCACCGTCGCGCCGACCGCTGCGACCAGCACGACGGCTCCGGCAAGCGCTTTCCTACGCAGCACGGAACTCACCTCTCCAACGCTGACATTTCCGGGATGTTACCGCCATGGTGAACGTTAACATCGATGAGCGTCAAGAGGTGGCAGCGCTTTACCAGGGCATTTTCAAGCTCGACGTGAACGACCCGAGAACGGGAACGGCCCGGCTGCCAGGCAGCCGGGCCGTTCTCGGTCAGTTGATCGTTTACTCCTCGGTGGAGGCGGCCCCGAGGTCGGCGGGCACGGCGTCCGGCACCGAGACTCCGCGGTCGGCGCCGCGGAAGCTCAGCTTCGACTTCTCGACGTTCGCCGGGTCGCCCTCGCAGTCCACCACCACGATCTGGCCGGGGCGCAGCTCGTTGAAGAGGATCTGCTCGGACAGGCTGTCCTCCAGATCGCGCTGGATCGTCCGCCGCAGCGGCCGGGCGCCCAGCACCGGGTCGAAGCCCTTGTTCGCCAGGTACTTCTTCGCGTTGTCGGTCAGCTCGAGGCCCATGTCCTTGTTCTTGAGCTGGCCCTCGATCCGCGAGGTGAAGATGTCGACGATCTGCAGGATCTCGTCCTGCCGGAGCTGGTGGAACACGATCGTGTCGTCGATACGGTTCAGGAACTCCGGCCGGAAGTGCTGCTTCAGCTCGTCGTTGACCTTGACCTTCATCCGGTCGTAGTTGCTCTCGGTGTCCTCCGAGGCCTGGAAGCCCAGCGACACCGCCTTCGCCACGTCC